>CAZLMG010000030.1:0-50526 GCA_964560765.1 uncultured Oligoflexales bacterium
CAAAACCCCTGTGCTGAAATGGCTTCGCGCGATTTACTTTGTCATGCAAGGAAAGCGCGGCATTTCGGCGCTGGAACTCGAGGGTGCTACATTTGGTCGGCGCGAAACCGGCACGGAGCAAGAGGTTCTCGTTGCCGTTGAAACTAAAGACTGGATTGGCAGAATATTTTTACAGGTTCAACCGACGCCACGATCCGAAGCGACTCTTTCATCGCGCAGTTCGAGCTTGCGTTTTGGCCAAACCGGTCACCTACGCCAAACTTTTCGCATAAGCTTTCGCCGTTCTCCGGACAGCCAACCGTTTCGGTTACCGGACATCAGATCGCCGGGCGGAAATCTGGTGACTGGCCCGAATCCTGTCGACCGACCTGTCTTCAGTGCACCGACCAGATATCAGAACTTCGGGCCACTGCTCCAGTCCCCTGGCCCGTTAACCGCAAGCTGCGCTTTTCGGGCAGGCCCTAGTTCGATTGCGGCGACGTCGGATCCAAAGTAGAGATTGCGAATACGTCGGTTGAATCGTCACTCGAGGCGACTTCGCGAACAGTAAAAGGATGTTGGCCGGCGTAACTGCCAACCGCACGCGTCACGCCGATTGCATTGACGTGCAAGCCAAGTGCTTTCTCCGATTCGGAGTTGCCAAAGCGCTGGGCGCCGGCGAATGTACTGGTATTGACGCGGTAGCGGGCGATGAACAGGTCCGTGAGGCCAGCGCTGTCGAAAGTCTGGCTGCCGATGGTTAAAGAACCACTGAATTCGCCAAAAACGGTGATTTCGTTGGCGGACGAGGGTGCCAGGCTCACGCCGCGATCATAACCAGTACCACCAAAGCTGGTGCTCCACGAATGGGAGCCATCGGCCATCAACTCGGCCAAGAACACGTCCGCATTGCCAGCACTTGTCAAAGCACCGCCGCCAAAATTGATCTCATTGAAAAATAGGCCCGTGATCAGCAGTCGTCCATCTGGACGGCACGCAATGGCCAGTACTTCGTCGGAGCCCGTGCCGCCGAATTGTTTGATCCATTGCATTTGTCCCAGCGCGTTCAGTTTGACCATGGCGACATCCTCCCCGCCTGCAGGGGTGAGCACTGTTTCGCCAACAGTAATATCTTCAGAGAATCCCAATGCTAGGATTAGGTTGCCAGAGGCATCGACCGCCATGGCCGTCGCACGGTCAAGGCCACTGCTGCCAAAACTTAAGGTCCAAGACTTGCGCAAGGCAGGTGCTGGCGCTTGACCCGTGATGGTTTCTTCCTTGGCGCAGGCGCCGCCAAGTAGGACGAGTAAAGAAAGACAGAGGGTTCGCCGGCGGAATGGTGTGTGCATCATCGCAAAATTTCCCTGAAGATAACAGTTTCTCTCTGTGGTTATCAGCATACCTGGCGTGTTTACGGGTGAGATTTTGGCTCAGACTGCGCTACCTGATACAATTATAATATTAGCATATCAGGTGTGCATCGCACACTATGGCTACATTTCAATTCATTGGTCTGAAGCACAAGACAACGCGTGATTCAATCCTGTCTTCTGCAGTGCTCATAGGATCTCATGGCTAGTCATATTCGATGGAAAGAAGTTCGCCTTACGACAGCGGTGCAATGCTTGCGCCGCTCATTGTTGATGTTATCCATTTGCCTGAGCATGGAACTTTTGGCTGCACCAACCTCGATGCCGCCTGAAACGGTTCGGATTTACTACAAGAAGAACCATCTGCGAATCAGCGAAGAAGAACGGCCAAAACTCGATGCCTGGATTGATCAGGTTCGTCAGCACCGTGGGGGTAACGTTTTTGTTGCGGCCTATTCCGATGGTGATGGTCGGCCAGGTGTTATCAAGGCTGTATCGGAGCGTCGCGGCGGATTTGTTGCCGATTACATTCGTGAGTTGCTTGCGGGTACTCCGTCAAAGGTTATCGTTGAAGTTCATGGTGCTAAGTTTGCGAGTGCCGTGACGTCCGAGGGCAAGGCGAAAGAACGCCGTGTCGAGATTAGCTATGCCTCGTCTACCATGAACATCGCGTCCGCACCCCCGTCTGAGGTTGTTAGTGCTGCACCTCCAGCTGATGTCATCAGAGCCACACCGCGTCCCCTTCAACGCAATCGTGCAACTCGCGGTTTACTTATCGAGGGCTCGTTGAGTTTTTCGCCCTCGGCGCCAGCGAGTTTTCGGCGCCCGGTTTATGCTGGATCGTCGGCAGCGTTAACGAGTGTTGCACCCTATGAGTATCGTGATCGCGCTGCGGACGCGGCTTTCGTTCCTGGTGGGCAAGTGGCACTGACGATGGAGACGACCCATGGTTTTGCCTACAGTTTCGGTGCGCGTTATCGAGCTCCGCCCACATTTGCCACCAACTTAACTTTCGATCCGCAGATTGGTGACTATGGTTACGGTTCCACACTTGAGGCGACCACCTTTGGTGCATTTGCCGAGGCGATGCCGATCAACGTCGCCCTCGGAGAAAGTATGACGGCACGGGCGGGGCTTGGCATTGATGTCGACATGTCGACGGTGACTTTTACGGAAGCGGTTATCGATGGCCGTGCTGCGACCAGTGTGGAGAAGCTCGGATCCTTTGAATCGACTCTGGTCGTACTTGCGATGCGAGCTAGTAGCGGAGTCTTTTACCATTGGGGAGACTTGGCGGTTGGTGGGCAATTGATGATGCAGATGCCTCTCACGGAGATCGCCCGTTCTTTTGTTGCCGACGAGGCGCTTAGCGAATTTTCTCAGGATCTGCAGCACCAGCCGACCATGGGTGGTGAAATGGCCATTACCGCCTATTATCGTCTGTAAGAAGCCTCCAATCCACGAAGCATTTCCCGAGACAACGACGAAATGGTCCTGTACGGTTCGTACTGTGTGGTGTCGTCTGATGCAGTCAATAGAAAGGAAGTCGTGATGATGCAGAGTGTCATCGGTTTGTTTTTGATGGGCGTTGTTTGGGTGAACGCGAGTGCTGCGGAGAAATCGCTGGCGAAGGCGGGTGCTGTACCTGCGCCAACGCAGGAAATTGAGTTTAAGACGATTTTGGTGGACGGGAAGAAGACTTGGGTTCCGCCGTTGACGTCCGTCAAGCATGGCGTCCCCGTCCATGCCACCTTAATTAATGAACTGGCGGAGCCTCACGGATTTGAGATACCGGGTGTCGTGGCGCCGATGGTTGTTCAACCAAAGACGCCGACAAAGGTCAGCTTCGCACTCAAGGCGACTGGTGATTACGAGGTGAAGTGTCACCTGCATCCTGCCCACGTTGGCGCCAAGTTGCAGGCCAAGTAAGGAGTCATAGTCGAACGGCGCGGGTTTAGCCCGCGCAGTGTTTTGCTTGGCCGAGTCCTTTTCCGCGGTCCTTGCCATTGCCCTTGCCGCGTTGACTGGGGTGAGATTCGCAACGATCGACGTCGCTCTCTTCGTTATGTATTTGTTCGTCGCCTTGAACGTGCTCGGTGTCTGAAGCTTGTTCATCTTGCTGAGCTTGCTCTTCGACTTGTTCCTCGTCCGATTCTCGTGTGTCGGTGGTTTCTTCATCATTTTCTGGGTTTGTCACGGCATGGCCGCCGCCAACGACTTGCAGCTCTGTCAGCGCTTGCTCGACGTTCGCTAAAGTTGATTCAGTTTCCTTTGAGTCTGTCGTGGTTGCTTCATCCGCATCTATCGAGATGTCTGTTTGCGGATCAACGTTGTCCGCATTCACAGGCAGTGGGCGGCGCTTCATTTCGTCTGTACCGCAAGCCATCGCCAACAGTGCGATGTTCGCAATAACCATTTTGCTTCCTAGCCTCATCATGGGTGAAATCCTTTCCTAGAATCTCTGTGGGGGGGCATTCTGTAGGCACCATTCTCTAAGCTGGACATCAACTCGTAATGCAAGCCCAGTGCCGCAGCTTTGTTCCGGATAATATTAGGATTTTTCTGATAGGATGGACGGAGTGCGCCCTTTTGGCCTCGGACCAGAAAGGCAGGCTTGTGTCTATTTGGAGACATAGGCAGGGGGCGGACTACATGGAGATCGACGCGACCACTACCAGCTAAAAAGGTTTATCAAGGTCTGCAGTTTGCCATTCAAATAGTCTTCGATGTTTCGATCCGCATCCGCGCCAAAAATGGGCGCATGCATGGCTTGATAACCAATCGTTTCGTCGGGTGGTAAGAAAGTCTCCATGGCGCATGAAGCAAGCCCTGCGCCCTTAAATGATAGTTTCGATGGCGCGCCAACGCCTTTCTGGGAGAAATGGCGAGCGATCTCAGCTCCAAATTCCCCAGTAACGTTTTGCATGGCCGGACCGGCATCTTCTGCGATCGCTCCTAGCAAGATTCCGGCGCCTACGCTATTGATCGTCGGCAAGCTCCGCGGAATCACCTCATTACCAACACGCCGACTATAATATCCGAAGGTTGATGAGCACCTTGGCAGGCTGGACGGGTCACACGGGGGCAAACGCTGAAAACGTACCGACTGCATCGCTTGATTGGCATCAGGTGAGCCCACGACTGGACCCGACCACATCGAAGCGTCATCGACATCCAGCCAATGCCCTCCATACATTGGACCCGGAATGGGAGCCGTGAACACGTGTGGAGGCCTGCGGATTCCTTTTTTGCATAACTCGGCTTGCAAGGCGTCGCGAAGTTTCGCGCCGTTTGCTGGTGATTCGCATGCATCGACAAAAACATCGAGGTGCCTTAGTACATCGTCATCAACATGATTGACGATGAATTTTGCGACATCGCCAGGCGTACCACCGCTAAATCCACTCTTGCTACCGTGCATCGCTAAAATGATGGCGTCCGGGTTTGCTGCTGTGTTTTGAAATTGATAATACGGACTGAGGAGTTTCCCAATGTAGTTGTCGAAGGCGCTATTGTGATCAGTAAGTGGACTTTGGATTATGTACGAGTAGTCGAAATTTGGAGAGCGGACGACGTCGAGATATGGTCCGAGTTTTGGGGCCAGAAGCGGTGATATGGGCACCTTTTTGAATTCACACTCACGATCTTGAGAGGCCCATGAAGTTCTACTTACCCGCTGTGATTGACCGAAGGCCGTCAGTCCTGTGGCCAACAGCATTGCGGCGCACAGGCATCGGATCCTCGCTCTGCTTAGCAAAGGCCAGGTATATTGGTGAAGCTTTTGCTTCGACATGTGATTCCCCCCTAGAGGCGAAGTGGATCTCTATTCGTGCAATGGCTTGCGATGTATTCGATGAGATTGCAGGAGCTGGGCCACGGAGGCTTGTGGTTTGATGGAAGCTGAATTCATGTTGAAAATCGGCAGGATATCGCAGTGTTTTGCCGGGCAAGAGAGTGAACTTGAAACAGGCAGTCCGTTGTTCGCAGCCACAGACCCTCAGCGCGAACCGTTCAGATTAACTATGGAATTATCAAATGTCGTCGGTGCAGCGACGCGAGAGGAGGGGGCCTGCTGCAAACAATTTCATTTCAGCAGCAAATGTGGGCACTTGTGGCAGTTAGGTTGGCACGCCAAATTCAGAGCTAGTGCGTCAGGTAATCAATCAGGAGTTGCTTTTCCCCAGCGGTGATCGTCGCGCCGCCGGTCGGCATAGAACCACGATTAAGATGATAAAGAATGCCGGATGCATCTGCACGCACATTGGCTTCGCTGTTTTCGTACGGTCTGCGGGTCGTCGAGCCCGCAACGTGGCAGCCGCCCGCAGTGCCGCAGCTGGCAATGATGATCGGATTGATATCAGCAGCAAATGAGAGGTTGAGGCGCAGATCGACGTTCGGGTCCTTTTGCGCGGCCGTGGCGAAATCTTCCAGATAGCGGATGAGGACCTGCCGTTCGGTGTCTGTAATCGTGCGCGTTCCGCCTGGAGGTGGCATCGCACCAGATCTTAATGCTGGTATGGCTTTCCCGGCCCACCCTAAATACTTATCCTGATAAGAAACAAAAACGCCGTTGGGGCTTCCCGGAGCATGGCATTGAGAGCTGCCGCAGCCCTTATAGAGAATGGGGCTGACGTCGTTCGCATAGTCCAGGTTGGCGAGATCATAAGTCCGCTCAATTTTGCCGTCGGTGCCCCCTTGGCTGTCCCAGGTAACTTCTCCAGCCTCGTCGACGTCGATGGGTTTGATGTCCAGCAAGAAGGCTACATAGCCCAGCAATTTGGCGCGGGCATCCGGATCCAATGCCGCAGCTTTTGCCGGTGGCATGCTCCGGTCCATGACTGACTCCCAAACGGCCCGAGCGTCCCGATCAAAATTGGCTTGGTTGTCCGTATACCACCCAAAGAGTGAGCCTATACTATGGCAACTGCTACCGGCGCAGCTTGCTTTCAGAATGGGGTTGATGTCGGCATTGAAGCGCAGGCTGCCATCTGCGTATGATGTCCACAGTCGATCGTCAGCGATGATGATGGTGGCATCTTCGTCTTGTGGTTCGATAGCAGAGGCATCTGGAGACGCTACGGGTTGATCCCCACAGGAAGGCAGGAGCATGGACCAGAGAACCACCAAGTGCGCCATCACCATGCGGCTCGCAAGGGTTGAGTCTAATGGATACATGCCTTGCCTCTAAAGCTTGAATTCTGCAGCCTGTCCCGAAGGCCCGCTTCGGAGACTACCTCGTATCGACCAGCTTGGAAAAAAATCGAGCGATTAAAGATAGCGTAGCAACGATGATGGGTTATGGGGGAATTTGTAGGCTATGTGACCTTCCCTTCCCGTCGCCAAGACCAATTCCCCGGCAGACCATGCAGACCCCCCCCGTTGCGCCGCGGACTTAGGTTCCAGACATAAATCGCTGGCAAAAAGATTTGCAAGTAGCTGTAAAAACGAATGATTAACCGAGGGTTTGGTGATGCCTCAAGAATCGACGCCATTTTCCGATAAAACCAAGGGACCGCTCACAGGTCTAGGAGGATCGACTCGATGCCTGTTGCCAATCGTCGAGCTAGAGGCAAGTTTTCAATCATTCTGGCCGCTGTTGCCGCAACGAGTTGCGGGAAATGGATGCCGCAGGGACTCGTGTCGCGCAAGGCACCAGCCCAGCTGGACGATCAATCACGGGACGGCGCCGACCAAGCTACTTGCTTAGGAATTCGTTCCGGTACGCTCGTCGAGCCCGACTCCGAGTTTGCCGCGAAATACTCTTCGGTTGGCTCCATTGATGCGGATGGCGCGATCTGCACGGGCAATCTTATTGCTCCCAATGTTGTTTTGACGGCCGGCCATTGTGTGGAAGAAGTGACGCAGCCCGGTCCAAATCCAAACGATCCACCCGTACGACGGGCGAACCCACTGCGGACGGACCCCGCCTTGATTACGTTTACATTGGGTGAAAAGGTTCGCAGTATCGTCGATGTGATTTACTACCAAGATTCACCCTACCAAGATGTAGCCCTACTGGTCCTTGATGAAGCGTTTGATGAAACCGTAAGTTACTACGAGATGGTGCGCTCGCGCTTGACAGCAACGCAGGTGACCGAAGTGGTGATGATTGGTAACGGCGTCTTTACCGATGGCGCGAATACGGCAAATGCCTCGGTACTCGATTTGCGCGCTGGCACGGCAAACTTTGCCGGCTATACCAATACGAGCTTGTTTATCGATAGTGTGCCGAGTCTGCGTGTGACGCCAAAGGCTGCTGGGGGGCAGCTAGTCTGTCCGGGTGACTCAGGATCGTCGCTATTTTGGGACTCGCCAGCTCAACCTCGCATCACTGGCATTACGAGTTTCGGTAGCGTGGCGGATAATACGAATTCCATCACGGCTTGCGCGTCAGCCATCGACGCATTTTTTGTACCGGCAGACAGCATAGCCACTTGGGTGGATGCGCAGCTAGAAGCCCTGGAAGTGCAACCTGCTCGTCCAGCTGAATCGGTTATGGTAGCCACCATCACCAACTTAGAAAATGATACAGATGGCAAGATGCTGACCCTCGGCGGAATTGCCTATGTTAGCGACGGTCTCGGTTTGGCGCAAACGAGTCAGCAAGCCGTGCTTTGTTCGACAGAATGTCCCCCAGCATTGCTGCTGGCGGAGCCCGCCTTGAATGCACGTCTCGTCGTCAAATTACAGCAAGACGGCGGGCGGCTCATCGTGTCGGAGTTGAGTCCCTTGAATCAGCCGCGGCGCAGCAAGGTGCAATTCACCGCGACCATCAGCGACGCCACAGCAGATTTTGCCGATACTTTTGGACGTAGCCAGCGCTCCTTGCAGCTTATGGATGTGAAAGCCACCGAGACGACTGCTTTGGCGCCGCAGTTTGCCGATGGTAAGATAACCGGCAACATTTGCATCAGCGGATGTGCGGAAACCACAACGTTGCCAGTAGGCTCAGAATTGAAGGATGGGCAAAAAATTACTGTAGCGGGCGAGTATATTACTGGCCAAGGTTTGTTTCTGCGCGATGTGAGTTTGGTCCCGGAAGTCGTAGAAGCCGAAGTTCCCAGCCAATGTGTACCCGCAGAATAACAATATAACTGGCTCGCGATGACGAGCCTTGATGATTATCGACCAGGTCAGCAACTTGCGCTAATATTTAAGCATCGTCAACCAACTGAGGTTGACATGCTGTAGCGCTTTTTGCTGGCTTTCGTCTTCTTGTCGCATACCGGTCACGCTTTTCAGATTTACCAAGATTGTAGCGAGCGTATTCATCCCGAGTACAAGTCGTTTACCTACTTTCTCAGTTCGACATATTACAATTTCTGGTCTGACTTGATGCCACCGGAGCAGAGCGCGCACAAAGAGGACGATGACGAGGGGCGCAAACGGTATCAATGCGGGGTTATTGCGGATCACGTTGGCGCCTCCCATCGGAGGGGACGTAGTCTACTGCTTCGGCTCATGCCATTGGCCTTGGCCTATTGCAGGCAACGCAGCTGAACGCAGCTTGTGCTGAGTGCTGGCGATATCTTGTGGCACTGGGAATGCTGATGCCTCAGCACAGCAGTGAATCCTTCTGGAGACGTGGCCGCAGGTCATTTGCGGTCACCAGCTAAGTCCCCATCTTACTACCAACGCCGAATTCATAGACGTTTATCACGAAAAATCAGTCGTGAGTTATCTGGCATCGGCATTGCACTATGCCGGCCGCTCCGGCGTAGTGGTTACGTGCGGGCGTGGATATTTCGGGAGGTTGATGATGAAGAGCTTTGTTAAGTTGACCGGGCCGTTGCTAGTTCTATCGGCTGTAGGCGCCTGCGCGGCACAGTATCATGCGGTTGCCGTTGCTTCTGAGCATGAGCAAAATGCACAGGCGGAGTCTCAGGCACCAGTCGTGCAGACTTCACAAGTCGAAGTTTGGGACTTGGGAGCGATCAATGCTAGCCTAAGGACGGCGCTTGAAGAGTTTAGCAGCCGCAATGACACCATCGAACGCTTGTCGTACTCGCTCAATTCGGAGGAGACCGACATCAATGCTGACCGCTTTGCGTTTGATGTGGAACTAGCTCTCGCCAAAACTCCATGGTCGGATCAGCGCTTGGATGCAACCGGGCACTTGATACTGTCGACGAACTTGGCTGACAAGTCCGAGCGCGGCTTCACTCTATCGGTGCAAGGTGCTGTTGAGCATGCCGATATTCTGGCCATGTTGAAGTATAGGATGAAGAGGCTGTCCGCCTGCGATCGCGAGCGAACCATCGACGGTGCCGCTGGCATGCTTTGGAAGCGTCATTGCGCGCATATGGCAGAGACACTTGAGGTCACGACGATAGAGGCACTCTATGAGCACCTAAGCGAGAAGTTTGCGTCACATCGAACTGAGGTTGCGACTTATCTGCAGACTTTGAAGGCGGAATTGGCCGATCGCGACACGGTACAGCAGGTTGCAGACGAGGATGTTGTAGCTGAGCTGTTGCGAGTCCACATTGCGCGTGCTGAGAGTTTGCAAGCGTTTCTCAATAATGTGGAGCTGACCCGCACTGAGACGGGGTTCGCTCTATCGTTGCCGGCATTCGATGAATGCCCGTACCTGGGTTCGACTGGATTTCGCATTGACGTAACTCAAGAATCAGCTAACCTCGCCGGCGATCTGCACATCAAGATGGGAAAGTCCTTGTATGCGGCATCTCGGCCGATGTTGCATGAAATACTACGTGGCTTAGAGAGTGGCGACGCAACAGCGATGAAGTTGGTGCAAATGGATGCGCAGAAATTCGCGGGCTGGCTCGCATTGCAAATGGACAGTGACGAGGCGGTGGCGCTTGCTCTGAGTAAGTAGGTTTGAACTGACTGGTGCCGTTAACTGTGCTTTGGGTACCCCTAAGCGATCTGGGGTACCGGGTACCCAAAGCACATTTCACGGCGTCAGTTTAGGGAAGTCACTTGCCATTTTTGTCTTCATTGCGCTAGTACCATGCATGCAGCGCTGCTGCAGAACTTGCGGTCATATACATTTACATTTCAGATTGTGTCGCTTCAAAGACGGGTGCGTAGAATGTTCAAATACTTTGCATACTTGATGGTGCTGGTGCTTTTACAAACTTTCCTTCCGCTCTCTCAGGCGAATGCCTGCATCCGGCAAATTCCGCGCGAGGCGGTGTTGGACCGTTATGTGGCTGCGCTCGAAGCCAAGTTAGGTATCGCCATCAGCGAGAGTGCCATCCAAAGCATATCCAAGCCGCAGCTGATGCATTTACGACCTTTGCAGCCCGACTGTCGAGGTTTGGCATTTGCCTTTTATATTTCAAAGTTTCGCTTCGCTGCCGCACAAGAGGGGCGTCAATGTCTGTACGACGGTACCATCTTGCTGAAAGGCGTCGAACCCACTGCAGAAATTGACGTGCACTACGATCTGGTCTGCCGCGGTAGCGGTTTGGAGCCAACGCCGCCGACGGCCGGGTTGGCTAGTCTTGCTGGCGTGTGGATGCGCACAGGTGCTGAAGGAGCTTTGGCCCGCATCGTTATCGATAGCCAGCGCCGAACGGTTCGTGTTTTTGGCAGTTGCGGTGGTGGCGAGTGCCCCTGGGGTGAGCAGGCGGCACCGAACCTTGCTGCCGACGGATCATTGACGGTGCAATACCTTGATGCTTCAGGGGAAACGACTCTGCGAATGCGACTGCAGGGTGAACATCTAGAAGTGCACATGCGGAAGATTTACCAAAATGCGCCCGGGCGGCCCCTGGAGATGACGGAGTACTTTCGGCGTTAGGTAGGTTTCTCATTGAAACCGCCGCCGTTGCCGTGTTAGGCAACGAAAATGCTAGGTTACCGCGCCCAATTCGAAGTTCTCGATCGAGATCCTGCCTGCAATGCCCGTCTGGGCCGTTTGCACACCCGCCGCGGCGTGGTTGAAACGCCGATCTTTATGCCGGTAGGAACACAGGCCACGGTTCGCGGAATGACTGTTGAAGACCTGAAAGCCTGCCGGGCGCAAATCTTACTCGCCAATACTTATCACCTGATTCTTCGTCCAGGATTAGATGTCTTTCAGAAGTTCGGCGGCATTCATCAGCTGATGAATTGGCATGGCCCGGTGCTGACCGACTCAGGAGGATTTCAAATCTTCTCATTGCCGAATCAACGGCAAATGACGGAGGAGGGCGCCGTCTTCACCTCCCATGTCGATGGTCGGCGCGTGCATCTGAGTCCGGAATCGAGTATTGCTGCTCAGCGCGCCATCAACAGCGACATCATGATGGTGCTCGATGAATGTGTGCCTTCGACATGTGACTACACCACCGCAAGAAATGCCATGGAGTTGACGCACCGCTGGGCGTTGCGAAGTTTGGCAGCGCGCGGCGACTCTGATCAAGCCATTTTTGGTATCGTGCAGGGGGCTTGTTTTGAGGACCTGCGGCAATGCAGTGCCGACTTCCTCAGTCAGCACGCGTTTGATGGTTTTGCCATCGGCGGACTCGCTGTCGGCGAGACGCAGGACCAGCGTCGTGACTTTACCGAGTTGAGCTGCTCGCTGATGCCCCATGACAAGCCGCGCTACTTGATGGGTGTTGGCACACCTGTGGACTTGCTGGAAGCGATCTACCGCGGTGTCGATATGTTTGATTGCATTATGCCGGGAGCTCACGCCCAGCAGGGGACGGCATTCAGCTTCGAGGGGGTTGTGCGTATGCGGCGCGGCGCCTATCGCCTAGATGAATCTCCGATCAGCGCCACATGCGAATGCTACACTTGCAAGAACTATTCACGGGCTTACATTCACCACCTGGCCAAGGCGAAAGAGGGCCTGGGCTGGCGATTGATTGCCTTTCACAACTATCATTTTTATTTGGAGCTCATGCGGCTAGTGCGCAGCATGATCGCCGACAAAACCTTTGCAAAAAACTACTCGGGCCTCGTGAGTGCGTTGGGGCAATTTGATATCAGCTATCCAGCAACTGCCGATCAACCTCGACCCAAGGCACCGGCAAGGGAGCGCCGCTTGAATCGGTTTCAGGTGCTGTTAGTCGGCGAGCACCCAAATCAGCAGGGTTTCATCCACGACGAGGCCACTGGCGAGCAAATGCATCGCGGGCAAAACCCGGATCACGAGGCTCATCGACTCTATGTGGAACAGACGGGTCTGGTGGATCTCATGGGTGCGTCAAAGCATTCTGAGCTCGTGATTTGGGACCTGGGAATGGGCGCGGCCCACAATGCCATGGCGGTTTTGCGGGCCGCGGAATCCATCGCTGCAGATGCGCTACGGCGGAAGGTCAAGATCTATAGCTTTGAAAATGATCTCGATTCTCTGCGCTTGGCGGTAAAGTATGCCAAACATTTTCCGCATCTCTTTCATCGGGCGCCCAAAAAGATTTTGCAAGATGGTCAGTTTGAACACGACAAGTTGGCGTTAAGTTGGCAGCTGTTCGAAGGTGATTTTCGCGAAACGATCACGAGTGCGGAGAGTCCGGATGTGGTTCTGTTTGACCCTTTTTCGACGCAATCGAATCCGGAAATTTGGCAATTGGACTTTGTGTCACGCTTGCGACAGCAAGCAGGCAGCAAGTCGTTCATTATGAGTACGTACTCGTCAGCGACGGCTTTTCGTGCCGCGCTGCTTGCCGCTGGTTATTGGGTCTTTGAGGGTAGGAACCTCAGTGATACGCGTGGCTCGACCTATGCGTTTTCGCATCCCCATGCCGAGCACCCGCGGTGGCAACCTGAACAAAAACTGGATCAGCGTTGGCTAGAGCGGTGGCGCCGCAGCTCGGCTAAGTTTCCCACCGGTCTAGAGCCAGAGCGGCATGCCGATTTCTCGGAACGGGTGGAGTCTGCCCCTCAGTTTCAGTGGTAGACCCCACCATCCGATCATGTGATTACTTGGAAAAGGTCACCGAGAGTGCGGGTGCGTTAATGCAGATGGTAAAGTCATCATTACAATCATCGTACTTATCGCCTTGATTCATGCCTTCTCCAGGTACTTTCACTTCTGCATTCGTCAACCCAGTCTCTACGAGGCCACTCAGGGAATAGTTCAATGTTAAGGTGACGCGTTCGCCCTCGCCTAACTTTAGCGGCGGATCGATGGCGGCCGACCACTCAGTGAGAAGGGCAGGAAAGGCTCTCTCCTCAACATCCGCGTGTGCCCATGTCACGTTATCGTATGTGTTGGCTCCGCCTTGCTGGCCCCCGAGCAGGGCAAGGTCCAAGCGGTCATAGGATACTGGCAGCGCCTTGACATCTTGGCTATTCAGTTCAGCGTTGACTTCGTCGGCCGGCCGATTCAGATCGAAATAGTCAGGATCGGCAGCGGCACACGCCGCATCGTCCGAAACTGAGCCCACGATGGCACCATCATCAGAGGTTTTTATGCTCGTGCACTTTGGATTGCCCCAGAGTATCGCTGACTCCCCCGGGTTGACTGACTTTAGAATAATGTGAGCGATGACTGTCTTGTAGATCCATCTAAGGTGAAATATACTTAGTGGCATGATAGCACACCCCGCTCGCAAGAAAGAAGAAAACCTTCCGGACGTGCGTATCACTGCAAAGAATTAAGGAGTTCGATAGCTCGTCGTTCAGAAAGCGCAGCGGGGTCATAATGGAGAGTGATCATGGTTTTTTGGGCCTCAGTGGCCACACCGAAGGCGGCCGCTGTACCTTGGCGAATGGGGGGGAGGAGCTCCAAACTCATGAGGCGCAAATTGTCTGCGCGAATGCAACCGCATTGATCGCGAGCCAATAGGGAAGTGGCTAGGGGCCGGCCAAGGTTACTCAAGACGGCGGTCGTATGGCAGTGGTCCGGGTGGCGCGAGCGCGTTAAGTAGGACATACCGCGAGGTAAACAACCTGCAGCGCGCAGAGCCGAGATCATAGCGTAGCCCATGCCATACTTCTTGATGGTGGCTGTTTCCTGAATGATCGAAGTGATGAGATCGGCACTAGGAACGGTCAAAGGCGGCCTGCGATCCAAAAAGCACATGCTGACGATGTTAGCGGCGGGCATCGCGCGGTCATGGTCTTGGCGCATGTTGAGCGGCATGGCGATGCGCACGGTCCGACTCTCCGGACTTTCCCTCCGCCAACGCCAGATTCCAACAAACAGCCTTGCCAGCAACGCATCGTTGAGCGTTCCGCCATGATTACGAGCATCTCTTTGCAGCTCATTTATCGCGTCAGGCGATAGAGCCAACTGACAACTTGCTGGATAGGAAATGGTCGAGGTATCAGCAATGCTGCCGGGGTCTACGAGCTGCGCTGGTTTGCCGTGTAAAAAGCGCAGAATGCGCGCAAGATCTCTGCCGATTCGCATCAAGCGATGTCTTGTCGAAAGATGAAATGTGCCACGCTGCGCCAGCAATGAGGCGTCAATATTTCGGGCGCGCTCGGGAGTGCCGCCGTATTGCGCTAGAATATCTTCCACAAGTTGCACAGCACCCATGCCGTCCAAAACTGCGTGATGGCACTGCAGCAAAAACTCTGAGCCGTCGCTTGATGTCTGAACAAAGAGCCGAATCCCCGATTCTCGCTGCAGGTCGATACCTCGTCGACCCTGCGGAAAGGGGAGTTCCTCACCCATGCGACTCCAAAATAGGGGCAACGGACCATTGGTATTTTCCGGGACAATCCACTGCAGCTTCTTGGTCGGGCCGCGGACATCTCCGCGAATCAGTCGCGTCGTTAACGGATGCCGCGATAGGGACCAGTCGAAGGCCGTTTCCAGTTTAGCTTTGTCAGGCACCCCATCAACGTTGACGCGCAGCCAAAACGTCATGGGAAAACTCGGGTCCGAATCATCGGCCAGCATATAATGCTCGAAAGCAACAAGTGGAATGGGTGCCCGCTCGTCTTTGGATTTTTGGCCCGGACTTCTCATCGCGTGCGCAGGCGACCGCCGGCAAAAAGCTGGCCGGACCTTGCTTCGTGATAGGTGATAAAGACGTTGGCCGTCGGTAAGCTGAGCCCCGCTTGCACTTCCGCTGCAATTGTGGTGATCACGCGCTCGATCAGTTCGGGGCTTCGGCCCTCAAACATCGTCAGATGGACGATGGGCGGATGTGTTGCCTGTGGCTGACGAGTAGCCGTGTTGCTGCCTTCGGTAAAATACCCCGGGCGCAGATCGTGCCAGGTACACCAGACCGATGTCTCTGGAATCCCGAGCACACCTGCGACCGTGCAGGCAAGCTTGCCAATCAGACTCGGAATGTGGATGGCTTCTGATGGTGGCAGGGCGCTGATTTCAATCACAGGCATGGGCACGACCTCCGTGACAAAGTTGCGAAGGATCATGGTAGCGTATTCGGAGCACGAGAACTAGCGGGGCTATCACCAGACGTCCATTTACGCGCCCTTGCGCTGCAAGCGAAAAATAAGGTTTAGAAGGACACCCGCCAACGCCGCTAGGGCCATGCCTTTCCATTCAATTCCGCCCAAGGTTAGTCCCATGCCGCTGGTACCGATGATGAGCACCGACGCCGTTAACGTTAAATTCTCGGGTCGGCTGAAATCGACGCGCCGTTCCACCAACATCCGAATGCCCGCTGCGGCAATGACGCCGAAAAGCAGGAGCGAGACACCACCCATCACCGGAGTGGGAATCGCGCGAATCAACGCGATAAGCTTTCCGGCAAAAGCCATGACGATGGCGAGCGAGGCGGCACAGGCGAGGACTGCCGTCGAATAGACGCGCGTCAGCGCCATAACACCGATGTTTTCACCGTAGGTTGTGTTCGGTGTGGCCCCGACAAATCCGGACAACACATTGGAGATGCCGTCAGCAATCAGTGAGCGATGCAGACCGGGCTTCTGCATTAAGTTCTTGCCGACGACTTCACCGGTGACCACAAGATGCCCCACATGTTCGGCGAGAACGACCAGTGTCGCTGGCGCGATCATCAAAATGGCATCCAATTGCAGAACGGGAGCCGTAAATTTTGGCACCGAAAACCAAGGAGCCGCGGCGATGGGGCCGAGATCCAATACGCCAAACGCCACGGCTGATGCAGATCCAGCAACAACGCCCAGCAGCACTGGAAAAGCTCCGATCCGGCGAAAATTGCCGCCAGCAGCGATGACTGTAACCACAAAAGTCAGTAGGGCGATGGGGCGATCAAACGCGCCGGCGGTTTCATTCATAAATCCTGACATTTTGGCGGCAACGGGTGCCAGCTCCAGTCCGATAACTGCTACCAAAGCCCCCATGACGGCTTCGGGCAATAACCAGGTGATCCAAGCATGGCCAAAGCGCGCGACGGCCAATCCTGCCGCAAGGAACGTCAGCCCAAAGACGATGTATCCGCCCTGGGCTGCTGCTAGTCCGATGTCGCCATGGGCTTGCAGAACCGCAAGGGTCGGCGCAATGAAGGCAAAGCTCGACCCCAGATAGGCCGGGATTTGCCAGCGGCATATCGCCAGATACAGGAGAGTGCCGACTCCGTTCATCAGGAGGCAGACTCCGGCGTCGGCGCCCAATAGCAACGGTACCAAGACGGTTGCACCAAACATGCATAGAATATGCTGAATAGATAATGGTAGCATGATGGCCAATGGGGGGCGGTCGCCAACGCGATAGGTGATTTGACTCAAATATATTCGCTCCAAAATGCGGCATTTCGCCGTTTGTTGTAGGTAAGTTTACACAATCATGGTGAAATCTCGATACCCTGTCCTTGCCTTTGATCTCGACGGTACGCTGATCGATAGCAAGCCGAGCATCGTTCATGGTGTGCAACAACTTTGGCAGCAACTGGGGCGAGCATCGCCCGCTGCCCATATCGTCCGGCAATTGATCGGGCGACCACTGCCAGACATCTTTACGCACTTGGGGTTGGGGCACGCCGAAGAGGACTATGATTCCCTGCGGCAAATTTATTCAGAGCACATGTTCCAGCATATGCAGCAGCATCTGCGGCCCTTTCCTGGTGTGCTTGATGTTTTGTCTAAGTTGCAAGGTGCGGGAATTCCCATGGCGATCGTGACTTCGCGCGGTCGCGATAGTGTTGAGCCATGTCTTGATTTGTGCGGTATCGAAGTCGACCTTTTCCAGGTCACAGTGGCCCGCGAGGATAGCGCTGTCCATAAACCATCACCCGTGCCGTTGCAACTAGCCGCCGCCAAGCTTGGCTGCCACACTGCGGATATGCTCTATGTCGGCGATGCCGACGTCGATATCCTCTGCGCCCACGCTGCCGGATCGGGAGTCGCCTTTGCCGCTTATGGTGCCGACGAAGACCTGCACCCGACCCATCGACAGCTGGTGCATCACCACTTGCATTCGTTCACGGATCTTTTGACTGCCATTAGAGGCTGACCATTCTAGAACAGCTGCTTGATATGGCCATGGTAGTTCTGGCCAAACATGTTGTCATAGCTGAACGGTGGGTTGTTCGTCGCCACGCGCTGCTCGCCATGAAAGAAAATGGTAAATGGTGTTCCTTCAAACCGTGGATAAGAAAAGTCGGTCGAGACGATGAACCGACCAAAAAGTACGGTGCGCTTTGGCAGGTTGCGGTCATCTCCGTACTCTACAGCTTGCAATGATCGCCGCGCGAAGTAGGAGCCGTCGAGCGATAGGTTTGCATAGAAATATTTATAGTCATCGCGATTACGCCAAAGGTGCCCGAAGTAGTACACTTCCATGACGAGCACATTGAGGTCGTTAGCTCGCCTGTGGCAAATCGCGCCAATCTTCTCGCCATCGCCCTGGTTGATTGGAGCGCATAAGTAGTGGTCCCAAGGCTGCAGCGGACTGGCTTGTGCCGACTCGGTCACGATTGGTGCCGCGAAGAATGTCATCGCAAGTAAGAGTGTTTTGAACATAGGGTACCTCACAGGGGTTGAAAGAACACACCGCCAAGTATAGCGATTGGCGGTGTGTGTCAAGCCTTGGTGAGTGTGTTACCATCCAAAGTAGTACCGCCCCAGAGCTCGCCCGTATCCAGAGAATCCGTTCACAAATAAAGCATCTTGAATCTCAAGGCTCTCGCCGATGACATCCGGATCATTCGTGGCAACGAAGTTAACGTTGCTACTGACGTCATCAGCTAAATAGACCAGTGGCACCGCAGGCAACGCTGGAAGGGCAGCGCTCCCCAGCGTCATTCCGCCTGCCGTGACCAGATTGCCGACGGCATAGGTTGTGAGCGTACCGCCAATGTAGCCACCGACGGCTCGACCGGCAGCGCCATTTGTTTGACCGTCCGTCAAGTACCACTCGGCCTCCTGCCCGCCATAGGCCCCTGCGGCACCACCGACGAATCCGGCTCCGATGACGGCGGCACCTCCAGCGAACTGGGCTCTGGTGGGTCGCCCCGTAGCACACATGCGAAAACTTCGCATCTGCGGTCGAGACGCAGTTTGGGGTGTAGGGCGAGGTGGGGAGTCTTGCTTCATCTGCCACTCCCAGCCTTCGACCATACCTCGCGATAAATTTTTGGCTTGGAAGGCGGTAATGTCCATATCGGGAACCATGGTTATGTCTGGCGGAATGGCGAGGGTGTCGGGTACCGCATAGCCGACGCCGATATTGTAGCCAGTCAGTTGTCGATTGGCCCGCATAACAGCACCAGGCAACCATTCGCGGATATTTTCAACTTCGTATCCGACACTGGTTGCGTTCTGCTTCTTGAAGTCAAAGGGGAAGCGAGTCGAGGTGCGAAAGTCTCCGTCTAAGTACAATGGGAGCTTAGATCGTTGCACCAAATTCTCTAGAATTTGCGGAGCGTACTCCTCTGGCAGCAGAGCATGCCAAGTTGGATGAGGATGGGGTAGTCGGGGATTGACGGTTCCTATACCACTACCATTCGCACCTGCGGCCTTGAAGCTACCATACTCGCCGATGTAGATCCCATCGAAGATGGTGCCATTGGGCAGTCGAACTTGCTCGCGTACGAATCCGAATCCACCATGCCGCCCATAGCCAGTGGGTGGAAGCGCCTGGCCATTAAGCGCCTGCTCGAGACAGACATAGTGTCCACCGCTGCGAAAGCCCGCCGGATTCTTGGGATAGCCGTAAACGGCATCCCCCGTATAGATATCTTCAACGCCAAAGACGAATACTCCAGACGGTGCCTCGGCCGGACTGGAAATGAAGCGAATGGGTCCGGCCGAGGCCGATTCTGAAAGGTGCGCGAGTAAGACGATATTTACTGCCATCTGCATGATTGCGCGATGGCTTTGCTTGCGTTGGGTTGCAGAAGGCATGATGACTCCCGTGCGAGTATCGATGGACGGATCTGGATACGGTAGCTACAGCAAGCGCCGATCCATCCGATATTTGGCAAAGAAGTTCGAAGCATAGCGCTGCGCGGGGTGGCTTCATTCTTAGCAGGCAAGGCGAGCAACGCGGGCGGCAGATTTGTTTAACTTACCAAAGCTACGAGTAGATTTTGAGTGTCGTGCCGCTGCCTTGGTTTCTCGCAGATGGTCATGGCAGCAATCCCGGATGTAATGTACCGATACTGTAAAGAAAATAGAATATTCAGAATTTGCGCCCGGCTCAAAAGGAACCGCCCTTAGAGGTTATGGGTCGCCTTTATGAAACACCTTATTTCTGCAATAATGAATCCTGCTCTTCAAATTTTTACGAAGGATGTCAACGGTGAAACCAATGTTCAGCCGCCCTATAGGTTTTTGGTCTGCTTGTGTTCTCTTGATGCTAGTTGTTAGCGCCGCCGTGGCTTGTCGCCCGCGCAGTGAGATGCCAGCCGACTCATCCGCAGCTTCAGTGGAAGGCAAGACCGCAGATTTCTTCGCTGCCGGGAATCGCTTCACCAGTTGGAAGGAAGTGGACCACTTCCTCGGCGAGGTGCAGCCCCTGCTGGGCAAGCGTTGTGTTGTCTGCCATGGTTGTGATGATGCTCCCTGTTCGCTAAAGCTGAGCTCGCACACGGGGATCATGCGCGGTGGCAGCAAGGCTAATCCCTTTGCTGTGCGCGTGGGCGCGCAAGAAGCGCCCCTCATGCAAGCGAATGCACCGGGCTTCCATGAGGTGATTCATCCGACGAGCTTTAACGATAGTTTGTTGTACCAGCACATCAAGCTCGGGTGGAAGAACACCACCGACGCGGGTGGCGGCAAGCCGTTCTCGTTGCAGTCATTACAGCCGCTGCGCAATCAGTACGCGGCGAGCCCGAAATATTCGTGCCCGGCAGACCTGCGCGAGTTTCAAGCGTTTGCGCAAGCTAACCCCACGGCTGGGATGCCCTTTGGTCTGCCTCGCTTGGACGATCAAGAAAGCCAGACGCTTCTACGCTGGATCACCGGTGAAGGTGCGGGAATTGCAGCCGGCCCAAAAGGGGCAGCGGCCGCGCAAGTGGTGACGCCAGCCCGCGTCGATGTGGTGAATCAATGGGAGCAGTTTCTCAACGGCGAGCAGGAAATGAAGCAGCGCCTCGTCTCGCGCTATCTGTACGAACATCTCTTTAATGCCCATATTTTCTTTGACGAGATGCCGGGCGAATTTTATCAAATGGTTCGATCCCTCAATGCTCCACCGTCATATCTGAAAGAGTTTCGACCCGTCAACGAATACGTGACGCCGCTGCCGACAGATGCGCCGCCCAGCAATCGCCCGATCTTCTATCGCTTCAAGAAATTGGATCACGTCATCACGCAAAAGGATCATGTGCCGTTCCGCTTGAGTCTGAGTCGGATCGAGGACATGAAGAAGCTATTTTTTGATCCGCAAGTGCCGTACAACGTCACCCGGTTGCCAGGCTACGAAACAGCTAACGTCTTTGCCAATTTTAGTCAGATTCCAGCAGTGATTCGCCACCGCTTCATGTTGGAGAATGCTCGCTATATCGTCGATTCCATGGTTCGCGCTGCGGTTTGCACCGGCCAATCGGCGACTTTCGCCATTCCCGATCACTTCTGGGCTTTCTTTCTGCGCCCAGAGATGGACCCGACTTCGGGGGCGCCCATTCCCATAAGTCCCGAGGGCGTCGACTCCCTAGATATGTCGGTCACGGCGTGGACGAAGGTGGGGGCGGTGGAAGACCGCTTCGTCCGCAACTTTACTTTTCTCACAGAGTTTGAGAATTCCTTGCGCGCCAATCTCAAGCGCCAGGGCAAATCCGGTCTTGGTCTCGAGCATCTTTGGTTTGGGGAGCCACTGCGCACCGGAGGACCTACAGCGAATCGCAATAGTTGGCTCAGCATCACTCGGCACGACACCAGCACGACCGTGCAGTATGGGCAAGAGGGTGGCTATCCGCAAACGCTCTGGGTGTTGAGCTACGCCAACTTTGAACGCCTGTATTACAACTTGGTCGTGAACTTTCAGTTCTGGGGTGATTTGCCGCATAAGCTCGGCACGTGGCGCAATATGAGCCATCATCGCATGGACGGAGAGGATCTCTTTGTCTCCATGTTGCCTCCTGCCGATCGGCAAGCGCGGCGTACGGAGTGGTCGGGCGGCTTAGAACTCGGAGATATTTCTTCGCGCGTGGCGACGGCTATGCGTGGCGTCGTGCGCTTAAAGACGGGGCTGGAAATCGGCAGAGGAGAACTTAAGCGCTACATCGATCTTTATCCATTACAGAGTCTGCGTGATGGTGGTCGACCGACCGCTGTCACCTATGCCGGTGCCGAGCGCTCCGATGTGCAACTCGCCAAGCAAATCCGTGAGCGCATGCGCGCGGCCGGAGTTAAAGTCGTAAACGATGACCTTAACGCCAATGACGCCGGCGAAAATATCTACCTGCCGCAGCCAGCGAACCCGGCCCAGTTACCGACTGAGGTCAGAGACTTCGCCAGCTTTGAGCGTGGACTAGCCATTGCCAACCGGAATCGCGGATGGCGCCGCTTTGCGGCCCAGCTGCCCGCAAGTGTGATTGTTCGCGTGCACGATGGCGCAGGCAATTATCGCCTTTACAGCATAAACGGCAATCGCGGCTATAAGTCGCATAATATTTCCCTGCTATCGAGTTCAGAGACATCCGCGCCACTGCGTGACGCGCAACGCGATACAGTGTCGATATATCGCGGCATCGTCGGCGATTTTCCACAGCTCTTTCTCGATCTGGAGTTGGCGCCAGCTCCTGGCCCAGATGGACGATCAGGCCCATCGGCACGCGATTTTCTCCTGGCCGTGCATGGCATGAATCCAGGAAACGGCGGCACCGTCATGACGCGAATTCACCAGCAGTTCGCCATTCAGCGCAACAGTCAGAAGTTTTGGCCATTCGTCGATTGGCTGCATGCGTGGATGGCGAATCACGAGAGCGATTTGGGGCCGGGGCATATCTATGCGGGTATCTTGGATCTAAGTCGCTATGACGTGTTCTAACTGGCCCCCAAGATTGTTGCTGGGGGCAGGGAAGCGTGTCACTAGCGAGCAGTTTGATTGAGTTGTAAGCATTGTCCATTGGCCGCTAGATGGGCGTCCCATTTTTGCAGCGATGCAGAAAACTCACTGGGCACGAGACTTCTGAATCGATTCCAGTCCAAATTCGCTTCGCTGACATAGCGATAGAATTCTTCGACGGCCGCTTCGCTGTTACGCACGGAATTTTCGAATGACTTTGCGTTGACAGTATAAGGAACTAGTCCGGATACACCCTTCAGATAGGCAAGTCGCGCCTCAATCAGTTCTGCCATCAGAATAAACTCAGCAACGTTCGCCTGCCTTCTAACGGCTCGCAATTCGACTCTAGGCCAAGAGTCCTCTGCCACGTTTGAATTGATGTTCACCGCATGATACTTCGTAGGCGGCTCCCCCCGGCGCGCTGCGTCCCACGTCGTGTGATGGTAAACCTCTGTTTGCAGCCGCTTGGCAAAGTCCGGAATGTTTCCCGTCTCCGTATTGTAAGTTGAAATCAGTTGGCGAAAGGCATTGATCTGATCAGGCTTCAGGCTCTCGATGTGCGGCGCATTGAAGGTTTCGGGAGTATGCATGATTTGCTTCATCATCCCTGGATGGTTCAGCAGATCGACAATGAAATTGCGAAATAGGCGGGTGTCGCCGCCAAAGCCTTCGGCTGTTCCGACATTGATATGCCCGGCCAATGCGGATCGCAGTCCCAGGGCGTCGGCTGCGTCAAAGATGTGGTTTTGCAGTCTGCTCTGCATTTGTTGGAATGCAGACAGGGTGGCGGGTTTGGAGATGATTTCAATGACGCTCGGGTCCAGGGTGATTTCAAACCACCAGCCATCCAGATAGGTGACTCGGTACTTCTTGATACCGTAACGATCCTCGCCTGGACTGTAAGTGCAGTCCGAGCATCTTCTTTTGATTTCAGAGAGCATGAACTCCCGATAGCGCTCACTGGTTGGATTGCTGGTGTCGGTGCGGTCGGGTTGTCTTGACCAAGCAGACTCTAACTCTTTGTTGGTGAAATTGAATTCGGGCGCAAAGTCGGGAGGCCACGCGTGACCGGGCAGCGTGTGCAGAATCAAGGCGAACACTAGCATTTTGGCGACGAATGATTGCATGCCCCGTTCTATCGGGTGCTGCTCCGGCAGACTTGATTTGGGCAAAGTGGAACACAACTTCTGCAAATCATATTGCCGCGATACCGACATGCTCGTCACCAATGCTCGGCTGAATATAGGTCTCATTGCTAACGACGAGTCAAAACGGTTGTAGTTTCAATGTTCTGCGCAGCCCTTGGAGCGGAGATCGTAGCTTCGGCGTACAGGTATCAAGCAATACTCCGCGTCCAGGATTTACTAGACATCCGGCCACACATGCTCAGCATCATTGAAAAATATCGCAGCATTGAACATCGGCACAAGGATTGCTCCCATAAGCACGACACAATTTCGTCGTTTTTGCTGACTACGAGTCAACTGGCAGCAACGTTAAGCTGCCCGCGAGGTAGAGTGCATATGTCCTTCGTCAAGGCCAACCAAGTACAGAGTGAACGTGGAACTTCCCTGATCTCGGCGGTCATCGCCATTGGCATTGTTACCTTGGCCTCGACGCATCTATTTCGGACTACGAGTCAATCCATGAGTAGCATGCGCTTTGTCGAGCAGCGGGGTGATATGGAGTCGATTCGGCAGATGTTGATCTCGGGACTGGATTGCTCGGCAACGTTTCTCGACAATGCTGTTAATACCAATGTTGATTGCAGCAGCACCTCGGCTCTCAACGGACAGTCCAGCGGCAAATTCCTACGCTTGCGCCGGGCAACTTTGAACGGTGGCGTTCACTACATCACCGGATCCCTAGAAACGTCGGGAAATTTTGCCAACGCCGGCCGATTTGGTGATTGGTACTTGCGCGCTACTTGTTCCGAAGCCGAACAGTCCCTAGTGATCCGAGTGGCGCGCGGCACATCCACAGGAACATTTGCCAAGGATCCGCTCACGGGGCAGGTCCTCGATTGGAATCATCCGTCGTCGCTTCTATTTGGCTCTGGTTCCGGTGGCACTCCCATCTGCTTTAACTCCTCCTCAGGCGGCTCATCGTCATCCACGACGACGAACACCGAAAGTGTCACCTTCAATGGTGTGCCCAAAGGGCTGAGTTGCGTGCGCAAGACGGTGAATCCTATTCAGGTCTATTCCGATTCGTCATCGGTGACTTATTTTTGCGATGGCAAAACAACGGGGACAGGATCAGCAGCAACGGCTTTGACCAATGCCTTTATCTTGAATCTGAATTGTAGTAGCACCCAAGGTCTAGGGGAGAATATGCTGAGCTATCGCGCGGCGGCCTGCACCAATCTTACGGGTATCCCGATGGCGAATCATACCAACCCGACGCTCGATATGCTTTGTTGCTCCTTTGAATGATGGGCTGGGTAAGCTCGCGCAATCTGGGCCTGCAACTCCGTAGATTGACGAGTGAAAGCCGGCGGTTAAAACGCGAGTCGAGCACTTCGCGGTGGCACCCACAGCAAGTCGATTGGTCACCCCAAAAAATGCAAAACATAATCGGATATTATGATCGCTTGTGGCCGAAACTCTCTCCGTGGTGACCTAGTTGCGGCCATTACGCCATCCCGACGAGTACGTGTAACCTACTGAAAGACATCACTTCTCCAGCCCGGCAACCCGCTTGCATTCGTCTTCTCATCCACAAATTAGAGACGAACCACTGGAGTCATGCCCATGCGACAGCTGTCAT
The DNA here is from genome assembly GCA_964560765.1 of uncultured Oligoflexales bacterium. Taxonomy (GTDB): domain Bacteria; phylum Bdellovibrionota_B; class Oligoflexia; order Oligoflexales; family CAZLMG01; genus CAZLMG01. The sequence continues at coordinate 25,426 of CAZLMG010000030.1, forward strand.
TGGCTAGCATCAACGTCGCCTCGCTTTTGTTGATCGCTGCGAGTCTTCTCGCTTGCGGCGCGCGAACCCGCGTCGGCGTTCAGGCCGCAGATCAATCAGGAGCTCGTGGTGGATCAAAGGCTGCCGATTCAGATCGCGAATTGCCAGGCTATCTCGTGGAGGCTGAGAACGGGGTCGACTTTGTGTACTTCGCACGAAGAACAGGCATCAATGCAATGGTCTTTCCTGTGGTCCTAGAATCATATGTTTTGGGTGCCGACGTCAGTCTTTCGGCAGTGACGGTGTTGTCAGACCCTATCCTCTTGGCTCCAGCCATTGACGGGGCCGAGCTCACAGAGCTGCAGTCTGAGCGAGCCTTGGTCGAAGTGTGCACGCGCGTGACACAAGATCATGCGGAAATGGGAGTCATTTTCCCCAATGAAGGGATTTACCTTCGCGCGCTGAACGCTGCTGGGGATCGTGTTTGCTTCGCTCGGGTGGCGCGCTTTGTCCTCAATCAGCCGTATGCATTCGTGCGAACGACGGATGGCGCGATCCCCAGGGGCTTTTCGCTGGTTCAGCCTGCGGCGAATCCCTTATTACCGGTGGTAAATTGGGCCGCCAATGACGATGCCGGCACTGTTGCCTTTCAAGTCGCTTCAAATCAGGACGAGTACCAGCACGCACTCGGTATTCAACGCCACATGGCGCCGGCGACTTGTGCGGGTGGCGAAAGTTTTTTGAGTCCAGTCGGTGATGAAAGCATCGAATTCAACGATCTTGATTCTTCGATCATGCGGAGAGGCCGAGTTTGCGCCATCGATCCGCAACAGGGATTTGTCTCTCCGGGTGTAGAAATCGCTCTCGACAATGGCGGCGGGGATGCGGGCGCTGGGGACGGATCCGACAATGGTGGAGGGACGGGCATCCCTATGAGCGCACAGCTCATGTTTGTGACCAGCCAGACATTCTTGGGAAACATGGGCGCGGATGCGGGTGTTGATCGGTTATGTCAGGTTTCCGCCGAGGCAGCCGAACTTTCTGGTACGTGGAAAGCGGTGATTTCGACGGTATCCGGGCATGCGCGGACGCGTGTGGGCATCCATGGTGCGGTCTATAACATGGTCGGCGAAAAGCTCGCGGATTCGGCCTCCGATTTCTGGGACGGAGAGCTGGAAAATGCCGTGGGTCACGACGAATTCGGCAGCGACCGGCCGGTCATGGTATGGACGGGCTCTCGGGCCAGCGGCGAAGGGTACGCCACTGGCGAGCATTGCCTGTCGTGGATGTCGAGCGGCGAGCTGACGGTGGGCAGCGTTGGACTTAGCTACAGGCGGACGGCGGAGTGGATGGAATTCAATGCGATGCCCTGTGACAACTCCGCCAGCTTGTACTGCATCAATGGCCAATGATGCTTAGTCAAGTTTTCAACCCCATCTTCCGACAGAGCGAAGATGGGGGAAACCTTATGAAATCAGCGGATTCCCGGTATGCACAGGCTCTGATTCTTGGCGTGCTGATGGCGTCATTGGCCTGCACCCGCACGGGTTCCCAAGCAGCAGAGCAAACGATGGGTCGTGGCGGATCGAAGGCCCCAGACTCGGACCGTGACTTGCCTGGTTATTTGGTCGATGCTGATAATGGCGTCGATTTTGTATATTTTGCGCCCGCTTCCGGCATTACAGCGTCGACCTTTCCCGTGGTTTTGCATGCACACGTGCTGAGCGAAGTGGATTCGCCGGCCGATGCGACCGTGGTCTCAGAACCGATCCTCTTGTCACCTGCCGAGTCTGATGCAGAGCTTTCCGAGGACCTAGCGGATCGAGTTTTTATGGAGGTCTGCACGCGAACCACCCAGGGCGCAGCCGATATGGGTGTCATCTTTCCGGAAGAGATGCTTTACTTCCAAGCTCTGGTGTCCGATGGAACGCAAGTTTGCTTTTCCCGCATGGCACGCTTCGTCTTTAATAAGCCCTATGCCTTCATCCGGACTGCAAATGGCGCGGCACCATCTGGCTACACATTAAGCGATCCACCGGCTGACCCGTTGACGCCCGAGGCTGCTTGGGCCGAAAGTGGCGGCGCAGGATCCGTGACGTTCGGAATTGCCGACGGCCAGGATTCCTATGCGCATGCGATTAGCGTCATTCGCGATCTGCCAGCGGTGCCCACCTGTGCTGGCGGCTATAGTTTCCTCGGTGCGGCTGGAATTGAATCCATTAATTTTAGCGGACAGGATCCGAGCGCCACGCTGGCTGCTCGCGTCTGTGCGATTGATCCGGTTTCCGGCTTTGGTTCTCCAGGCGCAGAGTTTGCCCTTGAGCCGCGTGCTGGCGCGGCTAGCAGTTCGGGAAGTACGACATCCAGTAGCAGCTCAGGCGCTCCCGCTGGTTCGCACGTCTTATTTGTCACCAGTACTCCGTTTGCAGCCATGCTGGGACCGCCGTCGGCCATCGATGCAAGGTGCATGAATGCCGCTGCCGGAGCTTCCTTATCTGGAGTTTGGAAAGCCGTTATTTCCATTACGGCAGAGAGCGATGCCAAAGGTCGCATTTCGATCACGGCTCCCGTTTACAACATGGCCGGGGAAAGGTTGGCCGATGATGCGGATACTTTTTGGGATGGTCAACTGGAGGCTGCAGTTGGCTTCGACGAATTCGGCGCTGCAAAAAGCGTGGTCGTATGGACGGGCTCCGCAACGAATGGCGGATTGTTCGCGCTTGCGGGAACTTGCTCGAGTTGGTCGGTGGGTGCGGCAGAGTCAACCGGGCGCACGGGGTTCAGTGGCAGTGCCAATACTGGCTGGATCAGCATGAGTCAGAGTGGGTGCGATGGGAACTTTAGCCTATATTGCATCAGCCAGTAAAAGCAGCCACCCGCCGCCCCTAAGATGACCCTCCATCACTTGCAGAGCGGAATTTCCGTAGCCTCTAATTCCGTGCCATCGCCTTGTGGGCCGTAATCTGACATGACCAATACGGTCGTGCTGGTCTTTTTGTATTTGAGCCACTTACTGATCTCTTTGCGGTGTGTTTCCAGCAAGCCATCAAAGCGCTCTTTGAGACCATCGCGGCTGTGGAAAGCCTCATCGTTGATCACGCGCTGATCACCTGCGGCTATGGCCAAGATTCCCTGGTCTTCGCGCAAGAAGTTGCCGAGCATGGCTTCGATCAGCGCCGGTACGCCGGCGATGGGACCACGGTAGCACAGACGGAGGTTGTAGATGTAGCCATCGTCAATCAGGTTGAATCGCATGTCGCGACCGAGAGCCTCGTTGGCAGCAGCGATGCGCTTTTCGATGACAGCGGCATAGGCCTTTGGATTCTTGCTGATGATCACCAATTCTGGCAATCCAGCGAGTCCGATCGCATTCAGCTCTTTGTTCAGCGCTGGAATGTCGACGAGGACCTCCTTGTTGTCGACGAAATAAGAACTTTCCAACTTCACTTCCAGCTTGGTTTCGGCGGCAGAGGCGACAGTGGAGACGATGAGAGAGGCGATGATGAATAATAGTTTCATGGGGCACTCCTGTTAAAAATGTGCCGCCCCATTAGCATTGGGAACACCTTGGGCGCAAGGCCGCAATGAGCTATCGATTAACCTGTCGTTATCTCAGTCAAACACCGACGCGTCGCGAAAGCCGATGCGGCCAACAAAAGGCAGTTTTAGAGCTGGGCGCAAGAAATCGAGGCCGAAAGTCATGCCCAGGAGATTCAATTCCAGTCCCTCTGCCAGCCCGGCGGTGAGCCCCAGCATACTGGGCCCGGCCAAGCCCGATAGCTTGCTTGATAGGGATAATCAGCAACAGCTGCCTTAATCTTAGGAAGCGCCTGCTCCGCTTAATCCCCGGAGATGCTGGCGATCAATTCCGGCTCTGCGCCAAACCATCGGCGATCCGGCACATCTGGTTCGCTGACAATAGCGCTGCCTGTGCGGTCGATGCGAAAGCCCATAACGTGATAAGTGATGTATTGCGCTGCGTCCCGCTCTTTGGTGGCAAGTCAGATGGTCGCTCCGAACACAGGATAATCGCAGAATGCCGGGAACACTATATCATCGATTGCATGTGCGGTGTGGCGCGGAATTCAACAGCGATCGAGACATGCTCCGAAGAACTTAAAGTTCTCGCTCCTTCCTGCGGCAAGGAGTGAGCGAGTTATAGCTTGCAATGGCAGCGAAACTAGATCTAAACGTCGCCGCGAAGTTGAAATGCTATGAGCAGTGGCAGCGGGTGCTGCGCACGGATACAAATTTTTGAAACCGTAGGAGACAAACATGTTGAAGAGTGCATTCTTGACGATCGTGGTGTTGGCATTTGCCCAAACAGCGCAAGCAGGTTACGCAACATCGTATCGTGGTGTTGCGGATTGTGGTTGGGCCCAGGACTGGCCGCGGGAAACCTCGACTCAGATTTTCAATCAAAATTGCAATGTGACGCTGACCCTGTCGCCAGATGGGCGCAATCGATCTGGCCAAATCGAGGGCAGCATGGAGTGGATTGTTTCCGATATGGTGTTCACGGGCACCTACATTCAAAGCGGATCGCAGTTGTATCTGGATTTTCACGGTAAGCGCTATTCAAACTACCGGGGTGCAAAGATCTTCAATGGCATTCGTACTACGTTCATCGAAATTCCCTCTGGCCGACGTGGCGCCATTCGCCTATTTCCTGCCAATTAAAGTGATAGGGGGGGCGTCCGCTTGATTTGCAGGACGCCCCCCCATTTGCTCCGATTCAATTCGGCACCACTAGACCGTAACGGCACTACTGGATCTTGCACTCACAACCTAACCCTATTAGGAACTACCGATAGAAGTACGACCAGTTGTATCCTCCCCAATTTCGGTAATAGGGAACCGGGGTATATGGATAGAACCGGTTGTAGGCGTAGTACCCATAGTTTGGATAGTAGGGAGCATTGTAGCCAAAGTAAGGTCGGTAGCCATAACCATAGATGCCGGCTGGATATCGATAGCCAGGGTAATATCGATAGGGCTGCCAATAGGTCCAGCGTGGGTATCGCATGAGGGCGGCGAAGCCCAGCGGTTCCTCAACGGTCTGCTCAACCTGCTGTTCTAAAAACACCTGCACTTCTGGTGGCATATCGCGCTGACTTGCGGCATGCTGTTGTGCAATATCGACAAACTGTTGATGCGCCGCTTGTTGCTCAACAATGCGATCCAGCTGCTGTTGGTCCACTTCTCCTTGGTCATTACGGGGAACCTCGACTTGCAGCACCGCTAGTTCTGCTTTTCGTTCGCCACTCTTGGTGTCAACGCTTTCGCGAACAACGACGAGACTTGGGATTTCGACGTCGGCATCGGTGCCGGCAAAGCCGGTGCCAGTGAATGGAAAGAACGCCACGGTCAGGGGAAAGATAAATCTACTTTTCATGCGTGAGCCTCCTATATGTATTGCTCAGGCGCCCCTTTGCATAGTCTATGCCAGTGGGTAGCTATAGTGGAAAACCTATTTTTTTCGACTCAGTGACTCCACTTCGTCTATGGAATGATCGACGGTTGAGTTCTCGCAGGTGCGCAATCTGGTTCATTCAGCGATACAATGATGTATATTCATGCCGCAAGAGGGGGTGAGTTGCCCGCCTTGCTTGTAGATTGAGGATGCTGATGGCTCAGCCTTTGAATTCGCTAAAGGTGGGAGATCCTGCCCCACACTTTAGCTTACCGGATCAAGAGAATCGAATCACGACTCTAAGTCAGTATCTCGGCAAGAAAGATGTCGTGCTGTTCTTTTACCCGAAAGACTACACGCCGATTTGCACCTTGGAGTCCATCGCCTTTCGAGAGTTATATCATCAATTCGCCGAGGCAAATGCCGAGGTTCTGGGTCTGAGTAGTGATCCGCCGGAGAGTCACGCGAGCTTTTGTGATCAATTGAAGTTGCCATTTCGTTTGCTAACCGATGCGCAGCACCGAGTTCGAGACCAATTTGGTGCGCGAACTATGCTGGGAACATCCGCATCGCGCGTTACCTACGTAATCGACAAGAAAGGAATCATTCGCGGAATTTTCGTCAACACCTTTGCCGCTGCCCGACATGCGAATGATGCATTGGCTTTGTTAAAGAATCTGACGTAGTTGGGGCGGCAAGCGCAGATACTGTCCGTATTTTTCCTAGTCGCGGTAACTTACTGATACGGTTCTGAAAAATAATTGCCCTTAAGAATTCCTATAATGTCTCGATAATGATGCTGTCGACTGCATACGCGGGTTGAGCGGTTGCTATGCACGGTACCGACAACACGTAAATCAAATTCAAGGAAATACGTTCATGCTGCACAATATGCTTCCCGTGGCGTCCTTAATAACTGCGATGGTTCTCGTGCAAGTTAGCTGCAAGGATGACAAGGGCACCGACGAAAAGTCTGCCGCTACTGGTGCTGGGAACGGGGGTGCGGGCGGCGGTGCTTATGCAACAACTTTTGTTCCAGGTGCCATTGCCTTGACGTTTCCTAGTTCTGTGTCCAGCTCGAGTACGAATGCTGGACTGCGCTTATTCGACGACTCGATGGGCGGCGGTGGTTCGACGGGGCTTTCTCAGCTCAAGCAGGCGATCTTTCAAGTGCAGCAGCAGATGGCAGAAGTGAAGGGGTATTCTCTCTTCGCCGAGGCGGTCGTGACCGCAAGTTCCCAGTGTATCAAAGAGTCGTCGTCCACTGGCGCCACGTTCGTCAGCGACTGCGCTATTCCAAGCCCCTGCACGACGTTTACCAAGGCCATGGCCGCAGACGTAGCAGCCCAGTTAGGAAGCGCGAGCGAGGAAGGTGGCATGAGCCCAACGTTTTCCTCATTTCCTGTCGCAGGAGAGAGGGTGTGCTTCCATCGGCTGACGGTTTCCCGTTTGATGGGTGATCCTGAGTTTGCGCAGCGTTTTGAATTGCAGGTGGACGCCGCTGGTACCAACTCTGTGATCATGTTTTGGTCAGACGGCGGCCAAAAGGTCAAAACGATACAGAAGTTTAGTTTCGATATGTCGAGCATGGGACCAGCGCCGACGTCGTCTGCCAACGGCACCCCTAATGACAGTGGGATCAAAGTGCTGGGCGGAGCCTTGTTTACTTACGATCGTAATTTGCGCCTGTTTACGGCTTCCCGCACCTTTACCACCAGCGGTGGTGAAGGCATGAATTCTGAGTATGAGCAAACGATCACAGCTCAATCTTTGTCAAACAAATTAGATTTGAAGGGTGTCGCCATCAAAGCCAGTTTGTCGATGAAAATGGAAGGGATGGATTGGAAGTCCGTACTTTCCGGTACGGCGGATGACGTCGGCGGTTTCGTTTCTGATGAGTCATCCTCGTCGCAAGTGGTCATCAACAGCATCACTTTGAATGGCTTTTGTGACATAGGGAAACACTACACAATCTATCCCGGCAATGCGAGCACCAGTGATATTAACCTGGATAGTTCCTGGCAGAAGGCCATGGGGGGCTTTTATTGTTCGTCGAACCCCCCGGCCTCCATGGACATCTATTTTCATGGCGTCATTCCGCCGAATCCGCAGGCCGTGAGATTCTTCATCATTCATTGGAATGCTGATTACTCGGCGATTGCCAGCGCGACAGATGGCAATTTCGCAATCGATACTTTGGACAGTACGCGAGTCACGACCTACAACTGCCGCGAAGAGGCCTTCACAGACGGTGCAACCGTAATGGAAAGGTATGGCGATGGGCGGTGCAGCGAAATCGGCGACTGGTTTGTCACGAGTTGGGATCCAAGCAATCCCTACCTTTTGGAATCTAATGGCTATGAGTTCGACGAGATTCGCGTTGACGTTTTGGGCATCTCCGAGCAGCAATTGCTGAATACGTCCGGCTTTGGCTAGAAACCCTCGATATTTCTCGTGCGCGGCAGCAGCGCTTCGTCATTCGCAAGTGTACAGCCGTACTCGGACGAGTTTTGGAGGGCCATTGTCGGTCAGGGTTGGCCGAAGGACCCAGAAGGTACTGCTATGACAGCCGGACTGAGTTACGAGATCGTCTATTACGGTACTGCGGACGAGGTTTCGTCAACTAAGGTTTTTGTTGAGGCTATGAACGCGGATGGTTCCACGGGATTTGTGCAGACGAGCGCCCGCGTTGAGGTCCGATAGGGAGTCTCAACATAATGAAAAGGTAGATAAAAATATTTTATTTCTTATGTTTCTGTAATGGCGTCCGAAGATCTTGTTGTTTGAAGGTTTAGGCACTTCGCTGCCAGTACAACAAGAAGGTGAGGACAAATATGGTGATCAAGAAACAACGCCTGCGCCTGCACGTGGTCAGCGCTTCGATGGCTTCTCTTGCATTGGTTGGATGCGGCAAAAAAGAAAGCGATGTGGACGCCGCGGCAGGATCGGCAGGGGGCACTCCTGGGGTACAGACTTCCGCAGACGATAGTTTGGCTCTGACCGGCGCGCTCGTGCTGGGCTCGCCTTCGTTGCACTTGGCGGGCTCCAATAAGGGCATCCTTGCTTTCGAAGTTGTTAACGGTGAAACGTTTGGCGACCCCGTGAAAGTCGCTGTTGATGCCAAGGGCCGATTCTCGCATACGGTCTCGAAAATCAACGATAAGGAAGTATTGCTACAGGCCATCGTCGATCGCGGCAGCATCAACGACGACGAGATCCCGAAGCTTGCCGAGTTATTCAAAGCGACGGAAGAAGAAGTCATTGGATTCCGCGATAACCATCCAGATGAGCTGATGGGCTACTTGGTAGAAGGTTTGGAGAAGCTGAAATCGGGCGGTGGTCTACAAACAATCCTAGTATCCTATGACATTTCAGAGGCGGGTAATAAGGCAGATGAAGCCCAGTCCTTTGAGTTTATCAGCATGCCAGTCGGCGACGCTGGCTTGACTCTGATGCGTAATTCTTTGCTAAAGGGAAATGTTAACCTTGGCAATGTTAGCAAGGCTGCCGCCGCTGGTGGCGACGCACTAGGCCAACTGGATGCCAGTGCTGCATTTGACATGGCAGACGAGGATTTGAAATTCATGGCCTCGACAGACGGCGTCTTCAAGTCCATTGTTAACGATTACATGAATGATGCATGGCGGGCGGAACCGTTTTTCGTTTGGCACACCGCATCGAGCTCTGGGCATGTTTTTAATGACGTCTTTTCGAGCCCGGACATCCTGAGCTACAGCGGCATGGGATTTTACGTCGGTTCGAGATCCGACACGTCTTTTGTTTACGAAGAATTGTGTCATCAAACCGAAAGTAGCCGAACGATTGTCGCGTTTACACCGCCATCTTCTGTCTTAGTCAAGAGCGGCGACGGCTCGACCGCGGAAGTTGATGCATTTAGCAATGCAGGAAGCGTTCAGCAGCAGATCCAGACCAATGATGGCGAAGATTTTCGTACCTGTCACGGCGGTGGCTTCTATGCCCGTGAAGACGATACGAACTCCTTTATGCTGAATTTTGGTACGGGCGGTGGCGTGCAGGGCGTGGTTGAGCCGGGGCTTTGGCGTCTGACGGTCAGCGATGCCGAAGTAGGTCGCTTTGACATGTCGACGTCTTACCCTCTCGACAGCGCAGGAAAGCCTACCGTTGCTATACCTGCGATCAAAGTCGTAAAATCTGGTGGAAGCTATACCGGCGTTGTGGCCGAAATGTACCGTTGGGATGCGGAAACGTCAGCATTTGTCCAGTTGACCGACTTGTCGGCGCTGCGCAGTATTCTTGCCGACCTGACCTTGGGGATGCAAGGTAGCGGTGGCGACTATGGCCACGGTACACCTGTAACATGGGGTGAGGATGGGACTCTTTCGATGACATTCTCAGAACCAGTGGCAAGTTCCAGCGTTCAGGGTGCATATGTCAGCTATATGATTGGTACTTCGACGTATCGATTTGAAGTTCGCGAATCTAACTAGCCAGCAATGCAGAGGGTTCTCCAGTATGCCTGCGGAGAATCCTCTCTCTTCGTATCCCTCTAGCGACTCAAAGCGCTTCGCAAAATCTGGTCGCAATTCTCGCCAAGAACCTCGTTGGCGATGAGGCACATTTTGCTGAGCTGCTGCGGCGAAGTCTTCAGCACCTGCTTGGTGTCGTAAATATAGGATGGATTTCCCAATCGCGCCTGTGGATCGATGGCTTGGGCAAACACCAAGCGTTTGGTGAACGCCCCGTAACGGGTGCCCATATAGTAAACTTCTAACGTGGCAGCCCAGTCCTCAATGAAGTTGGTATGAGCGTAGGGAATGATGAAATTTGTCTGGGTGCCCATAAACTGCAGCTCTGCGGTCGCCTGCTGTGAGCTCGATGTCGCTAGGGAAAATGCTGTCGCTGTCAGCCGCGGGTCTTGGCGACAAAAGGTTTTGCGCGTCGCTTTGCCCGTCAACATCACAATATTCGTTTTTCTAAATCTGGACTCGCCGGACGTGGCGTCCCAGGATTGTTGCAAAACAGATAATCGAAACGGGGTCAGATCACGGTCTGCTGTGCGATAGTTGGCGTAATCAATCGCATGAAATAGTTCGTGGAATAACGTCGCAATGGCTTGGTCGCCCTCGTCGATCCCGACAAAACGCTCATCGGCGCTGAGTGCGGAAGTGTGGGGAACCCAGGCATCTCCGCGGCCACCCAGTGCAACCCGATTTTCATAAGCGACGTTCCAATCAAGAAAAATGACGGGCTGACCAGTTGAACCGTTGGTGCACATAAAGCCAGACGCGAAGGTGTCTGTGCGAATGAGATAGATGCCTTCAAACTTCCCCTGCAGCAAGTCCAGTCTTGGAAACTTCTGGAGCTCTTGAGCCAGGAAGCGCTTCAGCTCGGGCGGCCAAGGAGCGATTTGATACCTGAGCGGCGCGCCATTCTCGTCTGGAAAACAGTCCATGTCCTGTCGGTACGCGCTTTCTGGACTCAGTAATTGGTCGCGAAAAAATCCATGAACGTCAGTGCTCAGTTGCTGGCCAGAGGAAGGTACACCGACGCCGGTAGGGATATCCGTCTGCTGGAGCGGCGTTTGGTTTTGATGAGAGCGATCGACTGGAAACTGTGTGCCCGTCGCTGGCCGCTGGCGCAGTTCCGAGTGATTGCAGGCCATCGTCAGCAACAATGCAAGTGTGCAATGAAGAGTGGTCTGCAAAGGGCGGATGACATGCATATGTCCTGTTTCCTCGTCGATCTCTTGTTGCTGCGCTCTCGATCTTTTCTAGAGAGGAATGCATGCAACGTCCGTGCCTCGCCATGGCTGTGCTCTGAATGGAAAAAAAGCGTTTCGTGACAGATATTTATCAGGATATTCGACGCATGCTCCGAGGCGAAGTACTGCCCATGCCGTGGTCACCGCTAAATTCGTTTCTGAACTTGGCTATGGAGCGTATGCAAAGCAAATATAGTTCCGAACGTACTTGCCACCCGCGCGGCACGTCAGACCGACTCCTGCAACCTTGCTTTGACGATTTGTCCCGCATTTGGTTAACTGAGTCGAATACGCCGCAACCAATTGAAGGCAGTGCCTCAAACGAAAGGCATGGGCATGGTTATCGATGCCTGCATGCGAACTAGGTGATCCATGGCTTCTCGAACAGCTGCGCTCATTCACGCTCGATATTTTGCCCGAGAGTTGATTCTCAAGGACCTAAAGTTGCGTTTTGTTGGTTCGAAGCTGGGGGCGGCCTGGCTGATTTTAGAGCCCCTCGTGCTGGTCATGTCCCTTTCTGCCGTATTTACCCTCGTGGGGCGCCTGGGCTTCATTGGCGCGAGTGAGGTGCCCTTCCCTTTGTTTTTTTATGCCGGTGTGCTGCCCTGGAGTTTCTTTGCGTCAGCTTTGGGTGCGGGCCCGAATGTGTTTCTGGCGGACGCTGCTTTTCTAAGCAAGGCGACATTTCCCAGAGAGGTGATGGTCCTGAAGTTTCTGGGCGTGGCCCTTACAGAGTTAGCGTGCTCTGCCATTGCATTCTTGCTGCTCATGGCTTGGTACGGGTATTGGCCAAATGTGGCGTGGCTTTTCTTGCCGGTTCTCATTTTGATAGCTCTGGTGCTGTGTGCGGGAGTCGTCTTTGCTCTCGGCTCTCTCAATGTGGTGATTCGCGATACGGCGACGATATCGAGGGCTTGTCTAGCCGTATTGTTTTGGTTTTCACCTGTTGTCATGACCTTTGATACGAACGGTCCCCTGCGGGTTATGTATTACCTCAATCCCATGGCTGGACTCATCGATGGTGGCCGCGCCATCTTGCTGCACGGCCGCATGCCTGATTGGGTTCATGTTTGGCCAAGCGCTCTGATCAGTACGATGATTTTTTCAATTGGTTACTGGATTTTTCGCAAGACTGAGCCGGGGTTCGTCGATGTCCTCTGAAGCCATCACGTTTCGCAATGTGACCAAGTCCTATGATTTGTCCAAGGGCGTTTTTGCGGTCCGCAAAACCCTTGAACGGTGGAAAAACGGACAGTTTTTCGCCGGGAATCTGGCGGAGCCGATAAGCTTTGCGGCGCTGCGCGACGTTTCGTTTTCCATAATGGCAGGCGAGCGAGTTGGCGTGATTGGTGCTAATGGTGCTGGCAAGAGTACAACCCTGAAACTTATCAATCGGGTCACGCGCCCCACGTCCGGTCAGGTCGAAGTTCGTGGCTCGACGGGGGGGCTCATTGAACTGGGCGCCGGGTTCAATCCTGAATTGACCGGACGTGACAACATCTATTTAAATTCGGCGATCTATGGATGGTCAAGTAAGCAGACGTCGGGAGTCGTTGGGCAGATTGCGAGTCTTGCGGAGCTGACGGATTTCTTGGATGTACCGGTGAAGAAGTACTCATCTGGGATGCGCGTGCGCCTAGCGTTTGCTGTTGCTGTCGCGCATTCTCCAGATATCGTTCTCTTGGACGAAGTCTTGGCTGTCGGAGATTTGCGCTTTCGGGAGAAGTGCCTTGCCATCGTGAAAGATTATTTACAAGGCAAGACAGTCGTTTTCGTGAGTCACAGCTTTCGCGAGATAGAGCAAGTTTGCGATCGCGTACTGGTGTTTAATCATGGAGCGTTGGCGTTTGATGGTGACCTCATCAGTGGTGAAGAGGCCTACATGAACATTGTGCAAGGAGGAGTGACAGGGCAACCGGAGCGCATTGTGCCGGTCAACTTGCGGCGCGGTGTGAGTGAGATACCTCCAGCGAAAGTTGCCCGAATGCATTTAGAGAGCCTATCCAATTCGCCAGAAGATAATCGTTTTGCAAAAGGCGAGGACATTCAGGTTAACATCGAAGTTTCGGCGGCACGCGCCATCGCCCAGGGATGCGCCGGGCGGGTGCACATCGTTGTCAAGCAGGCCTTGCTTGGAACTTTGACGGAGACCATCAGCGGTACAGTTGTATCGCTCACTTGGGGTGGGGAAGCGACTCAGACTCTCTCGGTGTCGTTTCGCACCGACTGCTTGCGCCCGGCGACCTACCAATTGGAGTCCTGGGTTGAGCTAGACGGTCAATCGGAACTTGCTCAACGGCAAATTCTCGCTACGACATTCTCTATCAAGGAGTCGGCGAAGACAGGGGATGTAAACCTTGGGGTCGTTGATCTCGGGTTTCAGCCAGTTGTAACCCAGGGAGTGCCGACCGCAGCACCTTCATGATTCGTTCTGCAGCATGGCCATCTCCATATGGATTGGGAATCTGGTGCCGCTGCCGAGCTTGCAAATGTTTCTGTGCCCATGCGACGACTGACTCGCCGTCCTGTCCGACGAGTGTGGCACAGCCAGCTTCGATACCCTCAGGTCGTTCAGTCGTATCGCGGAAGACCAGAATGGGCACGCCTAAGCTAGGCGCCTCTTCCTGAACTCCTCCACTGTCCGTGATGATGAGATCCGCAGTTCCCATCGACCATACAAAATCGTGGTAGCCGAGTGGAGAGCATAGACGCACGTTAGGCGCCGATCGCAGAACTCCCAGGGCCTCCTGGACTCGAGGGTTAGGATGAACTGGCCAAACAAAGAGCGCATCTGGAAACATGCCACTCAATTGCAGAACGGCACTTGCTAGGCTGGCGAGAGGAGCTCCGAAATTTTCGCGTCGGTGTGCCGTTACCAGGACGACACGGCCGCCGCTCTCGCGCCACGCCCTGGCATCTTGCACCATTTCGGATACGGGACGATGAGTTCGTCTCAGGGCAAAATTCAGGGCGTCAATCGAGGTATTGCCGACCACTTCAATGGCCGAGTCGGCTATACGCTCTGAAAGAAGGTGCAATCGTGCGGCCGCCGTGGGAGCAAAATGCCACCGGGCGATGCGGGAAATGAATTGCCGATTGGCTTCCTCGGGAAAGGGAGAGTCTAGGTCATAAGTTCGAAGCCCGGCTTCCACGTGCCCGACGGGAATTCTGTGACAAAAACCCCAATAACCAGCCATGGCCGCAGAGGTTGTGTCCCCTTGCACCAAGATCGCATGACATTGAGACAGCACATTTCGATGCTCGTCTAATTGGTCAAGGATGCGGGCCGAAAGTTGCGTCAGGCTTTGTCCCGCAGTCATACTCTCTAGGATCAAATCAGGTTCCAGGTCAAAGTATTCCAGAATGGGAGACGCCAGCTGTGCGTGCTGGCCCGTGAAGATCACCAGGGGCTGCACACCAGTCTTGCGCGCGGCGTCCACGAGGGGAGCCATCTTAATGATTTCTGGGCGTGTACCCATAACGATCGCAATCACTAGCATTTCCTTCATGGGCCGCGAACAACTCTGCCAGCAAAAAACACACTTTTATGATCGGCACTGCTGGTTGCAATATTACCTTGCTCGGTGGGTGATTTCCCCTATAAAGTGTATCAAATATCAGCAATATTTTGACCAGACGGTGAACGATATGAGGCCTGGATATCTGTTTCGCCTTGAGCGATTAGTTTTCCCCCTGGGAACAAAGCACCGCCGTATCGTTCGTCGCTTGCTGGGTCGCGAAGAGAGCAAGTGCACAAAGCCGTTAGATGAAAATGTGCTCGGCAAGTTCGCCGCATTTCAGGCGGCCCGTCGAGGCGAACGCTGTGTTGTCATCCTAGCAGCAGTGCGCTTTCTTGAGGATGAGGGCCAGACGACATACCATTACGCACAGCAACTCGCGGCGCGTGGGTATAACGTCATCTACCTGTATCATCGGTGGCTGGGGCACGAACCTCAAGAACAGATCGCTCTTGAACAGAATATTTTTCTCCTTCCGTTAGACTTAGCGCAGCGAAGTCCAGATTGGATGTCGATATTCGATCGAGCGAGCTCCCTATTTATCACGACGTTTCCAGCACCGGAGACGCATCAATGGATGGGATCGGCGAAGGCGCTGCGCTGGCGCACGGTGTATCTATCGCTGGACGACTGGGAGGGCTTTTCCAAAGTCGGGGCGGTGCACTGGTATTCAAGATCATTTGAAGAGTTTGTGATCAGCAATATGGGCAGCGTCGTTGCGATCAATGACCATCTACGGAAACATCTGGAAAAAATGGGTGCCCAGTCCGTATCCGTCGTGCCCAATGGACTCAAGGAAGGAATTGAAGTCATTCGTGAGCAGTTTAGCCTGCGGCGAGGTGAGATCACTCTCGGTGTGTTTGGCTATCTTGAACCGGGCTGGTTCGATTGGGATTTGTTGGTGCAACTAGCCGATCGAAATCCAACATGGATGATTTATGTGATCGGTTTTCCAGACACTCAGCCAGAGGTCGTTCCGGCTAATCTAAAGTATCTTGGCCGGATTGCTCAGAAGCGCCTCGCGTCATTTGCGCGTCACTGGGATGTTGGTCTCGTGCCCTTTAAAATTGGCAGCATTGCGGAGGGCGCGGACCCCATCAAGGTCTATGAGTACCTAGCGATGGGATTGCCGGTGGTTATGCAAGGTGTCATGCCGCCGAAGGGAAGTGACGGTTTGGTTGTGCGCGCCGATGGCGCGGTGGCGTTTGAGTTGGCCGTTCGCGAAGCCGCTGGGCTGCAGGGCGATGAGGATCGAAAGAAGCGGCGCGAGTTTGCTTATCAGTGTACCTGGTCGGGTCGCGTCGGCGATTTCTTGCAGGCGATTAGCACGCGAGTTGACCCCTTGCTGCCAGCGGTGAAAGCGGCAGCTAGGCATCGTCAAAAGTGGTTGTTCGCCTATCCATACGCAACCCATGGCGGTGTGGAAACCGTTCTGCGGGCTCGGTGCAATGCGCTACAGAATGAGGGTATCGAAGCCCACATTTGGTTTATCGATGATTATGGTGGCATGACGATCTTGAGCGAGATCAAGGATCGATGCTATTTGGGCAGCGTTGACGAGTTCAAGTCGCACTTACAGCGCCAGCAATATGATTTGGTTTCCGTCATCGATTGGCAACCGCTACTGGCAGCTGCTATTTCCAAGCGCGCCTGCATGCGGCGATTGGTTTTAGAATTTCACACACCTTACCCAGAGAGTCAGACGTACTTGTATGATCTGCAGCCGGGCGATGTCGATCAGATTTGGGTGCCATCGCTGTATCAGCAAGGTGTGTGTCGGCGTATCGTGGGTAATGCTTTTTCGGTGGCTGTTGTCCCGAATGCAATCTTTCCATTGTTTTTTGAACGCGGTTTTCAAGAAGGCGCCAGTGAAGACGACGCTGCCTGGGAGGGGCCGGTGATCGCCTGGGTTGGTAGATTGGACTGGTTGAAGAACTGGCGCGGCTTTCTGCAAATGGCCGAGCAGATCCTTAAGCACCGATCCGATGTGCGATTTTGTATGGTCGCCACCGGCGTTGAGAGTGATGAGAAGGCCTTCGCAGAACATCTCGCCAAGTCGAGTATGGCGCGATTTGTCCACCGCTATCGTCGCCTGGGTCACGACGACATGATTGAGCTATATGACCTTGTTCGACGTTCGGGAGGGGTTGTCTGCTCCACGTCTCATATCGAGAGTTTTGGAATGGTTATTGCGGAAGGTATGGCGCGAGGGTGCGCAGCGGTAGTGCCTGCAGATTCTGCAATGACTGATTTTGTTTTTGATCACGAAACGGGCCGACACTTTCCTCAGCGCCGCTATGATTTGGCAGCCGATATTGTTATCGAGCTTTTGCAGTCCGATGTGGAGCGCAGTAGATTGGGCGACAATGGGCGACTGTATGTAACCCGGCATTTCACCGAAGAAGCGACGTTGGCCCAGCTGTTGCGGGCTGCCGGCGGCGCCTTTCCTGGCAAGACGGGCAGTGGCGCTGTTGCCAAATCGAAGGAGCCGCCCGCTCAGCCAGCGCCGTGGACGACCCCCTTGGCACATCATGATCATCCGACAAGGGGTGATGACCGGCCGTAATTCTTGATTTTTATCGCTTATTCCGCAGATGTAGACGGGTTTATACCAGCTGCCACATTGAAGTAGTCCTTATTCTACGGGGCGTTGCACCATGGGTTGTGCGCGGCTGGCATAGCTTTTCAACACAGCCTGACTAGGTTCTGCTCCCTTCGCTTCATTTGCTAACTCACTGAAACCCCTTCCATGATTTCCCAAACTCTGGCGCCGGCGGCATGGCGGTCAGGCTCTTGCTTTCTCTTTAGGCAACTTCACGCTCGTTGGAAAAATCCACGGCATCGCAGCTTGTGGCCTGGGGAGCTTGCGCTCAAGCGCGCCGCGTGATCAAGCATAGAGAGGAACGCAAGATGCGAGTGTTACAACTGGGCTTTGCGAAATTCTGGTTGGCCTTAGCTTCAAGCGCCTGGTTCGTCGCTGGGCATGCATTTGCCATCAACGAATTCGTGCAGAAGCTGGTCGAGTGGGAGACCAATAGCAATGCGATATCTCAGCGTAGCTCGGCGGAATTTCAATTGGAGCACTTCGAAATTCCCGCTGACAAGGTGGCCTTCGATGTGGCGGCGACAGAGAGACTCGTCATCTCCAAAGTCTTTTTTGTCAGAAAGAACGGTCAGCAGTATGTCCGCTGGATCATCAACCCGGAAGACACCAAGTGGGCGGCCGAGGTCGAGGCTTGGCTGGTAAAGAGAAAGATACCCCATACCCGCGAGCGGCATTTTCGAGCGTGGTATACAGCTTCGCGGAGCATGATTATCGAAGATCCGGCGACGGGACGAGTTTACTCGGCTAAGGTATCGACCAATCAAACTGGAGGCCAGTGGCGCGACAAGAAGCAGGATATCGCCGATGCAGAACAGGTTCGCTTGGTGAGTGACTACGTGGAAACGCTTCAGAAGTCCGTGGGGTTTCAACATTTTAAGTTCCTGCCTGAGCCCGCTGCGTTTTACCTTGGAGCGGTTGAACAGGCCATGCTTGTGCGTTCGTTGGGTGATGCAGGCGAAGGCAAGAGCTATTTCCTTCCTGGTTTCTCGGCGTTGCATGAAAAGACGGGTGTCGAAATCGCGAAAGCTAATGGCGCAAGGGATGTCGTCAAGTTTTGGAACGAAAACTATAACAAGCCATTGGCTCGCGCCCTTGCCGAATTGGCGGTAGTTACTGGACTTACCTTTGACTCGCCCCACTCGCAAAATTTCCTGATCGAACTCGATTCGAAGCTGAAGCCAACCGGCAAGATCATCTTGCGCGACTTCGGCGATTCCTTTGCGTTGCGGCAGCACTTCCACAACATCGGCTACCCAGAGTTTCTTGACCTATGGGAGAAGGGAAACATCCGCAAGGACCTCAACGTTTCGGTGGGTCTCTTGCATGGGAATAAGCCGCCGGCTTGGTTGGACTCAGCAGACTATAACAACTTTGGCAGAGACTTTTTTAAGGAGTTTGAAGCGACGGTAGGCAAACTGACGGAGTCGGATACCGCTGCCATGTCCAAAGTGTTTATGTCGACTCAACACTTTTCCTATATGAGCAAACTTTACGATGAGCCGCCGACTTTCGCAGCGATGCAGAGGCTGATTCGAGAAAGAGTTTCATCTGAGTCCAGCGAAAGTAGCGGTCCCGGGTTTCAACGGACAAACTGCACGCTATTAGGCGCCAGGGGCGCCATCTTGGTGAATCAGTAGCGGCTAGAGGTCATGGAGACTGCGCCCCATCTTCTGTTAGAGGCTATCTCATAACCGCTAGGGCATCGCTGCGAGTAGCTGGACAATTTGCTGCCAAAGCGACGTATCACTTACCGAGGCTCGGTGGTCGGAATACAGTTGTATGTTCTGATCGGCCTCTGCAACTGGGCCTGACGACAGCCAGGCCGATTGTTGTTGGAAGGCGTTCAGCCAGCGCCCGATATACGGTCGCATGCGGAGGCGCTCACCCGGTGATGGGTCCGTTGGCGAAGCTTTGCATCCGGAAAAGTTTGTCAAGCTACACTGCGTTGGGGAAATAGGATCGACGGTCACCAGTATCGCCGTGTGCAGGCGAGACAAAGACAACGCTCTGGCCATGTGCATGGCTAACCACCCGCCGTAGGAGTGGCCAATTATGACGATGCGGTTTGCGCCTTGGGCATATCTTGAAAGCAATTCAGTGGCTGCCTCCTGCGGGACAGCTTGGATGCCGTGTGCCGCATGCGCAAAACCAAAGCGAACTTCCGAATTCATCCCGTAGCAGAGGGCTAGCACCGTAGGTTGCATTTGTGGGCCAACGGAGGGCAACGCCATGCCATTCCATGACTGATAGAGGCGGCTGCCAAATGGCGAGTCGCTTTGTCCGAGGGAGTCGGTACCGCACGATTGATAGCCAGCTGCCAGCACAATAAGGGTTGATCCTGGCGTGGTCCCTTGCCCATTCTGTGGGTGGGGGGCGTTGGGAGTGGCTACAGAGCTGCCTGTATGCGCCGATACCGGCGCTGCCATTGGAAAACCTGCGGGGGCTGGCGACGCGGGCGGCTGATCAGGTGAGCCCGTCACGCCCATCGATCCTTGGTTCCCAGATTCCTGGGTCGGTGGTTCTTCTTCGTCGTGGGCGGCATCGACGTGACTACAATGCGCCCACAGGGTGCATAAAGCCAGAATAACAGGGGTTTTTAGCCAATTGGCCACCGCTTGCTCCATTAAGGGTGGTCATTATTAAATCTTAATAATATTTTATGCAATTGTTAATTTTATTTTATAAATATATTGAAAAGTTATGATATCTGACTTGGTCTGCCCCCAACAACAATGCTGGGGGCCACTTGAGGCTGGATTAGCAGAGTCGGCGACGGACGCGAAAGCAGCGATCGCCCGGAAACACCATGCGGCCGACGCCGCCGACTATTCTTGCACCGCCGCGGAAAACGGCTACGGCGGCTCGGCGCATGGGGCGATACTCGGCAAAGAACGTGCGCACGGGTCGGTTGTTGACGAAATAGGCGCCAACGGCGAAGGGAGCGCGGACAATGCCGCGCAGAATGGGGAAGTGTTCGTAATCGCCAGTCAATGCCATATAGACCGAGTCGCCGCTGCCGGACTCGTTATTCTGGTGTATGGCGGGCTCCGCGTCCGCTTTGTTCGGAACTTCTTCCGCTGCCAATGCTTGCATGACGGGTTGGTGCATTTTCTCTAAGTAGTATCTGACCGTTTGCCTGAATGGAGATGATTCGGCTAGCAGATCTTTTGGGCTTTGGCACAGTACAGATTCCATCGTGTGCGCGAGTGCAGCGTTAGCGAACTTCTTGAAGTTCACGTTGCCTGTGGCATGCAGGTTCCAAAGCGCTGACCAGCGCGCATCGCGTGGCTGCGACCTATCGAGTGCAATATGGGATTGGATCAGAATTCGATACATGTCTGGCAACTGGGTGCCTCCATGGGTTGCGTCCACGATGTCGTCCAGCAGAGCAAAGCTTAAGTGGACTTTATGCAGGCGCATTTCCTCATCGTTGGTGCCAAACGTATAGGAAATCGTATCAGCTGAATTCGTCGAGTCGGCTTGCCCGAGCTCAGAAAGAAAAGAACTAAATATAACCGTAAAACCCTGTACTGCCGCCGCAAGCTCGATTTGTTGACCCTCGTAGGTTCGGGCCGATACGCCAATATATAGCTTTGGCATGCTTGTCTGTTGATCGCTGGCATCAAATTGAACGCAGCCGGTAACGGCTCCCTCGCTCGAGTAAAGGTTAATCGACGAGTCGAGACCTTCTGGGCATATCTGTGCGGCGTTACCGACAAGTCTGATGGAGCCGCCCTGCAGAAAGTACCACTGAGTCAGCCCCGCAGGCACGGCGGCAAGTATCGATTTCAGAGAGTCTTTGAAGCCCTCATGCGCAAGAATACTGCCCTGCTTCCAGTAGGTCTCGAACCGTTCTTCGTGGGCTGGGGTCACCGTTCCTCTGCAGGTAGCCCCCTTGGCCCCCGTTGCAAAAACATCCAATGAATCCACTTTCGATTCCATGCGAGTGGTTGTGGTTTTACATCCTAGCAAAGATGAAAATACTGTGGCTGCCACCCATATTCCCTGACGCATAGCGAACTCCATGTTGGTTTCGATCGAGATTTCAATCCAGCCATAGAGTCAGCAAATTCCGTGCGGTTGCTTGTGGCTCAAATTTGCTCTGGTCTTAATCAGTTAGGAATGAGCGTCGTGGCGTTGGGCTGGCTAGAGAAAGCGCGAGGTCTTGCCGGCGGTCAGATGCACGCCGTTTTTTCCGGTAAACTTCGTTCCTTGTGGTCGGCGAGCAGCGATCAACTGGGTAACCACAATCACGAATTTCACACGCACGTGCAACAACGGCGCGTATTATATCGCAAAAAAGGGAAACCAGCCTGTAGGAGTGGTTTAAGGCAGCCGTCGCATGAGCTGGCGCCGTATAACGTCATTGGCGCGATAAATGGGTCCCAGCAAATTCACCAGAAATCGCGGTTTGCTCGGGTTTGATATGCGAAATTTTGGATTCATCGGAAACGACTGCTGAGGTCGGTGTGGTTGCTGAGCGAGTCTATCGACGTATGCACTGGGATAGCCAAGGCTCTTGGCAGCATTGATGATATGTCCGATATACTCTGTTGAGGGGATCAGGTCGGGTTGGGGGTTTGTGGCTTGGTAGGCATACGCGCGAACACCTTGCGGCCTGCCGTCTACTTCATAGGATGCTTCGAAGTACCTTCGATCGTAGTACCCGTAATGAACCCACTCTAAGACATCCAGCAGTGCCAGGGAGGGTTCGTCTAGGCGATACAACACGCCCCAAACTTCCGAATTGGCATCGGGCCCAATGCTAGCGTAACCCATACCCAATAAATTTGTGGCTAAGCAAAACTCCAATCGGTGTCCCTCAATTTTGGCTTTGCCTATACACTCAAAGTTCATGTGGTTGTCGCGAAAACGCGTGGAGCTCACATTAGCGCCATAGGCAAAGTAATAGCACTGAGGTGGAGGCGGATTGGAGCGTCGCCGCAAGCCCCACCAATGAATGTACTTGCGAGCTTTTTGCATCGCTACCGTGAACATGCTCAACTCATAGTGTCAGAGGGATGAAGAGCAAGTAGAGATTCGCGACGAGCGCGATGCCCCAAGCCCAGGCTCGCGCTGGTACGTTGCCAATAGAATAGAAAAGGAAGTGGCCAAATCTGCTGACGGTAAAGATAACTGCTGCCGTCTGGGTGCCCGTAGTGCTGACGCCGAGATGAACCAACACCAAAACGGCGACGACAAACCCAGGGAAATAGCTCTTCAGATTTTCATAGGCCCGATGGGCGCGATCCCCCCAAGCCGGCATGGGCGCAAGGTCGGTCGCATCTCGATTCGATAGCAGATAACTTCGCCCATAGGTGACTCGCTTCGCAACTGACGCTGGCAACCAAGCCAGAAAGAAGAAAATCGTGAGAATGACGAGGCAGTACAATTCGATGGTCATTTGGTCTCCGACGATGAAGCGAGCAGTAACATTTTCAAGCGCTCGGCGGCGAGCGCGACCCGATGGGGCTCATTAGCATAACAGATGCGGAACCAGCCAGGTTCGCCGCAATGAAAGGCGTGGCCAGGCAAGATATTGACTTTGGCGTCGCGCATCATGCGCTGGTGTAGATGCTTCTCGCCCTCGAGTGTCGGCTCGTGGAGGTATTTTGCCAGAGATACCCAGGCAAACACGCCAGCATTTGCGGCGTGCGCTGTACTGATAGGGGCGAAGCAGGTAGTGAGGTGGTTGTAGGCGGCTTGCAATCTTCGGCCATTTTCCTGCAGAAAGTCAGCAACCCATTCCGTGTCCTGCAGCAGTCGCGCTGCTTGCCGCTGACTGGCCAAGGATGTGGTGGCAAAGTAGCTGAGCTTGCGCATGGCGGTGAGGAGTTCCGCATGTTGGCTATAGAAAACACCGATTCGATAGCCTGCCAGTGAAAAGTCCTTGGCCATGCCGTAGATCACATGCACGTTTTCTGATCCGCGTTGGCCGGCAGAGATGCGACTCAGCACGCTGTTGAAGGGGACATCAGGAAATCGCGAATGGGCATAAATTTCGTCGAAAATGCAGTGGATATTCTTTTCGGCAGCGAAAGTCAGCGCAGCATCCATCTCCGCTGCGTCGAGGGTTCGACCCAATGGGTTCGACGGCGATGTAATGAGCAAAGCGCGTATCCGCATGCCCTGGAGAGTGGCCCTGTCCCAAGCCAGGTTCAGTACCTCTCGGTTGATGGCAAAGCCTGTTTCACTCTTGAGGTACGCCGGGACAATGGTGACTTGGCTGCGTCCGGCCAAGTCATCATCAAAGCCAGGATAGTAGGGGGCTGGCACGAGAAAGGCTTCACCCGGCTCGCATAGTGCAAAGCCCAGCATGTCGATGATGGCTGTCGCACCGTTTCCGATGACCAAGCGTTGGGGTTCAAGTTGCACACCAAACGACCGTTCGAGAAATTTGCTCATGGCGCTATGCAATGCCGGATGCCCATGGATTGGGCCGTAGTGACTATCCGCTTCTTCGCTTTGACAGGCAGCATTTAACTTTGGCTCAAGAAGATTCCAAACAAGGCGATTTTCTGCCGTGCCGAGGTTCAGGTACCCATGAGGATTTTCTATCGGGTCATACAAGTCCTGGGCACAAATCTGGTGTGATGCAAAGATAGGCGAGGGCTTTGCGAACATGAGTTTTGATCTTTGGGATATCACGCCCGAGCCCCCAGGTCTGAAAACTGTGAAATGATGCCAAGTGTATAACACAGCTACGGTCTATTCAATTTCTTGATTGATTTAGGCTGGTTATCGGTGCGGTTGGTGACCTCGTTGCGGGGGTGCGGGCGAATGTCCTTGTATGGCCCCTATCTATTCGGAACGACTCATAGTTTTTGAAAGTGGCCGAGTATTTCTTGCCGCTACGACGAGCGATTGGACGGCTGAGCCGGCAAAAACTCTTGCAATCTTGCTCGCCGTTGTCGGGCTCCTGGCTTGCATAACTGAACCATCCAGCCTGCAAATCAATTCTAGGAGGTTCTGAAATCCTTTATGCCTTGGTTTCAGGCTGACGTCATGCAATATGGCGATGAATTGTTGGTTGGCAATAATCCGCACTTAAATGTGATCGGCAAACACGGAAAGGCCGCCTGGCGTCGGCGCTAGACGCGGGAAAAGGTCAAGGCGCAAGATCTTTCGAGACGACTTGATAGAAGTCGTTGATGCGCTCCAACTCGCGAAAGCCCAGCTTCTGGTAACTAGATAAGCGCCCGGAAAACTCGCCATCATGCTCCGGAAAGTGATGGCGTTTTTCGGTGGGTATAGGAAATGCCAAAACGCGCTTTGCGCCATGGGTTTGTGCGAGAGACACAGCTTCATGAATCAGCCTGCCGGAAAGGCCCTTGCCGCGGAACTTAGGGTGAACAAAGAGACAATGAATCGACCAGGTCGTTTCTGCTTTCTCTGCGCCTGTCCAGGCGTTGTAATCATGTCCTGGTTGATTAAGGATGGGATCAATGGCGGCCCAGCCAACGCAAGTATCTTCCGCGTAGGCAAGGATGCCCCAAATCTTACCCAAGCCTAACAAGTGCAGCATGCCGCGGCGGGCAGCATCTCCTTGAATCTCCTTGTTAGCAGGTACGCGATGATTCATGCACCAGCAGAGACTGCATTCGCGACTGGTCGCAAACAATCTCTCGAGGTTTGCGAAATTCTGCTGTGACAATGGTGAAAAGGAAAAATCCATAGCTGAGATCTTGTCGTTTAAATCGCGACTAGTCAACGAATTGCAGCGAAGCCATTCCCGGTTCAAATGTATGAGTCCTAGTGCATGCTTGAGGTGATAAGTCCATTCGCATATATATGCCTATCCGAAAAGCGCAGCTTGCGGTTAACGGGCCAGGGGACTGGAGCA
>CAZLMG010000031.1:0-48963 GCA_964560765.1 uncultured Oligoflexales bacterium
CTCCTATCACTTAAGGAGCTGACTAAGGTGTCCGGTCTAAACGGGGGCCACTACAACCTTCCGGCGGATTGAGATGAATGAGGATATGATTCGTATCCTCAAACGTCGTATCCAGAAGGTAAGGTCCGAAAAAGAGCCCCTGTTCAATATTAGGTCATGGGCCGTCAAGAATTTCTCAAAGTACTGTGCTCTGGCAGGCGTCAGGGAGATCCACTTCCACAGCCTTAGGCATACCTGCCTAACCAATCTTGCTAATGGTTTTGGGATGGACAAGCCATTACCGCTGCCTCAGGTCCAGCTCATCGCGGGACACCGTGAGATTTCGACCACCATGCGCTATGTGCACACGGATGGGATCGAAAACACGACCTCGCGCCAATGGTCCAGAGAGCAGCGAAAAGCCATGCAGGAGCAGCCGCCAGAGTCGCAGGAAGGCAAGGTCATGCCATTCCGTGTGATCGCCGGAGGTGCAGGTATGTAGTCAGACGAAGCATTCGTAGAAAGGTAAAGACCCCAAACGAATTGCTTCGCTTGGGGTCTCTTTCTTCCTTCGTTGTGACCCAAGTTTGAGAGGTAAATCCCAAACTGGGTCGCAAAACTGGGTCGCTAGGCCAATCAGCCACCATAAGTGGCTGATTGAGTAGGTCGAATCCTACATCATTCCGCCCATGCCGCCCATTCCACCCATGCCGCCCATGCCGCCGCCGCCATGCGAGTGACCGGCACCGCCGCCAGCGTTGTCGCTTGGCTTCTCGGCAATCATAGCTTCAGTGGTCAGGAGCAAGGAGGCAACAGAAGCAGCGTTGGTCAACGCAGTCTTTGTTACTTTCGTTGGGTCGATGACGCCAGCTTTGTACAGATCTTCGTACTCTTCAGTTTGCGCGTTGAAGCCAAAACCATCTTTGCCGTTGCGAACTTTTTCGATCACAACCGCAGGCTCTTGGCCAGCGTTCAAAGTGATTTGGCGAAGAGGCTCTTCCAATGAGCGGCGGATAATTTGTACGCCGAACATTTGTTCTGGGGATAGCTTCAGGGTCGCCAAGGCCGCCTGGCAACGCAGCAAAGCAACGCCGCCGCCAGGAACGATGCCGTCTTCAACAGCAGCGCGTGTGGAGTTCAAAGCGTCTTCGACGCGAGCCTTCTTCTCTTTCATCTCAACTTCAGTCGCAGCACCGACTTTGATCACGGCAACGCCGCCAACCAACTTCGCCAGACGCTCTTGCAGCTTCTCTTTGTCGTAGTCGGAAGAGGTGTTGTCGATCTCAGCGCGGATTTGCTTCACGCGAGCGTCGATGTCTTTCTTGGTGCCCTTGCCGTCGACGATGGTCGTGGTGTCTTTGGTGACGGAAACGCGCTTGGCTTGGCCAAGTTGGTCCATGGTCATGTTCTCAAGCTTGAAGCCCAAGTCTTCACTGATGCAAACGCCACCGGTTTGTACGGCGATGTCTTGCAACATGGCTTTGCGCCGGTCGCCAAAACCAGGAGCTTTAACAGCGACGCACTTCAAGGTGCCGCGCAGGCGGTTAACAACCAGAGTGGCCAACGCTTCGCCGTCGATATCTTCGGCAACGATCACGAAGGGGCGATTTGTTTGCGCGATACGCTCAAGGATCGGAAGAAGCTCTTTCATGCTCGAAATCTTCTTCTCGTGGATCAGGATGAAAGCGTCTTCAAGAACAGCTTCCATGCGCTCTGCGTCGGTTACAAAGTATGGAGACAGGTAGCCGCGGTCGAACTGCATACCTTCGACAACGTCTAGAGTTGTTTCCATGCCTTTGGCTTCGTCAACAGTGATGACGCCGTCACGACCAACTTTGTCCATCGCGTCTGCAAGGATTTGGCCGATTTCTGTGTCGTTGTTAGCGGAGATTGTGCCAACTTGAGCAATTTCTTCGCGGCTATTAGTTGGGCGAGAAAGTTTCTCAAGAGCTTCCACAACAGTTTTCACCGCAGCGTCGATGCCGCGCTTGATTTCCATTGGGTTGTGGGCAGCTGCAACCAACTTGGCGCCTTCGCGATAGATGGCTTGTGCCAAAACGGTAGCAGTTGTGGTGCCGTCACCAGCGTTATCAGAGGTCTTGGAAGCGACTTCCTTCACCATCTGCGCGCCCATGTTTTCAAACTTGTCTTCCAACTCGATTTCTTTGGCAACGGAAACACCGTCTTTAGTAATGACGGGAGCGCCGAAAGACTTGTCGAGGACGACGTTACGGCCTTTAGGGCCGAGAGTTACTTTTACCGCGTCAGCCAGAGTGTTGACACCAGCAAGAATCTTGCGGCGGGCGTCTTCACCAAAATGAATTACTTTTGCTGTCATAAAACCTTACCTCTTAAAATTTAGTTCGTAATATACAAAGAGAAGAATCGATTACAGCAGTACGCCGAGAAGATCGTCTTCGCGCATAATCAGGTGCTCAACACCGTCCAACTTCACTTCCGAGCCGGAATATTTGCTGAAAAGAACGCGGTCGCCGGCTTTAACGTCTGGCTTGCGCAACTTGCCATCGTCCATCATCTTGCCATTGCCGACGGCAATGACTTCACCTTGCTGGGGCTTTTCCTTGGCGTTATCGGGAATGATAATTCCGCCTGCGGTCTTCTCTTCGCCTTCCAAGCGCTTGACCAGGATACGGTCTTGCAATGGTCGAATCTTCATAAATGAGCCTCCTAGTTAGAGATAGCTACTGCTACAGAAACAACAAATCTTAGGGTCTAGCCAAACGCCAACGCAGGTCAGACGAACCCCCCTCTGGTCGATTGCTAGAGCGACCCAAAGTTATGCACTGCTGTCTCTTTGTCAAGGGCAGGGCAAAAATAATTTTTTGCAAGCGTCGGGAAATTGGCCGGTTTCAATAATGAACCGACCGTCGGCGGCCGATCTGGACGTGGCGCAAGGGTTGGAATTTAAGGCTGTCACTGAAATGGCTAAGTTCGCGGATGAGGTAGCTGCGCGCCCGGATGGCGGACGAGTCGTCGCCGAGGTCGAGAAACACGGCGGTGGCGGTTTCGTCCTGAGGCACGATCACCAAAGACAGGGCTGCTTCCTTTGGGTTTTCGCTATGAGCCAACACCAATTTGTCTAAATTATTCCATTTATATCGATAGATACGAAATCGACTGGCCAGTTCGATGCCGTGCTCGCTCAGCGAAACATAGCGAACCGCTCGCAGGAAGGTATAGACGATTCCTAGCCATGGCGATGCCACCAATACCAAAAACATACCCAGCAGGACCCTTGGGTCACCGAGTTGTGGATAAATGTCGGCAAAGCGGGTCAGGATAAGAAACGTCATGCAACCCAGGAGCCCCAAGACGGAGGTGTTCACGAGGGATTTCGGGTACGCCATGTAGCGACGCCCGCCTCCCGGCAGATCCTCCGTAAAGTAGAAATGCTCTCGGTCCTCTAGTTGCTGGCGATAGAAGTAATCGACCGCGTCCGGGTCTTCTCGATCGATTTGGATGATCTTCTGCCAAACCTGGCTTTCCTCTGCAATCTTGCCAATTTGGCGAAAAAGTTCAGCGCGGAGCTTTAGCGCTTCCATGTTATTGGGGCCGAGAGCCAACAGGTTATCAAGGGCAGTGTGCGCCTCGGCGGCGTTGCCGGACTCTACCAATTTTCGAATCGTGTTCACGTGCTTCATTCCAAGTTGATCGGATGCAAGGGCAGAAAAGTTAACGGCCAGGAGCTTTGGACAGACGCGAGATTGGATGGTAACATCGCTAATTATCTGAATAATTTCCCCGGGGGAGCGATATGAAATGGACTGCTGGAACCCTAATCTTGGCGGTATGTCTGGGAGCAGCAAGCATGGCTAGGGCACTACCACCGCAAACGGGCTGGACGCCAGCCATGAGCACACTTGCCGATCGCTGGGACGGATTTCTTCAGAAGTACGTCAATGCGGCCGGAGGCGTGGACTACATTGCCATCGCCGGTGGCGAAGGTGAAAAGGCTCTGGACGAGATCGTCCAGGCTCACGCCGAGATCAATCCAGCCAAATTAACGGATGGGGCGAAGAAAGCTCTCTATATCAATCTATATAACGCCACCATGGTGGCGCATATTCTGCGCTGGGCTCGCGACAACCGGGTGGACATCAAGAGCGACGCATTCCTGCAACAGGAGGTCAACAACATCAAAACGTCCGGTGGCAATATCTGGAACGGCAGTTATCGGGTTAACCTGGGGGGGCGTGACGTCCACCTCGATAATATTGAACATGGACTCATCCGTGGTCAGCTCAAGGGTGACGATGCTTTGCAACCTTGGAAGGTTTCTGTGTTGGATCCACGCATTCATGCGGCCGTGAACTGTGCCGCCATGAGTTGCCCGCGCGTACGGGAGAAGGCCTATCGTCCAGAGACCATTGAAGACATGTTGGACGAAAATATGCGGGAGTGGCTGTCTGCAAGCGATCAGTTCGGCAAAAAGTCAGAATCAACCTTGAGCGCCAATCGCATCGTCTTTTGGTATTACTCGGATTTCGACGAACATGGGCGCAAGGTCCTGAAGCTGAAGGGCGCCGGCGATTATCTCGCTCGCTTCGTCAAGATTACGGCACCCGACGCGGCATGGAAGAGTGAGCATCTGAAGAATAACTTCAACAATCGAGGAGCGATCTCTTTGAAGCTCTCCAGTGCATTTTCCTTCTTCTATGATTGGCGCATCGCCGATACTCGGCGCAAGAAGTAAATTCTTTACGAGGTCGGCTGGCCGGCTCCGCGTTGGCCTTTTACCAAGTGCCCGGAAATTTCCGATAGGAGCCGAAATCCTGTTTCAATTTTGGTGAAGAAGGAAGGGTTGTGTCCGACAAAGTTGAAGTGCGGATGCTTGGACCAGATTTGTCTTAGTTTTTGGTCGAGTATGACCGCTTCTCGAATGCTCTCAATGCGCGTCGGATTTCCACCTTCGACAGACAAGCCGCCCACAGCAGCGCTTTCAAAATAGATCACCGCATCATAGCGGGACATCTCTTCTTCTATCGTCGTGCCGACGGCCTCGAAGAAATCGCTTGGCTCGCCTGGCCAATAAGCGGCTCCATCAACGGTTCCTCGGTCGCAAAGCAAAATGCGATCGTGATAGCGCGCCGACTGCACATCTTCCAGGTTGCGCTGTACGTGATAAATCGCCCGCTGCAGTGACACGATGGCGTCCTTGTCACTCGAGCGGGGAAACCCGCCCTGAAACAAAAGTGTGGCGGCCTCGGGAACCACCACGACGCGCTCACCCAACTCCCGCCGGAACAGATCCGCGGCGGTAGTCTTACCGCCGCCAGGGCCTCCCGTTAGCACGATGCGACATCGATGACGACCTGGTGTTTCAGCAGGGTAGATCAGGCTATCCAAGTTCTAACCTCGACGCTTCTGCGCGTATTGGTGCATCAAGGTCTCTATGGATCCGATGTCGTTGGCCGTAATCGCGTAAACTTCCTTTCTGCCTAACTGATTGCGAATGAGTTCGAATAGCTCGAAGTCGATGAAAGGGCGGACATTGCCACTTTGATACTCAGTTTCTTTTTCGCCATACAGTCCCATGAAAGTCTTGTCTTTGAACCAAGACTCGCGATTACGCTGTTCTAATTTTCGCAAAAGCTCTGGATTAGGGTTGCGCTGGACAAATTCAAAGAACATGGCGCTCGGGGTGCTGCCCGGGAAATACCATTCTCCACTAAACACTTGAATTAAATCTTCATCGTCGTCCTGCAGAATCGGAGTGATAAAGTTCACTCCAAGATCTTCAGCATGCTGGTGAAAGGCTAAGAGGTCAGGAGTTCGCAAGGCAATGTGCTGCCAATGGGCGGCGGCACTGTGCTCTTGTAACATGCGACGCACATGTGATGCCTGCGATTTCGGCTCAGTAGGCTGGACGACGGCGATAATAGTTTTGTCGAGTTCGGCACTTTCCTGTCGGCCGCTGCCAATCAGGTTGGCGAAGGTCATGGAGCGTTCGCCTTCGCCAGCAACCCACTCCTTTGTCTTATTATAGAGGACGTCTTCCGGGCGAACGCCAAAGATGATGCGAAACAGCGCGTACGATACCGCGTACATTTCCGGCGCCACCAGCAACGTCATGTGATCGACTTTGAAGTTCAGAAACTCGGGCTTCGCAGTGCGGCCAGCGGCCATGGGGTTACTCCTCGCAAGTCGTTAATGAGAGATTTTCGTATAGCACGCTTACGGGCTTGCCAACAAGCTTAACGGCTCTTAACGCAGCGACCTTCCCACGAGCGGTAGGGTTCGCTCCAGGTCCTGAACCAGCCTCCCTCTTTAGTAATCTGGCAGGTCATACCGGAGAGTTTATCGCAGGCATACTCAAACATCCCTGATGAAACCAGCGCAGAGCCAGTCGTGGCCACATCGGACACCTTGCCATCACTTCCCTTGTAAAGGCGGCAGGCGCTGCCTTCGCCGCCCCGAATGCGGCAGATACCGACATTTTCCGGAAGGCCCTCTTGCGGAATGCATCGTTGAATGGTGGATTGCCTCAAGGCGCCCAGAATCTCTCGATCCTGCTGCTCGCAGCTGCGGTCGCCATGCTTGCCATAAGAAAGGAGTCGGTCACTCTTGATGGTCGGAACAATGCATTGATCTAATTGAGTGTGGTAGCGCATATTCTTGCTGGCGTTTATCAGGTCCCTATCGACGCTATCTCGAATTTTTTCTTGAAACAGATTCTCACACTTTTCTTGCCAAGAAGTAATACTATCGCCGAGTTTGACGTGCATGAAGTCACTTGTCTGGGTGATCTCTGTTTCCTGGCGAAATCCCGCTTCGCCGCGCACGCCACTGCCGGCGACGGTAATCTTTGCCAGTTGGTCTGCGGACGTCGTGAGGTAGACGCTATACATACAAATGGCGACCATTTTGTGCTCAGTTCTAGCGTCGAGGTAGACGACGTTACCCTCTTCTCTGGTCATCTGGGCGTCCAGGGATGGGCTGTGCATTAGGATCCAAACTTTATTCTGACGCATGCGGCCAAATTTTACCGTCGTTGTGGACTCGACTTCTGAGCCGAACGCGTTAAGCTTCAGCCCCATCTGAATGCCGCCGTCTCTGCTGTATTGAGTCGAGTACATCTTCCATCGTCGAGGGAAGTCTGGCCAGCCTGGCCTGCCCTCAAAGCCGCTGATAAGCTCGGCCGATTGATTATCGTTCGCCATACCCTCGACGCCACTGCGAACGTTCATGGGGCCGCTGGAGAATTCAGAATTCGATCCATTTTTTCCCCGGTTGGCCGAGCAGCTGATCAGCAAGAAAGAGGCGACAACACCGCATGCGAACTTCAACATAGATCAGATCCCCGCAAGAACTTGCCGTTAATGTGAGAGAGGGCTTTCGTGCCGCATTCGTCCGCTCGGGCCCGTAAGCGCGCGAATTCCCTGTGCACGGGCTGCACCAAATCCTATGATCCGAATGCGCTTGGAGAATTACTGTTGTTTTGCCTTTTACCACTGACTAACCCGTATCGTGCTGTCAATAGACTTGGCAGGCACTTAGGGAACTTTCATGACCTTTCCATTTCTAATTAACTGTGTATAAATAATGGGAAAACAGGTGGAATCCGAACGAACGGGCTCAATGCAGCTGGGGGTTGATGGCAATGACGATTTCGTCTGACGTTGTGGATCGTGAGGTAGCTCAAGCTCAAGACTCGGTGCAACGAGTACTTGAGATGATGGGGCGGCGCCTCGTGGGACAACAGCACGTGGCGCGCCGGTTGGTCATGGCTATGCTGGCCGAGGGGCACGTCTTGCTCGAAGGCATGCCTGGACTGGCGAAAACCACAGCGGTCAAAGCCTTGGGTGAGGCAGCTGACTTGCGAGTTTCGCGGTTGCAGTTTACCCCGGACATGCTGCCGGCGGACGTCGTGGGCACGGAGATTTACGATCCGAAAAAGGGCGAGTTCCGCGTCAAACGCGGCCCTGTCTTTGCAAATCTTGTCATTGCCGACGAGATCAACCGCGCGCCTGCAAAGGTGCAGTCGGCGCTTCTTGAGGCCATGCAAGAACGGCAAGTGACCATCGGTGATGAAACGTTTCGCTTGGAGCGTCCGTTCTTAGTGATGGCAACTCAGAACCCCATCGAGCAAGAGGGCACCTATCCACTCCCAGAAGCACAGATGGATCGATTCCTTTTCAAAGTCATCGTCAGCTACGGAACCGTGGAAGACGAGGAAGAAGTTGTGGCTCGGATGGCCCGCGGTGATGAAGCTCCCCTCGAAAAAGTTATCGATCGGGACCGTATTCTGCAGTTGCAAGGTCTCGTGCAAAAGATACATGTTGCCGAAAAGGTGCGACGCTATCTGGTGCAAGTCGTTTTCGCCACGCGACAACCCACAGAATATGGATTCAAGGATATCGCTCAGCATATCGCCTATGGCGCCTCGCCACGGGCGTCCATCGCCTTGGAGCGGGCCGCACGGGTCAAC
The DNA here is from genome assembly GCA_964560765.1 of uncultured Oligoflexales bacterium. Taxonomy (GTDB): domain Bacteria; phylum Bdellovibrionota_B; class Oligoflexia; order Oligoflexales; family CAZLMG01; genus CAZLMG01. The sequence goes on from CAZLMG010000031.1 coordinate 8,429, forward strand.
GCGATCCTGGAAGGGCGCAGCTTTGTCACGCCCCAGGATGTGAAAGATGTTGGAGCCGATATTTTGCGGCACCGCCTGCTCCTGTCGTACGAGGCGGAAGCAGATGGTGTGACATCGGAAGCAATTGTGCGCAAAGTATTTGACCGAATCGATGTGCCTTAATGTTGCAGCCAGAGTTACTTCGACAGATCAAGCACCTGGAGGTGCGTGCAGGACGCCTGGCAACCGACTTATTGGCGGGCGAATATGTCAGTGCGTTCAAGGGCCAAGGGATGGAGTTTGATGAGGTCCGTCCTTACGTGCCTGGCGACGACGTGCGGCGTATCGACTGGAATGTTACCGCGCGCATGGACCAGCCGTTTATCAAAGTTTTTCGCGAAGAACGCGAGTTGACCTTGATGCTTATCGTCGATGTGAGTCGATCCCAATTCTTTGGTCGCAGTCGCAGCAAGCAAGAGGTAGCTGCGGAGTTAGCGGCAGTATTAGCCTTTCTGGCAATCCGTAATCAGGATCGGGTTGGTCTGCTGCTATTCTCCGATCAAGTGGAGTCATTTATTCCGCCGAAAAAGGGCCGCGGTCACGTTTGGAACATCATTCGCAATGTTTTGACTTTCGAGCCGAAGGGCACAGGAACCAACATCCCGGCAGCGTTGCAGCATGCGGCGCAATTACAAAAGAGGCGATCGACTTGTTTCTTGATTTCGGATTTTCTCGCGACCAATTTTGCCGATGGATTGAGTCGTTTCGCGCGGCGCCATGATCTGGTTTGCGTGCGCGTTCAGGATCTTCTGGAAAGGCATCTGCCAAGTGCAGGAGTCGTGCGTTTTGTGGATGCCGAATCGGGATTAGTTCGGACTGTGCCGACGTTTTCCTCGGCCTTTCGCGCGGCGATGGAGGCGCAAGAGTTGCAGCGGCAAGACGCCTGGCGAAATCTTTGTCGAGCCAAGGGTATCGATACATTTGATCTCAATAGCTCCGAAAGTGTCGTGCCGCCATTGGAACGCTATCTGCGCCGTCGAGAGCGACGGAGGGCGCGATGAAGCCAGTTGAGCTCCCGCACGAGATACGTGGATTGATACCGTATTCCGACCTCTGGCTGTGGCTAGTCACCGTATTGGCGATCGTTGCGATGGGGGTGCTGCTGGCCTGGCTTTGGCGACGCTTGCAAGCACGCAAGACCGTGCCTGACGCGACGCAGCCGCAGATTCCCGTAACTGTCCGCGTCCGGCAATCCTTGGCATATTTGCGGCCATCCGAGCCGTTTTCGCGCAGCGAGCAGCTGCAGCATTACTTTGCGCTGAGCATGGCCTTGCGCGAATACATGGAGGCCATTCTGCGGTTGCCGGCAACGGACCGCACCGTCCCCGAGTTGGCTGCGGCGCTGAAGAAAGATGCGCAACTATCGGTGACCATCACTGGTGACATGCTACTTTTTTTACGCAAGGCTGACATGGTGAAGTTTGCCGAGCGTGTTGCCACCATCGAGGAGGCAGAAGCGGATCGACAAAGCGTCTTGCAATGGTGCGATGCGATGGACCGATTGGTGCAGGTCGTCGTGCCAGAGGCTCTGAGTCAGGACCCGCTAGCAGAGCAAGAGGTGAAGCCGTGAACTGGGGAAGTCCCTTTTTCTTGCTGCTCCTCCTACCCATCGCTTGGGTTGGCTGGAGGACTTGGCGCGCCCTCGGCAGCCAGGGTGGTCGCATGTCGTCGTTGCGACTCTTTCCCGATTGGGCGAATGTTTGGGAAGTCGTGCCGTACGTTCCCTGGCTCTTGCGTTTGACCGTATTGGCGCTGCTTACTGTGACCTTGATGCGCCCGCAAATCGTTTCTGGCGAGCGTAAACGCACGTCCGAGGGACTTGATATTGTGCTGGCGATCGACACATCCGGCAGCATGCGGGCATTGGATTTTACGGTAAATGGCGAACGTCGAGACCGGCTCGCCGCCGTCAAGGATGTTATCGGTAAGTTCATCAGCAGTCGAACATCCGACCGCATCGGCATGGTGGTCTTTGGCGACGAGGCGTTTACGCAGGCTCCGTTGACACTCGATCATCAAGTTCTCAATCAGTTTTTGGCGCGCGTGCAAATCGGTATGGCAGGTGACCGCACAGCGATCGGCGAGGCCGTGGCGACGTCGGTGAATCGAGTCAAGGATGTAAAGGCCAAAAGCCGCATCGTGATCCTGTTAACAGACGGCCGCAACACGGCGGGCAGCATTGAGCCCCAGACCGCAGCCGATGCAGCTGCGGCGCTTGGCGTTAAACTCTACACGATCGGTGTGGGAGGTGAGGGCAAGGCTCCCATTCCCGTCGAGAGCGTTTTTGGCACGCGCATGGTGTACCAGGATGTAGATATCGACGAAAAGCTGCTGCAAGATATCTCGCAGCGAACGGGCGGGCGGTATTTTCGCGCCTATGACACGGATTCGTTGGCGAATGTTTATGCCACGATCGATCAGTTGGAGAAGACTAAAATCGAAGTGGATGAGTTTCTGCAGGTCGAGGAAGTCTTTCACCGCTGGTTGGTACTGGCATTGTTGCTGTTACTTTTTGAGTTGGTTTGGTTGGTCACACCTTTACGGAGTTTGCCGCAATGACCTTTGGGCGCGGTGAAATATTGGTGTGGCTCTGGCTGATCGTTCCCGTGGTCATGCTTTGGGCTTTGGCCTGGCGGCTGGCTGCCAAGCGTCTGCACACTCTCTATGCCGGGCACAGTAGCACGATGGCACCTGGGCAGCCTGGAAAGGGCGAGTGGCTCCTGCGAGGCATATTGATGACGGTCGCGGTTGTTTGCATGATCGTTGCTTGGGCGCAGCCGCGTTGGGGCTTTGAATGGCAAGAGAGCAAAAGGCAGGGTGTGGACATCATGGTCGCCGTGGATGTGTCGCGCAGCATGCTGGCGGAAGATATCTCTCCGAACCGATTGCAGCGGGCCAAGCGTGAGTTGGTGGATCTTTTGACGCTATTGAAAGGGGATCGGGTAGGGCTGATCGCTTTTGCTGGGGTTGGCTTTGTTCAGTGTCCCTTAACAGTAGACTACGGCGCCCTGCGCATGTTCCTTGATTTCTTGTCGGCGGACCTAATCCCCGTGCAAGGGACAGCCATTGCTGACGCCATTCGCTTGGGCATTGAGAGCCTCGCCGAGAGCAGTCCAGATACATCGGCAGGCAAAGCCATGATCGTGATCAGTGACGGCGAAGAGCACGACGAGTCGATCGGGGAAGTTATCACCATGGCCAAGGATGCGGGTGTGCGTATCTTTACCATCGGCGTTGGTCAGGTGGAAGGGGCTCCCATCCCGGAAGCCGGCGGCGGTTTCAAGAAGGACAGTGCAGGAAATATGGTGCTTAGCAAACTGAATGAATCCATATTGAAGCAGATCGCAGATGAAACGGGAGGCGCCTACGTTCGTTCGGAAGCGGGCGATATGGATCTCGACCAAATCTATCTGCAAGGCATCAAGGGCACTTTGGAAGATCGAGAGTTGGAAGTGGTTCGCCAAAAACTTTGGTATGAGCGGTTTCAATGGGCTGTTGGCGTGGCGTGGGTCCTGTTACTCATGGAATTCTTATGGGGATTCCGCCAACGCCGCCAGGCCGGGCAAATGTCGTTACCAACATCGAATGCCGCAGCAGTTCGGCTGCTAGTTGGTTTGCTGGCAGGCGCAACTATTGTGTGGAGCGGCGATGCGATCGCCAGCGTGCGCGGTGCCCACAAGGCCTTTGAGCGGCAAGAGTATGACAAGGCGGCGGAGCTCTTTCAGGCCGCGGAAGTGGATGATCCCGAAGATGCGACTTTGACATATAACCGGGCCGTGGCCCAATACAAGGCGGGCAAGTTTAATGAGGCCGCGGCGGGTTTTGCCAAAGCTGCGGAACTAGGTGGCAAAGAATTGCAGCTAGATGCTCTCTTTAACGCCGGCAACGCCTTGGCGCGTGCGGGTAAACTGCAAGAGGCCATTGCTGCTTACGATGAGTCATTGAAACTTAATCCTGATCAAACTCATGTCAAAGAGAATCGGCAAGTGGTTGCTAAACTGTTGGAAGAGCAGGAGAAGCAAGAAAAAGAAAACAAGGAAAACGAACAACAGGACCAGAAAGATCAGCAGGACCAACAGGATCAAGACCAAGATTCGCAAGAGCACCAGCAAGGTGACCAGAATCAGCAAAGCAAGCAAGATGGCGCGCCCCAGCCAGGAAAGCAACCTTCATCCGCACCGCAGCCGCAGCCATCTGGGCAAGCGGCACCGCCTACGCCGCAGCCACAGCAAGGTGAAGAGTCTGCTGCGGAAAAAAATGGAAAAGAAGGCGGCGAAGGGCAGCAGGGCAACGATGAGCCACCGCCCGACGGGTCCGCGCAGCGCATGCGCCCTGAAGAAGCAGAGAAGCTGTTGCGCGGTGTGCAGGATCGCGCACAGAAGTACATGGTACCACCCATGGATCAGCAGCAGCGCGGTCGCGGTTCGCGGCAGCAGAACAAGGATTGGTAATGGGCATCGTGCTGAATCACATCGTCCACGCCGCTCTCGGATTTGCCGTTTTGGCCAATTCCAGCTTGGCCTGGTCCCAGGAGATGAGTGCCGCTCTCGATAAGACGGTGGGCACGACGGATGATCAATTCATCCTCACGCTTACCAGCACGGCAGAACCGGATGCGGCGCCGTCCATTCCCCCAATCGATGGCCTGGAAGTTGCCGCCGCCGGTACGTCGACCAATATCTCTTTTGTCAATGGTGCGTTTAGCAAGCAGGTCGGTTATCGTTTTGTCTTAACGCCGTTGCGCACTGGTGAATTTGTCGTTCCGAGCATCTCGGTCAAGTTTGACGGCAAGGAAAAATCGACATTGCCGCTCAAAATCTCGGTGCGCGCGACGGCGCAGGCGCCGCGGTCGACTGATGGCGGATCGGGCGCACCCGGCGCCGGAGGCGACACCCCGGCAGAACTTTTTCTGGAGCGTGAGATATCCAATCCCAGTCCCTTTGTGGGACAGCCGATTGTCAGCATCGTGAAAGTCTATCATCGGGTGCACCTGGCGGATGCCACCGCCGAACCCAACATACCGAGCAGCATCAAGCGCATCCCCTTTGATGACGAGAAGCACTACGATGTCGTCGTCAGCGGTTTGCGTTATCGGGTGGCCGAATTGCGTGAGGTACTGATTCCATTGCAGGCGGGGCGCATCGAGTTACCGCCGTATCGCCTCCGAGCAAAAGTCCGCATGCAGGAGCGCCGGCGCGACCCGCGTGACGTGTTTGATCAGTTCATGGGCGATCCGTTCATGGGTGGAGGTCGGCTCGTGCCGCGCACAGCTAGTGCCAGCGCGACAACACTGGAAGTCAAAGCGTTGCCCGATGCGGGCCGTCCAGCGGGCTTTTCCGGAATCGTTGGCGAGTTTCAGTTAGCTGCATCGTTGAGCACCCGCCAACTGAACGTTGGGGACACAGCGACGTTGACGCTAGTCTTGGAGGGCGTAGGAGCGTTAGATGGAATTGAGTCGTTGCCCTTGCCCCAATGGAGCGGCATCAAGATTTATGCAGATAAGCCAGAACTGGGTCAGCGCCTGGATGCGGATCTTGGTATCGCTGCTCGACGCACGTTTAAGTATGCGCTGGTGCCGACGCAAGGCGGAACCGTGAGTCTGGGCACACTTTCGCTGCCCGTCTTCAACACCAAGTCGGGCGCCTTTGAATCCCTGACGGCTAACTTGGGCGAACTTTCTGTAGCTGGCGCCAGTGCAGGTGCGGGCACTGGCGGCAGTGACACGAAGAATCGACAACCGACGGCTCAAAGGCAGGTAAAGGTGTTGGAAGAAGATCTCCTTGGCATTCATCGTGGAGATCCTGTTCTTGTGTCCCACGCATGGGACTATAGCGACACGAGCTGGGCCTTGGCATTGGTTGGATTACCGGGAGCCGCAGCTTTTGGTCTTTGGCTACAGCAGATTCTGCGTTCACGACAGGGTGATGGTGGAGCGCAACGCCGAAGTCGCGCCCTGCGCCGCTATCGACGCCTTCGTGCCCAATTGGGCCCGGATGGTGGTGATGTAGCCATTGCGGCGGCCGCGAATTGCTGGCGCGAATATTTAGGCGATCGCTGGAGCCGCTCCGGCAAAGCCATCACCCCGCGAGACGTGGAGGATGAGCTGCGTCGACGTCGAGCCGGCGCGGACTTGATCCAGGGCGCACTAGAACTCAGTCGCTGGTTCGATGCGGCGACCTATGCCGGACGCGGCGTTGGATCTGAAGAATGGGCGCAGCGTCTGCAAACCATGGATGACTTGGTTTCACGGGTGGAAAAATTATGACAACCGTTCGTTGTTTGCGATATCTCTATGTCGGGGTTTACGCTCTGCTTAGCATGGCAATGCCTGCATGGGCGCAGGAGCCAGCACCATCCTCGTCCATCTTGGCGCAAGCCGAGTTGGCCTACGACGAGGCTCGCTTTGCGGATGCCATTCGCCTGTATCAGGAGTTGCGTGATAGCGGCGTAGAAAACGGTCATCTCTATTTCAATCTCGGCAATGCTTACTACCGCGCTGGGCAGCAGGGTGAGGCGGTTGCCGCTTATCTCGCCGCCCGCCATTATCTGCCGCGCGACCCAGATGTGCGTGCCAATTTGAAATACGTGCTCGGACAAAATCAAGATAAGGTCAGCGCGACGGTCGACCATGGCTGGATGGCAACCCTCTTTTTTTGGACCGGCTCCATGACGGGGCGCGAACAAGCGTGGACGCTGGCTTGGCTATTAGCACTTGCCTTGACAGGGTTGGCGGCGGCCATTGGGCGCCCCACGTGGCAGCGCGTCGCTACTCCGCTAACTCTGGCGTCTCTGCTCATGGCTTCTGCGTTCGGTGCTGGCATGTGGTGGCGGTCGATTCATGCGGAGGTTTGGGCGAGCGTCGTTGTTGACCAAGCCGATGTGCTCTCGGGGCCAAGTGAGAAAGGCAATGCGACCCTATTTGCCATTCATCGAGGTACGCCCATCCTCATTGAGGGTCGATCTGGCTCTTGGTACAAGGTGCGCCTTGGTGACGACAAGCGCGGATGGATTCCAGAGAGTCAGGTTGTGAGCTTCCTCGCCTCTGCGCCTGGCGCGACATGAGTCCATTACGCCTCTGGGGCGTTGCCATCCTGATTTTGCCTTGGTTTCTTTGCCTGCAGTCACTCCTTTATCATCTTCTGCCCAATAGTTTTTGGATGGGACAGTGGTCGCGCGTCGTCTTGTTTCTGCCGTTGGTGATCTTGTTTTTTGCGTCGCGCTGGTGGACGCGGCGACGGCAGGATGATGTGATGCCGATCGGCGCAACTCAATTTACCAAGTTGGCCTTTGCGAGTGCGACCGGCTGGTTGCTCCTTGTGCCCCTTACCATGGGACTGCGGCTGCAGTTTGGCAGCCCAGTTCTGGCGAAAGATGCGTGTGCGATCATCAGCGTTTGGCGCGACATCAAAGTGTGCGCGGGACGGGATCGATCCTTCTTGCGAGAGTCGCGTCGGCAGTGGCGAGCTGTGGGTGAACCGCAGGCTTGGCTTTGCGCGCAGTCGCCCGTGGTAGCATCCGAGTCATCTTTAGAGTCTCAGCCGCGTGATGCGCTGAAAGTTAGCCAAGCTTGCCAATGGCGCGAATGGTCCCATTGGCCGCGCGTCACCTGCGCCTCGCTAGGAGCGCCCGCAGATTATGATTGTCGGCGTTGTGTCGGGGCGGCGGTCAAGGGCACGCGTGCCGACTGGCGAGCGGCGCTGGCTCCTAACTGCCGTCGCCTGCAGGTGTGGTATCAAGACGCCAAAGCATAAGTTTGCTACAATCGACCTAATTCGTCGGTAAGGATGGAATTCTATGGGTGTAAGCACTGCGTGCCGCCTCTTGCTAGCGCTGCTCTTAGCGGCGACGGTTGCCCGTGCTGAAGAAGGTGTGAAGGAGGATCCGGTAGCGCCGGCTGCGAGCATCGAGAGTGGGGACGCAATAGAAGGTGATAGCGCCGTTGCGGCGAACGCTGCCGATGGAGCGGACAGCAGCTCCTCCGTATCTTGGAAGTCCTGGGAATACTGGCGGCAGCGAGACTATGGCGTGGGACTGGGCTTTACCACATCCGAGACCTTTCTCATGGATGTCTACGTCAAGCTGAACGAGCGCTGGTCGTTGCGCGGCTTTGGCTCGCTGCCGATCTCGCTTGGCTTTCAAGTGCTCATGCCCGATACGACCGACGTCCTTCGTTCACGCCTGAAGGTCAACACGCCCGAACAACCCGTCCAGGTGTGGGGGTTTTTCCCACAACACTTGGGGCTGGAGGCGGTGTACTTTCCATGGCTCAGCTCGCGTTTCTTTGTCTCCGGCGGATTGGCCTATCGCATCATGCGCGGCGATGCCGAAGCCCGCACACCGGTGTATGTCTGTTTTGTCGAGGGCGAGACTCCCTGCAATAAGAAATACTCGTCCTTTCGCGAGGATCTTTTCGCGGCCGATGTGACGCTCACCGCCATTTACGAGGCGGTGACGCTACGCGGTGCCGTGGGCTGGCAGTGGCAATTTGGCCAACACGGCTACTTTGCTCTGCACGCTTTTGGCCTGGCCCAGCCGTTTTTCCCGCGCCATAAGATCGAAGTTGAGGCGACCCTGGTCACTGATGCGGATTTAGAGGGCATCGAAGAATTCGTGCCGGTGACCCAGGAGTATGTGGACTATAAGGAGGCCTCACTGCGCCGGCAGGCCGAGGATATGGGCTCGTTACTGGAAAAGTATCCGCTGCCGATCATTGGCTTTTCGGGGGGTGTGCGTTTCTAGGGCGCCTGTTGGCGCCCTAAAGGCAGCGACGCGAGGTATCTTACTCTACACAGGTTACCGGGTAGATCTTCGCCGCTTTTCCGCCCTGTGCGATCTCTTCGTCAGTTTCCAATTCATTCACGTCGTCTGATTCTATCTTTTGATTTCCCTCAGTCAAAATATAAATCTCAGGTTTACCATCTTCCCCAGTTATCAATGTTAAGCCTTCAGGAACGGACGTCAGAGTAGAACCCTGGTCTTCGCCGGCTCGTTCGAAATCATGTCCTGGGGGGGCGTCAATGATGGAAACAAAACTTTCTGTAACTTGCATCTCATCTGTGAGCTGTCTGCCATTCAAAGCATCCAAATTAAGCACTAATAAAGGCCCTGCCGTGAGAAGGAATAGGAATCGATTCCCCGTGCTAGGAGCCCGATAAAATGCGATATCCGTGACATACATCGCCCCCAGTATTTTCCGCATTGTTTTGAAGTACGGGTCTTTCTCAAAATACATTACGAATTTGCGTAGAAGGTCGCCAACCGACGCTGTGTTGTCCGCGTCAAAGCCTTCCCTCTCTTGACGAGTGAGCTCAGTCGCGCTCTTTTGAAACAGCGCGAGCAACCTGGACTGCACCTTCGAGGGTAGCATACTTAACAATTTCGGGACGATGCCGGGATAGACAATGTCGGCTTGTTGGGCATACCAAAAGCCCAAAGTCATGGTCTTTAGGCCGGTCAGCAGTTTAAAATCAGCTGTTTCACAAGTCTCTGGATTAAGGTGCATACTAAGTATGGCTGGATCGCCAAACCTAGTATCCGCTGCTCCACGTACCGCTTTCGTGACAAGGAACAATTGCGCTTTCAAGGGGTCGAAGGTAGAGCCTGCAATCTCAACCGTTTCAAATCCAACTGGAAGTTGGGCGAAAAGTGGTCCCAATGGCACTGTGCATGCGGTCGCATTGATGCCGGGGGAAAGGTTCTTTGCATTAGACCTACGCACCGAAACCAACATGGGCGCGACGCTATCTCCGAAGCGGTTAATGTTATAGCCGGCGTCCACGCCAATTATGTAAAGTCCGGTGTTATCCACGGTACCCGCGATGGGATCAGGCAAAACTGCCGGCATGTCCTTGCCTCGTACGACAACGAGAGATTCCAGGAGATCTGCGAGTCGCGGGATATTGTTTGGCAGTGCAGCTCGTATCTGGCCTAAGTAGTGATCTGGATCGCCCCAATCAAAATTCACCTGCGCTGTTAAGCCGAGCGCAGTATCGGCCTCGTAAACATCGAAGGCAACAAAGTTATCCTCATCTCCTTTGAGATCCTGGCAGCGTTGATTTGCCAGCGAGTTCCCTAAATTACAAGTCGTCGCTTCGGTGTTAAGTCCTGGCGCTGCTGAACCTGAATTTGCGATGCAAAAGGCGGAAGCCTGCTCGATTGTCGCCCCAAACTCCTGGATAGCTTTCGAAAAACAACGGGGGTCACCAAGAACTGAGTAGGGGAGGATGAAGACCTTGCGACGGTCTACCGCTAGGGATAACGAGTCGTTGTCTGGATCTGCATCAACAAGTGACAGAGCTCCTATGTTGCCATCGCTGACGGTTGTGGCAGCGATAGGCAAGCCGACGGCAGCATTCGTGCATACTGTTTCCGATAGTAGCGATCGATTATCACGAATCCGCGCTCCCAGACCTGAGTCACCACCGCTCTGATTGGTAAATGTGATCTTGGCGCCTGTTTGGTATCGCCCAGCGTCGCTACCACATTGACAGGCTGGTGCCGAGGCAACTGCTGCCACCATCGCAATCTTGATGATGTTTGATCCATATGACATAGGCGAACCCTCGGTCTTAGTAACAGCATCGACCGGGGGCGAGGAAAGTTTAGGGAAAATTAAGACGAATAATAAAGATTAATAAAAACGTAATGTTAAGTCTATTGCTGGGCTGGAATTGGGGGCCTAAGACCCGGCTTCGAACCCAGAAGCGCAAGTCATCAGCTCCAGAAGCTGCGACCCATCCTTTTCCTTTTCTTCTTCGTGCTTTTCGACAAAGGTTAGGACGCAGTCCAGTGGCCGGCTCTTGCCATTGCGGTTGGCGTACCGCAGGAATCCGGATCCCTCCTGCTCTGGATAGGGGACCAGACTTGAAAAGACGATGGTACCAGCCTTGCACGTCAGGGAGGCCTCGCGCGAGTCCGGGCGACGCTCGCTGCTGCACGGCAACTGACGATCTGGTTGCCGCGCTGTCTCAGTGTCTACCTGATTGCCACTGTCCACGGAGTCACTTGTCGTCTCGGCGTTGGTTTTCTCCGCGGGATCCGATGGCAACGCATTCGCCAGGTACAGGCTGGCTACGAGCCCCTGCGCATCGACGGGCTGCACGCGCACCTCCGCTCCTGTCAGATCGACATCGTCATCCTTGAGGTTACTGCCATCCCGTGATTTACAGCCCAGCAACGACATCAGGAGTAGGGGCGAAATCGACATCCAAGTGCGGTGCATCATAACAACTCCACAGATACCTGTTCATTACGCGCCGTGATCGGCCCGGTAACGGGCGATTGCCAGCAGCGTTTCGTGACTTATCCAAATACGACCGGCAAAGGTGCGCTCCGCCAGCGTCTCGACGATATAGTCTAGGGAAAGCAGCGATCGTACGGGAAAGCCATAGGCTTGCGCGATCTCATCCGAGGCCCGGCGATGGTCGTTGCCGCGTTCTTGCCGGTCGATGGCGACCACTGCACCCACAACCTTTGCGCCAATGCCTTGTAAGAGTGGTACGGACTCGCGCAAGCTGGTGCCGCCGGTGATGACGTCTTCGATGATGATGACACGATCACCTTTGTTGATGGGCCCGCCAACAATCTTTCCCGACTCGCCGTGCTCTTTGGCTTCTTTGCGGTTAAAGGCAAAGCGCACGTCACGGCTGTGATGAATTTCTAGCGACATGGCGGTCATGACGCTCAGGGGAATACCCTTGTAAGCAGGACCAAAGAGCACATCGATCTGAGAGCCAAAATAGGTGGTCACGGCATCTGCATAATGCCGTCCTGCCGCTAAGGCTAAACTACCCGTGCTTAAGGCCCCAAAATTGAAGAAATAGGGCGAAGTTCTGCCAGACTTAGTAACGAACGACCCGAAGCGTAACACCCCGGCGCGCAACAGCAACTCGAGGAAACTTTCTTGCTCCACTCGCATCCTCCCTAGCGATCTTGCGCAGATCTAAGAGAGGTTAGATCAAAATCTTGGTCTCGTCTACTTGCCCTTCACAAAGGCGGCGGTGACGTTGATGTTGATGGCGGTATGGAAGCAGTCATCTCTGGTGTCATCATCACCAACCGTCACCATCGAGAAGACGGCTTTTTGTTGGTTAAAGGCAATGGCGCTAAGTTTAGCCGCCTCGGCGGCGCCTAATGTCAGCCGCATTTGGCCGGCTCGTTCTGTTTCTGGCACAAAGCAATTGGCCGTGTCCGTCGTTTGTCGGCCCAAGCAGTATGCTGGTGTCTGGTTCGATCGAGAATCGGGCCAGCGATAGTCGCGGGCGCGCATCCAGTCATAGGCCTTCAGTCCGTCTTGTTCCAATAGATTTTGCGTGATTCCGACAAAGCTGGCGAGGAGGACATTGCCATTGAGGTTCAAATAAAAGTGGTCGTCATACGTCATCGTGTTTTCTTGCACTTGTAGTTGCAGCGAGCAGAGCACCGACCCAGCTGGTAAACTCAGCTCGGCCATCTGCTCGACGCGAGCTCGAACGCGCCCGCCGCTGCGCGTCAGATTATCGTTTTGTCCCCAGCCGCATGCACCCCGCGTCGTCGCTGGAAAGTTGATAACTTGCGTCAGATTCATCGGCGTCCCCGCTGCGCAGACCTTACTGACGATGCTGCTATCGATAATGGAAAGGCCGTCCAGCGGATTGCTAGGGGTGGATTCTGGTCCGCTTGGCCCCGAACTCGTGTTGAAAGGACCTAGGTCTGATCCGAGGATGGTCTCCGACCCTGGTGGCTGCTGCCCTAACTTGGCGTCGTTGCCGGAGGACTGGCCGGTCTTGCGAGCTGCAACACTGCGAAATGTAGATTCGCCACAGGCAGCGCCTGCCATCGTCAATACAGCAAAAATTGAAAGCTTCTGACGCCAATGTCCATCCATGACCTGGCTCTCCTCTATGTACTCCCCATAGGAACTCTATGGGCCTTATCGGCCAAGGCGCCTAGAGACTTGATGAAAGAATAAGCAACGCTAAAAACAAGAGTGAATCCGTTAGGGTGCCTGCCTGCGTGGAGGGGAATTGGCTACCGGGGTACGAGCACCAGCGTGTCTAGCGTTGCTTGAGTCGGCTCTGAGCCCTTTTGCACATGGCGCGGTAACTCTCATTCTCGACTTTGCCGCAATCACCGCGACACCAGTGCTGCTTGTCGGCTTCAGCAAATTTGCTGCAGTCTTGCTCGAGGAGCTTTGCGGCCTGAGGCGGGGGTGCATCCCAGTGGCAGCTGGCGAAGAGCACTACCAGGCCTAGCAAGACCAGGCACCGAAAACGCCGTAGAACATGAGGTTGACGCGGGGTGACGCCCATGGTTTACGACTTCCTGACGCGCTCGATTTCGCGGTCCAGATCGTCGCAATAGCGTGTCAGCATCTGGGCAAACGCGCTACGCGGCAGTTTTGGGAGCACGGTGAGCCCATCCGGTCGCTGACTCGCACCGCGTACGATGCGCAAGCCGCCACCATTCCGGCCAGAAGCCGTTGGCAGCCCGATCGCTTCGTCCAAGTCGAAAATTGGTTTCTTGCGTTGATCCATGCGGCACTTATCGGACGTGTCAAAGAACCCTTGAGTCGCGATCTGCCCGCAACTAGCTGCATTGGCGCCAAATTGCGGCGCCGATTCGCGCCATTCCACGCACCTTTTGACGGCGCGATCTGCGTCACGGCCCTGCCCAGCTCGTATGGACTCAATATTAAAGAGAAAAATACTGTCAAAAGTTTTGGCACTTGCTTTGCATTGCTGACACTGATATCGGATGAGATAAGCCATCGGATTTGCAATGGAATTGTGATGTCTTTTGCATCCGCGTCACGAGGGTGTTGTTCGTCACCATAGAAGGAGAAGACGATGAAGCGATCGGTTGGACAGGGATTGTTTTTAGGTTTGGCAGTCATGGGTGGATTGTCGGCAGCGACAGCTGTTGCTGCAAGTGATTTTGAACTTGTGTCTGTTGCCGCGAAGGAGCTTTTCGTTCCTGTGGGCTTTGATGACAACGATGAGGCCATTGCCGTTCTTGATGGCTTCTTGCCAAGTAGCTGCTACAAGCTCGATGTCGCAAAGGTAGATATCGACGAGGCCAGCGGCAAGATCTTGATCGACCAGTTGGCGCGCAAGTACCCGGGCCCTTGTGCCATGGCTCTTGTACCGTTCACCAACACAGTCACACTTGGCGTGTTGCCAGTCGGTAAATTTTCTGTGTCCACACGTGCTGGTGCTTTGAGCGAAGAGCTGAAGGTGTCGGAAGCCACGAGCATGGGCCCAGATGATTTTCTCTACGCTCCCATCGACAGCATTTTAGTGCACCAAGCCGTAGGTACGAATCAGTACTTCGCTAATATGGCTGTTCGCTTGACCAGCAGTTGTATGAAGTGGGTTGATTATGAATTCCACGACCATGGTAAGTCTATGATCATCCAGCCAAAAATTGAGATTATCGACCGTCCAGTTTGTACCGATGAAGAAAAGATTCTGAACGTGCTCGTACCGCTACCAAGCACAATGTATCAAGGCCGTCACTTGCTGCACACACGCAGCTTGAATGGCAAATCAGTCAACGTTGTGTTTTCGGTAAACGGACAGCGCTTCCCGTAACGAATTCATCCAGTGAAACCCCAACCAGACATGTGCTGGTTGGGGTTTCTCACGTTTGCAGCGGATGCTGCCAACAAGAAGCCCAACCGGCATGAAGCAGGTTGGGCTTTGATCGTCTCTAACAGTAACAGGTGAATCGAGGCTCGGTTAGCCCTTGTTACCTTTGGCTTGTTCTTCGTGGAACTTCTTAACCAGTTGTTCCTGAATGCTGTTTGGAACGGCCTTATAGCTAGCGAATTCCATCGAGAAACCGGCCTTACCCTGAGTCTGTGAGCGCAGGTCCGTGGAGTAACCAAACATCTCGGACAGTGGAACTTCCGCGTAGATCACCGCGTAATCGTCGCGCATGTCGGTTCCCAGCAAGAGTCCACGACGAGATGATAGGTCGCCCTGCACGGTACCTTGGAAATCTGCCGGTGTCTCGACTTCGACCTTCATGATTGGCTCGAGAATGACCGGCTTAGCTGCCAAGAACGCCTCTTTAAAGGCGGCGCGAGCGCAGATCTTAAACGCCATTTCCGAGGAGTCGACGGGGTGGAAGCCACCATCCACAACATCGACGTAGGTGCGAATAACTTGGTAGCCAGCCAAAGGCCCCTTGACCACAGCTTCCTTGAGACCCTTTTCGATGCCTGGGATGTATTCCTTTGGAATCGAGCCACCGACGGTGCGGTTTTCGAAGACCAAATCCTTGTCCGAATCTTCTGGAAGTAATTTGAGATTGCCGACCATGTGGGCGTATTGACCCGATCCACCGGTTTGCTTCTTGTGCTTGTAGTCGAACGTTGCATCCATCGTTGGCGCTTCGCGGTAGTTTACCTTCGGCTGGCCGACGACAACTTCCGCTTTGTATTCACGCTTGATGCGCTCGACATAAATCTCAAGGTGCAATTCGCCCATGCCAGCAATGATGGTTTCGGCTGATTCTTCGTCCACACGAACGCGGAATGTTGGGTCTTCTTTCATGAATCGGTTTAGAGCCTTCGACAGCTTAACCTGGTCCTCTTGCTTCTTGGCTTTAATCGCCAATTCAATAACCGGTTCGGCGACAAACATCTGCTCCATGGTCAACTTGATGTTTTCGTCGCAGAAGGTGTCACCAGAGGCGCATTCGACACCAACCATCGCCACGATATCGCCAGCGACGGCTTCATCGATATCCTCTTTGTCATCCGCGTGCATTCGCACGATGCGGCCGACGCGCGTGGTCTTATCAGTTCGCGGGTTGAGGTAACTAGAGCCCTTCTTCAGGGTGCCCTGATAAACGCGTGTGTAGGTCAACTGTCCAAAGCGCTCGTCGGTAATCTTGAACGCCATAGCGATCATGGCAGCATCCGGATCCGGCTTCACTTCAACCTTTTGGTTGTCTTTGTCGTTGGCAAAGTAGCGGCAATCCAGTGGACTTGGCAGATATTCACGAACACCTTCCAAAAGCAGCTGTACGCCCTTGTTCTTATAGGCAGAGCCCATAAATACAGGAGTCAATTCGCGCTTCATTGTGGCGGTACGGATGGTCTTCTTGATCAATTCGAGTGGGACTTCCTTTTCTTCCAGCATCAGCTCAGTCATTTCGTCCGAGAACATGGAGATCCGGTCAAGCAATGCGTTGCGGAACTCCTGCGCTTGATCGACCAAGTTCGCGGGAATCGCAGCTTCTCGAATTTTTTCGCCCTTCTCGCCGTCGAAGTAATAGGCTTTCATCGCGAGGATATCGATGATGCCTTCCAAGTCGTTTTCCAAGCCGATCGTGATCTGCATGGCCACGGCGTTATGCCCTAGCTTCTCGCGCAGGTCAGCAATCACTTTCTTGGGGTTAGAGCCCGAACGGTCCAGCTTGTTGATGAACGCCAAGCAAGGCACGTTATAGCGGCGCATCTGCCGGTCAACGGTGATGGACTGGCTCTGAACTCCGGCCACGCCGCAAAGAACCAAGACGGCACCATCGAGAACGCGCAGTGAGCGTTCTACTTCAACGGTAAAGTCGACGTGGCCCGGGGTATCGATGATGTTGATCGTGGTATCTTTCCAGTAAACCTGCGTCGCGGCTGAGGTAATGGTAATTCCGCGCTCTTTTTCCAGCTCCATGTGGTCCATGGTGGCGCCATCGCCGCCGCCCCTCACTTCTTCAATCTTATGAATACGACCCGCATAGTAGAGGATGCGCTCGGTGAGCGTCGTCTTACCAGAGTCGATGTGGGCGGAAATACCGATGTTTCTCAAACAATCGAGCTTCAACTTTGCCATGTGAACAAAACCCTATAACGGATGTGTGTGGAAAAAATGCGCCATATCCATGTGCAAGAGATCGAATAACTACCTGTAGCCCCTAAACATTTCAACAAAAAAGCGACCCCTGCCAGCGCAGGCACCTGGAAAAAAACTAAAATTTATTTGGAACCTTCCGAACCTTGGGTTGGAGCAAGAAGCAGATAGAGGGAGGTTTCCGTGTCTAGTCCAGGAGAAGAGACTCGCGTGCAGCCGATGGCCTTGGAGGAAGATGGCGCCGCATCCGGCACATCTATCGGCTTAGGGGGACCTGGTCGGGGCCCGGCCGTAACCCAAATCGACTTGTGGGATATCGGCGCCGGCGCCAATTCAGGTTCTACTGGCATTTCCCAGCCATCAGCTGTGATTCCGACGCAGTTTATGCTTGCCGATCAGGCGCAGCAGCAAAAGACGCGTCGGGTGTTCTACCTTTCCGCCGCGTTTGGCCTGCTGGTAGCTTTAGGAATTATCCTGCTGGCGAAACCAGCGGCTCCGGATATGGAGCAGGGCTTCGGTAGTGACGAGGGGCTTTGGGCATGGTTAGTCGACAAAGTTGAAACGTTCTTATCCGGCGTGCCGGCCACACCGCCTCCCATCGTGGCGCAACAGGTTTCGACACGAGCACCGCCAGTTGACACGGGGCCGGTGCGTTTAGTTCAAGTGGTTGAGGGGAATCCCTATTGGGCGCTGCCAAACCGCATCGCCGGACAAGTTGTGCCCCTTGGGCGCATGTGGTCAGCGGACGAGGAGGAAGGTTACCGTCAGGCGCTGACCAGTCGGTATGTTTACCAGCGTTTCAAGGCCGTTCAGGACATTCGGCAGGGCCGCCTTCGCGGCAGCGAGGCCATCCTCTACGATGCCCTGGCCGAGAAGAAATTCTGGACGCGTATGGAAGCCGTGATCGGACTCGCTGAATTTGGGATTCCGGTTGACCTATCCATGGTCGAGAAAGCGCTGGGTAACGCTCGTTCCAGTCTTGTCGCCAATTACTTTCGTCGTTTTTCTGTCGAGGCTTCGCCTGGTGCGCTGTACATTCTGCGACAGGCGATCCGCTTGGTGGACGAACGTGCTAGGCTTTCTGCTCTGCGCTCATTGGCGCAGCACGAGGACCCATTTCGGGAATTGTATCTAGCGGCAGCTCTGCAGGACCCTAGCCGACGTGTGAAGCAGTGGACGGAAAACGAATTGATGATGCGGCCCATCGATCCGCGAAAGATGGGATATTTCTCGCAAGTTATCCAGGGCTACGAAAATTTCCGTGAAGATGGTGCGGTGCAGTCGCTACGCGCAGCGCAGAGCGTAGCGCGCGGCCGAGCCGCCACTGCGGGGGCAACGGCGAACGGAACTTCGGCGAACTATGCTCGGGAAGTGGAAGTTGAGTCGGCACCCGAGCCGGAAGCTGAAAAGGTCGAAATCTATCAGCAGCAAGGTGTCAAGCAGCCGCGCTTAACGCCCCAGTTGGACGATGGATTCGAAGAACTCGAGGCGATCGAGATCATAGAAGAGATTTAATCGGTCATAATCCCTCGTACGACCGAGCGCATTCTCATAATCCCTCGTACGACCGAGCGCATTCTCATCATTGAGGATTGGTGTCCGTCTCGGTCATCCCTTGCCGCCCCCCTGACCCCAGAGTCGTCAAGTCGGGCACATGCACTCAACTGGCGGAGAGGGCGGAAGTCTGTCTAACTTTTCGACAGGCGTTGCGATCGTCACAGGTGCAGTTTGATGGTTCCACGTTACACCCGCGAATATACCCAAATAGTTCTGGTCTTGTACCGGCATCAACCTTGCTCAGGTGCTGATCTCCCCGCGGCATTTGGTCCCGCTGGTGTGGGAAGAAGACTCGTTGTTGTTGCTGCTGTTGTCGCTATTGTGGATGTGGAGGCTGTTGATGTTGGTTGGCCGAAGTTGTGGTGGTCGAGCGCTGCTTTGGGGCGTCCTCGCCCTGTCCGTTGGGTGTATCAATACGAGCAGCGGCGGATCCAAGAAAAAGAATCCCGAAAATAAAGCTCCGAACATGCCAACTGGGCTACAAGCTCGGTATAACGAGAGCACGGGCAAATGCGTCGATAGCCGCGGCGAAACAGCCTACAATAAGGGCCAATTTGTTGAGTGCGGTTTCATCAACAAGGAAACGCACACGAACAAAGACCTCACCGGAGCCAACCTGCGCGGTCTCTTCGTCGCCTATAGCGATATTTCCCATGCCAAGTTAGATGGTGCCGATTTGACGGGTGCCATGTTCTTGGAAGCGGATGCAAGTTATTCCTCTTTGCAAGATGCGAAGCTGGTCGATGTCTTGGCAGCAAAGCTCGATTTGACCAGCGCCGACGCGCAGCGGGCGATCTTTATTGGCAAATTTGAAAATGTTGATCTGACGATGGCCAAGTTGCAGGGAGCGGTGCTGTCGGACGCCCGTGCTATGTCGTACGGCGCTCGTGGTCGAACCAGTACCTGGGTCGAGAACACCTGGAAATGGGCGGAAATCAATCATCGCACGGTGTTGCCCTTTTCTTTGGATAAGGTCGCCGAATATCTCATGTTCATGGATGCAGATGGATCCGACATGAGCATCGACACCCTCGGCGGGCAACCGGCGCGGATCGAACTGGAGTGGATCAGTGCCGAGAGAAAGCTGACGGGGCACGAGCGCGCACTTGTTGCTAGCGATTTACGCGGAATGTCGTCGTTTAATTTTGCCAAGAGCGATACCTGGTTCGACCGCGCCTTTGGTGCTGATGTTGGTAATTCCATCATTCGTTACATAGACGATCGTTTCGACTATATTTTTTCGGGCACGAGCGGCGGCGACGATAATACGATCGCCAGCAATCCGAGCATCTCGACGTGGATGGTGGCGTCCATTGGGCAGTATGCGAAAGATAACGGCCTTCGTCTGAGTGTCGAGGACTACTGGGAAGTGAATGGCGTCAAGCGCACGGTGACCACGAACTTTGACGGAGCCATGAAAATTGG
This sequence comes from uncultured Oligoflexales bacterium, assembly GCA_964560765.1. Taxonomy (GTDB): domain Bacteria; phylum Bdellovibrionota_B; class Oligoflexia; order Oligoflexales; family CAZLMG01; genus CAZLMG01. Next base: position 28,282 of record CAZLMG010000031.1, read on the forward strand.
CAAAGCCTACGTCGCGGGTAAGAACTATTACATCGAAAGAATGAAGACTTTGATCCACGAGGCTCGCCATTCCGATTGCACAACGCCGCTCACAGCTGCCGATGCCAAAGCCGCGATCAGCGCCAAGAATATTGATTCGCTCATCGAGACCATGACCCAACGTTCCTGTGGTCACATGCATGCCAAGTGCCCCGTGGGGCATGATTTAGCTGGACAGTACGCCTGCGACAGCGGAGCATGGGGAGCCTATGCTTTCGGCGCGATTTTCTTTGAGAAATTGGCCAAGGACTGCAGCGACGGTTGTTCGGAAGTCGAGCGGCAAATTGCACTGCTGGGCGAGAAAGAGGCCAAGACGCGCGTACTGAAGGTGGAAGAGGTGTGGGGAGGTCAGCTAGGGACGCCTTCCATTCCGCAGGCGATTCCGGCGAAAGTGGCTCCTTAATTTTCCAAGTGTTGAGGTTTACGGTGACGCAAGGTGTGCTCTGGCGAGTTTTGGTGGTGGCCGCGTGCATCATGTTGATCACCGTCTGGGTTTCATTCCTGCAAAAGCATCATGGCGAGCAGTCTGCGCGGATAGAAGTTCTTTCTGGTACGGATGTCGCTCCTGGTGTTGATGCTGGCGGGGGAGGCGATGCTGTTTCCGACCTGTCCAATGCCAACCTAACTGGTTACGAGGGAGAGTATTCTGCCGAAGTCGAGCGGGCCGATCCCGACGAGGTCGATGCGGTAACCATGGAGCTGCACGATCGCCTGGATGTGGACGGCGAAGCCGCTTCGGATGCGCCCGATGGACGCGCTCCTGCGACGATCACCCAGGCCGCGCCATCTATTCAGACTTACCGCAAAGAATTTGCCGGCGACGAGCATGGGTCGATGACGCCTAGCATGCGGCGCTTTGCTGAAGGCATGGCTGGTCGAATGGAGAGGGGAATTGCCGATTCAGAAACGGGAGCGAAGCTCTTTGTCGAATTGCGAGCCTGCGCCCTAGTCGAGGCTGCAAAAGCTCCGCGCTCTGTGCGCGCAACTTGTGCAGAAAATGCCTTGCGCTTGGCCAGGACCCATCCGACCTTACAGGCGCAGGGCGTCGCGTTGCGCGGCGAACTTCCTAAGGACATCGCCGTCCTCTTGCATCAAGAAAATTAGGGTAAGCGTAAAACGGGTGGAATCCAAGGCGCAAAGGGCAACTCGGGACATTTACGTCCAGCCTGCATGATGCGCAGGCATTGGCGCTCGTCATAGCTTTGCAGCATGGGCGCAACGGCAATACGCTGCATCAGAATCTCCGTTTTCAGAGCCCGCGTCGTCTTTACGCCGGTTGACGACTGATATGCCGCCAATGCTCCTACTGCGATAGCTGTGGCCGCCGATGTGCCATAAAACTCCTCGCCATTGTCAAATACGACTTTTGAGCGCAGAGCTACTTCTGGCTTGCTGGCGCCCGTCCGTTCAATGCGTTTGAGGGCTGAATAGTCCACGTCGACAGCGCCAACGGTCAGCACCTCGGGGTTGTCTGCAGGGATGAAAATTGAGCCATTGATCGAGCGATCTTGCATGGTGATTCCCGGGCCATCGATGGCGATACGCACGCGCAGGGTGATGGGCAGGGTCGCATTCTTGGTGGTCACGCGCACCCGAAAGTTGCCCTTGGCTAGAGTGCCGCGCAACACTTCTCGGGCGTGGATGCCGTATCCTAATTCTGCTTCATCATGCTTCAGGCCGTCTTGAATCAATTTTGCCACGGCCAGCGACTCACCCTTTTCGTCGATCAATTCGGCATCCAGATCCATGGCCGTTCGGTATTCCGTGCTGTCCGTGAAGTCGTTCCAAGAGACGACGATCTTGACCGGTGTTTGCTCCCTTTCGACTGAAAAACGCACGTACTCGCCTTCGTGGGGTAGGGCGATGTGACCACCAGGGGTGACGGTTGCCGGACCCTCAAAGTAGGTGCGACCGAAGTTGCCCGCAGCGTTGATCCACTGGACTCCCGCAGCGATGGCGCGGTTTACTTCAGCGTTGATAAAGCCCGTGCCGTTGCCGTTGCCACCGTACTCCCAAACCTGCGAGTAGAGCACGATATCCACATTACGGGCGATCACTTGATCGATGGCGTGCACCAAGTTGGTGTAGCCGTTGGTATTGAAGAGCAGGATCTCTGGTCCTGGGGTATGCGATTGAAAGGCGGTTGAGCCGGTGGCGACCGCATAGGCGATTTCCGCCATGCGAGTGCCGTGGGGCGTCATCTGTTCTGGATTTTTCGGAGCGGGCTCGACGCGGATCGTATCGGGTAAGCGCTTGCCGCGGGAGGCTTCTAGACCCAGAAAACCATTATCGAGCACGGCGATGCGGATGCCGCGGCCACCGCCCTGTTGCTGATGCGAAGCCAGATTCAGGTCGCGAGTGATCTCATCGAGATTTGTTAAGGTCGTATCTAATGACGGCATGCCGTCCTGTGGGCGCTGCTGCTGTTGGGGGCCTTCTAGCTGTTCTTGCTGGGTACTATCGGTTGGGGTCTTGCTGTCGCTCGTTGGCTTTTCAGCGCAAGCCAAAAGGCTCGTCAGCACCACAAAACATGTAAACATGGTTGGGAGCTGACGAGCCATGAGTTCCACTCCTTTTGGCGGGCTGCGTGTGCCCGTTTTTTTGACTCGAAGTGCGGGCTTAACGCCCGCGAGACAGCTCGTGCCTAGAAATATGGGGTAGCAACGCCGCCACCAAATCCGCCGCCGATACCACCGACCCCGCCGATACCACCGACCCCGCCGATACCGCCGATACCGCCGACTCCAGCACCGTAGCCGTAACCAGTGCCACACCAGCTATAGCCTCTGCAAAGTGGGCGACGGTAGTTGTAGTAGTTAAAGCCGCCGCGGTTGAAGCACCATGGTCGGCTGTACTGCCACCAAGCGCCCGTGTACGTCATTGAAGATGCCATCGGACGGTACCAGTTATAGTATGGGCTGCCTTGGTTGCCCCAGTTATTGCCTGCGATATTTGTGTTGCCGTAGTTGTAGTAGTTCACCGCAGTCTGATTTTGATAGTTCTGCTGATAGGGATTGTTGTTACCGGCATAGAAATCATTGCCGCCTTGCCCTGGATTGTTGAAACCCGCGCCAGCGCCGAGGCCTGCACCAGCTCCGTAGCCATAGCCGTACCAGCTTTGCGTCGAGGTATCGCCATCCAGGCTGTCGGTCGAGCCATCTTGGTTGATCTTGCGTCCTGCATCAAATGCCGCATCCAGGTTGCTTTCTTCGATCACACCATTGACCGCGACCATTTCTGAGCTATTGGGAATCTCTTTCCCTTGCGCATCAACCTTGACCCGAACCATGACATTCTCGGGCAGCTTCTGATACTCAGCTTCGAGAGCGGCTTCTTTGGCGGGGTCAGCTTGTACGACTTTCAGACCTGCGTCGTTGCGACGAACGGCTTCGTGGCTCTTGTCTGCCGAGTGGCTACCGCAGGCCGTAGCGAAGAGGGCCGCGACCGTAGCAACCGTCATCTTGGTGGAACGTTGCATAGAATGCTCCTTTAAGAATTGCGTGGACACATAGAAACAAGTGATGGGTTTATAATTAATTCCTTAAAATATGTCAATACAATATTAATAAAACCATAGAATACTTAATAAGGGCGCGGATAAGGGGCTGGTTTTTTAATGGAAATTCAGACGAATGTTCTGTAGTTTTGGGGTTTTCGGACTCATTTTTCAGGCGGGTAAAAACTCAATATGGCAGACGAGCAGCAGCAAAAAGGCGAGCAAGAGGCGTTTTGGTCGTGGAGTAATCTAAGGTCGATTGCCGTACTTTTGGCTGTAATCTTCGCCTTCCGCTGGTCGGTGGCGGCTCCCTACCACGTGCCAACTCCATCTATGGAACCAACGATCAAGGTGGGCGATCGGGTCTTAGCAAACCACTTGGCCTATCATCTGCGCATGCCTTTTTCCGACATGGTGCTGGCGAGTTGGTCGGAGCCAAGGCGGGGTGATATCGTTGTTTTCCGCTCGAAGCTCAATCCTGACATGAATCTCGTTAAGCGCATCGTCGCCGTCTCTGGCGATCATTTAGAGTTAAAGGGAAATACGCTGTATTTGAATGGCGAGGCGCAGGCCGTCGAAGACTTCAACTCCCGGCGCGAGGTGCTGGATGACATCACGGATCGGGCTGATTCCAAGTTCCTCTTTCAAGAAAAGTTGGGCAGCGACGTGACCCACTGGGTATTGCGCGATAAGTTGGTTTATACGCAACTTGGCTATGACCAAGTCACCAGCCTAGGTTCGATTACCGTTAAAGAAGGGCATGTCTTCGTCATGGGAGACAACAGGGATAATTCACAGGATTCGCGCTATTTCGGTGAAGTGTCCGTTCGCACCATTTATGGCAAGGCCACGCGCGTTCTGTGGAGTATGTACTTTCCGGGCGAGGCCTGGTTGCCGCACTTTCGCTTCTATCGCTTCGGGGCATCACTATATTTAGATTGAGGATCCCTCTGAAATCAGAGGGATAACCTGCGTGTTCTAAAGTTTTTCCGCAATTATACCGATAAGAGCAGGGTCGTGGACCGGGTCCCTGTCTTTCGGAGTTTCTATGAAACCGCGGAATATGGTCGTCGTCGTGGCTGCTGTGGCGGGTCTCGTCTTCAGCTGTAAGGAAGAGCAAAAGCAATCTGCCAAGACGCCTTCGGTCAGCGCGACGTGCAATCCAAACCTGCCGACGTCGCAGTATCAGAATACGACGCAGCAGCAGTATGGAACGCAACAGAACCCGTACGGCACAACCAACAACTATACCAATACCACGGGCAATTCAGTCTTTCTGCAAAACACCTTTACGCAGCAAGGGCAGCAGGTCGTGTACGAAGGACAAGTGCAGCAAATTCTGCAGCAGTTCTGCGTTAACTGCCATGGTCAAAACGATGTCAAGAATCCCATGTGGAACTATCAGCTGGCTCAGCAGCGTGGCGCGGCCATCATCCGCACCTCGACAGGGTTTTCGCCGACCATGCCGCAAGGAGCGACGAAGTTAACGGAGCAGAATAAGCAGCTGCTCTTGGCTTGGCAGCAGGGTGGGTTCCTGGAACGCGCCGGTTCGACCACGACCACGGGTCAGTGGCCAACCACGACGACACCAACGACGACGAATCCATACAATACAACCAACACCTATCAACAATATGGTTCGGCCAATCAGGTGCCTTGCAACACCAGCTATAACGGGCAGCAACAGTACCAACAAAATACCCAGTATCCGCAGAATAACCAGTACCAGCAGCCCACGAATCAGTACCAGCAAAACACGTGGAACCCGTAGTCCTCAAAGTGGTGGTGGGTGAAAATGCAGAAGGCGCCAAGTACGGCGCCTTTTTACATTTCAACCTCCGGGGCCAGCGCTAGTCGCAGGCGCCGCACTTCTTGTCCGTAGCTGGCATATCGCAGGCAGGGGCCGACGAAGCGCTTTCGGTGTTGCTGCTGGTCGATCCTGGGCTGTCGGATGCCGGAGATGGCTTTTTGGCGGAGCTCTTGCCGCCGTAGCCGTCGTTGTACCAGCCGCTTCCCTTCAGCACGAAGGCAGTGGCACTAATGAGCTTGGTCATTGGCCCGCCACCGCATTCCGGGCAGGATTCCGGCGCTGGATCGGCGATTTTATGTTGGACTTCATGAACTTCGTCGCATTTCCCGCAGCGATATTCATAGATGGGCATATGGGTACGGCTCCTAGGGCATAAAATGAGAAACCTGTATGTTGTACTTAATTCCGGCGTCTAGAAAGTCAAGGGGGCGATTTTTACAAAAGAAAAGCAGCGGCCGTTAACAAGCCGCTGCCCATGCAGATTATGAAAAAAGGAGGATTGGACGCCGAATTCTAAGACGAGCTTAGATATCGTCCCCATCATCATCGTCGTCGCCCGGAGGATTGCCAAAGGCCGAGTCAACGCGTTGCTTCAGTTCCATCCCGGTCTTCCAAAATGGCAGCGCCTTGGGCGGAACCATGATCTTTTCGCCGGTCTTTGGATTGCGACCTTCGTACGCCTTGTACTCACGTACTGTAAAGGCGCCAAAGCCGCGAATTTCCACGCGATCCCCGCGGCACAAGGTGTCGGTGACGGCGTCGAAGAACAAATCCACGACCTCTTCCGCCTTGGCAAGGGTCACATCTGCACGCTCTGCGAGGCTCTCAATTAGCTCTGACTTAACCATTTTCTGCGTCTCCTCCGTAACGTCCGAGTTTCATAACCTTATTGTAGCAAACGCGGATTTGAAAAAGCAATCGCTGGGGGAGCTAAATACAAATTTTTCCTAAGGTAATTGACAGATTCGGCCACCGTTGGGCATCATCGCCCCACAAACCGCGTAATACGCACCAGAAAAGTGGGCCAATTTGCCATGGACTATATTCCTCTCGAGAAGCCGCTAGCGGACCTGGAACTAAAAATTGACGAGTTGAGACGGCTGGCGGCGAGCCAGTCCATCAACCTGGATCAAGAGATACAAGAGCTGGAGGAACGCTCCTCCAACCTCCGACGCGAGATGTTTTCCCGTCTCACGCCATATGAGAAAGTTCAGCTGTCCCGGCACCCGCGTCGGCCGAATTCATTAGAATTGATTAATGCCATGTGCTCGACGTTTGTCGAATTGCACGGCGACCGCAATTTCTTTGATGACAAGGCCATCGTCGGCGGTTTGGCGGTGATGGACGGCAAGCATATGGTCATCATCGGCCATCAAAAGGGCCGCGGCACCAAGGACAATATCTTCCGTAATTTCGGCATGCCCAAGCCCGAAGGCTATCGCAAGGCCCTGCGCCTGATGTCGCTGGCGGAGCGCTTTAACCTCCCCATCGTGACCCTGATCGACACCCCGGGCGCCTATCCGGGCGTGGGGGCGGAAGAGCGTGGTCAATCGGAAGCCATCGCCAAGAACATCATGGTCATGTCGCGCCTGAAGATCCCCATCGTGACGGTCGTGGTGGGTGAAGGGGGGAGCGGTGGCGCTTTGGCCCTCGCGGTTGCCAATCGCGTGCATATGCTCGATCACTCGACGTACTCGGTCATTTCGCCCGAGGGCTGCGCCTCGATCCTGATGAAGGATGCCTCCAAGGCGGGCGATGCGGCCCAGGCGTTGAAGCTGACCGCTCAATATGCACTGAAACTGGGTGTCATCGACACCATCATCAAAGAGCCCGAGGGCGGCGCCCATCGCTCACTTGATCTGACGGCGCAAGCCATGCGCCAGCAAATCATCGCTGACCTGACGGAACTTTGCACCTGGGATGGCAATAAACTGCGAGATCACCGCATGGAGAAGTTCCTGGCCATGGGCAAGGTCGTACATGAGGAGCCGCCGGCGGCGCACTAGCGGCCCATTAATGGCCCACTAGTTCGAGATCTCGCTGTTTCGTCAGACGCTTTTTTGCAGGATCTCGACCACCAGGTCGTTCATGCTCTTGCCATGGGCCAGAGCTGTTTGCGCCAATTTTGCGTGCAGATCGACGGATGTCCGTAAAACAAATTTTCCAGAAAACGACCTACGACTTATGGGCAAAGGAATGGGCAGGCGCTTTTTTTTCGCTGTTTCGAGCCACAGGGCAATGGCCTCACGGGCATTGGTTAACGCTTCTTCCGCTGTCTCGCCGTGACTGTGGCAGTTTTCTAGCTCGGGAACGCGAGCGACGTAGTGATCGTCCCGGGCATCGAAGCAAATATTGACCTGGTATTCTAGCTCGGGGTTCTTAGTCTTCTTGCGCATCATGCTCCTCACAGATCAGTCTGAGCGAGTCGAGTATATAGAAGGGCGCATCCTTGCCGCGGCAAACTAGGGTGAACGTTCGACTATCCCTGACCCACTGCTCATGACTACCTCTCGTTCGCTCGAGTTTGAATCCGAAGTGTTGAAGCAATGCCCTGACTTCATTACAATCGAGACGCGTTCCCTGATGCAGTTTTATTTTTAGCTTGTCGAAGGTGCTCATTCGCCCCACTTGTTTAGTATCAAGTTTTAGTACTAATAGCAACCGGGCTGTGGACGTACCAGTGACATATGATTTGATTTCCGTGTGCGACCCACAGAAGGGCAGTAACTCATGGCGACCCAGAATTCGTCCAATGACATCTCCATCGACCCATGGATGGCCGACCAAAGCGCAAAGTCGCGCGAGGTGCTTTGCCCGCCCGATAAGTCTTTGACACACAGAGCTCTGATGTTTGCGGCGCTGGCCCCTGGGCAGAGTGTGATTGCGCACCCTTTGTTGGGTGAGGACTGCATCGCCACGGCTCGCGCCTTTCAAGCCATGGGCGTGCAGGTCGAGCTGGTGGAAGATAGCACGGGTTATGAGCAGCGTATGGTCGTCACTTCACCGGGGCAAAAGGGTTGGCGATCGCCGGCTCAGGCTTTGGATTGTGCGAACTCGGGCACCTCCGCCCGATTGTTGCTCGGCCTCCTGGCGTCGACTCCCGGTTTGCAAGCGACGCTTTCTGGCGATGCCAGCCTGTCGCGGCGGCCCATGGCCCGCGTGGTTGAGCCCCTGAAGCGCATGGGTGCCAAGTTTACCGCTGGTGGTGATACGCTGCCGATCTCCGTGCTAGGCTCGGCGTTAACGGCTGCGGCTTTGGAAAGCAACGTTGCTTCGGCACAAGTCAAATCGGCGATCTTGCTGGCAGCGCTAAATACGGCTGGGGCTACGTCGATTCGTATGCCGCGCGGCGGGCGCGATCACACGGAGAAGTTGTTACGCAAACTTGGATGCGCCATTCGCACCAAGATCGACGATACGCACGAGACGATTACCGTGACCGGACCGTTCGTGCCGGCTGCCCAATCTTGGCGGGTGCCGGGCGACCCTTCATCGGCAGCATTCTTAATTGCCTTGGGTCTCCTGCATCCTGGGTCATTGCGGGTGCGACGCATGTTGGACAACCCAACGCGCGTGGGCTTCCTCGAAGTGCTGAAGCGCATGGGGGCTACTTTTGAACGACTGCCGAGCGGCGGCGGCGACGGACCGAAAATGCTGCCGGCCATGGAGCCGGAGGTGGATGTGGTGGTGCGCGGCGGAAATACGCTTAAAGCCGTCAATGTTCTGGCGAAAGAGGTGCCCACTCTGATCGATGAGGTGCCGATTTTGGCGACCTTGGCGGCGCGGGCTGAGGGAACCAGTGCCTTTCACGGACTGGCGGAATTGCGCGTGAAAGAAAGTGATCGCCTCACCAAGACGGCGGAGTTGGTGGCATTGGCGGGCGGGATTGCCGAGATACAGGGTGATTCATTGCTGGTCCAGGGCCGAAAACGCCCGTTGAAACCTTTTGTCTTTGATCCTGTTGGCGATCATCGTTTGGCGATGGCAGCGGCGGTGATCGGTACCATTGCCGAAGCTTCGTCGGTGGTGCAAGGGGGCGAGTGCGTCGCGGTAAGTTTTCCGGGGTTTTTTGCGACGCTGGCGGCGGTGCGGTGATGAAAGAAATCGATGTGCAAGCTGCGAAGCGGCTGAAGATTTTTATCGTGATGGGGGCGCGGCCAAACTTTATGAAAGTGGCGCCTCTGGTGCGGCATTATGCGGCCAGCCCCGCCCTACAAGCGCGATTTCAATTGCAGACAGTACATACGGGGCAACATTCGGATCCTGAAGTTAATGACAGTATCTTGCGTGACCTCGGCCTAGGCGCCATCGATTTTACGATGGGTGCGGTGGGTGGTGGTTCCCATGCCGAGCAAACAGCAAAGATCCTGGTTAGCTTTGAAAAGCTTTGTTGGGAAGAGAAGCCAGATTGGGTCTGGGTCGTCGGTGATGTGACCTCGACCCTGGCCGCGGCCCTTTCCGCCAAGAAACTTGATATCAAAGTGGCTCACATTGAGGCCGGGCTGCGCTCGTTTAATCGCACCATGCCCGAAGAGATTAATCGACTGGCGGTGGATGCCATCGCCGACCTGTTTTTTACCACCGAGGAACCGGCAACAAAGCAGCTATTGCGCGAGGGGCATGACGCCGCCTGCATATTTACCGTCGGTAACTTGATGATTGATTCCTTACGCTTTCACGCGCGGCAGATGCGCGAGCAGGACGCGCTGACATCGGGCACGGAAGCGGGGCGTCGATGCTTATTGACTCTGCATCGACCGCAGAATGTGGATGATTCCGTCGCCCTAGCAGAAGTGGTGAGCATCCTTGAGCGAGTTGCGAGGCATTATTCGATCGTCTTTCCTTGCCATCCTCGCACGCGGGCCGCGCTTAAGCGCTTCCACCTCTTCGACCGCCTTAAGCAGGCAGGCGTGCAAGTGGAAGGTCCTGCTGACTATCGGCGCATGCTACAACTTTACCGCGATGTACAGTTTGTCATGACTGACTCAGGCGGTGTGCAAGAAGAGTCGACGGCCCTTGGCATTCCCTGCCTGACGTTACGCGAGGATACGGAGCGACCCGCGACGGTCACCATCGGGACAAATGTCTTGGTGGGACGCGATGCGGCATTGATTGACGATTGCGTTCGCCAAATTCGTGCTGGCACATTCAGGAAAGGACAGATTCCGCCGCTTTGGGATGGAGCTACGGCGGAGCGGGTTTGGTCGGCGTTTGCGAGTTATGTGGGTTAGCGAGCGCCCTTGCCAGAGATCACAGCGGGGACGGTTTGGGCAAGAATTTTGAGATCTGTCTTCCACCCGCGCATCATCACATAATCATAGTCTAGTTTGATCTTGAGGCGGCCGTCATTGGAGTCGCGGGCGGTGACTTGCCACAAACCCGTGATTCCTGGCCGCACGGCAAAGCGCAGGTAATGTTCTTTGGGGACGGTGCAGGAGTCTTCTGGCTGTAGGGGGCGAGGCCCTACTAACGCCATTTCCCCTTTGACCACGTTGAACAATTGGGGCAATTCGTCGAGGCTCCAACGCCGCAGCCATCTGCCTATCGTGGTCAGTCGTGGATCGCGTCCCATTTTGAACATGCCACCAGTCATTTCATTGCCAACAAAGGGAATGAGCCGATCGGCATCTGCCGCCATGGTGCGAAATTTGATGATCTCGAACGGGCAACCATACCGTCCGATGCGCACTTGGTGATAAGTGATGGGGCCGCGCGATGAGAGTTTCACCGCCAGCGCGCAAAATAATAGTATCGGTGAAGCAACAAGGATCAGAATGGCAGCAATGAATACGTCGAAAATGAGTTTTGAACGATCAAAAATGCGTCGCTGTTTGCTAATGGCGTACCAATGACAAACGTTTACCAGCTGCGCCAGAAGTTCGAAGTTGATGAAGCCATTGTTTGCATACTGCTCGGCATGTCGCAGCCAATGCAGGTCGGCTTCCTTGACAATGGCGTCATAGGAAGGAAACGGGTCACCTTGGGTTTGGAGTTTCCGAGTTCCCATGCACTGCTCTTCGGTAAGGAGCTGGAAACATTGAAGATCTGAGCTGTCTCGGGAATGGGCAGGTAGTCCTTCCTGTGGAAATTACAGGTAAATTCGCCCTGGATTCGATGATTTTGCTAAAATGCCAAGTAGACTTGGACAGTATGGGAGCAACTCATCAAAAAGCCTGCGCTCTATTTCTTTCAGCGCCTCTATGCGCCTAGTGAAGAGGCCGCGCCAGTAGCTATGCACGACTTGGCGCTGGAAATCTCCGATCGATGGCGCGTTTCTGTCGTTTGCGCCACGCCAGGATTTCGCACAGAGTCTGGGCGACGAAGTAAAAGCGATATCATTGAAGTCATACGATTTCCGACGCCATGGCGGCAAGGTGCTGGTTGGGCATCGAAGTCACTCAATTATTTCATCGCAATGTTACATGCGATGATCGTCGCATTACGCATGCCGCGCAACGCCGTAGCCGTCATCTGGAGCGATCCGCCATTTCTGGACATCATTGTTGGCTTGATCTGCAAATTCCGAGGCATCGCCTACATCATTCATCTTCAGGATTGGTTTTTTATGGGGGCAGTCAATTTTGGCCTCATTCGACGCTCAGGGCTTTTCTTTCAGTTTATCCGATACGCCCAGCAACATTCATACAGGTCGGCGAAGCTCATTCTTTGTATTTGCAACGACTCACAGGAATTATTGAGCGAGCATGGGTTGACGAATACAGCTGTGTTGGAAAACTGGTGCGCCTTTGCTGACGAGCTGCTTGCGCATGCCCTCCCCGAGTCGATGGAATCATTGGCGCAGGATTCTCGTGTCGTCATTAAATATTCCGGAAACACTGGAATGGGGTGTGATCTTGACGCGTTTGAAAAGATGCTAAATGAACTTCAGCAGCGTGATCAGTTTCTGTTTATTTTTCAGGTTCGCGGACGAGGTGTGTCGCGAGTACGCGCGCTGTCGCAGCAATATCCTTGTGTGCAAATCCAGCCCATGGCCGATCGCAATGTACTTTATCAGTCGCTAACCGCTTGTCATGCGCACTTGATTTTGACTCCAGTCACCGCGTACGGCGTGGTCTTTCCATCAAAGCTATATTCCATTCTGGCTGCCGGAATGCCGGTGATTGCATCCTCGCCTAGGAATTCAGTCATGCATCAGAAGATCAAGACTTTGCAAGTCGGGTTGAGCGCACCAGCCGAAGAACCGGCCTTATTGGCAAGAGCTCTGGAAGAGTTTGCGGTGCTCGCCAGAAGTCGCCCGAATGAATTTTTAGCCATGCGAAAGAGAGCGAGACACTACTCGCAGCATGTTTGGAATGCTCGTGCCGGCGGTGATCGATTTCATGAATTGATGAAACCGTTTGCCAGTAGCGACGACTAACTCGCGGCCCGATTTTGCTGCTGTGACACATACCACAACGCCACGTCTGCCAAACCCTTACGTAGCTGCACTTTATGAGTCCAGCCTAGTGATGTTAGGACGCCAGAATCTAACCACTTTCTTGGGGTTCCATCCGGCTTACTCGTATCAAAGACCAATCGACCTTGGAAATCGATTGCATTCGCGATCATGTGGCCAAGATCGCTGATGCTGACTTCGTCACCAGATCCCACATTCACATGCGACCACTGCACATAGTCCGGTCCGCCATGACGACTCAGTTCCGTCTGCTGTTCGGCGAGTGTGACAATCGCATCCGCGCAGTCGCGCGCGTGCATAAACTCTCGCTTGGCGTTGCCGCTACCCCAGATCGGGAATTCCTTGGCCCCCGCAATTTTCGCAGCATACATGCGCGCGATTAAACCTGGGATTACATGGCTGTCTTGCGGGTCAAAGTTGTCGCGGGGACCATACAAGTTTGTGGGCATAAAACTCAGGTACCGCCGTCCATATTGACGATTGATGCTGTTCACAAGCTCCAAGATCGCAATCTTGCCGATGGCGTAGGGGCGATTGGTGAACTCAAGGGGGCCCGTGCCCAGAGCCGATTCCGCCATGGGCTGAGCGGCATCGCGTGGATAGATGCAGCTGCTGCCGGCAAAGTATAAATTCGGAACGTTGGCTTCGTGACTCGACCAGACTAGGTTATGGCCGATCACTAAGTTCTGCTGGATGAAGTCGGCGGGATAGGTGGAGTTGGCGATGATGCCGCCCACGCGCGCCGCGCACACAAAAACTGCGTCGGGCCGTTCGCGCTGGATGAAAGTCCGAACGGCTGTTGCGTCGCACAGATCCAGCTGCGAGCGCGTGCGCAGCACAACATTCTTGTAGCCTCGCCGCCCCAGCTCCTCTAGCAAGTGGGAGCCCAGTAAACCCGTATGACCGGCAATGTAGATTTTCATCTCTTTGCTGAGATTGCGGTGCATCGTTTGACTCATGCGGATTTTGGTTCCTGTTGGTTATCCAGTGTCTTCAAAAAACCCAAGAATCCTCCCGGGTGGTGCGCGGCCTCTTCCACTGGCGGCAGCTCGCGGGCAATGAGCCCGAGGCGTTGCTTGGCTCGATATAAGTCGGCGGCGACCATTTCTTGGGTCATGGTTTCTAGGGATATCTGCGGCTTCCAACCGAGATTTTTCCGTGCATAGCTAGCATCCCCTTCCAGCCAATCAACTTCGGCCGGGCGGAAGTACGCAGGATCAATGCGGACCAAAACTTTCCCGGTTTGGGCGCAGCGACCAATTTCGTCGATTCCCGCGCCGGAGTATTCGAGTGTGATACCGATTTCGCCAAAGGCCATATTCACCAGCTCACGCACGGATGTCGTCCGGCCCGTTGCTAGAACGAAGTCATCCGGTTTCTTCTGCTGCATCATCTGCCACATGCCGATGACAAAATCGGCTGCGTGGCCCCAGTCGCGCCGCGCCTCGAGATTGCCGACGCGCAGGCAGTCCTCGAGCCCAAGAGAAATTCGCGCCACCGAGCGCGTGACCTTGCGGGTGAGAAAGGTTTCCCCACGCAACGGGCTTTCGTGGTTAAAGAGGATCCCGTTCACTGCGAACATGCCATAGGCTTCGCGATAATTTTTCGTGATCCAATAGGAGTAAAGCTTCGCAACTCCGTATGGACTGCGCGGGTAGAACGGAGTCTGCTCATTTTGTGGCCGGTGCGGTGTGTTGCCGTAGAGCTCACTGGTGGACGCTTGATAAAACTTAGTGGTCGCGTCCAAGCCTGTGATGCGCAGGGCTTCGAGAAAGCGCAGCGTGCCCATGGCATCGACGTTGGCCGTATACTCGGGCATATCGAAGCTGACGCGCACGTGGCTTTGGGCCGCTAAGTTGTAGATCTCGTCGGGCTGAATTTTTTGGACCAGGGCAATGATTGATGAAGTGTCGGTGGCGTCCCCATAGTGCAGAAAGAAGCGGCGATCAGTCATGTGGGGATCTTGGTAGATATGATCCAGGCGCTTGGTATTGAACTGACTGGAGCGGCGTTTGATGCCGTGCACGACGTAGCCTTTATCCAGCAACAAGTGGGCGAGGTAGGCGCCATCTTGTCCTGTGATGCCGGAAATGAGTGCGACTTTTGGTTTGGCCATGTCCTGCCCACTGAAAGGTAAATGTTTTGGGGACTTATCGGCGGAATTTTGCAGACAATGACTCTTTGACCTCAGAAGCTAGCTGGGGTAAAAATGGGCCTTCACAAAGATGCGTCCAAAATCTGAGGGTTTACCCACCCTTGGCAAAATCATGGCAGAGCATTGAGCAGGGGACATAGACCATTGATCGTAGCTGTAGATGGGCCGGCAGGTTCAGGCAAGAGTAGTCTTTGTTTTCGCACCTGCCAGCGCATCGGCTGGACCTATATCAATACGGGGGCTCTTTATCGCGCCGTGGCGATCATCGCCTCACGACGCGGCATGAATCTAGAAGATGAAGATGCGGTTTTGGAAGTGGTTGCTGACTTTTCGGGACACATGCGTTGGGAGCCCGAGAGCCAGCAGCTATACTTTGGTGATATGGAACTTTCCGATGATTTGTACACGGCTGAAGCCGGTGCTGCGGCTAGTTTTGTTGCCAAGATGCCGCGGGTGCGCGATGAACTCTTGCCACTGCAGCGTGAGCTCGCGCTTCGATCGCCGGTTGGGGCGCTGGTCGATGGTCGTGATATTGGGACCGTTGTTTTTCCCGACGCTGATCTGAAAATATTTATGACCGCATCTCTGAAAGAGCGCGCGCGACGCCGCTTGGCTCAGTTTCGCTCGGATCCAAAGGTGCAAATTCCCGACGACGAGGAAGTGCAGCAGGTGGCGGACGAAATTGCCCGACGGGATGCCCAAGACGCGAGCCGCGGCGCCGCGCCGCTGAAGCGCCCGGAAGATGCGATCGATTTTGATAATTCAGGTATGGGAATCGACGAGGCTGTCGATCGCCTCGTCGGGTTGCTTCAGTCTCGCGGTCTTCTGGATCACCAACCGTAGTTCGGCTTCTTGTCAAAACGATGATGGGCGCGGATCTCTCGAACCGTGCCCGTTTCACTACGCATGACAACGGAGTGGGTGAATGCGCCATCGGCCGTATAGCGTACACCTTGCAGATACGAGCCATTGGTCACACCCGTGGCGATGAACATGACATTACCCTTGGCCAAGTCGTTGATTGAGTAAACGCGGGCTGGATCCGTGATGCCCATCTTGCGCGCCCGGGCAATCTCGTCGCCATTGCGCCAGTGCAAGATTCCTTGAAAGTCTCCGCCCAAGCAGCGCATGGCAGCAGCTGCAATGACGCCTTCCGGCGCACCGCCGATCCCCATCAAGACATCGACACCGGACTCTTCCTGGCAAGTTGCAATCGCTGCGGAAACGTCGCCGTCACCGATCAAGCGCACGCGGGCGCCTGCCTCACGGGCTTCGCGAATGATCTCTTCGTGCCTTGGTCGATCAAGGATAACTACCATGAGATCAGCCATATCTTTGCGCGTGGCTTTGGCAATTTCCCTTAGGTTCCAAGAGGGGCTCTTGGTGATATCGATAGCGCCCTTGGCTGCCGGTCCAACTGCAATTTTTTTCATGTAGGTGTCGGGAGCGTGAAGAAATCCTCCGTGTTCAGCCGCGGCAATGACCGAGATGGCTTCGCTTCGACCCTTGGCGGTAATGGATGTGCCCTCAAGAGGATCGACGGCGATATCGATCGAGATACCTTTGCCCGACCCAACCTTTTCGCCAATAAAGAGCATGGGCGCTTCGTCGCGTTCGCCTTCGCCAATAACGACCGTGCCATCAAACTCGATGGAGTCAAAGGCCTTACGCATGGATTCAACGGCAGCGTGGTCGGCGGCATCTTCATTGCCACGTCCGATCCAACGACCGCAGGACAGGGCGGCAGCTTCGGTGACGCGAACAAATTCAAGGGCAAGGTTGCGGTTCATGTCGAGGGCCTTTCATGGGAAGTGTCGGTAACGCTTATGAAACTACCGGCTAAATGCAACTTGGACAAGTTGAGTTCGCGCACTGTGCACTGCCCGTGCTGTGGGGGGATTTGGATCTTTGCCGCCAAAGGCATTTCACTGATGTAACTGATCGTATACACTAGAAAAATGTATATAAACTGGATGCGTATCGTCATGCTGGGACTGATCGGTGGGATGTTGCCGAGTTGCGCTAGCATTTCCTTGAGCGACCAGATCGTGCCCATCGATACCGAGCCACGCGGTCTGCTGGTGTACCGCGACCGGGATAGTAAGAAGCCTCTCGGCCGCAGCCCCCTGCTCATCCGCTCGGCTGGCCAAAGCACGGAGACGGTGTATGTGGGCATGCCCAGTGGCCGTCGCGAGGCCATGAGTCAAGAGTGTAGCGTGCGGTGGCTGCCAGCCGTGGCGGGTAATGCGGTCTTCTCGGCCTTGTTTGGGCCTGTGGGAGTTGGTGTCTTTGGTGTGACCGCTGCCTGGGATTTCTTAAAAACAGGCAAAGGCTTTGATTGCTCCGAATTCGATCTCAAGAAATTTAGCGTCAAAGGCGAACATAAGAATGTGGATGCTTGCTTGCGCTACATCGTCGTCCCACCGAGCCACTTTGATGGCGCGTTTTCCGACTATATTGCCACGCAGTGGATGATGCGCGTCAGTGCTCGCAGCGACGAGTGTATGCGATTTGCAGACTATAACCAAGCGAAGGAGCACTTTCTCTATTTGAACTTGGATCACCAGCAAGAAATCACGGTGCATAAGATCGGGCGGCAGAAATCCTTTGAACTAGGTCAGGCGTTGCGGGGCTCTCACTTTGTTTTTTTGAAGATGCAGGAAGACGGTGGCGTGGTGCGAGTCACTCCGCAAGTGTTTGATATCGTCCGACAGAAAGCCATTGCCGATACAGAATTTCAGAAGAACATGACGGTCGATGTACCGGCGGTAACGAAGCTGAAACAGGTGAAGAGTCATCGACTGCTGATCCAATCGTTTACGCTCATTCCCAACTCGGTGACGTTCTCGCAGAACAAGTTTGAAATGGAGATGATCGAACAATCAACTTACAAACAGCTGGGAGATGCAGAAGAAGTCAGGTCACTCCCGACCTATCTATCCAACTGGGGCCTTACATCCATCGACCACCCGCGCGGTTACAACATCTGGGACTATGCATTTCAGATCTATCCTTCGCTGCATTCAAGCTATCAAGAGCGAAACTATAAGTTCGAGACGAATGAGCTGACGAAGGAAGTGTATCGCTACAATTTGAAGTTTATGTTCCTGACAACCATGTTCAATGCGGCCGCAACGGGCCACACACCCGTCGGTGCCTTTCGCATTTCGGTCGGTGCCGGTCTGGCCTATATCAACGCCCGCGATACTTTTGCCACAACGAATCAAGTGGCGCCACTACTCGGCGTGAATGCATCCTACACGGCGTTTCTCAGTCAAGATGTGTTCTTTTTTAGCGAAGTTTCGAACTTTAGCGTGCAGGGGGGGAGTAAGTCTGCGCCGATCGACAATGAGTTCTTTCGCTTGATGGACTGGTCGGTGGCGAGTGTGGGGCTCGGATATTTTGTACCGACGCTGAGGTCGTACGCGAGGGGGGTGATTGATTAGCCTAGTCTTCGATTAGGGGAAGTCAGTGTTCATTTCTCAACGAATGTGAAGGCAAGCCAATGAACTCTCTAAAGCTACTAGTGAAGCGCATTTTGTGGAGCGCTGGATACGACGTTAGCAAGCTTCAGCGATCGGATAATCCGCTGAGAGCTTTTCACAATGATGTAATTTTTGACGTAGGTGCAAATGTCGGGCAGTTTGCCATGAAGGCGCGTGCATCTGGGTTCAAGGGCAGAATCGTTTCATTTGAGCCCCTATCGTCGGCGCATAGTGAGCTCCAGATGCGCGCTCGGCGAGATCCACAGTGGATCGTTCATGAGCGCGTGGCGGTTGGGGCAGAGTGTGGCGAGAGTGTGATACAAATTGCCAAGAACTCAGCTAGCTCCTCTTTACTTGGCATGAACGCGACTCATGAACGAGCTGCGCCAGAGTCTCGATATGTAGGGTCGGAGGTATGCAAGGTCATAACAATCGATTCAGTTATGGCAGATTATGCTGCAGACACGGATTCAATCCTTCTTAAGATTGATACGCAAGGCACGGAAGATAAAGTATTGTTAGGCGCGTCGGAATGTCTGGCGAGAGCGAAAGTTGTGCTTCTGGAGCTGTCATTTGTCGAGCTTTATGACCACCAGGCTCTGGCCGATTGGTACTTTGCGTTTATGCGAGCAAAGAACTTTGCTCTTTGGGATTTGTCGCCAGTATTGCGGGAGCCGAAGGTGGGACGATTGTTGCAGGTAGACGCGACTTTCTTTCGGAGCGAACAATGAGAACTCTGCATTGCGTCGCAGGATTTGGTGCGGAAATGACTGGCGCATTGTACGCTCCGGTCGCCTTATGCAATGCACTTGTTAAGGAAGGTCATAGCGCAGAAATAGTTGGATTAGGCAATGCGGATTCGCCAGTAGCGGACTGCGTCGTGCAAAGCCCTAATATTGTATTTCACCGGATTCCTGCAATTGGTTCCAAAAGAATTGGTTACTCAAAGAACCTACTTCCCTGGTTGCGGGCTAATTTGAGTAGATTCGATTTGGTGATCCTGCATTGCATATGGCGATCCTTCTCTTTGATTTTGGCCCGCGAAGCTCGAAGGCATTCAATTCCATATATTATCTATCCGCATGGTTCATTGCTTTATACAGACTTGAAAAAGCGTAGGCTTGCTAAAATTCTTCTTGGTCGACTCTTGATTGGTAGGTTGATCAAAAATTGCGCTGCCATTGTATATGCGTCGACATTTGAAAGAGAGAATTCTCATACCTATGGAGGCGTGCCGCAGCAATTTATCGCCGCTATGGTAGTTGAGCGATTCTCAGTACTAGGATCCCGAAAGCGTTTTCGCGAAAATTTTAGCATTACTCCTGATGCTCGGGTTCTGCTCTTTTTGGGTCGGCTTGATCCGCAAAAGGGAATTGATAAACTTGTTGGCGCTATGCGCGAAATCAGTCATTTGAGAAATGACTATGTGTTACTTGTTGCTGGTGGCGGTAACTCCTCATTTGCCATTCAAGCGCGTCAGCGAATTTCGGAATTAGGTCTTTCTGCCAGGTATCTGGGTATTGTTGGTGAGGAAATGAAGGCAGATGCGCTCGCGGCTGCGGACGCCTTAGTCTCCCCTTCTCGCTACGAGAGTTTTGGTTTGGTTGTTGTCGAGGCGCTTAGTGCCGGACTACCGGTTTTTCTCTCTGAGACACATCCACTACTCGCCCAGGTTGTGAAGATTGGAGCGGGTTTTTGTTGTGGCTCTAATGCACGGAGTATTTCAACGTCGCTCTTGGAAGTTTTTGAAGGAGGAGAGAAACTAGAGAGCGCACGGTTAATTGCACCTCAGGCGGCTGAACAATTGTTTTCCAATGAAAAAATCATAGAAGATCATCTGATGATTTATTCCAAAATCGCACTTGAACGCGGCCACGTTCTGAGCTTGAATCGGAGCTGATTGGACGAATTTTGCAGTTGGCCTCGTTTCAACCAGATACCTAATTCTGCCGAGCAGGTCGGGTTTGTTCAGATGTTCGTGATGCTAAGGGGAAGTCCTCCTTTGAAAATCGGACGCTGAGTCAAGAGATGTTTTTGCTGAAATCTCAAGTATCCCGAGAATTTAAAGTTGACACAAATCTGATCAGCAAATGGCTTGAAGAGTTCAGTAGAGCTGGTGCTGATGCATTTCGTGATAATGGTGGTCTATCGCCATAAGAACAGCGCATCCAAAGTTTGGAGCAAGAAGTCCGACACTTCAAGATGGAGCGAGATAGCTTAAATGGGCCGCGGCGTTCTTTGCAAACCGCGGACGGTGAAGTGCGACTTTGTTCGTGAGCA
>CAZLMG010000032.1:0-15951 GCA_964560765.1 uncultured Oligoflexales bacterium
CGAATGTCGAACGCGCGAAAAACCCCTTACGAATTACCCAAGCATCTGGTCGTTTGCAGTTGGGACACATTTTAGCACCTCCTTGGGTGCCAAAATGCGGAAGTTGTTAAGGGGTTGGAAGTGACATAGGGGTACCCAAAGCACATTTCACGGCGTCAGTTCGCAAACTGTTGCGCAAATGCATCGCTGCATACTCAGCAGGGGGCCTTGCACAACCATATTCGCCATGCTATCAGCCGAGCGGTTTCGGAACTTGATCGTTACCCTTTCTCCAAGGAGCAGAAAAGTGGATACATTTGTATTGCGAAGTTTCCTACTGGCCACTGCAGCGGCAGCTTTTGGCAGCTGTGGCAGCGTGCCATCGCAGAGCCAGTTTGCCAACGAGTATGTTAGTGCCGGGATACCTGTCGTCATCAGCGCACTTCGTGTCGATGCATTACCAAGCAGCGCTAACCCCAGCGATGTTTCCATACAGATATCGGGCAAAGTTCAGCTGGGAGATAGCCCCTGCACTGCTGCGGATGCCTCCGCTGAATTGGTAGCTACTAAAGCGGGCAGCAACATCGATGTCGTCGCAATGCTGAAAATCTCTGGCGATGCGATCAATCGCAACTGCACCCGCGAGTACGACCCCGTCTATACGCACGTTTCCATCATGATCGAGGCCAAGCCATCTGAGATTGGCGAAATCTTTGTGCATAATGTCGAGGAAATGGGGCGGAGCGCTCGGGTGTTTCGCGGTGAATCCCTGTCTCTGAAGGCTGGGATCTTTAAGCTCTATGGCGAGCCGCGTCACCAGGCGGATCCTGAGTGTGATATTCACACGAAGCTGAAACTGCAGAATGTCGGTCAACGGCTCCACGCTAACATGTCAGAGGGTCTCGATGGCAGCTGCCGAATCTTAATCGAGCCGAAAGAGCGCCTTTACAAGTCTCTGTCCACTGAAGACATCGGATGCGGCTCATTCAAGTATCAAGCGTGGCGCAAGTTTCCGCGGCGGATGGTGCCCGCACTATCCGATCCGGTCAAAATCGAGATTGTCGACCATCGGGGGCGGATTTGCCGGGACTTAGTTCCCGCGAAAATCATTACCACCGAGACCTTGGCGAACGGCAAACAAACCGTTAAATATAGCAACTAGTCATGACATCGTTCTGGGCGCCATCCCTCTGGGGCGCCTAGTCGGATTTCGCCGTGCAATTATGGCCCGCTGGAGTGCCTGACTCGTGAATCTGAGTCAGCATGATTTCAATTCGCTCTTCATCAAAGGCAACTTGCCTGATTTCTCGTCGGCCACTTGCGCCAAATTCGCCACAGTATCCTATCTGTAGCCCCCGCTCGGAGTCGAACAGTGGCCCGTATCCGGCCGCGAGGACCTTATGGATCGAGTGAACACCAGGCTTGTAAAGCATTTCTGTCGTGTCGTAATACACGGCATAAACCGTGGGCATGACGATGTTACTTTTATCGCTAGGTAAATTTTGTATAGGAACGCTGAACCAGACAGCAGCATTTTGCCGCTCCCTTTCAGAACTTTGAGCGGATGCCTTCTGTTGCCCTGGCGTGGTACCTCGCAATCTGTTGGAAGTCACCTGATGGTTATAGATGAACGTTAACTTGGCATCGCTGCTGCGCCAGTCATCTGAAGGCATCTGTCCGTCATCCGCTAGTTTCAAAGTAATCTTCGAGCCGCCCACGATTTTATGAAACGACAGATCTGTCAAGTAGCGCCGCATTGTCGAAACGACGTAGGCGAAATCTGCTCCCGGCTTACTTTCCCACCCCCAAACGCGCAATTGGCTGGCGAAGAAGGGCCCAGCTCCCGCATATTGGAAAGCCAGAGACATTTCCAATCTGCGATCCGTAAGATCTGGATTCGCCAATTGCCGAATCACTGGCAATGGAACATCGGCAAACGAGATTCGAGCACGTGTCGCCTCGGGCATTATTTTCGCCCGTATCACTCGCTTCAGGCACTCCCCCAATTTCGGATCGCTGCAGGATACCGTCAAGGTGGCCGATAGGAGGCCGATATCCAAATCTGCCCAATCAGTGATCTGCCCCTCTAGACTCACATGCGATATTGCCACGGCTTCGGTGAGACCCGTCTCTCTCACGCTGCTCTTGCATCCCAAAGCAGTCCCTGCAAGGAATACGATAGCGCTCCAGGAAAATGGTACCTTCATGATGTTCTCCATTTGCGTTATGGGTCGAGGCAAGCATTTACCAAGCCACCGCCACGGAGTACATATTACTGATTTAATATCAGCATATTACGCCAGCATCACCAACAGGCGCGCCCGCGCAAAGTTCAGCCAGAGCAAACGCATAATCACGAATGAGTGAATAATTATGAAAAGTTACGTAGGTTTGACGGTGAGCTTTTCAACAAACTGGCGGGGTGCCGAGCAACGACTGGTGAATTCTGGTATAGGCCAGAATTGTTCGACCCTTGCTGAAGTTTTCTGTGAGATGAGTGCGCATCTCACACCACAGTCAACGCTCAAAGCAACACCCTTGCTCGGCTTCTTGCCAGGTTGCCTCACCGGCAACATCTGTACCCCAGTTCACGCTGGCAGAAACATGTGCATTGGCGCGATCACCGCTATCTCAGACACTCATGGAAGACATCAGCCATTCCCGCGACCTGAGACCTAGTTCTACGACGGGCCCTTCGATTCTGCGGCTGGCACGTAGTCTGTATAGACAGAATCAGGAAACCTATCAGCCAGGCGACACAAGAACATGAAGATGCTTAAGAATATCCTTGTCATGGGCTTGATCTGCCTGGGATGCAAGCGCAGCGATTCCGACCACGATCTGCATTCTTTCTTTGGGATGCAGTCGGCCAAAATTCGCTATATCCAGCAACAGGCTGATGCACCGCGCTTTGTTGCCTTGGCTGAATGGTTTGACGCTCAGATTCTGACGTCTCAGCCCGTTCATGACAGCCAAATTCGAGATCGCGTCATAGCCAGCAGTCTCGATGCCGCGCGCCAGAACATTCCGAACGCCTATCTTGATAGCATCGACCGCTACGTTGCCTCCCAGCTGCACCGAATCGAGCGGATGCTGGCCGCATCATCCGCTGTCGGCGCTGAAAGTGACATGCTCCTCCGTACCACACTCAACGAAGAAGCAGACCAGATGCTCGACATTATACGCCTCATCCTCATCGACGATCCCAACTTGCGCCCCAACACCACCGATGAACTGGCACACTTTATCCATCGTACGCGCGCTGTTTCTGATGATATCGAGAGTTATGCCGAAACGTACCTACAGGCGATTTCCAGCGATCGCGATCGCCGCTCCTTAGCAGCCATACTCAATGGCCTTGAAGGCGAGAGTCAGCGCTTTGCGGCGGCACTGGCCAGTTACTACCTGACAAAAGTAGATCGATCCGTTCTCGTCAATGAGCTGCACACGGCGCGAGACTCTTTGCTAGGGCTCCGCGCAAGTCTTCAGCCGAGCGGGCTCCGACTACAGCAGTTGCAGCAGGTATCGAACGGGACTGTGTCAGGACCTGTTGCCAGCCTCCTGCACTTTCAAAATTTCTTCTTTCAGCAGCGACAGCAGAACTATGCGCAGGACGTTCGCAGCGGACTAAAACCGGGCGGAGACGATGGACCGCGTGCGTTGTCCTTGTTAGAAGATGATGAAGGTCACTCGGGAACCATTGCAGCCGCGCCGGTGCTATCAACAACCCCAACTCACAGTCAAACTCCAATTCCTACGGGCGTCAATTCCACACAACCACCAGCATCGGGAGGATGGTTGGATCTCATCCAACAGTTGCTTCCGCCCGAATGGGCGCAGGCCATCTTCCAGTTACAGGCTTCATCCGACGTACAGGAGACTACCGGTGCGGAAACAGCGCAAAGCGCTCTGGAGCTAGTGCCATCATCTGGGCAATGCGACGGACTGACGGGCGGCGAATGGCTGCTTTGCGAGCGCTTTGCGCCACTTGCCGTTGTGCCAGATGACGCGCAGAGTGCCGTGCATGACAACTGGATCCATGCCCCTCGATTCGCTCTGCAATCTGGCAAGCGACGAGGCAACTTTCGTTTTGTGCGGGCATTATCGCGGCACTTTCGCGCCAAAAATCAAGGACGCCAGCCAGCATGCACAGCGTATGGCACGGCGAACTCCATCGAACCTCAGGTGCAGTCAGACATCGATGGTCAAAAAATCTGGCAACAACAAGGGCGGGACATGATGCTGACTTCAGCCATCCGAACCGCAAAAGCCCTATATCCACAGCACAACATCCAGTCGACCCAGCTTCAGAACGTATCCCAGATTATCCAGTATCTCGATCAGAACCAACCCGTTGCTGCCAGTGTACCACTTGGATCTGGTTGGTATGGAGGACAGGGGAATACCGCTAGCGGCGTCAGTAACGTGGTAACCTGCCGAGCCGGTGGAGGGCGCCACATCATTTCCCTTCAAGGCTACATCGAATCGGAGGGAAAGCTATACTTTCTGATCAAGAATTCCTGGGGTCCGCGCTGGGGAGACAAAGGATTTGCCATGCTGGACTGGTCCACTTGCGGCAAACTGATGCAGCGCACCTTTGCCATTAAGGCAGGTCAGTGATTGCGACTCTGCGACGGCAGGACGCCGAAAGCCTTCTTGAAATTCTGAATAAACTGAGAGAGAGAAGAGTAACCACACTCAAGCGCAACTGACGTAACGCTCCATTGCCCAGATGCCAGGAGATCACGCGCGTGTTGCATGCGTAGCTCCAGGATCAAATCAGAAACACTTAGCATCAACTCCTGCTTGAATAGGCGCAGCAAAGTGCGGGAGCTCGCCCCCGAAGCCTTTGGCAGACTCGCGATAACTGTAGGATCGGTAAAGTTTCGCTCGATGAATGCCAATGCCTTTTGCAAACGTGGATCGTTGGCTCTGGTTAGTAGCGATGCAATCTCCAGACCACGACTCCTGGCCCGCATAGCACGCTGCAAGCAGGCACGCAGCATCTGGATGGCGATAAGCTGCTCAGAGTGATCGACTGAGGTCAGCAGAAAAAGACAAACCTCTACCATGAGCGAACTCTTGCTGAGTCGCATCACCCCTGCTAGGGGCAAGGTATCGACATCCAGTAAGACAAGAAGCTGCTCCGCGTCAGATGAACTCGTCTCATAAGAATGGAGCGTACCAGGCGGGATGAGCAGCATCTCTCCTCGGGCAAGCACATACTTTTCTGACGACGAGAGATTGATTGAGAAGCGACCGCGCAGCGGGATGACACACTCAATGCGATCGTGCTGGTGCTCAGGCAGGCGGCGATGGGGGAGGTTTTGATGAATGATCTGCAACCCCTCGATCGCGACGACCATTTCACCACCTGGCTTCACAAACACACTCCCCCAGCTTCATTGCCACGTCCGCGAAGTGTAGACGCTAGATCAACCCGATCCGCGTTTCATCGATGATTTGACTAGTATGACATAAATAGACGAGCTGTATATGCTTTTGCTGTTTGCCCACTTCGGACCGAGATATCGCAACCACTTGAATCTGCGCCAGGTGACCAAGATGGCTAAAATTCCCACTTTACTTTGACAAAAATAGTGACTTTGCTCCACGTTCGTACGCGACCGGCTTCATCGATAACTTGCACTAGCAGGCGATTTTCACCCTCGACCAAGAACAGGTCCTCGATGCTACGGTCTCCTCGCATCACTGGAATATTGATGAAGTGCGGCTGGCCTGCGTCGAGATCCAGGTAATCTTGCGATCGCGCCATCGATGAGTCTAATGGTACTGAAAAGATACGAACCGCAAGCTTTTCCGGAGTCTCGGAAAAGTGAATCTGCAACTCATCAAATGAGCAGGAGCCACCATGGTCAGGGATGACGCAACTCAGGGTCGTCGTTAACGGTGCGCTCGCCTGCAGAGTCACTGGCGTTCGCAAGTAGAAGGCATTCCCCAATCGCTTGGCGAACTCGATATCCGCCTGCAGCTCATAGGCGTCTGAGGGTTCGTGCAAATCGTAGCTGTGAACCTTGGCGAATCCCCCGTGCTGTATTTCTTTGTACCAATCACGGCTCGCGGTCTGACAGAGAAAATTGAATCGATGGCCATCACCATCGATGCATTGCTCTGGTAGAGGAGATCCGGATGCCATCACGCTGGTTGCAAAAATGATGGTTGCTGCAAACAATCGTATCGTCGTCATACCAAGTCCTTTATGCGATGGGTATTCTTGCCTCAAGCCTAAGATAAACAGGCGTGCAATTAGCGATTCAGTGTAACTAAGTCAAGAGCGACATGAGCGAAACAAGAGTCGCGTACAAAATGTCGCAAATTTGCACACCGTCGCATGAAACAGCAGGCACACAAGCAGTCAAGTCGGGATGATACCTCTCTCGCCAACCTCGACTCGTGATTGCCGACCCACGATGAAATGACTTGTTACGTCAGGATGCGGTCAGCGTGTAGTCACAGCGCCATCAAAGAATATGAGGCATTACCGGTTGCGGCTGCGGTGCGACTGAAATTGCAGATCCCGGATAGTGGTTTGTGCATCTATAACTTACTGACCTGGAGCGCATCATGACATTTTCTCGGCTGTTACCGCTTGTTTTGGCTTTGAATCTGACCTCCTGCCGTACGAATAGCGCGGGTGAGTTGGCTGTGGATGAGTCTGTTTTTTCTGGAACTCCCCTGGTCACTTTGCAAGGGGAAGTTTTGTTAGTTGGAAAATCACTGACGCTCGAACTAAGACTTCCAGAAAGTCCGGCGAGCTATTCCTCGCGCAGTTCCGTAACCTTAGGGGGCCTGGCCTTTGAATATCAAGGAGGCAGCGAAGCGCGGACTCGGGCGAAAAGGTCGGCACTTATCAACGGCGTAGAGACGCGAGAATCACTGGAGATTTTGACTGATTCAGACGACTTGAAGTTGATGCGGTCTAAGCGAGGACGTGCGGAGTTTATCGAGCAATATAACATTGCAAATGCCGAGGAATTTCGTTGTTCGAAGAGCGACAATGCGCTTCTGATTCGCATCGCAGATACCGACGAAACCCTGCGCGTCGACGCCAATTGTTTCAAATTGACACGCGCCGCGCGATAGACTGCGTACGCGCCCCAACTGCGGAACCTTGACGGCAAAGCGAATGCTTTTGGCGCAGGACCGAAAGCCTGGTGGACTGTCATTCGGTATAAGAGTGGAGGAAGGGGCGATAATGTCGACCCGCTTAGAAACCCTGGATGTGGAGTCCACCATGAATATTCTCCTCCGAGCTCTGATTGTCGTCTCACTATTGCAAGCGTGCGGACATTCCCCTGAAAGTGATGTGTCAGTTCAGTCGCGCCCTAGCCTGGACTTTGAACAACAGTTTCCCAACAACTCAAAGACTGCCGTTGGTTCCATCTTACAAAGCAGCGCAATACACATTATTAGCGCGCACCTACATGTGCCAACTAACAACCTATACGGTAACCGCATTGTTGTTGTGCAATTTTCAGTGCCAAATTTATCGCCAGAGAAGAACGTCTGGATTCGTGCCGGTACACGCTGGATCCAAGCTGCATTTACTGTGCCTGCATCGTTAGCGACAGCAACTCAGACGGCGACTATTCGCTGGCTTGGCACCAACGATGAGCGGGATCAGTTTGAATTGGCGGTTCATGACTATGTGCAGGGTCGCTTGCCACTGGTGGAGCTGGCTGTTACGCAGAATGACATCGAGGAGAAGAGTCGGTTTTACTTGCGAGATGCTCCGTTAACGGGCGGTCACCTGAAGTTTGCTGTGTCGCATCCGGTCAACGAAATCAACATCCGCTCGATTCAGATTGAACGTGACGGCGCGGGAACCTCTTGGCTGCGTATGCTCCTAGATGTGGCAGACCTCAGTTACCAAAAGCAGTTTGTGATCTCTGTTGCCGGAGATGCCGGGACCTTGGTTTCACCAACCCTGCTGGCCTTCGATTCGCAGACGGCACGGGGGAGTCAACGCAGAATCTCCTATGCTGGTCATCAATCAGGACGAGCGCAATTCGAAGTCATGCTAGATCTGGGCAAATACAGCTCTCAGGACGTGCAGTCGATCGAGCTAGCATACTATGCCAATGCCTCCCTGGGGGCGCCGACCTACGGCAACTCGCTAGGCATCTATGGTGACCGCTACGAATCGCAGGTGGCGATTGAAAACTGAGATGGTGGGTATCCGATCATTGCCGCCCCTAGGCTATTGGGGGCTTGCGACGCAACGGAATCCCCAGTGAGGATATTTATCGATATTTCCGTTGATGGAGACCGAAAAAATTCCGCTGTAGGCAAATGACGGACATGAGAAATCGCCGCAGCCATCGATATGGTGGCCACCGCGCACAATGGCGTTGTTGCTCGCATAGCTAAGATAACCGAATCCAAGGCCGCCGTAAAACGCCGCAACCCCCTTGATCGGGTAGTCGCCATGGGGCCCAAAAGCTTGCTTAGGACGCCCCTGAGGTCCGGTGCAACTTGGAGCCTGACAATCTGCGCCATCGCCGGAGCCAATGGATGCCAGGTACGTATCGCCAGAATAAGAGAACTCGCCGCTATAGTCGTTAACCCACTCCCGCACGTTGCCCCCCACGTCCCAGATCACCTCACCGTTGCTGAGGCTATGGGTGCGCTTATAGCGAAAGTCGAGTGTCGTGCCATCGAGGCAGTTCGTAGCCGTGCCGGCACAGGGCTCGTGATCGCTGCCAGCGGCTAACGGTGCCGCGATTTCGTGGGTAGCCCCCTCGTTCACAAAGTTATTGCCGTCAGGCGAACCATTTTGCCAATTCAGATGCGCTCCGCCTCCATCCTGAGCTAGTTCGATGTTCTGGGCGATCGTCTGCCACTGGGAGTTCGAGATGAGATCATATTCATCCCCCAAAGCCCGGCAGCGATCGATGGCCTGATCGCGATTGATGTAAACCCAAGGCGTCCCAGATGGGCGAGATTCCGGCTCCCAACTGCCATTATACCCGTTCGACCCCTGGTTGCCTTGATCGGTGTGCGACAGTTTCGCCTCGTATTTCATCACGCAGAAGTCGGCCACACCATAGCTGGCATTGCCAGGCACCAAGACCCAATTTTCTAAGCACGGGTTGACGGCTGCATCCGTTGGAATGTCGTCGGCGTTGATCAAGACAAAGCCAGCATGCGGCGCTCGGTCTTTGAAACATACATAATCCCGATCCAAGATCACGGTTGCCGTAAGTTGCGAAGGTGGAAACGCATGCAAGGATTCCTGGTCAGAATTGGGATCTCTGACCTGCAACGCCGCTAGCTGCGTCGCATCGTGTGTGCTCGGGACATAGGGCAAGCAGAACTCGATATCTTGTAAAATCTCGTGGCGATAATAAGGAACCTCATCGAGCCGAGTTGCCTGAAAGACGACCGGGGTGCCCAGAAACTTCTCTTGGCTGACAACGAAGCCCTCGACGGCAGGGAAACTGGAGACCGTAAGTATGGCTTCGGCAGGGAACGCTGCAAGCGGGGCGCGCACAACGAGGCGCTGGTCGATGATTTCATAACCCGGCAAGCCATCCGTCATTTCCGACGGCTTGCGGACGGTCGCCTTGGCTGACAAGGACTCGTCACTCGAGCTCACGGCGCGAGTGCAGCTGCTGGGCAGCAGCAAGCCGAGCACCAAGGCGGAGATCGCCAGAATACTGTCAGATTTTGGTCGCATCAGCAAAATGCCCCCTTGTAAACAGCATCGGACCACAACCGTCAAAACTTGAGTCCTGAAAAAATTCTCTAAGGTGCCAATGGCAAACGACAAAACGGCACGGCAAATAGACTCGTCCACTCCATCACAGCATCCTTGCGCAGGGGGTGGTGCACCGGAACGCCAGAACCTGGAGCAGACTCCGGGCGAATTTCAAATCGAATCGCCTTTTCGGTGGGAGCTGTTGCTGGGTAGTCAACACAGTGAACACGAATATGATAGGAGCCCAGCCAATTTTTCGCGTTATTGATATCGCTATCAAACAGAATCTGGTTGTCGTGATCCTTGACAACAACGAAGCCACCGCTGTCACAAGCGGCCGGGCGAGGTGTTATCGTGTGCGCACAACTGGCCTTTTCGCGCACCGTTTGCCGCACGATCTCATAATCAGCGCGAATCGCGCGAAAGTGCGCCGATTTGAGGTTATCGGTAAGCACCTGAAAAACCATTGGCACAAGGATGCTGGCGATACCTAAAGCCATCACCACCGAGATCATGGAAAAACCAGCGCTAGCTGAATGGTGCTTATGCATGGCCGTACCCCTTTCAGAGGTGCTGCTCCATAAAATTCTGGGGAGTCCGGCACCATTCCATGCAAGTTTGCGCCAATGGGAAAATATGCTGATTTTATAAGGATTTTCGCGAGAAGGCTCTGCACGCGGGATAGACAG
Source organism: uncultured Oligoflexales bacterium (assembly GCA_964560765.1). Classification (GTDB taxonomy): domain Bacteria; phylum Bdellovibrionota_B; class Oligoflexia; order Oligoflexales; family CAZLMG01; genus CAZLMG01. The sequence continues at coordinate 10,390 of CAZLMG010000032.1, forward strand.
GTCAAAGCGTGATGGTTGATTATTCGAATGCAGACCGGGAGATAGCCCGAAATCACATGCGGAATTCCAAGATGCCGATTGGGACGGCACTTATCAACAGCGGAAAAAGCTGTTTGACGACCGCTGCTTCCAGCAGACTTACTGATCCTGTTGAATGCAATCAACGCGAATAACATGGAACCACAGGGCGGCAGCATTTGCATGGACGCCAATGGCGATGGTTACTTCACTAACTCTGACCTGCTGCAAGTCATAAATGCCTGGAATGCTGGGTAATCCGCACGATTTTGGCTAGGCCCGAGGAACCCGCACGACCCCAAGCTCTTGGAATTCTGGCTTAGGGTCGTCGCCTGACCAGAGACACTGACTCCGTAATGGGGCAAAGGAAACGCGATAAAATGCCCAATCCGTCGCCGAACCTTTGTCCCATTGCACCGTTCCATCGGGATGATGAATCTTGAAGACGAAATTGAAGCCATCGTAAAACACCGGCGATGAACGCATCGCCGTACCAATGGTAAAGCGACTCTGCCATTGCCATGGGGCCGATGCAGGCATCACGCGCGTGGAAAATCGAGCCCACTCAAATCTTGTTTGTCGACCCCCACCCTGAAACGTCTGCCCCTCTAAACCGCCGACCAACTCAACCGTCACACCCCACGGCAAATCAGAATTCTCGTAGGTGACCAGTAGATCAGTATCGCTATTTGTCCAATAACGGCAGGAGTGGGTATAGGATCGACCAGATACGAAAACATCAGCAGCAAAGGCCGAAATGGAATGCAGACCGGCCAAAATCAAAAAAACCACATTAACTGATCGCATGAAGATGCCCCCCCAAGTTGCTAAGCCAGTCGCTGGCGATTGCTAAATAGTCGACGACAGATGCGTACGTCAACGACGAATCGCTTGCATGATCAAAGGGTATGAGCGTTGGTGCATCAGCAACACCGCTGACTCAAGCTGCGAAGGCGCATCTTGAAACAGTTGGGCTCCCATGCGCCGCTGGGTCTTCGCGGAATGTCATATCACGAGCAGAGCTAACATCACAGAAGCCCCGCCGAATAATCACCTCCGCCATGAGTCGCGGCAAAACCATGACAGTGCAAGACGAATGCAAACCATGAAAATTACAGCATCCAGGACTGGCGCAGCAGTTGCATCGACTGACCTCAGATTTTGCGCAAACGATGCTTCGACTGAATGGGAAACTAAGGAGATTTCAATCATGATCGCTCATCATCATCTTTCCTGGCGAACTGCGCTAAGCCTTCCGGTGGTCATATTCCTCTGCACGTTTCTCCTGAGTTGCCGACTGCGCCAACAAGGCTACCAAATCAACCAGCAAGCGAGCGGTGGCTCTCTTGGACAACTTGAGTCAGAGAACGACGCTTTCATCTGCCAAGGATCAAGCTGCCAAGTCCTGACCGGCAACACAAGCCTCGTCGTCCAAGACCAAAAACTGACCAATTTCCGGTTCGTTCAATACTCGCGATCGAATGATGACGTCCGCGCTGGCGCCAACCCAGAGGCCCTCATCATCGCTCGATTGCGCGCCAACGGACACTCGAACCCGACACAAGAGTTACTCCGACTCACGGAGCGCAATCCGCTCGGTCAATTCCGCTACCGACCCGAGCTACTTGAATTGGCAAAGCAATTTAACTTGGAGGATGCAGGAATCTATGAGGTGTACACTCAGACCTTTGGCATCAGCAGCCGCGATCTATCCGGCAATGCCGGAAAAGCTGTACGCTTCGCCGCCATTCTAGAATCCAAAACAAACGTTCTGGCCCGTGCAGCTGTCACAGGACGCTTTAGTTTCGGTGGTCGGGTTGGCCAAGCCACCATTCCGCAAGAAGGATTTACACTTGCCTACGAGAAACAGGATTACGGTACGGTCAGCTATGCGCTCAGCCCAGAACTGCATGTTCCCATAAACTCAACAATAACAGCGACGCTGGTTCTAGAAAATGACGCCCAGGTGTGGACTCGCTGTCAGGTAAGCCTCAACCACTCAATCGATCAGAATACTGAAATTAACTGCGAACGCTTTAAATTTCCGCCATTGGTAGTCATCCGCTCCAATACCCGGCAGCCTGTTGATGGCTGGCGGTACAAAGAGGCAGACTTAACCAATAGCCACCGTTGCGTGAGTCTGGAGCAAATTGGCGAATCTGGAGGCGAGCTTAGCGCCGATTCGAAGTTAGCCATTGCACTCCGGACATTAGAGGTTTCTGGACAAAAGACATGCCTTGGATGTCATGTACCCAAGAATGAGCTCGGATTGCCTGATCTGTTCTGCCCCAAGGTCGACGAAACCCCATTCGACGCCTATGGCAGGCCAAAGGAGCCGGTCGAAGTGATCCCCACGATTGCCCGCTTTCTCCAAGCCTATATGGGCAGTGCGCCGCCAACTCGCGCTCATACTCATGCTACAGTGCCGAAATGGGAGTCTCGAAGCGGCTACGACGACAGCTTTCAGGGCGCGAACGCCATCGACGTGATGGCAGCACATTTTCGCGGACTGGTCGCTGCCTATTGCGCGAGAACACCCATCGCTCTGCCCTCTCGCGCGGGGGATCGGGCTAACGAAACATTTACGGCCATCTTGGAACAGAATCTTGCTCAGACCTTAGGTGCAATCAGCTCAGGGCCGCGCTTTGCTTTCGACTACCAAACGATCTGCAACAATTTTCGTGGAGAAAGACCATGAGTCCCATTTTTCGACCAGCCGAACGCCCCTCCATCACTCAATGGCTTGGAGCGATGTGGCTCCTGTTGGTGTTTCTATCCGGAGGAGCCTGTCGCTCTACCGCAAGCATTTCTGATACCAACTTCATTGTTGTGGGCAGCAGTGGATTTGAGGTGCTGACATTTTTTCCCCATCCTGAGCTGCCAGACAGCACTATATTGCGCCTCTGCGCTCGGGGAACCATCATTGCGAGTCGGCACGACATCGATCAACGGTGTCCCGAAGACCTCGCTCAAGACAATCAAGTCATCATGTCTACTAACGAATTGGCCGATGAACTCTTACGGTTCTACTACTCACCAACATTTCGCCAGGTAGTCAGTTCGATTCGCGATAGCAAAACCTTAGCCACAACAAGCACCAAGCTCGAAGACATAAGAAGACTCCTCAGAGACGCCGAGGACGATTACTTTCGGCTTACAGCCTTTAAAAACACTTTCCCGAATGCAGTAACACCAGAGGACGAGCAGCGACTCGCAATGATTTCCGCAAACCTGTCGCGATTTCGCGACCAGGTAGCAGAGTATGAGGGAATCGTGAACTCAGTACGTGCATTCGAAAAACTGGTCCGCGATTTTGTCCACACCAAGGTTTCTGACCCCAAAAATGTGACTTATCTGAGCATCCCAGCGACAGCCACTGTTCAACTTGAAGACAATGAATTATTAGCCCGACTCCTAGTTGGGTTATTCCGCGAAAAGCAGACGCCCAAGAAGTTTAAAGTCTTGGGCGGCGATGGGGTACTTACAGATGTTCTCTATGCATGTTTACTACGCGATGGCACACTGGAGTGCGCCCGTCTCAATAACGGCAAAGAACTGCTGCGTGAGCAAGGCGTGCGAGATTTCTGGATGAGCTCAGATACTGTCTGCTATTCTGAGACAAGCTCGCGAACAACGTGTCGCGACCTAGCCAAAGAGTATGGCGACGAAGCATCTAATCCTGTGCAAGCCGAACTGTTGGCAGCAACTCCATCTGCGGTCTCCTTTGAAAAGATTGTCTTGCACTGTAACGGTGTTACCCACTGCGGATTGGCGGCGGATGGTCGCGTCCATTGCTGGGGCTCGTCATCCAGGCATGCTGACGAAGTGAGGAAATTTCAAAACCTCTTTGATCAATTACCAGCTCCCATGATTGATATTGCCTGCGGCTTGAGATCGGTCTGCGGAATCTCACAGCAAGGTCAATCCTGGCAACGTACGTGCGCAGGAGACTCCGGGGTCAAGTCCGACATCAAGTACGATTTGCCAATCCGACTGTCTTCGGGTCGATCACAAATGATGTGCACAACGCCGATTCATGCGAACGAAGCTGCTGAAACTCATCGAGAGCAATTCAACTGCCTGGATGAGAGATTGCAATCCATCGAACCGAGTCAGTCCAGAGCGAAACTCTACACACACATCTCTACGGGCTACTCAGGCATCGTCAGAATCGATAGCAGGGGGATTCTTGACATCGACACCATCACCTTCAAACATCGGACTTCGGTGGGAACGGTCCAAGAGTTGTCGTATGACTATCGAATTGCTTGCACTTCCAAGATCGACAGTGGCACATGCCTACTTCTCAGTTACTCAAGTAATACTCGATACTCTACCAGTAATTTTCGTTTCCCAACCTCATGGAACGGAGCCGTTCAGCTGTTGGATCTGCGATCGTCGCGCTGATTACCAGTGCGATGATCCACGCCAGGGTGTTCTTAGCCGAATGGCCGCTCACGAGGGATGTGAAAGATGCGAAACAGGTGGCAGCATTCTGTGTTTGGCACAATTCAAAAGGCCACTCAAGCGGAATGCTGACCATCATTGAAAGAGGAAACTCCGATCAGCCTCTGGAGTTTATCCATATCAAGGAATGAACCGGGCCCTAAACTGAATCGAGTGCATTCCCAAGAATTCATCCGTCAGGAAGCCATTTTCCTGAAACGGGTGCTGCACTCCTTGCTCTGCCCAAATGACGCGAGCATCCAAATGATGTTGCTGAGGCCCAGACTCCAGCAGCAGCACCCCGGGCAGATGCCTGACAAGCCCACGCTCGACTATCTGCAGCGTCCCGACAAAGCGCAACACTGTCGAATCAGCTGCGCGCATGGGCCAAGCAGCACGAAATTTTATCGCACCAAGTTGAGTGCGTACCTCGATATGTATCGATTCTTGGACGTTTGACAGCGAAATGTGCGCCTGTTCGATGGGTAGAGTTCGATCGCGATGCACCACCAATAAATCTACGGAACCCCGGCTGTGAGATGCCAACAGAGTACCTAACTCGTCGCGCAGACTCTGGAAGCCCGTATCGTTGATAAGATTGCGGTGTCGCTCCAGAGTTTCCGCGATGGCTTGAGGCGCCTTGAATCGGCGAACTCGATTGCTGTTCAGGGTACCCATCCCCTGCTGCGCCACTAGTGAGTATTGACCAAAAATCTCTGGAAAATCTGTACTAAAGTCCCGCTCTGAGCACCCATGCCGAAGACACAATTGAATGAGGTGCATGGGATTTTGGATCATCGTTTCGTCCAGGCGTGCCATGTATCGGCGCTGTCCTTGTGGGAGATGCGCCACAGCCCCGCCGCGATGCGCCATCAGCGCATCCACGCCGCGAAAAAATGGCATATTGCGCAACAGTCGCTGCATCATCGAGGCCTTCAGCCATTGATCTGGTGTCAATACTTGACGCACAAGTGATACAAAATCGCCCAAGAACGCGACGGAACCAGTCTTGTTGCCAATGGCGCTATCCACCTCCTCTGAGGCACCGCCACCGGACGTCACGCCACCGCCACCGGACGTCACGCCACCGCCACCGGA
>CAZLMG010000032.1:16051-27503 GCA_964560765.1 uncultured Oligoflexales bacterium
ACGTCACGCCACCGCCACCGGACGTCACGCCACCGCCACCGGACGTCACGCCACCGCCACCGGACGTCACGCCACCACCAGGAATCTCCTTAGCCATACTAAGTGGAATCTGCAAATCCAAGCCGGACGCATCCGCGACGCGAACGACTCCCCGTACTTCATCATAGCTGGCCTTACCATCCAGCGACTGCTGCCAAACCCACGGGCGGCTGTCGCCTGGCGGCGAGCTTCGACGGAGCCGCTCTGCAATCATGAGGACATCGCGCATTGGCATGACAAAAGTTTCCGCGACCAAAGGGCTATAGTGAGACACCAAGCCAATGGCTCTGGCCCCACCCCAGCGGCCAGCCTCCATCGGCTCAGCCATCAACAAGCCTCCGGAAAACCCCCAACTCAGATACGGCAGGCGATAACATTCCAAGCCGAATGGGGTCGGACAGACAGCTTCATGAGTTAGCAGGACCGGCAAGGATAGGGAGTGGGAGTGGGAAGCTTCCGCTCTGCGAGCGCCGGGTAAATAAACATCCGTGGCGATTGCCGGCCGCAATTCGTGGGAAAACTGCGGCCAGCCTGGTATTCCCAAAATCCCTGTTCGGGCTTGCACCCCTTGATAGTGCTCGCGGCTCAGCGAGCCTTTTATAACGTGTCGCACATCGCCAATTAGAAACTTAGCCTGACCGCTGCGCAACCGCAGAACAGCGAGGTCATACCCAAAACTTACACCGACAACCTCAGCCCGTGACCGCTGGTAATCGTGAAACGGGGTCCGCACTTGCAACCGCCCCCAAAGACTTCGATCATTGGGCAGTACATGCGCATTGGTGACGAAATACAGACTCTCGTCATCTAGATCGAACAACACGGATGTACCATACAAGGAAGGAATGCCATCTGCCTCGACCTTGGCTACAAGCCAAACAGTACTTAGATGCGAATCAACCATTTGCGGTAAAGACTGTGCCTGCCCTGAACAGGGACTCAACACCACGCAGATAGTCAGCAGACAAACCAAATTTCGGAGTAGGCTCATGTCAATCATCCCTCTGTATTGCACGGTATAGTCGATTACGTGCCGCTCCGATCACTCCGACTTGCTGGCTCTTGATGAGAACGCGAAGTTCAAGCTGCAACATTCGCCGCGATACGGGAAAGCGCTCGCTTAGGTCATTCATGGAAAGCGGGCTCGTACTCGACTGCAGAATCCTGAGCAGCTGCCGCTGGCGGGTTTGACGGCTGTCCAAGGTACGATTTAACAAAATCTGCGGTTGTGCATAAACACTCCCCCCCTCCCGCCTTAACCACCGGGACCCGGGAACAATCCTTCGCATGCGGTCGATTAAGCCGCCCAGGCGACGCTCATGGCGCAACGGATGGTAGTCTTGATCATAGACAGCGGAAAAGAAGTCACCGACCTCCATCGGCTTCGCTGTACCCGCCAACACCCCAAAGGCTCGCAGCAGTGTCGGCTGTGTTCCTAGAGGAATCCTTTCGTAACCAACCATCAGCAACTTCTGCTCTGGGTCAAATATGATGCGCGGATCAGAAACCAGCGGCATGGAACCAGTTTGAGAGTTTGCTCTTCTTGATTGCAATTCGATGCGAATTTTCTCCGCTCGTTGCACCATGATCGTGCTGTCAACTTGACGAGCTCGCTGCAAGTAAGACGCATTGAGGCGCTCAGCTCGCATGTATTGCCCGGTAGCCAGCAGCGCTCTGAGGCGATGAAAGGTGAAGTCTACCAGATGACTTCCTTGCTGCTGTCGCAAAGAGTCCTGATGCGCTCGCTCCGACAACGATGCCACCGTCTCCCATTCCTCAGCGTTCGACAGCAAATCTAGCAAGCAATCGATCAAGTGAAAGCGGTGCACAGAATCAATCGACCGCAAGCGCCAACGACGCTCCATGTCCAACGCGCTCGGCGAATCTATGATCGTCCGGTTTGCGATATCGCGAAACTCGCGAAATATCACCACTTCCTCGGTAGCAACCTTTGACCAAACGTCCGCATGGTTGTTGATTAATTCACTGAGTATATCCGCCTGCCTGCACTTGACACAAACATACCCAGCTACCGCCAGCAAAGCACTAAAGTCGCGCCAACGACCCAGAGAACGCGATTGCCGCAATAGGTCTAAAGCAAGTTCAGAAGACGACGCGAACTCGCAGCGATTGATTTGTAAATAGAGGTGAAATCGCTGTGCATGAAAAGTCGCAACAGGACGCTGGGCTCTTTCCACGAATCGATCCATCGCTGCGATTTCTGGCTGCAGATCATTGAGGCGCCCCAGGTGATTGACGGACACACAGACATTGAACTGCGCGATGGTGGCAAGGGCCCACAGACCATAGTCCTGGTAACAACGAGTCGCCACGCGAAAGTGCGGCAACCCATGATGGAATCGATCACTCACGTTATGCGCGTATCCCAAAAGAAAATGCACCTCGCCGAGGAGGTACACATGCTCCTGACAAGCGAGCGTTAAGCCAATGAGCTGCTCAATTTGCGCATCAAGGTTATCCCGCAAGAAAATCCGCAAGGCTGTCTGCGCCAGTTGAAAAATATGATGGGATTGACTTGTGGCCTGTTTGGCAAGACTTTCCAGGTAGGCATGAGCAAGTTCAAACTCTCCCATAACGATCGCGCCTCGAACGGCCACGTAGGATTCGAGCGGGCTTTTCGGCGCGTGGATACCAGAGATAATCTCGCGATAATCCACGTGTTCGAGAGCATGCTTGTAGGCGGCGCTGATCATGATTCCTCAATCCTTCGGCGCTGGCTTTTAAATGGAATGGCGAAACAAAGCAAATCAGTTCACAGAAAAATGGAGTGCATCTTGAGAATCAACAATCGGGACTCGCCGTTGCCAGTGAAGCGACGTCCGTGCTTTCGCAATGACTCTGCAGGATCGCGCCGCATTTAACCAACTCAACAGTATTTTTGCAGTCTTGGCGGATGTGCAGCGAACAGTATTGAATGCGCCTTGCCCCTCATGTACTCGGCGGCTGTCGTGTTGTTTAAATTTTTGGAGGGCATTATGAAGCGTTACCGTACTTTTTTGGCCATATGCGGGTTAGTTTTTTTGGGCGCCTGCGGCTCACAGCGGGATGAACTGGGATCTGAAACTAAAGATTCCCCCGTTCGCTACGATTACACTTGCTCCTATCCGGGCAGCTATTATTGGGTGGGTGTTAACGCCGGCATCGACGCCGTTCTGCAGCTCAACTGGGGCAGCGTTAGCGACCGAGCTTGGCTCAAGCCCATGGGACGTGGATCGCTTAACTATCAGGGATACGGTCAGTCATTTCCCGGCATGATCCCGCGCAACTTTCAAGTAGCCTTCACCCCCGGCTTCTCAAGCGTCACCATCTATGCGGCGGAAAATGGCTTCTGGGTACAGAAGGCCATTATGTCTTGCTCGCGCATGTAAGACCAATTGTCGTCCAAGCTGAGCCTGGGCGGCCATGCCGCCGCCCAAGCCGCACGGCGGCACAAGATCGCTATGGCGCGGCAAGTGGACGCAGCGTTGGATACAGTTCTCCGGCTGGAAGTTGCCAGATATTGGTAAAATTGAATCCAGGGAAACTAGCCTGGCTCGACGTGCTGCTAATTTCTTGGTAGCTCGATCCGCCGGGCGGGGTTCCGGCTGTTGGAAACGTCCGTCCCACAGCAGGCGTAGCGGAAGCGCTGCCAAGAACGCGCCAATAAACCGACATCAAGCTCGAACCCGAGGCATAATAATTCGCCAGGCCAAAAACGCCCCCTGGCGGGCTGCTGGTATTCGATTGCTGACCAGGCTTCGGATCAAATCCACCGCGGAAATAGCTGGTCGCAATACTGGTTGTGCTGTTCGTCGAACCCGCCAAGCCCCCGAGATACTCGCCCCGGAGTGTTGTCACCAATGCAAAGGAATTAGAGATGCTGCCCGCCGCGAAAGAACCCGCCAAGCCCCCGGCAACTTCATAGTCGCCATAGAGCCCATGAACCGCCTGCGTCGTTACCAATTGCACGTCCGCAAATGACCGGTTCACCTGCGGGACAAGTGTTCCACTGGCCCAAGACTGCAGGGTTCCAACTAGCCCCCCCACATAACCACCCCCAAAAACAGATCCAACGCTCGCCGAGACATCGCTTAGGGTAACCGCCCCCATCGCTGCGCCTACGGCGCCTCCTACATTCGTACCGTACCCCGAAACCAGACTCGTTGCCTGAGTATTGACGTAATGAGAATCGACTATCGAACTCGGCGCATTGTTTTCCCCGATGACAGATCCCACCAAGCCGCCGATACTGCTGCCGCCCTTGACGCTGCCACTCGCCCGAGAGCGGGTCACAGCCGAGCCCTTGAGCATGGATCCAATGAGACCACCGACCGAATGGGTATGTGGCGCATTGCCCGTTGCGGCACCAACCAGACGCTCTTCAAGGTTACCGCAAGCTTTGCTCTGATGAACGCTACCACCGTCTGATAACTGCCCCACCAAACCGCCAACATGGGTATTCGCATACTCAGCACCATGCCGGATCTTGATGTCGGCAACCACGCCCGAAAGCCTAGCGCCATTCAGTACCTGACCGACGCTCCCCCCACAAGATCCTCCGCACTCGATCACATCAACCGTATTCGGTCCCTCGCAAATGCCAGCGCTCGAGACGGCGCCCGCGTAAGCATCTGTCACCAGTTCAACTTCGTCAGACGACTGTCGGCGAACGAGCCCCGCAATGCCCCCAACATGCGTGGAAACGGGTGCCGTGATTTTCAATTTCGTCACTTGGATGTTATGTAGCTTTCCTCCGTTGACCACGCCGACAACACCACCCAAATAATTAACACCGGATGTACCTGCGGGAATCGTGAGGGAAACATCGTCAAAATGCACGTAGCGAATTGTCCTTCCCGACGAAACGATGGAGAAAATGCCAAGACCTTCTGTATTGCTCGAATAGGTACCTGCGTCCACCAGTATGGAAAAGTTACTGACTTTGTAGCCACGTCCATCAAAGAAGCTGCCCCGACCATCGCCACCAGAGACGCTGTAGAGATAGATACTACGCATGGCTTGGCGACCGAGATCAAGGTTGTTGCCTAGAATGTAGGACCGCTGCCCCAACCCCTCACGAGCCCGCTCACTGAGGTCCATGAACTGAGAGGGATGGCAAAGGATGTATGGAAAATCAAAACTACCTTCGCCAAGCGCATCGGCAGTCAAGGCGTGCGTTGCAGCCTCACAGTGCCGTAGATAGACGATCGCCAGCTCATGCGTCGCTTTCAGGCCGTCACTATCAACAATTTCAAACTCCAAGACTTCGGTGGTTGCGCTTGGCGTTGATGTCGGCTCAGCAGCATTCGCATGCGCGACAATTCGCAGTCGATGCAGATCAGCATAAGCGATGACACTTGCCGCTGCCAGGGTCTGGGAAGCACCGCCTGGCTCCGGGGGAAGCAAGATGATGGCGGACTTGAGAAGGCTATTCTTGAGACGAAACGTCAGATTACCCGTTCCCTTATCATCATTAAACTGAATCACATTGCGACGCGGGTCCCCGCTCCAAGGATCGATGGCAAAGCTTGCATAGTATCCCTGGCGAATGTTGACAGTATTATCGAGACGAACGAGTTGAGGGGGGCTATTGTCCCCGCCGCCAGAGCTGGTCGTGGTGGTCGATCCGCCAGAGCTGGTCGTGGTGGTCGATCCGCCGGAGCTGGTGGTGCCACCACTTGGCTCCGTTACCAATAGTGTTCCACTGCTGATCGTCGCCACCAAAGTGCTGTTGACCATGGCGCGCGCGCACGTTCGATACAGGCCCAGTGCCTCAACGGGAATGGACCAGGTAACCTGCATCACCTCCGCCGCTTGCCGCGTACCAATCAACGTCCATGAAGTGCCAAGAGTCTCCGAAAGGCAGCCCGTCGTCGACTTGCCGATGTAAAAAGATACCTGCGGAGCGACGTCGGGAAAGTCGATGGCCTCGCCGACAACGGTGAAGTTGGTTCCAGCAGGCTGAGCAGGGGTCGCACTGTGTGGGGTGACCAGGGAAAGGGTGGGCGTAGCCCCATCTGCATCCGAGCGAATCGTCAAGATACCGCTCAAAGCCGTCGACTGAACGATGCTTCCTGTCTCGATTGTGGCGCAAAAGCGGTATGTACCCGGAGAATGATTTTCAGCGCTCCAGTCCAGCGTCGTCGTGGAGACAGGTAGATCTGTCGCTAGCAACGCCCATCCCGAGCTTGGCCGCAATGCTTGTTGGTCGCAGGTTAATCCTGCTTCACCAAAAAGCACGGATAGGCGCGTGCCCAAGGTTCCCACCGCTGAAAACGTTAGGGCAAGGGACTGCCCGCGGCCGACACTGGCACCCTGTGTTCCCGGGGTCGCCCACTGGAAGCTGAACTCGGGGGGGGTCGTGATGGAGCCAGTCGTTTGCGAGTCGCTACTCGCTCCTCCGGCATTCGACGTCCGCTGCGCACCAGGAGGCGCATATACCGTGGTCGTCCCCGCCGGGCTGACCTGCGGTTGAGCCGTTGGTCCGCACGACGCGACGATGCCGATAACTAGCCAGAAGCTCAGGCCAAATATTCTGCGAATCATCATTCCGAGTCCCAGTTTTTGAGGGTGAACTAGAGGTCTTATCGACACTTTTCCTCGAGATCTTTAATTCATCAAAGTCAGCTCGGCGGCCTTCCCAACTGGCAAATTTTTTAACATACGTATAAATATCTACAGATAGAATTATAGGGGGGCATCGCGAATATTTCAATATTCAACAACAAATATATTATGTTATATCAATTTTACGGCTCATCTTGCTCCGGCCCTCACATTGCAACGGCTAGCTCGTGGTTGAACTTTTGTTAAAATAAGTGGAGAGAAGAAGATGAAGAAGCTGAACATCGCAACATGGGTACTGGGGATCACTAGCATTGTAGGCTGCGGTATCTCAGAACAGCAGCAGACCAACAGCGGACTGCAAGGACGTGAGCGGAGAAGTGAAGCCAACAGCGAGAGAGCTCCTCTGACCCCAGTTAAGGCGCCACCGATCATGACCTGTGAATTGAAGAACCCGCTGACCAACCAGTCCAGAGAACTGCCGGACGAGGAGCGGGCCAAACTGAAGTCTGATGAAAGCTATTCGATTTCACTGGCGGTCGGTGCACCCACCTGGAGTCACGGCCGCGCTCTGTACCCGGTGAGTATTATGCAGTCAAAGATTATCGGCTCCGACCCAATCTGGGCCTCGGTCCAGGCTGTAGAATCACAAGAGGACCAAGCACGCGGGTATGTGGACCTGCAAAGGGACCAGTACGTGGTGTTGTTCGGCAAGGGATTCCAAGTCTTCTTCGACGCTGTTGAAGAGCGCACCGGCACCGTTCACGCGTACCTGCATTGGAATCAGTTCTCACTGCTGGAAATGCTATGCAACGAACCGGAAGCCTAAGCAGCATTCTCGAGTCGTTGATGAGCCATTGTTAGAGACAGCGCATTTGATTTCGGGATTGGGCCACAGCAGCGGTCCAATCCCACGTTACTTTGCTCACTGGATGCTTAACGACCAACTCGCGCGACTTCGCGTGGTCAAATGAGAAGGAACTGACGATCATGCAACGTAGCGACCTTTACGCGCTGTTAGATTTAGACCCACAAACCCGCGGCGACCAGACAAAGCTCAGAGTTATCGAGGCGACGATTGAATCTATCGCCAGCGAAGGCCTCGACGGTGTCACCTTCAAAAGCATTGCTGATCGCCTGCATACAAGTCGGGCCCACGTTCACTATCACTTCGCTGACAAGGCTGATGCTGTGCTCGCAGCCACACGCTATAGCTATTTTGCGGCCCAATCGTTCACCGTGCAGCGATTGCGAGGAGCCGCTCACTGGCGCGATCAATTAGCTGCGATGGTTGATGGCGCCTTTGACTGGGCAGAAGCACACCCGGAACAGCTAAGCGTCTTGCAGGCATTCTTTCACGGAGCGGGCGTGCACCATAAATTCAATGTGCTTTACGACGAAGTCCGCAAGCTCGGCATGTCCCGCATCACGCAAATTCTTCAGCACGGCCTCGGGGAATCCTCAGCGCCAGGCACTTCTGATTTGCCCTCCATCGCCGAAACCATCCAATCGGTGATCTATGGCATCATGTTTCACATGCGGGCGCGATCGAATTCCTCCAATATCCACAGCTATCGGAGACAAGCGCATCTGGCTGTCGCTGGCGTGATCGCCTGCGCCCTCGCGCAAATCGCGCCGCTCCAAACGTACCTGCTGCCAACGCAAAAAACCTAGAGACTTGGCGCCAGGACGAACCGCGCGCGAAAGCGGTGAAAGAAACCATTATAAACGTGATAGCAGGCGTTGAGAGGCACGCTGCCGTTACTGACATGCAGATCATTCAAAAACCGAATCTCGGGCCGAATATTGGGATCACCAAAGCCCAGGTGATATTTCGCCAATGCACCGACCCGAGGTTCAACAAGAAAGCGGATCTCATTTTCGAGCAGGAAGTGCACTACAGGTGACGGCCCCTCACCCCGAGTATGGTAGTGAATCCACTCGCGGGCTACCTTAGTTCGTAAAACGTAAGGATCAGCCCACATCACTGAACCCACATCTTTCTGTACAGCTTCGCGAAGGTTGAAGCCAAGGCGCGTCTCATAATATCGAACCAATTGCGTTGGACAATGAATATACATCGTGGATGGAACGTCGATCACGACTTTAGCCGGGTTCTGCGCGTCGCGTCGATGAATGGCATCCGTCAAGCCATACTTACCAGCAAAGTGGAAAAGTAAACTCACGATATCGACCCGCTCGCCTTTCACCCTGACCAGATGCTTGAGTTCGCGGCGACGATTGAGCGGCGACTGTGTAACATCCGACTCTATGCTTTGCGCGTCATCTGACCCGTGGCGAATGCGTTTTGGTTCTAGTTTTGGCTCCCGCAGCCCCTCTCGATGCGACCCGTCCTCATGACTACGGATGACGTTAGGAAACAGCGGGTCACTCCCACGCTCAACAGGCAAAACATCCGTCCGATCCACCAGAAATGTCGACTTCAAGGTTCCGACGACGTCACCAAAATTCAGCGCCGCAGCATGAGTCGACGCAGGCTTTGTCAGATCTCGCTTGAACATCACCAACGTTATCGAACGCCCATCCAACAGCTTCTCAACATCCTGACGCAATGTCGTATTCACGTACTGAAGAACATCGGCATCATAGTGAGCCGACTCTGGGCCGTAGTGCTCATTGAATGATTGCAGAATGAATTCCGACGCCCTGCCCGCAACCTCAGAGGCAGCCGCCGCCTGCAACTCTACCTCAGGTCCAGACACTGCTTTGGCGTCATCAGTCGTTAACACGCTCTCGGGGATGAGAGGGACAATGGTGAAAACCGCTTTGTCGCCGTGCTTCAGGTAGGTCAACTCACCGAGTCGATATCGTGAGCCAAGCGCGGTATCGTGTATTACGAACCAGCAGATTACAGCCATTGTCGGGCGCATCAACCCCATAACGCTCATGGAAATACTACAGTTTCAGCGATGTCTCTTAATCTCTGCCGGTACTCAAGAATCTCAACACAGATCTTTACCAAATGTTCTTCACTGCGCCCCAGCGAGCCTAGGTACGCTCGCACTTCTGGGAATTGATGATCAAAACGCGGCATCAGCGTCTCGATGCGACGCAAATCAAAAAAGTGAAAGGCGTGGCGATCCGTATCGAAGGTCTGCTTCATCACTTTGCTCGGCTGCGCCGACGTCACCGCCGATGTGGTTTGAATCAGTGGTTTTTCGAGAGATGCAATCATCGCAACCATCTGGTGAAACTGTCTTTCAATGCCGATTTGCGTCAGCCTGCGCCGCACCGAAACTTCATTATGAAAGCCCACTGGCATATTGCCGGTAAGAACATCAACAGACTGGGCGAGGCTGAGTTTGTTCTCGTAGACGAGCGCACGCAGTAGCGATTGTTCTAATTCTATTTCGGATTTACCGGACCGCTGTGAGGCAGCAGTTACTAGCCTCCTTCCATCCTCACTGAGAAGTGAGCCAGCATCCTGCTTGGCAAGCCAGTCGAGAAAAACCAGATGGGCGCTGACCTGTCGCTGAACGTTTTCCAAAAGTCGCGGCGGTAGCAGAATCGCTCCCGCATGCAGATTGACGTCATGCATATAGTGGTTTGCTGCCGTTGGAGCGTGTAAGAACTGACCAACTTTGCCAGTGCGAGGTTCAATCTGTCTCTCATTTTGCAGATGCGGAGAGGCGACCGGCAACTCTGCCTGGCTCGCAAAGCGCCGCAAGTACAGATCGATGTCGGCGCGCTTCTGCTCATAGAATCGGATTCTGACTCTAAGCTCGTCAGGAAGATAACGATTCAGATACTCGATCCCTGCGTTCAATCGCGGCTGTGAAGGCAAGATTACCTGGTCGTGACTTTGCCGGCGATTGTATCCCAAAATAGATGCTAATCGGCCCGGGCTGTTATGATCCCCGCCCAGCAGCATGAGGATGAACATGGGACTTGCTTGGGGGTCATATCCCATGGTCGTATGGGTAGACATCCACGGAAACGTAACGGCACCAATACGACGACGCTCCACCAGATAGATCTCACCCAAGGGATCCCGCTCGACGGCCACAATGCCAATGCTGGCCTCATCTCTGACGAATCCGCGATCGAGGGAGTCCTTCAGGGCGCTCTCCGCCGCCAGCGAGTCAAACAAAGCTGCGCAACCCTCTCCCACTTTCAGCTTGATGATTGACGCGTTGTCGGCCAGCGCTAGGTGCGATGACAACACAGCCGACAGTAGCCATACAGCCATCTTCACTGGTGCCCCCATTTCAGTTCCGCGTGACTCTGCCTTTCCTCACTGCGAAGCCCGTGCAAACTGACAACTTATCAATACCATTGATAAAGTTAGCACGGAGTGGTGCTTACGCCTCGTACACAGACCATTGATTGCTTGCACGCAAAGTCAATAATGTCAGTAGCTTAGGTGAGATAACGGCGTGAAAATTCGAATCGTTGAAATCAGCGGCAGCTTTCCTGGCCACACGCCGAGAATTGACATGTTTTGGCAGCGCCTTTGCTCAAGAATGGAATCGGCCTTACCGATCAATCGCTGGGTCGTAGTTCAACACAAAAAGGTGGTGATTTATGCGTTGGTTTTGGTGCATGTGCCTTATCGGGTTGGCGATATCCTGCGCCGATGGAGGCGGCAAACGCTCTGCGCCGATAGGCGCAGCTTCTAACTTGGAAAATTTCGACATCGACGTCAAAAATGACCCGGCTGTCTTACTGACTTTTGCCCTCATCCTCGGCGATTAACCAAACCATCCCTAAATTGCTGGTGTCGATGTTGGTGTCGGCGATGATGTTGGTGTCGGCGTCGATGTTGGTGTCGGCGTCGATGTTGGTGTCGGCGATGATGTTGGTGTCGGCGATGATGTTGGTGTCGGCG
>CAZLMG010000032.1:27603-42552 GCA_964560765.1 uncultured Oligoflexales bacterium
GATGTTGGTGTCGGCGATGATGTTGGTGTCGGCGATGATGTTGGTGTCGGCGTCGGAGTTGAAGTCGGCGACCTATACGAGCAGCACTTTCCCGCCGCGCGATCACAACAATAACTTCCAGAAGCACATGTATTAGGACCACAGGTATCCGGAGGGAGGCAGATTGCTCGCCCCGTTTCATCAGTCGTGGACGCATATCCAGGGGGGCAACACTGTGCTATCGACGGCGTCCCACCAATTAGACAACTCGTACCTTGGTTGCAGCAAGAAGTTTCTGGCTGCAGCGCATTGCAGTTTCCCGACGTCGAACAGCAGAACTGGGGAGCATTGCATCGGCCTGGGCCTGGCGGTGCTTGGCAAGATCCATACTTCTCTCCCGCCTTCAGACTACAAGTTTGCCCTTTAGCGCAGCAGGATAGCCCCATCGCCGTCCGGCATGGAGCTTGGCCGTCAGGGCAGAGACCGGCCTGACACTCCCCATTCACGCAACTTTCTGTTGCATTGCAGCAGTGATTGCCACATTGCATAGAAGCCCGCGGACACTTCACCGTCGCATCGACGCAACCGATGATCGTCGCGGTTCCCACCCTCCGCACCGAACAGGAAAAACCTTCGGAACAGCAGCGTTGCGCTCCATTGAAGTCGGTCCCACAATCCACCGCACCAGACTTAGCGCAATCTTCAAAATCAGCCCCTGAACAGCCAATAATGCTACCTGCCGCATCGGTTGCGCACTGACTATTCGCAGCACAACAGGCCAATGTTTCCCCTGCCGCATTGCGACAGGCACTCTGAGAAGAGTCGCAAGTCATTCCAGCAGCGAATAGGCTGGCTGCGTGCATCATTGCCCAGAGGATGATGGGACTGAGTATCGGCAAATGGCGAACAAGTGACCAGCTCAAGCAGAACTCCTAGGGGGCAAATCAAATTTGGAATTGTCGCTTCTTGTATAGCAATTATCGCGTTGCATGTCCACGTTGCAACGAAGTAAAAGGTCGCGACAGCAGCGCCAACGCAGGCGTTACGCAAGCAGCATGGTTCACAGCGTCAAGCTGCAGGAGGTAAACATGACGACAAAATTACCAAGGCACTACACCCCTCAGGATCGAAGGATTATCGAGTTGGGCTTCATTCCCGATGATATGAATCAGCGCTGGGAATTCAGATGGGAGGCGCCGCATCTGCTCCTCATTCGGTCTTGGTCCGGCGAGACCATATACAAAGCGAAATTTCACCCGGCAAGCGATGGTGGAATTGACTTGGAGTCCGTTGAAGTAACTGATTTCGCGCTGCAAGGCGCGGAGGTCAGTGAAACTGCTTTCGACCAACACGTCACCAACTGCATTGCCATCATTGACCAGGTTCTACTGGGTCATTTCTGATTTAACTGCGCAAGAGCTTCTTCAATGGTCCTGCTGCGCCCCTCCGAATTAAGCGGGGCCCCTTTGCCGGCATTCCACCATCGCAAATAGCGCTCGAAACCACCCATATCTATCGTGTAGCCAAACGGGCGATAGCCCAGCCTCGGACCACAATCGATGAGTATCCACTCCGTGCCACTCCACCACAAGTTTTCAGCTTTAATATCAAGCCCAATTCCACGCTCTTGCGCATATCTTACCGCCCCATCGTACAGGCGACGCAAGGCCAAAAGTTGTTCGGGGCTGAGATGATCCATGGCGTGCCCAAAACTACGGGCGTCATAGAATTGTTTCTTGAGGTAGACGCCGTTTGGACCAGCCTCATGGATGGTATCACCGCGAATGCCATATCGGTCATAGTGCCTGGCAAGATCCCGATTGACAAAATACTCCACCTGCAACGCTGGCGCCTTCTTCGGTGACATGGCGAATTTGTACACTGCACCGTCCATCCCCAGCATGACAACGCCATTGCTACCAACGCCAAGCTGTTTTGCGAACTTTAGGGAACGATTCCACCTCACATCGCCATCATCCCGAAAGTAAATACCCAATTCTTGGAAACTCTGAATATACCTGGGGTCGATCTCCTGGTGCGATCGATACCCTGCCGCATGATAGAATTTGAGCATACTGACAAGATTGAAGGCCGCTGGTTTTGTGGCGTGATCGGCATTAGTAGCGACGGGATGATTCACTGGCTCGTATGCGGACTCTCCAATAAAATTCTCGAGGCCGCGCATCATTGCATCGCGGCGATTTTTTAGAATAAGACTCAGTCTCTCTGAGTCCGATGGCTGACTGTAGTGGGCCTGCTCGACGGCGGCATCAAGCACGGCATCCGTCAAATACGTGAATCTTTTTAAGAGATCACGTGCGTCCTCAATCGATAGACGCTGACGCCACGGATGCCCCTCCGGCAGCCAATCCACGCGGTAACTACCGACGATCTGCTCGAGGCTTAGGTCCCCCTCGATGGCTCCGATGGCCTGGCTCACAACTACGCCCGGCTTGTGCTCACCCTGCGCCCTCGCCCCAAGGGTGCCACCAAAGTCAAACATCGCAAATTGACCCTGCCCCAAGTCGAAATTGTTAGGTCCAACTCGCAATCGATCCCAGTCTTTGAGAAAGGCCGCAAAGTACCGCAGCTGACGAAACTCTCGATCACGAAATCCGCTGACCAAAGTTGATGTCTTGAGGTTTGACCCCAAAGATGCAGTGGCCGATGCGCGAATCTTGCCTTTAGCGAGAACAACTGACTTTGCGGCTCTGTAGCCAAGGTAGCGATAGATGATGGAAGAAACGACCTCGGCTCCCGTCTGCAGTTCTGGATGCACTGGATCTAACTTGACCAGCCAGCGCACGCCAGACTCATCGACATACCATCGTGCGCCAGTCGAGCCGTGCCCAGCAGGCTCGACAAAGCTCAGTCTGCCATGCGGGCCCCGCGGTTTGGTCAGGGCGAAGTTCCTGTCAAAATACTCCTGAACATCCAGCGCAACGCAATCGTTGGCCGTAGCTGCTATGGGATACAGTACACAGAAAAGAAGGGCGATGATCCCGATCCTAGTGGCACAGCGTAGTGCAATTCTCCAAATGGGAGTTAACGAAGATCTGCCGTTGAGTGTGCTTGCCATCTACCTATGCCCCAGGAAATGCTGTGGTTCCTACGAAAGTCCCCATTCCCATCAGTCAATGGAAAAGGTCGATGGTCTCGATAAAGACCGTATGGCCTTTATATTGCTGTGTCCTATAGCCTCTTCCGCGCTGACTGAGATTTCGCTGAAGCAAAACCTCCTGCTCAGAACCTACAAGGCTGCTGTAGAACCCTCCCGCTTTGGCAGCGGCAGGGAGATAGGCTCCTTTGACTCCTGGCCCCATGACGCGCAGCTCCGTGAGTATCAATGTGGGCTGCTGGTTACTGTACTTGGTCAGGCCGTAATCAATGAATTTGTAGGCGACGTCTTGCTTGATCGACGTTGGGAGATAGACAGGTTCATACGTAGCTTCACCATTGCCCATGGGGGCTACACCTCGAATCGTCGCCTTGCCACGGAACAGTATCAGGCCTATGGGCAAGTCTCCACCCCGAGCAATCACGGAGTCGAGGTGTCGAATGGCGTTTTCCGCATGGCTTCTCATATCTTGAGAGATCGTATATTTGTTGCCCGACACATCGATATAGGCGTTCTTTCCATGGAGAATTGGCGGGAGCATTTGCCAAAGCTTGCCATTAATTTGTTGTCTGAGCACATCGAATGTGGACCCTGGCAAGCTAGAGAACTTGCCACCTTGGATTTGATTCGCCTCGCTCACCGTCCACTGAAAAGGAGTCACATGAGCTGTTGGATAGGATGAAACTGACGCCCCGAACTTTCCTGGACTGAACGGACCGGGCGGTAACTCGATCGCCGAGCTAGGGTTTGGTGCGCCTTTGCTGGTGGCGACCGGATGATAATCACCTGCCGCCTCAACTTCCTCTTTTAGACCCCTCAACATCGAATCTCGGCGCTTTTTCAAAGCGCGCTTCATGTAGGTTGCATCCGAAGGATTGCTGTATTCCGCTAGTTCAACAATCTGGTCGATAGCAGCATCCGTCAAATAGCTCAGCCGACGAGCCACCGATTGCATGTCAGAAACCGACATCGCCTGGCGCCACGGATGATTTGCTGGTAGCCAGTTAACCCGGTAGCCATCAATGATCTGTCGATAGCTATGGTCGGCTTCAAATGCACCTATGGCATCGCTATGTGTCTCACCGGGTTTTGAGGCACCGCCGGCGCGTGATCCAAGCGTGCCTCCGAAGTCAAAAAGAGCGTACTTTCCATGGCCGAGATCGGCATTGTTAGGACCATCACGTAGGCGATCCCAATCTTTGAGATAAGCTGCAAAGGCGTGCAGCTGCCGGAAGTACTTGTCGCCCTGAATCGATTGCAGGTTGGTCGTCTTGATATGAGAGCCGAGAGACTTAATGGCCGCGTAGCGAACACCCTCGTGGGTGATAATGGCTACTTCTGTTGCTGAATAGCCCAAATAGCGGTAAATCGCTGACGAAATGACCTCCGCAGAGGTCTGTAGCTCTTTGCGACCAGCATCTGGCTTCAGCAGCCAGTACTGCCCCGCCTGATCCTTCATCCACTTGCCGCCCTGGCTGCCACCTGCCTGCTTGCTTGATGGCTCGAGATATCCGCTGGGTCCGCGAACTTTAATTTGACTTGTATGGTTCGAGAAATATTCGTCTGCTTCCAATGCGCTGCAACCATATACAGCCGCATTAGCTCGAAACGCACCGAACCCACCTGGTACGAGTAAGGCGACCGTTAGCAACAAGGTATTCAGGGCTGAATGCCGTAACATTTCCCAATCCTCCATTGAAAATCTGCAAGTACTAATGTGTGCCGCAACCGGCTCTGGGAATAGACAAGGCTGACGCGGACGACGTCACACACTGGCAGCCTTCAGCTGCCGTGCAGCCAATCGTTTGCCATTTGTCTCGTTGTTCTAAAAAGTCTGAAGATGATTGCAATTGACTGGGATGCCCGGTCTTGTAAGCACTCAGGCTTCCTCGACACCGCCAAGAGTTGTTGCCAAAATCAGCGCACTCGATCCATCCCGAGTAATCGTAGTTGTCGAGCAAGCGAAACGCTGCGACAACCGGCTGCCCTGAATTTTTCGCGATAGCCGTATCCAAGGAGTACACCGCTCCCGTCGCATCATAGCGAAAGCAGATCACATCACCCTGATACAACGCACAGTTGCCATGCAGCACCACACCGCCCTGCGATGTCGGAGTGGATACGAAGCCACTGATCGGTCGAGGCAGTCCCGCAATCTTTCGCACCACACCAGAACCTATTGGAAACCCTTGGCGGAAAAAGGAATCGTGATCTTTGCTGTAGCGATCACCCCAGCACCACACATCACCGCCCGCCAATGCACACACGTGCCATGACTCCTCACCAGACTGCGCCGTGACGATATCGGTGACTGCTCCCGACGGCAGTCCGAGAACGGGGATCGCATAGTTGAACTTGTTAACACCGTATGTCGGGTGCGAATTGGTGTTCACGGCTTCGTTATTGCCAAGTTGCTGCTCTTCGTTGCTGCCCCAACAGAAAACATCACCACCTGCCAGGGCACAGCTGAAGTTTGCGCCCGTCACCAGCTTTGTGACCTGGCGACCCAGCGGAATGCCAGCAACAAAGTGCTTTGGCGTGCCGGAGGACTCCGGCCTATCACCGCTGTATTGGTTATTACCGAGTTTGCCGTCTACATTTGATCCCCAACATTTGACTCGTCCATCGACGATGACACAGGCATGACTTGGCCCTAAGCTAAAGTCTGTCGGCACCCCTTCGAGATCCTCGACGACCAGTGGCTTATCTGAATACGTCTGAAATCCAGAACCTTTGAGTGGTCGAGACGAAAGATTTCCTAAGTGGTTGTGCGGACCATTGAGGCCCCAGCACTTTAGTTCGCTGCCCTGAATCGCACAGGTTCGCACCGTGCGCGCCTTAATCAAAGTCACGCCGCTAGACATGCCTGTCACGACATGAGGACAATATCCAGGATCAGAAGAAGACGAAGTCGTATCCGGTAGATTCTCGACTCCCATCGACCCCTGAACATTTGTGCGCCAACACACGGCCGCAGAGTCCGCAATGCCGCAACCATGCACATTGCCAAATGTCGGCATGGATATCGCTGCCAGCGGGCGACTCGAGCAAAGCATAGGTACCCCGCGGTTCATGGGTTGCCACTCTTGCGAACCATTCGCTAGCGTTGCCTTGTATTCCAACAGCAAACGATTCGTGCCAATGCCAGTCCCGCACTTGGCGCGCACATTCCAATTGGCGATCTTTGAGTAGGGCGTCGATCCGCTCAGCAATTCGGCGCCTGTACAGCTCTTGGCTTCAACAACGGCTTGAAGGTCGGTGCTGCACTCTGGCGCCTGCACTGTGGCCGCACAATCTAAATTCTGCCGCAGGTAGTGCGCCACATCGCGCACGGCACCTACCTCCTCCGTCATGCCCGTTATCCGCTTCGCAGAGAGATGCACTCTTGCCGTGAGGGCGACGAATGTGGCAAGTAACGCCGTTGCCGTCACCACACCGACCATGCTCATGCCACGGTTGGAATTGTTCGTTAAGAGAACCATTTCTTCTCCATTAGATCCGAGACCACGCCAAGTACATCAGCCTGACGCCCTGAGGTTAAGGACCACGACAAAGCACGATAGCGGCAGAGCACCTGAGCAGCGAAATCGCGGAAATTTGAGCGAGCCAGCCAACGTGCTGCGGCCGCCAAAAACAGTAGTTCCTTCTCGATACTGATAATGCCGGAAGACTGCTCCAGCATCGTTGCGACCGTGTCTAATCGATGGTTGGAGGGGATTCCTGTGTCATAGGAGTCCTCGATCGTAGCTAAACAGCGATAGTAGACTCCAAGGCCCGAGGGGGTTAAGACACCTCTTCGAAAGTAGGTTGATACTCGAGAAATTCTTTCCGCAATTTCGCGCTCAGGCACAGAAAAGGCCAACATCTTAGCTTCACCGACAAAGGCACCCGATTGATGCTTGCCATTGGCCCCAACCATTTGCATGACTTCACGGGCATCACCACTCTGGGAAAAGCGCAGCCAGGCTTTCTCCCATTCCAGCTCCAACCGTTGATCTTCGGTGAATCCTTCTGAATGAACCAACTCCTTGATGAGGTTCTCGGCTTCTTCCCCTTGACCCGAGAGGCGCAATACTTTCACTTTGACCAAGGAGTAACCGCTCTTTTGTGCTTCGCTGCCGGCATGTTCAATCGCATGATCGACATGCCGCAGGGAAGCTTGGCCAAATCCCAGGCGCAGATTTCTTCTTGCCATGGAGATCTCGTGAAGCGCAACCCCACCAATCGGCTCATCGCGCGTGGCAAGTTTTGCGACCAATTGATCCCACGATGCCCGCCACAAGTTGCCCTCAAAGGCAAAAACCTGCGATAAGCCCATGTGCAGCTCGCCATGCAAAAATGAGGTCTTCGAACGGCCCGGAACGATTCGCTGCAACCGCAAGCAATCTCGCCCAAGTTGCTCGAGGCGGCGGATGTCACGGTCTTGCAGTCCTCCATGATGCAGGTGATGAACCAGAGCGGAAATGGTATAGATAAACGATCGCATGAGGCTCTCTGAATCAGCCGAATGACTGAGATCACTCAGACGCTGAAAAATGTATCGCAGCTTGGCTGGATGCCCATGATTCGCGCCATATTGCTCTAACTCGTCGCGAATCTCTTTCTTGATGTCGCTGATCCCCATGGTGGTCCAATAAGTCGTCTCGCTTTGAACATTTCTCGGTAGTCCCATACCCTCTCCCTGCTGCTGCCTTAGCGACAGCTTGGTTCATCTTTCAATATCCAAATTCTCGTACGCACTCCTGCGACGGTACAAAGGCACGCTCAATCGTATCCAGGCAGGACATCTACAGACTCAGTCGCCTTTCGGTCTGTAACCTTCGCTAACACTTGCGTGGTCTCAAGCTCTAAGCTCATCGTGTGTCCCCTTTTGCCCAATTTGCGCTCCCCCGTTCACGGAGCAACCCATGGGTCGAAAAACGATCGATTCGATTGATCAGCATTCGCTCATTGCGCTAGATTTTGTTCTGTGTAGATAGCAAGTCGATGGCCAACCCTGAGCACGCGGCAATCATTGGCAAACTTTGGGATGGAGTGGTGTCTGCCCGCTTACCGGGGCAAACACCGATATTGGAATTACTCTGTTATATCGAAGGGATGTCGGGGATTACAGTTGCGGAATTTCGCTCTTCTGGAAAATCACAAAGCCTTCCATCGGACCAGATTCACAGCTCTTGATTCCGACGGTGACTCGACGCTGCTGCAATGTACCGCTCAATCGCTCCATAGGCTTCACATTTAAGCGAGTGAACCATTCGCTCAACTGACCTAACTCGCGGCGCGTGACTCCCGGGATGCTGGCGAGGCTCTTGATCTGATCACCCGCGAACCATCGTGGCGTTGTATTTTCATCGTCCTTCGTTGATTGCAGGGTATAGAAATAGCCTTTGCAGGATCCATCTGGAGCCTCAGCCATGCCGAGCCCACGTCGCTCAGCAATGGTGGTCGCCAATTGAATCTCTTCCTGGCTTAGCCATATCTGCTGCTTTTTGGTCGCTTCCACGTATGCTGACCCATGCTGCCAATGAACGATCAAATCGAGATCTTTTGACACATGATAAAGGTGAACGACCTCACCGAACGCAATCAGCAGTGTCGACTTTTCCGGGAGAAATCTATAGGGACGTTCCTCAACGGGACCGCCAAAAGCTATTGATCGACCATCATCTAGTACTCTATCCTTTGACTTAAAATTTAGTGTCGGTATCTCGTCATCTTGCAGAGCCTGATAGAACAACTTATCCACGAGCGCATCAGACACAGAAGCGTTTTTTGCGCCTTCTGATTCGAGACTTGAATCCAACTCCATCGTGCGACTCTTGCAGCCGACGGCGGTTATCGCTGAGATTAGCAACGCGGTTACTCCCAGGGCCTTAGTCTTCATAACTGTCTCCTCACATTCGTATGGGCAGATGGTCACCTTGACCGAGCAGTACAATGAAAGTTTGACTGCAACTTCATATCCACCCAAGCGGTCGCCGGTACTGCAGGACTTCCGCACGTAATTATTCATGTTTTTTTTGCCATGCACGGTTCAGTCATGCGTGCGCAGTCGCCACGGGCCTGGCATATTCAAGAACACGCCTCCGACGATGGCGCGCCGACAACGCAGTAACTCATATTGAAATTGGGGATTCATGATAGGCGAGGCATGTCTCTAGGTGCGAGTTTTCAGGAAAATAGCGAACGGGCCGCTGCAAAGCCTCATAGAAACTTCCATACCACCTACTCTGCCTTGGGTAGGTCAGACAAAGAGAACCAATCACGTTCCATCAGGTCCTCCACAATGCCCAAGACATCGGCGTTTCGCCCGGAGCTCAGCGACCAAGAAAGCGAGCGATATCGGGAAAGCACCTGAATAGAGAACTCACGGAAATTTGAACGCGCCAACCAGCGAGCGGTAGCCGCTAAAAACAACAGCTCCTTTTCAATGCTGACGATGCTCGACGACTGCTCTAATAGGTTAGCAACCGTGTCTAGGCGATTGGTCGACGGGATGCCCTTGTCGTAGCAATCTTCAATGGCCACGAGACAGTGAAAGAAAA
This sequence comes from uncultured Oligoflexales bacterium, assembly GCA_964560765.1. Taxonomy (GTDB): domain Bacteria; phylum Bdellovibrionota_B; class Oligoflexia; order Oligoflexales; family CAZLMG01; genus CAZLMG01. The sequence goes on from CAZLMG010000032.1 coordinate 37,246, forward strand.
CGCCAAGGCCCGAGGGAGTCATGACACCGCGGCTCTTGTACGTCGAAACCCTGGCAAATCGCGCTTCAAACTCGCGCTCTTGCACAGCGAATGAGGCCAACTTTGCCTCACTCACATAGGCGCCTGACTGGTGCCGCCCTTTTGGGCCCACCATCTGCACGAGTTCGCGCAGCTGCTTCTGCTCCGCGAGGCGACCCCACGCAACTTCCCACTCCAATTCCACTCGCTGCTCGTCGGTCAGAGCTTCACACCGAAGCAGATCCGCTACGATAGAGGCCGCATCATCTCTTCTCCCGGTGAGCCGCAGTGCTTTAGCCAACGATATCTTGCAGAGTATTTGCTGTTCTTCGCCTATGGCGTGTTGCACGGCGGTCGAGAAGTTGCGCAGTGTGGCATCGCCGTAGCCAAGGCGCAGATTCCTCCTCCCCAGAGATAGCTCATGAAACACGATCCCACCCACAGGCTCGTCGCGCGTCGCCAACTTGGCCACCAATTGATCCCAGGATGCGCGCCACAAGTTTCCCTCGTGCGCAAAAACCTGCGACAGCGCCATGTGCAATTCGCCGTGCAGAAAGGATGTCTTCGATCGCCCCGGAACCACGCCTTGCAGGCGCAGGCAATTGCGGCCGATGTGGGCCAGGCGCTCAATCTCGCGCTCTTGGAGTCCACCCTGCCGTAGGTGATGGATTAATGCCGAGATGACATAGACGAAAGTTCGCAACAAGCTGTCGGAATCCGTCGACTCGCTGAGCTCATTAACCCGCTGAAAGATGTACTTTAACTTGGCACGCTGACCATGCGCAGTGGCATACTGTTCTAGCTCGCTGCGAGTTTCTTTCTTGACGGCATCAATATCCGAGACTGTCCAGTAGTCGGCGTTGCTGCTGATTTTCTTCGCCAATCCCATACACGTTCTCCCAGATCCGGATTTTGAACTCGAGTCAATCTCGCCTTACGAAGCTAAAAGCTAACTGGCAAAAGACTGTCTCCCATTTGGCTAGCAGTGCAGCCAATTGAACTGACGTTAGAACCCTGCCCAAGCGCGCCAAATTCATTGGAACCCCAGCATTTGACGGCGCCGTTGTCCAGTTCCGCACAGGCAAACTCCCAGTGCACCTGTAGATCTACTACAAAGGCATCCGACCCAAGATTGACCGCGGGAACCGCGTCCCCCATATCACCGACTTGATCGCCGTAAGCCAACCGACCGCACTGGTACGTCCTCACTGCAGTGTGATAGCCCCAACATTTCACCCGTCCATCGAGTAGAAGCGCGCAGGTATGCCAAGCCCCAGCAGCAACCTTTTTCACTTGGGCCCCAGCGCCCAGATCGACAAACCGCAAACCGTCACCCATTTCGCTCGGGTCATCGCCGATGTCGTCAGTCGATTCAATGCCGAGCTGTCCATAGTTGTTTTCTCCCCAACAAGCCAGCGAGTGATCAGTAAAGACGACGCAAGTGTGAGCGTCGCCAAGACTGATATCGCGAGGAATCTTGCCGTCGGGCAAGCTGACGTACGGAAGGCTTTCACCCATTTCCCCAACTTCATCGCCTATATTATGAGTACTCCCAAGTCCCAATCGGCCGTTACCGCCAAGACCCCAACACTTGAGCCCGTCATTATCCAAAATCGCGCAGGTATGGCCGTAGCCAGCCGCCACCCGCTTGACGGTTCGCCCCGAACCCACATCGACGAGTGGCAGATTGTCTCCCATTGACTCCGGTGTTTTCCCACTTTCGGTGGGACGACCAACCGCGCCCCAAGAAGCACTCCCCCAGCATTTCAGCACGCCCGTGTCAAAAACGGCACATGTGAATTTGTTACCAGAGCTGAGCTGCCGGACGCGCAGGTCAGACCCCAGGTCGAGAAAGGGCAGGTTCTCTCCCATGTCCGCTGACTCATCGCCCACCATTCGATGCGGCGCAATGTCGCCCAGGCCAAGACCCAACGCGCCCAGGTAGTTATCTCCCCAGCATTTGACACGGCCATCGACAAAGACTGCGCAATGGAATCCTGAGCCGCCAGTTACTTGCGCAATCTCCAGGTCCGTGCCGAGATCAAGCAACGGTAAGTTTTCGCCCATGTGGGCGACGTTGAAGCCGCGATTCTGTGTATCTCCCAATCCAAGCGCGGCAAATGCATTGTAGCCCCAGCACTTCAGCCCCTGTCCAGGCAAGACAACACAACTCGATTTATGCCGCTGACCCCCAAGCGCTTGCGTAAGATTCAGCCCACCAACAACAATCGCAGAATGGGGGACTTCGCGCGCTGCAACGACCGCAAATCCGCTATTGGTCGCGCGATGCGGAAAGCAGTGGGCGGTCACCCGCTGATCGCTGTCCAGCGTGATGATTTGTGGGCTGATCACCTGTAACAACGTTGCGGCCCCCGCCGGATCGTCCAATACTAAGACTCGCCAACTGCCGGGATCTTCCGGCTCGTCGCGCGGCATTACACAAAACTGTAGATCGCCGAGAAGCTCCTCCGCCGGTATGACCGTCCCGTCCTCGTACGATACAGTGACTTTAACCACTTCATTGGCAATTCGCGCCTGACTCATCACAAAGCCATCGGTAACGCTTAATGCTTCGAGACTGATGACAGCAGTCCCCGGCAGCGACGCCAACGGCGCCCGCACAATCATCCGGTCGTCGATGATCTCGTAGCCCGGTATGCCACCAGGAAGCTCTGTCGGCTTGCGCGTGGATACCTTGCCCTGCACAGCGTCATCCGCCTGGTTTGACGAACCAGATGAAGCTGCTCGCACGCAACCAAGCGTTGCTCCAGCGATAGCAAAGAGAAGAAACAGCTGACGCATATCACACCTACATCAGGCGACCTTTTATCGGTGCGAAACTTACAGAACGCCCGACCCAATCACCCCTAACATCGGCTGATGACAGCTTTTCTTGATGGATACTAGATAATGATAAATACTTTTAGGAGGTTGAACCACTAACTGAACCGGCTTCAGGATGGTTGCCAGAATCTTCTTATGACTGTGCGTCGGGAAAAAAGGTTACTCTGATCAGCACAAGATCGGGCTTAGCTCCTGGAGCCAGATTCATCCGGTTCGCCTCAATCATGTCCGAGATAGATTGATCCGCAAATTGTGGATCCTGCGGCTCAACGATGAGGGAAAGGCAATGAGCCTCATTGAGCAAGTCCTTCGACCGCTGGGTGAGCACGGAGTCGATGAAAGACAATCTTTCATGGGGATCTGCTTGCAGTATATCTAGAATCCTAAGCATGACCCGGTCGGATGGAATCTCAATTCCTCGCAGCAGCTTCGATATCGTCGCTACGTTCACACCTAGCCTTCGGCTAAACGATCGCAGCGAATATCTGCTATTCTTCAGCTGAGCCTCTTTAAAACGCATCTGTAGAAATTGAACATAGTACATCTCTTTTTTGCCCACTTTCTGTGATTGCGCTCCGAAAAACACGGCAAATCAGCAAACACTTGACTCAAGCAGCATTCATGCCAGTCATTGTTGCAGGCAAAGCTTCAAGGAATTCCGCACGCAGACCTCGCGCATCGAAGAACCGCTGTCAGAACCCTGTCAATCGACATTCTTAGAAAAAATATTGATAACAAGAAGAACTGCCAATCATTTCGGCTGGCAAATGCGACCCAACGGCGAGATGCGTCTGCGATTTTGCGGAAAGTTGCAGAACGGAAACCTAAGCATGACGAGGATATGCCCCTGAAGCCGGGGATACGATAGATGCCAACAAGACTATTTCACCGACGCGGGTATGGAGGTAGGAGAACCCAGAATGACCTAGAGGTCTGCCCTGGCATCGGCAAACCATTGCATGAAATGGATCAACGAAACCAGGGCGAATTGATTTAGCAGACTCGCAGACAACTCAGCACTTATCGACGAACTCGTCGTCTAGGGCAAAACGGTTCTATCTGCCAGCGTCTCCGATATAGAAAAGCCCATTTTTTCCCAAGGAACAGCGCCTTTGGCAACAGCAGTGCCTAAATTCGAGGAGAGAAACTTTACGCTCTGTTTATAGGTACCGGTTTGTGAACTTAAGGCTGCGATCAGTGGCTCGCCGTTAGGCCCCCTCATCATTCTGAAAGTGCCCGCCCCGAGGACGTCGGCGCCGCCTGATAGGTCATAGTGACCAGCTAATGTTCGACCCCTTGAAACCCAGAGGTCGCCGTTCAGATCTATAATGAAAGGCAAATGCTCGCCCTCCGGCAAAAGCGCCCATTTCTCTGGGCCATCCATTTGCAAGACCTTATCCAAGTCACGCACTGGAGGTTTCGGCACATAGGAAGCGCCATCAGGATGCAGTATCCGCTCTTCCACTGGTAAGTCATCCAAAGTTCCATACTTGTTCTTAATCCTCGTAGAAACGCTGTCAATGATCTCACTGACGGATCGATTCTTCTTCACGATTGTTGGGCTGCACTCTCTTAACGCCCCCAGCACATCCTCTGCAGCATCTATTGTTGACTGATCTAGGTTCAGCTTCCGGCGCGTATATTCCCAGAGCGACCGCACCTTATCCGCATGGATGCCTGGATCAAAAACTTGCCCGTCAGCAGAAAGAGATTCGACTGTCTTCCTAACAGCCTCGCGAACCTCTGGATCAGGAATGCTATCAAGGTCATTCGAGCGCAGTTTTAGATGTTCAAAATAGTCGTCGACTTTCGATGCTGGCAGGCTTGAAAAGATTTCTCTCAACGGCTTCTCGGCGGCCGCTGGCAAACCCTTGATCACGCTCTTGGCTTTCCCTAAGCGCGCGCACCACATGGCCGCTTCATAGAGGGCCTTTCCAAAGCGAGATGTCTTTGAAACAAACTCTACGTCAGACAGCGTCGACTTCGTGTCTCGATCAATACCCTCGCCCACAACGTTTAACAATTCATCAAGGTTGCCCTCAGTACAAACACCGACTTCAGGGGGTTCAGCCGGATAGAATGCAATGAAGTACTCTTCATCGTCGGACGGCGTGTCACCTTCTAGCGCAATCGCGGCACAAAAATCATCGATCAGATCATTAGCTGTTTGACATGATCCATTCTCCGCTCCTTCTGAGTGATTACACACGTCACTGTCAGTAAGCGGTTCCTCCGGCTCGGGAGATGGCGTATCAGACGGTTCGGGAAACGGCGTATCAGACGGTTCGGGAAACGGCGTATCAGACGGTTCAGGAAACGGCGTATCAGACGGTTCGGGAAACGGCGTATCAGACGACTCGGGAAACGGCGTATCAGACGGCTCGGGAGATGGCGTATCAGACGGCTCGGGAGATGGCGTATCAGACGGCTCGGGAGATGGCGTAT
>CAZLMG010000032.1:42652-48773 GCA_964560765.1 uncultured Oligoflexales bacterium
CAGACGGTTCGGGCTGTGGTGAGCTATCAGGACTAGCATAAACACTGTCACTGCGATGCTCAATATCTCTTAGCAACCCACTAATCGCATCACGAGCTGCCGCCATCTTCTTGAGACAGAGGTGGTACTTGTCGTCAATGAGCGCCGTGATCGTCCCGCAAGTTTCTCTGGCCATGTAGAAACTGGGCCCGACAATCGGGACGGCAAACCACCAAAAACTCGCAGAGTGCTCAGCAGCAAATTCCTCGTTGCAGGCCTTGGCGTCAGAGAGCAACTCTAGCGCCTGATATAGCCTCGTTTTGATTTCTTCGCTCTTGTAGCCATCTGCAATTTCAAGTTCTGAGGAATGATAGAGTATCTTCTTCATCTGAACGATGTCATTGTCGATGGTTTGCGTAATATGACTCATCGAACGATCTAGCATGTACTTAGCATCGGCGAGAATGCTTACAATGTCGCAAAGGACTTCGATTGGCTCGACAGCGCTTGACTGCTGGGCAGGCAGGAGCAAACTAAATATGCTGAATGTTACAGTCCGCCGAAACCGAGTTAGCAAACTTCTCATCACAACCCCCTCTTGAGATAACCACCCGACGTCTAAATAGAAACCTGAAGGGAAACAGGCAAGCTGCCCACTCAACCGCAGTGAGTAGGCGGAAAGGTTTCCGAGCATGCATACTCATGCAAGTAGTGTCCGCAGGGAAAACCCAAGTCGTATTCGCGCAGTCGTTGCGTATTCAGTTGCCAGGAATCTTGCGAGGCGGTCGTAAGAGTCAAAAATAACTGAGAATGAAGGTAAAAATCATGCGGTTTTGTGGGATTCTGCAACACCGCCGCACGTGGCAACACGCCGGTGCCTGCGAAATGAATTCAGCGATTACCGCAATAGCTTCAAGAATTCGGCGTCGGTTGACACGACAAAGTTGCCCTTGTCCTTCAACGTCTTGCGGTACGCCTCAAGGGTGCGCGAGAACTCGTAGAAATCAGCATCTTGGCCGAGCGATTTCGCATAGATCTGAATGGCTTCCGCCTCCGCCCGGCCTTTGATTTCCTGGCTCTGACGATAGGCCTTTGACTCGATTTCCTTCAGATCGCGATTCAGCTTACCGCGAATTTTGGCCTGTTCGCCCTTGCCGATAGAACGGATCTTTTCGGCAATGCGTTTGCGCTCTGAAATCATTCGATCATAGACTTTCTCTTCGACGCTCTTCTCATAAGCGATGCGTCGCAGTTGAACGTCGATCAATTCGATCCCTAGCTCGACTAACTTTTCCCGAGCGCGCTCATGAATGGCGGCGCTGAGTCGCTCCCGACCGACGGAAATCGCTTCCAGATCGCCAGTAATCTCCTCTTCCATTTCCACATGAGTCGACGTTGAGTCCGATGCCGCCTGGGCTGCCGCACTTTTTCGCTCTTTGGCCTGTTCTATCAGAGTATTCGTATTGCGAACGGCCTCGACCAAGTTGTTGTTGGAGATAACGTCGCGCGTAGCGCCATCAAGAATGCTGTCTAGGCGCGTCTGAGCCGATTCCTCGGTACGCACCGTTTGCGCAAACTTCACCGCGTCGATGATGCGCCAGCGCGCTGTCGTATCGACCCAAATGAACTTCTTGTCTTTCGTGGGAACCTGGTTGGAGTCTCCATCCCATTCCAAAATGCGCTTGTCGAAATAGCGGATATCCTGAACAAACGGGATCTTAAAATGCAGCCCAGCGCCCGTTATCGGCTCGCCGACAATGCGGCCAAATTGGGTAACCAAAGCCTGCCGCCCTTCGGGAAGGGTATAAGTGCCACTGAAGCTCAGCACTCCAAGCAGCACCAGAATCACAGGAATTATGAGCGTCTGTAAATTCTTCATCACTTATCTTTACCGCCTTCGGGCACCGGAATGATCTTTTCCATGGATGGATACAAGGGCAACACTCCCTTTATCTTGCTATCGACGACAATCAGTCGATCCAAGTTTCCGAACACCTCCTCCATCGCCTCAATAAACATTCGACGGCGGGTGACGCCGGGTGACTTCTTGTACTCCGTGAGCATCGAGTTGAACTTCGAAGCGTCGCCCTTAGCATGGTTGACGAGCGACACGGAGAATGCCTCCGCATCCGCAATTAGCTGCTCGGCCTTACCCTTGGCTTCAGGAATGACGTTGTTATATTCACGCTCCGCCACATTGATTGCCTGTTCTTGCTCTTGCTTGGCAGCGTTAACGTCATTAAAAGCGGTCTTTACGGCATCGGGTGGCGTGACGTCCTGAAGGACCACCGCCATGATGGTGATTCCCATATCATACTTATCCACCACTTCCTGCGTCAGACGCTTGGCCTCGTCAGCGATTTCCACCCGCCCCACGGTCAAGACATCACCGACCAATCGGTCTCCAACAACTCGACGCATGATCGACATGGAAACATCTCGGATGTTCTTCTGCACGTGACGTGCATTGAATAAGAATTTCCAAGGATCGCTGATTCGATACTGTACGATCCATTCCACGTCTGCCACGTTGAGGTCACCGGTAAGCATCAAGCTCTCTTCTGCATACCCAGATTTGGCATACTGGGATTCGCGTCCACTATGGCCAGTAGAGCGAAATCCGAATTCTTCCTGCAGCAGAACCTTTGAAGGTACTTTAATGACGCGGTCGATGCCGAGGGGAAGCTTAAAGTGGAGCCCCGGAGGCGAGGTGGCATGGTATCGCTCGAATCGAGTGACCACACCTTCCTCACTAACATCGACGGTGTACACGGATGTAATGGCCAGGATAATCAGAAAGACGGCACCACCAAGGTACAGCTTGCTATGGGACGGCAGTTTGGGCCCGCGACCGCCGCCACCGCCCGAGGACATCTTGCGCAGCCAGTCCGACAGTTGTTCAAAAAAATCGTCGATTGGGTTGCCCGTTGAGCCGCCGTTAATCGACCGAAAACCACCATTTTGACGATTGTTGTCGTTATTTTGCATGGGTGCAGACTAAAGACTTTAGGACGAAATTGCAACAGCACATCCCAACTCGTTGAAACACGATGATGCGGCATGAGAAGAGTTGCTGCGGCAGCCTAGCTGGCACCAGACTCACCTACGAAATGACTAGACCCAAAGAGCTGAGCTGCTAAAATCTGCGCAGCAATTCAGTATTTTCGCCCTCTTCAGACGACGTGGGTTCAAGACGCAGGGAGTGATTCATGCAGCCAACTGTTAGCGTGGTGCTTCCAACCTTTAACCGTGCCAAAACTATATCCCGAGCCATTGACAGCGTACTCAATCAGACCTTTCCAGATTTCGAACTGCTGGTCGTCGATGATGGCTCCATAGATGATACGGATCAGGTGCTTGCTGAATTCGCGGAGAACCCAAAGGTGCGCATCATCCGCAGCTCCCATATCGGCTGCGCGGCCGCACGCAATCTTGGGGTGCGCGCAGCACGAGGTCGCTTGGTGGCATTCCAGGATAGCGATGATGTCTGGTTACCACAGAAACTGGAATTAGCGATGCAGTCACTCGATGAAACGGGGCCCGAGACTGGGGTGTTTTACAGTGATATGCTGCGCATTGGTTCCGACGGCAGGGAAGCATACCATAGCTCACCTGTTGTGAGGCTAGGCCAGCTGATTGATCCGAAGACGATGGATTTTCAAGTATGGCGGATCGGTATCCAGTCCGTTGTCATGAAGCGAGAGTGTTTCGACAGAATCGGACTTTTTGACGAGTCACTGCCGCGATATATTGATCTTGATTTGTTGGTTCGGCTGGCTCAGGTCTATCACTTCCAGCACTGTCCGCAACCACTCGTTGAGTACCACTACGCTGCCGACGGAATCACTAGAAACCGTTATGCCAAAGTCGTGGGTAGAAAGCACCTATTCAAGAAGTACAAAACGCTCCTCAAGGATCATCCTCCTTTTGTGTCGCATCAGTATTTTCTGATCGCGTTGGCGTACCAGGAATTGGGGAATCTACCCTTGGGACTCGTCAACTTGGCGCGAGCTTATTTTGCGTTTCCAGCAAAGCATCAACTCTGGAAGGACTTCATGTCGGGCGGACGTGTCAGCCAACATAGCCTGAGCACTGGCAACGTCTCGCACGAACACTTAAAGGCGCGAGTGGATATCCAGTCTGCTAAAATTCGGGTCATTATCCCATTTTACCGCGGAGACGCTTACATTGAGCGGTGTGTTCAGAGCCTCGTCGACAGCAGCTGCCCGATCGAAGAGGTTGTCATCGTGGACAATAGTCCAGAGCGGTTATCCTTGCCGGCTGAAGAGAGATTTCGCAAGCTTGCCAATCTGACTACTTTGACGACCAAACCAAAGATCGGTTTTGGAAACGCATGTAACATCGGTATGGATTATGCGATCAAGCAAGGGTCTGACGTTGTGCTCTTGATCAATCAGGACGCCCACGTTGAAAAGGACTGCATTGAAAAATTGTGCAAGGTACTCATGGAAGACGATCGCGCTTTTGCAACGTTCCCTTTGTCCTTAAACTACGAGAGCAACGACGTTAGTGATCTGACCCTTCGGCTCTATGTGGCAAGTAACAAGAAATATTTGCGCGATCTCGTGCTGGGCAGCGTTAGGGAGTCCTATCCTATCGGACATCAAGGGGCCAATGGTTCTTGCATCGCGTTGAGACCGAAGGCTCTGCAGGATGTCGGTTATTTTGATCCCGTTTTCTGGATGTATGGTGAAGATCGTGACCTTCTCTACCGAGCAACACTTGCCGGCTATCGCCTCTTCATGGTTCCAGGCGCTAGGATTGGGCACCTGCATTCGAACCACTCGGCTACTGGATCGCAAAGGCGGGTCATTGACACCCTCTGTCGTCGCGGCATCCAAATTCATCAATTGAAGAATCCTCGCTTATCCATCGTTAGCGCGATCTTCCAAACCATTCGATTTAGCGTCGATACCTCTTGGCGAGCCATTCGGCGCAAGCGACTCCGATTGCTTGGATTGCAGCTTCTTTACGACCTTAAGCTCCTGCTCATTCTTCCGACCGTTCTTTCCCACAGGTCCAAAGCTAGACTCATTCGCGATGCACAGCGATCCATGCAGCTATCTATGACGCCGTAGAGGGGTACGCCCGACACGCAATCGAGCCAGAATTAAATGGCCGCATAGAAATCGCTTTGGAATGACTTGGGCCGCTCTGGGAACAGGCGCAAACCAAGCAATTTTGCACGCTGACGCAATTGCTCCTGGCTGTCTACAATCAAGCTCCTCAGTCGCTCGCGCTGGGCTGACGTTCCGATGGAATCGGCATTCAACGTTTCCATATAAACAGCTAGATCGTGGTCAACGCCAAGTACGTCCGCCAAGGTTTCTGCCGCTGATCGTCGATCCGAACTCTGAATGACGTGCAAGTTTTGCAGCACTTGCAATTGCAGCGCATGATCTTTTGTTCTTTTGCGCCATTCATGAAACTTCGATGTTGCGAGGCTATCGCTCGCATAGGCAGCTAGCATCGCATACCGAGCATGACCATAGGTCCTTTTAAAGTCGCGGCGCCACAGGCCTGCATCGCACTTAGCAACTCCGGACCTTCCAAGCCACTTTTCGACCTTCTTGAGCTTCCTATGTACCCTCTCTAACCGGCGTGCCGCGCCAGGTCCATCTACTTCAAGGCTATTCCGCCGCAACTGCAACAAGTGCCGGATGCCTTGCCAGTCGTTGTCAGAGAGATGATCGGGAAACTCTTTCAGCAGTTGATCATGAGTTTCCACCAGCACGTCAGCATCTCGAAGTGCCGACAACAACTGGCCAGCGGAACGACACTTTTTGACCAGACGAGAATACCCCCCCGCCAGACAACCTCGCATCAGTCTGAGTGCGCCGCGAATTCGCTTAATCCGCTTTCGGATCTGATGAATACAGTTTTCCATGTCAGTTTCTAGCCGCAAGCCCTCGGCAATATCCCGCTTGGCAGCATCAATCTCGCCAAGGACATAAGTCAGAACCTTCGCCTCTACTGTCACTGAAATCTTTCGCGTCTGGCCCATAATTCTTCCCCCGTGGCCACGGAGCACGACCGTACCCCAAAATTGCAGAAATGTAAAAATTGTAAACTGGCCCCCAAGATTGTTGCTGGGGGCTGATGTCACTTCCGTGAAATCATG
>CAZLMG010000033.1:0-47441 GCA_964560765.1 uncultured Oligoflexales bacterium
AATCGATCCGTCAGAAATGCTTCGTAAACCATTTGTCAGCTCCGAATACTCTCAGCCAACTATTTCCGATGCTGCGCTTTTCGGATAGGCATACAGATTGGTCTTGGAATCTGAGCGGTGTTGACGTTTGTTGCGGGTCTCGTGAGCACGCTGAGGGTCAGGCCGACGCCGCATTGTTGACCTCCCGTGAATTGAAAATCTAGATAGTCTTCATCCTCAAAAAACAAGTGCTCTCATCGGCGCGACCGGCGGTTGATAATCGGCATGAGTTCAATCACTCTCTGCAATGTGGCATCTGTTTGGAGTGAGGCCCACCAGGAGCATCACCTGTTTGGTATTTACTTTTGATACAGAGCACATGCATGTGCGGATTGAGATTGAGAGGGCTTCCCCAGCGCTGGGTGAAGATGATCGTGCCAGGTGTTGCTATTCCTTTGCATCAGGCACGTGCGCCGCTCGGGTCGTGCATCCAACAACCCGCCAGTAATTAGAGTTTGGTAATCAAGGTGCCTGCTGGTATATTCACCGGGAGAACGTACCAATACAATGCTGGATGCATGCATGGTGACTGTCAGCACAGTAACGCCCGTGTACAACGGTGCAGCATACATTTATGAGTTGATTGCAGGTCTCGATCGCGTGCGGCAAAATTGGGCTGAAAATGGCCTCGCTTACACACTCGTGGAAGCGATTTTTGTTGACGATGGATCCACTGATGAATCGCTGCATGTGCTCCAAAGGCTTGCGCAGGTGCACGATTGGATCAAAGTCGTCGTGCTCTCTCGTAATTTTGGGCAACATGCAGCCACCATCGCCGGCATCCTGCATACTTCCGGTGATTGGATCTGCACTCTAGACGAGGACCTTCAGCACAATCCTGCTGACATGCAATTCATGCTTATGGAGGCGGAAAAACATTCCTACGACATCATCTACGGGAAACCGCTGAGGCAAAGTGTTGTCCATTCGGTTGCGCGCGACAGCATGTCGCGTTTGGCAAAGGGAATTGTTAAATCACTCACCGGCAATCGATTTGTTGCTGAATTCAGTAGTTTTAGAATGATCCGAGGAACCCTCGCTCGATCGACGGCATCCGTGTCTGGGCATGATCCCTATCTGGATACGGCGCTTTGCTGGTTTACGGAAAGAATTGGAACCGTTCACGTGGAGATGGTCGATACACGAGTGCTGTCGGGGAAGGTGGGGGGGGTATAGTTTTTCCAAGTTGTTGGCACACTTCATTCGCCTGTTGCTGTCGTCACACGTCAAGGTTTTAAGATTATGCATGCTCCTGGGCGGATCTGTATCCGTGATCAGTTTCTTTATTGGAGCTGTCATCATTTTCACTAAGATTGTCTCCCCTAGTACCATTGCTGTCCAGGGATGGTCGTCCCTTGCCTTGTTGGTCCTGTTTTTTGGTGGAATGCTCATGTTTATGTGTGGGCTTATGTTGGAATACGTCTCCGTGCTTTTGCTCCACACACAAGGAAAGCCCTCGTATTTTGTGGTGGCTCACGCTCCGGATCCAGTGCGTTCGAATGTAGCGCAAGTCAGCGCATGAATATCCTCTTAGATTGTGAGCAGCAAACGTCACCCACCATGCATGTCGTCTTTGGGACTGGACTTATTGGAACGGCGTTGACACAGGCGTTCCTTAGCAATGGGTGCCGAGTGCTTTACTCTTCAAAAGGTTTTTGGCGAAGCCCTGAAGATTTGCGTGGCGCCCTTGAAATGATCGAGGCGATCACCAAAAGTGTAGAAAGTACGGCGTCATCAGCGGACATGTCGATATCTGTGAACGTGATTTGGTGCGCTGGAAGCGCGGGCATGGACTCTTCAGCAGAGGCTTGCGACGCGGAATTGCGCATGTTTCACAGGGTGATTGATTTTTTTGAGGGGCTGGCCGCGCGCTTTAGCCTCAACGTTGGTGTTATCTTGGCGAGCTCCGCAGGAGCGCTTTTTGAGGGGCAGCGACTTGTCAGCACTGAGTCACAGCCCAAGAGTTTGCGACCGTACGGCGCCTGTAAACTTGCTCAGGAAGAATTGCTGCTATCGCGACCGTTGTTTCGCCGCGTGTCGATTTGTCGGCTCAGCTCAGTATTTGGCTACTTCAATATCGCCAATCGCAATGGGCTGATCCCAACCATTGTTGATAACACGATGCGACGTCGACAGACAACGATTGTTGGGCGCATGACAACTCTTCGCGACTTTATTTGGATTGAAGATGTTGCGAAATTCTTGTGCGCGCGGATCTTGGATCAGGATCCGAGAAGGGAGCAATTGATTGTTGCTTCCGGGAAGCCAACGTCCATCCTCGAGATTGTTCATACCATTGAAAAGGTGCTGCGCCGAAAAGTTCTTTTAAATTTCGTCAAAGCTCTTTCCAATTCGGGTGATATAACTTTTTCACAGCAAGTCTTGCCCATGGATTGGAGGCCAACTTCGTTGGAAGTTGCTGTCAAAAGCGTTTATACCGCCTGGATGTTCCGCTCGTTGGCAAACAAGATGTCGCCGCTAAGAATTTGTGACTGAGGCTTTCTTGGCGATGATGAGGTGCTGCGCCCCAAATGGGATAGTGCGTAGCGCTCCGTCAAGCCGTTGCGCCCACTTCCGCTGAAATGGAGTAAATAAGAATGAGCCTCGTTCGACAATTGGCAGCGATGCCGCACGAATTAGGGCTGTGAGCTTTCCAGGGGTAAGCAGTTTTACCCCACGGTCAAACTCACAGCGATTGACAATCAAACGGGTTACAGGGTTATAGGGGTTGTGCTCAAAAACCATCACCAGTCCACCCATTTTCGTCACACGTTTCATTTCCAAAACAAAATCTACCCAGCGATCGGGAGCGATGTGATGCAGCACGCATACGGCGAAGGTTGCGTCGAAACTGTTTTCCGGAAACGGCAGTGTTCGGCCATCATAGCAAGAGAAGATGCCAGACGGGCAGCGAGCTGCCGCGAGATGAATGGATGAACTGGAAACGTCGACTCCGTGGACACTCCTGGTGCCGTCGATCAGGTGTTGATCGATCAAGCCAATGCCGCAACCCACATCTAACAGTACCTCTGGTGCAGAGATAGCGCCGTGCCGCCGCAATGCAGCGATGATAAGGTTAGCCTTGTATTTGGTGACCCACGCGTGCTTCGCTCCATAGCCGGCCAGGGCTTGCTCCATGTGTGCGCTATAGGTATGTGAGTATTGCTCAAATACTTCCATCCCGAGGCCATCTCCCGTACAGGCAGAAAACAAAGTAATCTAATTGCTTTCAATTCACGAATCAATATCAGAAAATACTTAGATGCCCGAGAAATTGTTTCACTATCTTACGAACTTTGCGTAGCGAAAGAAACACCTTCCATGTTGAGCCACCGCCAGCGCGCCATTCAAGACTGGATGATAAGGGGGTATCGACGGGCGCTAGGCAACACTTGGGCGCGTGCATTGTTGCGAGTCTACTATCCCGAACTGGGCAGCATCATCAAATTCGTTCAGTTTGCACGGAGTGAATTGCTCATTGGAGAAAGACTCCTTGACGCTGGGGCCGGTTCACAGAACTATCGCCAGTTTTTTGATGGAATTGTTTATGAGTCGGCGGATTGGTGTGAAACTCCGAAATACTACGCCGAATCCTCGGCTTTAACATATGTTTGCAACTTGTCCAAGATTCCCGTCGAGAGCGGGACGTTTGACGCGGTGTTGAATATTCAGGTTCTAGAGCACGTTCCCGAGCCCGCTTCAGTTCTGAAGGAGTTTCATCGAGTACTTAAGCCTGGGGGAAAGTTGTTTCTAACGGCACCCCAAGGTTGGTGGTTGCACGATGATCCGTTCCATTACTTCAATTTTACCTGCTATGGACTGCGTCATCTTTGTGAGGCGGCTGGCTTCGAAATCGTCTTTTTGACCCCGCGCGGTGGGTATTTTTGGAATATATCGACGCGGCTCATCGAATTGCCTTCGCACTTTCTCAGAAGCGCGAGGAATCCGTGGTTGCTGGTACCTTGCTTGCTTATGTTCGTGATTTCCGCTCCTCTCGTTTGGTGCGGCCTTCCCCCGATCCTCTACTTGCTTGATCACTTGGATGACCTCAAAAAAGACACGCTTGGATATGCGGTGTATTGTCGGAAGATCTAGTTTTGCAAGGCCCAATCGGGGGACTATTTGAAAGAAGCGGGAAGCATCTCTTTGGCTAAAGTTTGATAATGCTCTGCAACCGACGCATTGCCAAGTTGCCGCTCAATTTCCGCAATGGCTGTATAGGCATCAACCCATTGCTGCGGTGTGTTGGTGGTGGCCAGCCACTTCAGGAATGTCAGGAAATTCCGAGCTCCATTTTCACCAGCATCGACGATATGGAATATTGTCAGGCCGCGCACTCGAGTCATTTTCACCGGCTCGGGAAGGACGACGTCATCGGCAAGCTTGAAGCGATCGTCGATATGGTGGTTCATAATGGAAACATGGATATTGCGATGATTTAGCACGCTAATGTCATTTTGAATCATAGTTTTTAGCAGCCGAATATTCGTGGTTGTCACGGACTTCGCGACATACCTGTCAGCCCCTAGAAAGTATGGAATGTATCGATTATACCCAGCACGAATCCCTACGAATAGACCGTTCTCGGATCCATAATCACGTTTAATTTCGACGAGGGCTTCGCGCCATTGATTTCTGATCGGCTCATGCATGAGAGAACTGGTGAGCTTCCATGCAGGTACGTAATGCCAAACTGAGGCGGCGACGACGACGATCCCGAGAGATGTAACCAGGGCACGTCGAAAGGAGTTGGACGCCGAAGCCTGCATTCTGCGGGCTGCATAGGCAATCAAGTATCCGTATCCGGTCAAGAGGAAGATGGCAAACGGTTGAAGGTAACCCGGCTTCCCAACACTGGACACCTTTTGAGTCAAGTTGTAAGGAACCACATAGACAAACGCATAACAGCCAGTGACGGCAAGAAAGAGAAATCCATAGGCCTTTTGGTCCCAAGTTGCGCGTGTCAGGTGATATGCCAACAAAACAACGCCCGATATGGCAAAGTAGATCTGCAGCATGGGTGTATGTGTACCAAATATCAAATCAATTGTCTGCGTCAGCAGCTGACTTGAGTTGTCGATCAAGACAGAAAATGGTGTGCCGTTTCCTGGTTCGAAATCACGGCCGCTGGCTGAGCCTAATAGCAGCATTCGCCAAGTAGGAATTGCGACAAAGATGCCAATGAACAAATGAGTGACGGTTAGATGCCTTGCTATACTTTTGGTATTTGCGCTTAAGGATGAGGCGCTGCGAGCATAAAAGAAAAGGTAGGCAATGGCACAGCAGACAAAGCACAAGAACGCAACGTTGGGACCTAGACCTCGAGTCAGGAAAAACAAGGAGCCTGCTATGCCAAAGTAAACCCAATCGCGCCGGTGATTTTCGAGAAGGGCCTTAGTGAGCCACAGTCCGCTGAGTAAAAAGAAGAACAGAAATATAGTGTACGGCCGTCCTTCGACAGACAGCTGCACATGCATTGGGTTGATCGCAACGATGGTGACGATGACCAGAGTCGCTAGGTCACCGGCAAACTTACGCAGCCAAATCGCTAAGACAATTAGCGATCCAACACCGAATGTAAAGGCGGATAGTCGGACGCCCCAGTCGTGTTCAATGATCCCAAGGTGGCGAAGTCCCCAGCCAATTAAATAGTCCAATGGTGGTTGCATGTGGCTGGCGGCGATAGCTAGCATTCCGTCGAAATCGGCATAGTATGCTGAGAGTTGAGCGAACTCGTCTCTCCAAATGCTATTGACTTCGATGCATAGGATGCGAAGGATGGCGGCTATGGCGATGACAATGGTCAGGGCGAGGGCGAAACGACTTCCCTTCACAGTAGCACTCCGCAAGAAAAAGCTCGCTTTTTGAATCTACCCGACAGGTTACGAACTTCTTGCGTCTTGGCCAATCACAAAATCGCAAACTGATGCGACCACAGATAAAAGAGAAATCCTTGTAGCATAGCCGACGCACCTATAACCGGTCCGACCAATTGCGGGTAACGTTCGAGCCAAATGGCTATACCAAGGAATCCCGGCCACAGGGATGCTGAGTATCGCCCTAGCCCCCAGACTCCAATGGCCCAAAAAGTTAAGAGCAAGGGCACACCGGCGGCAACCAACTCTGCATAACGTCGATCACGAACTAGCCACAAAAATCCGAATGCGGGAACCAATGAGCTGGCCCCAAACAACCACCAAAGGAGCTGTCTTGGCTGCTGGACCAGTGCGCTCGGCAGCGACGTCCATGCCATTGGTCCCCATTTGTCTCGCATTCGGTAGAAGCTAAGTGGGTCACCAGTCATTGACCAGCAAGCTCCCGCATAGATAGCGCCGGCAATCAGTGGCAGTAGTAAAGCCAGTACCGTCTTGTTCGCCCAAAAAAGCCTGCCGAACCCCCGGTCACGAATCTGAGCCGCTACGAGGGTCAAACCCATAACAATCGTGACATGCCTCGCCAGGACTCCAATCCCGAGTAGCAGTGCCGCCAGCCAATGTTTCTGGCGCGCTCCCAGCCAAACCGCACCAGCTGAACAGAGCACCATCAGCGATTCGGGGTAGCCAGCGCTATGGAAATAGGAAAAGGGAAAAAGGACAAAGCATAACAAGCCCAGGCGAGCTGTGCTCTCGGCACTAAAAATTCTAAAGACGCGGTAAACCATCCAGTAGCTGGCGACGCAAGCTATGTTGGCCAGCAAAAGCAGCGCAATAGGCGCGGGGATACGTGTCACGCTATGAACAATCCCCGTGAGTACTGGCAAAAGTGGCCAAAAGGCGGTCTGGTATGCATGTTGATAGCCATGAATGGCAATCCGTGCATAATGCCAGCAGTCCCACCGACAAAACCCGTCGAGAGCCGTCCAGCCCGTCGACTGAGGATGCATCTTGGTGAAGAGCGTGGGAACAAGTCCAAGCCCCATTCCTGAAATGAAGAGCAGTGATACGCGCGTCGTAAGATAGACCAACACTGGAAAGCGCCAACTTGCCGAACTGTTTTCCTGAGGAACTTCTACATCGACTGCAGGTGAAGAATACGACATGAACTCTCTCCACGGACCGCAGCCAAATCGGCCTTTGCGTTTAGAATGATGACTCTCTGCATGATAACTCGCATTTGGCCTCGGTGAAATACCTTGCTCGCGATCGAGCATCTCAGGCCCAATAGGCCTTCAAATTGTTGGCGCTCTTCAATCTGAGCGCCTTCGTTCTTTCTGATGACGGTCACTTGTCAAGTTTTCCGGTCGCCTTATCCACATAAATATGCGTTTCGCCTGACAATCGGCTCACTGTGACTTTGAAGTCGACTTTGTGTACTGTGCTATAAACGGTGATCGATCCTGTGCCGCCCCCAGCTGGACCACCTGGCGCATCGAGTTGCTTCATGAGTGTTCCCCATTGAGCCTTAAGACCCGTTTCAAGGCCTGCGAGGTGCAATCGCAGTCTGTTGTCGCCAGTGATCACATCTTCATATTTGTCACCTGAGTTCAGTAATTTTCTAATAACTAGTTTCAAAAATTCGCGAGCAATCGGATTTGCAGACGAGCATTCAGGTTCCTCTAGCTTATTTTCATCGAGTCCTGACTGTAGGAGCATTGCGGCTGGATAGGGGCTTTTGGTGCCTCCATCGGGACTGCTGAGTTCGGATTCTTCAGCTTCAAATTGTTGCTCGATAGTTTCAGTAGCTGCAGTCGTGCAAAATGACGAATCGCTTGGCTCGGTTACAGGTTCGATGGAATCACTGCTGAATGCCACTGACGCCGTGCCTCTTGGTTTGCTATCGCTGGTGCCGACATGTTGCTCTTCGACGCCGCAGCCCTGCGTGATGCTACTAATGACTGTGAGAGTAAGTGTAAATAGCGTTGCCTTTCGCATGGTACCTCCCGAATGATGGTTGATTGGCATATGATTGCCGAGAGAGTGCAATTGCTTTGCCAGACTTCGCATTTACGCTAGGCGGCCGTGATTACTGGCGTATGCAGTGACAGTGTTCCGTAGCGGAGCCTCTTGAAGTCGTCGTGGAATTGGGACTCCACCTGTTTTGCGTTTTGAAAGTTGTTGATTTTAACGAGCAAAAGTTACTGCCTGCAAATTGCGGGGTAATTTGTCCTCGCCAAGGCACCGTACTTTTTTCGACGCTTGAGATGCAGAATCGCGGTTACCATGCAATGTGCTGTTTTTACATGGGATATTTTCTCACGGAGCCCCGTCATTAATCAACTCTAGTGATCTACCGACTCAAAACAAAGGATTTTTCCGTTTGAGAATTTTCTCGGCAAATTCAAGGCGCGCCCGTTGAGCCACGCCCTATTGTCGCGTACACCTGTTTTTGGTAGCCTGAAATATACCCCCACCAGGTATCTTGCGGACCACCCTTGGGCATGATAGATGCTATCCACTATGAATGGCGCAAGGGTTCATAGAACGGAGAATCCCATGACTGATCAAATCGACCATCCAAGATATTCACGCCGCGGGTTTATGGCCGGACTTGGAGCAGGTGTTGCTGCTTTACCTCTCGTCGACCTAAAAAGTGTCGCGCGGGAACAAACCACAGACAATGCTACGACGACCCTCGAAGCAGGATTTAGGCCAGTCGTGACGCCTGGCATCGCCACATTGCCATACACAATGGACGGTAATGTAAAAGTTTTTCAGTTGATCGCTGAGCCCGTAACGATTCGCTTTCAAGATATGAGTGACCCGAATGGATTACGTCGTCGCCCCATCAATGCGTGGGGTTACAACGGCTCGGTCATAGGCCCCACTATAGAAGCCGTTGAAGGCGACCAGGTTCGAATCGTTGTGCAGAACAATCTGCCAGATCCGACAACCGTTCACTGGCACGGCTTACACGTACCTATCGATATGGATGGCGTGACTGGCTTTTCGCAACCGCCTATTCCTCCGGGTGATTCGTTCACCTATGAATTCACTCTGGAGCAACACGGAACATATTTTTACCATCCCCATTTTATGGGCGCGAAGCAAGTCGGCATGGGGCTATCGGGCTTCTTTATCATTCATCCAAAAAATCCACCTGCAGAGTATGCCGTCGACCGCGACTACGCTTACTTTCTCCAAACCTGGATGATCCACCCAAGCAGTACAGTCCCAGATACGATTGAGATGACCGACTTCAATTACTTTACGATGAACGGCAAGCCCGGCCCTGACATTGTACCGATGGTAGCGCGTCGTGGTGAAAAAGTCCGGATACGTGTCGTAAACTTAAGTATGTTGACGCATCCGATTCATCTGCATGGACACACATTCCGCGTAACGGAATACGGAGCCGGGTTTTTGCCTCCACACCAGCAGATTATCGCGAACACAATCAATATCAGCAGTGCTGAAGAACGCACCTTTGAGTTCGAAGCTTATCGGCAAGGAAAATGGTTATTCCACTGCCACTTTCTGCATCACGTTATGAACGATATGCATCGCAATCCACTTCCTGGCACGAGACCGGGCCATGCGGCTCACGAGCACGGTGGAATGCATACTTGGATTGAAATTAGTTAACTTACGGTTGGAGGAGGACTTTATGAATAAGCGAGTTTTGGGGGTTTTGGGCAGTTTCGGCCTTATGGCAACATCGGCATTCGGCGCGTTTAACTCAGCGCAATTGATTGAAGCGACGAGGAGCGCAGTTTCACATTTTGAAGCAGAGAATCCAGACCATGCCGCACACTTCACTGGATACAAAGCTTGGAAATCAGGCGCTGAAGGCAAAGTAAAGATCTATGTCGACCACGGCGGCCATGCCATGGAGTTCAATTACACCTGCGCTGATTACGATGGCGACATAGAATGTATCCAAAACTGAATGCTTACCGTGTACCGTAGAGATCCACCAGTTCTTGAATCATCATCTCAGTCTCTAGTTGATCTTTCGCGGAAAAAGCCCGCTTAACACAATGATAGAGATGATCCTCAAGAATGGCCGTTTCTAACGAGCGGATGGCTGACACTGCCGCCCTTGTCTGCAATAAGATATCTGGGCAATACCTCTTCGCTTCTATCATTCGGCCGATACCCTGGAGCTGTCCAACAATGCGGTTGACCCGAGTCGTGTGGGCTCTGTGATCAACACCGTGCCTTTCAGCCTCACGCACCTGTACAGGCTTTATTTTCCGGGTCCGCACCTTAGCGGCTGATTCACTAGCAGGTTTTGCCACTTTGGTAATCCGACGCACTTTCTTCTCCCACAGCTAATTCGAAATCCTCTGAAGCGAATCATACGCATAGTCGGCCATGCGGACGCCCCAAACAGGAGCTCCTGGCCAAAACACGCGCAAGTCGCCGTTGTCGCTTACTTCACCAAGAACCATGCGTGGTGGTGATTCCGCGGTGATCCAACTAAACGAACTTGAATAAACATCATAGGAACCCTTTACAATGCGGATTGGCCGAGTGATCCCACCGCTCAATCGCGAATCTCCTTCAAAAGTGAAAGTGCCTTGATCTCGCCCGAGTGGCTGAGGGGGAAAGAGCGTTTTAAACCACCATTTAAGTGTGCTTAAGCCCCCAGCAGGCGCGACCTCGAATTCCCCAGCAACAGTTCCTACGATCGGTGCCGCATCATCGAGCGGCGGGATGGTGTTACCTTTGATCATCTGAACGGTTCCTATTCGCCCATAAGCGTGCGAGATCCACACGCCTCGAATGTAACCGTTTCGCCAGTCCTCGACCTGAAGAAAGCCATCGGTTTCCGGACTTTCCAGAGTGAACCCAGGTCTCAAATAAAATGCCCGCTTTTCTAGCTGCTGCGACCAGAATTCACCTGTGAGGCCCCGCCCAAAGTAGGTAACTGCAGTCGCTGACACGAAGACCCGATTTTCATCGTGTGGATTGACGGTGGATACAGACGGAATGACATTCAGTTTGAAAGGTTGATACCGATTGTTTGCCTCGTTATGTAGGTAGCCCACAAACTGTCCCCGGAGCGCTTGGACCAAAGCCGCATGCTGAGGCGGAGCTGGCTCTGGAAGCGGTTGGCGCTGTTCGGAGGTAGTTCGAACACCAAAGCTGCGCCCAAACAGTTGGTATGGCTTTGGCACCATATTGGTGTGCAGAAGATCGCACGAGACCGACTGATCTAGCATTCGTATCTGACACTGCAGCCTTCCCTTCTCAAGGGAGCAACTCGTTGAACCATTTTCTGAATCGAGATTGAGTCTGTTTGTAAAAAAATTATACGTGCCCGAATGAAAAGCGCGGGTCACGCACCAGGCCGGTCCTCCGGAAGCACCACCGCTGCTACATACGTCTGGTTTGTCGAAAGCTAGTCGCGCCACAATGGCATAATCGTGGAGGCCCCTTCGCTCGGGACCATTTTCCAATAGTCCTTTGCCTGCCGTAATTTGCATAGCAGCGCGCTCAGATCCACACCATCCTTCGTATTGTCCCCGCAGTAGCGGTACAAATGTCCCTGCAGAGCCATCGTCACCGTCTGAGTCACTGCCTGGCTCGTCGTTTTCATATTCCAGGTACAAAATTCCAGCCTTCGCAGCAGACCGAATCCAGACCTGACCAGTCACACGAGTGTTTAAGCCATCTTCATTGACTTCAGCTGAGATGACGAGGTCGTTAGCCTGTTCATCTAGCGACAGCAAACCGTTATTGAAATCGTACTTAACATCTTCAAACGTCTCGGTGATGTATTCAGCTGTTCCATAGCCACCCAGGGACATTTTGAATGTAGCATTCAGTACTGGAAACTGAGTGAAGTCCTCAGGCTGCACAATGAAGGTGTTAACGATCAGGGCGACTTTTTCACCTGTATCGTCCTGTTTTAAAAACCCAACATACCTACCAATTTTTAGCTCGCCACCCGCTGCTTTAGCGCTTGAGCCTAACGGGAGAATCATAAACATCAAAATGATCGTTAATAGTTTCCTGGGAATTCGGGCAACACCGTGGTGTGGATGCATAGGCCACCAACGAAAGAGGTTCAAGTGCAGCGCCCAACATACCCACAGGGGGTATGTTTAATCAATCTTAAATATTTAAGATGAGACTTTTTCGAAGGAGCCAGCATGCAGCCAAGCATGATGGCGGTCATACAAGATGCCATCAACAAGGTCATGTGGAGTCTTGTTTCGCGCCAAAAAAGGTAAATATGCTGTCATTTTCCTGGTCCCCATCTCATGTACTTGCGAATTCTGCATGCGCCCAACTTACTTCTGACTAGGTTTGCCCTGGCCTTTGGTACCGTTCGACGCTTCTCCTTTCGTCTTCGAATGCATAGACTTCATATGTTGCGCCATCGCCTGCAGACGCTTGACTTTTGCACGGTCGGTCGTCGTCATGGTCAACTTCACGCCGTCGCGCAAGTTTTCAAGCTTAATATCGACGTCCTCAGCTTGCATCATGGCGCCATAGTGCTCACCCATCGCTGGGCATTCCTTCTGTCCCTGCATCATTTGGTAGCGTTGCCCGTCCATCATGTGCCCTGGCCGTTGAGCGACCCCTAAAGGGGCCAGGACTGATAAAGCTGATAAGAGACCGACCGCTGTGATGTATACTTGCCTCATACTGCCTCCTGATTTTTCCCTTTTAGAATTTCGCACGGTGCGTTTTTCCGGCCGCGATTGCTGACTGCAAATTTCTGTCCACGCAGTCCGCGCGATTATGCACAGTTTAGTGGTGTCTCCCCGAAACCTTCCTGCATCACTGGCGCTATTTTCAATCACATTCCTTATTGAGAATGATTTTCATTTAGGATATGGTCGGAGCCTTGTTGAGGAGATTACCCATGAAAACGTGGCCATTGTTAGCAGATATTCATCGACTGAAGAGTTTGGCTGGCTTGATTTTTCTACTTGCCACGACGGCGTTGACGCAGGGCTTGGCCCCTAGCCCGGCACATGCTCAGTCGGCGCAAAAGGTCGTCAATGTGTATTCGTCGCGCCACTATGATGTGGACGAGCAGATTCATCGCCTCTTTACTGCCAAGACCGGCATCCAAGTCCAGCATGTGCAGATCAAAGAAGCGTCGCACTTGATCGAGCGGGTCAAGGCCGAGGGCGCAAAGAGTCAGGCTGACGCGATCATGACGGTCGACATCGGAAATCTATGGCGTGCTGCGGATGCGGGAATTCTTGCCGATACGGAAATTCCTGACGCTGCGGCAGTCATCGCTCCGTCGTTGCGCGATGGCAAAGGACGCTGGTATGCCATATCGCAACGAGCCCGAGTGCTCGTGTATCACCGCGACCGCATCAAGCCCGAAGAGATCGCCACCTACGAATCGCTGGCAGAACCAAAATTTGCCAAGAGAATCTTGGTTCGTTCTTCAAACCACGTCTATAACCAATCGCTCATTGCATCACTGACTCATCATTTGGGCAAGGAAAATGCAGAGGCTTGGGTCCAAGGCGTAGCCAAGAATTTGGCTCGCAAACCAGAGGGCGGTGACACCGACCAAATCAAAGCGATTGCCGCAGGCGTTGGTGACGTCGCCATCGTCAATAGCTACTATGTGGCCCGACTGCTGCGCTCCACGAAACAAGACGACCAGAAAGTTATGGAACGAATCGGCGTCGTCTTTCCTAACCACAAACAGCGCGGCACTCATGTCAACGTCAGCGGCATCGGCGTGGCCAAACATGCGCCAAACCGTGAGAGCGCCATTACCTTCTTGAAATTTCTGCTTACCCCAGAAGTACAAGCCCTTTACGCCCAAGAAAATGGCGAATACCCAGTGCTGACATCGGTGCCGTTACCAGAATTTCTTGGCAAGCTCGGAGCCTTGCGCGCGGATACGGCAAGCCTTGCAGCCATTGGTGAATTGACACCGACAGCGGTGATGATGACGGACCGATCCACGTGGCGCTAAGGATTTGAGGCGATCTTTCTTTCAGCGTTTGTTTTCTGGGCGAACTCTGGGCTGGATACTCAGCCTGGCGCTGTTTGCCCCAATTGTCGCCATCATATTTGCGGGATTGTCGACCGAGGTCGACGAGGAGTTGCAGCAGCACTTCGTATCCGTGCTACTGCCGCGTTATACATCCACGACCCTGCTGCTTATGGTGGGCGTGACAGCGATTGCTGGACTTTTCGGAGTGACTACCGCCTGGTTGATCAATGTCTATGAGTTTCCCGGCCGCAAATTTATGGCTTGGGCGCTGCTCCTGCCGTTTGCTGTGCCGGCTTATCTATCGGCCTATGCTTATGTGGACTTTTTTCAAGTCACAGGCCCGGCGTTCGGCGTGTTGCGTGACCGGGGCCTAGTGGACAATGTCGGTCACTGGTGGAACGTACGCCATGAATCGGTGGCCGTGGTCGTTCTGGCTGCGAGCCTCTATGTGTATTTTTACTTGGCGTGCACAGCGGCACTGCGTCGTGAGTCGCCCTCGTTATTGGAAGCTGCGCGAACCCTTGGCGTTGGGGGTGTGGCTAGGTTTCGCTTGATCGGCTTGCCGCTCATGCGTCCAGCAATCGCCGCCGGTGGCCTTTTCGTCATCTTCGAGGTACTGAATGATTTCGGTGCCGTCGATCATTTCGCTCTGGATACGTTCGCGACCGGACTGTATCGCGCTTGGCACGGTTATGGCGAAAAAGCCCTCGCAACGAGACTAGCTTTGACCTTTTTGCTGCTGGCCCTGGTCATCATGCTGACAGAATATGTCATCCGCGGACGGACCCGATATGCGGCATTGCGAGCACCCCATGACCTGCGGCGCGAGCATTTGTCGGCCATCGAGAGCCTAATGGCATTCGGCTTCTGCGCCGTACCCCTGGCTTTGGGATTCTTGGGACCGGTGTCTATATTTTTCTATCACCTCGCCATCGCCGCTGAAGGCGCAGGGTTTACCGCCTATGCCCCCATGGCCATTCGATCATTGGGGCTAGCTGCTGCAGCTAGCACATGCGCGGTTGTCGTGGGTGGCACCATCGCATGGGCCTTTCGCCGCGAAATCGAGGCGCAGCGACGAAGTGCTTCGGTCAAGGTGTTGGCCACGCTGGGTTATTCAATTTCGGGCAGCTTGGTAGCCATCGGAATCTTACAACTGCTACCCATCAGCGTCGGCTATCTGATATTACTACTCTATGCTCTCCTAGCCCGTTTCAGCGGTATCGCCGTGCGTAACCTCGAGGCGGGGATAGAAAAAGTCACACCCTCAATGGAAGGCGCAGCTCGAACGCTAGGGGCAAATTCCTGGCAGGTGTTGACGAGGGTTTACGCCCCGCTTTTGGCCCCTGCGTTAGGATCGGCATGGTTGCTAATCTTTGTGGATTCGGTGCGCGAACTGTCAGCAACCATTATTTTGCGCCCGTTTGATTTTCAGGTGCTGCCGATTTACATCTACAATTTGGCTTCAGACGAGCGCCTAGCGGATGCAGCGGGTGCCGCATTGCTGTTGATTGGACTGTGTTTGATTCCCGTCTGGGTACTGTATCGAAGAATTTTTGCAGAGCAGGTTGTCAAATGAACATATCGAATGGCGCGCGATCGCCAGACGCAGCCATTGTGTTTTCAAATGTTGAATTCCGGCACGGCCAGAAAGTGATTCTGCGCGATCTGTCATGTTCCGTGGCGGCTGGCGCACATCTCCTCTTGCGCGGTCCCTCCGGCGTCGGCAAGACGTCGCTTTTGCGATTGATCGCCGGTTTGGATCGACCCAGTTGCGGAGACATTTGGTTGTTTGGCCGACATGTGGCTGGGGATAAATCCTTCCTGCGCCCCGAGCTGCGTGGCGTAGGTTTAGTCTTTCAGGACTTTGCTCTGTTTCCGCATCTTTCGGTGGCTGGCAATGTGGCCTTTGGACTGAGATCCCTGCGCGCATCGGACCGCCAGGCATCAGTGTTAGAAACATTGCGCCTCTGTCGGATCGAAGAGCTCGCCAATCGCTTTCCCCACGAGCTTTCTGGGGGACAGCAACAACGCGTTGCCATTGCGAGGGCCTTGGCGCCGCAACCAAAAATCCTTCTCCTGGACGAACCATTCTCGAATCTGGATGGCGAATTACGCGAGTCTCTGCGCCTGGATATCGACCGATTGACCAAGCAATTTGGCATGACGGTAGTCTATGCTACGCACGAAGGGCGCGAAGCCGAGGCCAGCGCGACACAAACATTGGTATTGACCTAGCTTTCCCACCATTTAATCCATCGCCACCAGTGATGATGAAAATTTTGTACTCAGCATCACCAGTCAGACCCGGCAAACGACTGCTGAAACCACCAAAATATATTGCGCTAACTTTAAAAAGAAACTCGTCCATCGTCTCCGAGTACCCACCCTCACTGAGGCGTTGACGCCGCGGAGAGTCCGATCACCTCTTTATCAGATCTGCTCAAGATTCATAGAGAATCCAGATGAGGGATTCGGCTATCACTCAAAATCAGCGTCGGTCACACAGAAAACCCAAGCATGCTCCCCACGCCCAGCAAAGGATGCGAGGCCATGCTGATCGTCGCAGCCAGACCCCGGCACCAAATTTCTTGCTGTTTGGCAGGCATTGGTAACAGCCGAGTGCACGCGGCCGTCGAACAGTGATACAAGATCGGCTTTTGCCGACGATCCCGAACCCTTGGTGGCAGTCTAGACCAAGCTCCGAGTCGTTCCAGATCCGATGCCATAATCCACACCGAGATTATAGGCCCCAGCTTTCATGGCTCCCACCACTTCGGGACCAATCAAGTGCTCCTGTGCGGCGCGATGGGCGGAGATGACCTGTATTTCGGCTACGGTCGGAGTACGCCAGTTCTCGATGCCGTTGATTTTGTCGCGCGCCATTCGGCTGCATAGGCTGTGAGGAATGCTCAATTGAAGTTGCTCTTGTATCAATGTTTTGTTCCCTCCATTTGAGTTGGGAAGCGCAACAGGAAGGAACGCCACACGTCCTGCTACGATGCGATAGTCGCCATTGCCGGACGTCGACTGCGTGATTTCCCAGTAGTCATCGCGCACCAAGCCATTTGGAAATGGAAAGCCGCCGCTTAGCGCTGCGGGTACGTAGCTAAATACGGATTTCGGAGCATCGATCAAAACCTGACTCGATGGCATCGCCGCTGAGGTTTTTCGATGTTGTTGAACATCAGGGAAGTTGATTTTGCGAAACGTGAACCAAGTCAAGCCGCCTGCAGCCAGGTCCTTACATCCAGCTTTGGTGCTGTGGAAATTATCCGATTCTATAAAGCAGTTCCCCCACATAGTACGTCGGAAGCGTGCCATTGATTTTCTGGCAGAACTCACCAGGCAGGCATTGAACCAAAGCCTGATTGTTCTGGAGCGGAATGTGAGCAAAGTTCATCAGTCGTGTGATCGAAAAGCTCTCAACTGAATAAGGCGAGAAATAGTCCGCGCTGTTCAACGGCGAAGTCGGATTCGGCACCAAACTGCCTGGATAGAGGTCTTCGACGGAACCAAGGCGCCAGTCACTACGCCCCCCAAATCGAGTTCTCGAAAGGTCCTCGCAGTGTGCCAACGCATCTCGATAGGTACCCTTCTTGAGTACCCGACAAGCTGAAGGATAAAGTCGCCTTAATTACTGGGGGCGACTCCGGCATCGGTCGCTCCGTCGCCGTTTTATTTGCGCGTGAGGGGGCGGATGTTGCACTTGTGTACTTGCCAGAGGAGCAGAGTGATGCTGACGATACAAGGCGCGCAGTGGAAGCGGACGGCACTGAGGCATTGTTGCTTCCTGGGGACATTCGCGATCCCGACTTTTGCCAGAAATCCGTCGAACAAACGATTGAGCGCTTTGGCCACCTCGACATTCTCGTCAACAACGCAGCCTATCAGCAACATCAAGACAGCCTCGAAGACATCACGTTCGAACAGTGGGATCGCACGTTTAAGACTAATATATACAGTTATTTTTATCTGGCGAAAGCGGCAATCCCTTATCTAAACAAAGGAGCTGCAATCATCAATACGGGATCGATCGTCGGTATCGAAGGGCGTAAAGGTCTTTTGGACTATGGCGCAACGAAAGGTGCTATTCACTCTTTCACCAAGTCGTTAACTCAGAATCTGGTGGATCGCGGTATTCGGGTAAACTGTGTCGCGCCAGGCCGGTACGAAGGCATTGGTTGCGGCCTAGCGGCCCCAGCCACCGCCAAAAAACCAAGGCATCCAACGGTCGATGCTTTCGGCCAAAGTTCTTGGTCTTGCTTCAATCGAGTGATTGCTGCCTAATGATCCGAGTCTTCCATTTTTAAAATCCTCATAGGCTTTTACGACCTGGTCCATTTCATAGTTCCTACTGCCGGGAAGGCGATGATTCTCCGACGCCTGATTAAAAACGCAGGAGACAGCGCCGCCGGTTATAAACCCAGAGGCGGTCAATCTGCCGCCATTGACAATCATGCCAGCTATCTCACCGCCCATGGTTCCACCGACGCCGTTCGATACAGGCGCGCTAAACCCTCCCTGATTTTGCATGATCTGAGACCCAACATAGCCGCCTAGGAACCCTGCACCAACCGATCCTACCACTCGGACATTGGTAACCTGATTCGGATACTCCCAGGCATTGAAGTTGTCGATCAGCGCTTTCCTCACAATATCGCCGGTCCGTCCATTCCCATTCGTGAACGGATGAATAGAAATGAATTCGTCTGAAATCCTCTTGGCGTATTCTGGCAGAGGCTCGCCACAATTGGGCCCCCTGTTCATCTTGTTTATAAGGTCATTCATTTTCCAGGGTACGTCGTCTGCCGGGGCGTAGCGAATATGTATTTTTCCGTCCTTTCGAGGAAATACCTGCAAATTCGGATTCTGCTTACGAAAAAGATCCAGATCGTCCGGCATATCCCAAGTCGCGTTTCCATAAGGACCAGCTGGCGCAACTTCGATGGCGTCGATACCGCCTGGCCGCAAGCTGCCAGGAAAAACAAAATTGTCGATTGGGTTGTTTAGGGAGCTATGTATGTCCAAGAGGTCTTGAAGCGTCCAATCGCCAGGATCTATCCCGTGAGTCCCGTTGAGGGCATTATAAATTGAAGCAATTTGTTGGGGGTCGTACTTACCGTCTGGCATTCGAATTTGGTAGCCTCCGTCTGCAGCGAGTGATTCTCGCGACAATCCAAGACAGAGAATTGAAAACGAAACCAAGTACAGACTTCGCATTGAGTACCTCTGATCCAGATTGTCCTTCTGATGAAGATTTCCAGAATAAAGCACGAATCGAGCCAAAATCGGAGACAGGAGGGCTCTTACAAGATACCGTCGATACAAGACTTTTTCATGACGTTTCAGGCGGCTTCATGACAAATGCTTGGCCGTTCCATTTTGAAAAGACCGCAAGTCATCATTTTTTAACGGTAAGTTAAAGGTAGGATCCGATGTTTACTACAGGCTGTATGATCGCAGTCCTTTTACATGGATCATGTGGTGCGATGCTTACTCGTCCGTGACTTCGCTCGCTCTGTTGATCGCAAGGACAACGATAAATTCAAAGTATCCCGATGGCCGAAAAACCTAGCCCAAGCACCATCTTGGAAAAATCGATCGACTCAATTCCTTCCACTTGCAGATGCAAGTCACGAAAGCTGCAGCGCCAAAGTACTTGCAGTTCTTCGACTTCATATAGACAGGTTTTCTCTCTCCTCAGCTGAACGAGTTCCGTTGTAATCTGCACGGGATCCATCGGTATGAAGCCAGACATGACAGTCGGCGAAACCATGAAGGCTGGATTGAAACTCAATGAGTCGGCGCTGTAGGTGTCATAGGCTGTTGACCCGACAAAAGTAAAGCCACTACCTGCGCCAAGCCCAAACAGGCGCGACCCCGGTGCGATGGCCTGCGCCCAAACACGATCCGCACGGTAAGCATGCTGAAAAAAGTCCTGATAGTCAGCACTCTCTCGGAAATCTGGACAAAGGTAGTACGCGAGCTGGATCGTAAAATGGGAGATATGGCTCTCCACATTGTCGGTCAGCTGGGGGTAGCCACGATACAGTTTCGTCGGCAAACCAGCAGGCGAAGCAAAATGCTGGCTCCAAACTCTGCGCATCCCCGCTGACAAGTTCCTAGCAAAACACGGTATGATTGCGTACTCGTTGAATGGCAGTGCCGTGCCCAACTTCACACCGGGATGCGACAAAGGAAAATTCAAAACCAAGCCGCCCGTTTGTTCGTCACGGATTGCATCATCCCAATGAATCGTCCGCGCAAACTCTGCGGCCATGCTTGCCAGTGTCGGATCATTATACCGATTCTTGAAGTACTCAGCCGCCATCGTTGCACCGATCACCAGGATCGCCGTGTCGATCGTCGAGTACCCGTCGGCCACCGACATTTCGGAAAGCGTCCGATTGGGCCTAAACCAATGCAGGTACCAACCGGTTGGTGAACGCACTGCCGAACCTTCTAGACTTTGGATCGAGGCAAAAGTTTGCTTGGCCTTCTGATGGGCGTCTTGGACAATTCCAGCCGCATCGCCGAGAGCTAACGCGATGAGGCCCATACCAATCGCGGCCGATGATACATTTTCAGAAGGCTCTGGTTTGGTCTTTCCGCGCAACGACACACGGTCGAAGTAAAACCCCGTGACGGGATCTCGTAGGTGGCGGTCGAAAAACAAAACAGCATCTGCAAACATGTCGGCAATTTCGACTTCTATCGAAACTTCAGAATCATGGAATCCATGTGATAGCGCATGGGAACCAGGACCTGATCGCTCGCAGCTCGCGAAGCAAGCGGCAGCAGCAGCCAGGAGAATCCATCGATCAAGGTACAACATCAAATTCCAGCGTCTGCAGTTGGCTCGAGTTAGGCCCGACATGAATTTGAAACCGGCCGCTCTCAACAATTCGCTGCATCTCCAGATTATAGTAGGCCAGAGCGTCGTCGAAAACGCTGAAGCTCACGGTTTTAGTCTCGCCCGGCTGCAGCAGCACCTGCTTGAATCCGCGCAGCTCTTTAATCGGCCTGGTCACTGTCGCAACCACATCGGTGATATACAACTGAACTGTTTCCAGACCTGGCCGATGGCCCGTGTTGGTGACGTCGACGAGCACGGTCAAACCATCATTGCGGTGAATCTCTGTGCGACTGAGTTGCAGTTTTGAATAAGAGAAGGTCGTGTAGCTCAGGCCATATCCAAACGGGTAAAGTGGAGTCGATGCAACATCGAGGTACTTGGACGTATACTTATTGTTCTCGGCAAATGGTCGCCCCGTGTTTTTGGCGTTGTAATAGATTGGCACCTGGCCGTCGGCGCGCGGAAAGCTGACGGGCAGCCGGCCCGACGGATTGACGTCCCCGAACAGGACGTCGGCGATGGCGTGTCCCGCCTGTGAGCCTAAAAACCACGTTTCAAGAATGGCGGGTACATGTTCTTCAACGGAGGTAAGGACCAATGGTCGGCCATTCATCAGCACCAAGATGAGTGGCTTCTGCAACTTCGCCAATGCCTTGAGAAGTGTCAGCTGGATTTCGGGAAGTGCTAGTGAGCTACGACTGGCCGCCTCGCCACTCATGCTTGCGGATTCGCCCATGGCCGCAATAATGATATCCGCCTTCTTCGCCATCGCGACGGCTGCAGCAAAACCACTCGAGTCATCGCCTTCAATTTCGGAGCCTTTAGCAATCCCAACTTGAGCCTCAGGAGAAAGCTTGGCTCGAATCCCCTCCGCCAGAGTGACGACATCATCGGCATCACCGGCCCCTGACCAGGAACCGAGGAGTTCCTTCTGGTCGTCGCCGAGCGGTCCGATGATGGCAATGGATTTTGTTTGTTTTGAAAGTGGCAACAGAGAATCGGCGTTCTTCAGAAGGACGATCGATTTGCCGGCGATCTCGCGCGCAAACTCCAGGTTATCGGGTGTGAGCACGCGCGCTCTCTCCCGCTCCTCATTGCTGAACTTGTACGGATCGTCGAAAAGACCTAACTTAAACTTCCAATGCAAAATGCGGCGGACCGCATGATCCACGTCGCTTTTGAGCACCTTACCATCGGCGACCAGTTGACTTAACTCTTGCTGGTAAGCTCCGCCTTGCATGTCCATGTCGACTCCGGCATTGAAAGCCTGTTCGGCAGCGGCGGCTAAGTCGGCAGCGGTTCCGTGCGGAATCAACTCATTGATGCCTGTATAATCCGAGACAACGAATCCTTTGAAGTTCATCTCTTGACGAAGAACATCTTGTAGCAGCCAGCGGTTGGCCGTGCTCGGCACGCCCGCTATCTCGTTAAAGGCCGTCATCACCGATGCCGCGCCGGCATCCACAGCCGCTGCGAACGGCGGAAGATAGACCTCTCGCAGAGTCCGCTCGGAGATATCGACGGTATTGTAGTCTCGGCCACCTTCTGCCGCGCCGTAAGCGGCAAGGTGTTTGACACAGGCTAACACGGAGTCGTCGCTGCCCAGGTTGTCGCCCTGAAATCCTTTGACTCTAGCTGCCGTAACCGCAGAAACCAAATAGGTGTCCTCGCCTGCCCCCTCGGCGACGCGCCCCCAGCGCGGATCGCGCGCGACGTCCGCCATGGGAGCAAACGTCCAATGCAGTCCAGCCGCCGCCGCTTCACTCGCGGCAATACGGGCCGAACGTTCCATCGCCACCAAATCCCAACTTGCGGTTTCGCCCAGGGGGATCGGAAAAATCGTTTTGTACCCGTGAACGACGTCGTAGCCAAAAAGGAGCGGAATCCCAAGTCGGGAATGTTCGACGGCAAGGCGTTGGAGATCGGCAGTAAATTCCGCTGTGTAAGCATTAAAGACGGCTCCCACCCTGCCGGCTCGGATGTCGCCTTCATACTCGGGGCGAACCGACGGCCCGGTGATGTCCCGGTCGCTGGTGTAGAGGGTTATTTGACCGATTTTTTCCTCAAGAGTCATCTGCCTCAGAAGTGGCTCAACTCGCTCGTCGAACTCAGACGAGAAACTCTCTGGTTGTAGATGAGCGTTCGTCTTGCGTAGGGACTCCGGGCTGCAAGCGGCCAGCGCCATTGCTAGGTAGCCGATGAGAAATGGTCGATGATCAAACAAGGCTCGTCCCCCAAGATGAATGAGTGGGACTACCGGTTTAGGTCATTTTGGCGGGGTAAGCAACCAATGGAATCAAGTTAGATTTCTTGTCACTGATGTCAGGTAACCATTATTTTTATCGATGAAATGACGTTGGGCGAAAAAAAGGGATCCAAATCCTATCGATTTTTCCCGGATACTGGTATGTGCGTGTCGATTTCAATGCGGGAACCGGTGAATTTACCCAGGATGGCGCGCACGGTGATGACAGTATCCGGGAACTCAGTCAATTCATCACAGCCGTATTCGCTCATCAGGAAGTCGATGACGGAATTCCCGACTCAGGGGACGCCGACACTGCGGTTTCTTCGAGTGATGTAGTCCACCGACGACGGGTTGAATTGGATTCGGGTACGGGTACGGTGATCGGCGGCCCTATTGAGCAAAGCGGTACACTGTGTTCTGTACCGCAGCCACTCGCAGGCTTAAACGAGTCCCTTTGTTGGCACGACCTGGCGAACAACGCTGGATATCGGATCTTCACCGTCTTCAACGAACTCGACGCGGACGTTAGCGTAAGGCAGGTATATGCGCTTTACGAACCAGCATACTTAGCCTTCGAAAATTGACGCCACTAGCCAGCTGGAAGTTTCTATACGAACTGACAAGTTTAGTCTTGTCTAGCAAGCTGCTTCTCCATAACAGCAATGGTCTCTGGTGCTGGATGCCTGCATGATGACTCATCGGGTACCAACCGCAAATTCATCCTGTTCGCGCGGACACACAGCGCACTTGGCTGAACGGCAACTGTTCGCAGTGCTAGTTACAATTCGGCAAAAGGGTTGAACACTGTTGAATTGACTTATAGTGGTGGATGCAAAGATCATAAACGCAAGTTGGACCTCAATGCCTGTGTTCTATTCACGCCTTGGGGCAACGAGTACGATCGCTTTAAACCACAGCAGCCCACCCAGGATGACTAAGGAAAATGTACTGGGGCTGACCTGGATAGCCTCCTAACCATTTTTGTACAGACTGTCTCCTTTTGTGAGCAATCAGGGAGCGAGCGTCCTCGAAGCCAAGTTCTCTTTCGGCAGTCGCTCGGTGGCTGCCATTCGCCAAGTCGCGACAGGGTCGCCGCCACTCCCTTACCGACGCCGGCGTCGCTGGCGACCCATTGGGATCGTCGGGAATTGCGGCACATTGTGAATCGGATCGGCTGATCTTGAAATGGCTCACATATGTGTAGTTACCTGTCTGCCGCTAAATCCCTGATTTGTATCAGTACGTTTGCTCCTAGCGCCTGCCATGCCAAAGAGCCCTCCCAGCCCAAGCAGTCCTAACCACCCCCAGCCACTCCCGCTATCCTCAGTTTGCCCATACGTCGAGTTCGACGATACTGTGCCGGTAGTGCCACTATCTTCTGTCATTTGCGCCACTGCCGTATGGGATGGCCCTGATAGAACCCACATACAGAGAGCCCCGGCGCTGAGCTTTGATGCTATTTTCATGATCTCTCCTTCATTGCTTCGTTAAACAAAACGTCTACCGTCGCGGCTGTATGCAAATACCTGGCCTTCGCGGCCGTGCAATGCGAAAAGACTAGCTATCAATCCCACCCAACACATCCTCGACATAGAGCATCCTGACTGCGACCATACCCGCCGCAGTCAACGGCGTCGCCAACACGACTCCAAGACCTCCCAGCAGTACCCCGAAAAAGACCTGAGCCGCCATGGTGAGAGCCGCAGGTAGCGACACGATTTTCTGCTGCAGGAGCGG
Organism: uncultured Oligoflexales bacterium; assembly: GCA_964560765.1. Lineage (GTDB taxonomy): Bacteria > Bdellovibrionota_B > Oligoflexia > Oligoflexales > CAZLMG01 > CAZLMG01. The sequence goes on from CAZLMG010000033.1 coordinate 24,741, forward strand.
TGACAGCACGTAGCTCTCGACCGCCTGAATGCTGAAGTAGAGCAGCGCCACGTAGAGTCCAGCTGTGAGGCTGTCCATCATAGCGAGAAGGAGCGCAGGGATAGCCGACACAATCGGGCCGATGTTCGGGATAAATGTTAGCATGGCCGCGAGTATGCCGAGAATAAGTGCCAGTGGTACGTTTAGAAAAGACAGGCCCGCCCATGTCGCCACACCAATGACTGCCATTGCAATTATCTTGCTCAGCAACCACCACTGCAACGTGTGACCGATGCTGTTCATGACCTCACGCCCACGAGCACGGTGTCGAATGGGAACAAGGAGAAGCAATCCACCTAAGTAGAGTTCAGGACTGCTCGCGAGATAGAGTCCAATAAACACGATAACGACCATCGCGACAATCGCTCCGAAAGTTGTCGATACGGCATCTGTGGCGGTTCTCACGACGCCCGAACTCTTTGTTGCTAGCTGGCTCGTACTGGGGATTTCATCCATAAGCTTGCTAGCCCACTCGTAACGCTCGATCTTCTGACGCAGGTTTTCAAAGGCGCGAGGCATTTCCTTCGTGAGTTGGTCCAGTTGATCGACGACTTCTGGGGCAGCAATCCAGCCGATCGCAACAAAGATTGCGAGCAGACCTAATGTCACGGTCGCTAGAGACCAACCCGCTGAAAGCGGGGTATGATGACAAATCCACCGGCTGATCGTGCACAAAAAAATTGCTAATAATATTCCAGCGAATATTAAAAGCAGCACGTCAATATCTTTGTGGCCCTGGAAAAGTCAGCTCCTGGTCGCGGTAAATTCATCCCCCCGGCCAACGGCTTGCAGTATGATTCTGAATTTATCGATCTTCTGGTGCGTTGCGACGACTGCCGCTGCCTTCTCAATCGCATGTTTGCCAGCAATTTATAAACATGTTCGCAGGTTTGCTGTACGTCATCGAGACAAAGTTACAACTGCATTTCCCACTTTGCGCCCTGACTCAACCCATGTGTGAGCTTCTCTGATATTCTCCAAGCCGAAGACTTGGCCAATGACCGGCTTAAACTTATTCTTGACCACCAAATCTGCTAGAAACTCAAGGTCATCAGCCCGCTCATTGGCGGGTCCGATCAGGACTTTTTGCTTGCGGCCGATTGTCATGCAGGATCCTGCGACCATGTCCGGCAATCCAGCAGCTACCAGCATGAGACGGCCTGTTTCATTGAGGGATGATTGGTAGTCCCGATATGAGAAGTCGCCGACCGTGTCCATAATCAGATCAAAGGGTTTCGCTGCGGGTAGCACCTTGCTTTTGCGGTAATCTATAACGAAGTCAGCTCCGATGGATCGGATCAGTTCGACATTGGCGGTGCTGCAAACCGCTGTGACTTGAGCGCCAAAGTGCTTTGCAAGTTGCACGGCGGCTGTGCCCACGGCCCCCGAAGCACCAACGATCAGAATGTGCTCTCCTGGTTTGACCTTTGCCTTGTCGCGCAGGTAAGTGAGAGCTGTGGTACCACCGAAAGAGATTGCTGCCGCCTCTTGAAACATGATCTCTTCGGGCAACATCGCAATTGCTCCATCCGCGCGGACACATTTGAATTCTGCATGGGCGCCGAACGTCATGCCCGAGAGGCCAAACACCCGATCACCTCTGCGAAACTTGGTAACGGCTGAGCCCGTGCTCTCGACCGTGCCTGCGAATGCGCTGCCAAGAATGGGATACCGAGGGCGCCGCACCCCGAATACCAGTCGCCCCATGAGACCAAAGCCCTGCGGCATTATCAGGCTCCGAGCGCGGTAGTCCGCTGCTGATACGGTAGTGGCGAATACTTTTGTGAGCACTTCATTTGCATTTGGAACGGGTTGCGGAACTTGTTGGATCGTGACAACTTCAGGTGGGCCGTATTGCTCGTACACTGCTGCTTTCATGTGTCCCCCATGCGATAGATAGAGCTTAGTATGCCACGCCAAATCCGCAAAATGATTATTTAGCTTTTTCCATAGCGGGTAGCTCGTTCGGCACGAAGTCAGGTGGCCGGGGGACCTGGCTGTCGAGGCTGGAGTCGCCGATGATGAGGCGGGCGTCTCGGGCATTGAGTAGCCAACCCCAAAGCCAATTTAGCAGGACCAGAACGCGGTTGCGGAAGCCGATGAGGAAGAAGATATGGACGCTGCCCCACAGCAGCCAGGCTAGAAAGCCGCCCACTTTCCATTTCCGGATGTGGGCTACGGCCTTCGCCTTGCCGATGATGGCCATCGAACCTCTGTCTCGGTAAACGAACGGCGCCCGATCTGCGGATGTGGACAGCTTGACCACCTCATTGGCGATGGTACGTCCAGCAAAGCGGCCCATCTGGATGCCAGCCTGTGCTAGCCCCGGCACCGGCTCCTTTGAGTCTGCCGACTTAGCCGCAGCGAGGTCGCCGACGACGAATACCTCTGGGTGGCCCGTGATTGTCAGATCTGGTCCGACAATGACGCGCCCGGCACGGTCAAGGGGGACGCCCAGGGACTGCCCCAGCGGATTAGCCTTGACGCCAGCTGCCCAAAAAACGTTGCGCACGGCGATGAACTCGTCGCCGATAGAGACGCCTTGCGCTGTGACATTAGACACGACAGAGTTCAGGCGCACCTCAATGCCCATGCGCTCTAGGTCACGCTGGGCACGGGCACTAAGCTCCGGAGGGAACGGCGGCAGCACTCGGTTCGCCCCCTCGAAAAGGATGACGCGTGTCGTCCGCGTGTCGATGTGCTTGTAGTCTTTGGGGAGGGTCTGGCCAGCGATCTCTTTGATCGCGCCCGCGAGCTCGACGCCGGTTGGCCCCGCCCCGACAATGCCGAACGATAGGGCGGCGCGGCGTGCCGCTTCGTTACTCTCGTATTCGGCAGACTCGAAGGCCAGAAGAATACGCCGACGCAATTCCGTAGCATCCTCGATGCTCTTCAAGCCCGGTGCCACCTTAGCCCATTCATCGTGTCCGAAGTAGGCGTGCGTCGCCCCTGCCGCCAGGATAATGTAGTCATATCGCACGTGACCACCATCCATGAACAGGCGTCGGCCCGCAACGTCCACAGAGGTGATCTCGGCCATAGCGATTTGGCAGTTCCTTTGGCCACGCAGGATCGCGCGGATCGCCGAGCTGATGTCTGCCGGAGAAAGCGAGGCCGTAGCGACTTGATATAGCAGTGGCTGGAACACGTGATAGTTGCGGCAATCGATTAATATCACTTCAACCGGCGCGCCGGCCAACGCCTTGGCAGCCGCGATACCAGCAAAGCCCCCACCGACGATGAGCACCTTGGGGCGTGATTTTGACTTGGCTTCATCGGCGTTCATCGGTACCAAGCCCACTATCAATTATAGATCTTCCCAATCATCGCTTGCTGCTTTCGTCGCTGGAATTTCTTTGCCGCGGCCTGGATCGACAAGTGCAAAATGTGCACCAGCCGTAATCAAAACTCGCCATGGGCCCTATTCTTTTACAATGCGCTCCGCGAAATCCAAGGCACTGGTTTATTGGTGGCTGGTTCTTACCGAGAGCATTTGGAAGTCGAAACCATGCTCCGCAATCTTTTCTAGAAACAAAGTATACCGAGAGACCAACGCCGATGCACAATCACTAAGCACTAGCACTAGGAAATCGGCTTTTTTGCAGGACTCAACGCAGTTGGCATGACTGCTGCAGTAAACGAGGTAGGAATTCTGACGGCCCCGCATGGTGAAAAGATCACCATTGCGGTTTTCGTCGCGAACTCGAGGCACCCCTATATAGATCCAGCTGCGGATACTGCTGAAGCAGCGAAGCTCGTCACCGGATCGTCGGTAGAGAAGAGGTAAAATGAGCGGTAATCCCAATTTGATTCCAGACCGCGAGAAGAAGATCCCTGTTGACCCTCCAGGAGAAAGGGACCAACCACCACGCAAACCACCCCCCGAGATCAAAGAACCGAAACGGGATACTCCCCCCGCTCCCGAAATTGTTCCAGAACCTGATACGCCCCCTGAATACATAGATCCCCCGAAAAAGGCCCAGACTTTGCATAGCTCAAGTTTCTGAAAGATTTCAGAACTGTTCCCCGAAATTCAAGTAGAACTGCCATCTGCTCAGACGGTCAAATCTATCGGCGTTAGGGCCGCCTACAAAGCCGTGAGCAAGGGTCGTTCTCAATGTGCCAATTGGCGACTGCCATTGAGTACCCGCTCCCAACGACCAAAAGGCGTCTCTAGTCACAGTGGTGCCATCGCCGCCAACTTTGCCGTAGTCGACGAAGATGAATGGATGAACGTTATATGGAATAACTTCGCGCACCCGCATCTCGGCTCCCATGTACAGCGTCGTCAACGCACCCTCGTCGGTCGATGGCACCGCTCTCCGCCCGAACCCCCGCATATCCTTTGTGCCGCCGAGAAAGTTACGCAACGTGATTGGCAGCTCTCTCAGAGTTGTATCCTGATCAAGTGTCGTAGAAGCCGCAGATGCCCTGACACCCAAAATCCACACTGGCGGGTCTAAAGCAAAAATTGTCCAAAGCGCCGTTGCTTTCAACAGGTATCGCAAAAAAGACACATCCGAACCCAAGCCCTTCTTGGCGCGATTCAGCTCGAAGCTAAACTCATGCCCAGTACGCGGTTCAGCAGCAAAATACTCAAACTCATGGGACATCAGGCGGCCGCTGAACACACCCATCAACGAGTCGCTCGTTCTAGGACCAACGCCGCGCTCGGTTTCGATGTGCCGAAAGGCGGTGCCGGCAAAAGCCTCCAGCATATAGTCATGAACGTCAAGGTGCCAGACGCCACCGAACCGACCCTCGCTGGTGCGGGAGTCCTCTTGTCGCTCGTTGATTCGATCTTGAGCGATCGTTGTGCGGAGAAAATGTCGGACCATGATGGGAGCATAGTACCAATCATAGCCAAAGATGAGAGCCTGACGACGGAAGCTTGCCTTGAGAGACGCCGAAACGTTAGAAGCATACAGTCCAAAGCGCGCGTGACGCCATGTTGCTTCAGCAATTGCGTACTCCTCGGTGTCGAATCCGACGCCGAAACTCACAAGCCTTGGATCTCCAGCGACCATTTGCTGTTCAATCTCGATGGACTCTTCGTCAACCGAACACCGAGTGATAAAATTGGAACTTACAACGATGTCTTCTTGCACAAGGCGACGCGCTGAGAGATCGAGCTCAAGCGAGTTGTAGCGGTCGCCCTCACCAAAAGCGTAATACCGCTTCTGAATCTCTCCGCTCACACCCGGAATCGTGTCTGCCGTAACAGGCGGGACCGAAAAGACTCGCGCGTCCGTGACTTCAATCGCAACAATTCCGGTCGCCGGATTTGCCTGAATGGAAAGTGTCCCACATGGCATGCCTCGTTCAGAAAGCTCCTTACCTATCCATCTCTTGAGTTCGTCGAGCGCCTTCGGCGTCATGGGCCGACCAATAATCGGCCAGTAGCGGCTGACATCGATACCGATGAGAAGCTGACGTGCGCTCGGATCAATTACAGAGTCAAAGTTAAAGGTCACTTCTCGCACGAGAATTTGAGGGCCTGTGCGTACAAGCAACTGAGACCCTTCAATGACTGCTTCCGCTTTGTGGTAGCCACGGTCGATGTAAAAGACTTCGAGAAAATAGGCCGCTTGCTTGAGAGGGATGTCTCTCCATGCGCGTGCTTGACCACCACCACAAACTAACCTGACTTCTGATTCCGTAAGCTCGATCGGGGTCGGACTATCAATTCGAATGCGCCCTTCGCACAAGCTGACCTGCGATGCGTAGGCACAGTAAGTAAAGAAGGCGGAGAAAAGCATGAATGACATCAGACGCTGCACCATCGCGGCCTTAACCCTCGCTGATTCGGCTCGGGACTTGCAAGACAGAGACCATGATGCGGAAAGCTGCTTCCATCTTTGTGGGCTTGGTATTTTCGCTGCTTGTGATCGCAGCGGTCATTCTCTTCGCGCCTGCGCTACTTATCAACGAGACGACGTTAAGTTTGGTGCGGAAGATAACCCCGCGCCTTGGCTATACTATTTCTTGGACCGACGCTGAGATTAACGTCACGTCTCGATCACTTCTGCGGAAGGCAGTCGCGCTGAAGCTTAGAGATTTGATGTTAAACGGCGATAGCTTTGCTGCCAAGGCCCCGCAACTCGCGCTTGCTTTTGAGGTGTCCCTAAATCCAAACGAAGTGTTGGTTCCCCGTATCGGTCCCGGCACTGTCTTGAATGCCTCGCTAACGCTGAAGACCCCGACGGCACCACTCGATGATGAGAAGAAGAACCCAATTGATATCGATGCCTTTCTCAGCTTCGTTCAGGAGCGAAGAATTGAACCGATTCGAGTGACCATCGATAAGTTCACAACGATGAAGAATGGCAAGTCGCTCGCTGGCTCTGCACAACTCGCGTTCCAACGACCATCCAAAGATACTCTTGATCTGTCGGTGTCCATTCGCGGCGAAAGGGGCGCGGTCGTGGAATCACTGACACTTCAAGCACTCGGGGTGAGTGGCAAAGGTGATTCTGGGCTCCGCTCCGCTACCGTCACAGGGCGCGCACGCTTCGAATACGGACGGACTGTTGCGCTGCACGCAACCATTCAGCCTTTGATGAATGGTCGATCTCGCTTTACGAGTGATGCGACGGTCCACATGGACGGAAGTTCGATCAACATGCGTACTGACGGAGAGACTAATCGTCATCATCTTGCAGGCAAGGTCAATGCGATCCTTCGACTTCCAACTGGAGCTATCGAAAGCATCATTGTTGGACCTTGCAATTATGATGCCCTAAGTGAAGACCTCCTCACAAAGGATGTGGAGCTCAACTTGGCATGTGCTGGCTCGTTAACGCGGCGAGACTTCCGAGCCAAGGACCTGCCCGTGAACGAGCTGATACCAAAGCGGCTGAGCCTTTCAGGAACAGCGAAGTTAGCGTTGCTGGTCCGAAACGCCCAACGCCTATTAACCTTCCATGGGCAGGTAGACTTGGCACGGCTCGCGCCAAGCCCCTTAAGCCTTTCGGGAGGCTTTAGCGTCGATGGTCAGGTGGCTTTGAAAGACCTTGCCACGCCAAGAAAGCTTGCGATAACTTTTGGTGCGCAGGCAGCGGTTCGGCATTTTGAAGAACTCATACAGACGTTCGCAGGCACTCAGTGGACAATTCCGGCACCCCTGAATCAACTTAGAGGCATAGCCCAGTGTTCAGCGGATGGAACCATCAATTTGGTCAAAGACACGCTATCGGTGCCCGTAACTTGTCATACGGCCCTATCGTCTCCAACCCAGCGACTCTTCGTAGACGCCGTTGGACGCTTTGGACGCGGCAGTACCCATCACGCCGAAACGCAGCTCACGGCCGACGTAAACCTTCGCGACGTCCAGCTTGTTTTGCCAGATATTGATCTTACTAAACCGATTCCCCGGCTCTTACGCGATAAGCGTATCGGTCGCTTTCATGAACGCGTGTCGCCCCCTCCTCTCACTGCGCTCAGCTATCATATCAACCTAACGTCTCCGTCGGAGAGGCCCGTCGAAATCAAAAACAGCCTGACGAAGAATCCCGCCAAAATCGCTCTGACGCTGACCTTGAAAAATGGCGAACAACCTACTGGAAACTTTGTCTTCCAACCTTTTGAAGTCACACTATATAGAAGGACGGCTTCCGTTGAGGCATTGAGTCTCACCCTCGATCCTGCCACAACTGCACCACAAATAGATGGGCTGATACAGTTACCAAGTACCGACTACCGGGTATTTGTCGGCCTGAAGGGTACAACTGAAAAACCCATATACCAGGTATATACAGAGCCTGCTCTCCCTGACCGTGAAGCACTCACAGTACTCCTATTTGGGTACCGACCTGAGGTTCTAGCTGAAGATGAACTTCGAACCGCAGATGAAATGCGAGCGGCTATCGCCGACAGCGCTATTAGTCTCCTCTCAATGTTTTTACTTACATCATCGCCAGTCGAGAGCGTTGGCTACAATCCGCACTCTGGAATATTCAGTGTTCGCATGAAACTTCAGAAAGACTTGTCCTTAACCGTCGGAACGAGTGCCGAAAATTCCAGCGAAGTTGGCCTGCGCAAGCGGATCAGCCGAAGGTGGGCCGTGGAAGGCACCGCCGTCACGAGCCGTGACGACGAAGAGTCGGCTCGGGCCATGCTGCGGTGGTCCAAAAGGTATTGAACGAGTTTAAACTGGTGCCGCTAACTGTGCTTTGGGTACCCCCCTAAGCGATCGGGGGTACCATCCCTTCTAGTCGCTGATTGTGGTAAACAATGAACGGCAATTTAACGGGCCTGCTGAAGAGGTCATCTTCTTTAGCAGGAGCTGCAGTTCTTTATACCGCCGTCAAAGATCGCCACCTTGACTGGCGAAAGCTCTTTCAGATAGTCGTCATGCATAGCTCGCGCCCTAACGGAAAGTCGCGTCATGATGCGACTCACTGTACGAGGCGTGACACCGACATTGAAGGCGATCTTTCGTTCGGAAACGCTGCTGCATAGAAGCATGAAGACTTGCTGATTGAGCCGAGACGTTCGCTGGCGAAATGTATGATGCTCGGTTTGCGCGGAAAAAGTTTTGCCACACGTCTTACATAAGTAGCGCTGCACCTTTCGTTTCGCAAATGTCGAACGCGCGAAAAACCCCTTACGAATTACCCAGGCATCTGGTCGTTTACAATTGGGACACATCTTAGCACCTCCTGGGGTGCCAAAATGCGGAAGTTGTTAGATTGAGTTCATCCGGAGACGATAGCCTACAAAACTGGCGAGGGCGCTTACTACGCCGGATCAGGAATCTACCAGGGCAGCTGGTACGGGTATTAGAACGACTGGCACCTCGAGGGGTATGACCCGCTCGGATACAATACAGGCGATTGATCGTGATTGCCAAAAAACCAATCGCGCCGGTGTCGCTGACCAACAACGCCGCAGCAAACGCTCAGCCGAGCTCTTGATTGCGATAAGCCGCAGGCAAGAAAATCCCCTAGCGCAGCTACTGCCTCGAACTCCTCGGCGACGTAAGGCGACAGCGGACGCCGTTAGGTCGGGCATGGGGTGGCGACAGGCTGCTTGCGGGTGTTAGGCTTAACCGAACCTAGAATTGAAGCAGCGCAGTACTTAGCGTTAGCCCAGCTCCAGTTCCAATGAGCAACACCCTGTTACCAGGCTCAATTCTCAAATGGCAGCCCTCAACATTTTCGCCCAGACACCCGGCAAGTCCCATGGGCAATGACGCCGAAATACAATTTCCGTAATTTTTCAGAATGTTGATCATTCGTTCTTTGGGTATCTCAAGTTTCTGGCGAATGAGTTCGACTGCAGAAGCGCTGGCTTGGTGAGGAACAACAACATCGATGGATTTCATATCAATACCGACTTCAATCAGGAATCCATTGATAAATGCTGGCAGATACATGAGCGCCGCTTTGAAGAGCTTCGTTCCCTGCATGTTGAAGAAGTATCGTTCGCGATGCATCTCGTTATATTCAAACCCAGGAAGACGACTCCCTCCCCCTTCAAGGGTGCAAAAGTCACTGTACTCGCTGTAGGTCGCAAAACGACTACCGATGAGGCGCGGAGAATGCTCATCTCCTGCCTCAAGCACAAAGCAGGTCGCCGCATCGCCAAAAAGGCCGACGCTCTCCTCGTGCCTAGGATTTATGCCAGATGATCCCAATTCAGAATTAATCAGTAAGATGCGCCTACGGCTTCCTGACGCCAGCAAAGCAGCAGCTACTTCCAATCCAGAAATAAAGCTGAGACAGGTGCTATCCAAATCCATTGCACCAACATGAGCAGGCGCGCCCAGTGCTTTGTGAATCAACACTGAGTTAGTAGGAATCAACTGCTCTGGCGTCGCACCCGCAGCTAGAATCAAATCAATTTCCGACAAGCGCAATTCAGCGCGATCAAGAGCCTGTTTCGCAGCCTTTGCCGCCAACGAAACTACGCTGTCTTGGCCGCGAGCAAAGTGAAATCGATTGACAACGCCGGTCTTTGCCTCCACCGTTCCAGGAGGTAATTCAAGGCGTGAATCAATAGATTGCGAACTGATCCGGCGCTCCGGGGTAACAACCGCACTGGCGCGAATAGCTAATGGAATACCTGACACGAGCAAAGTCGACCCCATCCAATAACCCTTGTCGCTCGAAGATTCTGCTGTTAAATTAGCAAAATATCTCCGACACACCCAGGATTTTCATGCACGTTGAAATACTTTCTTGCGGGTATTGCGTCCATTCGGAGTTTGTCACAAAAAAAGGTGGGTCGCTCAATTCAGTGGAGTTCCCTTCGACTGTTGTGGTGATCGAGCACCCACGTGAAGGCGTTGTCTTGTTCGACACTGGCTATACTAATGCCTTTTTTGAGCAGACGCGCCGATTCCCGGAACGTCTCTACTCTATGATGACCCCGGTTAATGTCAGCAACGAGCAATCTGCAGTGTCGCAGCTACAGCGGCGCGGAATTCAGCAGAAGGATGTTCGCCACATCGTTTTGTCGCATTTTCACGCCGATCACATAGCGGGGCTGGGAGATTTTCCATTTGCTCAATTTCATTATTCCCAGGAAGCATATGAGCCACTCCGCCAGATGTCTCGCTTGCGGCAAGTGACGAAGGGGTTTCTCAGTGGTTTGGTTCCTCCAGATTTTCTCGCCAGAAGCAACGCTTACAGCATGGCTCAATTAGCATCGAGCTCAACAGGCTGTCCTCCGTTTCCTTCTGGATTTGATCTGTTCGACGATAGCCGAATCATGCTCATTCCGTTGCCAGGGCATACCATCGGACACTTAGGAATCCTGGTACGCGATGGGGCAAACTCCGCATTTTTCATTGGTGACGCTAGTTGGCATGAGGACAACTTTCTCAAGAACCAGCCCCCAAAGCGCATCGTCCTCAGTCTTCTCGGTGACTATCCAAGCTATCGGAGAACGCTTGAGAACCTTAGATCAATGGCTGAAATGCAGCCTCACACTGCAATAGTTCCTTGTCATTGCAGCGCAGCAAACAGTCGATTCCAATGGCTGCGCAATGAGGTCTCATACCCCATATGAGATTTGTCGCTGGATTTGTCCAAGGCGTGTACTGGGGTCGGAAAGGAGGCCGTTTCAAAAGTCGGGCCGACCTGACCCGGTGGCAAGCTCTTCAGCTTAATCGTCAATTGGCATTCTTGAAGCTGCATTGTCAATATTATGCAGAATACGACCAACTGCAAAACTCTCCATTGCTGACCAAACAAATGGTCATGGAGAACTTTGATCAGCTCAACACCGTTCGAGTTCGTTTGATCGATGCGATGACGGTAGCAAGAGAGTCGGAGGTCAGTCGTGATTTTACGCCAACCATTCGCACCCTCACTGTCGGATTATCAACCGGAACCAGCGGCAAGCGTGGACTGTTCGTCGTGAGCCCCTTTGAGCGGGGATTCTGGTCGGGGTACATTCTTCGTCGCATGCTACCCCGAGGGCTCTTGGCAAAGGAAAGAGTAGCGCTGTTTCTACGCGCGGGCAGTAATCTTTACTCAAGTGTTTCTCAAGGTCCGATCCAGTTTCGGTATTTCGATCTCAAGGAGCCGATCGAGTCACTCTTGATCAAAGTGAGTGAATTTGATCCGACAGTATTGTTGGCACCACCGCCAGTTCTTAGACTTTTGGCGGAGGAATTGCCTCGATTGAGCATTCGCCCCCGGCGGGTCATCTCGATTGCAGATGTTCTCGACGGGCCCGACCAGACACGAATTGAAGCCGCCTTCGGGCAGTCTGTACATCAGATCTATCAAGCAACTGAGGGACTACTAGCGCTCACCTGCAATCATGGGTCCATTCATCTCAACGAGGACCTGGTTTATTTTGAGTGGGAAAGTCTAGGACAAGGACGCTTTACTCCGATCATCACAGACTTGCGACGCAGATCATTACCACTTGTGCGTTATCGTTTGGATGATATTCTTCGACTTAGTGACGACGCCTGCCCTTGCGGTTCAGTGTTCTCTGTGATCTCTCAAATTGAAGGCAGGAGAGATCATCTGCTCTATGGGCGCTCCAACAACGGTCGTGATCTCATTCCCATTTATCCGGACTATATTCGAGGACTCTTGGGCGATATTCTCGACGCACAGACGGCGCGGAGCGAATACCACGTTCGACAAGCGAGCCCGGTGTCTCTGAGCGTTGCTTTGGAAAACGGAATTTGCGATAGCAGTCTTTGCAGCAAGATTCAACGTGAACTAGCCTCTCTCTTCAAGGCGCAAGGCTGTCAAGATCCGACCGTGAGCTTTGAAACGCTAGACAAGACGGATCTGACGATTAAGCATCAACGCATCACGCGGTTATTTGGTGAGGATCGCTCACAGGATCTGCCAAAGGAACTTTCATGAAAGTACTTGTGACTGGTAGCAATGGATTCGTCGGAAGTCACTTGGTCAGCGATCTAGTAGCACGTGGCCATCAAGTCATTGGCCTAGGAAGAACGCCGAATAGCAAGGTTGCCGGGCTTGAGTACATTCAACACGATTTATGCGCGCCACTAGCTCCTTCAGACCGCACTGCACACCTTGATGCCGTGGTTCACTGCGCAGCACTCGCTAGCCCATGGGCCAATCCTAGCGCTTTTCATCGGAACAATGTTCATGCGACTCAGAATATTCTTACTTTTTGTGAAAACGCAGGTTCGCCTCACTTCGTTTATATATCAAGCACTAGTGTTTTTTATAAGAATGAAGATCAATTTGATTTGACCGAAGAGTCACCAATCCCAGCGCTTAAGGATCAGATCAATATCTACTCCCGAACCAAGCTCATGGGAGAAAAATTGACGTCGGGGTACAGTGGCTCTTGGAGTATCTTGCGGCCGCGAGCCGTGTTTGGCCCTCGAGACACCGTGCTGCTGCCGCGCATTATCCGAGCCGCTGAAAGCGGAAGGCTACCGAGACTAGTCCGCTCGGATGGGATGCAAGCCAAAGGCGACTTGATTTACATCGATACACTCTCAGATTACATTGCCAACGTTTGCGAAAATAGAATTGGTGGAACATTCAACCTGACCAATGATGAACCGGTTGTTATCAGCGCGTTTGTCGATCGCGTCTTAACTCAACTTGGTTATGCGACGCCGGAAAAGAAAGTTCCAGTGCGATGGGCGCTACTTGTTGCGCGATCGATGGAAATCTTGTCTCAATACTTGTTTAACTATCGCGAGCCGCCGGTGACCACTTTTGGCGTATCAGTTTTTGCATATAGTAAAACGTTTGACATGAAGCGGGCGCGAAGTCTCCTCGGACCTCCCAAAATTGCCCTCGATCAAGGCGTCGCGTCACTGGTTCGATGGTGGAAGGAAGAAGGGAGTTTGAAATGCTGACCTTTGTCATCCTTCTTTCTCTTTTGTTCATTCTAATTATGAGCCGCGCATTCGCATCCTATGCCCGCCTCGTTCACGTTCGTCGTCTGGAAGAATCCGTTAATTCGCCAATACTGTCTGGGATCTCGGTGGTTCAGCCGCTTCTGGGAGGAGATCCAACGCTCGCTGATAAACTAGTGGCCAACACACGCTTGTATCCAGAAGTTGAATTCTTATGGCTCATTGACCAAGGGGACCAGCTGGGTCATGAGGCAGCAATTGAGACTATGAGGCGCCAGGCCTCGATGGCTAGAGTCCTTGAGGTGCCCATCGCGCCAAAGGATCAGAATCCCAAGGTGTTCAAGCTGGCATGGGCGTACAAGCAGTATAAGGAAACGTTCGTCGTCCTAGATGATGACTGCACCCTCGCTCGCGGCAGTCTCGAACGCATTGTGAAGTGTTTGCATTTCGCTGATATTGCGACGGGCACGCCATTCTACGTCGAAGACGGCAATCTTTGGTCTCGGCTTCTGGCTAAGTTCCCCAATGGCCAATCGATCCTGACCTACTTCTCAACGTTATCTAAGTCTGGCGCCACGACCCTAAATGGAATGTTCTATGCCACAACCAAGACCAAGCTGGATCAAATCGGAGGGTTCCGCGCAATTGCAAAGTTTTTGTGTGATGATTTTGAGCTCGCAAAACTTTTTCGATCTCAAGGCCTTCGCATATTTCAGAGCACGGCAAGTGTCAGTATTTTTACATCGCTCGAGGGCCTAGGAGACTACGCAGCACTCATGCACCGCTGGGCATTCTTCTCGGTTCGCCAGCTTTCAGAACTTTTTTCTTGGCGCGCTTTCATTCTGGTGATGCTTCCAACAAGCCTACCGCTCGTTTGCCTAGCCGCGGCGTTCACTCAAGGGCCTTTTGCTTTCTCAACTCTCTTATTGGTTTGCCTACTCAAAACAGAAACCACCTTGGTCCTTCGTCGATTATTCTTCGAGCCCTCCTTCCGCAATCGACCAGATCTAGAGATTTTCAATGACTTTATCATTCCTCTGTTTTTTGTTTCCGGTTTGCTGTCGCGAAAGATCCGTTGGCGCTCAAAAACTGTAGTCTCGAACCGCGAGGCATTGCGATGGCAAGACTAGACGTTGTTCGCCAAGTCAGGTCTGCGGCAACCAAAGCACCAACGACGAGCGAAACACCTCAGATTCTAATTGTAACTGGTCAAAGTAGTTCCGCATCCTGTCGCTTGCCAAACAAGCAAGCAGCATTTGTTGAGAAGGTCTTACCTCGTAATATCAATATTGAGACGCCTCTGATGGGTTTCCCCTGGCAGGTAGATTTTTTCGAGGCGCGCAACAAAGAACCTCATATTCTTGTCGCCTCGTGGCGAAATGCCCTGCAGTTCGCCTACGCCTCAACGAACAGCCGCTTTAGACGCGGCTGCGCCAACCTTGTGCTTCCACGGATATCGATGGGACTAGATCGCAAGATCATTCTAGCTGCGAGTTGCGGTTATCAAATTGTTAGCGCAGCGTTTAGCGAAGCGAAAGAGATCAACTGCAAGGTTCTTCTGATTACCCTAGGTGCCGTCGGTTTTGGCAAACTCCAGAACCATCGAATCACAACTTGTCATATTCGCGGCAAACGCGACATCATCAGCACAATTGGCTCGTCGATCAAGCCAAATTTAACGGTCGACTGTGGACACATGGATTACTGGGATCATCCGGAGATTCAGGAAAAATGCGCTGGACTGATTTATGAATTCCTGTCCTAGTGTCGCTGGCCGACGAATCGTCCTGGCAGCTCCGCCGTTCTGTGGTCATCTTCACCCGATCTTGGCGATTGGCATGCATTTGCGGAATCTCGGTGCAGATTGCGTTGTGCTGACTGGGCCAAACAAGAATGCGACCGTCGAAGCCTGCGGCCTCAGTCCTTTTCCTGTTCTCACCGATCGCCCCAATGTCCTTGAAGAAATTGCCAACACAGATAAGTCTACCACCCTCAATCCCGTAACTATGTATCGACAGATCTCCCAGAACATTGCGTTGATTCCGGAGATTATGAAGCAGTCGATGCCGCTATTTAAAACGTTCAGTCCGGAATTGGTTATTGCGGATTTTACTGCTTATCCACTCAGTCTTTTGGCAAGCCAGCTCGGCCTGCCTCATATCTCCATCACCCCGACACCCCTGGCAATTGAAAATACCGATGGGACGCCGAGCTACCTAGGCGGTTGGACACCGGGGTCGACTGCTCTGCATACCCTCCGGGATTTCACTGGCAGAAAATTGACTCGGATCGCCAAGCAGACCTTGTCGCTGCCATTCAGGGCTCAGTTAAAAGCTCTTGGCATCAAAATCTATCGAGAAGGCGGAACTGAATCGATCTACTCTAACCATTCCACGCTTGGGCTCGGCATGACGGAACTGGAGTTTCCTCGGTCATGGCCTAGTTTTTTCAAGATGATCGGTCCCCTACCGTTTTGCCCCGAACGAAGCCTTGACCTGGATCTTCGGAAACTCAGCACCAAGCCTTTGGTCTTAGTCACAGCAGGAACCCATGTTTGGTGGGCAAAGGACAGATTCATTGCAGATACGAAAGTATTACGAAATGCCACACGTGATGTGCACTTTGTTTTTTCTCTGGGTGACTCTCGAAATGTTCAACCTTATCCAGTTGAACACAATGAAGGCTTTAGCGTGTTTCCTTACGTTCCCTATGATCAGCACCTGCACTTATTCCGCGCCGTTCTTCACCACGGCGGATCCGGAGTCATGTACAGCTGCATCGAGCAGGGCATACCAGCGCTTGTTCGCCCGCTCGACTATGATCAATTTGATTATGCGGCACGAATCGAATATCGCAGACTAGGAATTCGGGTGAAATCGTACAACTCAAAAGCCGCCATCTCGGGACTCAGACGAATCCTCGATCATCCTGCCGATTTTGCGATGGATGAATTTCGCGAAAGACTTAGGAGTTACTCGCCATTGCAGACCGTTACAGATGAAGCGCAAAGGTTGTTGTCAAACACCGACCTACGGTAATATCGGTCGGCCCTCGTGAATCAGCATCACCGATTCCACCCTGTTGGATAGATCACGAAGCCATTCCAATTGAGGGCTTCTTCTTGCGAGGTCATTCCCACAACACCGTGATCGAGCATCACGCCCCGATCAATCATTCGCTGAACCCCTGCTTCGTCAAGGACGTCGAGCCAATTCACGAAATCCTCCATATCTAGAGCGAACAAGTCCAAATCACTCGTCGGCCGCCCACTCCACAAGCCAATCTCGTTATTGGACCAGCGTGCCCACCCCTGCACCCGACTGCCAAGCACGGCAAGGGGCATTCCCGTCTCATCAACGAGCGACTGCAGCGCTATCAATTCGTGAAAATTAACGCCAGAACGGACATCGCCGACGATGTTTAACCCAGGTGGCAGGCTGTGGCTTGGATGCATGGGGTATCGGCTGTTGGCCGCATCTTGGGCTAGAGAGAGTTGATCCATGGGCCAGGATCTTGGTTGTGAAGGAGAATACCCTAAGCTCGGCGCCTGCGATCCAGCAATGGACTGACTACCGCGAGTTCCTCCACAAATCACGCCCGCCCCCGTTGACCAAGAGCTACCTGAACTCAGTGAAGAAGGCCGTGCAAAGCTGCTACCGCTATTACCTGCCAGTATCATCCCCGTGGAAGTGGGCGCTGCGTTACCAACGGAACTAGTGACTGGCGCCTCACCCCAGTAGGAGTAGTTTCTGATGGTTTGCCCCGTGGGGCCAAGTAACGTAGCATGGTATTGATGCGCATTTGCTAGAAACTGAATGCTGCCGTTTGGCGTGCGCGTAATACCCGGGTTCATTCCCAGCGCTCGCGGGCATGGGGCGACGGCCAACAAGGTCAATGAACCTGCCGTTATCTGATGGGGCAGAGTAGCTGCCTGTCCCGCCAAGTTTTCACCATAGAAAGCTGTATACGGTGCCTCAGATAAGAGCACCAATGCCGTAGCAGCCGTGGGGCCAACGTCTTGCTTGTTCATGACCGCTTCAAAGTGGTTCGACAACTGCATCTGATAGCGCGTCTGCTCCTCTGGGCCATGCCACCCGTAATACTTGTCCGCCCAATACCCGGGGTTGATTCGATTTAAGCCCCCCAGAAATTCGGTAACTAGGGTTTCCGTAAATGCCCATGTTGGTGAACCAGCAGATGCAGGACTTGGAATCGCCAATAGCAGCACAATGCCCATGCCCAAGACGGCCCGCTTGGCATCGATGCTGAGACAAGAGGATCGGCCAAAATTCCGGAATGAAAAAATCCATGGCATTTTGACTCCTTCAAACTCTAGTCGTACTAGCCGAATGTCATTAAGGCCTGCGGACGCAAGTTAAAAGAACTGGATGTCGGGTGCATATGCTAAGGCAAGCAATTCCGGTGCCGGCGACGCCGGGAACGCCGCTGTGGATAAGTCGTAGTGATTTCAGCAGAGGTCGAAAGTGGCGGCAGTTCCGACGTGGATTTCGTTGGCGAGCAATAGGCTCTTTTATCTGACATATTGAAGCGTTGTAAAATTTCAAGGCGCCGCAAAATGTTTTAGCCCGTACATAACCCCTGTAACCATCCAACTATTATAAGGAAATACAGAATAAACTCACCGCCTTGGAAAGGCTATGGCCTCACCCTAGCCTCTTGATCAAAATGACATCCACCTGATGGTTGTCAAGCCACCCAACCCATAGCCCTGCCACCAAGTTTGCCACGGGCCGACTCTCTGTGACCACGGTGTACCGGCGCACATCAAGGGTACGCTTGAGTTGGGGACTCGTCCTACCATGGCGCGAAGCCCAAAAAACGGCTATCATTTCAGACAATCAAGCCAGTTAAGCAGTAGTTTGCGGAGAAATTTCATGTCGTCTTATTTGCCTGCAGTCGACAGGGATAATCCTAAGGAAAGAAGTAACTTCACATGGCGCTTTCCTGTGGCGGTGTATCTTGCGACGCGAGTATCCCTGCTTTTGATTTCAGGATTGGGGCTGGCACTTGTACCTGAGCTATTCAACAAGATGACCCCCCCGTCGACTGGCTGGTTGGCCCTCGACGGTTTCTGTCGGTGGGACTGCGAGCATTACGCCTGGATTGCTGTACATGGATATGACCGTGCGGATCTGACCAATTTTTGGCCGCTTTTGCCGGCGCTCACATGGCTCATTCACAGCCTGACGAGCCTCCCCGAGCCTATTGCGCTGCTATTGTTAGCTAACATTGCTTGCGTCGCCAGCTACATGATGGTTTACCGCGTCTTCAGCATTTTTACGGCGGAGCGCACGGCTCGACTTGGATTGCTTTGCTTTGCCCTTTTCCCGTTCTCCTATTTCCATAGCACCGGTTACCCCGAATCGATGATGGTGCTCTTTTCGGCGTGCGCCGTTTGGCTTGGATCGCGCCAAAAATATTGGCTGGCAGCCCTGTCAATCGCGCTTGGGGTCCTGGCGAAGCACGTCACGATCTTGATGGGTCTGACCCTGGTAGCGACTCAGATTCGTGACCGGGGTATTGGCCGGCATTTTTGGGCAAACAGGGCGGTTTTGGCATTGTTCATGCCGCTGCTTGCGGTGGCCATCTATGCGGGAGCTTGCTGGGCCATGTATGGGGACCCGCTGAGTTTCTACCATGCGCGAGCCAATTGGGGTTCGCTAGCTTGGCTGTCGCTGCCGAGAGCGCTGATCACACAACCAGAACAAATGCTATGGTGGTTGTTTGGGGCCAGCTCGTTGGTTCCCGCATTTGGCTTGCTGTGGCTGGCTCGTGATCGAAGGAATGCGGAGTTGGTTGCCGCCGGAGTGCCCTTACTGATCACTTTTTGGTCCGTTGGAGTCTGGGGGCTAGGGCGATATTCAGCATCCCTGTGGCCTGGATTCCTTGGAGTCGCCATGTGGCTGGAGCGTTATCCGCAACTTGTGGCGCCGGTCATTGGTTCGTCGGCCATGCTACAAGGATTCCTCTTTTACCTCTGGTCGCATCAGTTCGCGATTCTTTGATGATAAGGGCCAGTGCTATAACAGACATTCAAGCTACCGTCGAAGCGGCGACCAGAATGAGTCAAAAAAAACTTGGAATAAAGGAAAACGCGGCTCAATTCTCACTCTTGGTTCTGGTCAACGCATTTGTCGGTGCAATGGTCGGCATGGAGCGGAGTATCCTGCCGCAGATTGCTGAGGACGAATTCAACCTTGCAGCAAAGTCGGCCATTCTCTCATTCATCGTGGTTTTTGGAGTCACAAAAGCGCTTACCAATTATCTTGCAGGTCATCTATCCGACCGGTTTGGTAGAAAACACGTACTGATTGCTGGCTGGCTCATTGCTACCCCCGTACCATTCATGCTCATGTGGGCGCCTTCATGGACATGGATTTTGTATGCCAATGCTCTTTTGGGGGTTAGCCAGGGCCTCACTTGGTCGACGACTGTCATCATGAAAATTGACCTATCAGGCCCAAAGAATCGCGGCCTTGCTATGGGGCTCAATGAATAGGTATTTTGGCGCACCACCTTGAGTGACCGAAATCTTTCGAGCGCCAGCCAAGCTGGACTCGTCAATAACCTTAACGACGGCATGGCCTGGGGACTTTTTCCTCTGGTCTTTGCCGCAGCAAATATGACGCTTTCACAGATCGGGCTCTTGGCGGCGATTTACCCAGCGACTTGGGGAATTGCTCAACTCTTTACGGGTGCCTGGTCCGATCAGGTCGGACGTAAATGGTTAATCGTATGGGGTATGTGGGTGCAGTCTATAGGCATCCTTGCTGTTATTTTCTCAGAAGCCTTTTCAGGCTTCGCCAGCGGCGCGGTTTTACTCGGCATTGGGACAGCGATGGTTTACCCTACGTTACTTGCAGCTATCGGCGATGTCGCGCACCCTTCGTGGCGGGCGTCGTCTGTCGGCGTCTATCGACTCTGGCGCGATCTTGGGTATGCCTTTGGTGCGGTTCTTGCCGGAACGACAGCAGACGCTTTTGGACTTGATGTTGCCATGGGGCTGGTTGCCGGAATGACATTTCTCTCAGGGGGCGTTGCGGCATTTCGCATGACGGAAACTCGTCAGAAATCTACTAGTCAATCTCCAGGCACCTGATTTGAAGTGTTCTTTGGCGGTTTCGAGCTGCCGACTGAACAAATAGTGCCACCTATGTCTCCGGAACAAAATACATCCGCCCGAGTTAGCGGGACACCTTTGCGCATATTGCTTCCACGTTTGAGACCCAGTTCAACATCGCTGATCCATGCCAAGCACTACTCGCCTAGGTCAATAGGCGGCAAGTTGTCGATCGTCTCGCCAACTTGATAACCAAAATCGCGGGTGCTGCCCTGACCTAGGGCTCCTTCCTCGTTATGGCCCCAGATTTTGATGACGGTTTTATGGGTCGTCGCATCGTAGAGTCGCACGGCGTGTCTTGCGGAGTTCGCCGACACAACGTCAACGACACTAAAGCCTTCACCGACGCTGATAGAGACAAGTTCATCACCCATCTCGCCCGGACCGTTGCCGATGGTGTCGCCGCTACCAGTGCCTGGCCGAGCCAAATGGTAATTTCCCCAACATTTTACAATTCCACCCTCAAGATGCGCGCAAAATGATCGGTCCGTATTTCCGACTCCGAGGACCCTCTGACCAGATCCCATGTCCAGCGCGGTCAAGTTGGAAATTTCGCCAACCTGATCTCCGATGATCACCTGATGGCCGCTGCCATCATTGCCCAACCCTATCGCCCCTGACTCGTTGTAGCCCCAACAGCGGAGCGAACCATTCATGAATATCGCGCATGTTCCATTCATTCCACCACTGATGGTTTGAATCGAGGACGAGTCTGCGAGCGGTACCTTGCGCATTCGCGTTGCCAAGGTGCTAATAGGATTCCAATCCGTGTATTCATCGGCTTCGACTCCCAAAACACCCCAACTGTTATCTCCCCAGCAACGCAGCTCCCGATCGGCAGTCGCGTTTCTCTGTAGCAAGACACAGGCATGGTAGGAGCTCGCTGCGACCAGCTTCTGAATGCGCCAATCATCGCCAAAGGAAATGGCTGGCAAGCCATCGCCTGTTTCGCTTGGGTGATCGCCAAGGAAGTTGAGCCAGCAACCGTTATAATTATAGGCGCGGCCGGGGGGGGCAGCCCCAGCATTTGGCGGAACCATCGTCAAGTACAGCACAAGTGTAATAATCAGCGGCGGAGATATCGATGGCGTATCGCCCACTCCCAAGGTTCACATAGGGTAGTTGAGGACCCATTTCTCCGGCCGAATCTCCAACGTTCGTGTCCGAAGAGAGGCCGAGGCCAAGCACTGGAGTATATCCCCAGCATTTGACCTGACCAGTGGTGGAAAGCGCGCAGGTGTGCCTTTCGCCGACAGCGATTTGGCTGGCCACAAAAGGCACAGTCGCGGCTGTTTCTGGATCGGTATGATCTAAATCGACATACGGCAAAGCGGTGCCCATGGCATGACTCTCGTCACTGGCGTCATCGCCGCGATTGCTGGTGGACTCGAGTCCAAGATAAGCACCTTCACCCCAGCACTTGATCTTTCCATCAGTGACAATGGCACAGGTATGGGAGCCCCCAAGCGCTAGCGATTTTGTCCGGGCACGATAACCCTTATCGCGAGGCAGCACGGCACTTGCGACAAAGGCTGTGCGCAATAAAATTTCATCGCTGATAGGCAGGAAAATTTCATGGTTGTCACGATCAAAGATGAACATCGTTTCATCGAAAACGTAGCGGCGAAATTCATCCCCATCCGTCGCCTCGGGAATGACGTCCTCGCCCGGTCGCGTCGAGATTGCAAGTACATAGATGGGCTCAACGCTGGAGGTCGGAAATGTAGAAAACTTAAGTCCCCGTCGTCCGCTCGCATCCACATCCAATTCCGTACCGAGGCCGATCGGCTGTCTTATGGCCGAGCGAACTGCATGCTCTTCGACACCAAAGCGATCGATGGTAATTTCGTATCCGGGAACGCCGATCGGGACTTCATCGGCCTTTCGGCCGCCGGCGTTCGGCGATCCATCGTCCGCCGCTCCGGAATGCATCTTGGTACATGCCGTCGCGATGGACCAAAGCAGGATGATGTTGCTGGCGAATCGAAGCATTGTGCAATCCAGGCTATGATTGAAGCCTCCATTTATATGATCTCGGCAAGACTGGCCGTTGCGTGTAGCGCATCAGCGAAATTCAATGCAACTTACTGTAATAAAATCGATATTTGCTGATCATGGGTGTGCTTTTGCGCTGCTGGAATCTTCACATCCCTGACATTCACATGCGATATCGTCCCGTCCTTATTCACAAGCGAAATCGTCTCCT
>CAZLMG010000034.1:0-46851 GCA_964560765.1 uncultured Oligoflexales bacterium
TGAACACTGGTTGCAGTGGCTGCTTAGCTGACGAGTAAACAGGGACAGGCCCTAGTCCGCCTGCGGCCGTAGGCGCTTTAGATTTTCCGCCAGCTGCCGTTCGACACCGTGCTCTGACGGCTCATAATACCGACGATGACTCAATTTCTCTGGCAAGTACGTTAACGATCTGGCTCCGGCCAAGTCATCATGCGCATATGCGTAGTTCTTACCATAACCAAACTTCTTCATAAGAGTGGTTGGAGCATTCCTAAGGTGTAACGGAATTTCCAAATTGCCCGTTCCTTGCACGTCTGCCAAAGCCGCATTGATGGCATTGTACGAACGATTGCTCTTTGGCGACGCCGCCAAGTATGTGGTGGCTTGCGCCAGCATGATGCGCGCCTCGGGCATGCCTACCATGTGAACCGACTGCATGGCCGCTTGTGCGATCAACAGCGCCGTTGGATTGGCGTTGCCCACATCTTCCGAAGCGGCAATGACCAGGCGTCGGGCGATAAACATGGGATCTTCACCGGCGTCGAGCATCCGAGCCAAGTAATACACAGCAGCGTCCGGATGACTGCCGCGAATGGACTTGATGAACGCGGAAATCGTGTCGTGATGCTGATCGCCGGCCTTGTCGTACTTGCGCAGGACGTTGCCCAGGAGCTTCGCAACGACCTCGTCGTCGACGTTTACCTGGCCCGCCTCGTTTGCAGCGTGACACACGGCGCTTAAGAGATTAAGAGCCTGACGGGCATCGCCGCTGGCGCTTTCTGAGATGAGGCCGAGCACTTCTTCCGCGACCTGAACTGTGGGCAAGCCCGAGTCATGGCGATTCATGGCTTGGCGTAACATGCGCACGATATCGGGCTGCGTCAATGCCTCAAAACGAAAGGTTAGGCAGCGCGATAAAATGGCGCGGTTGACCTCAAATGAGGGATTTTCCGTCGTGGCGCCAATGAAGCGAATGGTCCCTTGCTCGAGGGCCGGTAACAAGACATCTTGTTGCGATTTGCTCAAGCGATGGACTTCGTCAAGAAACAGCAGAGTAGGGCGCCCGCCTAGAGCGGCATGCCCTTTCGACTCCTCAAATACCGTGCGCAAGTCCTTGACGGAGGCATGCACCGCCGAAAGTTCGACTATCGGGCAATTGGCCGCTTTGCCGATCAAGCGCGCCAAGCTTGTCTTCCCAACACCGGGAGGGCCCCAGAAAATCAGCGCCTGGAACGCATCTTTTTCCACCAAGCGCCGCAGCGCCGCATCCGGCGCCCAAAGCTGTAGTTGCCCGATGAATTCGTCAAACGCTTGCGGCCGTAGGCGTTCGGGCAGCGGCGTGGTGAGGTTGGACATATTTGGTCTCCGCGTGAGTCGGCGGATCATAGCGGAGATCTTGCGTTCACTCAAGGCGGTTGGAAGGTTGGGTCGTAACGGACAATGCGAGCACCTTTCCAGGCACTTCTGGTAGACTTATTATTAAGACTTTTATGAGGTTAAGCATGCGCCTTGCATTGAGGAACTTTCCATCAACCTTGAAAAGCGTCGTGATGACGCTGGGTCTAGCCAGCACCACCCAGATGGTTGCCTGCGCGCCTGGCGAAAACGCTGGCGACGGGGACGAAGAGTCGCAGACCGGAAAAGTCACTTACCCCATGGGGGCTTTACAAGTTAGCGGCAGTCTCACGAACGGCGAATCGGACGTCGACGATGCCGTCATTTCCAACCAGGGCGTGTCGCTTGTACGCAGCGATGGCGCCACACTTGCCTCTGGAACTACGGACGCCTCCGGTAACTTCACCATTGACGTCGCGAGTGGGGCCTTAATGACCGGTACGTCATTTTCACTTCTTGAATCCTCTGGCTCCGACGTTGAGGACGCCCTGCAATTCTACCTCGTTGCCAAAACTGCGGATGCAACCAGTGGCAAGGCCGTCGGGGTGCGACGTCGCGTCGATCTCGCCACAAATGCAGCTACCAGCAGCGTTGGTGAGGAGACGGTATTCGCTGTGGGTGCAACGCCGTTGCGTGAAGTCAGCGCGATTACCGGCAAGATTGCCTTTGCCGACTCGAGTGTAACGCTGGAAGGTGCTGACATTTATATCCCAGGACAGCCGTTCTTTGTCCGGACCGGAGATGATGGGATATTCAATCTGTTCTTTGTCCCAGCCGGATCCTACAATATTCGGGTTTCCAAGGCTCCGTTTATTAAGGATGTCGAGGTTTCCGTAGAGCTCGGCAAGACAACGAATCTAGATACGGTGACCATCGAGGTAAATGAGCGAAACCCCATGCCACTCGCGGATGTTTTGATGGGGACGTGGAAGTCTACTTGCTACTACAAAGATGCGGGCTCTGTGAGTCCAGAGAACCCTGCTACCGGGCAGTTCACGATTACGGCCCTTGATAGCGTCACCTTAGATAGCGGCAGTTCCTGCATCCTACGCACCATGGGTGCTGGATCGAATTTTACCAACTTTACAAAATTTATCGTCTTGGACGACGGAGCGCTCGTTGGCCAACATGGCACTTCCTACTTTTTCTATTCCGTCACCAACTACTCGAATTCAAAGATCAACATCCTGATCAATGATGTTGGTGGAATTAGCACCGGAACTGCTTTCGAGATCATTGAAAAGGTCATCGATGCCACACCGTGACCACAGCGAGCCGAGAGAGCCTATGGAAGATAGGTCATTGGATTGACGCCCAAGCGCGTTAGTTTTTCGTTTTCGATGACGAACAAGCCATTGGCCCCGCGCAGAAAGTGCCCTTTTTGTGTCGCCGTATTCGTGCCGGTAACAAATGCGGCCCAGGTCGCATCTAAACTGGCTTGTTCGGAATCGACCAAGCCATCAAGCCATAGCTTCAATTCATCTGTGCTTGGCAGATGATTGAATGAGCGATGCACAACTTGCGCGATCACATCCGTCCCGAGTTGGCTATCCAGGACCATCGCTAGCATCAGCGCTTTTTGTCCCTTCAGTGACCTCTCCCCTGCCGACGTCCAAGCGGAAAGAGGGGAGGCGGACTCATCCGGGTAGGCGCTGATGTAGTAGCTCTGATCGGGACACGTTGCGTGGTAGTAGCAGTTGAAATGGCCGACGCGGAATAGGTCGGAAAACGCGCGTGCATCCTCGGTGTTGGTCAAGGAGTGCATGACGCTTTGTGTCAGCCACGCGGTCGTGAACTCTTGAATCCATAGCTCTGGACTTTGATCCAGCCGCACCGCAATATCTTGCAGTAGCAGCTTGCTCATCTGCTCGACCAGCATGTAGCCAAAGGCGGCCCGATTGAATTCTGGAATGCTCGAATCCGGGGTTAAGGCGCGCAAGAACACGCCCCAGTCGCGGTCGATCACGGCCGAGGCTGCCGTTGACGTCCCAAAGGTTAAATGCAGATCCCAATGCCCCCGCTCCCAAATGGGCCGCCCGATGAGGCTCTCCATCGCGGGCAGTGCCGCCGCGATCAGGCGTGCATAATAGTTTCCTAGCGCGGGGTCGGTGGCGCTCGCTACATACACGTCGACGCTATGCATCTGCCAATTCCAACGATCGGAAATCTGGGCGGAATAACGAGAAACTCCCGCATGCCCCAAGGTCACGCATCCCAAACGGTCGATCATTTCCTGGCTGTCTGGCAGTCGAATGACGCTACTGATGCACGCTTTCTGCAGGGCGCTTGCTGCCAGCCAATCGCTCAATAGGGTGGAGCTAAGTTCGATATTCATCTCATCGCCGTAGTGCAACTTCACGTGGACATCGAGTACTTCGGCCTGTCGACTGGGTGTGGCGTCCCAGTAGGCACGACCGCGCTCGATTTGCAGAGTCCCGTGCCATTCGGATGTCGCCGTTTGGTCGAAAGTCAGGGTTTCAAAGGTGACGATGAAGCGTCCCTGATCGCTTAGGTCGTCGAGTGCCGATCGTGTTTGCAGACTGATGCTGAGTCCAGCCGATGTTTTGCGCACGCGCGCTTGTTTCAAGTCGAAGGCCCCGAACTCATCGGGCAAGTCAAAAACGTGATCACGGATCGTGCGGTCGCTTGACCCAGACATCTGGCTGACCGAAATCGAGCCGAAGGTGTCGTTGGAGCGCGCCGGGATTGGTAATAGCCCAGAGCCATCGCTGGCTGTGCCTTGATCCAAGACTTGTGTCCCTGCATTTGCTGGGCGCTGCAAAGGGCGGTCGACCTGCGCTAGCGACGTCGAGCCACCGTCAGCTTCGGCGTAAATTTGCATGGAATAGGGCGGCCGCCAAGCAAAGGTTCCAGCGAATTCGTGTCCATCGGTTGCCGCTGCCAGGCCAAAACTGTACTGAAGTGAGGTGCGGGCCTCGGCTGCCAAACGCACAATAGGTGATATGGCTGATGCTGGCATGACATCGATAACCGCACCCGATGTCACATCTCTATCGCCGACTGTCGGCGAACGTCCCGCGAAGTACTCCTCGCCATCCAGATAGCCATCGCCGTCGGTATCTGCGAGTTCCGGATGACTTCCGAGAAGCAACTCATCGAGTGTGCCGAGGCCATCGGAATCTGGATCGGAAAACAAGTAGCGAGGATCGGTGTCGGCGCTGGGCGACCCAGGAAACACCCAGTAGCGGAATAAATCGTCCAGATCCTCGCCTGCCAAATCTTCCAGTACGCGCTGAAATCCCGCCGAATCGAGATTGCTATTGAAGGTGCGGCGAAAGGCTTCGCGAACAGTGGCCGAGCCCAATCGGTAGTCCAGCAACGTCAGAAACATGTAAGACTTTTCGTACCCAAGTCCCATCTGATCGGAGCCCCACTCATCCAGATACTGATCATCGAGCCCATCGCGCGCGAGGGCTTCCAACATGGGCTGCACTCTTAGTTTTCGCATGTACGAATAAACAGCCTGCCGCGGATAGTGTTGATACAGCAGGCGCTCAGCCGACCATTCCGACATGGCTTCCTGCAGCCAGCGGGCTTTGAATTTGGCATAGCCTGCATTCTGGAAATGCGCGATTTCATGGGCGACAAGCTGCGCTGTTTGCAATCGACCAGCTAAAGGACCATAGGTGCTGAGAACGCCTCGGTCCGTCGTATTCAGTCCGGCAAAACCGCCGCTCACTTTCTGACTATGCACGATTGGGATCTCACCATAACCGAATAACGGAAATCCATTTAGTTTGGGTAAAGAATCGGCAAACTGACTTGCTAATTGAGCATGCAAGTCGATGAACGGCTCAGAATGCAAATTCGTATCTGCGAGAAGCGTGATGGTTTGCGCATTGTTTTCGCTCGTCGCAAACGCCACACGATGTAAAGGACTGCGGACATACAGAGGTAGCATTCGGTCAAAGACCCCCACCCCTCGGGAATAATCACCGGCAAACGGACGCACAATCAAGTCGTCAGAGATATCGATGTTCAAAGCGGCAAAACTTAAACGGAGCTCGACGATACGATCCAGCGCCACCTCGATCGCATCTGCAGCCAGCTCCATCGCTAGTGGCGGGTCTTGCCGCAAGTCATAAATTTTGGCTTGGCCGTCGCGTACTTCTAAACGTAGTTTATAGATGGCGCCGGCGCCAAAGTCGGCGCTTGTCACTTGCGAAGTGCCTAGGTCAGCCCCATATACGACCGGGCGGCGTCGCGAAGGGGGTGATCTCGTCTCCCACTTCAGATACAAGTCATCTTTGTGTAGGACGCTGGACACCCGTTTGAGGTCCGCATGTGCCAGATACCCGGGCATGTCGAGTTCGACATCGCGCGCTGCCACGACGTTGGCATGAGTTGGCCAGTCGGCCCCCTGACCATCGATTTTAAGATGTTCGAGTGATATCTCCTTGGTGGATTGTACCTGTCTTTCTATCGGCACGATTTCTTTCAGCTTGGTCGCCTCGACGTTACCGCCCAGCGGAATGCGGGCACGACTGGGCCGTTCAGCGAAATCCACCAAGGATTCAGCCTGCCACTGCACTTCGGTGATGTCACCGCGCTGACCCTGATATTCAATTTGGTAGCGTACGCTCACGGGCGGAATCAGAAAGAGCGGTCCAGAATATGGCTCCTCAGGGTCTCCAGAGGCCGTGCCGCCAATGTCCAACCAAATTTTGGCGTCAGGGTGCTGGAGAAAGCGCAACAGGATCGGCCCAGTCATGATGCCTGGATCTGGACTGACGATGGCTGTCCTCGGATCGCCCAAGAAGCGAACAGCGTTGGAGTCGCCAAATTCGTCGTACAGAGACGCATCACCGGCCCCGAGGCGAATGCCTCGACTAAAACTCCCGCCTTGGCCACAAGCAGCCAAGACGAAGTAAGCGGCGATGCCGGTGATGAGATAACGGCGCATGCAGTCTCGTCTCTAAAGGTTGCGGCTGAGTACGCAATTCAAGCTTATCGGCTAATTAATTGACTTTCTTAATCTATTGGGTGTTTTTTGGGTCATTTCAGGGCCTTGTAAAGGAGTGTTTCAGCCGCAGTCAAGGAGGCCTGGTGAAATCACAATGGGGTCTGGCAAATCCCTCGCGAAGCTGACAAGATACGGCCCTTGTCTATCGCTGAAGGAGATGCTGTTGAGCCGCTTTTACATCACCACTGCCATTGACTATCCGAACGGCGCCCCACACCTCGGGCATCTTTATGAAAAACTGGTCACGGATACCTATGCACGCTGGTACCGATTTTTGGGTCGCGATGTGTTCTTCCTCACAGGCACCGATGAGAACGGACAGAAGCTTGCCACGGCCGCACGGGAAGCAGGTGCCGATGATACCCGGGCTTTCGTAGATCAAAACTCAGGGGCGTTCCGCAAGTTGTGTGCTGATGTGGCCCTGACCAATGATGACTTCATTCGTACGACAGAAGAGCGGCACCTGGTCACGACGATCAAACTTTGGAATGCGCTGAAGGCCAAGGACGACATCTATTTCGATCGTTATTCCGGCAACTACTGTTTGGCTTGTGAAGCGTTTTATCCCGATAATCAGGCAGAAGATGGGAAATGTCCTAATCACGGCACGCCGCTCAAATTCATGGAAGAGGACGGCTACTTCTTTCGCATGAGCCGCTATCAACAGTGGATCATCGATTACATCGAGGGGCATCCCGAGTTCATCTATCCAAGTTCGGCACGCAAAGAAATTCTCAGTTGGCTGAAGGGTGAGGAATTGCGCGACCTGTCCATTTCGCGGCCGAATCAGGGATGGGGCATTCCCATTCCGCCGGAAAACGCTCATGTGATCTATACCTGGTTTGATGCCTTGATTAACTACTACACGGCTGTCGATCAGGGCTCGGGTCGAGAAGCTTTTTGGCCGGCGGATGTGCACGTCATCGGCAAGGACATCACCCGCTTCCATACGGTCATCTGGCCGGTGATGCTGCACGCAACGGGCATCACGCCACCCAAACAGGTGTACGTACACGGCATGTTGTTGGCCGCAGATGGGCGCAAGATGTCCAAGAGCTTGGGCAACGTGGTTAATCCGTATGACTTAATAGGCCGCTTTCAAGGGGATTTGCTGCGCTACTATCTGCTGCGGGCGGTGGCCAGCGGGCAGGACGGGGCTTTTTCCGTTGATGACTTGATCGCCCGCAACAACAACGAGCTGGCCAACGACTTGGGCAACCTGGTCAACCGCGTCATTAAGCTCACCGCCAAACGTATGGGCGCCAGCATTGATGCAGCCGGCGTCACGGGCGACTTTGACTTCCGCGAGACAGGCGCGCAGATGGCAGCCTGCATGGACGGGCGAGAGCATCATCGGGCGCTGGATGTCTTGTGGGAAGCCATCAATCGCACCAACGCCTACTTAAACGTACACGAACCCTGGCGCATCAAGGATGATGACAAGAAGTTCAAGCAACACATGTACAACGCCCTTTACGCCCTGCACTGTTTCGCCACGTTGAGCACGGCGTTCTTACCCGCATCCTCCGCGAAACTGTTCGCCATGCTCGGGACCAAGAACACGGGATTGGCAGGGCTTGGATTTGGCTCGCATCAATTCAATCTTACCGAGGTCGAGACCCTCTTTCCCAAGATTGAATGATAAAGGACCCGCCCATCAGTTTAACTTCTGGGCGCAATTTATTGGACCTGCATCGGCGCTGATGTGCTCCCCGGAGCGGTGAAGATGGGATATGGGTACGCCGGATTGCCGAGTGGGGCGGACCACTGCACTAGCCCGTTTTGCTCGATGAAGTATTGGCAATGGGGGCACGGGGGCTTATAGGTGAGGACGGATAGCGATGGACCGCGCATGATCAGCCCTCCCTGAGTGACTGTCAGCTGGGAGGGGGCGGTTCCTGCTTGCACGATGTCTAATGTGGCCTTTGGCAAGGCGCATGGAACGTTTTTCGCTGACGGGTTCACTTGCAATCCATTTTCAGCAAAGACTTTGGGTGACTGACCCTTGTCAATGCCGCTGCGCCGAACTCCCCATCCACCATCAGACCTCCTGGCCGCTTCGTAGCATCGAGCCTTACCCATAAAAGTCGGGTTCGCCTGAGCTTCCTCAAGCAGTAGACTAAACGCGGGATCTTTCTTCATTAGTGCAATCTCATAAGGTGACAGCGCTATGTCACCGGCAGTCATTTCGTTCCGAAGCATGTAGGGTGTTGGCCGACGGCTTACCACAGCCCTTACATGGGCTGGTAGTTCTTGCAGGGGCTGTTTCCAAAAGCTGGATGGCCGTGCCGTGTAACGAATCGCAGCAGCTCCGCCAAGCTGCAGCACGCCTGTACTGCCAATGCGAGCACTGGCTTCATCAACGGAAATTTCGCCGTTATACAATTGAACGCCAGCCTGAACCTGGCCATAAACCCCGAACGTGGTTAAGTTGGCGGCGGTGTTCCCATAGTAGGCGCCGACGGATCCTCCATTTTCGAGGTATTGGCCGGCAGAACTCCAACTCGGACTGGAATCGACGTGATAGCCGGCCACCAGAGCACCCGTTTCGTAAATCCCCACGCCCAAGTCGCGAGTCATATAGGTCAATTCCTGGCCGGTAGTTAGGAGGCCATTTCCGATATTGACAACGCCCTGAGCGGCCCCCTTGAAAAACCCTCCAACGCCAGCGAGGAAAACGCTATCTCCGAAGGCTTGCGCATGACACGACGCGAGAGCCATGAGAACAAACGCTCGTAACCTGGCGAGAGACATGACCTTACTCCCTTTTCAGAGGCTCCCGAGTGAGTCGTCTGACGAATAAGCTTTAGCGAGATTGACAGGAATCATGAGGTTATAAGCAATTCTCTTGCCAGTAAGCGATCGCCATCCAACCGCAAGGATTTCTTTGCCGCAACCGTCGATCAGCATTGGGTAATACTGGCTGAGCAAGCACCTCTCGGTCTAGCATCCGACAGAACGAAGCCTTGACCAATAAATAGACAACGAAGGAAGGGAATCTGCGCATCCCGCTGTTTCTTCAGAGGAATACACTGCGATTATCGTGCAAATATACAAACTAGAAACCATTCACTGAGGCAATGCTCTGACTTTATTATTAGAATCGACTTTTCCTGACTATGGGCTGCGGATCGACGCTGCAATGTGCTCCGCTAATTCCAGCCCTTCTTCGCGCGTGCGCCACTCTTGGTTGCGAAAACCATGCAACAAAGCGCGCATGACTTGTCCGAGAACGGCACCTCCACGCAAGCCAGTCGCTGACATGACTTCGTTACCATTGATGGGCAGCTTAGCACGTCGCAACGCGCCGAATCGATTCTCGCAGTCGTCAAGGGTTTGCACGGAAATCTGCTCGGATGCGTCGGCATGGCTGCGCGCGAAAGGGGTAAACAGGTTCGCAAAGCCCCCCTCACCTGCCTGGGACTCAATGTCATCAATAACCTCCATGGCCGCTGCTGGACTATCCGGAACCTTGGCGAGCGCTTGTCCCGCATGCCGCAACAGGCGAAACCATTTCTGTTGCTCAAGGGAAAGCCGCAACCTTCGAGCAAGCTCTTCAACGCCTTCGAGATGCGGAGCTGTCGCTGTCAGGCTGGCCAACACCGCCAGCGGCCGATATGGCATTGGGACGGCTGCCATGGCCTCCGCTTTGGTCAGATCGGCCAGCCGCCAATCGGTCACCTCCGGAATGATCACGGCCATGACGCCCGTGGAGATCATCGTTCCCAAAATATGCGCCACATGCTCGCCCGAGAGAATCGCGATCAACTCACTGGTGATCCGCTCTTGGCTTATTTGTGCAATTCCTGGGCACAGCTGTTCCACGGCATCAAGCGCGCCTGGATCCGGCTGAAAGCCAAAGCGCCCCCAGAAGCGGAATAGGCGCATGATCCGAAGATAGTCCTCACGAATTCGAGCGTCCGCCTCGCCAACGAAACGCAGACGGCCGTTGCGAATATCTTCCTGGCCTTGGTGAAAGTCGTGGATGGCGCCTTGTCGGTCCATATAAAGGGCATTGATCGTGAAATCCCTGCGCTCGGCGTCTTCCGCAAACGTGTTGCCAAAGGCAACAACGGCCCGCCTGCCGTCGGTTTCCACATCCCGGCGCAGCGTCGTGATCTCTATGGGCTCGCCATCCATCACCAGAGTTACGGTCCCATGGTCGATCCCTGTCGGAATCACCTTAAAACCCCCCTTTCGGAATAGATTCAGCACCTGTTCCGGATGCGCCGTGGTGGCGATGTCGTAATCTTTCGGGATGCGTCCCAGCAGCCGATCGCGAACACATCCCCCCGCAAGCATGGCCTGAAATCCCGCTTTTTCCAGCTTTTCCAAGGCTTGCATGGCGTTGTCGAAGCGCCGTTTATCGTGGCTCAAGATGGGTCCCCTCTTTCGTTCCGCCAATCTGTGCAGACTGCAGGCAATTTGTCATAAGCGCACCAGAAAAAATTGTACAAATGATAAAAACAACCACCCACCACCCACCGCAACCGCTATCGTTATCGCGTTGCTCCGTAGCAGCAGTGAACGTGTCGGTGTGCGCGTGTTTGAAATGCTGGCTGCAGAATCATCTCAAATCGACGTAGCCCTTGGCGCTCAACGGTTACAGGCTGAGAAATAATTCAGAAGAGTCCGCAAGCGCCGTTCATAAAACACCTGTATTATGAACGGCCGGGCGACCCAGTATTTGTCTTGTGATTTCAGTGTGGTATAGTCATTTGATGGGGATTTATGAACGAAAGAAGGGGCTAGTTTACCGTATTTAGGGCCTAGATACCCAAAAATAGGGGTATTTTCACCAAAATCTGGGTGAAAATTGGGGGCTCAAACGTCCCAAAATGTCGTTACCAGGATTGCACAAAAAGTGCACAAAAAGACCAAGGAGTGGGCTCGATGAAGAACATCGCTATTTACTATCGAGTATCGACCGACCGCCAGGACCTCGATAGCCAACGGCAAGCCGTGGAGACATGGCTGGAAGAATTACCGGCCAGCAAGAAGCCGAAAAAAACGCTGGTGTTCGCCGACGAGGGAATTTCGGGCAAGACGGTCAATCGACCACAGTTTCAAGAGATGCTGCGCGTTGCGTATGAGGGAAGGATCGACACCATCGTTTGCTATCGATTGGATCGATTTAGCCGTAATGCAACTACCGCCATCAAGACTATCTTAAATCTGGATGAAGCCGGGGTAGCGTTTATCTCAGTTACGCAACCGGTACTGAACCTTGGTCACGAAAACCCGTTCCGGCGCACCATGCTGGCCGCCTTTGCAGAGATCGCCGAAATCGAACGGGAAACCATCGTTACGCGGGTAAAGGCTGGCTTAGATGCAGCACGCAAACGCGGTGTGCGCCTGGGGCGACCCACTATCGCCACGCGTGCCTTGCAGCTGCAGGCACGCGCGCTGCGGCAAGAGGGTCGAACCTATAAGGACATCAGTCGTGAAATGAATTTGTCAGTCGGGAAGGTGCACCAGCTCATCCAGACTCCCCTTGCGGATGCGGAAGGGGAGTCCCCGGAAAAATCGTGAGCCGCCTGTTTAAAAGAGCGCCCTAACCTGATCAGCGACCCTTTCCCAAACACGATCGTGATTGTCGATCTGGGTGTGACTAGCCGCGATTTTTAAATTTTCATCGGCCTCGTTGATGGCGGATGAGTGCAGGTAAAACGTTTGCGTCTGATAGAAATTACCCCAGTGATCGCTTTCGGCATTGATCCGTTCCTTTTGCTCGACGGAAATATCCTTCGGCGCACTCAGACAACCGCCCGGATTGCTAAATGAGCAGTGAACTCGACTGATCGGGTCAACGGTCATGACCGCTGCCATGAAGTTCGTATCGGCCAAGGCCAGCGCTGTCTTCATGGTCAGCCATCCTCCGTAGGAATGCCCCACAAGTATGACATCGCCGTCGCGATTCGCCAGCTCCTGGGTACGAGCCGTGAAATCAGCTATTCGTCCTTCGGTGATATTTCCGTCGTCGACGTTAGCAACAAACGCCATGTCTTCGGTCGAGGAATAACAACTGATGAGGTAGTCGGCGTCGACCCCTCGCTCATTCTTCAGCTCCTCTCTCAGTTGCAAGAAACGCTGAGCGATGCTGGAGCGCAGGGGAGTCATGCCACGACGGCCTTTCTGGTCCGCGCATGTCGTATTACCCCCCATGACTACCATCAACGGATTCGTTGGCTTTTGTCCGGCTAAATCACTGCCGCTTTCGACCCCGCATGCTGTCAGCAGGAACGAAAGAGTCCAGGCTCCTACCATGCACATCAACCTCTGACGGTTCATTCTGGTCTCCTTTCCTTGGCGATCAGACGAAAGTTCAAAAATTATGGGAATGATGCTTGCAGGATAACAA
Source organism: uncultured Oligoflexales bacterium (assembly GCA_964560765.1). Taxonomy (GTDB): domain Bacteria; phylum Bdellovibrionota_B; class Oligoflexia; order Oligoflexales; family CAZLMG01; genus CAZLMG01. The sequence goes on from CAZLMG010000034.1 coordinate 12,720, forward strand.
TGGTTGCGGGCGGCGTCAACTGACTCCGCCGTCATCTGCACGCAGCCGAAACATCTTCTAGGTCCTTAGCACCTGAAGGAGGGGTTAGTGCAGACGATACGCTGGTAGCCAAGTCAAGACTCGCTCGCGTTCCAACATGCGTCGCACTCGGTTTAGATGGGCGATGGCAAGAGAACCTTCTGCTGGTAACGGTGCCAGCGAGGTCACGTTAAGGTTAAGGTTCACCCCTAAGTAATCAAGACACTTCAAAGGCGACTTACGGTCAGAGAGGCATTGGAAGAATGACAGGTCCTTTCCCTTGTACTCATAAACACGATAGAGTTTCTCAGGATCGAGTTTTCCCATTTCCTTGGCTAGGCGAAAAGCGTCGCTCAGTCCACCGATCGCATCGACGAGGCCTACTTCTTTGGCTTCCGCTCCGGTAAAAACACGCCCCTGAGCATGCTCATGCACCGCCGCGACTTCCATCTTTCGGCCCTCAGCGACCCGCTCCAAAAACATCTCGTAAATGCCTTTGATTTGCGACTCTAAAATGGCTCGATCAAAGGGCCCCATGGGCGAACCTGGATCATACATCCGCGCTCGATCCGACTGGGTCACCGTCTCAAAATTTACGCCAAATTTTGCCTCGCCGACTGCAAAGTTTGGGATGGCAGCAATAACACCAATCGAACCCGTGATGGTCGGTGACTCCGCCAGAATATGGGCTGCGGGCGCAGCGATGTAATAGCCACCGGAAGCTGCCACGGATCCCATGGAAGTTACGACAGGCTTCACATCAGCCAAGCGGCGGATGTCTCGCCAGATCATGTCGGAAGCAAGTGCAGAGCCTCCGGGGCTGTCGACGCGTAGCACGACAGCCTTCACATCATCTTCTTCAAGCATGTATTCGACTTGCTCGCGCATCGATGCGGGAGTGATGGTTTCACCCTGTGGGTCATTGGCTCTGGATAGATGAATTTCACCGTGGGCATAAATGATGCCTATTCCCTCCGAGCCGCTGTGCTCCCTGTCCTTTAGCAAGGTACCGGTTTCTGCCACATAATCGCCACCATCAACCCACTCTTCGACCGCAGCTTCGCCCAATAGGCTCGCGCGCAATTCGTCTTCATAGGCCAAAACATCGATCAACCCACCCTCCAGCGCTTGTTTGCCGCTAAAAATACCTTGCCGAAACCAGCCATCGACGATGGGGATTTCCTTTTGTCGCGCTCCGGCCACGGTGGCAACCAGGTGGGCGCGCAAACTCTTTTCCAGATCGGAGAACATTGCTAGGGAACTTGGGGTTGGCTTGTCTTCTGAAAACGGCTCCATGGCTGACTTGTACTTTCCAAACTGCATCACTTCAAACTGTACACCGAGGTTTGCTAGGGCTTCGCGAAAATAGGCCAGCGTAAAGATCGGCCCAGGAATGCTGAGGTCGCCTGCTGGCGTGACAGCGATGGAAGTCCCGGCCGAAGCAAAGTAGTAATCAGAGTTTCCTGCTGACATGAGATGAAAGACAATGGGGAGGTTGGGGCGTTTCTCTCGCAACGCTACCACAGCCCGACGAGCCTCGGCGAAATCGGTCCATTCGCCCTTCAATTGGTGAATGGAAATGTAAACTGCCTTGACGCGCTCGTCGGAACCGAGGCTGCGCATGGTGCGCTGCCATTCATCCAGGGCCAGATCCTCGCCCGTACGCCAGAGCCCGCTGAAAAACGAAAAGGTCGAACGTTGATTGACAGGCACAATCTGCCCGTCAAAGTGCAGATGCAGGGCGAACCCGTCTTTGGGCAGACTGGTCTTCGAGACTGTCGTGCGCCCGTCGCTAAAGCGCAGTGCGAACATCAGTAACAGCGGCAGTACGGTCACCATCAAGCCAACCATCATCAGATAGCCACGCACGACACCCCAAAAAAATTTCCAAATTCGAGTCACGCGCTGCCAGACACTCTGCCTAGGTCCGCCTTCCGCTGTCATTTGCATCCGCTCCTCTGGAACTCTTCGTTCGCTGGTGGTATCCACCTTACAATCCAAGTACACTAGCAGAACTTTTTGACTATCAGCCAGCAAAAGGATGCCGCCCATGCCTTCGCAGAAGCAAATCGCTCCGGTCTTGGTGATGATCCCCACATTAAATGAGGCGGAAAACATCGCCCGGCAGATCGAAGAGACGTTGCGTTTCGTACCACAGGCCCACGTCCTCGTCATTGACGATGATAGCAGAGACGGCACCAGCAGCGTCGTAGAAGAGGTCGCCCAGCGCCATCCCGCGCAGGTGCACTTGTTGGTTCGCAAAGGCGAGCGCGGCCTAGGTACTGCTTACCTCAGAGGTATGAATTGGGGACTTGAGCGGTCCTATCAAACTTTTGTCGAGATGGACGCAGATGGGTCGCATGATGCCGCACATTTGCCAGCGATGTTATTGTCAGCCCGCAATCACGACGTTGTCATTGGCAGTCGCTATGTCGACGGCGGCAGCACCGTGAATTGGGGCTTAAGCAGACGTCTGATCAGCCGCTGTGGCTCGCTGTATTCGCGAATGGTTTTGGGCCTAAAGATTCGCGATCTGACCGGCGGCTACAATGTATGGTCGCGCAGCTCGTTGCTGGCGATCGATCTAGCAGCCGTCCGCAGCGAAGGCTACGCGTTTCAGATTGAAATGAAGTATCGCGCGGCCCTGCGCGGCTGCTCACTTGTAGAAGCCCCGATCACCTTCGCGGATCGCCGCATCGGCCAATCAAAAATGTCGGGAAAAATCGTCCGTGAAGCTATTTTTCGTGTTTGGCAATTACGGAAATTGCGGCAGCAGTAGGAACCCGGTCCTTTACCGATGCCTTTGCAACTTTTGTCGTCTCTGCTGTCGCTTCAGAGCCAAGTCTATGAGTCGATCCAAGAGGGCCTGCGGCGGCACTCCTGAATGCTCCCAAAGCATGGGAAATTGCGAGATTTGCGTCATCCCGGGTATGGTGTTCACTTCATTGAAGTAGAAGTGATCGGTTTCTCGCTCCAAGAATAAGTCAACGCGCGACATCCCATAAAGCTCCAACGCCTGAAAAACCAATTTAGCCAGTCTTTGGGCTTCTTGCGCTTGCTCTGGCGTGAGCGGTGCCGGTATGGCAACTCCAGCGCCATTCGGATCCAGATATTTGGCGTCATACGAGTAAAAGTCAGCCTTGGGGATGACTTCGCCTGGTATAGAGACATCTGGGTCGTCGTCTCCCAAAACGGCGCATTCTATCTCGCGGACGTTCAATCCCTTCTCGATCAGAATACGTTCGTCATAAGTGAACGCAAGCTCGCAAGCGGCCCGCAAATCCTCGGCCTTGCTAACCTTGGTGATGCCCACGGAACTACCAAGTCGCGTTGGTTTCACAAAGAGAGGCAACCCCAAGTCCCGCACGACGCGAGCCAACACCTTGTCTCGTTCTTTGCTCCAAGCTGCGGGACCGACGACCTCATAGGGGACGATAGGAACTCCAGCCGACGCCGCCAGCCGCTTGGCAACGACCTTGTCCATGCCAACTGCACTGCCCAATGTATCTGGTCCGACATAAGCCACTTCGGCAAGATCGAGCATCCCTTGCAGCGAGCCATCCTCGCCATTGGTCCCATGTAGAATGGGAAACACCACGTAGTTGCGGTCAACATCCGGCGCACTGCCCCGCAACTGCAATGCATTCAGCAAGGGCGCAGCTGTAGCGTTCGTTACCGGCAAAGCAGTCATCTGGCTGATGGATGTATGCGAAGCAATGGGCAACGTTTGATTGACGAATTCACGCAGCGTCGGTAATGACTGGGGTAGCCAACGACCGTTGATGTCGATAGCAACGGCATGCACTTCATATCTTTCCGGGTCTAAGTTGCGTAGGACAAAGGCTGCACTCCGGCAGGATATCTCATGCTCGGTAGAACGGCCGCCATACAGCAACAGGACTTTCGTTCTTACGGTCGCCACCACTGCCCCCCACGGATTGAGTTCTGGGACGATCGTATAATACGCAGCAGCAGGATGCCACCGATTTGCAGTTGATTGGGAATTATTCCACGTCGACCTTCGTGTTGAATTCGAGGTCAATCTCCGGATCGACGACATCTGTCTGGGCAGCGTCATCGATGGTGATGAAGTTATCCCATTTGAGGCGTATGCGCACCGCAATCCCGCGCCCGGGCTTGACGGTAAAGTCATCTTCAATGACCATGCTCGTCAGATCTGATTCCAAGCCGATATCTATTTCCGAGTACTTACCAACCATCCTGGCATCCGCACCGAAGTTAACGGTCGTACTGGTAAAGGTGTCACCGTCATAGTCGGCAAGATCCTCTTCGAAGATGATCTGCTCGCGATTGATGATTCTAACTTCCTGCGCCAGACTCTCGCCGAGCACCACATCTTCGCCGCCGTCACGGCCCAGTGAGACGCCGTTAAACACGAAACTCATGTGACGGGGTGCGGCAGTCCCAGTAACGCCTTCCGTTTGTTCGCTGACTCCGTACATGTACAATTTAAATTTTTGCTCGCCGACCTCGTCGACCAAGCCACATCCAATAAGGGGCAGCGCCGTGGTGGCTACGATCAAGGGTTTGAGTCTTTGACAAATTATCGCAACAACAGTCTGCAGCATCTTCAACTACCTCCGCTATACCCTTCGGAAGGTTGTACCTTTGAGATAAATTCGAGAAAATTTAGTATAATAACTTCAGGTACTTTTCCGTCCATAGGGGGCGTTATGCGGCTTTCCTTGTTGCTGGCGACAGCAGTCACTTTAGCTTTTTGTGGTCGTTCAGACTCATCTGGCACCCAAACTCCCTCCGGCACCACATCCGCCTTAGTGCCTGCGACATGGTCAGGTGAATCGGATTGGGATGGCTCGGAATGGAGAGTGACCGAACAATGAAAAGCTTACTCTTACTCTTATTCATGCTCCTTTTTTGGGGCTGTAAGCCCAACGCCCATACTGTTGGCGGCTTCACAGTGGAAGGTAGCAAGGAATTTGAACAGACCCTGGTCATTGATTCAGAAAGTCCGCAGGGAGTTTGGGCACGCGATGGGATAGTGCTGAATCTCAAACCCAAAGTCGCATTAACAAATGCCCTCTTCCGCAAAGTAATGGTTATGGTTAGCTATCACTCGGACGCGGAATATCAGCAGTTGCGTCTGCTGGGTTTTCGTTCCTGGTTCCATGCCCAACATCCAGAAATGGGTCATGGATACGTCCTTCTGGCACTTGATGATGGCGACGAGCTCAATGACTTGGCCCGTTATGTACACCGCGAGTCCGTCTTTAGCTGCGGTAAACTAGAAGTCTTAAATCTCGCCAATACGATGCAAACTACCCTCGATAGTTACACCCCAGCACGCTATTTGGAATCGGTCGCCCTATCCTCCGTTGCCAGCCTGCTTGAATCTCCTTCCACTGCTGAAATTGAGGCTAGTATCGCCGCTATTTCAGGCTTAGGCACGCGCTTCCACAATACGGTCTCAGGGCTTTCGGCGACCCAATTCATCTCGGACCGCATGCAGGCAGCAATCGGCTCAAGACTAGCAAATATAGAGTTTGAACAGTTTACCCATGGTCTGACCCAGCAAAAATCGCTGATCGTGAGGATCCCCGGAGCCGACCCAACGCTGCCCATCCTTGTCGTCGGCGGCCATTTGGACAGCATCCACGGCTCGAAGACGAACAGCGATCAAAGCAACGCTCCAGGTGCTGACGATGACGCCAGCGGTGTTGCAGTTATGATTGAAGCGCTGCGGGTCATCGCAGTTAGCGGCGCCACATTTCAGCGCACCATCGAGTTTCACGCTTACGCAGCTGAGGAGATTGGCTTAGTAGGCAGTAAGGACATCGCCGCGCGCTACCGTAATACAGCCACAGACGTAGCCGCGATGTTGCAGCTTGATATGGCGGCCTTTTCACCAAACGACGGTGAATCTACCATCTACCTCGTTACCGACGATACCAGTACCAGCCTGCGCCGATCGCTGAAAGATCTGCTGGTGACCTACCTGGATGGTGACTACGAAGAAGGCACCATCGGATCGGGAGGCACATCTGACCATCGCTCCTGGACAGCCCAAGGCTATCACGCCGTTTTCCCCTTCGAGCATCCGCAGCTCTACAATAAGGCAATCCACACGGTAAACGACACCATGGCCACGATCAATAATCTGCCATTGGCGACTCGCTTTACCCAATTGGTTTTGGCATTTCTCTGCCATCACGGCGGACTCGTCAGCGCCGCATCCGAGTATGAGGAAAAGCTCGCAGCCGCAGGAGTTTTGGAAAAAGACCTGGCGGTCGCCGTCGTCAACACGACGTCTTCAGGAGTCTACCATCTGATCATTGGTTCAGACGAGGATACGGTTACGGTGGAAGCCTGTGAGGTCGAGAGCGCTGAAGCTACTGGCTGCAGCGGCGACCGTCTCGCGTTTAGCGATGGCGGCGCGCGCGGGACCCGACATTTTCACGTAGGAGCGCAGGAATTGACCCTGGCTGATCCGACGCTCGTGCGCCTATTTGGTTACAACGCTGCCGGTGTGTTGTCCCAACTGCGGAACGTCTTGCTGGAAAAGAAATAAGAGCTCAGCTGCCTCATTTTGCAGTCTCAATAGCCCAAGGTACTCGCAGCGGCTACGCCCGAAAGGATCGTCGCGGTCGCACTGGCACCAATGCGGGTCGCCCCGGCTTCGACCATCGCTTGCGCAGTCGCAAAATCACGAATGCCGCCCGACGCCTTAATGCCAACTTTCGGCAGCGCACCGATAGCCTGCAAAGCTTGTCGCATGGTCTGAATATCGGCAATCGACGCCCCGCGGCTGGCAAACCCTGTAGACGTTTTCACGAAGGCGGCACCCTCTTTGGCGCTCCACTGGGACGCTTGATAGATCTGGTCGGTGTTTAAATATGCCGTTTCCAGAATCACTTTCAAAGGAATGTCTCCGCACGCGGCACGGACAGCTGCAATATCTTGCTTGACGTCCTGATCGCGCCCCGAAAGCAGCGCGCCAACATTCAACACCATATCAATCTCGCGCGCACCATCGGCGATACTGCGCTTTGCTTCTTCAGCTTTTTGGGCTGTCGTCGTGGCTCCCAATGGGAAGCCGACGACTGTTATCGGCATGACTGACGAACCAGCTAACCGACTTGCGGCCAAAGGAATCCAAAACGGATTGATGCAAACAGTACAGACCCCAAGGGAAATGGCCTCATCGCACAGCGCTTCGATTTCACTCTGTGTTGCATTGGCTTTCAACAGCGTGTGATCGATCATCTTGGCTAGCTGCGCGGCTCCCGTAGTTATCGAGCTCATTACCAATTCCCCTCGCTGTGCAGTGAATTCGCCGGAAAAGGATCTCATCCTAGGGTAATCAAGGCAGGGGCGCAAGATGTTGCACCAAACGGGGTACGTAACCCTGGATGCGGGCTGCGAACTGCTGCGGCGTCTTGACGCCGCGGGTTTCGCTGATGGCATAGATGATCTTGAGGCGAACGGCCTTCTGATGCTGACCCAGGCGTCCCTCGACCAACCCCAACCACCAGGCTGACGCTCCATTGACCACGCGGCACCAACGCACGATTTGACCACCGGGCGACCGATCGAGCTGCCCATTCAAAATTTGCATGGGCGAGGAACCATGCACAACGCTGGCAGCACAAGCAGACTGTAGATTCGATGTCATCTCAGTGGCGTCACCTTCTTCCTCAAAGGCGGCCAGCATCACTTTCTCGTAGGCCACGCCCCCTTGCTCCCCCAGTAGTTCGACGTGGTTAAGTGGTAAAGGGCGGGCATAGGACTGCATCTCTTCGCGCGTCGGCGTCGCGTCACAAAACAACGCGCGATTCGGCCCATAGACGATGCGCTCCCAATCTCTGCGGCAACCTTCTGCGCCTGCACCAGCCGGTCGATCCGGATCGATCGTACTCATGATATGAATTTTCGAATTCAAAGTGCGGGTCGTCGAGTAGCTGACCGCCGTCATGTCCAGCGGCACATCCGCCACGTAAAAGCTACCCAACTGCAGGCGTCGCGAGCGATTGCCTCCCGCTGTGGCCGAGGCGCTTGGCAAGTCGGCAGGTTTTTCAATGGTCAAAACGCTTTGGCCACCGTCATACGGGAGTTTTCCTTCCTGGCGGTCGACGCGGAATTCGATCGTGGCGGGAGTGGCATCGACCAAGCCTTGGGCATTTCTCGCACGTACTTCCATGCGATACAAACCGCCTTGCACCAACCCCTGAAAGAACCAGGCGTCGCCCTCGGGGCAGGCTTGGAAACTCATGCGAGCATCTTGCCGACACTCAAAGGTTGCCGCCGCATCGTCCGAACGAAAATAGAGCGGGAGACTCTCCGCTGCCACGACTTTGCCAATGCGGTCCGCGCCAATGATGAAGGTCTCAGGCAGATTCGGAACTTGAGGAGTTGGCTGGACGGGCGTTGCTGGCTCCAAGGCGTCATCGCCTTGAGTATCAGGATTGTAATCGCTAAACCCGCAAGATGCGGCCAAGCCGCACAGCAAGAGTCCGGTCATCAATGATGGAGCGAAAAGCTTCATGAAGGGTCCGATGACTAGGGGTTCGCACAACGATGACATTAATACTTAAAGGAAATACTAATGTCAATCATGAAATTCATAATATCTACAGATAATTACATTACAAAATTCACGCTTTTTGACGAGTTATCCAAATAAATGATATCATTGATCTTATTACGTACAACCAGAGCACCTAGCTGCGAGGGCGCCATGGACCGGATCCTGTATGCTGCAGTCATATTCAGCCTAGAGCTTGCGGGCTGGAACGTCGCGACCGCGGCTGAAGCAATGTCCAATTCAGCCGCCCCAAACCAACAGTCCAAGAACGGTTCGTGGCTTGTCGCCAGCAACAGAGCAGGCCCGGCGGGACGCAATGGCAAGGGCAAGGGCAAGCGCCGGCGAAAGTCTCAAACGGACAATGCGTCAACCGGAGTCGATGAATCCAGGCAGCCTAACAAAGCAGTCAGGCGCCCCCTCACCATCCTTGGTAATATCGGCATCATCAATGGCACTGCAGTCGCCGACTCCAGTCCCATGTTTGGCGCCGATATTGCCTACCGACTCAACCGAAACCTTGGAATTGTTGGCGGTGGTCTTTATTGGTCGGCAACTTCGGACGTCGGCTTTTTTGCGCTCAGCGTTTCGATTACCTTGCTTGACGTCGGACCCGTTTACTACGTTCCCCTTGGCAAATCTGCGACCCTAAACCTAGGGGCACGCGCTGGCATGGCATTGACGTCGATAGACACGACGACCTCACTGAGCTCAGGAGAAACGACGGTTTCGAGCTCAGACAGTAATTTCTATGGTTCCATCACGGTTGGAGTCAGTGGATATTTTGACGCCTTTGTCGTCGGAATCGATTTAAGAAAACCGTTTCTCTCGAACGAAGGCATCAGTGGCTCAAGCAGCTATTTTTTGGTCGGCAGCGTAGGAGTCAGTCTCTAGGGCCTGTCCCTCTTTTGGCTAATTCGCAGTAGTATGGATTTAGAGGTCTCTGCAACCCGATTGATCTCCAAAGCCGCCTGAACTTCTCGAAGGCTTCCAAGGGCAATTCCAAAGTGCTTTGACTTCTGTTTCTTCGAAGGAAGTCCAGCACCTTCGGCGACATTCAATACAACGCTACTTGCGGCACGAAGTGCTTGATCTCGCAGATGCCCGGGCCAATCCAGCTGCTCCACGAGACGATAAAATTCCTTTGAAATTTCATAAGTTCGAAAGTTATTCATTGTTCCCTGCCGTCTGGTCGGCCAACTGCAGCGGTTACCGGACCCCGGAACACTGAGCGGCAGACAGTATCAGTCCAGAAAACAGTAACTGAACAGTGAACGGAAACGGAAGTGACATCTGAACACTGGTTGCAGTGGCTGCTTAGCTGACCAGTAAACAGGGACAGGCCCTAGTCAATCTTGAAATATTTATCGTAAACTTGCCCCTCGCCCACCTTTTCCAGCTCTTCCATCAACGGCTTGCTATCCTCGCTGCTAACCGGCGACTCCTTGAAGAGCTCACGGACGGTGACCGTCTGCAGATTATCCACGTCCTGCAACGGCTTATCCGCCGTCTCTTTCATCACCTGCTGATAAAGCACTGGATCGGTTTCCTTGATATCGGCAACAGTCGATTCATAAGCCTTTTTTTCAAGTGCCTCAAGTTCCACAGACTCAGGCGAAAGTGAGCCTGGGCCACCTGCCGGAGCGCCGACTTTTTCCACCTTCGACGATTGCTGAATGTCGATGAGTTCCGACTTGGTGGTGCGCTTCAGCACAATCGCCGGCTGCACAGGAACTGATTTGGACGGCGCCACGGTGCGATCGTTCTTAGCTATCTCGGTAGGGGGTGTGGGTGCGGCAGGAATCTCGGCGCTGAAGCCGCTGGCTACCGCAACTTGTTGCTGTGGAGCCGACCTTGGCGCCACGGTAACTTCGCCCCGCAAAACATGGAGGGCACTGCCGCCACCTGGCGTATGTCCGCGCACGAAAAAATCCGTACCCCGCACGCCCATGACAGCCGAGTTAGCGCGAACATTCAAATTCTGACGTGGACCACCTTTGCGAATCACAGCCCGAACCTTACCAAACATCAAATCGACCATTGGCTTCTTCTCGTCTTCCCAATCCATTCGATACGCGGTATCTGGCGAAATGGTAAAGGCGTCGCCATTCGGAAAGATCAGACGAACCTTGCTGTCCTTGCCTGTTTGCAGGACATCACCTTTGCCTATTTTCAATCCGGCCCGCGCTTGCTTAGAAGCGTAGAACTTTCCATCAAACATCACCTGACCGGCAACGCCAGACTTAGCAGCGGCGCTTGGCTCAGTTAAAACTTGCGCCGTGCCCTCGAGCCGAACGATCGTGGCGGTCGATGCCGATGAAGCTTCAACCGGTAGCAAAGCGACGGACAATCCGGCGATGAGCAGCCAACCATAGAACTTCCAAAATCGTTGAAAACATTTCATCGTCACATCCGTATCGTGTTAAAATCAAAATTATTTCATAGCTTTGTTGCTCTATTTTGGCTTGTAGCCGACGCTGTTGCAACCTTAATCCTGTTTGTTAGGGGAATTGTTCTATGCGGAAACGCTCTCGACCACTTGGCACCCGCTCGTTCTTAACCTTGGCAATTGTCTGCGCTTTCGCAAATCCCGGCTGGGCAGCTGACCCTGCAGCTCCCTTATTTGAATATCCGGAACTCCTCGTCACTCCCCCTGCATCTGGTCGCATCGAGATGGAAGCCAAAAAGGAAAACTCACGCGCTTGGACAGCGCATCTTGCCATGCAAGCTTCGGCAGCAACCACAATCGCTGCCGGTATCTTCGCCCTCGGAGACAATGGCAAAGATGGTAGCTCAAAAAAGATCGAAGAAGCGGGTATGGTCGCTCTAGGAATCGGTTCCGGATGGCTGGTGACAACACTAGGTATGTCTGTACTTTATCGTCCCTTCTCATCGGGATTGGATGAGCTGGGAAAACTGCCCGCCAAGTCTAAGCAAGAACAATTAACGCGAGAGCGCCTTGCCGAAGAGCACATTGCCCGAGCATCATCCTTAAGCCGAAAGCTTGAATGGCTATCGATTGCGACGAACGCCTTGGCCTCGGCGAACGTTGCTGCCGCAGCGGAAAAAGAAGAGATGGCACAAGTGGTCGGCGGCTTAGGCGTCGTCATGTCGGCCGCGCCTCTGCTTTTTTCGTACTATTGGCAGGAAGTCCATCGCTATCACGAAGACTACAAAAAGCGCGTCTATGGCCCCGTCGTCGAGCATACTTGGCTGCCTCGCCCGGACCGAGCAGGGTTGGCTCCGGGCATTCGACTAGCGCTTTACTTCTAACTTCACAGTGCCGGCGCCGCAGAGGCACTGACTTCCGGCGTGGTCGTTACCGGAGTTACTGGAGTTACTGGAACCGCGGCTCCTTCCAGGTGACGCGTGAATAGAGCGACGGTACGCGCTTGTTGTACGGCGCGCGCCCGCTCCAACGCCAGTCCTTTCTTCGCCACAGCAAACTCGTAAGTCTTCTCAAAGTTCTTAACAGCATCGGGACTAGCTGCAACCAGCTCCTCCGCCAGCTTCAACGCGTCCTGTAAGGTCAGCTTTGGTCCATCATCATCCCGCGTCAAGAATTCAATCCCTTCCAAATAGGGCTTAGCAATGCTTCGCCGCGGACCCTGCCCGTAACGAGTTAAGCGCATAGCGAGCTCACTGCACGCTGGCCGCGGCAAGTTGAAGCCGCCCTTGTCCAAACAATGCTCGACGAGTTTGGTGTAATCCTCGCGCGCGTGTTTCGGCGAGCCTTCAAAATGAATCGAAAGGCTTTCCGCGATACGAATCGAAGCCAGCAAGTCCAAGTCCAAATACTTTTTTAGGTATGCGCGCTTGAATACGTCCATGAATGTGTCGGCCTGAGCGTCGGTTGCAAGTGCTAGTCGCTCACCGATGCGGATAGAATTACGACTGTCGAGACGCGCTCGCGACAGCAGGCTCACAGCCTCGACAAAGCGCCGGGCCGAACCATCGCAGCCAACGATCACCCGCTCAGAAATACCGCGCACCTGGTCAGAACTAAGATTGAGGTACTTGGCGTCACTCAAAAAATTATAGGTCGTCACAAACTCGCGCGCCGACTGGCAACGATAATTCACGGCGGGCTTGGATAGGGCTTCGCGCATTTCTGCTAACTTTGTGTCTTCAGCCCGCGGGCGCCCCCAGCATCCCAGCATGAGCGTGAGCATCGCAGCCGTACCAAGTCCCAAATGAGTCACATGTCGGCCACTCATTTCTAGCCCTCCAGCTTTTCGTGCAACATGGCGAAAAGCTGCTCTGAGTCCTGCAGATATTCGCGGATTCCGTACGAATCTAAGAACCACTCAGAAACCGAGTCTTGCTCCCCCTTGCGAGCAAGCTTCACGACCTCAGGATAGGTATCGTTCAATTCCAAAAGGCGCTGCAGGGCTGCGCGCCCATCAACAGAAGGTGACGTGGATAATTCGCGAACCAGTTTGAATACAAAAAACAAGTAAACGGGGTCGATGTCTTTGGCGCTTTGAAACAATTCGACGCTCGATAACGAACCGTGCATGATTCCATCAAGCAATCTTTGTGCGCGTGCGGGCTCGTCGGCTCCCTGTGCCACCATGAGAAATCTCCCGATTGTGCAGCCAAGCTGCTGACTAATATGGAGATATTATAACATAGCGGATCGGCTTACGGCCGCAATCGTCCGAAATGAATGCACTACTTTTTATGAAAGGCTCAGATCGGACCGATCGCCTCTTGGGTCTTGGCATCAAAAAGATAGATATGCTTGGAGCTATGGTGCAGCTCAATCGAGTCTCCGGACTTTGGTCGATGTGGCTCTGGCATCATCACATGCAATTCATGGCCCGAGATTTCGCAAATGACCGCTGTGGATGGACCGAGGGGCTCGGTGACGATGACCTGAGCCTTATACGAGTTGCCAGTCGCCTTGTCTTCATTCATGGTCGGTCGCAGGTTCTCGGCGCGAAATCCCCAGATGACGGGACGCCCATGAGTCATTTCAGCCGATCGGCTTTCCACATAACTCTTGGGAAATCGAAATTTTAGACCTTGCGCGCTTAAAAATTCGACCTGCCTATCGGGTCCAACGTGCAGTTTACCTTCCACCAAGTTCATTGGCGGCGAACCAATGAACTGCGCAACGAATGTGTTCTTTGGATGATAATAAAGGTCCAGGGGCTTGCCCATCTGCCGAATGCCGCCACCCTCAAGTACGATAATGCGATCCGCTAGAGTCATGGCTTCGGTCTGATCGTGGGTGACATAAACAACGGTGGCTCGTAGCTCTTTGTGCAGCTTGGCAATCGTTACTCGCATGGAGCCACGCAGCTTGGCGTCCAAGTTCGATAGCGGCTCATCAAAGAGAAACACCTCCGGATTGCGGACGATAGCGCGGCCAATGGCGACGCGCTGGCGCTGACCGCCGGATAATGCCCCCGGACGGCGATCGAGAAGTTTACTAAGGCTTAGTTTCTCGGCAGCCTCACGCACTCTGCGGTCTATCTCTGCCTCTGCCTGTTTGCGGATGCGTAAACCAAAGGCGATGTTCTCGTACACAGTTTTATGGGGATAAAGTGCATAATCCTGAAAAACCATGGCGATGTTGCGATCTTTTGGCGGGAGCTGGGTGACGTCGCGGGCGCCAATGCGAATCGCGCCTCGATCTACCGCCTCTAAACCCGCTACGGATCGCAGCATAGTCGACTTCCCACAACCGGAAGGTCCCACGAGCACGATAAACTCTCCCGGTTCCGCTGTGAACGAGATTCCGTCCAAAACGCGTTTACCGCCATAGCTCTTTACTACGTGATCGACGATCAATGCGGACGAAGTCATGCTTACCCTTTCACCCCACCGAGGGTCATTCCCTTCAGTAGCCAACGCGACGAATATAAGAACATAGCGACAACCGGGATCGTCACCAGGACGCTGGCGGCGGCAAAAATGCCCCACTTGGTATCAAAATCACCTTGCAACTCAAACAGGCCAAGGGGCCATGTGTAAAACTCGTTAGATTGGAGAATGACCCGAGCAACGATGTATTCATTCCACGCCTGAGTCACACAGTAAAGCATGGCTATTGCCAAGGACGGCGTGGATAGCGGCAGGACAACACGCCAGAAACTGCCGATCTCTGTCAAACCATCAACCTGCGCCGCTTGTTCAAGCGAGATCGGGATTGTGTCGAAATACCCCTTCAGCAGCCAGATACTGAAGGGTAACGTCGTCATGGAGTAAGCGATGATCACGCCGGCAAATGTGTCCGTCAGCTGCAACTGGCGCAGCATAAAGTATAGCGGCAACAGCAACATGACCGCCGGCATCATTTGCGTGGCCATGAGAAAGATCAACATCATGCTGCGCCCTCGAAAGCGAAATCGGCTTAACGCATAAGCGGCTGTCGCAGACAGAGACACACCAATACCCGCTGTCAAAACCGTCACGATCACCGAATTCAACAGCCAAGTTAGAAAGTTTGTTTCATTGAAAACGGCCGCATAACTTGCCCAGGAGGCGTCTTCAGGAATGATGTCGAAGGACGTGGAGAAAAGCTTATCACCTGGACGAACGGACACCGCAACAATACGCAGCAGCGGCAAAAAACTCAGGCCGCACGCGCCTATCAAAATGAGATGAACCCACCAGTTCTTGCGGAGACCAGATGTTCGCTGACTCATGCCCCCACCGCGCTTTCCGTGCCCCGTGACACCTTCATCCAGCCCACGGTGATGACCGCAAGGATCATAAAGATGACGACCGCAAATGCGGCGGAGTAACTAAAACGCGAATAGGTGAAGGCGCTCTTGTACAACGCTGAAACCAAAATATCGGCGTATTCGTTACCACCATCCTGCCCAGTCATAAGGTAAATGACGTTGATGTTATTGAAGGTCCAAATCGTGCCCAAGGTCACGCTTGGCACGACCACCGGTTTCAGCATTGGCACCGTGATCTCGCAAAACTGCCGCCAGCGGGATGCGCCATCAATGGACGCGGCTTCGTAATAGCTCTTGGGTATGGAGCCGAGTCCACCGAGAAACACGATCATCATGAACGGAATGCCCAGCCAGATATTCACCAAGCAACACGACACAAATATGGGTACGGGATCGGACCACCAATTAACCGGGTCCAAACCGACATGACTCAAAACTTGGTTGATGAGACCAAACTGCGGATGAAACTCCCCACGCCATGCCAAGATGGCGACCACCTGCGGCATGGCCCAGGGCAAGATCAGAAGCGTACGATAGAGCCCTTTACCTCGAATATCTCGATTGAGCAGCATTGCCAGACCCAAACCGAATCCAACATGGAAAACCAAGTTAATGCCGGTCCAGAGAAAGGTGCGCCCGAGCAGAACCCAAAAGTCCGCACGCAAAAACGATTCCCAGGCCCCTTCCGCGGTCGGATGACTGAATAGCCGACGAAAGTTCTCAAAACCAACCCAGCCTAACTCGCCGTCCTGCAACCATCGGCCAATGGTGTAAAGGTTGAGATTGCCGAATGCCAAGCGCAGCTGGAAAAAGAAGGGGTAGACGATAAGCAGGCAAATCACCAGGAAAGCCGGCGCAATCAGCATAAACGCCAGGCGATGGCGTCCCTTGACGACAAAACGAAACAGTGCCCCGAGAGCGGCTCCGAGGGCTGCTCCGGCGACAACCCAGCTACCTAACGCGTGATCACCAGCCCAGGCGAGCCCTGCACCAAAGGCCGCGCCGCCAGTTACCGTTACCGGCCAGAACGCACGCCAGGAAAAGGCTCGCAAAAGCCACCACAGGCAAAGCTCGGTTCCTAGAACCAGGCCTCCCGTTGCGACCAATAACACCATTATCTGACTTAGGGATTCTTCAAACGTCAAAGCCGGGTCGTCCTAAATCCTCGATGAGGCTATTGCTGCATGCTACGAATCTTGCTTTCCGCATCCTTTTGCATGGTCAAGGCCGCCGTCTGCGGCTCTGCCCGCCCCGCCATCACACGCTGCAGTTGTGGGCGCATGGCATCCCAGACGGCACGCATCTCAACCGCCATCGGCATGGCCTGCCCATTAACCATTGCATCCATGGTCGCTTTCACGACCGGGTCGCCCTTCACTACCGAGCTTTCACCGACAACCTTCACAGATGGTAGGCGATTGGACTTTTGCACAAAGAAGGCCTGAATAGGTTCGGAAACCATGAATTCCGCAAATTGTTTGGCAGCATCAAGCTTCTTGCCCTTAAGCTTGGCATTGAAGAATACGTATTTGCCCGAAACCATCGGCGCCATGGCTTTGCCAGTTTCCTTCGAGCTGGGCAATGCCGACAGAATCAAGTCTTTACCAAGAGCATCGCGGTATTTTTGCACGGCCCAGTCGCCATTGATCACCATACCCACCTTGCCTTCGACGAATAAAGTGTCAGCGCAAGCATAATCACAGTCAGGCGGCACTACCTTCTCTTCAAATTTCATGCGCTTCACTAGGGCCAGCGCCTTGACCATGCCCTCGGTATTTAGCACGGGCGTCTTGTCATTCAGCGGCTTATCGCCGAATGCACCCAAGAAAGATACAAACCAGAACGGCTCGTTCAGGTTGTAGGCAAACCCGTACTTCTTATTTTCTGGGTTGGAAATCTTCTTGGCGGCTATGATGAGATCCTCGATGGTCTTGGGCGCTTCGGGGACAAGTTTCTTGTTTACGAACAACATAAGGTGGTTGCCGTTGGACACAGGCAGACCCCAGGTCTTGCCAGAGCCGTCCGTCACCGCCTGAACGACAGAAGGGAAAAAGCGGTTCAGTTTGCCAAAATCATTCACCGGCTGGATGATCCCCATCACGGAGAACGGACCTGCGAAATCGTTGGGCGCAACGACGATATCAGCGCCGCCGCCGCCCATGGCGGCTGTCTGAAACTGCGAACGTAAATCTTCCGTTTTATAGTGGGAGCGCTTTACCTGCACATCAGGAAACTGCTTCGAAAATTTTTGAATGACCTCGTCGAGTACCTTTTGGTCCTCGTCCTTTTCATGCTCCCACAGAGTGAGAACGGTCCCAGCTCCGTGCGCCGTCAGGCCCACCCATCCAAAACTCAGGCTGATAAGTAAAGCGCCGCGTGCAAACATGCATGTCCCCTTCGATGTCGGTAGAATCGAGGGGTAAGTTATTATAGGTTTGTGATTAGAAAGAAAAGTGAGAATTTCCACAATCTTAACATCAATCGGTTATGGTTAGTTATCAGGCGGAGTGAGCTGCGTTCATGCACGTGCGGGAACAGAAAAAGATCCACATTGTCGCACCAGGAAAGTCCCTACTGGCTGAAGTCGCTGTGGCCTTGGCCGGGTTCGAGCCCCGTGACTGGCCGGATATCGCGATCTTTGTTCCCACCCAGCGCATGATCCTGCACCTGCTAGCAAGCCTAACCGAAGAGCGGACAACGGCACTGACGCCTCGCTGCTGGACCCTGGATCAATGGGTTCTGCAATCCTTTGCAGATAGCCGGGTCCAAGTGCTCAGCTCTTGGCAAGAAGAGGTGCATCTTGAAAAGCTACTGCAGAAAGGCGGCTTCCGACACCTACAAGCTGGTCATGCGGGTGAAATTCGCCAACTTTTCCACGAATTCGAAACCCATGAATTGCCCGACAGCGCCTGGAACGTTTTAGCTCGCCGCTTGCGAGATGACGTCTATCATGATGAGGCGGCCCAATCGTCCTTTTTAGAACGCCTCGAAGAGCTCGCTGCGCTGCAATCCATCTATCGAGTTTATCTGCAGAGCCTGGGCCTCACCACGAATGGCAGCAGCATGCGTCAAGCCTTGCAGCGGGCCGAAGAGTCGGTCGCAAACTGGGGTGATGCCTGCCCTTTTGCTGGGATTTTGCTAGCGGGATTTACCAGTCTTCAGCCAGGTCCGCGACGGCTGTTTGCCCACCTCGCCGAACGGCCACAAAGCCAATGCTTCTTATCGCAGCCTCCGATCGAATGTCGCCGCGCTTCACCTATTGCTGAACTTATCCAGCAATTGAAGTTACCCTTGGCGCGGCAACCGACAGAGGCATGGACGGGCGCGATCGCCGAAGGCCATCAGAAGTCCATTGCAGAAGAGGCCTCGCATCAGGTCGTAAGCTGCACCAACCCCGTCGCCGAATCCACCTTTGTCGCTACACAAGTTCGTCAGCTGCTGACGCAGGGGGTGCCCGCCAGTCAACTAGCTGTGCTGGTGACCGATGAGCGCCTATACCCGGACCTGCTGCGACAGGCCCTGGCCGCACAACAGATTGTGGCGAATTTTGGCATGGGGATGCCCTTGCGGCAAACCATGCTTGGTGGTGCGTTATCGATTCTGTCCTCGTTACAACAAACGGACCGACTGTACGCAAGTTGCTTGGTAAGTGCCTTGCATCATCCGCTGCTGGCGCGGCTACTGCAGGAAGCCCTAGCTTATGCCAGCGGCGCCGAGTTTGAGGCGGCACGCAGCCACCTCGTCCGTGAACTGCCAAACCTGGGTATCGTTCGCACCTTTTTCGACCTCCTAGCTCCAAGTTTGTCGGCGGCCAGCAGCCAATTCTTGCGACGGATACAGCCAATATTCATCTGGGGAGGGCAGAACTCCTCGCCACAATCAGCGGCCGAATGGGAATCGGCCGTATCACCTTGGCTGGTACCCTTATACGAGTTACACGCGCGGCATTATGCGGAGCGCGACGTCGAACAAGGCGCTATCGAGTTAAGCCGAAGGTATTTTTCGTTTTTTCGAACCGCTGCCACACAGACGCCCTGTACGAGTCATGATTGGTGGCGCTGGTGGCAACAACATTTGCTGGAGACCGAAGTTCGCACCGTGGGTGAACCATTATCCGGAGTCCAGGTACTAAGCTTAGACGAGGCGCGATATGTCCCCTTTGCCTGCACGTTTGTACTGGGGGCGCAAGATGGCTCGCTGCCGCGCGCCCTCCCGAAAGATGAGCTGATCGACGATTACTCAAAGCGTCTGCTCGGACTCCCCGGCTGGGCGGCTCTGGAGGCCCTAGAAGAGCAGAATTTCTGGCTGCTCTTGCAGCGCTCGCCACAGACCGTCTTTACTCACAGTCGACAGATTCTAGGTTCCGACAAGGGCTGCTCACACCTGCTGCAGCAGGCCCTCGACCTCGGCCGAGTCGTAGTGCGATATGAGCCTACCGACCATTCTTGGTTGCCCATACATTCCGTCCAGGAGCCGCTCGAACCGCCACCACCACCAGGCATGCACCTCTCCCTGCGGCCGGATGCGTGGATGAATGGAATGTCGGCCACCTCACTCGAGCGATTCTTGCATTGCCCGTTACGTTTCGCTTTGGAACGAAACCGGTGGAACCCCTTGGACCTGCCTACCGGCGAGTTACGCCCAGCCCAAGAAGGCCAATGGCTGCACAGAATCTTGGAAGAGTTCTTCACCGCCGACGATGCGGATTTGGAACCCGAGAACCCCGATTGGCCTTTCGAAAAAAAGGCGGAAGAACGCCTACGAAAACTGACGCAACGTTCCGCGCCACCAGGTGCTCTACAGTCACCGTTTTACCTGCACTTGTATTACTTTGCTTGGCCGCACTTGACGCGGCACCTCGAACGTGTTTTTCGCGGTGATTGGCTGCGGTTAAGGCGTCAACGGTGGAAGGAAGTGCAGCTGACGCGTCCAGAAGAAGAGGGATTCCCTGCCACCTCCCACGAGTCGCGCCGGGGTTCCATTGACAGCATTGACGACCTAGGCTCAATACTACTACTCACTGACTACAAACGCGGTGGAACGGCGGCCTCTTCCACGGACGTCAGGCGCGGCGTCATGCCCCAATTGGCATTTTATGCGCAAGCTATTGCCGATGGCTGGACAGCAGTCCCAACGGCCAGATCAACGGATCTAGTCGCTGGATATTGGAGTGCTGCGACTGGTACCTGGCTTGCCCGCATGGTAGATGAAAACGTCCGCAGTGATGCGATCCAACTGGGACTCGCTACGCCCCACACACCAACGGTCCAAACGGCAACCGAAGCGATGCGTGAGCTATTGACCTGGCGCCTACAGACGACTCAGAACCCAGATGGTTCACGAAGCTTTCCGGCGGATCCGAGCCGCTGTAGTCATTGCCCGCACGACGGTGTTTGCCGGCGGGATGACGCCACTTTTACCGATGTTGTGGATAAGCAGGATCTTTTGGCGCAAAGATTTTCGGCTGATGCTGAAAACGGTCACGAGGTTGTCGATGAGTAGGTCATTCGAGCCGCGCAACCCCTATGCTAGCTATCTCATTGATGCCTCTGCAGGATGCGGCAAGACTTATCAACTCACCCAAAGGTTCCTCTATCTGGTTGGTGCCGGCGCAGCGCCAGATAGCATCCTGACCATTACCTTCACCAAGAAAGCAGCAGCGGAAATGCGCGAACGCATTCTGTATAGCGCACAAGAATTGAGTCGGTCTCCCGAGCTGCAGCAGACCTTTGCCGAGAACATTCGACATTTTCATGCGCAAGCGAATTCACCCCATCCCATCGCCCCCCCCCTATCAGGGGCAGCCACTGCCAGCAGTATCTTAGCAGCGACGCAGCGGCTGCGCGTCACCACCATCGACAGCGTATTCTATGAATGGGTGCGCCGCTTTCCCGTGGAGGCAGGGGAAGCCGGAGAGCCGTTTCCTGCCGCTTTCGATTTGACGGACGAAGCTCAGTCACAGGAAATGGCCGATGCCGCTTGGGCTGACCTGCTTCGGCAAGACTTCGCCGAGTGGTACGACCGCAACCAACTGATCGCGGAGCAACTTCTGCAGGGTGGTGGTGTCCTAGGTCTCAAAAAGTTGCTCGATACCCGACAGAGGCACGACACTTATACTTGGTGGGCTCGACGACAACTGGGCGATGGTTCGTCGCATCTGAATTTTCCAGTTGTGGCCACTAGCCTGGATCAGGCGGCATTCTGGCACAATATCATCCCACATCTGCGCACTCTGGCGAACACGGTTAACCCGGTTCTGAGCGAGTCCATTCACGCCGCTATGGCTACACATGATCTGGCAGCCCTACTGGCCACAGGGTTGTTCACCAAAGACACCCTGAGGATATCTCAGAAGTACCTGCGGGGGAAAAAGCTCGTCCAATACGCTGCAGAGATAGAACACCTGAATCAAGCAGTACCCGACCTCGTGAACGGACAGCGATTACAATTCCTCAATGCCGCTGGCACAGCCCTCGATGAACTGCATGGGCTATGGCAGCAACGTTGTGATCTCCTGAAGCGGCAACGTAAAATGGCCACCTTTGCCGATCTGACCAAGGGCGCTTACACGCTATTTCATGACGATCGCGGCTGGGGAGCCCGCTATTTGCTCCAACGCTCCGTACAGCATCTTCTGATCGATGAATTTCAAGACACAAGTCAACTACAGTGGTCTATCTTTGCAGACGTGGCGCGCGAGCTGCTTTCCGGCGAAGGTTTGACGACCGAGGGTCAGTCCATAGCGCCCACAGTCTTCCTTGTCGGCGACGTCAAACAATCGATCTACGGCTTTCGTGAGGCAGATCCCACCGTCATGCATGCGGCCCGTCAAGAACTCCAACCGTTCGGACTCAGACATGTCATTCTCAGTGAGAGTTTTCGCTCGTCGGCGGTGATCTTGGATTTTGCCAATACAGTTTTTGCTACTACCATTCCTGAATTTCCAATACACGCCACCGCACAGACTGCAGGGCAAAGCGTCATGCCGAGGCACGGAAGTATCCAGGTCTTTCCGTGCTTACCTCGACCGGCAGCCGGCGCGGCGCACTCCGCTGCAGAGTTAGAGGCAGAGTTAATCGCCGAGCGCCTCGCGACAGCACTGGCAGACCCATGGCTGCATCCAGTGTTCGATCGCAAACAGAAGCAGTGGCGTCCCCTGTCACCGATAGACTGCGCCATCCTTTACCGCAATGGCACACATGCCAAGACCTATCTCGCCGCATTGCACCGGCGTGGTATCGCGGCGTTGCGCGAAGACTCCGGCGGCTTACTGCATCACAGTCTGGCGAAAGACGTCATTGCACTTTGGCGGTTTTTTGCCATTCCCGAGGACGGCGCTGCCCTGATGCGCGTACTGCGTTCACCTTTTTTTCGTTGCTCCGATGCAGATCTTAGCACCCTCGCTGAAAGGCAGCTTCAAGCGCCAAAGGCGCCGCTAGCCGACTTGGTCGCGGCGCACTTACCGGCTGAATGGCAACTTTTAGCAACGTCACGTCACGGCGCCTGGACCGAACGCCCATCGGCTTTGCTTTGGCAATTCACTCAAAAAACCGCGCTTTGGGCAAACTTGCGGCGCGAGTTGACGGATGTGGAGTGTGCTCAATGCCAAGGCATTATCACCAGAATGCTTGAACTACTTGTGAGTTTAGAGCAGCGCGGCCAAAGTCTGCCGCACGCGGCATACCAAACGCTCAAGCAAGCTCAGGATTCAGATCAATATGCGGCGCCAGCCGTCGCCGCAGATGCGGTTCGCCTAATGACTATTCATAAGGCAAAAGGGCTCGAATTTCCACTCGTCGTCCTTGCCGACGCGGCCTCCCCTTGGCAAAAACCGGAGCGGCATTGGCTGCGCCCACCAGCTGCGACCGGCGAGATCGGCTTGATGTTTATCGGCGGCCGCGGACACCGCCCCATGGAGAACACCGTCTTCGACCGTGCCTTGGCGATAATCGCCGACGAGCAGCGTCAAGAGTCTATGCGCGTCCTTTACGTAGCTCTAACCCGCAGCATGCATTACTTGCTGGTAACGGCGCATGCACCTTTTCAGCGTGCCCGCGGCGCAGAAGATCACCATGCGCTGCTGCTGGAAGCCGTGCAGCGCCTCGGCGCGAAACCGGCTGCGGCGGACGATGCCTTGAGTCCTTGGGAATTTGCCGTCGAAGCACCCGAGTCCCGTCCGCCGTTAAAGCAAGCGCACCAACCGAAAGGGTCAGCTCAAAAACCACTTGAGCACCGTCCAAAGCAGACGCTCACGGCCACGCCTTTGCCTTGGCCGCACGAGTTACAAATCAAATCTCCACATGCTGCGAGCGCTGGGAACTCCGTCGATCTGCAATTGCGCCGAACTCCCAGTTCGCGCTATCCGGCTGCCCTAGCCTCCGGGATCGGCACCTTCATTCACGCCGGGCTTGAAGCGCGACTGCGCACATCAGCGTGGGATGAGTTACAACAGTGGGATTTGCTATTTAGCAAGGCAAACCTCGACCTTGAAAGCGCCACAACCATCGACCGGCACGACCTTCCGGTCCTCTACGAGCAAGCTCGCACCGAACTCGAACAAGCCTGGAATCATGAATGCTTTCAGGAAATGTTACGGCAAGCGACTCATCGTCGAGCCGAAGTGCCATTCGTCTGGCGCGACGGCAATTGCCTGTGGCGCGGCGCTATGGACTTGGTGCTTTGGCAAGACATTAGCAAAGAGGTTGTACTCCTGGACTACAAAACGGGGATCAGCCATGAAGCAGCATCGCTGCTCGCCTATGGCCCGCAAATCAACGTCTATGCCCACGCACTAGCCGCCATGCACCCAGGATGGAGGGTGCGTGCGTTTCTCTACCTAACCGCCGTACCACGCCTGCACGAAGTCACCCTCGGTAACGCATAAAAAAAGCCCGGCGCTATGGCCGGGCTCATCCTTGCTGCGGGTCTCGCAGGTCGTTAGCTTAGAAAAACTTGTAAGATACGTAGGTCAAAGAGCGAAGCCGAGGAAGGCCGCTAGCGCCGTAGGTATCATTCACGCGCGCTTCGTACAAACCCTCCGACCAGAACCAGTTGTCGGTGGTGAAAGTGACGTTGCTATCCGCCTTGTAAGAGATCTTCAGGCGCGTGGCAGTCGCCAAGTCATTGGCATATACAGTGTCACGAGTGCCGTCATCGTTGGCTTTGTACTTGGTTGTCCAGACGCTATTGACGTTCATGCCGGTGGCGAATGTCCACTTTTGCCAAGCGGTCGGAACATACCTTAGGAGAGCGTCGACATCGGCCGAATAGTTCGGATCGTCCTTTTCGCCCGCCAAAAGGTTGGCATCGTCAGAAGCGGCACCCTGGGCATCCACCAACGAGAAGCCGCGATCGCGGGCCACGGACGGGTTGATGATTTCAGCGTCTTCTGAGCGGCTGGTGAACCCAACGTCAGCCACGCCGTAGACGAACAATGACAATTTACCAGCAGAAGTCTCGACGATCGGTTGGTCGATAACTGACTCCAAACCAAGTTCAGCTTCCGTTCCACTGCCTTGGAATGGCAAGTGAACGTAGGCATAACCACTCAAAGCCAGGGGACCAGCATTCAAGATTGAAACCGCGTTCCAAATTTCTGGGCGGCGCGAAACGACTTTTTGATCGTCGTTCCTTTTGGTCGCTGCCAGAATAACGGTGCTGCTAATCTTATCGTTGAACAAAGAAAAGGTTAGGTTCGTACGTAACTGATGCAAGATTGGCTCTTTGGTGAGCTCGTCCTTCTGCCGCTGTTGATCGTAGTAATAACGATACTGAACATTGGCGGAATCTGGCTTGATCAGCTTGTCCAAAGCCGGCGCCGATTTCACGGCCGATACTTCTTCGGCCATTGCGGGAGCTGCAAAGCCGAGAGCTAGGACAGCCAGCACCTTCATTTGACGAGACACTTTCATGAAAACCCCCTCGCAAGTATGTTTCAAAATGGTCAACGCACCGGGATGAACGCGATGAAACTAGCAGGTGTTGCTTATAAGTGAGAATACGGTGAGTGTCAATGATTTTTTATAAAATACCAACCACGATATGTCAAAATGACAGATGTTTTTAATGAAATAAATTATTTACAGGGAAAGCTCAGGGCCGTCCAAATGCCCCACACCCCTGTCCAAAGAGCGGTCCATCTCGTACTTTGGATCCCAGAGAAAACGCCCCTCCGATTCGACACCGTGCAAGCTTGCCCGCAACGTATGGCCGGCACGACGTAACTCTTCACAAAATTCCCGAATCATTTCGAGACAGCGTTGGAGACTCTCGGTATGAACGATGGCTTCCTTGATATCCTTGGCCATAGGCCACCCGCGCAGGTACCAAAGTAGATGCTTGCGCATGCAAACAACACCCCGGGCCGAGTCAGCGTATGCCTCCTGCTGCCAAGCCACATGCTGCACAACGACCTGTTCCCACTCATCCAGGTGCAGGGGTTGACGATCGCCCTTGATGCGCCGAAACACCCAAGGATCGCCGAGGGCACCGCGACTGACCATGACACCATCCACGCCGGCCCGAGCCCGCATGGCCTCGGCGTCCGACGCCTCAAAGACATTGCCGTTGCCAAGTACCGGAATGGTGGCAACCGTTTTCGCCAGGTGAATGCCGCCCAAGTCCACCGGCACGCCATAATCTTCGCTACGAGTGCGCCCGTGCACGGTCAACCAGTCAGCCCCCGCTTCGCTCGCTAGTCGGGCAATTTCCGAAATATTCAAGGACTCCCGATCCCACCCCAACCTGACTTTCACTGACAGGGGCTTCGGCGTCGCCTGCCGACAGGCCCGAATGGTCGCAAACACGCGCTCCGGATCGCGCAAAAAACCGCTACCGCACCCACTCTGGACCACCTTGCGCACCGGGCAGCCCATATTGATATCGATCGTCTCAAAACCTTGTGCATCGAGAAAGGCTACCGCGTCCGCCGTTTCTTCCGCCTGCCGGCCGGTGACCTGGACGCCAAGGATGCCTTCGTCTGCGTGCCGCGCCAACATCTCTAAGGTCTTTTTGTTGCGATAGGCGATGGCTGTTGCCGACAGCATCTCCACATAGGTCAGATCTGCCCCCTGCTGAGCGCAGGCGCGGCGAAAGGGATGATCCGATACGCCGGCGAGCGGTGCTAAAACCACAGGCCAATCGGCGACGCCAAGCTCCCGCCATCGCGCTCGTAGGGATTCGCCCATGTGTCAGACTCTCCTAAAACTGCCAGGTGACCGGTGGCAGTCGCAGCGCCGGTAGCACTACGTCTTCCACCGCCTTTTCTCGCAAGCGAAATGTGGTCATCAATGCGAACACATCCCACCATGCATGCACGAACACGCTCTCGCCGATCCGCCAACGGTTTTCGATAGTTAAATAACCGAAATACCATCCTAACCCAAGCTGTACGACCGGAACGGACACCGTATTTAGGTGAGCCAGCGCAAAAATCAAAGAGGTAATCGCATTACTCCATCCCGGGCTGCCGGTAATCTCCATCAATTCCGGCATGATCCAGCCGCGAAAGGCCGCTTCCTCCCAGACGCCGGCACCGTAGGACAAAGCCCCGGTGAAGAAAGCGTCGGATCCAGTAAATGGATCGTGCTCGATTCCCTCGGCGGAGAAGTCTGCCGACATCAAACCGACGTGCCAAGCCGCCCCAATCAGCAAAGGTACCCAGGTGGTCGAGCGCTGCAAATAGCTAAACTTGAACGGTGCCAAAAGCACGTCAGCTGGTTCTTCGTCAAAATTCAGAAACCGGTAGCGCCCCTCGCGTGCGTGGCTGCGCGCCATGGTGCGAAAGGCATGATAAGCACTCATCCCTCGGGCGCCGGTAACGAGTTGCCCCGACCACAGTACTTTGCGAGCCCATTCGCTGGGCTCGGCAAGCTTATCAGGTACAATCGCGCCCTCTTCCGATTCGGGCCGCGTCTCCGCAAGACTGTAGTTCATGGCGAGGCCTAAGCCACCCACCGCCGAATAGCCGAAGGCATGGCCGTATTGTCCTTCGATCCACTGATCGAGACCGGGCACCGCGAACGACAGGACGGGACCCCATCGGGACCGGGGTCGCTCGGGGTCTTGCCGCAGGTAATAGGCCGAGCTTGGATCCGGAGGCTCCAAAAGGGCACGGCTATCAGCACCGGCGTGGAGGGATGTAGTCAAGACGGCGATCGAGCCTGCTATGCGAAAACGCCAATGCCAAAATGTATCGACCTCTCGGAATACTTTCGCCTGCATTTGCGCGCTCCCCGCCATGGATGCTAAGTTGGTAACTTCCGCATGTTATGATAATTTTCTTGCATTGGCCACGACGTACGGGCTGGGAAAGAGGATCAGATGCTGGACATCCGCTTTATTCGCGACAATCTACAGTTGGTAAAAGATGGCGCCCGCGCCAAGCGCGTTTCCGTCGATTTTGATGCCTTGCTTGAACTGGAAGCGAAGGTGCGCGGATTGCAGCAGCAGTGGGAGGCTTTGCAGGCAGAGCGCAACCAGTTGTCTAAAACCATCGGCCGTGCTGCGGCGGATGAGCGCGAAGCCTTGAAGGGCCGCGTTGCGACTATCAAAACGGAAATGGATGGCTTGGAAGGAACGCTGGCGCCCCTGCGTCAAGAGTTAGACGAAAAGCTGCTACTGGTTCCGCAGCCAGCCCGCGCCGACGTCCCCATTGGTAAAGACGATTCGGAAAACGTCGAGGTGAAGCGCTGGGGTACTCCACGAACCTTTGATTTTCCTGTGCGTGATCATGCAGAACTTGGCAAGCAGCTGGGCATTTTGGATACAGAGCGTGGCGTCAAGTTAGCCGGCTCTCGCTCCTATGTGCTTAAGGGGGCTATGGCCCAGCTTGAAGCGGCTGTGCTGCGAATGACCACTGACAAATTGAATGGCAAGGGTTACACCCAGATGTCAATTCCCGTGCTGGTGAAAGAAGATTGTATGGTCGGCACTGGATATTTTCCCACCGGTCGCGAGCAGGCCTACTTTATCGAAAAAGATGCGTTGGCTTTGGTCGGCACTGCGGAGGTATCGCTGACCAGTTACTACTCGGACGAAATCCTGAACGAAGAAGACTTGCCCTATCGTTTTTTCGCCCAAAGTGGTTGCTTTCGCCGCGAAGCCGGTACCTACGGCAAGGACACTCAAGGGCTGTATCGCGTCCATCAATTTCAAAAGGTAGAGCAGGTGATCATCGCACCGGCGGATACGGCAACTTCCGAGTTACTACATGCTGAATTGCTGCATAACGCCGAAGAAGTGCTGCAAGATTTAGAACTACCTTACCGCGTGGTCTACGTGTGTACCGGCGATCTAGGACAGGGACAAGTGCGCAAGCACGATATTGAAACTTGGATGCCCTCCCGCAAAAACTATGCGGAAACTCACAGCTGCTCGACGTTTCATGACTTCCAAGCGCGACGACTGAAAATGCGCTACCGCAACAAGAATGGCGACAAGTTCTTCTGCTACACCTTGAACAACACAGCCATCGCCACCCCTCGGGTGCTCATTCCACTCATGGAAAATCATCAGGAGGTGGATGGACGCATCCGCATTCCAAAGAAGCTGCAACCGTATATGGGTGGTCGGGAATGGATCGGGCCCGAGAAATAAGGACCACCCGTTCAGCGCGCCTCGTCCAAAATTAGACCGCCGACGCGGCGCGTTTCTGCCGACGCTCACGCAGCGTCACCAGCAGCATATCCAAGAGAAAGCAGAAGACCCCAATGTTGATGGCAACGTCAGCCACATTGAAGATGGCAAAATCATGCCGCCAACCAAAGAAATTCCAGTCAGCATCAAAATAATCGATGACGTATCCGTGCTGCATGCGGTCCGCAAAATTGCCAATGGCCCCCGACAGGATCATCGCCAAACCATACCGCGTCAGGTGATGATCGACCGGCGTGTTTCGATAATAATAAGCGATGAGAAACACGGCCAGGACGGTCACTCCGTGAAAAAACGGCACGCGAATGGAATCATCCAAATTCGATAACATGCTGAACGCCGCGCCCTTGTTGCGCGAATACTGCAGACCAAAGCCAAAATACAGAGGCAGGCCGTCTGCGGGTGCGATCACATCTTCCCCGAGAGCCAGCAACGGAATCTGCCGCCCCCGATACATATCCGTATCATGCGGGTCCTGCCAGAGCAGCAGCGTCTCCTGGGCATGATGCTTGCTCGCTTGATCCAACACAAAGAACGACACAAAGACGATGAGCAGCGGCAAATGAATCCATAGAAAGGCTCGGCGCGTCCACGGCATCAAGACGATCGCTGGCGCTGGTTGGTCTTTGGCGTCCAAAAGCGGCTCCCCCACACTGGTAAGACGGTATTAACTAATTCTTACAGGACATTACGAATGTAACATGGTCCCAGCTGGCGGGAAACAGAAACTATCCAGAGGTTGTGCCGCGAAGGCACGGACACACCCTCTGATGGCTGATGCCTTACTTGGCACCGCAGATCACGACATGTCCAGGCGCCGGCAAATCAGACGCAACATACACAAAACCAGCATCCTCAGGCACGATGCCAAGTGCTAGCCATGCACCTTGCTGCTTCACACCAGCCCGGGGCGCCTGCAAACGAATGGTGCTTGCGTCCATACCCGCTTCCATAATCATCTGACCGCAACCCAAATAGCTGGCACCGTTTTCGCTATCTTTAACACCGGTACACAGCGCGATGACTTTGCCACCAGAAACTTGTACGTACTGCGCCTGCTCGACGTTCGTATCGACCGTCATGCGACCGAGTACAGCACCATTTTCCTTATTTTCGACGACTCCGCACTCATAGGTGACGCCCCAAGCCGCAGAACTTAGACCCATGCCCAAAACCATGCTGATCATCCGTGCACGCATCGCCGAACCTCCAAAATTTTTTCTATCTTCGGAATGAGATTTCTCAAGTTAACCAGAGGTGCGTCAGAATGGCAAGGTCGTCAAACAACTTAGACGCCGGTGAAAAAACGAAGGAAATTGTAGGTTGATTGACTCATTTTCAATCCTAAGAGCAGCGGCATGTACCCAATGGTAAACGCTAAGGCGAAAGCGAAGATGATGAATTTGGCCCGTCGCCCCCCCCAGGTGACGTCGACGGCGCGCGCTACGGTCAGAGCCATCGGAGCCGTCGCCGGCAACATGTGGTAAATAAATCCCTGGCGCTGCCACAATATCCAGAACAGTGGAAGGTAACTGAGCCAAAACCAGGCGATGGGCATCCACTCCCGTCGGTCTCGCGACACCAGAGCTCGATGAACTAACAACGCCGTCGCAGGCAGAAAGGTTAGCCAGACAGCCGGGTTGCCCACGGCACAGATCCCCTGAATGGGCACGCCACCTTTAAAGAAGTACCAAACTGGCTTACCGTTAAACAGCCACTGAGCGGGGGCCGAGCCATACCGATGGTCCTTCAAAGTACCAACCACCTTTGAGCCTGCGTTCATCTGAAACTGCAGCCACTCGCTGAATGAATAGCCGTGGGCCATGTAGTACACAGACCAAAGGCCCCACAAGCCGGCACCAGCCAGAGCCACTGTGAGCGCCCCCTGCACCCGCGTTCGCGTTGGTATTTCGCGGGCCGTCCACCATAGGAAAAAGCAAAACAAGATGGTGAGTGCCATCACATGTTTGACAGAAAACCCGAAGGCTGCCACGGCTCCCGCCAGTAACCACCATCGCTTTTGTTCTGGCGCCTGCAGCATCCGCACGATGACGTACACAAGGAGGACAGTGAATAAAAACACGAACATGTCGAGCATGCCGATGCGGGAATGAATGATGTGTAGAAAATCGAGTCCAAGAAAGCTTGTCGCTAACCAAGTAAGGTCGGAGCGACGCCACCAGCGCTGCACCAGCCCAGCAAATACCACCAACGACAAAATCCCTGCCAGCGCACTCATGATCCGCCAGCCAAGCGCGTTGTTCCCGAATAGCTTTATTCCCAACCCGATGATGAACTTGCCGAGAATGGGGTGCGAGAAATTTGGATCGGGACTGCGGGCAATCAGCTCATCGTGCCCTTTCCATCGCTCAAGGCCCTGCGGCGCTTCCAGACCGATCAAAACGCGTGCCGCAGGTACGTAATGGTGCTCATCAAAGACAATACCCGGTGGTTCACTCAAACCAATCAGGCGAACGAGCACCAACAGGAGTAAAAAATTCACTCCTATGAACCGAATGCCAACCGGACTTCGCCAATTTAGATTACGCATACAGCATCATAGAAAGATTCGGAAATTTTGCAAAGTAGGAAACTACAACGTAAAAGGCCAATCGCCCGGCGAGCGATCGGCCCTATGATGAGAACAAGCACCTAGGAAGAATTCTGCTGTCGCCTCCAAACTCAAGGGCGGAGACAGATAATCATTCGCCACACTTCATGACATGCCCTGCCGGACGCCGCAGCGACAGCATGGATGGGCACGAGTATTGGCCCTTGCCGCTGATGGTCACCTCGTGGTCTTTGCCGCGCTGATCCACATCGATCTGGCTAACTTTTCCCCCTTCAGCCACTTCGATGCTGCCTTTCGCCCGATTCCCGCGAGCAAAGATCGCAATGTTGTCCACTTCCACCGCGCCGACTTTAATCGACACCGTGTTTTGGTTCCCTGCGATGAAGACGCAGACTCCCGCCAACTTCGCCATTTCCTCACCCGCGACCAGATTCAGCTCGGCCAGGTTTTGGTTTCCGACGACTTTGATAATCAATAAACTCCCCACCTCGATGGTCATTTTCTTCTTGCTGCCAGCGATCACGGTCTTCGCATCTTCGCCGCCAAATCGGCTGCGACATTCGGCGACTTCGGCAGTGCTGACATCATCCTCAACTACCGTATCGCTATCATCAACTGATTCAGAATCAGCCGAATCCGTTGCCGTGGTTGATGATGAGGCATCGCCGCTTGGAGTCATCGTCATGTTGGAGGATGTTGAATCGGATGATGGGGCTTCGGGCGCCGCGTCCAACCCGCCTGCCATTCCGACGTTACTTTCCGTCGAAGTTGGTTGGCCTCCAACTTGAACCTCCACGGTATCTTGCTCTTCCGTCGCGACTTCGGCGATCGCATCCTCCGAGGCCGGATCCTGATCGCGATACTGTGCATCAGCCTCTTGGGTGTTCTTCTGTTCCTTGCCGTCCAGCAAGAAACTTGGTTTGGCATCGCACGCGCCCAACATGGCGAGTACGGTGAACATGGAAATGGTATTGAAAGCCTTCATGGCAAACCTCCTCTAACTTGCCCCGTGACACTGTCGATCCGCTGATAGGTGCTGCAATTGGGGGGCCAACAGGGGGGCGAAGCTCCATTCGAAGACGTTTTCACAATACTTACGGATGATTACTCAAAATCATCGGCGCGGCTCGCACCCGGAATTTCCTGTCCAAAAGCCATTCATCCGATCTTACTTTTTTATGTATTTACACTTAACTATATGTATAGATTATATTTTTATGACGACATCCGGTTGTGACGCTCGCCAAGATCTGTATTTCTACATTTCATAAATATTTATCTATTTGTTTTTATTGTTTTTTAGTTCACAAGTTAGTTCTGATTCTTGAGCCTGGGTCAGTACCTTCCGATGCCATCCATGATGATGGTCCTGGAGCTCTAATGGCTAATCGAAATCGATTCGGGAAATCCGTGCGCTGGCAGCGGCGGCACTACGAGGGCGAAAAGGAATCCATTCGTCTCGAGCTGGCTGCTAAGGCCGCTCAATCGCCGCGGCGAGCCGTTCTGGCCAGTATCCTCGAGCAAGTGAACTCCCTCGGTGAAGACGGAGACTCTACGCAGCAATTGCGACGCTTTCTTTTGATCATCTTTGCCCTGACTCATCAAATGAACTACGGCGGCCTCAAAGAGAGGGAGATCCATCGCCTATCTGATCTCGCCATCGCCATTCTGCAGACCGAGGGCATTCAGCCGGGCTCTTCGCGCTTGGCGCACGCCTATAGCGAGCTGCACGTGGTGCTCAGTCAGATCTATCGCAAGGAAGGGCGGCAATGGCAAGCCGCTTGGGAGCTCCAACTCGGCTATCAATTCAGCGGCAGCCTGCTGCCAGGTGGTCAGGCGTTTCAAGAACTCGCGTTTGCCAATCGCAGCCTTCGACTCGGCTTTGGACCCCGTGCCCTTTCTCAATTCTTGGCGGCGGAAAATAACAATCCAGATCCAGCGACATTTGAACGCGCTAGACTTGGCCGCATCCTAGCGCTGCGCCTATCCGGCCAATTCGATCTCGCCGAAGAAATCGCCGTGCAGTCCATGGCGGACGCACGCATTGGCGCCCGGTTTCAGCAGGAGTTGACTTGGGAGCGCGCCTGTCAGCAGGCTCAGCGCCAAGGCCATCTCGACGACTTGCTGCCCTTGGTTCAAAAAGACGGCACCCATCATCAAGATAGCTACCTTCTAGAAGCGACGCTCTGGGCGAAAGCTCCGGCCCGGCGACATTGGTTATCGGCAGTTCCCAGCACCAGATCTTTGCATCGCCGTTCTGAATTTCAAGCGCAGCGCTTTGGTTTTCTTTATCGAGCCTGCCAACAACTGGACGACTGCTACGACTTCGCGGTGCCCTTGCCGGTCCGTATTCGCCAGCTCGGCGCCATTCTGCGGCGCGTGCGACAGCTTGTTTCTGTGGGCCCCGAACTATTGGTATTGGCTGCGAGCGCCCGCTGGTTACATCGCGCGCGCGCCGAGCAACTAGCCCGCTTGGTCTTGGATGAATATGCGGGGTTGTGCTTGCGGCTCAGTGGCGGTGCTACGATGGACGTATTGAACCTTATGGGAGACATGCCTTTTTCAAACCGGTGGATAGAATTGGAAAGCACGCCGACTCCTTAGCCTATTCCGAAAGTCACGACAATGGAGCCCGGC
>CAZLMG010000035.1:0-44374 GCA_964560765.1 uncultured Oligoflexales bacterium
TCGAGGATCTGACTCCCGAACTGCGAGGGGAGTTGGCCCCCAGTGATGACACCGGCCTAACCCTGAATTCTGGGCCCTACGCCCAAGAGCGGCAAAAAATCTTGGCAGCGCTGAACGCGGCGCAAGGAAACAAGGGCGCAGCGGCAGCGGCACTGGGGATGAGTCGATCGACTCTTTGGCGCAAAGTCCGCATGCTGGGTGTGACCTAGCGTGGCTCGTCGTTTTGCAACAACCTTGCAACAACTATGCAACACTTCCCGTCAGCTGCTCTTCTTTTTTCTTTAATTATAGATAGATAGTTCTTGGCGAGACTCTTGCTGTTTTATCCGGCGGGAGGGCTTTTATGCAACAAGATTGGCTCATGGCGCTCGTCGGCGGCGTACTGATTGGTTTAGCGGCGACGGTGCACTTGCTGTTTAGTGGTCGGGTCGCTGGTGTCAGCGGCATCTTCTTTGGGCTGCTCAAGCCGAAATTAGGCGATGTGCTTTGGCGATTCAAGTTCATCGCCGGGCTCGTTCTCGCGGGGGTGATCGCCCACTTCTTCTTGGATGCGCCGTTTGCCAACACGGCAGGGCGCTCGCTGCTGATCACGGCCATAGCGGGGTTCATTGTCGGCTTTGGAACCAAGCTCGGTAGCGGCTGCACCAGCGGTCATGGGGTATGCGGACTCAGCCGGATGTCCCCTAGGTCTATGGTTGCAACTTTGACCTTCATGGCTCTTGGAATCGCGACGGTAACCCTGTTCAGAATCGCAGTGGGAGGATGAAATGACGCACGGTATCGTGGCACTCATTGTCGGCTTGCTGTTTGGTTTGGGGTTGGCCATTTCCGGCATGACCCAGCCGAGCAAGGTCATTCATTTTCTAGATATCTTTGGGGCTTGGGATCCGTCGCTGGCCTTCGTCATGATGGGGGCGATTGGCATTCATCTCTTTGCGTATCGAATTGTGAAGCGGCGCACGTCGCCGTTTCTCGCCGATACATTCATGATTCCTGACAAGAAGCAGATCGATTGGAAGCTGGTCGCTGGCTCTGCGCTATTTGGCATTGGCTGGGGTCTTGGCGGATTTTGCCCTGGTCCTGCCATCACTTCGCTGGCGAGTTTGCAGCTAGACGTGTTTGTTTTCGTGGCGATGATGGCGGTGGGCATGCTGGCTCAAGACTGGCTATTCCAAGCTCGTGTGAAGAAATCGTCATAGGAAACCCTGTCATGCATGCGTTTAAAACCATTTCGCCGGCTGAGGTTTGCCGTCTCAATGAAGAGAGTGGTGGTGTCGTCCTGATCGATGTGGGGACTGAGTCCGATTTTGCCAAGGCGCGGGCGGCGATAGCCCGGCACATCCCCCTGCAGGAGCTAACCGCGACCAGGTTAGAAAGTGTTGGTATCGGTAGGGCGGACCCGATCTTTGTCATTTGTGTAGGCAGAGACCGGGCGATCGCCGCCTGTCGACGGCTTATCGAAGCCGGATTTGCCTACATATATTGCGTTGAAGGAGGCACGCGCGCCTGGGTGCGACGGGGTTTGGCGAATTGCGGGGGACCAAGGAGCAAAAGATGATGGTCATTTTTGGATATCTTGGAGCACTGGTTACAGGCTTCAGCCTCGGTCTCATCGGTGGAGGTGGCTCCATCCTAATCCTACCCGTATTGGTATACCTCTTCGGAATTCAGCCTTCGCTGGCGACGGCGTACAGCCTTTTTGTGGTCGGCGTTGCCAGTCTTGTTGGCGCCGTCAAGTATGCCCGCTCTAGGCTTGTTGACTATCGAACTGCAGCCTTATTCGCAGTACCCTCGTTCGTTGGAGTTTTTTTAGCGCGCCGATTTTTAGTGCCTGCAGTTCCAGAGTTCGTGGGCCAGTTTGGTGAATTTGCGTTGACTCGTGATGTGCTCATTATGTCCGTGTTTGCTGTGGTCATGCTTTTGGCATCATTTTCGATGATTCGGAAGAAGAGTGCGGATGCAAATGACGCGCAGGCAGGCCCAGTATCCTACAATTTTAAGATGATCGCCCTTGAGGGACTTGCGGTTGGGGGTGTCACCGGGTTTGTCGGGGCCGGCGGGGGCTTCTTGATCATTCCCGCCTTGGTGCTGCTGGCAAAGCTTCCCATGAAGTTGGCGATCGGAACCTCGCTGATCATCATCGCCGTCAAGTCACTCTTCGGATTTCTGGGCGACCTTGGGGGGCATCAACTCATCGACTGGATGTTCTTGCTGCAGATTACCATTGTCGCCGTCGCGGGTATCTTCGTCGGTGCTTGGGTGTCTCGTTTCGTACCGGGGAAGAAGCTGCAACCGGCATTTGGTTGGTTTGTTCTGGTGATGGGCGTTTATATTATCGCCAGACAGTTGATCTGAGCTATTGCCGAGACCTCACCTCCGGGCTCTCCGTCCATTCGCTAGTCACCTGCTCGTCGTTTGGCGGACTCTGCCCTTGCCAGCACGAAATCAAGTGCCCCCTCGGCACCCCCTGCAAAAACATGGTAATGGCCCAGAAAGTCGGGGAAATATGCCCGTTACCTCGGTCCTTTCCCGCACTTTCGCCACGCCTGGTCCCGGATTTGCACCTCCGTCCGCAACGGGTAGTCCGGTGGAGAGTTGAAACTGTATTTCTGAGGATGAATTCCGGGAGCTGATCATGAAGTCGCATATTCTGTTATCTGGATTGCTCGCAGTGTCGATGGGCGTCGCATGTAAGGAAGATTCAAAGTCCAAGGCTCCGGCGAAACCGAAGCCAACGGCAACGACGGCGCCGACCATTAATCCGCCGATCACTACTCAGCCGCAAACGATTACGCAAGGACCCAACGGTAATATCGTCGTCTCCGATCGGACAGGTACTTCTTTTGAGTTCAATCAAAACGAACAAATTGTGCTGCGCTTGCAAATGCAGAGCCAAGATACAGCAGCTAGTTGGCAGTGGGGTATTACCGAAATGCCAACCGGCGGTCGCCTCGCGAATCGCAATGGCAACACCGCGGAGTTCTATTGGAATGCTGCCATTCCCGGCACCTATAACCTGACGGTTTTGTCGCGACATATGCCCATGTGCCAGCAAGTAACCGGCAATCCCCAGACTTGTGATATTCCCGAGACGATGGCGACGAACGTTCAGGCCGATAGCCGCTATGATAAGACGCAGCGTTTTACGCTTACCGTTCGACAGGGGACAGGGTTACCGGGCACTGGTTTGCCAGGAACTGGCACTGGCTATCCAGGCGGAACTTATCCTGGTGGCACAAATCCGGGTGGAACCACCGGCGGTGGTGGACTCTTTGGCTGGCTGGGACAGATGGGCGGCGACTTCCTGGGCTTCCTTTCCGGTCTTTTTGGAAGCTAACCAGTCGGCGAACACGCCCTTGAACCAGACTCATACCTGATTACAGGAGCTCCATATCTGTTATGGAGTTTCCTGTTAAAGCCTCAGAAAACTGAAAGTCCTGCGTCGGCAGGACATCATTTCGACGCACCCCAGATTTAAAAATCGAGATATAGACATCGCAAGCCATATAATCAAAATGCGAGTCGAAGGGGTGTTTCGTACAGTTTTGATCCTCCCTGCCATTCGGCGTCGGAGTCTTCATCTTCAGTCCGCAAAGCTCTCGAAATTCAATCGATTTGCCATCAGCGGCTGCCTTACCGTGACGAACGAAGTGTGGACAGCGGCGACACTGCATCTCATCCCCTCCTTGGATCGGTCGGTAACTCGCTCATACTTGAGCGATCCACGCGCCTAAACACGTTGTCGTTCTTGATCATCCCGGTCGTTCGGGCGTCGAACCCAAAATCCCCGACCAAGTACCCATGATGCATTTTTCATTGATTTAGAAATTACATTAGCAGAGTTTCTGGTCATGGCAAGGCAAAAATGCAAAGCATCTCGGATACTTTAGCGCGTTGACAGTTTTTTGTCCCGTTTGCTACTCTTCTCCGGTTCGTAATCCGACTGCAAATAGAGCAAAGGTGAAACCAACCCGTGGCATGGCTTAATCGAGAAACGGCTCCGTTAGCGAAGGGTGTTCGTAAGGATACGCCAGATGGCTTGTGGGTGCGCTGCACCAGCTGCTCCGAGATTATCTTTCGCAAAGACTTTGAAGCGAATCAGCGCGTTTGTCCCAAGTGTCAGTTTCATTTTCCGCTGCCGGCGTATGAGCGAATCGCACGATTCCTTGATCCTGATTCGTTCGAGGAAATGGACGTGGACCTGGCCAGCCCAGACCCGTTGCAGTTCCATGACAAGAAAGCTTACGGTGCGCGTCTGAAGGAAACGCAGGGGCGCTTGCATCGGATGGATGCCCTCATAAGCGGCCGTGGCCGGTTGATGGGTGCGCCGGTGCAGATTGGTGTTTTTGATTTTGAGTTTATGGGCGGCAGCATGGGATCCGTGGTCGGTGAAAAGATCGCGCGCGTCTTTGCGCGGGCACTGGAGGCGCGTGAGCCAGCCATCATCGTTTCGTCATCAGGTGGTGCGCGCATGCAAGAAGGCATCTTGAGCTTGATGCAGATGGCCAAGACCTGCACAGCACTGGCGCGACTTAAACAAGCGGGCGTACCTTTTATCTCCATATTGACTCACCCCACCACGGGTGGCGTCGCGGCGAGCTTTGCGACCCTGGGCGACGTCAACATGGCAGAACCCGGTGCGCTGATCGGATTTGCCGGGCCGCGCGTAATCCAGCAGACCATTGGCGAGGAGTTGCCGAAGGGCTTCCAGCGCTCTGAGTACCTTCTGGAACATGGCATGTTAGATATGATTGTCCATCGCGACTCGTTGCGTGTCCGCTGCGCTCAGTTGCTGAGTATTCTGCAGCAGCGAACCTAGTTTCATGGTTTCTTCAACGGCCGTGTTTGCTGACCTGTTTTGCCGTCGTGCTGAAGGTATCAGGCCTGGGCTCGAGCGAGTTCGGCGTGCGCATGCTGCTCTCGGCTGTCATGGGCTGAAGACTCCCTGTACTTTGGTCGCAGGCACCAATGGGAAGGGCTCGACATCTGGTTTCATGTATCAACTATTGGCGGCGCCCAATCGTCGTGTCGGGCTCTACACCTCGCCGCACCTGGTCCACTTTTCAGAACGCATTCAGATCTCTGATGTCAGCATCGACGACCTTTACTTGCAGCAATTGTGGCAGGAAATTCAGCCGACACTACCTGCGGTCCTGGAGCAGGAGCTGACTTTTTTTGAGATCGCCACTCTGCTTGGCTTTGTCGCCTTCCACAGACAGAAGACAGATTTCAACATTTGGGAGGTCGGTCTGGGGGGGCGCTTGGATGCGACCAACATTTCGGATCCGACCATTTCTGTCATCACCAGTATCGGTCGCGATCATGAAGACTACCTTGGGAACACGTTGTCCGCGATTGCGCGGGAAAAAGCCGGTGTCATGCGGTCCCATCGGCCAACGCTGCTGGGGCGTGGGGTGGTGGAGAATGCTGATCCTGGGGTCATTCAGACAATGCGCACTGTGGCCAGAGAGGTTGGTTGCCCGCTGCGGGAGTGGGGTGCGCATTTTGGGTTGCAGGGCGATCAAGTCTACATCTTGACGTGTGGGGACAATGAGCGCCGGGAGTTTCCTTTGCCAGAGTCGGTGGCGCAGCAAGCACCTTATTTGCGGGAAAACTTTGCCTTGGCAGTTGCCGCTGTCGAGAGTTTGAAGTTCTTGTCGTGGTCCGAACTGCTGAAATCAATGGCCCAGCTCGATCGGCCATCGCGTCCGATGCCTCCTAGTCTGTGGGCTCGAAACCAAGCGTGTCGTATTCGGACATTGCAGGGCGAGACTCAGGAATTGCGCCTAGACGTTGGACACAATATTGATGGAGTGCGGCGCTTTCTTGAGGGCTTGCCGTCGGCGGCAAAGCAGCCATCGGCCAACCCCTGGCCGGCCCTGATCTGCATTCTGCGCGACAAGCAAGTGGACGCCATGCTTGATCTTTTGCGCAGCAACTTGGGGCACGTTGTGCTATTTATGTGTCAGGATGAGCGCAGTTTTTCCGCAAGTGATTTGGCCGAGCGGCATGGGCAATTGCCCATCTATGCCAATTGGTCGGATGCCTGGAATTTTGCGCGCGTACATTTTCCTAGAGAGATGCCATGGATTGTTTGCGGTTCGCTGCATGCCGTGGGGGAAGTGATTGGTTACTTTGAGGCTGCACCGGATGACACGACCGCAAAGAGGTGGTTGTTGGGTCGCGAACCTGGCGCTCGTTAGCGCCTGCTTAGCGATGGTCGGCGCGTGCCCATGGTCAGCTCGAGCGCAAGGAGCTGCTGACGCGACCGGCTCGGCAGCTTCTGGCGCGAATACCGCGCTGTCCGATGCTGAACAAGAAGCCGGTCCAGAACCCCGATCCGATGAGGCCGCGGATACACCCACCGAAGGGGACGAAGACTCGTACATGCCGGTGCCATTATCGGCAAGTCAGCAGATGTTCTTCGATGCTAGGACCACGGGCTTCACTCGTGATGGTAAGCAGCAAGTTTTTCGTGGTGATGTCGTGGCCATCGGTTCTGGTGCCATCATTACTGCCGACGAAATTTTAATGGATCAAGGCTCCCAACGCCTCGTGGCCTCCGGCCATGTCATCTTGCTGACAGAGTCGCAGGTATTCACCGGTAGCTCCGTTGAGTTCAATTTGGACTCTGGTGATTTTAAGATGGTCGAGGCGCGCATGGTGTCCAACGATGCTGCCGAGGCCAGAAGTATCAGTCGCAAGATTTTGGGTTTTACCGCCGAGGAAATGGAATTCGAGCAGAAGCGGACGGTACGTCTGGGCCAGATCGAGGCGGCGAAGTCGGGCTTGCGTGACCAGTTCCGGCGCGAACGCAAGAGCGGTGAGAATCCATCAGACCAGCTTGTAGATCAATATGCACTTCTGCTTGAGCGCGAGTCGCTGACCAAGGGGCAAGAGAATCCAATTTTTGCGGGTATGGTTGCCAGTCGGCGCAAAGTGTATCAAAGCCGTCGTCAATATTGGGAGAGAGGACGACGTCAGGCGCGCGCATCCGGAATGGCGATGCGGACGACGGCGTACTTTCGGCTCGAAGGTAAATCGCTAGTTCGTCAAAACGATAACGATTACAGCGCTGAAGATGCTGTGTGGTCGCCTTGTTATTGCGAAGAGGATGAGACACCGGCATGGGGATTTCGCGCGCGCTCCGTAAAGGCGCAGGTCGGTGGCTATGCAGATATGCAGCATCCGGTTCTTGAAATAAAGGGCATCCCGGTATTGTATCTGCCCTATCTCAAGCTCCCCATCAAGTCAGAGCGGCAGTCTGGCTTTTTGATGCCGGTTTTTGTGCAAGAGTCGCGTTCAGGGTCCATCTACTCGCAGCCTGTTTACTTTGTATTGGGTGAAAACAAAGACGCCACGATTACGACGGATCTCAGCGAGAATCGGGGCACCAAAGCCGGAGTGGAATACCGTCATAAGCTGCGCAGGTTTTCCGGATGGACACTGAAGTTGGAGTCTATTCGCGATCGGATATGGCTCAACGATCGGGCTGTTCGCGCTGATATCGTGGCAGCGCAAACGCAGAGTTGCGACGAGCTTCCGATCGATGAACAGTCTGCGTGCGTCGAGGCGAATCAGCGCCTCTCCGATCGACTCGGCGTGCCCAATAATACCTGGCGTGGGTCACAGACTTGGCGCGGCATGTCTTTTCTTGCCAATCGTTGGTCCTTGGTCAGTCATGGTCAATTGTATTCTGACCATCGATATGTCGAAGAGCTACTTTTGCCCGATGCTTTCAAAGACACCTTTGAAATTGGCCATCGCGCGACCTATTTTTCGACGGCGAAAGCGCAAGTTCACGCCGACTATTCGGACTTCTATGCAGGAGTTAGCACCAAGTATGCTGACAATGTGACCATGGACCACCGCTTTGGCGGATATCAGTTGCCGGCGGTGTTCGGCCTGCAGTCTCGGCTATTTTCCTTGTTGCCCGACTCATGGGGGACAGCAGTCTATGGCTCCGCTCGCGCCGACCATTTTCAGATCAAGCGCGTCGCAGAGTCGCCGGAAGTAGCTGGCCTAGAGGCGAACGTCCGAGATTTGGATTTGGGAAATGGCGCATGGCAGCGAGCGCGGCTCGATTTGACGTCGCCTGTGGTTACCGAAGGTGTGGTTAAGGTCGACGTGTTTGCCAATGGCGAAGCTCGTCGAGTGGAGCATGCCGCTCTCAGTCAGCCAGAGAGCCGATTGCTATCATCGCAATTGGGTTTGACCTTGAATCTGCCGATCGATGGCGAAATGCCATTGCCGCGACTATTTCAAACAAAAGCTGAATCTGCAGACATGGAGGAGCAGCGCCATCTCCATCACATTATGAACTGGGCGCTGACATTTTCGGTGCGTCCATCAGTCCAGCGTCGTGGTCCTTACGCTCAACTGCTGACCACGGATGTAGACCAGGATGGAATTCTTGAAGAGAGTGGGCCGTTTACTTACTTTGTTTCAGATCGGGCCGAAGTGGTGAGTGGCGACCGATTGGAAGACGCCGTCAGCGACGAGCAAATCATGCGTCCGCATCAGCGTTTGACGCTTTCGACGGGACATCGATGGCAGTCTTTCAGTCGCGGCTGGTTGATTCAACCGTCCGTACCTCGCCCTTCTACCGAATCGGCGAAGTTGCAGGAGCGAGAAACCCTCTTGGAAAGGGCGCGGCGTGAGCTTCTATATAGTCTTGACCAGCCGGTGACCAGTTTGGACGATTTGGTTACAGACACAAGTAAGGGGCCTGTATGGCATGTGAATCGCTTTGCGTTGCAAAGCTATGATCCGCAGGAGCACGTCAACCTGTCGGCTGCCATCAGCTACGACTTTCTATTGGCGGATGAACGCACCAAGCAAGAGGCAGCTGGCATTCCAGAAGGCATGCGGGTCAAACCTTGGAGTGATCCGACGGTGAAGATGGGGATAACCGCTGCCGGCTTTTATCTCAATGGTGTGGGTTCTTATGACTTGTACGCGACGCGCTGGACCAGTAATGATTTTGGCCTGAGTTTGCCAACATTCTTGCAGACGACTGTCGGGCTAAGCTATGAAATCGATAATCGTGCGGTGGCTCAGGTCGATGGTTCGAGCATCTACCGTCGTACCATCGAAAGGGCCATTCGCATTGGCA
The DNA here is from genome assembly GCA_964560765.1 of uncultured Oligoflexales bacterium. Classification (GTDB taxonomy): domain Bacteria; phylum Bdellovibrionota_B; class Oligoflexia; order Oligoflexales; family CAZLMG01; genus CAZLMG01. The sequence goes on from CAZLMG010000035.1 coordinate 9,116, forward strand.
CGTCGATCATCCCTAACTTTCGTTTGGATTTAGATCTGCGCGATCGGCTGCAGGAGGCCGGTGATCCAACTTACCAGTCAAGATTCAATGTGCGATATATGTCGCCGTCTCGTTGCTGGCAGTTAGACTTTGTTCGCACGAAAGCTTTTGGCTTGGATGAGCGTCAAGCTCGTTATTTGCTGCAGCTAACGGTATTGTTCATGGGGCAGGCACGGGCATTACCGGATATGCACCGACCGTTCATTCGCCGAATTCCAGGCGATCGAGAAGAGATCTAGCGCCGCACTAATAAATCTTCGACGACGGCATTGGCAATGCTCTGGGACATGAGTTCAAATTGGTGCCGCATGGCCTCTTCGTAGACGAGGTAGTAACCATCGGCGCGAAAGCCGGCGCGGGCCGACTTAAACTTGGCGCTGCGAGAATAACTTCGCGACATCAGCTTTTTGCGCGTCCTAAGGTCAATCACTTCCACTTGCACCCCTAAGTTGATGCGCTCTTGCGTCGTATGCTCGCCCGCGCGACGAATGTCGCGAAACTCACTGGGGTTAGCGCTCTCAGGATTCCTGGTATTAGGATCCTTGGTGATGGTCTCGACGGTAATGCTGCCAGTCGGGCCAACACCGGCTGTTGTTAGGTGCGTCAAAACGATGGCGTCGGCCTTATCGGCGGTGGTCAGGCGCAAATGGCCGTCTCGAGCGATCGCCTTTTGTAGAGCGTCCCAGAGCAACTCGTGCGGTACCACCTCCTCGGAGGTATCATAGACGGCCTCGACGAATACAGAGCGCACGCCATCCGGTGCGCGCACATGCCGGTTGGTGAATCGATAGGCGCAACCTGGCGCAAGGAATAAGATCACGTTCACAGTCAGAAGCTTCTGGGCAATGCGGAACGTTTCCATTACACTCATCGACTAAGAGCCTCAAAAAACGATGGACACTATGGGCGCCATGACTTTGGAACTGCGGGGTTTTATATCATGATTGACGACAAGTTACCAACGCGACCCGTGGTTACCTCGCGCCTTGCCGCTGATGCCCAAATGCAGCATTGGCTCGAGGTGAACCAGGTAAAGAATATCGAGGATCAAGACGGGTCCACCTGGCAGCTGCGCGTCGATGTGCAGCAGCTGCCGGATCCAGGGGACTTGCATCGCCCCCTCTGGGAAATCACTTTGAGTTTAAGCACCGCGCTGACCGCAGCTGACTGCCTCGCAACAGATGTGTTGAGTCTGGACGAGGATTCTCGTCTGGTTGAAATGCTAGGCAACGCAGCTGTTCCCCTGTCGATGCGGCCGATCAGGATGTCCGCTCATGATATCGACGAGGCCAGGAATGGCTTCGTGGCCGCGCTTGAACGGCTGAAGCGGGATTTTCCGGCGACGAACCTTCGGGAAATCAAGCGCCGCATTTTGTCCGCATGGATCGAGAATCGTTGCCTCTTCGGCAACGAAGGCATCCGCCCAGAGTAAGCCTCGGGAAAAGCAATTGACTCGGGTGGCTAAACTGAACTAAACACCGCAGGATCTGATTTTTGTGTTTATTTTCCTGAAGTCTAGAGCCTTTAGCTTGAGGGAGGCGAGGGTTGATTGAGTTAGTCCCAGTAAAAATTGATGAAGCCGTTGTTCTGAACGTGTCGAAATATTGCGCCAGTGGTCGAACAGACTGCCGTACTTGTAGCGATATTGGTGTTGCCGTGCATAACTGGTTGATCTCCAGTGAGTTGGGCTACGTCATCATCGATCTCATGGACGAAAAGGACATTTGCCCGACGTTCCTTATAGAACTCATTCAGCTGCGCAAACGCCTTAGGATTCCGTTCCTGTTTGCCGGCGTCGTTGAAAAGCCACGTCGAGTGCTGGACGAGCACAACTTCACCATTACCGCTTATCCGGTATTCATTACGCCCGAAGATGCGATCGATTTCATGCGTGAGAATCATGCGCCTTTATTGCAAGGCACCGAAATGAATATGGTTCGTTTGGGTGAGCCGTTGCAGGTAGCTCGACCTCGCCTTGGCTTGCGGGGAGAGTTGGAAGTGGATGGGGAAGCGGAAGTCGAAGATTAATTATTCGAGTTTGTGAGCTTTTCTCAGCCCTGGCCGGCAGCTTTTGGTTGCCGGCCAGGGCTTTTTTATGCCCGGAAGTCTTACGGTTCCAAGAAAAAATCATAGTAATTACAAACATTTCATAAAAATCTTAAAATTTGTATTGATTTGTTAGTTTGGTTGTAATAAAAATAACTCGCTCTGAATTTGTTTTTAAAAAATTGGTCACTGAACCAGACCAAGAGCACACAACTAATCCTGCTCAGAGGAGGCCTTATGAACGTCTTCAACCGAATCGTGATGATTTCGGCCATGACCAGCTTAGCCATCGGCTGTGGCAAAAAGGACGATGACTCATCGTCTACCAGCAAGACCCCGAACGTAGCGATCACGGGTAGCGCAGTACAGAACGGCGTGGCCATGCTGACCTACAAGTCCAATATCGATGGCGCTTCTTACGAGTGTAAGATCGACAGCGGTGTGACCCAGGCAACTTGGCAGAGCTGCGATGCTTCTGGCATGCAGATCCCAGTTTCGTCTGGTCAGCAAATGATCTTCAGCGTTCGTGCCAAGAATGGCGACAAGCTAAGCCAGGTCGCCACCACGGTGATCAATGGTACAGGATCAGGCGCTCAAGGCAGTCAACTGCAGGCGGTCATCGCTGAGAAGGCGAATCCACAACAGGCCCTGCAGCAAGATGGTTCCGTGCAGATTACCTTTGCCCTTATTGATGGCAGCCAGGGCGCTACGTTCGAGTGTCGCGTCGGCCGCGAAGGTCAGTTTGCCAGCTGTTCGTCGCCACTGCGCGTTGAGCGTGAACAGAGCGGTGGGATTCCTGACGTGACGGTGCGTCCGATCGTCAACGGTCAATACGGCGTGGAAGACACGATCAGCTTTGCTTCCCTAGTTGGTGGCAATGGTCAAGCGCTGCAAATGGTGGGCAGCATTCCCTTGTTGATCGGCAACAACTATAACTTTGTTGTTCCGGAAGGCATGCACGTTACGGAATACGCAACGACGAAGACTCTGAACCGCGGCTTGATGTCATATCGCATTATGCCCGAGTCGGATCCACTTTATGTTGGTAACACCCGCTGCGATCAAAGCTTTGACCGAATTATTCCAGCCATGTCGCCAAGCGGTCAGCCGATGCAATACTGTCACTCGACGCCGCCGAGCGATGAAATGTTCAAGTTTATGACTGATCACCGCTGGGCGAACAATCACTTGTCGGTTGCAACCGACATCGACCGGGTAGCAGCTGATCGCAACAACTATGAAATGATGATGATGAACGTGTTTGACTCGGATCCGGAATTTGTTCGCTCCAAGACGCGCTTTTGGGACCTTTGTCACAACGCTGTAGGCGGTCGTATCGATGTTGTACGCCACGTGACTCTGATGCGGAACTTCTGGGGTGAGCGAGTACGCGCCGATTTCTGGATGTGCACGGCGATCTTGTCGAACCCAGTGCCGAATGGTCTGCCTGAGTATGCCTATTACCGTGTCGGCACGTTCTTTATCACAGATCTGGACTTGCACCAGCAGCCAGTCGTTACGCTTCCGGACATGAACTGTGGCACCTGTACTTACCGCATGCCGCACCTACTGGAAGTTGTTTACGCTGCCCGTGCGAATAACAGCAACGTAACCCCTGAGTTCTTTGCTCGCACAGCCATGCAACGATTCGAAATGAATCTCGCCCCGGCCCAGTAATGATCGAAGTTCTGTGAGAGGTCCAGTGGGGCCTCTCGCAGTGAAGCTCTGAGGGTCAGTACTTTACTCCAAGCCAATGTGTGAACGAGTGGGTGTTGACCGTCTGAGATTGGGATGTATTGTGTTGTTTGGTTCGTTGGTGCCCCGGATCTACGAGATTCGGGGTCATTCCCAGAGGAAGCGCCAAAGAGCCGCGATGGGAAGTCCCTTTTAGCCCTGGTGGGACCCTGTCTGTTCGGTAGCAAGTGCATGATGTAGCCGCGCGTAAGCCCCATTCTTTGCCATCAAGGATCGATGATCCCCCAGTTCCACCACTTGTCCCCGCTCTAAAACTAAAATCTGATGACACTGCCGAATGGTGCTGAGCCGATGCGCGATGACGATCACTGTGCGGTCACGCAGAATCTTGCGGACGCCTTCCTGAATCATAGCTTCAGACTCGCTATCTACTGACGAAGTGGCCTCGTCCAAGATGACCACGACTGGGTTGCGGACCATGGCCCGCGCAAAAGCGATGAGTTGGCGCTGGCCATGCGATAAATTTGCTCCTTGCTCTTGCAAGACAAAGTCATAGCCCCCTGGAAGGCGCTGGATGAATCCATGCGCGCCTACAGTCTTTGCAGCAGCGGCGACCTGCTCGCGGGTGATGCCATCTTGACCAAGGCTGATATTAAAGGCGACGCTGCCCTCAAAGATCACGATATCCTGCGGGACAATGGCAAAGCGCTGGCGCAAATAGTCGCCATCGATATCGGTGACCTCGTGGCCATCAATAGCAACCGCTCCCTCATAGCCGGTGTATAGCTTGGTCAGCAATTTAACGATGGTGGATTTGCCTGAGCCCGTGGCGCCGACGATGGCCATGGTGGTGCCAGCTGGGACCGTGAAGCTGACCTTTTGCAGCACCCAAGGCCTTTCGCCGGCCCCGGTGTAGCGGAAAGAGACATCCTGAAACTGCACAGCTCCCGCAAGATGTTCCGGTTGTTCGCGTCCTGGCATGATCTCTGTTTCCGCGAGCACGCCAAAGACGCGATCGATGGCGGTGAATGCGCCTTGCAGCATGGCGATCTTGTTGCCGAGCTGTTTGAGAGGTTCAAAGAGCTGCTGCACATATTGGACGAAAGCGACCATCACGCCGACGGTCAACAGCTCTTCGCCGGTAACGCCCTTGATCGCCACCCAAAGGATAATCCCGATGGTGATCGTGGCAATGCCATCAATGGTGGCAAACATAAAGGCGTCGAGTACAACGCTGCGCATCTGTGTATCCCGATAGTCTATGTTCAAGGCATCGTAACGCCGCGCTGCGGCCGATTGCGCCGTCAACACCTTAACCGTGCTGGCGCCATAGAGACACTCCTGCGTGTAGGCATTCAATGCGGCAATCTTGACGCGAGCTGCCAGCATGGCGCGCTTCAGAGCGTTGGAAAAGGCACTGACGATCTTGCCAACGAGGGGCAAGATCGCAAAAGTCGTCAGGGCTAGTCGCCAATCCAGAACAAACAGTCCAGCCAGACTGCCGATCAGGACCGCCATATCGATGACAGAAGTCAGGACGCCTTGGTTCAGCGATTCACTGAGATTGTCAAAATCACTGGTGGCGCGAGTGACCAACGTGCCGCTAAGGGTGCGGTCATGAAAGCTGCAGGACAACCGCAGAATGTGCTCCATCAGCCGACGCCGCAGCAGCAAAATCATTCGATGCACAGCCACCGCAGCGCTTAGGCTTTGAGTGGTTCGCGCGATATACTCGGCAAGAGTCAGGGCCATAAAAATCAAGGAGCTGGTGATGATGACTTGTTGATTTTTCGCCGTAATCCCGGCGTCGATGGCATGCCGAATGATCAAAGGTAACGACATCTGTAGCAAGGAGATCACGGGTATGAGTAGCGCTGCAGCAATCATTAGCCGTCGATTGGGCCGCAAGTAGGGCCAAAGTTTGGAGAGGCCCAAAATATCGCGCCAAAGTGAGGCTCCGGCAGCTGCTTTAGGAGTGGCTGGCATCCGTGTCCTCTCGCAGCAGGTCCGGGTGACGTTTCACCATTTCAGAAAAAGATCCTCGATCGGCAATTTGTCCCTGCTTTAGCAGCACGACTTCATCGCAACGTCGCAAGGCCGAGATGCGATGGGACGCAATGATTGCAGCAGGAAAGTGCGCATCGATGGCGTTGATCAACCGTTGCTCCGTCGTCTGATCCACAGCGCTCAATACATCGTCCAAGAGAACGATGGCAGGCCGACGCAGAAAGATCCGCGCCAGCGCCAGGCGCTGTTTTTGCCCGCCCGAGAGGCGCACGCCGCGTTCTCCGATTTCGGTATCCCAGCCTTGCGGAAAAGCTTCGATTTCACTGCGGATGCAGGCGAGATCGGCGGCGCGTAGGATGTCAGCTTCGGACGGGAGTTCGACTAGTCCGAACAGTAAATTGTTGCGAATGGTATCAGAAAAGAGATGCACGGTTTGCTGAGCAAAACCGATCTGCGTGCGCAATTCTTGCGGCGAGAGGGTGCAGATGTCCTGTCCGTTAAAATAGACAGTGCGGGCTGGTGGATCGTAAAGGCGCGCGATCAGCTGCAGGAGCGTGGTCTTGCCGCAACCAATGGGGCCACACAGGCCGAGGCGTTTGCCACGGGCCAAATCGAGATCAATATTTTCGAGGCGAAACGGTTGTTGCGGGTGCTCTTGACCCGGAGCGGGGCTACTTGCAACAGATGTAGGATACTGAAAGTTGAGTCTGCGGATGGCTAATAATGGCTGTGGAGCCGATGCGCCGGTTGCCCCTTGAGCGACGCCAGTGCTCTCGGGCGCCGTGGCCTCGATGTCGGCAAGGCGTTCGATGGCGGTTTTGGCACGCAAGTAGATGGATAAAACGATGCCAACGGCTGACAGTGGAAACGACAGATAGCCGATGTAGACGTTGAAAGCCATGATATCGCCAACGGTTATGGCAGAGTTGACCACCAGAAAACCGCCATAGAAGAGGACCGCGACCTGCGAGATATTGGCCAGGAAAGCCATCATGGGAAACATAATCTGTCGCACGACGAGCAGTTTCATGTTGCTGTCGTAGACGGCAAAATTTTCTCTCTCTGTCCGTTGCAGGAAGGCCTCGGTGGCAGCGTTGGCCTGCAGCACGTGCACGTTAACAAATGACTCGGTCACCCGATTGGTGAGGCGGCCTAGGGCCTCCTGGTTGAGTTTGGAGTAGCGATGTAGCTTTGGCATGGTCAGGGTGATGATCCCTAACATCAACAGCAAGGGTGTGAGGGCGGCCAACGTCAGTCCTACGTGTACCGACATCATTTGATTAAGCGTGAAAACTAGCAAGAAGACGAGATTCAAAGTCTGCAGGACGGCAAATGCATAGAACACTCGCAGATGGCCGACATCATTTGCCAAGCGCGAGATCAGGTCGCCCATGCCGTGGCGTAAATAGAACGCCGAGGGCAAGGTCATCAGGCGCCCGAACAGGTGCGACTTGAGCGTGGTTTCAATCTTGCGGCCCGGCCAAAACAACAACACCCGAGACAAGCTGCGAATGATGATCAAGAGAGCTCCAAGGCCTACGATCAACAGCGCCGTGTGTGCGAGTTCGTCCCGCGGCTTGGAGTCAATGTTATTGACGATGAACTTAGCAAACTGTGGAATTTCCAGAGTTAAAACGTTGGTGAGTGCCAAAGCAATGATGCCACCCAAATACCAACGCCATTCTGGCAATGCAAAACGTCGGGTCATGGACCCTATGGAATTCATGATCAGGAGCTATCCTTTGGGAAAAAGTAGTTTTCGATCATGGTGACACGTCGTGCGCTGTCCAAGGAACGCCAGTTCGTCGATTCAGAAAGCTGGCCATTATCTAAGAGCCAGAGGCGCTGGCAAAGTTGGGCCGCGTAGGGTGCAATATGGGTCGAGAGAATATTGGCCTTTCCCCTCCGTGAGCGATCGATGATGGAGTCCTGCAAGGCGCGAATGTGAAAAAGATCCAGACCTGAGAATGGCTCGTCTAAGATCAGTAGATCGGGATCATGGATCGTGGCCACAGCTAAACCGACTCTCTTCTGCATACCATGCGAACAGGCAGCCATGGGCCGTCGAAGGTAACTGTTGCAGTCGAAGCGTTCCGCAACCATCTTGACGCTGGCGGCAGCATCCGGCAGTGCGTGCAGCCGTGCCGCATAGTGCAACAATTCATGCCCTGTGGCCCAACGCGGCAATTGCAGATGCTGTGGTAAATATCCGATCTGGCGCTTCAATAGGTATTGGTCCGGCAGCATGGGTTGATCGGTTAATAAAATGTCGCCGACTGTAGCGTCGAGGTTGCCCGTGATCAGCTGAAAGAGTGTGGTCTTGCCAGCGCCGTTCTTGCCCATAAGGGCGACCGTCTCTCCGGGATGCAATTCAATGGCAACTGGCCCTAAGATGAACTCTTGATACTCTTTACTGACGGCTTGAATGGCGAGCAACGGCTTGGACATCGAGCAGACTTTCCCGCTTACGCGCGATAATAACGTCCTGCTTGGGACTGTGCGGCATAATACTTGAACAACGGAAGGAGCGCCACTGCCAGAGGATGGGCAAAGATCGCGGTTGCCATGAACAGCCCGAGCAGTGCTACCAGGGTCATCTGAATGAGTGGTCTACGGCCATCGACCTGCAGGAGAAGGTCCACCATCATCAGTGGGCTGACCGTTGCAGCTAACGCGCACTGCACCAAAACCATGGGGGAATATGGCAGCCTTGACTCGGCGCCAAGCAAGAGGCTGATGAGCGGTAGGCACAGCCAGAATGTCAAAAACAAGGCGGCAGCGCCGATCACTCCCAGCACTTGGTAAGCACCAACGAATTCAGCATGTGAAACTCCCATGCAGCGCTCGGCCCAAGCATAATCCAGGTCAGCAGCAACCTGCAGAGCCAGGCTCCAGCTGGCGATGCTGCCCGCAAGGAAGCAAATCAGCATGACGCTAAATGGCGGGACGGTATTCGCGGCTGCGTAGGCCGCCGCAACCGTTAGGACAAAGGCTGCGGCAAGGCAAAGCTGACTGGGACGACTGCGTCGCAGGATCTGCATGGCACGCCAGCGCAGTAAGGCCGCTCGTCGCGTTGTCGATTGTGAGGATACAAGCGCACCGCGACTGATGGCTACTTTCAATGTATGGGGGGCTCCGGAGCGGTGGCGCCACCATATCAGCCATTGAACGAGCATTAGAAGAGCCTCGCCAAGCAGGACTTGCGTCAAGCCGATAGGAGTCAAAACAGCGTGAATAAAATACCAGCCTGCCCCGTGATACAACGTCGCGATGGTCAGCAGACGCAGGCGTAGAAATTGCCGTACAACCGGAGGTTCTTCACCTTGCCGGATTGCCCAATCTGCCAAGCCGTCTTCGGCAGAAATTGCGGCGCGCCAACGGCGGTGAGTCAAACTAGCGACGATCGTCAGGGATATGATGGCTCCCGGCCAGGCAAATGCCTGACGCATGCTGGCTGAAAGCGCCGCCACATGCTCATTAAGAAAATCGTTAAAAACATATAGAAATGTGGCGAGAATTATGGTGCTACATAAAAAAACCACGAATTCTTGTGCAAATTCATAGCGGAGGCGATGGCGGGTGGATTGCCAACTGACGCGGTAAAGATGAAAGGCCCGGTTCTTCATTTCCTAAGCATTCCACGAGCTTGCCATGGTTGCAAGGGCTCTTCTTCGACCGCGCCGCCGGCCAGGTGCCGGAAAAATCAGCTAGTTCACCGGAATACTTGGGCAAACCTTGATGTCCGTTGCCAGTAGAGAATCTTTGCGGATAGCATCGTCGAGGTCTGCTCGCAGATGGAACTGCAAACAACGACTGCTCCCTTGAAAGATGGAGAATTTTGCATGCGCAAGGACGAGATTATTAGCCTCGACGAGGTCAAGCGTTTGCTGCGACGGGGCGCCGAGGCACAAGTTGTGAATCGTGGCGGCTGGTCCGTGTTTGTGACTCATGATGGCCGCCCGCGTTACATCATTCGCACCGATGACGGCGGGAGTCACCCGGTTCCGTTTCGAAATTTGAGTTCGTTACTCGATGAGCAGCAGACCCGCCGTCGCGGAATCCCGCGTTGGTTCCGGCAGTAGCCGTTTTCTCCCTTCTCGCCTCCAATTAATGATATAATTTGTCAGTGTTCTTCGGAGGCTATCCTTGACTTCGTATTTGCTTCGCCGCGCTCTGCTGCTGGTGCCAACCTTTCTTGGCATCACCATGCTGATTTTTACGATCACGCGCTTTGTACCTGGTGGTCCCATTGAACGCATGATGATGGAAGCTCAGCAGCAAGCTAAAGGTGGGCGCTTTGGCGGCCAGATGAGCGGCAACGCCCTGTCCGAAGAGCAGATGCAGCAGCTGCGGGAGTACTATGGCTTCGATAAGCCCATTCACGTGGGCTACGTGACGTGGCTGGCCAAGGTCGTGCAGCTGGATTTTGGCGAATCAACTCGCTACGGCGAACCCGTGCTGGTGGCTATCAAAGATCGACTGCCGGTTTCCATTTACTTTGGCGTGGTTTCGATGCTGTTGACTTACTTGATTTGTATCCCCTTGGGCATACTGAAGGCGGTCAAGCACGGTTCAGCCATCGACCACATTAGTTCCGTCTTGGTCTTTGTTGGCTATGCGATTCCCGCCTACGTTTTAGCCATAGTTCTGTTGTTGGTATTTGCTTCGAATCTGGATTGGTTTCCTTTGGGGGGATTTGTCAGCGATGGCTTTTCCGATTTGAGCTTTCTCGACAAGGCTATTGATCTGATGCGCCACACGTTCTTGCCGATGATTGCCTACGTTGCCGGCAACTTTGCGGTGATGACGTTTTTGATGAAGAACAGCTTGATGGATAATTTAGCTGCAGACTTCGTCCGCACGGCTGTGGCCAAAGGCTTGCCGTTTCGCCTGGCGGTGGTGCGGCATGCCCTGCGCAACAGCTTGATCCCGCTGGCCACGCATTTTGGTAACAATATATCTGTGGTGTTGTCCGGATCTTTCCTCATTGAAAAGATCTACAACATTGACGGCTTTGGTTTGCTGGCCTACGAGTCGGTGGTAGAGCGCGATTATCCGACTGTGATGGGTATCTTGGCTATATCTGCCATGTTGCAGTTGGTTGGCAATATTTTATCGGATCTTTGTGTGGCTGCTGCTGATCCAAGGGTTCAATTTCAATGAGTACCTGGCTCGATCCACAAACTCGCAAAAAATTAGCCCGTTTTCGCAGCTTGCGGCGCGGCTATTACTCGTTGATTATATTTGCTGCGTCCATTGTCCTTTCGCTGTTTGCCGAGATCTTGGTCAACAGTCGCGCCTTGGTCGTTCACTATGACGGCCAGTGGTATTTTCCAACATATGGGGCGTTTCACTCGGGGCGCGATTTTGGTTTGGATTACGACCATGAGGTGAATTATCGCGAGCTGCAGCAGAAGTTTGCCGCTGACGGTGCGGGCAACTGGTTGGTCATGCCGCTTGTGCCGTACAACCCCTTTGAAAATGACCTACGGGATGGAACGTATCCGCCGTTTCCGCCATCATTAACCGAGGCTCATTACCTTGGTACGGATAAGGTCGGGCGCGATGTTCTGGCGCGTCTCGTTTATGGATTTCGCATCGCCATCTGGTTTTCGCTGCTGCTGCTGATGTGCGATTTTTGCGTCGGTATTGTCCTCGGGTCCATGATGGGCTACTTCGGCGGATGGTTTGACCTACTTCTGCAGCGTATCATCGAAGTCTGGGCGAATGTGCCCTTCCTCTATGTGGTCATCATTCTTTCATCCATTCTGGTGCCAACTTTTTGGTTGCTGGTCGGGATTATGGTGTCCTTTGGCTGGATGCACATGACGTGGTACATGCGCACCATCGCCTATAAGGAAAAGGCGCGCGAGTACGTGGCTGCTGCCCGTTCTATTGGAGCTTCGCACGCCCGAATCATGTTGAAACATATTCTGCCGAACGCTGTATCCATCGTGGTCACGTTCGCCCCGTTTGCCGTTGCGGGCGGCATCACCTCATTGACGGCGCTGGATTTCTTGGGCTTTGGATTGCCGGCTCCGACGCCCAGCTGGGGCGAGCTATTGGCTCAGGGAACGGAAAATATGGATGCTATCTGGATCGTAGGTTCGGTAACTGCGGCCATGATCACCGTCTTGGTGATGGTGACCTTTATTGGTGAAGCGGTGCGAGAGGCCTTTGATCCGAAAAAGTTTACGTACTATCAGTGAGGAGCGGGGCATGCGGTTGATGAGTTGGTTGAGCTGCGGCATCTTGGCACAGTTGTCGCTTGTGGTTCATGCACAGGATGCACAGCTGCCGAGCAATCTAAAGTGGCTGAGCAACGACGCGCCGCCACTCATTGCTTCGCTAGAAGCCAAGCCGGGTGGTACCTTGCGCACGTTTATGACCAGCTACCCATTGACGTTTCGGGAAGTCGGACCAGACTCCAATGGCGCCTTTCGTGGCTTCTTTGACTCCAATAAGATGTCGTTAATCAATGTTCATCCGAATACGGAAGAGTTGATTCCCGAATTGGCGATTGCATGGGCCTATGGTGACGACAAAAAAACCATGTATTATCGGTTGGACCCCAAAGCCAGCTGGTCGGATGGCAAACCTGTTACGGTCGATGACTTCCTATACACGCTCGAGTTTTATCGATCTCCTCACATCGTCGCCCCTTGGTACAATGAGTACTACACGACCCAGTGGGATAGGATCATCAAGTTTGACAGCCATACCATGGCTGTTGTTTTGAAAGAGGCCAAACCCGAGCTACACCTCTATGCAGATATGAGCCCCTTGCCAGCACACTTTTATGGGACGCTCGATAAGGACTTCGTCAAAAACTTCAATTGGAAGGTCGCTCCGGTCACGGGCCCCTATCAAATCAGCGATTTTAAAAAAGGGAAATCGGTGACTTTTTCGCGGGTCAAGAATTGGTGGGCGCAAGATCGTGCCTATTACAAAAACCGATTCAATATTGAAAAGGTGGATGTGCGGGTGATTCGGGATGTGCCCGTCGCATTCGAGCACTTGAAGAAGGGCGAGATTGACCTGCTTGGCATCACATTGCCCGAGTACTGGCACGATAAGACAAACGACGGTCCATTCAAGGACGGCTACATTCAAAAGATTATGTTTTACAACGATTCACCCGCCTCCGACTTTCAAATGGAGATGAATACCGCAAAGGATTTGTTTAAGGACATCAACGTACGCCTGGGGTTTGCGCACGCAGTCAATATTGAGCGTGTGATTGAGAAGGTTCTTCGAAATGACTACGAGCGTCTGGAGGGCATTTCGCGCGGGTACGGCAAGTTCACCAACACCGCAATCAAAGCCCGGCGTTATGATTTGAAACAGGCGAACGAGTACTTTGATAAGGCTGGATATAAGAGTCGTGGTCCGGATGGTATTCGGACAAAAGAGGGCAAGCGTCTGACGGCAACTTTGGTGTACTCAAACCACGCCATTGTTGGCGCCCGCCTTGTCGTGATGCGCGAAGAGTTAAAGAAGGCTGGTTTTGAACTGAACTTGCAGGAAATGGATGCCTCGGCCAGGTTTAAGTATTATCAGGAAAAGAAACATGACCTGACGTATATGGCGTGGAGTACGAGTCTAAGGCCGACTTATTTTGAATTTTATCACTGCGAGAACGCCAATAAGCCACAGACCAATAGTTTCACCAACATCTGTGAACCCGAGTTGGATAAGTTGGTGAGCGCCCAGCGCAGCACGACAGATATCAATGAAAGTGTAAAGTTGGCACACGCCATTCAACAAAAGGTGCACGATCTGGGCATCATCGTCCCCTTGTTCAACATTCCATATTTTCGCTATGCCTATTGGCGATGGATTCGCTTGCCAAAGGTGCCTGCAACCAAGACTTCCGATGGGCTGAATTTCTTCGGCTTGAGTGAAGGGGGATTGATGTGGATCGATGACGATGTGCGCAAAGAAACCGACGCGGCGCGCAAGGGCAAGAAAGCTTTTCCCCCCGTGACGCTGATCGACAACACCTTTAAGCAAAAGTCGTAACACCATGTCCAAGCAACCGCTCCTGGATGTGCAAGACTTGCGAATCGCCTTTCGTACCGAACGCGGTATGGCCGAGGCAGTTTCCGGGCTTAGCTTGCAATTGTCCGCGGGCGAGACCTTGGGCCTCGTCGGCGAGTCGGGATGCGGTAAGAGTGTGACCGCCATGTCCTTGTTGCGGTTATTACCGCAGCCTGCCAGTCAAATACTCGGTGGTAAAGTCACGTTCGATGGGAGAGATTTGCTGCAAATTCCCGTCGAAGCGATGCAGGCTGTGCGTGGTCGACGTATTGCGATGATCTTCCAAGAGCCAATGGCTGCACTGAACCCCGTACACAGCGTTGGGCGGCAGATTGAAGAGGTATTTCGCCTGCATTTTCCCGATTTGAGCGAGACCGAGCGACGCCAGCGCGTCGTGAAGCTGTTGAAGCGAGTCGGAATCCCTGCTCCAGAACAGAGAGTCTATGATTTTCCCCATCAGCTATCGGGTGGCATGCGGCAAAGAGTGATGATTGCGATGGCCCTGGCTGGTGAACCCCAGGTGCTGATTGCGGACGAACCCACCACAGCATTGGATGTGACGATTCAAGCGCAGATTCTCGCCCTTCTTGCCGAACTGCAGCGGGAAAATGGCATGTCGGTGATCATGATTACTCATGATCTGGGCGTTGTTGGCGCCATTTGTGAAAATATCGCGGTCATGTATGCCGGGCAAATTGTTGAGCAAGGCGTGACTCGCGAAGTTTTTGCTCGCCCCCGTCATCCTTATACCATCGGTCTACTGCATTCGATTCCGCGTCTGGATGCCCCCGGCAAGCAGGCTCTTTTGGCGATCGATGGCAATGTACCATCGTTGCACGAGTGGCCAATGGGTTGTCGTTTTTCGAATCGCTGTCGACATGTAGCAGCCATCTGCGCTACGCCGCAAGTACTGCAATCAGATCCTGCGGACCATCGGCACGTACGATGCGGACGCTGGCAGGAATTGGGGGTTTAGATGCTCCTCGAGGTCGAAGGGCTGGTCAAACATTTTCCCGTGCGCGCCGGTATCCTTCGGCGGACGGTGGGCCACGTGCATGCGGTGGACGGGGTATCGTTCGCCGTCAATTCCGGCGAGACACTGGGACTGGTCGGCGAATCTGGTTGCGGCAAGAGCACACTCGGTCGCACGTTGATTCACCTGTATCCGCCTACCGAGGGAGCTATTCGCTTTCAGGGGCAAGATGTCGTTCGACCGACGGGTCCGGCGTTGCGCGGATTGCGGCGTGACATGCAGATGATCTTCCAGGATCCCTTCGACTCGCTAAATGCCCGGCATACGGTTGGCGAGATCATAGAAGAGCCCTTGATCATTCATCGCCTGGGGGCCGATCAGGAGCGTCGACGTCGCGTCAGTGAGCTGCTAGAAAGGGTTGGATTACCGACGGACAGCATGACGCGCTATCCCCACGAGTTCTCTGGCGGTCAACGGCAGCGGATTGGCATCGCCCGCGCCTTGGCATTGAATCCAAAGCTGATCATTTGCGATGAGCCCGTTTCGGCCCTCGACGTTTCCGTACAGGCTCAGGTGCTTAACCTATTGCTGGAACTGCAGCGCGACTTAGGTTTGACCTATCTCTTTATCGCCCACGATTTGGCGGTGGTCAAACACGTCTCGGATCGCATCGCGGTCATGTACCTCGGGCGCATCGTGGAAATGGGGCAGGCTCAGGATGTCTATCTACGTCCGCGCCATCCTTATACGCGGGCTTTGATAGCGGCGGTGCCGCAGCCGGATGCTGCCAAAGGCTGGAGGCCAGAGAAGGTTCTGGGTGGTGAGGTTCCTTCGCCCATCAACCCGCCGTCGGGGTGCCGCTTTCATACGCGCTGTCCATTTGCCATCGACGATTGCCGCACGTTGAGTCCTACCTTACGAGAATTGCCGGGAGCACCAGCGGGCCATCGGGTCGCCTGTCATCGTGCAGATGATCTAGCGCCATGATAAGATCCTCGTTCGAACCCGATGCATAGGGAGGAATGTGGATGACTCGTCTGATCTGCGCTTCGATTCCATTTTTTCTGATGTTTGCCGGTAGCGCCGCTCTTGCGGAGGGCAAGCGTATCTGCGTCAAAAAATTTGCTATGCAGGGCTTTGACCCGTGTAAATCCCAGCCGGGTCAGTTTGTGTATGTTGTGCCCGAGGAAGGTACCGGCGATTTGCTATGTACGCGTGTTTATCCAGACGAACGTTGTAAGCAAAACAAGGTTGAGTTTACCCACGCCCTTGGCGGATCTCGGAAGCCGGTTTGTGTCCTGAATTTTAATCAGAGCGTTGGCAATTATTGCGCCGCACAACCCAAAGAGTATGCCTACGCGCGAGATCCGTGGGGTTGACCCAGGACGATGCGGGCAAAGCACGCATGGTTATGGATCGACTCCTCGTTCCGCACATCGATCTGGCCTGAGCGCAGGCCAGGTACATCCGCCAGCCGGCGGGCCACTTCCCGACAAGTGTCTTCGACAAATTGCGGGTGATCGTAGGCCTTTTCGGTCAGCAGTTTCTCGTCCTCCCGTTTCAGCAGGGGATAAACTTGAGCGCTGGCACTGGAAGTGAGTAACTCGGCCAAACCCGACAAGGTCGGCACGTTGGTGGTGTCTGGTGCGAACGTCAAGCTGGCGGTGATGTAGGCGCGCTGATTGTGCGCTCCACGTTCGGAAATGGCCTTTGAACAAGGACAAAGGGCTGTCGCTGCCGACCGCATGGTAACTGTCATGGCGTCCCGTAGACCGGTTTCCGCGCTCCAGGTGACCTGATGGTCCAGCAGGGAGCTGATGCGACTGACAGGCGCATAGACCCTTTGGAAGTAGGTGAAGTCCACGGTCACGCGGGCTGAGGTCGCATCTTGCATCCGAGCCATGTCGGTCGCCAACGCGTGGAGGCCCGCCAAAGACGCCGGTTGGGTTACAAATCGGTCAAGGGCCGCGATGTAACGCGACATGTGAGTACCACGCCGATCCCCCGCTAAATCAGCATGCAAGGTCCATCGCCCTTGAACGCTCACTGGAACAGTGGCGCTCGGTGCCTGGTGATTTGGCGCAAAGGACAGCGAATCCTCAGCGATTTGAAATGGGTACAGCAGGTCGCAGACGCCGACGGCGGCGATGGCAAAGGACGGCGCTAGCTGTTCGTTCTGGACGTCTTTCAAAGGCCCTATCCTCTCGACAATTCCGATGCCGGTCATAAACGAAAGGTTCTGGGATGGCAAGGAGATGCGTGGGGTCCATGCTGTCAATTTCAGGAGCGGATTTTTCCTGGTTAGGCGTTTCCTTTCGCCGTACTAGCATGCTAAGGTCCGGGTTTTCATGTGCAGTTTGGCCAAATCAGGAGATGATAGGATGGGCGTGAAGCAGGCGAAAGTCGCATATTTTTCCATGGAAATTGGCCTGTCGGCCGATATCCCGACTTATAGCGGCGGGCTGGGTGTACTCGCCGGCGATACCATTAAGGCAGCAGCCGATCTGGGCGTACCGATGGTTGCCGTTACGTTGTTGTATCGACAGGGATACTTTAATCAAACCATCGACGAAGCCGGACGCCAGCATGCGGCAGCACTGGCGTGGAATATAGAGGACAAGCTTAGCCCGGTTACGGGCGACTTTGCCATCGAAGTGGAAGGTAAAGCGGTACGATTTCGGGTTTGGTGCCGAGAGGTGACCGGTGCAACTGGCCATGCGGTGCCAGTCTATTTCCTTGATAGCGATCTACCGGACAACGATGCTTATCACCGGACGTTGAGTCATACTCTTTACGGTGGGGATGAGCGATATCGGTTGTGCCAAGAGGCTTTGCTGGCTTTGGGGGGGCTCGAGTTCCTGCGCTCCCAGGCACCTACGGCGGGCCTATTTCGCGACGATCAAGAAGGGGTCTTTCATCTTAACGAGGGGCACGCAGCCTTACTGGGCCCTGGACTCCTATGCCAACGGGTGGGAAGTGCGGGCCTAGCGAAGGCGTCAACCGGTGATCGGGAGTGGGTCAAGCAGCGATGTGTCTTTACCACGCATACGCCCGTTCCAGCCGGTCATGACCGATTTAGCGAAGCTATGGTGGAAATGGTGGTTGGTGCGGAAATTACTGATTACCTGCGGCAAGCGGAGGTCATCCGCAAAGGCATGCTCAATATGACCGATTTGGCCCTGGAGCACTGCCGATACGTCAACGGCGTTGCAAAGCGGCACGGGGAAGTCTCGCGCAAGATGTTTCCTGGGCGAACTGTCGAGTCCATTACCAACGGCATCCACGCGCTGACGTGGGCCCAGGATGACTTTATTGCTTTGTTTGACAAGCGTGTCCCGGGTTGGCGGCACGATGGCTTCCACTTGCGTTATATGTGCGAAGCGCCATTGGAAGAGATCACTGCTGCCCATCGTGCGGGCAAGCGCCAACTTTTTGACGCTATTGAACGTGCCGGTGGCCCCAAGTTTGATCTCGATGTCTTCACCATCGGCTTTGCTCGCCGGGCGGCAACGTATAAGCGCTTGGATCTGCTTTTTGATGACGCCAAGGCCCTGGCGCAATTGACCAAGCAGCACGGGCCGATGCAGCTCGTTTTCGCGGGTAAGGCGCATCCGAAGGATGAAGGCGGTCAGGAATTGATCCGTCGTGTCCACGAGAAGGCAGCGCAGATTGCTGGCGACCAACTGCGATTCGTTTATCTACAGAACTACGATATGGATTGGGGACGCTTGATCTGCGCCGGGGTGGATTTGTGGTTGAATAACCCGATTCGTCCCTTGGAAGCGTCGGGCACGAGTGGGATGAAGGCAGCGCTGAACGGTGTGCCCAGCTTTAGCACGATCGATGGATGGTGGGTTGAGGGCTGGGTTGAAGGGGTGACGGGCTGGGAAATCGCCGATAATGACTACGCCAGCGACGAGAGTTCTCTGCCCGACGACCATCGCCAAGAGACCGCTGCGAACTTGTATCGCAAGCTGGGCGAAGAAATCGTCAGTCTATACTACAAGAATCCTCAGGCCTACGCGGCGATCCGTCGGCACTGCATCTCCTTGAACGGCAGTCACTTCAATACCCACCGGATGGTGTTGGAGTACGCTATGCAAGCCTACCGATTGCCAGTGACTTAAAGAGGAGTTTGCTGAAAAAGCAAACGCGGGCTGCCAGATCGGCATGCCCGCGCGCTAACTCTAGTTCACTGCGAAGTGAATTGAAAACTGGCGCCTTACTTCTTCTTCGTGCGCTTAACAGCTTTCTTCTTAGCAGCTTTCTTCTTGGTGGCCTTCTTAGCAACTTTCTTAGTTGCCTTCTTCTTAGTGGCCTTCTTAGCAACTTTCTTGGTTGCCTTCTTCTTAGTGGCCTTCTTAGCAACTTTCTTAGTTGCCTTCTTCTTAGCCTTCCGCTTCGTTGCCTTCTTTGCAGTAGTACCTTTTACTTCAGTACCGTTTGCTGCTGGGTTTTCCAAGGGTAACCTCCTCACAAAAATTAATAAACACCACACCCCCTACCAAGGGTCTCTAAGAACTATGTCGGAACGATGAATCGATAGTTTAGCTGGTCCTTGCGATTTTTTATCGCCTCGATGTTTGCGGGGTCGTTGTATTGAGCCGCGCTTGAAAGTGTTGAACCAGTTTTGTTCATCGTTGCTACTATTATATTTACAGAATGGTGTTTCAAATTTCAATCTTTTAGAAGCAAATTCAGCGCGTTCGTTATCGACTCGATGCCAACGTATGCCGCCGCGCACTCGTAAACGCTCGCGTCACGCCCCCCTCGACGAGCGTAAAAAGTTTTGACGATTGTTCCGAGCGAAGTCATCAAAGCATTGCGCTGCAAGCGTTTCGTGTTGAGGTTGGAAATGGAAAATCCCCGACCAGATGCTGCTGTCGGGGAGCGGTGCGGTTGAAATTTGAGGAAACGGTCGCGACTAAACGAGGCAGCCGCTATCCGCAAATAATCTTTCGAGGTCGGCATGTCGCTCGAGGCTGACGAGGCCATATCGAAATAAATCGCGTCGGCCAAAGTCTGGTTGACCCCAAGCGACCTTCAGAAGCAGCGACCCTTCGGCCATATGTAACTCCACTTCGGTTCCTGGAGCGAGCTGTTCATCGACGATAATGCCCATACCGTCGCGCGAAACGTCCACGGGACGGCAACTTAGCGCGCGGCCCGTTGCCGATACGATAAGTTTCCCTGGAAGCAATCCAGTAAGCCCTCGGCGCGGATTAAACCGTCGCTCTTTGAATAACGGAAGTCCCATGGCGTACCTACCTCCCAGTCCATATCAGACCGACCTGTAGCAGCTTCGCGTGTGAAGCCTTGTTCTTCGTTGCATAGGATCCCATTCGGCAAGGGATGGGGAGGTGCTGAGGATCGCCCGAAACCCAAGTCATTACATGCCTTTAAAATATGTCTTTTGTGGTAGTGCGCCGACAGCTTTTTCGTTTGTTGCGGCGGGGTCTGAAATTTATTGGCGATTTCCCATAGAATGAAGGGGGGGCGTCAAATTTTTTTGCATGCTCTCGGTTACGATCAGTACTTGATGTCGGGCTCTATACGTTTAGGGAGTGAGCTATGATTGCCATCTTTCCAGCTATTGCCTCGACCGCTGCTGCGCATGATTTCGAACAGCTCGCAGTTTTGGTGCGCCAGTATTTTGCAGTTGGTCGTCCGGACGTGGCTCGGATCAATATCGAGGATTTGGTGGCCCGCGTAGGTATTCGGATCGCGGTTGCTGAAATGCCCGACTTGGCAGCGATTGCCTGCCGCGACTCTGGTGGAAGATTTGAAGTTGGGTTTGTCCTGCGCTTGGGTGAGTGGCCGGTGGCGCAACGCCAATTTATACTGGCCCACTTGTTGGGGCATTTCTTGATCGACGTCCAGCCCCAGCTGGCTCGGGGCGAGTGGCGCAACAGTGGCTATCGCGAGCGCCGGTGTCCGATGGAGCGCTACGGCCAGGATTCTACGGAGAGTCATTTGGCACTCGATGAGCGGCAGCGCGAAGAGCGTGCGGATCAGTTTGCAGCGGCGCTGCTCATGCCAAAAGGTATGGTTCTGCGTGCTATGGAGCGGTTGGGAGATGAGCGCAAGGTCGCTGCCTTCTTCGGGGTAACCGTGCCGTGCTTAACCCGACGTTTGGAGCACCTTTCGGGGCGTCCGCGCAGTCCAGCATCGGAAAGCTTTGCCGCAGCCGAACGCCTTTTGGGCACGTCCGAAATTTCAGCCGCAGCGACAGGAGCGGCGAGCGGAGAAGATCTGCTCGTACAGCTAAAGCAGCCGCGGGCAGTTGCCGATAGCTCCAAGCGTGTGTCCGTACCGCAGAGGGTGGCGGAAGAGTATCGGCAAGTTTCTGCGCAAAGCCAGGCTCCAACAAAGGACGAATTGGCCAAGTCCGCCGCGACGAGTCTCGATTCCGGCACCCGGCAGGCTGTTGAGGGACCCTTGTCACGAATTCGCGCTTTGGCACGTCGCATCGACAAGTCGGTCGAATAGATTCCCCCTTGCCCATTCCATAACCTAACTCACGGCCCATGTTTCTGGTTTAAGAAGGCATGGGGCCCAGGTATGGTTTTCCTATACTGGCCCAGCGAGAGCTGGAAAACAGCACGGGGAACGAACGGTATGTCAAATGAAGGCTCGGCATTGTGGACTCCGACGGCGGATCGACAGCACGCCAGTCAGATGCGTGGTTTTTTGGATATGTGCAGGCAGCGGTACCTCGGGCCTGGCGCCGATTATGCCCGTATGTATCAGTGGTCCATTCGCAATGGCGACCAGTTTTGGTCCGCAGTGGCTGAATTCGGTGCCGTACGCTGGCAAACCCCTCCGGCAGCAACGTTTGTGCCGCCTCCTTCGGGGAAGATGCTGGGTGCCGTCTGGTTTCCTGGTGCAAAATTGAACTTCGCCGAAAATCTGTTACCGCCAGAAGATGATGAAGTCGTCATTTTGTCGCATGCGGAAGGACGTGGGCGTGTCTTGCAGATGACCGGGCGAGAACTGCGCGCAGCGGTGACGGCTTGCGCGGCTTCACTTCGCAAGTCAGGCATCGGTCCCGGCGATCGGGTGGCGGCGGTGGTGGCCAATGTTCCTGAGGCCATCATTGCGATGCTGGCGACAACTGCGATCGGTGCCATTTGGTCCTCTTGCTCACCTGATTTTGGCGTGAGTGGTATCGTCGATCGCTTCTCGCAGATTGCTCCCAAGTGCCTCTTTTTGACAAAATCCTACTTTTATCAAGGAAAGCACTTTGAGTTAGCCGATCGAATCCAGGAGCTGCGAGAGCGTCTGCCGAGCGTGTGCAAGTGGGTACTGATTGACCACCTACAACAGCCTGAAGTCGAATACGACAAAGATGTTGGCGATTGGCGTGCGTTTCTGCAGGAAGGGGCGGGGCAGAAATCACAGCTGATGTTTTACCCCGGCAATTTCGATCATCCTATCTATATATTATATTCATCCGGCACCACCGGTGCGCCAAAGTGCATCGTGCACAGCGCAGGAGGAACGCTTTTGCAGCATAAAAAGGAGCTGATGCTGCACTCGGATCTGCGGCCTCGGGACCGACTCTTGTATTACACGACCTGTGGCTGGATGATGTGGAACTGGATGGTTTCGGCACTGGCCTGCCGCGCCACGGTTGTTTTGTATGAGGGATCGGTGGGTATGCCGGATCTGGGCGCGCTGTGGCGCTTCGCTGCCGAGCAATCCGTTCAGGTCTTAGGCATAAGTCCCAAGTTCATCCAGAGCTGCATGAATGCTCAGACCGCTATCCCGCCGATGCCGGCGTTGCGCACCATACTATCCACGGGCTCGCCGCTATTACCTGAGCACAGTCGGTGGATTTATGCCGCTTTTGACCAGCAGGTACATCTCGCATCGATTTCTGGGGGCACGGATATCGTTTCTTGCTTCATGCTCGGCAACCCTCTCTTGCCGGTGTACGCGGGAGAGATTCAGGGGCCGGGGCTAGGAATGGCTGTGGAGGTTTGGGACAGCGATGGTACGCCCCTCGACGAGGGCCGCGGCGAACTTGTCTGCACGCAGCCGTTCCCCTCCATGCCGATTGGGTTTTGGGGTGATACTGACGGCAGCAAGTACCGCGCGGCTTATTTCGAGCACTTTTCGAATCGCGAGGTCTGGCGTCACGGTGATTATGTGGAGTTTACGGCACACGGCGGCATGATCGTGCATGGCCGCAGCGATGCGACATTGAATCCAGGTGGTGTGCGGATCGGCTCTGCAGAGATTTATCGGCACGTGGAGTCGCTGGCGGAAGTGGATGATTCACTCGTTGTGGGCTTGCCTTGGCACGGCGATGTAGCAGTGATTCTCTTCGTAAAGTTGGCTGCTGGAGTGGAATGGAGTGCGGAAATCGCCTCCAAGATCCGGTCCTACATTCGGCAACAGCTGACGCCACGGCATGTGCCGGCGCAGATCTTTGCCGTTGGCGATATTCCGTATACGCGCAGCGGCAAGAAAGTAGAGATCGCTGCCGGCGAGGTTTTACAGGGAAAAACCCCGAAAAACCTCGGTGCGCTGGCCAACCCAAAGGCGCTACATGCGATCGCGCAATGGGCATCGGCCGTCGCCGCGGCCTTGAAGCAGTGATCAGCAGAGTGCACGAAAAGCTGAAAAAATCGTAATTTGCTCACAACTCACTCTTGATTTTTGCAGTGCGCGTAGCGTAACGTAGAGCGTATGAACCCTTTGACATAGTGTCGATTCATCTTATGCGAGGAGGAAAACGCAAGATGGCTGCAAAGAAAAAGGCTACGAAGAAGAAAGCCGCTGCTAAGAAGCCAGCAAAAAAAGCAACTGCCAAGAAGGCACCTGCCAAAAAGCCGGCTAAAAAAGCAACTGCCAAGAAAGCACCTGCTAAGAAGGCTACCGTGAAAGCTGCAGCTCCAAAAGCTGCAGCTCCAAAAGCTGCTATGGCCGCCAAGCGTGTTATTGGACCGGCTAAAACTAACTTTGACAAAGTCAACAAGACTCGCACCAAAGGTCAAATCCTGGGCGCGATTTCTGAGTCCACTGGTTTGACTCGCGTTGAGATCCGCAACGTTTTCGAAACTCTGAGTGATTTGATCGGTCAAGATCTTTCAAAAGGTCCCGGCATGTTTACAATGCCAGGCCTGCTGAAGATGGTTGTTCGCCGCAAGCCTGCTACCAAAGCTCGCAAAGGCATCAACCCGTTCACGGGTGAAGAGACGACTTTTAAGGCGAAGCCAGCACGCAACGTCGTGCGCGCACGTCCTTTGAAGAATCTGAAGGAAATGGTTTCTTAATTTCCTAGTGATTCGAGAAGCGTCGAGCGGAGGGCTTGCCCTCCGCTTTTTTTTGCTCAGGTGTTGGGGTAATATCCTCAGCTCGGGACGCAACCGAATTTCTTGCTGAGTTTTTTATGTTCAATCCGACTTGGCGCCTCTACTGGTCGCTCGTTCGAGCGCGTTGGTACCTCTATGCTTTGGGGCTGTTGACGGTGCTGGGGACTAATTTGACCGAAGTCCTCATGCCCAAATTCGTCCAGTGGACATTGGATCTGATTTCGACCGGTGGAGTAGAATCCCTGCCCGTATGGATGCAGCGCAAGACTAAGTTGCAGTCGTTACATTTGGTATTAACCCTCATGGGCAGCATGCTCGTTGTGGCCATGATTCTGCGGGGTGCCTGGCGACAGACATTGGCGCGTGCCACCCACATCGCCGCGCGCGAACTACGCATGCAAATGTGGGAGCGACTGCGCTGGCAGAGCCTCGAGCAATTGGCGCGTTATCCCTTGGGCGACATCATGAATCGGCTCGCAGGAGACCTACGCTCTGCGCGGGTTATTTTCGGCTTCACCATCGTCTTGACTAGCGATGTGGTTTTCTTTGGCGTACTGGCTTTGGGGGCCATGTTCATGATCGACTGGCAGATCACGTTGATGGTGCTGGCAGTCTTTTTGTTGGTGACGCGGCCAGTTATGCGTCTGGCTCATTATGAAATGATCCTGCACGAGCGGGCGCAGCGGACCCTGTCGCTCTTGTCGGATGTCATTTCCCAATGCGTCGCGTCGATTCGAATGCAACGGGCTTCAGCGGCCGAGGCTCCATGGCAAGATCGACTTCGCGACCAGGCGGAACGCTATGCCGCGCATCATTTCCGAGTCAAACGCATTGGGCAGCGGATTTTTCCTTTTGGGGTGGCTCCGACGCTATGTGCCTATGTCATCTTGTTGACCCTGGGTGTTTATCGTTTGCAGCAGGGCGAACTGTCCATCGGCGAGTTTGTGGCCATGCAATCCCTTGTCTTTTTGCTGCAAGTTCCGATGTTCGAGTTGGGAGACTGCATTGCCGAATGGCAGAAGGGGATTGCGAGTCTCCGGCGCGTGTGTGAGCTGACGAGCTTGGCTGCTCCAGCTGGAGCTGGGTATTATGGTGCGGAGGGGCCGACGTCACTTGCTGAGCCGGCACTCGATTTTCCGGCGGGTCCCGCTGTTCGCATTCAGAATGTGAGCATGACCCTAGGCCAACGCGTAGTTCTGCACGAAATCGATCTGCAGATCGAGGCCGGGGAGCACATCGGCATTTCAGGACCGATCGGGGCTGGTAAGTCGACCCTCTTGGAAGTGATGGCTGGATTGCAGCCAGCTAGCCAAGGCACCATCACGATCTGGGGGCGATCGATCGCCGAGTGGAATCGTCATCAGTTAGCTCAACGCGTCGGCTTTGTACCCCAGGCCCCATTTCTTTTTTCCGGTACATTGCGCCATAATCTGTCGCTCGATGGCACCTTCGCCGATGGTGAAATTTGGCAGGTCCTGCGCGTGGTCGACTTGGAAAAGGATATGGTGGCTTATTCCGAGGGCCTAGACACGGTCATTGGCGAGTGGGGAATCACACTGTCCGGCGGTCAAAGGCAGCGCTTCTCCTTGGCGCGGGCTCTCCTGCGCCGGCCCCAACTCTTGCTGCTGGATGACTGCGTCAGTGCGGTGGATGCCGCCACCGAAGACACCATCATCAGCAATCTTGCATCCTATTTACAGGGCACAACTGTGATTTGGGTGGCGCATCGGCTATCGACTTTGCGCAATACGGATCGCCAGTTTTATCTACAAGATGGACGACTCTCTGCTGGCGCTCGCCCAGGACCGCGGGGACAGCCATGAGTACCAAGAATTTGATGCAGGATGACGTGGATGAGCGCTCCGATTGGGCCGGCGTCCTGATGCTGATGCGATTTGCCCGGGATCGACGGCGAGTCCTGGTGCGGGCCTTGTTATTGATCTTGGCGTCTTCGGCCTCTGTAGTCTTGGCGGCCTATCTCTTGGGACGCATGGTCGATGTGCTACGGAATGGAGCCGACTTACCGACCGTGGCTCGCTTCGTCGGAGCTGTTCTGTTTTTGGAGTTTGGCTCAGTGTTTATGCGCTACCGCGGGCGCATGACCATGCATTTTGTAACGACCCAAGTGGCATATTCTATTCGCCAACAGCTCTTTCAGAAGCTGCTGCGCTTGCCCATGTCGTACTTTGATAAACAAGCCATGGGCCGCACGATCACTCGGCTGACCAATGACGTTGAGGGGATTGAAGATTTTTTCGGACGGACCTTAGCAAACATGGTCATTGCCGCCATCACTATCGTGGTGGTTTTCGTTGCCATGCTGCTGACGTCGCTTCAATTCGGCATGCTCGTCGCGTTGTCGGCATTACCGGCTGTCTTGTTTTCACTGTCTCTGCGTGGGCCCATTCGCTATTGGATGCGGATGATGAAGCGGCACAATGCCCAGGCCAATAGTCTCGTGGCGGAGTTTCTTAGCGGTATCCGCGTGCTGAAGGCATTTGCCCTGGAGCACTGGACTTATCGGCAATTGCAACGCGTCGTCGACGCCTACTACCAGTCTTCGGTTCGGGTGATGGGTTGGAACACGATCATTCGCCCGATTACGGTATTTCTCTGTGCCATCCCGACGTTTGTGATCCTTTGGAAGGGCAGTGAGGCCGTGTTGGCGGGGTCGTTATCGGCAGGCGTTCTCATCGCTTTTGTGCGCTACGCGGAACGCTTTTTATCACCGATTATGACCGTATCTCAGGAGATTCAGCAGCTGCAAGAGGCCCTTTCTTCGAGTGAGCGAGTCGCAGCCATGCTGCTAGAGCCTGATGAGTCGGACTCATTGGGGGTGGACGGGTCTGTCGTGGCGCCGATCCGCGGAGCGGTCTCCTTTCAGAACGTTTCCATGCATTACGATGTCGAGCGCCCCGTACTCAAGGACGTATCTTTTGAAGTTCTGCCGGGGGAGAAGGTGGCTCTGGTCGGGCGAACGGGATCGGGTAAGACAACCACCGTCAACCTGCTGCCTTGTCTTTACGCGTTTCAACAAGGCAGCATCATCATCGATGACATTCCGCTGAGTCAGTGGCGGCGCGCCGCTCTTCGTCGGCAGATTGGCTACGTCAGTCAAGATGTGACGATTTTTCGGGGGACACTGCGGCAAAATTTGTTGGCTACCGCCGATGGAGCGATCGAAATCAGCGATGCGCAAATTCTACAAGCGTGTCAGCGCACCCGATTTTCCGAAGTATTGGCACGTATGCCACGGGGGCTGGATACGGTGTTGATTGAAGGGGGAAGCAATCTATCGATGGGCGAACGACAGCTATTGTCTTTTACCCGAATTTTGCTCAAAGACCCAGCGATCATCATCTTGGATGAGGCGACGGCCTCAGTGGATCACCAATATGAACAGCATATCCAGCAGGCGCTAGCCGCGATTTTTGCGGATCGGACGTGCTTCATAGTCGCCCATCGCTTGTCGACGGTACAGCATTGCGACAAGATCCTCGTGTTTCGCGGCGGGCAACTGGTGGAGCAGGGTACTCATGGCAGCATGTGGGCGGCTCGGGGGCCATATTATGAATTAGTGCAACGGCAGGCGCAGGGCGACTTAGCGCTGGACCTTTGATTAAGGCGCCTCTATGTAGCTCATTTCTGTGTGACCATGGGTACGTACGAGAGCTAGATCGCGCTTGGTTGCCGTCATTGTCTGGCTCTCGTGAATGAAGTAGCTCGACAGGCTGACGTACGCCTTTTCCCCGCGATGGGATGCTGGCGCGCTCGCGCACAGGCTCATTCCTTGTGTTTGCCGCCGACGGTCATTCAAGCCGGGGCGCGCCACGCAGTTGCCGTTGGCATCTGGCAGCAAGGAGTCGGGAAAGCAGCGGGTCTCTTGCGGTGCGCTACTGCCAATCGACCAACTGTGGTAGACGCGCCGACGAATGGCCACGGTTTCCGTGGCCCAATTGCAAGGATTACTGGGTAAGCAGCCTAAGTGCGAATATGGCCTATAGTTGCCCACGTCGACTCCCTGTAAGGGTGAGCCAAGCGTCGAGGCGCATACGCTGTCATAAACGATCATTCTTGAGGATTCCACTCCGCCTTGATCCATGTGCGTATATTTGATGTGCAGGATGGGAGCCGCGCTAAACACATGTTGATTCATGGCTGTGGGGTCGATGCTGGCCATGGCGAATTCTTTCTCCAATAGCTGGCCAACCCGGCGCAAGCTGGCCGAAGCTTCCTTGCGGGCATCGCTGGCCGCCATCAGTTGCATGCCACGCAAAAGGCCATCGTAAGCAAAAGCGATGATCAGAACAATGATCGCTGTGCCCATGCTGAGTTCAATCAGGGTCAGGCCGGCCTCGCGACCTGTTGCGTGAATCTTTTGAAACATCGACTGCTGCATGTTGCCCTCCTTCACTACATCTTGACGGACATATAGGCCTGAACCCCTCTCCTGGAATTCTATGGAGCCACGGTTTCCGCTGGTCGTGATCGTCCGCGCAATATGCCGCTGCGCGTTGATGCTTGTGGTCGGAGAGAGAGTGAGGTGCGATTTGCAAAGTGAATTGAGTAGTAAGTGAATCCTTGGCGATTCTTTGTTGCTGTATCGTTGAATGCAGCAAAGTCAACTTCGTCGCCAGAATCCAGGTCTTGCAAAAAGTAGCGCATTTCCACCACAACGTCGTTTTCGGAGAGAAACGGCTGTGACTCGTTGCCGGAGGCGCGCACGACAAAGCAAGCGTACAGGCCCCGCTCTGCACAGATATTGATCATGGCTGGTTGGCCACCACCGGTGCCCGGATCCAGACTGGCGACTCGCTGTACAGATGACATTTGGCATCGATCGCGGATGGACTGCGGCAGGCGCCCGATGTAAGTCGAGCCGTTGACGAGTTCGAGCTGGTAACGATCGGAACCAAACTGGTTCTGCAATTTGGTACTCAGCTCGCCAAAGTGTGTCATGGTACAGAGCCCCATGCCTAGTTCCTCGGCGAGACTCCCCATGCGGCGAAAGACGTCAGCCATGACCGAGTGTTCGATGCTGTCAATTCGCGACGAGTGCTCAAGTTTTGCAAGAACCTGCAGGTCCTGGCCAATGCCCGCATTCATAGCCACGTAACCGACAGTGACAACGGTTGCGGCGACCATGACCCCGGCAAGGCTAAAGGCACCGCGCTCTGCGCCAATGATTTTCATGGTTGCTCTCCCGATGTTCTGAGCTTCTCGCTGATGTCATCGCCGTGGCCCGACTTCAGCCGCTGCTGCAAATGTAAATCACCTGCTGGAATGCCATCTGCGAGTAGGAAGTGATCGCGAGGATCATTTGAGTTCGCCATGAGGTTCACATTGTACACAGTAGTACTTGAATTAGCCTGCTGCCAGCGCAAGCCCTTAATGCTGCACCAGGTGGCCTGTTCACAATAGAGTTGGTCGTCGTCTTGCAGGGAGCTGGCCGGTATCAGCCCGCGACGGGTCCACATAGGGTGCTCGTCGGTAACGAGTACGGTGCTGCTGCCAACGCCAATCTCCAGCATGGGCTTGCTTTCGGGACCAGCCACTACGCCATACACCAACGCCGGTTTCTTGCTGACCGGGTTGTAGACGCGATCGCCGACTCGCAAGTCCTTGATGGAGATGTCTTTGCCATTCGCCAGCCGAATCTGAGTTGATTCGGCAAAGCAGCCACCGTTGCGCTGGCCAGGAGGGCTGCCCGAAATACTGGTACGGGTGAGGGTGCAGGCGCCATTGGGATTGTTGATGGCAATCTTGCGTTTGACGTTCCAGCCGCCGTTCCAAATCCAGTTGCCGCGGACAAATCCAGGCAGGTTCCGTACGTAATCAGCCGGGGTATCCGTCGGGCCAGCCATGAGATGCGTGGTCACGTTTCCGACAGTCGCGGGAAATGCACTATAGAATTGATCCCATCGATAAGTGCTCTTGTGGTCGCCGTTGTTCTCCTCGTGAAACGTCCAAAACTCAAAATTCACAGTATTGTTTACAGCGTCGTAAAATTGGGTGCTTAAGTAGCGTGCGGTCCAAACGGTCATCGTTTTGTTGTAGGAGAGCAGGTTGGGTATCTCACCGACATAGTTAGGATGTAGCTTGGTGAAGTCCGAAGGATCGACCCAAGGACAGTTCGCCATGGGAATATGAGTGCGCAACAGTTTCGCGGTCAGTTGGTAACTTAAGTTCTGCCCGCGATGTGGTATCACGGAGGTAGCCTTGGCAATAACATACTTGTCTGTGATTTTCCGGATGGCGACGGTCGTCTCGATCCATGTATTACAGCCTTGGCCACCGGGCAAATTCGAGGCCACGGAGTAGACACCTTGCGCGATCGCAGGTTCTTGCGAGGCGCAATGGCGGAACATGAATTGATGCACGCCATGAAAGCGATACACTTGTGACAAATAGGGTGAAAGGGTTGGCGCGACGATAAAATCCGCGCCGTTCAATTCAACGCGGAAAAATGGCAGACCCGAGGTGTCTTCGGCGTTAATGAGCTGTTCAGTCGTTTCCAAGGCGCTCTTGGTTAATCCAATGAGTCCGTGTTGCAAGTTCGCGCGTGTTTGCGATTTTGCATGATAAGCCGTTTTCGATTGCAGCATCATCGTCGCGGTCAGTGCAGCCGCGCTTAGCATCGTTGCGCCGATCAACGCCGAACCGCGTTGGCGATGAGTGACTGGGGGCGTGGATCTTGTCCGGTTGTTCCATGCCATGCATGACCTCCTCGCGCGAGATACCCGTCGTTCGGCTGCATTGATCGCCACCACAACAGCAACACCAGTCATCGAGAGTCCGTTGGTATTCTGAAAGACGATTGCAATTCAGAGTCCGTGCGTCGGGTCGGCCAGACACGTTCGTAAATGCTTTTCAGTACAGTATGTTGTCATCGCGGTTGGCTCTTGCAGGTCTGCTTAGGAGACGCGCAGGTAGATCGCACCTCCGCCTTTAGTGAGTCCTAACCATTCGAAAGGACTTCGAAAAGGGAGTGGGACTAGAGGTTCGCTGCATTTTGGCCTCGGACCCTTCGCCAAGGAGGTCGCAACTGCTCAAATTTATGGATATCTCTTGACTACCCGAACTCAGGCAAAGAGGCGGGACGGGCAAGTTGCTCCCTACACAGGTAAGGCTTACTAGTTTGCTATGGGGGTTGTTTAGGGGTTTAACAGCCAACATCCGGGTCTTTCGATGAGCGGCAAGCACTCCTGCAAATGTCACCATTCTATCCAGCGGGTTGCGCCTGGGCGCGCAACTGCGTCAATCAAGTTTCCCCCCGGTCCGGTTTTTGCTGAAGGAATGGCAGACCTTTTTTGTTGGAGTGGACCATGAGGACCGTAGAGACAAGGATGTTGATGTTGTTGGTGGTTTTGTTCGCAGCGGCCTGCGGCCGGATGGCCGACGATCGTTCGAGTCAATTTAGCGAAGATGACAGCCGCTTTGGTTACCGCCTCGGCAAGCCCGAGTTTAAGCCAACTGCGGATGAGGGGTCGGGCGTGCACGCCGCGAAGCCGTGGACATATGCCAAGGCGGCCGAGCGACGAGCCATGTTGGAAGGAATGCCCGGGGCTGCGCTTGCTGTCGGATGGGATGCGGCAAGGCATTTGCGACATTATCTGCTCAATACCGGCGAGCCATTAAGCATCGATCTTGAGCGTATGGTGCGCGAGTGTTCTGATGCCAAGGGGCGTTATTGGGGATCGCTGGTCAAGGCGACTCAGTTCGCAATGTCTAAAGAACCAGGTGTCTATAGCATCACCTCAGCAAAGATGAGCAACGGCTACAATTACAAGGATGATTCAGCCAATTGGTTTTACGCAATTGGCGGGCACACGTTATGGAGTGGTGGGCAAATCAAAGTGCTGCCAGAGGCCGGTGGACGCATCCGCTATCAATTGCGTTTCGATTACTATTTCTTCGATCGCTACAATTGGAATGGTGGAGCAGAGGTACAGCTGTTCGGAATCAAGATCACCGACGACTCCATGGGCGAATTTCATAAGATGGGCTTGGCCCAGGAATTCGACGTCCATGGCAAGTTCTCTCGCACCTTTGAATGGTGGGATGAGGACGACGTTACACAGAAGCTTCTGCAGCAGTGGCCAGAGCTGCAGTGGAACGATAAGGATCAAAAGGTTCTTTCCGCTCCTGAGCCGGAGCGAGGCGAAGACGGGCCGGATGACGAAGGAGTCGCTGTTTAGGCGAGGGCATGTCAAAAAGCAGTGCACTGATCATCTTATGCGCATGAATGTCGCAGGTAACTATCAGAAACATATGAAAAAAACGTCGGAGCATCGCTTGCAATATCAGCCTGCAATGAGGAGATAGACATGATGCTGCGGTTGCTACACAAATCTGATTCCCTGCGCTACGCCCTGTTTCTCGTGCTGGCAGTTGGCTGTCGGGCCCCATTTGGTAGCGACGCTCGCGAAGCACCGGCCGAAGATCATCCGGTAAAAATTATGATTCCTGCTGCTGACGGAAGCCAGTTCTTGTTTTTTGGCGCGCCGCTAGAAACGACGACCCTGCGCTTGTGCATGGGACCGAATGTTCCGCAGTGCACGGATGCGACGCCGGGCTCGGTGTCGGCCGTTGAAGTGAAGACACAAAATACAAGCCGCAAGTTTTTCCGGACGCCGGAAAAGGTGACTGTTGCAGCCGACCTGCAAATTGCCCTGCAATACACGGTGACCCCCGCAGTTGCTACGAAACCTCGGCATGTGAAGTTTGTGGCGAGTGGACAAGCACCGACCGGAGATACGGGCAGCACAACTCTCGCCCACGCCCTTTCCCTCATTTCGCGGCAAGAGCTGGAAGCGAACCTCACCCATTTGGCGAGTCCCGAGTACCGCGGTCGCGACACGGGAACCCCCGAAAACGAGCGAGCAGCCCAGTGGCTGATTGGTAAATTGAAGGAGTACGGAGTTCAGCCGTTGAGTGGGCAAGACTATTTGCAGAAATTTACGGCACGCCAGCGTTTGCCAGCGCCGCGGGAGACCGCGAATATTTTGGGTGTTATTCCTGGCAATGATCCGGAA
This sequence comes from uncultured Oligoflexales bacterium, assembly GCA_964560765.1. Lineage (GTDB taxonomy): Bacteria > Bdellovibrionota_B > Oligoflexia > Oligoflexales > CAZLMG01 > CAZLMG01. The sequence continues at coordinate 42,271 of CAZLMG010000035.1, forward strand.
TTGAAAGGTCGCTACGTCATCATCGGTGCCCACATGGATCATGTCGGGTCGCGCTCATGCATTGGTGGGGGCCTATGCCAAGGCGCGGATGATAATGGCTCCGGTTCTGTCTCCGTGTTGAATATTGCGAAAGCACTCAGCGCCGCACGCAGCCATTTGAAGCGTAGCGTCATCATTATGTTTTTCTCAGGGGAAGAACTTGGTCTCTTGGGGTCGTATCACTATGTACGCAATCCGGTCGTCCCCATGGCCCAGGTGGACTACATGATCAATATGGACATGGTAGGGTATTTGCGAGAAGGTCGACTGGATGCTGGCGGTGCCTTGCGCAATGCCGAGGCAGCCAAAATGTTGGAAGAGACCCTGAAGAAGTATCCCGATATCCGGCCGCGCCTGCAGCGTCAGTACAGCGCCGATTCGGATCATGCGCCGTTCTTTGAGGCAGGTATTGCGGGCTTATTCTTTCATACGGGCTTGCACGAAAACTATCACCGGGCAGGTGATACTCCCGAGCCCACCAAGATCAATTACGACGGCATGACTAACATCGCCAAGGTATCTTTTGAGCACTTGGTGGATGTCGCCAACGCCGACCAGGTGGCCAACGTGGGCTTTAGTTTGCTGGATTTATCTACCGAGCCGTTGCATGGGCACGTGCACGGAGACGGAGAATTCTCTGGTTGTGCGAAGACGCTGGACTGGTGATCAACTCAGCTTACTCCAACGAAAGTGCATGTAACTTCATGACCTCGCTGACTTGCAGTGGGTAATCTTCATCAAAGAAGTCTTGTGTCGGTGTATCTTCACTCATCCAAATAAAATCTGGGCGTGTTGACTTGGCTTTCCACTCACCGCCAATCACGCGCTTTTGTGCGTCGAGCTCGAGCGTGTAGTGGAACGGTCGCGTATCAATGTGTTGGCTGGCGCTATCAGTGCCGACGATAGCATCCCTTGCCGGCTCGTCGGGTTCAACGACGAATTGAAATTGAACCTCAACATCCGCCACATACTTTGTTCCACGTGCATGAATCTTTGCCGGCTTCTCGACGGGTAAGGCGGTGCCGATTTGCATCTTGTACCCATAGGCTGGTTGATTCCAAACTTCTTCTTCCGGGTCGATATCGACGATAAAAGGCTTTTTCTTGGCTAAATACTGAGTTAGCGCCAGGTGCAACGTCATCGGGTTCATATCCCGGCAGTCGCTGTCCTGGACACGGCCATCGACTTCTTTGAGTTTGTCGTGGCAGCGATTGCCGAGGCGGCGTACGGAAAAGAGTTCTGATTCCTGATAGTCGTTATAAATTTGACCGACCAAGGCTTTGATGTCAGCAACGTAGAAAGTCATTCGACGTCCATCGGCCAGATCAACCGTGACGGCCTTTTGCGGCTCGGATTCAGCGATCGCTGCAAGCGACCAGCCATTGCAGATGCCGGCCCATGCTGGCACTTCATCTTTGTTAAATTCACTTTTGTTAAATCGAGCCGTCGAGAGAACGAGCGATCGTTGGTAGGCGGTCGCGCTTTCCTCAGAACTTAGGTCCGTGCGTCCTTGCCAGATGTCATACTTCTCCGCCGGCGAGAGACGATTCAATTCATCGTCCGACATAGCAGCAATTTCTTCTGTTGCCGGAATCTTATAGAGGAAGTCTTTATAGGCCTGGCTGCTTTTGGCCATAGTTTGCCAGCGATAGCTGATGCCACCTTGGTAAGTAGCCCAATAGTGGTCCGGCCAAGGCATGAAGTCCAAGGTGGCTTCCATTTCTACTTGGTCAAATACTGTCGTTCGCAATCCGAACCACTTGGGGTCGTTGTCACCGGTCGGTGCCTCGGCTAGCTGCGCATCGCGTTCTGGAACGCCACAAGCCGTGAATAGTAGGCTGAGACTTTGGACGACGAATAACCCGACAAAGGCAAGACCCCGCATCATTTACTCCTAGTTGCGGGCGAGCTAGATGGCTGCGCCGGCGCGCGCCGATTAACATACCGCTTGCCTGCCCGCAAAGAGAAATCGATTGAGGCTCGATGTTGCAAAATATGTCGATTAATATCGGTAGACTAGGGCCTGTCCCTGTTTACTGGTCAGCTAAGCAGCCACTGCAACCAG
>CAZLMG010000036.1:0-2407 GCA_964560765.1 uncultured Oligoflexales bacterium
GTACGAGAAAATTGACGCGTTCCTCGTAGTCTCTGACGGCGTTCGAATAGGCCGTAGTCAGACTTCGGGCCGGGGGGCCGTACTTGGAGCCAAACTGGTAATGCATTTGCTCGGCATTTTGGCGGCATAGGAAAACAACGACATCTGCTAATGCCAGACATTCTTCGCAATTTGCATCATAGTTCGGTTCATCTGGCAGGTTTGGACTTTGAACCAGATCGCCCGAGCTCGTTGTGTCGCCCGAGCTCGTTGTGTCGCCCGAGCTCGTTGTGCCGCCCGAGCTCGTTGTGCCGCCCGAGCTCGTTGTGTCGCCCGAGCTCGTTGTGTCGCCCGAGCTCGTTGTGTCGCCCGAGCTGGTCGTACCGCCCGAGCTGGTCGTACCGCCCGAGCTACTGCTACCTTGGTGGTTATCGCAGGGGCGTTGTGGACTGCAAAGGGGAGGCAAATTATCCAGATAGTCTGGGCAATTGCCTCCAATTATGTCCTCTTTAGTGCAGCCATTTGGCTGCGTTTGATCAGGACACTGGCTTGCTTTTCTGCAAGCCCAACAAGCCGGCATTTCTGCAGTACAGCAATTTGGGCGTGAGTCACTTCCTTCGATCAATGCGTAGCCATTGATTACGTCATCGTACCATTCCCCATCCCCTTGGCGGCATTGTCCCGACTTGTCGGACGATTCGCCCGTTGATGGCCACGGATCTTTGGCCCAGCCTTCGTCGATATTTGGGGTGCCACTTGCGAGTCCCGCCGCGGCAGTAAAAGCACCACTGTCAAATACAACAGGTGTTGTTGCCGCACTGAACGCATAGTTGCTTTGCGTGAGGCTGAAGGAGTTGCCAGTCGTCGCGGGCAGCACATCAAAAGTGTAACTTCCATCTTTGAGTTTGAGCAATAGTTTGAAGGCTTGCGAGCCATTGTGACTCACCATTCGTCCGTTCAGCGGCACCAAGTTGTGATCCTCCGGCATGATAATCTGCTCGACGGTGGCGCCCGCAGTATTGCTCTTTCCCGCTCCTCCAGAGGTCAGCACACTCGTCTGTGCGCGTGACTCGGGAGCCGCCTTTTCCGAGCAGCTGATCGGGAGCGCAGCACCTGTTGCTGCCATTACCATCACGAAGCAACGAATCCACAGTTGGCTCGGGCTGATAGTCGATGGCTTCTGCATGGGAACCTCCATTAGGAAAGTACCGAGTTCGTGCGCGCCGAAAGTCGCCAAGTCCTATCGACGCAATTTGAAGAAAACTGGATGTCGGGTGCATTTGCTTAAGCAAGCAATTCAGGTGCCGGCCGCGCCAGGAGAACCCTGCCAGGTAAATCGCTGTGATTTCGCGCGAGTCCGAATGAGCCGGCAGCGAAGATGCCGCTATCGCTGGCGAGATGAAGCTAAATTCAGTCGAGATTACGCGATGTTGCAGAATAAAACGCCGCTGCAAACCGTACCTGACCGCAGGCACTTCCCATAACTATCTGACATCACTGCTGAAACTTGACACAACGCGGCAACTTGCCAATGCTTTGGCCTGGGTTCGAAACTTCCCGTCCGTCGGCCGATTGGTCGCTTGCAGCGGCGTTTTCACAACCTTTTTGAGCATAACTAGCGATGGCAAAGACAGCGCCGTCACCGACATCATGAAAGCCAGAGCGGTTCCCAGCCCCACACCTTTGTTCACAAGCGCTTCGGCAACAGGCAAAGTCCCAAAGATGTCGGCATACATGGGAATCCCGACTAGAGACGCTACGAAAACGGACCACCAGTTATTTTTGCCGAGTAGCGCCGTGATGATGCTCTCGGGGATCCAGTTGTGGATCAAAGCGCCGATTCCAACGCCGATGAGAACATACAGCCACACCCGTCTCACGACATCCTTGACCTGGCCCCAAGCATAGGTTGCACGTTCCGACTTTGTTAACTGCCCTTGTTCAAAGTTCTGCATTTTATGTTTGGTGACAAAACCCTCGATGTACCTTTCCATTTTCAACTTACCGATAAGCACTCCACCGAGAACCGCAAGCAGCAATCCTGCGAGGACGTAGGCTACCGCAATCGGCCAGTTGAATATACTAGCCAGCAGAATCACCGACGCCAGATCTACGAGTGGGGAAGAAATCAGAAACGAAAATGTGACGCCAACCGCCAGTCCATCCGGAGAAGATGAGAGTTGAGCCACTGCAAGAAATCCATTCATCCACTCCGGTGGTCGCTCGACAGCACCACCCACCAAATCCAGCCACGTGCAAGATCTTACGCCACACAAGGGCGCGTGACGAGTCCGATCGCTGCCGCATCGCTCGATTATGGAGGTTCTGGCGTCCAACTCGCAGCACCTGGCAATATCTGTGGTGGTTCAAGCCTCTGGCGTCCAACTCGCAGCACCTGGCAATATCTGTGGTGGTTCAAGCCTCTGGC
>CAZLMG010000036.1:2507-44122 GCA_964560765.1 uncultured Oligoflexales bacterium
TGGCGTCCAACTCGCAGCACCTGGCAATATCTGTGGTGGTTCAAGCCTCTGGCGTAGATTGCGCGTCCGGAAGGTCGATACCTACCGAAGGGGCATCAGGGACCGGCATCGGCGTCGCTGCAACACTGGGAGCTGCAGATTGATATTCCCCGCCACTCTCTGATTCGCGTCGAAGGCCGCTATGCGCACCTGACCCACCGCCGTTAGCGTGGCTACTTCCCGTGCTTCCGTGGCCATCACCATTTGCGCTGCCATGACCTCCAACGTTCGGCCCGCTGCCGGGCCCATGTTGGCCACCAGCGGTACCTGGAAGACAGGCAGCCCTGTCAGCGCTAGCCTGCAGGAAAAATACCGCTGGGTTAAAATGGCCGGAGTCGCCCGGACCGCAAGCAGGTGGCTGTGGTCCGGTTTGCTGGCCGCCACCCGGTCCGCCCGGTCCGCCTGTGCCGCTGCAATCGGCAATTCTTTCCAAATGAAATACGGCTCCTAACCCGGGGTCGCCGCTACCTGCTCCACAGATTCCGGGAAAGTTTATGACTCCGGATTCTCGTGGAGGAGTTGTTGGGTAACCAACCCCACGGCAACACAATGCTCTAGGAACCAGACCGTTACATGGCTCAGGTTGCTGCACGAGGCTAAGCGCCGAGGAATCCGCACTAAACAAATTGATTTCCCAGACGGCTTCCTGCGCCACATTTTGCTGCGCGGCCAGTGGCATGTAGACGTCGAAGAACTGCGCAGAGGGAATCGCTTTCACCCCTTGCACGAGGTTGAGCTGCGACAAGCCAAACTCTGGCATTTCACTCACACCTAAATCCCGCTGATCAACAAAGGGATAGGTCAATACAAACTGGGCCACATGGTTCTGAATCTCAAACATGAGCGGATAGAGCATGCCTTCATGTTCCATGCCCATGTACCCGGCGGTGTTGATGGTCAGCTGAAAGCCATCTGGCAAGATCAGGTTCTGCAGTTCATACTGTTCCTGAAGAGTGGCGCCTGTCCATTGATCTGATTGCCCGACAGGCACGCCCGCAGCTTTGCCTTCCTGCGCTTCTCGCCGCAGCTCGGCATCTTGGGCCACAGGCGACGCGATTCCGCAGCTCATGGCCGAAAGCGCCAGGGCGCTTATCACCAAAAACTTTCGCATATCGAAAACACTTACGCCTTGCTGCGTCATGCTCGCCTCCCTCATTCGTTTGCGGAATGCGAGATAGGCTGCAAGGACAGGGCCAAGCTGCGGGCTCGGTGCGGGCCGAAGCACATTCCAATAATTACGGAATGTTACGGGATAACTACGGTAGGTGCGCGCTCGCGCCATGAGTAGTGCACCACACCAGAAACATGACCCAACCCGTCATACATAAAGGCTTAATCAGCAACTTCGGTCTCAGAATTGGCACTCGCCGTATAAAGGTGCCACAACCACCCGCAACTTATGGAACAAAATTCCACAATCTCGGGGGCATGCCTCATCCTCGATCATCGCCAGCGCAAATTTACTCGTATGAAACCTCAGCGAAGCAACAAGAATGATGGCCCTTCTTCCATGGGAGCGGCGCGCAGGTCAGGCAGCAAGGTGCCGACCCATACCACTGTCGCAATATATCAATAATACAGGGGAAATGGTACCCTAACCGGGAACTTTCGACATCATCGATCGTTATTCCATGAATTGGGGGGAACCATGAAGTTTTTCGGCACGATTTCCGTAGTTGCGCTTTTCTGTTCAACGCTCGCCTTCGCCGAGCGAAATCCAGTGGGTGAGCACGCCTACTATAAACTGGATCGTAACGCCAATCGAACAAGCAACATGTTTACCAAGGGTGAGATGGATGCCGACGTCACGCACGAGTTCATGACCGAAGAAGGCAAAAAGAATTTCCAGGTGAAACTCGAATATCAACTGACCATCCGCTTGATGGGTAACCAGACAGGCACGGAGCTGATCGACGTTCCAGCTGAGTATTTTACCGAAGAGTTTTTGCAGGAACTGCGCGTTACCGGTTTCTACGAAACGCCAGACTTTAAGGTCAAGCATCAGGGTTTCGCCGATGCCGTGAATATGGACGGCCGACGTTATCCTGGCTGCGACAAGCTTTTGTTCTATGACATCAAATCGGCGTTTGCAGACAGCCTGCGGGCCCTGTTGAAGCGAGGGGCTCAATCCGAGTACTTAAATCGCGGCGAGCCGGCGCCAACTGCTGGAGAGATTGAAGATATGCGCATCTTGGCACATGTCTATTTTGGGCAACCCGTGTTGGGTGCCGTGAAGCTGGACATTGCCGGAAAGTACAACAATATGAACTTCAAGGTTGGCACCGACTACCTGCCATAGTCACGATCATATGGCGTCTATTCTGAGCCGCCTCGGGGCGCGATCAGCGCCCCCCTCGCAACCTCTCGCAACCCTTCAAAACCATTCGCCGCTAACGGAATTTCTACAGGCGCGGCGCGACTTCCTGCGTCCGCAACAGCCTTGACGTGCTAACAGATTCGGCAAGTTGCATTGGGTTTCAGCGCGAACTGCCGACTCGGTAGGCGCCAGCGCCCTGCGGCATTCTTATGTCTAAGCGTCCTTGATTTCAGCAGGAATCATGAAGTCGACGACCCACACCCAATTTGCAAGGCCTCACCAAGCACCCCATCGAGAAAGGACACGCCATGCTAAATTTTCCTGCTGGCATCATGCACGGACGGCGGTTGCGGATACTCGCCGTAAGTTTGCTCGTCTGGTCGCAGTTTGCGCAGCCGGTGACTTATGCGGGCTCGCCCTGGCAGATCATTTGCGACGGCTTGGGGGCTCTGCGCCAGGTTCATCCGCGACGTTATGTACGCCGGCTGCAGAGCATGCCAACGCCACAGGTGTCCGCACCTTTGAGTTCGGCAGAGCAAGCATCTCTGTATGCGCGAGCTATGGCGGATATGGAGCGAGCTGCTGCGGCAAAAGATGGGTTAGCCATGGGCAGTTTGCCGCATATCGCCGAGCATCAGTGGCTCTCGCAGGAATTTAGGGATGATATTATCCGCCTAGGCATCGACCCAGAATACTACCGAACATTGGCAACCGTGCACGATATGGGAAAGTTCCTGCCCGATCCATCCGTCTTGCAGCTCGCCGACATGTGGCAGAATTCGGGACGAGGGAATAGCTTTCTAACCGGACGGATCGCTTGGCACGATCAAAGTACGGAACGCTATCTGCTGCGAACGGGTGAAAGCCTAGGGCTGAGCCGACATGGCACCGATGGTCTTATCGCAGACATTTTTGGCCACAATGATGGCTCGGCGCTCCCGGACGTCTTCTGGAACCGCGTTGCTTGGCCAAGAGATAGGATGGGACCCTATGGCTTACCAAAGCGCGTGGAGGGAGATGTGCTAACGTTTTTTGACCGCTATGGCCAAGGGAATGCCGTGGGCGCTGAAAAGATTGGCCGTCAATTGTCGATGAATCAACCATTTTGTTCGGCGACCGTGACCGAGGCCTACATCAATAACCCGACGAATACGATGCGACAACTGGCGGTCATTGCCGATCGCATTTCCGAGCGCGGGACGGTGCGCGTCGGTTCTTCGGTAAACTTTCAAGACTTTGATGCCTATCAAGCTGCGGTGAAAGCACAACAGGACACCATCAGCGCTGCCAGTCGAGTCACCTGGGAGGGAGGGACTGCCCGTGTGGTCGGCGCCGATGGCGTCGTTCATCAGGCGGATGACTGGACGCAGTTTTTTTCGCCAGACTTTCAGCAAAGCATGTGGTCGCGCTAGTATTTAGGCTTGTCAGATATTCCTACCAAACCGCCGGCTCCTTGGGGCACTGATACGACTGCCGCTTGACATTATTTCGGGATTCGATGAAATAGTCTGAAAGCTATTTCGTCGAATCCCGAAATAATGTTGTTCGTATTTATGAGGACTCTCTTGGGAACTCTGAAGTTTGTGCCGGCGAGCGGTCGTACAAGAGCGAAGAAAAATCAGGCCCACTTGGCTGATTTCTGTAAAGCGCTCGCCCACCCCGTCCGAGTTGAAATCCTCAAGATCCTCATCGACAAGGGCGAATGCATCTCGGGAGATCTGGCGGATAGTTTTGATAAAGCCCACTCGACGATATCCGAGCACTTAAAGATTTTGAAGGACGCAAATCTGGTTCTGGGAACCATTGACGGACCGAAACGGTGCTACTGCGTCAATCCTGAAGCCCTCAGGCGGATGAAGCAGCTCATCAACCTCCTCATTTTTGATCCGCAATGCTGTAAGCCTTCAACTCAGTCAAAGGATAAGTAGGATGGGTATTTTTGAGCGTTATCTCAGCATCTGGATCGCCCTGGCCATCGTCGCCGGAGTGGCCATCGGATCTGTAGCGCCTGCCATCGTCGCCATCATTAGCCGCTTGGAATACGCCAATGTTAATTTGGTCGTCGCGGTTCTGATTTGGATCATGATTTACCCCATGATGATCCAGGTAGACTTTGCTTCCATTAAGGATGTCGGCAGAAAGCCAAAGGGCTTGGCGATTACTCTGGTGACAAATTGGCTTATTAAGCCATTCACCATGGCGGCGCTGGGAATGCTGTTCTTTAACTACCTCTTCGCGGACCTGGTGAGTCTAGAATCAGCCAAAGAATACATTGCCGGCATGATTCTCTTGGGCGTCGCCCCTTGCACGGCCATGGTGTTTGTCTGGAGTCACTTAACCAAAGGCGATCCCAATTATACGCTCGTACAAGTCTCCATCAATGACCTGATCATGGTCGTGGCATTTGCTCCCATCGCCGGCTTCTTGCTAGGAATCAATAACATTGCGGTGCCCTGGGAAACCCTCTTCCTTTCCGTTTTACTGTATGTAGTTGTGCCGCTCGTTGCTGGATACCTGACGCGGCGGCAGCTTGCAGGCAACAGGGGAGATCACGCACTGGAGAGATTTGTGGCTTGGCTGAAGCCGGCGTCCATTGCTGGACTGCTATCTACGGTCGTTTTACTCTTTGCGTTCCAGGCAGAGACCCTCATCGCCAAGCCAATGGTCGTCGTACTCATCGCAGTTCCATTGTTAATCCAAAGCTACGGCATTTTCGCATTTGCTTACATCTGGGCCTATAAGTGGCGAATACCGCACGATATCGCTGCTCCGGCCGCCATGATCGGGACTTCGAACTTTTTTGAACTAGCCGTTGCAGTTGCGATCGGAATGTTTGGCCTCGACTCCGGCGCATCCTTGGCGACGGTGGTTGGCGTCCTGATCGAGGTTCCAGTCATGCTTTCTTTAGTCAACTTTGCCAACCGAACGCGATCATCGTTTGACGTCAGAGCTGCCGCCGTCCGCTCGTGATTCGGCAGCTATTTGCTAAAGCCACTGCAGACATTCATAACTTCGAATTTCAGTTTGTCCTGCAGCTCATTGAAAGCGAGCTTGCGCACCGACAAACTACTGCAAAGAATTAGATACACAATTTGATTCAGCCGCCATTAAAAGTGACACGGAGAACCCAAAGCACAGTTCACGGCGTCAGTTTACGACACCCTGTGTCCCATAGGACGCAACTTTCCTAACACGTTCCCACCGACCAAGCCGTGACAATGCAAGATAACGGCGTCATAGAGCCCCATGAATGCAGCATTTTTCTCTCCTACCTAGGCACTGGCATGTTCGTTGCTCTGGTAGTCCTAGCAGTGAATATGACGACCACCGTGAAACGATCGCAAGGAGTTTTCAATGCGCCGACTCATCCCCACATGCCTGCTGGTTGCACTGGCCTTAATGGGCTGCCGTCCCAACAAATCCATTTCAGAATTAGGCTCGATCACACCAGAAGACTTGCAGCGTATCGATGCCGGTCGAAAGCAATTTGACGAGAAGACGGCAAAATATTTCATCGCCATCTACTCAGAAAATAGTCTATCTGCAGGCGCTACCAGCTTCTATGACGCTTATCAGAGCTTGATAAAGACCAATCTGGGTGAAGGATACCGCACGTTCGTTATCTCCAACCATCCCCGCGAATCGTACAACAGTGGAGGTAACGTCAATCACTTTCAAGCTGGTTCGCGCTTAGAGATTCTGCGCGCTGTGCAGCAAGTCCTCGAACAAATTCGGAATGAAACGACCGATGGCCCCACGCGCAACAAGGAACGCGTTGAAGTTTTCTTTCATCTGTTGGCCCATGGCACGACCGTTGATGCTACTGGCGATGGCGCCTTTATTGTCGAGCCGAAGCTCACCTCATTGCCGTCAGGACTTTCCAGCTTTCCTGCGGTCATTCCCTTTCCTAGTGACAACTCAGTGCCAAACAACTCCAGCATACCGCAGGATAGCGGCTCTATCCCCTTTCCGAGCAACGCTCCGCAGAATTCCAGCAACGGTGGCTTCAATCGCCTTCCAGGCAACGAATCGGAAAACCCGGACCAGCGCATCACCTGGTCAGAGCTATGGTCAGAAATCATCTATCCACTGGCAAAATCCGCCACGGAAACCATCGCCGTTCTGGGGCCATGCTTTAGCGGCAATGTACTCGCTCACATTCCACGGCAAATCACCTCGCCAACGACAGATGTAAACCTCCTGCTCTTTACGTCCGCAAGTCCGCTGACCCCAGCGTACGCTCGCGGTAATTCACCAAGTCCTGAAGGCGCGTACGTCACCAGCGTTTTAACGAGTGCCATCGTTGCCGGATTACGAGGCTTTGCTAATGACACAACCCACGCCAGCCAGCCGTTTCGTGATGCCCGATTCGAAAACGCCGGACTGCGCAATATTGATACCGTGACGGCGAACGAACTGATCAATTACGTTAGGTCTGCGAGCGAATTCAAGTCATGCGCACTTAATTTGCATGGCGCAGACATCATGCAGCAGGCTCTGTGCAGCGAAGTAAGGAATGGCATGGCCGGTCGCCCTGTCGACGCGACGCTTTTGCCGGCTATTATTGGTAGCGACGAAAGTCATGCAGGGGCCGAACTGGCTTCGATCATCGCGCAAGGGCGCTCGCAAGACGTCTGGCGGTCGCAGTTCTACGCTGAACGCTTCATGCCGACTAAAGTTCAGGTGTTTCGCACTGCCAATCGCCAGCATACGCTTTCCGAAGCGTACGACACGCTCCTCTCGGTTTCCAGCCCGCTGATTACCCAGGATCTAAGCCACAAGGAATTCCACAACCACATTGCACCTCAGGCAGTGTCCTGTACGCAGCAGCTCAAACAACGCGGAGACGCCTTTCTATACTTGTACAGCCATTTGGCGGTATTTCAGAAGTCCGGCCGCTTTGCGGCGAACTTTAACCAAGACTATGTCGGTCGGCTATGCGGACCAAATGCACAAACCACTTCTCCGGCGCAGAACCAGCAAGTGCCAACGCCGTAAGCCACTTCGGCAAGGTAGCAACACACTGGGCGCTCCCTGAGACCATATGGCGCGGCCCAATCAGGCGGCGCCAGACAGTTTGACCGTAGAGTTATACTAGCGCTTCGTTAGATCAATGCAGCTCATCAACTCGGCCACACACAACTCGGGGCGCGTCGCCTTACCCGTCGCAACGTCTACATCAACTGGTGATGTGGTACGCGGATCGAGTGACTCTCGCTCAATCCACAAATCCGCAAACTCGGATGGTTCGACTACCGAACAAGCTAGGTATGATCGGAGATTGATTAGCACACCTGATCTCTATCGGGCGCATCGAAACACTGGCCCGATAGAGCCCAAGTGATCGTTCAAGGAGGCGTGGTGCTACCATGACTCGCCGCGCCAAACAAAATCGAAATATCGCGTAGACGGCTGCTATCGCCGACGATCCACAAGATGTCTCCCTCTCTTAGTTCCAAAGATGAAACCGGACTCGTGATTCGCTCGCCCACACGCTCTAGCCCAACGAGCATGCAGTCGAACCGTTCGCGAATACCGGACGTTCGAATGGACGAATGATTCAATGGGGAATCCTTGCTGACCCGAAATCTCTTAAGCTCGTACGCATCAGACGCATCGCTTGATTTCTTTCGCTCAGTCTCCGAGCCTTCGATTTCGGACCGAAAACGCTCTATTTGGGCATCGGTAGCAAAGCAGAGCAAACGATCGCCTGGGTACAGTGTATCAGAGGCTTTTGGCGCGACGATGTCGATAGCGTCTCGTGAAATGACCACGACGTTTATGCCATAGCGCTGGGGGAAATTGAGAGTTTGCAGCGTTTTGCCGATAATTGGCGAGTTGCCAGGTACACGCACTTCAATCAAATGCGCGTCCCAGGGCGCGAGCCGCTCCAGTAACTTGGCTCGATTTGCCCCACCCAGATCCGCCTGAAAGCCAGACTGGAACTGCATCTCTAGCCACCGATAATAGGTCCCAATTCGCCGCCGAAACAGGATGATTAAGAAGGCACACACGGCCAGTGTTACTCCCAGCGTCAGAAAAGCTGGAAAATACTCAACGCTGACTAAACCAACTAACCCGAGGGTCAAGATGCTGCTCATCAAGCTGGATCTGCCGCTTGAACTCCTGCCGCTTTGCACTTCCGCTTCGCCAGCATCGCGAGAGGAATTTAACATGGCCCAAATACTTGGCGCGCTCAGGACAAAAGACAGTACCCAGGTCACCCCTGCTCCGGAAACCAAACCGTCAAAGTACTGATCGACAATCGGAATCAATAGACTCGCGCCCAGTGTGAAAATTGCGATCACGACGACCGCGTTAAGCCCCCACTTTGTTAAACCTCGAATCAACGCGCGCCGCCCGTCACTGGTCACCGTTCGCCGCTGCACCCAGGCGACATAGTTGTTCATGGTCGACTTGACTCGGTCCGGCAATCGCGCTTCGAGCTTATCCGCAAATGGGCCTGCCAACTTGATCAGATAAGGTGTCGTAAATGTCGTGACCAGCGACGAAGCTACAATGATTGGATAAAGGGTCTTGCTGACGACCCCATAGGTCAAGCCAAGCGAAGCGATGATAAACGAGAATTCGCCAATCTGCGCCATGCTGAAGCCAGTTTGCACGGAAGTCTTAATGGTCTGTCCGGTTGCAAATGCACCCACCGTCACGGACACTAATTTGCCGGCAATGATCACGGCCGACAAAACGGCAATTTCACCCCAATGCGCCGTTAGGGTAACAGGATCAAGGAGCATGCCAACCGAAACAAAAAACACAGCCCCAAAGATGTCTCTCAGCGGCTGTACGAGGTGTTCAATTCGTTTCACTTCAGCGCTTTCGGCTAAAATCGAACCCATGATGAAAGCACCCAAGGCGACGGAATAGTGAAATCTTGCCGCAAGTGCCACCAAGGCGAGACAAAGTCCTATAGCCACCACGGTCAGCATTTCATCGTTACCATGCTTACTCACGGAGCGCACAAACCTGGGCACCACAAACATGCCAACTACGAACCAAATCCCAACCACGATGCCGAGCTTACCCCCAGCTAAAAGCAACTCCAGGCCACCAAGCTGCGAAGTGGTAGCAACGTTAGTGAGCGCAACCAACATGAGAATGGCGGTTAAGTCCTCAACAATTAAAATCCCGTAGACAAGCTCCGCAAATTTCTTGCTGTTTAGTTTCAGCTCCTCTAGGGCCTTAATGATGATCGTCGTCGACGAAATGGCGATCATGCACCCAAGAAAGACGGCATCCATGCGGCTCCAGCCGAGCGCGTTTGCCGTCATGACGCCCAGGAGCACCATAGCCGCAATTTGAATACAAGCAGTCATCGCCGCCGAAAGGCCAACCCGAGTCAAACGACGAAAGCTAAACTCAAGCCCCAAGCTAAACATCAGAAAAATGACGCCCAGCTCCGCCCAAATTTTAATATTCTCCGTATCCGAAACGGAAAAAACAGCCGGCGTGTACGGACCAACAATGATACCGGCCATGATATAGCCAAGGACAACTGGTTGCTGAATCCGGCGAAAGATAAAAGTAACCAGTGCTGCGACACCAAGAATGACGGCCAAGTCTTGAATCAAGGCTGGAAAATGCAAGTGGAAACCCTTCGTCTGAAATGCATAGATCGCTGAAACAGCTGGGCTTACAGCCTGGCAAAAGTTACACTAAAGCTCAACTATTTGCTTATAACAACGGCCGGTAATGGATGGCTACTATGCGTTCCACGACTGCAAACAAGGATTCAACCATCCCGCTGTCGTTAGCATCGCTATCCAAAGACCACCCCCAAATTTACGAGCAAGTGATCTCGGAGTTAAAGGCATGCGTCACTAGCCAAGAGCTTCAGCGGCTTGGCCCCATGCAACAGCGCGCTGCTGAAACTCTTCGCCAGGCTGCATCCAAGTCTCGCACAGGGCCAGATTCCGGGTCCACGCCGGACCTGATACGGTCACAGATGACATTGCTGGCTATCGAACAGTTCGTCGACGTCATGACCGGAAAGGTTGGACGCAGCCCGTGTCGCCGCGATCAACTCTTGATGCACCTATGCCTGTTGAGAATCTTGAGGCGCGGCCGACCACTGTCGGCAGGTATGTTTGACTTGATCTGGAGTCGATTCAAGGACACCCTGTGGGCTGCGGGCGAGCTGCAGCGCCAGGGTATCTGGAGCGTGCCAACCACCGAGCTATTGAGCTGGTTGGTCGAGCAAGCAAATGGTCGCCCCATCTTGGAGCTCGGCGCTGGCAAAGGACTTTATGCCCAGGGCCTGGCCCGACTTGGCGCCCAGATAACTGCTGTCGATAACCTTAGTTGGAATACGACGGGCGGCTCCATGCCGGCTGACAAGGGAATGGTTGTTTGCATGGATGCAGCTACTGCGCTTCATCGCTTTCAGCCCTGTATCGTTTTAACCTCCTGGCCGCCACCAGGAAATAGCTTCGAAGAGAGTATCTTTGCAACGACGACTGTGCAGCTATACGTGACGGTCGTTAGTGAACATGCGTTTGCGTCCGGAAGTTGGGCTGCTTATAAAAAGCAAAAGAGCTTTGCATGTACGAAGTCTGAGCTGGTTAATCGGAACTTGAGGCCGCTAGAGCTAAATCAGCAGGTCCTGATTTTCCGCCGCCGAAGCTGAGCATCTGCCGTTTTGAAGCCGAGTAACGCCAACCCGTTTAAGTGGTCCGTTTTCCCATGGAAGCACTCATTCAATCCTTTGCCCTGGTTCTAGCCTCGGAAATGGGTGACAAGACTCAGCTCTTGGCGCTCGTGCTGGCGCTTCGTTTCAAAAAGCCGATGGTGATCATGGCGGGTATTCTGGTCGCCACGTTGCTGAACCATGGACTTGCGTCCTTGGTCGGCGGGTGGCTGGGCAATCAATTCTCTGAATCGACTTTGCGAATATCGCTTGCCCTAATTTTTTTCATATTCGCCCTTTGGATCCTCGTTCCAGACAAGCTTGACCCAGACACGGACACCCCTAGAGACATCCCTGCAAACGCCTTTTTAACCACGCTGGTGCTCTTTTTTTTAGCAGAAATGGGCGACAAGACTCAATTGGCAACCCTGGCCTTGGGAGCTAAGTTTCAAAGCCCGATCGCGGTAACTGCCGGTACGACTCTGGGCATGTTGGCCGCAGATGGCCTCGCTGTCGTGTTTGGTGAACGCCTTACCAAAATCGTTCCCATGCATTTCATCCGCATTTTTTCGTCGCTACTCTTTGCCGGGTTTGGAATTGGAATTCTACTTGGTTGGATTTGATATCTACGGCCAGAGGTATTCGACAAGTCTGAGCAGGCCATACTTGACCACCTCCCACCACAAGATGAAGTAGAACCATGTGGCGATGGTGAGAATATGTCCGATGAGAACAACCACTCCATCGCGCTCCAGGTGTCCGAGTGACAAAAAGATGATTGACCAAGCGGGAAGAGAGTTGGAAAACAAGATAACCGGTGGCAGAGGTAAACTCAGTGCAAACCCACTCAAGACGATGCTAACCCCCACAAAGTTAAGCATAGGCCTTTGCAGCATCAAAGAAAACCGTGGGCGAAACAACTTTTCTACATACGAAAAAATTTTTTCGGCGCCATGAAGCAACTTTCGCAACGTTGCCGCTTCGACTGTACGACCTTTTACGAACTTGGGTAGCCCGCTCGATTCACCGAACGCCAGCCGCAAACCCAATGCCATAATTAAGACGCCAAAGACAACAGAAACACCGGGAAGCGGGATGGGTTGAATGAAAGGAATGCACAAGATTAACGACAACGCCGCAAATCCGCGGCCTTTCAGGATCTCTTCAATCTCCGCGATGGTTACTACCTCGCCTGTAGCCCGTTCCTCGAGAGCCCGGAGATAGTGAGTCAGGGTCCAATCATGCCGATCTTCTGGGTTAAGCAAGCGTCTACCTTCAAGATATTTTTCATACTTCAGACATGAAATTACCTTACCATGATTCGCCCACGAGCGGGTCTGAGTATTACCTTTGCTCGATGCGTCTAGAGCCTGGTCGTCGCTGCTCCAGTTGCCCCCGCAGACTAACCTAGCCGTATGCGGAAACTTAAATAATTCTGAAATGATAGCCGAAACACAAGATCTGCATTTCGTGGAAAAACTGAATGGCACGCAGGTTGCAGCGTCCTTCACCGAGCCATTCGGTGATTCATCAAAATTCATCCTCGATTGACACGAGTTTTTTTGGAGACGGTATGAACATGAATTCTATTCGGCCCTTGGCTGCTATTTTTTTATTCACAAGCGTTATCGCATGCCAGCGAGTGGACAGACCCCAAGATCTTTCAAGCGAACCGAAGGACGCGTCTTCGGCGAATTCTCAGCAGCTGTTGGAGAAATTCGCCGGGTGCTTTGAGCAGGTCCATCCTAACGGGACAGTTGTAGGCAAGCCGTGCATCCGTATCGTTGACAGCAATAAGTTCGAGTTATCTGATTCACTGACCAGCAAGGCTAGAGAAACAGTTACCTTGGGCACCACTGTAATTTCAGAAGAAGGTCTGATCCAATGGGCGAAAGAATCACCGATTACTGCAGCCCTGATCCTATCGAACAACGTCTCTAAGAAGCGAGTACGATCCATTGTGGTCGTCACTGAGCAGAGCCTGCTAATCCGCCACGATGTCTACCATCGCAATCTCACGGGCAACTGGGATTTGAACACGAGCCGATCCAGAGTGTTTCAGGCGAATGGAGACGAGTTGAGTGAATCGCTCTCGATTCACACCTTCATGCCGAATGGTTCAGCTTCCGTGGATGGCGGCACGCGCATGACCTTGCGTCGTATTCCGTAAGCCGAATCCTCCGGGAGCGTACCGAGTCCCGCCCGCGCCCTTTGAGCGCGGGTATTTTTTCGCCCCAGCAGGTCACAGCCTGTTTGAGGACTTACTGCAAGATCCCCTTATGGCCCTCGACAAATGCGACGCCAACGATGATCGGACTCTTATCCACCTCTATCGAGACGAGAAGAGCGATACCAAATCGGAATCGACCGATTCCCTACCTCAGCCGGCATGAAAGCAAACCACGGGAGGCGACCGAAGACTTCATGCTAGCCAAATGCAAGTGCAAGTTGCTGCAGCCTTTGCGCATCCCCTACCACCCAGACAACATCATCTTCTGATATAACCGTGTCCGACTTCAGACTCTTAAACCGCAGTCCTCCTCGCTCTAATCCAACCACTGTGCAATCAAACTTCTCTCGGATACCTGAGGCTCGCAAGCTCATGCCGCGCAACGGTGAGTGGGCAAGAACCTTGAAACGGTGTAAATCATACTCTGATAGCTCCCGAGAAACCCCACGACCAACCGTTGATGATTCGACATCTTGCCGGAACTTTTCCGCCTCTTCATCCGTAGCAAAGCAAAGCAAGCGATCTCCGGGATACAAGACTTCGCTGGCGGCTGGCGCCACAATGTTCTCGCCGTCGCGCACGATAACGACGACGTTCAAGCCATAACGCTCGCGCACCAGAGATTGCCCGAGCGACTTACCCACAACAAACGATTTGACCGGCACTTTCACTTCAACCAAGTGAGCATCCCAAGGTACCAGCCGGTCATGCGTGGCAGCCCCGCCGCTGCTTGCCAAATCCGCCTGAAAACTGGATTGAAACTGAACCTCCAACCATCGATAGTAGTCTTCAATCTGCCGTCGAAAGACAACAAACACCGAGCCGCAAGCCAGCACGGTCACCATCAACGTCTCAAAAGCTGGAAAGTACTCGACGCTCAGTAACCCAAGTAAGCCAAGGGTCAGCACTTGACTGACCGGGAGCATCCCTCCATTGCCGATGGCCACTTGCGCCGAAGAGATGCGAGCCCCGCGAAAGGCCGACAGCAT
Organism: uncultured Oligoflexales bacterium; assembly: GCA_964560765.1. Classification (GTDB taxonomy): domain Bacteria; phylum Bdellovibrionota_B; class Oligoflexia; order Oligoflexales; family CAZLMG01; genus CAZLMG01. Next base: position 16,727 of record CAZLMG010000036.1, read on the forward strand.
CGCCCACAAACTAGGCGCAGATAGCGTAAACGCAGATATCCAAACCAAGCCCTTGGTCACATAGGTGGATTGGACATAATCCTCCACCAAAGGTACCAGCTGATCCGCAGCAACGGTAAAACAGGCAATGACAACAACAGCGTTCAAAGCCCACTTTACGGAGGCACGATAGATCAGGGTTCGCGATTCCCGACTGAGCCCCCGTCGCTGAATCCATGTCGCATAATTGTTTAGGAGTTCACGCAAAGGGCTTGGTAGTTGACGTTCAATACGGTCTGCCAAGACCGAAGAGATCCCCACCATATAAGGGGTGGTAAAGGTCGTAATCAACGATGCCGCCACGATCATAGAATACAACTCGTTGCTGACGACGTTGTACGTCATGCCCAAAGTGCCGATGATGAACGAAAACTCACCAATCTGGGCCATGCTAAATCCCGTCTGCACGGACGTTCGAATTGTTTGACCCGTCAAAAAGGCGCCGAGCGACACAAACGTCGTTTTGCCAACAATGATCATGGCGGAAATGAGGACTACGGAGCCAAAATTATCGATGATAACTCGCGGATCGAGCAGCATGCCGACGGAAACGAAAAACACGGCGCCAAACACGTCCTTGAGGGGGTGGACCAGCCTCTCGATGCGCTTGGCCTCGCGACTTTCTGCCAAAATGGAGCCCATGATAAACGCACCCAGCGCAGCCGAATAATGAAAGTAAGCGGCAAGTGCCACCAGCGCCAAACAGAATCCGGTCGCCACAATCGTGAGCATCTCATCGTTTCCGTAACGTCCAACCTGCGACACGAGGCGAGGTACAAGAAACATACCGACTAGAAACCAGGCACCCACGACGATGGCTAGTTTCACGCCGGCCATCAGTAGCTGGACGCCTCCAATTTCGGACGTCGTGGCAATACTGGCCAGCGCCACCAACATCAATACGGCGGCCAAGTCCTCAACGATCAGAATGCCAAAAACCAGCTCAGCAAACCTCTTCGACTTGAGGTTTGACTCCTCAAACGCTTTCATGATGATGGTGGTAGATGAGATCGCAATCATGCACCCAAGAAAGACGGCATCCATGCGGCCGCGACCCAGCAGCGATCCTCCGACAATGCCGAGAGTCATCATCCCCACGAGTTCAATTGACGCGGTCGTCGAAGCCGATACGCCCACACGCGCCAAACGGCGAAAACTAAACTCCAAACCTAAGGTGAACATCAAAAAGATGACGCCGAGCTCAGCCCAGACCTTGATGCTGGCGATATCAGAAACGGTGAAAAATGCGGGCGTATGCGGCCCTACGACGATACCTGCGGCAATGTAACCTAGGACAACGGGCTGGCGGATGCGGCGAAAGAGAAAGGTGATGATGGCGGCGACACCAAGAATGACAGCCAAGTCTCGAATCAACTCGGGAAGATGCACCTACAGCTCCGCATATCAGTAATCGTTGTGTAACACGTTATTTTATCACCCACGGCGGGTCATAACATCTAGAAGGCGAGATCACGGAGTCGAAAGCTGCCTTCAAATTGGCAACTTGCCGGGCACTTCGATGCCAGGCGTTCAGCAGAACTCACACCCGGCCGCTACATCACCGTAGTTACAGGAGAAAATAAGATTCACTAGCGACAACGGCCAGCCAAGGCACTAGGTCCCATTTGTCGTCAAGGGATTTCACCAGCCGCAACCGAAGTTTCCGCACGAGGCCCTGCGGCACCGGGCTTGCTGAACCACTCCTCACTGGGCTTCTCGAGCAACGAGAACCTGATTCCCCATCCACCTTGTATCTTGGAGTTGTATGATGCGAGCATTGATTGGTTTGACCGTAGTGAGCGTAATGCTGGGCTGCGTACCAAGGACGACCGGGTCCACCACGGCGAGCGAGCCGCCCACCGTGACCGCGGCCTCGCTAGTCGGAAAAGTCTACAAGCGCGATGTCATTAGCGAAGGACTCTTTGGTCAACCTGCAGGAAAGAGCGAGCATACTCTTGAGTTCCTCGCAGGGTCAAAGGTTCGCGATAACGGCAGCACATTCTTTGGTAACCCTCCCGAGGTGCTCCCCTACCTGGTCAAAGGCAGTACGCTGATTATCGTCCGCAATAGTGTTCGACTGGACTATCGCATTGCCAGTGACCTTAAGTCCATCTCGCGCGAAAGTATGGTTTTTCAGCTGGTTGAACCCAAGCAAGATGCCTCGGTAACAGCCGAACTGATCGACTCGGAAAAAGTGGCCGCCATTAAGATCTTTGATCGCGTCAAAGCACCACTCAAAGAAGAAAACCCGATTTGCTTCTATAGCGAAGTGACAATTCGTGCCGTCACCATGGGCTTCAACCCATCGCACTGGTCAGCTGTTGTCGAAGAAAGCGAAACCGAACTATCGCCCGCAGAAATCAACGACATGATCAAGCTGTTCAACCGCCTGCAAGTTGCAGCTCTCACATCCGATGGCTTGGAATACATCTCCGAAGCTAAGATCAAACAACATGTTTGTGGATTCAATCCAGCTAGCTGGACTGCGACCTACGTTAAGACAAAGTAGTATTCTGGCTTGTGCGTGACCGGCGACGGGAAGTCGATTACGACTCGTCGTCGGTCTTTTATTTTGCAATAGCACTCAAAGGCGCACATGTCGCAGTCGCAAGGCATTGACGATGACTGAGACTGAGCTCAAGCTCATGGCAGCACTGGCCAGCATCGGGCTCAAAAGAATGCCCGCGACGGGATACAAAATCCCTGCCGCCACCGGAACACCTAGCAAATTGTAGCCAAAAGCAAAGGCCAGATTGGCGCGGATGTTGCGCATGGTCGCGCGACTGAGATGCCGCGCCTTGACGACGCCCTGTAAATCTCCTTTGAGCAAGGTGATGCCAGCGCTTTGAATGGCCACATCTGTCCCTGACCCCATGGCGATGCCGACATTTGCCTGAGCTAACGCGGGAGCATCGTTGACACCATCGCCCGCCATGGCCACCACGCGCCCCTGTGCCTGTAATCGTTGGACCACCTCGCGCTTATGGGCAGGCTGCACTTCCGCTTCCACTTCTGAAATGCCCAACTGCTTGGCGACATGCATTGCCGTCACCCGGTGATCACCAGTTAACATCACCAGGCGCAATCCGGCTCGCCGCAATTCGGCGATCGCGTCACGGGCATTTTCTTTGATCGGATCGGAGACGCCCAAAACACCGGCCGCAACGCCATCGACGAGCACAAACATGGCTGTTTGCCCCTGTAAACGCAGGCCTTCGGCCAGCCCAGTCAACTCACCCAGAGTGATCCCAAGTTCCTCGGCCAACTGACTGTTGCCTAAGGCGACGACTTTGGCCCCCACCTTGCCGACAACACCTCGTCCGGTATGCGATACAAAATCCTGCACCGATTCCAACTTGCCAATGCGACGCTCCTCGGCCCCTTCGACGATGGCGGCGGCTAGCGGGTGCTCACTGCCGCGTTCGAGGGAGGCCGCGAGGCGCACTAACTCCAGCTCGGAAAAATTTGCGGCGGGCGCGACACTCGTCAGCTTTGGTTTGCCAAGAGTTAACGTCCCCGTCTTATCAAAGACAATGGTATCCACGCGCGCCAAGACCTCCAAAGCCTCCGCATGACGAATGAGAATGCCGGCGTTGGCACCGCGACCGGTGCCCACCATGATCGACATAGGGGTCGCTAAGCCAAGGGCGCAGGGACAAGCGATGATCAGTACCGCCACGGCGTTCACCAGGGCATGGGTCAAGCGCGGCTCGGGCCCCCAAATTCCCCAGATAATCGCCGTTACAACCGCCACCAGAATAACTGCGGGGACAAAGTAGCCAGAGGCCGCATCGGCCAAGCGCTGGATGGGAGCGCGACTGCGCTGCGCCTCACTCACCATCTTGACAATCTGCGCCAGCAGCGTGTCTTTGCCCACCCGTTGCGCCGTCATGACCATGGTGCCTGTCGTGTTGAGCGTGCCGCCCGTGAGTTTGTCGCCCAGAACCTTCATCACGGGCATCGGCTCGCCCGTCACCATGGACTCATCAACCGCACTGCCGCCCTCGTCCAGCACGCCGTCTACGGGTATCTTTTCGCCGGGACGAATACGCAACCGATCACCGACTTGCACATCCTGCAGTTCGACGTCGGCTTCCGCGCCGTCCGCGCCAACGCGGCGAGCCGTTTTGGGCGCAAGCCCCAGCAAGCTCTTCAGGGCGCTGCTGGTCTGACCACGCGCCCGCAATTCTAGCACCTGCCCGAGCAGTACCAAAACCACGATGACTGCTGCCGCTTCAAAGTAAACTGGCGCTGTGCCTGCATGGGTTCGCATGGATTCGGGAAGGAGTTCGGGCCAAATGGTCGCAAATACACTATAGCCATAGGCGGCACCCGTACCGAGGGCGATCAAGGAAAACATATTGAGGTGGCCCGATCGAAATGACTGAACGCCGCGAGTGAAGAGCGGCCAACCCGCCCACAAGGCCACTGGCGTCGCCAAGGCCCACTGTATCCAATTGCCCCAAGGTCCATGCGCCACCGCCGCCAAGCCAGCGACGAAAGGCAGCATATCGCTCATGGCCAAAACGACCAGCGGCACAGCAAAGACTGCCCCCCAACGAAACCGCCTCGTCATATCGAGGAGCTCGGGATCGGGACGGTCGTCCAACGAGACCTCCATGGGCTCGAGCGCCATGCCACACTTGGGGCAAATGCCCGGGCCTTGCTGCACGATTTCCGGGTCCATGGGGCACGTATATAGGGCCGTCATTTCCGCGGCCGTTGCTGGTCCTTTAGACATTTTCGGCTGTAAATACTGATGGGGATTGGCCGCAAATTTCTGCTGGCATTTGACGTTGCAGAAGTAATAGTCAACGCCTTCGAAGCGATGTGAACCAGCAGCTTTCTCTGGGTTTACGATCATGCCACAAACAGGATCTTTGACCTCAACAGAAGCCTCCGTCTTCGATGCCGACTTGCTTCCACAACAACTGTGACCCTGGCCTTTCATCGCAACTCCCGCTAATATCCCCCACACGCCAAGCGCGCTCGTCTTTCATAACGAAGAATGAGGAAATACCCTAGGATTAATATGAAACTCTTGTTTATGTGTGTCGCCAATTCCGCCCGCAGCCAATTGGCCGAAGGTTTAGCCAAACAAATCTTTGGCCCGCAAATGGAAATCGAAAGCGCTGGATCGAAGCCGTCAAAAATGAATCCCTTTGCCGCCCAAGCCCTAGAAGAAATTGGAATCGATGCGAGTCAGCAGTACTCCAAATCGGTGGATGATTTGCCAGCAACATTTGTGGCGCAACTGGATTATGTGATTACTCTGTGTGCGGAAGAGGTTTGCCCGGTCATCATTTCCAAGGCAAAAAAAATACATTGGCCATTGCCAGATCCGGCAGGCCATGCGGGTTCAGATGCAGAGCAGTTGGCGCGTTTTCGGCAAACGCGCGCTTTGCTGCAAGATCATCTGGAAAAATTCAAACGCTCATTAAACGGATAGCGAATCAAAAGCCACATGGCGTCGATGCCGCCGACCAAGAATAATCCGCCCATGTAGCCGAAGATGGCGAAGGCCTCTTTGGCCTCGGCGCGCCCCATCTCCGGTCCGTAGATCCCGGCAAAAAGCCAGACAAACGGATAAAAGAAACCACCAATTGAAATCAAATACGAGGAGAAAGTCAGGCGGGACGCAGGCCCCTGGATCATCAAAAGCAATAGCAACATGCCTAGGGTCATGGTACCAATGCCGGTTGCGTGAAAGTGATAGCGCTGATAGTAGCGCCAATTCTTTTCAGCCTCAGCGGAGATTTTCGCCGCCTTCTCGGGCCCATCTGCCATCGCCTGGATCTTGATGTTTTGCGCCAAACCAGCCTGAATGCGATCCTTAAATATACCTTCGTTGGCGCCAAATAAAATGGCGATAAAGACACCACCGACGATGCTGAGCAATGCTAATAGGAACGGAAGTTTCTTCGACATCAATTTCTCCATCGCCAGGCTGGACACAATTATCCGATGGGTGAAGATGTATCGAAAGAAATAACTTGCGTCAAACGCGGCAAGCAAACACAGTAGGCCGCAATGGCCGCGTCGATGACGCGTCGGCAGGAGGGCATGGTCGCATGGAAAACAAGAAGAAAGCCTTGGCCGCGTGCTCACATCTGGTCGTGACGTCACCTAACGTGCGGCGCATCACAAAGTTTGTTAAAACCTTTTTTGAGGTGGAGCCCTATCATGCCAACCCGGCTTTCGCCGAGTTTGTCCTGGAAAATGGTTTTCGCATCGCCTTTTTTGCTCCCACTCCTGACACCAGGCAATACTTCGGTGCTGATGGTGAGCGACACTTTGCGTCACTAGGCGTCACAACCCACTGCATCGATCGGCTGTACGCCAAGACTCAAACAGAAGAGTATGCAGGCATGGGCGTCCGCGTCAGTGGGCCGCCGAAAGAACATCCGTGGGGAGAAAAGAGCTTTCTGCTAATCGACCCGGACGGCAACCGCTGGGAGATCACCGAATCCCCCAGCGCCACCGGTATGCTTGTCAATCGCTAGGCCCATTGCCTAGCGCCTAATTATGCGGCCTGGAGGCGCGCGATGCGCTCCGGCAATGCTGGATGAGTCGATAGGAGAGCCAGCAAACCACGGCGCCGGCCCGTGGAAATCTGCAGGGCCGCCATGGACTGGGGCGCGTTCGATTCCATCTCCGCGCCCCGTTGCAGCGCTTGCAGGGCCGCTATCATCTTGCCACGACCAGCCAGCTGGGCACCGCCCGCATCGGCACGGTACTCACGATAGCGCGAAAAAGCTGCGACGACGAACATCCCCAACAAGCTGAAGGCAATTTGAAAGCCAATCACCGCTACCAAATGCACTAAGCCGCGCCGCTCTTCATCGACGAACTGACTCAGGAACCAAGCCACGGTTCGAGCAAAGAAGATGACAAAAGCGTTTACAACACCCTGCACCAAAGTCATGGTCACCATGTCGCCATTGGCGATGTGCGCCACCTCGTGGGCCAGCACCCCTTCCACTTCGGCGCGGTCCATTCGCTGCAACAGCCCCGTGGATACGGCTACCAGCGCTCTGGATTTCGTCGGGCCGGTGGCAAAAGCATTCGGATCCGCAGCCTCATAAATTCCGACTTCTGGCGTGCGTGGCAGACCAGCCTGATGCGAGAGGCGAGTCACCGTATCCAGTAACCAGCGCTCATCTGATCGCGTGGAGGTCGGCGACAGGACCTGGACCCGCATCATCCATTTCGCCATGACTCGCGATAGCGCCAGAGAAATGAGTGCACCGCCAAAACCCCAGATTAGGCTGAACGCGGCTAGAGCCTGGTAATCGATTCCCCGCTCGGTCAGGTATGGCTGAATCCCAAGCAAGTTTAGAACAATCGAAATACTTAGCATTATTAAAATGTTAACAACAACAAACAAGAAAACTCGTTTCGCCATTTGCATACTCAGCACTCCTTCTGTGCACGGTTCATCCGTCACGAAAATACTATCGACCAATTTCATGATTCGCTAAACTAGATAAATACGACATTTTACTTTGCTATAAACGAATGAAGGTTTCGATGACGGCGCGCCAATGGTTGAACTACCACCACCTGTACTACTTCAAGATGATCGCAACCGAGGGCGGCATCGCTCGCGCGGCCAAGAAATTGCGCCTCGGCCAACCGACGCTTTCGACCCAACTGCGCCAATTTGAAGACGCACTGGGTCAGCCGCTTTTCGAGCGAAAACATCGACAACTCGAACTGACTGAAATCGGTCGCGTTGTGCTGGGATATGCGAACGACATTTTTCGCTTGGGCGATGAAATGCTAATGGCGATTCAATCCCAGCACAGTTCCGAAAGAATTCACGTCCAGATCGGCGCCATGGACACGGTTTCTAAGCACTTGGTGCTACAGGTCATCCACAAGGCGCAAGCGGTCCACAACTGCTTGGTTACGGTCCACGAGGGCCATGGAGACGAGTTGCTGCGGGAATTGCGGGCCCATCGCATTGATCTCGTGATGTCCAATCACCGGCCTCCCGTTACCGAAGGGGCGAGTTTTTATGCCAAGAGCATTGCCCGCATGCCCGTCGCCATCTTCGGGGCCAAAGAGTTCGCTCCCTTGCGCCGCAACTTTCCCGAGTCCCTCGCCAATCAGCCGTTTGTGATGCCTTCTTGGCAAAGTCGCTTGCGGCACGACGTGGCCCATTACCTAACGTTGCGGCAAATCCCGGTCAACATTCGGGCTGAAGTCCAAGACTCGAGCCTACAACGGCTGATGGGGGCGCAGGGAGACGGACTCATTCCGGCGACCTTGAACTCGGTGGAGGACCTCGTCGCGCGCAAGGAATTGCAAAACATCGGCACCCTAGATGATGTTTACGAAGATTTATGGTTGGTAGCTGCCCATCGCCGACTGACCAACCCCGTCGCCGCTGCCATCATGCGGGACTTTGCCGTTTGAGACCCGTAAGGCCCACTTCCCTGTCACATCCCGGCCAAGTTTTTGATATGGTTGAAGCGTTGCCAATGTACTGTTGATGTCCCGGACCATAGGAGAGCGGACGCGTGGGAAGGATTTTCGAAACTCGTAAAGCCACAATGTTTGCGCGCTGGAACAAGATGGCCAAGTTGTTCACGCGCATCAGTAAAGACATTGCCGTCGCCGTGAAATCAGGCGGCCCCAATCCAGACACCAACGCCACGCTGCGGCGAGTCATTCAAAACGCGCGCGCCGCAAATATGCCCAAGGACAAAGTCGAGGCCGCGATCAAGCGCGCCAGCGGCAAGGACCAAAAGGACTACGAAATTGTCATTTATGAGGGCTATGGGCCGCACGGCGTGCCGATCATTATCGAAACGGCAACAGACAACGTAACGCGCACGGTGGCTAACGTCCGCATGCACTTTCGGGATTACGGCGGCAACCTCGGCAACTCCGGCAGTGTTGCCTTTATGTTCAAGCAAATGGGGGTGTTTCGCCTCGACCCGACTGGGCTAGACTTGGAAGAGTTGGAGCTCGATCTCATTGACCACGGACTCGAAGAGCTCGGGGAAACCAAGAGTGAGAAGGGCGAGCCGCAGATCATGTTGCGCTGCGCCTTCAATGACTTTGGCCGACTGCAGGCCGCGCTCGAAGAACGAAAAATCGCCCCTATTTCCGCCGAGTCGGAGTACGTCGCCAATGACTTGGTGGATCTGCCAGAAGAGAAGATGAAGGAAGTGATGGAGCTGGTGGACGCACTCGAGCAGGACGATGACGTTCAGCAGGTGTTCCACAATATGGCCTGATTAACTGGCCCCCAAGATTGTTGCTGGCGGAGGCGCTTCAAGCATCGCCGTCAGGTATCATCCGTCCCGCTGCAACAATCTTGGGGGCCAGTTTATAATTCTCAGAAAAGCGCATGGCGTGCACGGCCTGGGCCGGCATGTTGAGCTCGCGCACGTTCTTGCCTGTCTGCAGGTCAATGATTTGAATGCTGCCGCCGTAAAGCGACATGGCAGCAAAACGCCAGTCGGGAGTCAGTTCGACGGCATGGATGATGGACTGTAAGCCGCTGACAAATTTTCCGTCGTGTCCTGGCGCCGATACGCGCATCAACTCCTGCGCTGTCCGCAAGCCGTAGATGCTAAGATGCGAGCCCGTGTACGCGGCAAGGTATTCTCCGTCATCCGACAGTTTCAGCCCTTCCGCGGGCAATGCCGTCCGAATGACCTGTATCTCGGCCATCTTCAGCTGCTGCAACTCGCGCCCATCTTCCAGCGACAAGATGCGCAGCGTACCGTTCTGTTCAGCGACGGCAACGACGCGCAGATCGCGAGATATGGCGACAGCATTCAAGTCTGGTGGCGCGGAGCCGGTCGTTGCTGGAAAACTAAACTCACGAATCAACTGTCCGGATGCGGAATCAAACGCAGAAAGTACACCCTGTTTACCCGCCACGACAACGACTTGCCCCTCCGTCGACACAGCGACTGCGGTAAGCTCGACGCGTCTAGACAAGGACTTGCGCCAATGAGGAGCGCGATTCAGCAGATTCCACAAAATAAGTTCGCCTTCCATGCCAACCGAGGCGGAAACATGGACCTGGGAACGGCTAAACGCGACGCGGGCAGGACGCTGATTGTGCCCTACCATCCCGTCGGCAACCATGCCGATGGAACCGCCGCCGGCAAAGGATGCATGCATCGCCGCACGCGCCAACGGCTCACAGGGATCACCAGACGCCGGTGTCGAGACGGCGGTAATGATTCCGAGGGCTAGCCAATTGGCGCTATGGTAAAAGTTTCGCAAATTCTGCCTTACCGGTGCCAATCGCAGCTCCATTCAACTCGATGGCGTAAGTAATCGGGACAGCCTGGGCTAGCATGGCGCTGACACCGCAATACTTTGATTGTGATTCGTGCACAGCCTTTCGCAATACATCCGGATCAATCACACCCTGCACACAAAACTCCAGGTGAATCTGCGTAAACACGGCCGGGTAGCCGGACTTGGTCGTTTCTATCTCGGCTGTTACATCTAGCGATTGCAGCTGCTGTCGATGCTTGCGCATAGCAGCCGCAACATCCATGGCGGTGCAACCGCAAAGGCCTGCCGCCACCAGCTGCTTGGGCGACATGGCTGTACCTTTACCGAGCGGCGCCTTGGCGTCCATGTCGATAACGTACTCTCCAGATGCGGCCTCAAACTTCATTCCCGACTGCCAACGACAACTCATCCGCATCACAGGTACCCTTTCGACAAACTTATTGTGAAAATCTTACGCGCGTTTTACTCCTATTCGCAACTGATGAGACTAACGTTCGTCGCATTAGCGCGATTGGAGAGGCTTTGATAGAATTCGCTGGCTCGGAGTTGGCTTTCGGACTGATTTCAATCGGTGCTGCCGTCGGCACGCTTGGCACCCTGGTCGGTGCTGGTGGTGGATTCCTGCTGGTCCCTATCTTGCTCCTGCTTTTTCCAACCGCCGCTGCAACGCAAGTCACGGCGATTTCATTAGCCGTTGTTTTGTGTAATGCCTTGGTCGGATCCATCGCCTACGGCCGTATGCACCGCATCCATTGGCGCTCAGGCCTGCAGTTTGCATTGGCGGCCGCGCCCGGCGCCATACTTGGGATTTTCCTCACTCAACGACTCGACCGGCAAGTCTTTGACGTCATTGCTGGGATAACCTTAATCGCCTTGGCCATTTACTTGCTGCAACGCCTACTGCGTCCCACAAATAAGCCGACGAAATCATCGGCAATCACTGCTGCTATCGCCACCGGTGCCCCCTTAGACCCGCGTTCGCAGATTCTAGGTATCTCACTGAGTGCATTTATCGGTATTTTCGCAAGCACCTTGGGTATTGGTGGTGGTGTGTTTCACGTCCCCATGCTTATCGCACTGCTTAGCTTTCCGATCCACACCGCAACCGCTACCTCCCAGTTCGTTCTGGCTTGGACCAGCCTGGTTGCAGTCGCCGGCCACTGGCTGCAACATGGATATGTCAACCTTTGGCCAACGACTGCCGCCCTGGCCATTGGTGCCATCATCGGCGCTCCTTTTGGGGCCTACATCTCTCGGCGGACGCAGGGTTCAAGGATTGTCGTGTTGCTAGCCTTGATGCAGATTGCATTGGGACTGCGCCTGCTGTGGAAGACGCTGCCTTAGGGCCCCAAAGGCGAGTTAACCCTCCAACTCCTTTGATGAAAAAACACCTTTCCGAGGGCGCCGTTCGATGACAGAATGTGCCCTTCTTCCGGTCGAATGAAAACTGCGCGGCGAGGTGCTGATGCCAAGGTTGTTGTGGATCCTGTTCCTGATTGAAACGTCGGCTCGTAACTTGCTGCGCGCTCCAAGGCGCACCCTCATTAGCTTGCTAGCCATCGCCGCCGCAACCGGTGCCATGATTGTTTTCCAGTCGTTTGTTTCTGGCGTGAAAAGTACTTTTCGCGAAAACGTCATCACGTCCACCTTCGGCCACTATCAGATTTTTAAAAAGGGATATCGCGACAACGATGGTGACGAGCCGTTCGTCTATCAGATCACCGATATCGATGCCTTGCGACAGGACATTGAACATCACGTCGGAGGCCTGAAAATAGCTTCCAAACGCCAGCCCTTTTACGGCCTACTCAGTTTCAACGATAGGTCCCTGGGCGGCATGGGATTTGGTGTCGACGCCGCAGAGGAACGAAGCTTTCTAACTCTCTATCAAGTCGTGTCCGGCAAGCATTTGGCCGATGGCGGCGAGAACTCGATTTTTATCGGCTACAAACTGGCGAACCGTTTAAAGCTAAGAGAAGGCGACACTGTTACCGTCCTCTTGACCACTTCCACCGGCTCGATGAACGCCATGGATTTGGAAGTGATTGGTACCTTTAAGAGCGGCGTCACCCAACTGGATGAGGGATCCTACATGGTACACCATGCTACAGCCACCAGCTTGTTGAAGACGGAAGGTGCACCCATCATTTTGTTGGGGTTTGATACGCAAAACGAGCTACCCTTTGGCGAAAAGCTGACCAAGCTGCTAGCGGAAAAGTATCCAGACTTGGAAGCCGTTCACTGGATGGTCCTCGCTGAATTTTTTGAGAACACCATGGGCTGGGTAGAAAAGATGGTGGATGTGTTTCGCATCATCATTTTGGCCATCGCCACCCTTAGTATTGTGACCGTGTTCATGATGGGTCTCTTTGAGCGCATTGGCGAGTTTGGCACCATGCGCGCCATCGGCACACATCGCGCCTCCATTACCCTGATGATCTTTGTTGAGTCGCTGATGCAGTCGACTCTGGGTAGCCTGATCGGCTTGGCGCTCGGCATTTTGATGATTCAATTGGGCCTGCATCAAGGCATCATCATGCCACCGCCGCCGCTGATGTCCGTGCCGTTTCATGTACTCTTTCACATCCCGTGGGACAGCATCCCAACAACGTTAATCTCAGTCATTTTGGTCGCTGGTGGCGCTGGAATTTTCCCAGCCATGAAAATGGCGCGCATTGGTGTCGTCGAGGCTCTTGGCAGAAACATCTGATCTGGTGGGAATATCCATGGCAACTGCAATTTATAAGTTAACGAATATCGTCAAGTCGTACCAAGTTGGGGCCGTGGCGGTCGACGCCTTGCGGGGCTTATCGATCGTTTTACAAGAAGGTGAGTTTGTCGCACTGCAGGGACCCTCCGGTAGTGGCAAGTCGACGATGCTGAACGTGTTAGGACTCCTAGAGCGACCGACGAGCGGTGCCATCGAGTTTTTTGGCCATCATCTCGAAAACAGTACCGAGACCGAACTGACACGTTTTCGCCAAGAATACATAGGGTTCGTCTTTCAGAACTTTAATCTCATCCCCGTGTTATCAGCCGTCGAGAATGTCGAATATGCCTTGTACCTAGAGCAGCGATTTACCCGCAGTGAGGTCCGCGAGCGCGCTAGGGCTTCTTTGGCAGCCGTCGGCCTGGAGCGTTTTTCCAGCCACAAGCCGGCCGAACTCAGTGGCGGTCAGCGGCAGCGGGTGGCGATAGCCCGCGCCTTGGTCAAACGTCCCAAACTGATTTTAGCCGACGAGCCAACAGCGAATTTGGACTCGAAGACCGCACTGCAAATCTTGGAGCTCATGCGCGACCTACAGAAACGGATGAAAACCACCATTTTAGTTGCGACTCATGACAAGGTTACGGCCGAAATGGCTGAACGCACCATCCGCATTCGTGACGGACAGCTTGACGACGGGGCCACTCACTAGTCAGACCTTTTTTTCAGGAGAAATATATGATGCTTCAATCCGCAGGATATCTGGCCACAGTTCTAGGCACATTACTGAGCGTCGCTCCGCTGGCCGTGGCCCATGCCGAGGCGGGGAAAGCAACAAAGGCCAAGGCGGCCACGGAAAAAGCGGTAGCTAAGTCAGCTAGTACAGCCAAGGAAGCAGCTCCCGACGCCCAATCCATTCTGGAAAAGGCTGAGCTTATCCGCAATCCAAACCAAGACTATTCGGTCCATGTCACTTTGGTGGACTCAAAAAATGGCAAAGAAGATCCACCGCGAACCTACGAGTCTCTACTCAAAGGCCGCGACAAAGCTTTGGTAAAATTCTTGACGCCGGCCTCTGAGTCCGGCCAGCGTGTGCTTATGGTCGGACAAGATATGTGGGTCTTCATTCCTACATCTGCCAAGCCCATGCGTGTTTCCGCCAATCAAAAACTCACCGGCAATGCGGCTTATGGAGATATCACGCGCTTGTCGTTCGTCGGCAATTACACCCCTAAACTCAATCGAACGGATAAATACGAAGGCCAAGCCGACGCCTATGTCCTGGACCTGACCTCCATCGAGGGCCGCCCCGTAACCTACGATCGGGTGGAGTACTGGGTCGACATCAAGACTTTTCGCCCCTTGAAGACTCTGTATATGAGTAATACGGGCAAAGTTATCCGCGAAGGAACCTTTGGCGAATACGAAGATATTTTTGGCGTACAACGCCCAACCAAGCTAACTCTAGTGAACAGTCTGAAAACAGATCAAGTGACAACGCTAAAATTCAGCAAATCCAAACAGCAGAAGTTCTCGGACATGTTGTTCGAGAAGCAAAACTTGGGACGCAATTGATGGGCGCAAGAGCTCGCATTTGGGGCTTGCCCCTATTCGTCGCTACCAGCATCGCGTCGGCTGCGGACGTCTCCGTCACAGGACGATTTGGCAATTACTCTGCTGCATTTCTTGAAGACAAGAAAGTCCGCCATCACCGCTACGAGCTGTACTTGCGGCAAGATGCCAAGGTATCCAGCAGTTTGACAACAGTCATGGCCGGACGGCTGCGCTTTGATACCGCTCTATATCCTGACAGCGCCGCGCCGCGCGATTACGGCCGCCAAGTGCGTCGCGATGAGATGAATGAGGCCGAAGCACGTTTGGCCTATCTCGATTATCTGGGTGACTCGATCACACTCAAATTAGGATTCCAGCAGATTGACTGGATCGAGTCCCTTTCGCCGCGCACAAGCGATGTGATCACCGCTCTCGATTTGCGCCATGCTGGTTATGGCAATGCCAGTGATATCATCGAACCTATTTTTGCCTTGATGCTTGGCCACTCTGTTGGCGTCGGCTCCGTCGAGTGGCTCGTGGTTCCTAAAAGCACGTCTCACCGCCTCCCGAAGGCGGCAAATGGGTATGGATTTTACGAAAACCTGCAGCTTGCCGTCGGCCAGCAGAATCTGAGAATCAAATCGGGATCCGCTCCCGATAACCCGACCGAGGCCGAGATCGGCGCTAGATTCATGACCGAATTGTTTGGTTTTGAGACAACGGCCTTGGCCTATCATGGGCATCAGCGCTCACCAGCTCTGCGCCTCTTCCAGCGGCCAACAGGCAGCGCCGATTTGTATGAAACACATCCGCAGGTGAATACCTTCGGCGTGTTTGCGACGACATCCTCGGATGCAGCTGTTTGGCGATTTTTGGTCCTGCACGAGCCGAAGCGACGCCCCTCATTCTTTGTGGCCGAAGCCATTGTTCAGCCACCACCGAGCGCGCCTCCTAGTGCCCCAGTCCTTGTCTCGGCACGCGAAACCTATGAGGAGCGCACGCGCGTTGGCTTTGGCTTCGATTACGTTTTCTCCAAAGATTTGAAAATCTATTCCGAGTCGTATGTGACGCGCACCGCAACGAGTTATCGCGGCGACGACCAGGAGTTTAGTGACGAAATCGAGGAACCAAGAAAGGACACGTATACAGTCTCCGCTCGCTTTACCAACGAGACCATCACCGATCTATTTGCATCATTAGATATTACGCTGGTTGGACCTGACCGCGGACACTCCTTATCACCGAGGCTAACCTGGACGTTTAGGCAAGATTATAAGTTAGCATTGGGCGCCAATCTCGTTCGCTCGTTTTCCGAGAGGTCGGCATTGGAAATGACCAAGGACACCAGCAGTGTCTTCGTATCCATTGACGGCTACTTTGACGCGCGCGAATCGGAATAAGATCGCGCGCGACGATTGTAAGTTTGAGTCCTCAGGACCGCAAGTGTTTGCGCCCTACACGCCATAGAACCACGGCCATACCCAGCAATCCCAGCAGTGATACCAGATCTGAATTCAGCACCTGAATCGGCAATAGATCCTTGTTGAGATAGATCACAATGCCAATCAATACGCCGACCACGGCTTCGCCGGCAATGAGGCCGGAAGCAAACAGCGTCCCCGCAGCCGACTCGCCTCGCTCGCGCGTCCACGCTGACAGGAGACCACCCAAGAAAATCGGCGCCGTCAGCGTTAGTGGCAAATACATGCCGATGGCCACAGCCATGACGGGCATCCGAAACTCGGATTTTGCCGCCTTGAGTCGCATATCCATGAGCAAGACCCCAACACCCAAGGCAGCGCCAGCGACCACATAGTTCCAAGGCAACTCACCCGTACCAAAAATGCCTTTGACGATATTGGCAAAGAGATTGGCTTGCGGAGCTTTTAGGGCGCCCGGCTCGCCCGTGCCGATGCCGTAGGCGTGGTGCAGCACCATCAGCACAGGCGCCACAATAAACGCGGGAATGGCAGCTCCAAGCACCTCCATCCACTGCTGATGCCTAGGCGTCGCACCAATGATGTAACCGGTCTTTAGGTCCTGCGAGATATCGCCAGCACTACAAACGGCGCAACAAACGACGCCAGCCACACCTAAGGTCGCAACGATCGCCTTGTCGCCCGTCAAACCAAAGAAAAACAGCAAACCAGCAGTGGCAAGTAGCGCACAAATCGTAATGCCGGAAACCGGCGAGTTAGATGAGCCCACAAGACCGCAAACGTAACTACCAACAGCGACAAAGAAAAACGACATCACAAAGGCCGAGATCGTCACGGCTAGCGACAACCCAGGACTATGAATCAGCGATTCATAGAGAACATAGATCAGCACCGCAGTCACCGTCAGCAACCATGCAATGTGTTTGCGCGCCATATTTTGTTCGGTGCGGATAGGGGCGACTCCTGCTTCCCCCCCACGGTAACCAACGATAGCCTCGCGTACACCACTGACGATGCCTTGGCGAATACTAATGATGGACCAAGTTCCACCCACAATCATGCCACCAACGCCCAAATATCGGATCTTGGTGCTCCACATATCCCAGAACCAATCCATGAGACTCTCAGCTCCCGCTGCATCACTAAACATGGGGATGGCGACCGTCCAGGCGATGATTCCACCTGCAAAAGATAGAACCGCCACGTTCAAACCAACAATGTAGCCGACGCCCAACAAGGCCGGCGAGATATCGAGGCCAAAATATACGGGATAATTTCCCGCACGGAATGCCCACTCCACTGTGCCCTTAAACAGACTGACGCCTGTAGTGAAAAACTTAAAGGCCGCGCCCAGAACAATTGAAATCAGAATGTGCTTGGCACCTTCGCCGCCCTTCTCACCCGCGATCAAGACCTCTGCACAGGCGGTGCCTTCGGGATACGTTAGGGACTTGTCTTCGACAATGTGCGACCGACGAAGCGGAATCATAAAGCAGATCCCAAGCATCCCACCCGTCAGGCAGATGAGGGTTGTCGGCCAAAACTCGATGTCGGTCCAAACGCCCGCGATCAGGAGGGCAGGCACGGTAAAGATAATACCAGCCGCCAAGGACTCGCCCGAAGCCGCAATCGTTTGCACGATATTGTTCTCGAGGATCGTTCCGCGCTTCATCAGCCCACGCAAGATACCCATGGATAGGATGGCCGCGGGAATCGAAGCCGATACCGTCATGCCCGCATACAATCCCAAGTAGGTGTTGGCAGCGCCTAACACCACACCCAACAAAATACCGAGGATGATGGCCCGAATGGTCACTTCGGGGATGGTTGACTCGGCGGCAATAAACGGCTTGTGCTGATCTTGTGACAAAACCATCTCCTCAATATTTTTTTGGCGGCTCTAGGAACGTTCTTTACCGACATTCACTCTTGCAAAAACGCTGGCAGGGACAGGCAAAAGCTGCACCGCGATTTCAATGGCCACATATGCACTGGCAGAAACCGCTAAAGCAAATAGATAGGGTGCATCTAACTCTAACACCTGCTCGCCGATGGGGAGTCCAACCAATCCCGTGATCAGCGCTGCCCCCGCGCTAAGGGATGAGCCAAAGCGCGAGAACAAGCCAAACGTCGTGATCACCACGAGGCCCGCACTGCCCCAAGACGATGCCATCTGCACCAACTCATAAATGCTCTCGCCAAAAATGGCCATAAGGTAGGCAATGGCGCCCGAAACAAACACCGTCAGACGCGCAATGCTGACGCGCTTCTTTTCGCTGAGGTCAGGCATCAGTGGATAGACAATATTGTGGGAGAAAAGAGCCGATACAGCCAACAGAGCGCTATCGACGGTCGATAGAATCGCAGCGACCAAGGCCCCAGCAAAAATAATGTAGAGAAATGTCGGCAAAAACTTGTGAGCGAGCGCCGGCAGCAGCTGCTCAGGGTCCTGCAGATCGGGAATGATCGCCGGCCCAATGAGTCCCAGAAAAACCGGCATGAGCCCAATCACCAAGTAAACGCCCGCGCCCCACAATGTGGCTGTTCGGGCGACACCAGCTGACCTCGACGCCAACGAGCGTGAAATGAGCTCTTGCGCAACGAGCGATCCAAAAACAGGAATCGCAAAGCTGTCCAGCTTCTGCCAAACGGATACCCCAGGTTCGTCTGGCATGAAATCCATTCGCGGGCCGGTCAGCGTTGCGGCAATTTGCTCGATACCACCCATGTTCACTACAACCAAGACAACAAGAACCGCGAGGCCAATAATCAGGCAGATGCCGTGCACAAAGTCGTTGACGCAGTCAGCCATCAAGCCGCCGACCGCGGTATAAAGAATCACCACCCCGGTGGCAATGGAGATTGCGATCGTGACCTCCATCCCAGACGATGCGCTCAGGATTTGGCCAAAGGCTCGCATTTGGGCGGCGGCCCACATGATGGAAGTGGGGATCATCACCAGAACCGCAAATCGCTCAATCGCGACGGAATACCGCTCACGATAAAGATCGCCGAGTGTTGTCAGGTTGCGCTTCCACAGACGAGCCGCAAAAATTAAACCAAAGAGCAGAAGACAAAAGGCATAACCTAAAGGGTCTGCTTTCCCACCCGAGAGTCCATTGGAAAACACCAAGCCGGCCGAGCCCATGCAGCTCTCGGCGCCGAACCAAGTCGCAAAAATCGAGAACGTCGCCAAAACGGGACCCAGACTTCGACCGGCCAGAAAGTAGTCCTGTTCTGTGGACACCTTTTTCATGAGCAAGCTGGCGACAAGCAACTGCGCCACGACATACCCAAGAATGCCCCAGAGCTCGATCGACATTCCAAGGACTCCCGCAATATTTATCGAAAGTTATCTTATAGGCGGGACGTGCCCCCCCGGTCGTGAAGTGCCTCTGTATAGGGTTTTACGGTGTTGATAAATAATAAAATGAAGTGGGGTTCATTTTTTTGGAGCGGCCCAGCGCGCGGATGCCCGACGGATGCGATCATGGATCGCTAGCCAAAGCCCCGACGAATTCTTTGGTCGAACAACCACGATGACTTGGGCAGAACCCGCGTCGGCTTGACGCAGAGCTGCGTAAAGGCCTCGCGCAACCTCCTCGGCCGAGCCTGAGGCACTCAAAGGCTGGTGGCTGATGACCAACGGGTGACCAGAAACCAGGACAGGGCTAAAACCAAAGCTTTGCCCCTCTAGCGTCAGCAGCGCGATAGATTGAGGCTGCAACTTCAGCACTTCCAGCTGCAGCCTTAACTCCTCGAGATCTGAGATCAGGAGCAGAGGCTTTTCTGGCGCGTAATGCTCACGCAACATGCCGGGCCCCTCAATTGCGCTGTCGGCTGTCGCTTCGTAGCAAACGCGGCCCACACAGGCCTGAATGTCTTCGAAGGGAATCCCTCCGGCTCGCAATAGCATTGGCGAACCGTCCGGCATGATCTTGACAATGCTCGACTCAAGGCCAACGTGACAAGGCCCACCGTCAATAACCAGAGGTATCTCCCCTGCCAATTCATTCAAGACATGCTGGGCAGTCGTGGGGCTAATGCGGCAGAAGCGGTTGGCACTTGGCGCTGCCAAAGGCCTTCCGAAACGCGCTAAGACTTGTTGAAACACAGGATGGGAAGGCATGCGCAAAGCGACCGTGGAGAGATTACCGGCAACCATCGGCGACAGCGCGCTCCCACGGGGAAAAATCATTGTCAGCGGGCCCGGCCAAAAATGCTGACACAGTGTTTGTGCAACCTCTTGCGCCGCACTCGACATATCTTGCCGGCGAATCCACCCGGCAGCATCCAAGGCGAGTAGGTCGGAAGTTACGCTAGCAATGTGAACGACTAAGGGGTTGAAAGTGGGCCGGCCCTTGGCAGCAAAAATTTGTGCGCATGCCGCATCGGACGTGGCGTCAGCCGCCAGTCCGTAAACGGTCTCGGTTGGCAAGGCGACAACTTGCCCTGACCGCAGTGCCGCTGCGGCCAAGGACAAGGATTCATCAGAAACATCGAGGCATTGCGTTATCATTTCGATCCCAGGGCCCGTTTGCCGCCCTGGTCTTACTATTCCTTGGCGGGCAATACCACCAACTTCTTGCTGCTGGTAGGGTCCAATATCATGTCGAGCGCTTTGTCTTTGTTTTGCTCCAAATACCGCAGCAAGCGCGCACAATCGCCGACTTTGAACGTCATATCCGCATCGCTCAAGATCGTGGTGATGGAATTCCAGCGCATACTCACCGTCGAGACATTCAGACCACTTAAATCGGTGCACGTTATCGTCATCACATAGGATGTAGATGGCTCATAGGTCGCGGCGCCGTAGGGGTTAAGGGGTCGGGAAAAGTCATATTCACGGACCTCAAGCCGCAGGCCTTCGACAATATTGGCCCGCTTTTCAATCTTGTCAATGCGCAGCCGACGAACGACTGACTCTCCGGAATCCTGCCGTAAATCCACATGCAAACTTGACTCGGCCGCTGGAGCTTCCGAGAGATTCCCATTAGTTACTGTGGTTTTGCAGGATACAAGCAAAAGCGAGGCGGTAAGAATACTGAACTTCATCATGGCGAACTCCTTGTCCACGTGTCCCAGTCAATTGGACGCTAGCTACTGCAAGGAGCAATGCAGGCAATTTCACCAATAAAAACAGATATCTGGCAGCAAAAGAGCTGCCTCAGGATTTGACAACGTCTGATCGGGAGGCAGGTAGCCGATTAAATTAGGGACTCCAACAGCTGTGGGTCGACCCGGTATGGTAAAGTCACGTGGCCCGCCGAATTCGCGTTGAACTCCGCGGATGCCTCTATGGCGTGCTCGTTCCGCGCCCAGGCGCGGCGCGCGACACCCCCCATAACGTCCCAAGGCAATGCCGTGCGAATGATGGCATCTGTCGACTCCTTACCGTCGAGCAACAGGCCAAATCCGCCGTTGATGGAACGACCGATCCCTACCCCGCCGCCGTTGTGCAAGGCGCACAGAGTCATTCCGCGCGCAGCATTACCGGCAAAAACCTGTGTGGCCATATCCGCCATGATGTTGGATCCGTCCTTAATGTTCGACGTCTCGCGAAACGGAGAATCGGTCCCGCCCGTATCGTGGTGGTCGCGACCCAGCATGATGGGTCCAACTTCCCCTGCGCGTACCATTTGATTGAAGCGAAGTGCGATGTCACGCCGACCATTGGCGTCTTGATAGAGAATACGTGCCTGGGTGCCGACCACCAACTTGTTTTTCATCGCGTCTTGCACCCAGCGCAAATTGTCCCTGTCCTGATAGCGCAGCTCAGGTCGACTACCGGCGATCACCTCTGCCGCCGCAGCATCCGTTCGCGCCAAGTCTGCTTCCTTGCCGCTCAAGCAAACCCAACGAAACGGACCGTATCCGTAATCAAACAATTCAGGGCCGAGAATATCTTCGACGTAGCTTGGCCAGATGAAGCCATCGCGCTCATCTCGACCATTCTTAGCAATCTCGGTCACTCCGGCGTCAAAAACTGACTTCATGAACGAGTTACCGTAATCGAAGAAATAAGTGCCGCGCGCTACCAAGGTATGAATGGCCGCATAGTGCCGACGCAACGTATCGTCGACAAGTTTTCGAAAGCGAAAGCGGTCGCCGCTGACCATAGCCGTGCGTTCATCAAACGTTAGTCCCTGAGGGCAATAACCACCGTCGTAAACAGCGTGACAACTGGTTTGATCGGAAAGCATCTCGATGGGCTCATGGGCATCGACCGCGTACTGCAACAGATCGACCACATTGCCATGGAAAGCAATCGCAACCCCCCGCCCCTGCTTTTGCGCCAAGCGTGCTGCCGCAAACGCTGCCTTCGGCTCCGACTCAACCTGACTCACCCAGCCTTGTTGGTGCCGAGTTTTGATACGCGAAGCATCCACTTCCGCAATGATCCCGACGCCATTGGCGATTTCAATAGCCTTGCCTTGCGCACCCGACATCCCTCCCAGCCCTGACGTCACAAACAGTTTACCAGTCAGATCACCATTCTCTGGAATGCCGAGCTTCAGGCGCCCGGCGATGGAAATCGTGTTGTACGTTCCATGCACGATCCCTTGCGGACCGATGTACATCCAGCCGCCCGCAGTCATCTGACCATAGTTGGCCACGCCGATAGCTGCGGCGCGGTGCCACTCTTGCTGGTTGTCAAACATTCCCACCATCAGCGCATTGGTCGTGATTACGCGCGGCGATTGCGGATGCGAGGGAAACAAACCTACCGGATGCCCGGAATAGAGGACGAGCGTCTGTTCTTCCGTCAGCTCCTGCAGGTAGCGCATGGTCAGTCGATATTGCAACCAGTTCTGAAAGACCTGACCTGTCTCGCCGTAAGTAACCAGTTCATAAGGGTAAAGCGCCACATCAAAATCGAGGTTGTTATCGATCATGACCTGCAGGGCTTGTCCCGCCAGACAACGCCCTTGATATTCGCTCACCGGCCTGCCACGCAAAGCCCCATGAGGCCGATAGCGATAGGCATAGATGCGCCCGCGTTCGCGCAGCTCCTGCAAAAACTCTGGGGCAAGCGTCGCGTGCAAAGGCTCAGGAACGTAACGCAAGGCATTGGCCAATGCCAATCTTGTGTCCTGCGACGAAAGTCGAAAATCACGGGCAGGAGCCCGTC
This sequence comes from uncultured Oligoflexales bacterium, assembly GCA_964560765.1. Classification (GTDB taxonomy): domain Bacteria; phylum Bdellovibrionota_B; class Oligoflexia; order Oligoflexales; family CAZLMG01; genus CAZLMG01. Next base: position 39,867 of record CAZLMG010000036.1, read on the forward strand.
GATAGCAATTTTCAAAATTTGCAGGTGGCGGCAACTCGTCATCTAACTTAATGCGCATCGATGCGTTGACTTGCGAATTTGTCAGCATTCCTGACCTCACGATTTATGCGACGATTCGTCCAAAATTCGATTCAAGATAATGCCAGCCTGATGCAACTCACCCTGAGCTCCCGAACAGTAAAAACGGCGCAAACGATTGCCGCCGGTAAAATCACGCAGGACACCAATCATCTCGGCCAGCGGCTCAACCAATCGACGCGATAAGCGGTTGCGAAAAATGAGCTGAGCGATGATCGCGACAATAATCAAACCGCCCAACGCCCAGCCACTGGCCACGCCCTGAAAGCGCAAGGTCGAACGCTGCTCTTGCAACGCACTCACCTGCAAAGCCGAGAGACCCTGGATACTGCGCACCAACGTCCGGAGTTGCCCGCGGTCACCGCTCCAGAACTCCTGCGCCCGCGTATCAATATCCTTCAAGTAGTTTCCGGACCGGCCACTGCGCTCGTATTGCTTGGCCCGCTCAAAAGCTTGCCAGAATCGCTCCTGGTAAACCGGCCGATCACCTGGATCGGCGTCTGCAAGAAGCATCGAGTCCAACATGATATTGCTTGCAGACAAGATACTCGCATTGGTTTCTACGGAACCCTCCAGAATGGGAATCAGCCGCTCGATGACATACACCGCACTGATGCCCACGACCAAGTTGAGCACGAGCGACGCATTTGCAATCCAACGGTAATAAGCACCAACTCCCATGCCTAAGCCTCACTTAGAAGATGTTCGAGCGAGCCTTGCTTGGATGCCGAGACCAGGATATCACCGGGCTCGATGCGATCGTCGGGCGCCACCTGCCGCACGCCTCCCTGCCGAGCCGAGCGAACGGCAATCAAGGTGATGCCGTGGCCACGCTGCAGATTCAACTCGCGAATGGTACGATTATGCATCGACTTTGGCGCCTCGAATTCTGAAACGACCAGATCCGATCCCAGCAGCATCTCGCCAAGAATATGACTGCTGAGAATCCGCGGTGCGAAGCGCTCACCAAAATCCCATTCTGGATTCACCACATCATCGGCGCCGACCAAGCGCAAAATTCGTGCATGCAACTCATCATTGGCCCGCGCGATGATGCGCTTGGCACCTAACTGTTTCAGCAATGCCGTGCAAATAATTCCGACTTCCTTCGACTGATCCCCGGTCGCCACCACGAATACATCCCGCTGACGCGGCTGCAGTTCCGACAATGCTGCCTCCTGCGTCGCATCAAAACACAACGCACGGGTCACCCAGGTGGATGCCAACTGCATCCGATCTTCGTCCGAGTCAATGGCAATAACTTCGACGGGTGCGCGCGACAAGGCGCGAATGAGTCCCATTCCGAACTGGCCAAGCCCAATCACCACCACCTGCTTCGTCATCACGCCCCCTGAATATTAAGAGACTTGCACATTTTCCTCAGGCACAATCCAGCGCTCCTCGCGAGCAATCCGCGCCAAAATGAGCAACAAGGTCAAAGTTCCCACACGCCCGAAAAGCATACAAAGTATGATGATGATCCGCCCAACGTCGTCAAGTTGCGAGGTTATTCCCAGCGACAAGCCAACTGTCCCCAATGCTGAAACCGTTTCAAAAAGCAATGGAACTATAGGTAGGCGCTGCGTCAAACTGAGCATAAAAAAGGCAACGAACCCGGTCAGTAGCCCGACGAGGCACACCGTCAAGGCCCGGTTCACCGTCGACGGCGGAATGCGACGTCCAAATCCTTCGACGTGGCCACGCCCTCGCGCTGTGCTCAGCACGGCCATGGCCAATACGGAGGCGGTAACCGTTTTGATACCACCGGCGGTGCTACCAGGATTGCCACCAATAAACATGAGGATCATGAGGGCGAAAGCCGTCGATGCGCTAATATTGGCGAAGTCCAGCGAATTGAAACCAGCCGTCCTGGCGCTGGCTGATTGGAAAAAAGCGTTGACCATCCGTGATGGCCAGTCAAGATGCTGCATGCTTACGGATGACTCGGTGCCCAAGAACAGAAATGCACCAATCAGCAGCAGGACAAGGGTACTGGTTACAACCAACGACTCTTGCAGGGTCAATGACTTCTGCCGAATCTGCAACGGCAAGCGCATCGCAAGCAGCGGCGAAGTCCCGCCCGCAATAATGAGCATGGACAACGTGCATAAGACGAATGAACTATTCTGGTAGCCGACCATGCTGTCTGACTGCAGCGCAAATCCTGCGTTGCAAAATGCGGAAACAGCTGTGAACACCGCGCGCCACAGAGCCATTCCGGCCGCATCTCCATGCCGCCAAAACCCCCACCAAAGCAATAGGACTCCGATGGCCTCCGTGGCAAAGACGTACAAAAGTATGCGTCGAAGCACACTTTTTACCTCTTCCGTGCCACGGTACCCGCTCATGTCCCGGATGGTTTGCTCATGCACCAAACTGGCGCGTCCTCGCTGGACAATCAGTACGGCAATGGCGCTCAAAGAGATGATTCCGAGGCCACCGATCTGCATCAGCAGCAAAATGATGACATGTCCCCAACTGGAAAATGCCGTCGGCGTATCAAAGACTGCCAAACCAGTGACGCAAACGGCACTGACGGCCGTAAACAGTGAGTCGATGAAGCGATGTCCTTTCAGCCCCGCCTGAGCCACCTCTCCCTGCAAGAATATCGCACCCACCAAGCCCACGCTGGCAAAAAAGATCAGAACGAAAGTCTCCGGCTGCGCCACCAGACGCAGTACCCAACGTTGCAGGCGAACGACACCGCCACGCATCTGCATGGAAACCGCATGCGTCGCCACGATGGCCACGGCTAACGCCTGAAAGCCCCACGGCGGCCAGGCCGTGAAGTCAGGCGCATAGACAGCCACAGCTGCCGACAGCCAAACCAGCCACAAATAGGTATTTTGCAGCCGCCAAGCGATACGTGGCCGCTGCCGCCCGTCAAGCGCCATGGCATACAAGGCATTGAACGCCGCCAGCCAACTGGCAAAGCGCGCAACTGGGGTGTGCAACGCAGGCTGAGACGCCACGAGGAGGCATATGATGACGGCGAGACCCGTGGTCACCAACGGATCGAGGAGGGCGATGCGTTGCTCCCTCCGCACCGTGAGGGAACGGCTCTCCTGCTGCTCTTCACGAAACTGAACGAGTGCCCAAAGGGTGATACACACTAACCATACGCCCAACGTTGGGTATTCCCAAAGGCGCAGTATCACCATGACGAGCGGCACAAACAGCGCTACATACTCGGCAAGGAGTCGCCAAACCGAGCGCACGCCACCACCAGCGCTGAAGCTGCAGGATGCCGCCACTAGCGCCACAAGAATCGACGGCAAGATCTGGGCCTGGATACCAAAGATTGGGTGAGCAGATTGGGCCAGCGCCCAACTCACCAGCAGGACTGGGCCCACCTGATAGCGAATTGTTGTCTTCGGTTTTGCGGTCATTGGATGACCTTAGCAAAGTCAGGATATTTTTCAATTATTTTGCGCCAGTATGTCGAATGGTGCACCGGTCCTACGAACTGCAAAAGGTACATAATTTGCCAATACCTATAAAGTATCGAGCCGCATCGTCGATACCCCGCCTAGAGGGGATTATCTGTATTCCTTCGCCTTGGAGGTCGTCTACAATGTCTCGACGTGTCGTGAAAATGCAACGCGCTTGGCTGCTTGTCGCCGTTCTGGCGCTTTGCTTTGCGGCAATTTGCATCGACATGCTTGGGCAGAACTGGGCCGCTTTGAATCGCCGTCACGAGTTGCAACAAATTCAATCGGCTTTGGTGACCTATTCCACCCAGTTTGAGCGCGATGGCACCGGCGCGATCGGTAGTGCGGCGCGACTCTTGGGTGAAATCGAGTCGACGGCGCTGCTGATCGACTCTCGTTTCGTCGGCGCGCTGCTCTTTCTATCAGCACTTTTAGCCCTCGCTAGTTGGTGGATGGTTCTTACTTTTCGGGGTCAGAGCTTAGACCTAGTTTCGCAAAGTCGCCCTCAGGGCATAAGTGCGTCCTCCGAAGATTCCAGCTTGCCAAACCACATGATGAAGGCTGGCCCCGCTCCGCACTTCTCTGCGGTCATGGAGCCAATCTCTGCCGTCCGAACGCTGATTGAAGACAGCGCCTCCAACATATCCGTGCTGGAGCAACACGCCAGCGCCATCATGGCCGCGCTGGATCGAGTCATGCATAGCGACAGCGGCACAAAGCCACAAAAGGAACGCAGTCGAGTCGCAT
>CAZLMG010000037.1:0-2035 GCA_964560765.1 uncultured Oligoflexales bacterium
GCAGCATTGGCCTCATCCCAGCTAATCAACTAATATCGAACGTATTTTAGCTGACTACTGCGAATTAGCCAAAAGAGGGACAGGCCCTAGAACCGCCAACCAATCTTAATGTTGGCAAGGCCCCAAGCCAATGTCTTTCCCAAATGCTCTTGCATGACCCGGTCGGTGACCGCAGAATCAGCGCTACTATCGGCTACGATGATGAATGTCTTCGCGAGACCAACCAGTCCGTAGTCCAGAAAGAATCCCGACTCCCACAGAAATACCCCACCTAGGGTCAGGGAAACCGTTGCACCATAGGCGCCAAATCCTGTCTGCAAATCGGACCGATCTCGATTCAGGACGGTAACCTCATCCAGGCCAGATGGGTTTATGTTGCCCGTCCAGTAGACACTGCCGATAGCTGGCTGCAAATACAACGGCCACTCGCGATGCAGATAATAACGCCAGCCAAACTGCAGCGCCCGCGATACGACATCAACCCGGTATTCGGCCCCATCTTGATGACCCATTAATGCCGCGACGCCTCCTCCGGCAGACAGTGTCCATCCGTACCAGGCATGTCGGTCAAATTGAAAGTCGGCGCCAAAAACCTGCCACGGTGCCGATACGCCGAGATTGAGGGACACTCCATAGTTGAATTGACGTCGAACTTCTTCTTTGGAAAACGCCAACTCATCGCCCCGCAATGCGTCACGCTGGGCCTCGACGTCACCGGGCTCTGCGGACGCATCGTCAGATTCCACTTCGTCGACGACTTCGCTGCCCGGATAGGTCCTCCCGCCGCGGCCCATCTGGTTCGACTCATTCTCGTCCCAAGGTGCCAGGAGATGCCCCGTACCGATCTGCGCCCCACCGATAGCGGGCATGAGCCAAAAACTTATTGCCAGGCTAGCCAAGCGCATACGCCTAATTCCCCACATTCAACATCGAGGATTCATCTTACCTGAATGTGCGCAGACATTAACCTGCTTTTCGTATACGTGCGGCTTCAATGCGACCAAGGATTTCCACCATGGCACGAAACGAGTCTTGATGCAGGGTTTGCAGGTGCTTAAAGCGCAGAAAGTCTAGGGCCTCAAAGCGCGATCGGCTTTGTTGATAGGGTCGGTTGGTGGTCAAAGCATCAAACACATCGGCGAAGGATGCAATCTTTACCTCTTCGACAAGCTCCGATGATATGAGATTATGTGGGTAGCCGGTACCATCCAGTCGTTCATGGTGGTGGAGGATAATTTCGCGAGGAACCGTCGTCAGCAGGGAGGTACCAACCTGCTCAGCGCCAAAAATCGGGTGCTGCCGCATGGTAAGCCATTCCTGCTCGGTGAGCGGCCCCGCTTTCAAAAGCAGAGACTGTGGAATGCGCCCTTTACCCACATCATGCAACAGACAGCCCAGGGACAATTCGGTCAGGGAGTACGAGTCGCGCATGCCAAGCTGCATTGCAATAGCAATGGAATAAGCAGAGACGCGGCCACTGTGATAATACGTGTAATGATCATGCTGCGCCAATTTACCAAGTGCAGAAACGCAAGTCGGGTCCTCCTCGACGCACCGAACCATTGCCTCAGCAATTTGCTTGCCATGGTGTAACGCCGACTCCGTGAACGGATACTCGAAGAGCACGCGCGTGAATTCTGCGGCGACGTCACTCAGATGTAGCAGGCGCGATGGCGGCGGCAAAGTCTCGTTGATTTTGGGAACCTGAGACAGGCGTCGATAGGCCGCAATCTTCGACTGGTCGCTTTGTCGACAAAGAAGCTGTCGATGGCCGTCAGACTGTAAACGGGCGATTTCTTGTTTGGTCCAGCAGTAAGGCGCTGGCGCATAGTAGACAACGACGCCACCAACATCCAAAAACAAATCGAAGTCAGTTAGGGAGTTATCATGCAGATCGCCGAGGGGGAACGAATGGAGTTCGTCCCGCGCTGGCAAAATTGTCTTTTGCGTTCCCCCGACCATGATTCACCCCCAAGAGGCAGCCGGACTCGCAAGCCCAACCAACCGAACCCACCGCTTCTTAGGTATCGGCATG
>CAZLMG010000037.1:2135-43995 GCA_964560765.1 uncultured Oligoflexales bacterium
TTAGGTATCGGCATGGCAGCGTCAATATTTAGGATTATTTTCACTGCATTATTGGGGTCCTAGCGGCCACAGGACCGACAATGGCGACGTGCGAGTCGGCCAGCGTAGCGCAAAGTCTGTGGCAAGGCCTCGGCGACGCCCAGCTTGGCGGCCAACCACTGCAGTCTGGATAGGCCGGGATAGCGCCCGACGGCATATATCCAAGCGGCGTGTCCCGTCAGCCACTGCCCCGTTGCCGTCAGCACCGCAAGTTCAGGCTCGTGCTGGATAGATAGGAGATGTGGGTGGCGTTGACCGAACGTCGCTGCATCCTCATAGCGGACGTCCCCCGATGTCGCTACTCTGCGCGCAAAATCAACAAGCATGCGACAAAGTGCACAGTCCCCATCATAGACGATGACATCTAATGCGCTAGCGATCTCTGCGGTATGAATCGGCAAGATGTCACTGTCAAATTGATCGCGCATGAGAAAGTGTCCCCTCTGCAATGCATTCTATCAAAGGAGTCCTCGCATGCAGAAACTTTTACGCACCCGACTTTCCTTAGCCATCATCCTGGGTCTTGCTTTCTTGCGAGCAGGTATGGGAGTTGCCTTCCCCGAACGGCAAGTGCAAACCTCGCTCATGATGCTGCAAGAGCCCACGTTGCCAAATGTCCACACCGCGATTTCGAAACTTCAGAAAGCCCTGTCACTGCCCCATCCCGAAGCCGAGTCCGACTTTGCAGCCCTGCTGTATCAAGTGCGAATGCTGCTCGGCAAAGACTGGCGCCCACGGACATTTGCCGCAGCCATTCGTTGTGGCGACGAGTACGCATTCGCCGAGCGCAGCGAAGATGCGGAGTGCCGCCGGCAGTTCGTCTCTGGAGTCTGCTTTCTAGGCACACCAGCGGAAGCACTGCGGATGGTACAGACGGCCCTGACTCAAAACTATTGGAGCTGGGACGATGCCTGGGTCGAGCAGGCGACATCTATTGGCGATCACCTTCAGGTTCGACTGGTTCTGGCTGGGGGATTGGGCTGGGAGTACGTTCGCATTCCGCCATGCGGGATGGACAATTCACAAGAATACGATGAAACTTGATTGCCTTTGCTGCGTTGTCGAGCCATCTGCGCCCTTCAAGGATTTCTGGGCTCATGAGTCAGCGCAAAAAGCCGATAACTAGCCGAGAGGTAAACGCATTTATCGCGAGGTTGGCTGGCGTGCATTCATTCGGTTGGCATCAGCTCCGATGGCTCAGTGGCACCGCTTGTTGGCTGCTGCTCGCGGCCCAGGCGCGCGGTCAGGAATTGATCGATTACTCGCTTTATAATCAAACGATCACCATTGAGAAGTTTCGTGCGGGTCACCATGACGCCAGTGGGACCAACAACTACTACTTCCGCGTCACCATGACTGGCGTCTTGAACACGCTTGAAGAGCGCAAGAAGGCCCTTAAGGACCGCAAGAGCATTCCGCTACCGCTCGGAGAGTTCGCTGACATCACGCTCCCATCCCTTGCTTTTTTGCCGCTCGAAAGTGATAGCAAAGGTCCTCCCCCTGTAAGCTTCAGCATTGATGGCACCCAGATTCGAGAGCTAGCCGCCAACTCCATGTCGACCTTTAAGGTACGAGAAGAGTTGGTAGCGATTTATATCAACATAGAATTGTTTGAGCGTAACAAGCGCTTTAAATTTTTTGGGGAAGATGAGCTCGTCGGCAGCAGTCTTTACTTTCCACTTCCCCTCACGCGCTATGATGTGGCAGGACGCACGAATTTAGCACTGGAAATCCGCGACGAGCGAGGGGCCTGGGTGCAGCTGCATGTGACCTATCAGGACGCCATCAATAAGGGCCAACGCGTCGCGTACCCTGCGGGAGAGTCGTAATATGCGCCTCCGCGAAATCATTTCTGCGCTGACTTTCGACAACCAAGCACTGGAAAGACTCTATGCGATTCGTCGCGCCCTACGTCCATCAGAAGAGAATCGAACGCGACTGACGGTCGGTATTTGCGCCACGCTATTTCTCTTGATTATGGCATTTTTGATGACCATGGCTTGGAGTCGCAAAGATGCCGACTCCTACTTAGCCACGCGCAGCAATATCCTCTATCTGCAAGACTCAGACTCAACTTGGATGACCGGCGACTTTGCCGCCAAAAACTGCGCCTCCGGATTCAACTGTTACGCCTCTCTTTTGCAGCAGCGCAGCAGCATGCATGCGGCCGACCTTCTGTCAGTCCGGTCAGTGGGCCAAAACTCGACGACCAACCCGGGTTCTTTGCAGCTGGGCATGCTACGAGCTATGATTCAGCCGCGCAGCTGGAAGGCACTCACCAGCAACAAGACCCTTCTGCTCAGCATGCCAGCATTCAGCTATCGTCGTGCCGATGTCTACATCGCAGGTCAACTCACCGGAACATTCTTTGACAGCACATGGATCACCTACCAATTTCAACCAGATCGCTTCCGCGACCTGCCAGTTAACATTGACGTCGTTCTAGAAATCGATACCGACCAATCATCGCTCGTTTCGCGACGATTCTCTGAGCTGCCAAAGGTCCGTCAATTCACCAGTGTGATGACGATGGGTGAATACAACGACTACCAGCAGTTCATCGCCAGCGAATCCGCAGGTCGGGGCGACTTCATCGGAGCCATTGCCCGCATTACCATGGCTGTCTTCGTACTGGCGCTGTTTCTCATCATCGATGGATCTCCGGAGACACTCGGGCTTGGCCTGTTTATGGGCTTTGAAGCCTTTGCGATCAGCACGGCCTTTGGCTGGCTGCCCGTGAATCAAGAGACCCTGAACATCATCCGACATTATTGCTATCAGATGGGAGATATCTTTCGCCTGTTTTTCTTCCTGCAGCTAGCGCGTGTCATTCATAAAGGAACGGGCCCATGGCTACTTTGGGGTTCCATATTATCCCTACCTTATGGTGTCCTTCGCGCTTACAGTTCGGTTTGGGATATCACTTGGCAGAATGAAATCCCAAATGTGCGCGATCTGACCATCGGACTGCTCGGCGTGATCGTGTGCGTGCGGGCGGCGTGGTTCCTTCGCAACAAGAAACTCCCGTGGCGAGTATTGGCGTTAGCACTGGCGGCGATTGCTTCATTGGAACAAACGCTGGATCCACTGGTTCATTACACCCCGTGGTTGGCTCAATTCGACATTCTTCGCGCCTCGATCAATGCCATGCAGCCCCTATCCGCATGGCTATTGGCGTTTAGTGCCTTCATCAACATCTCGACGCTAGAAAATCGAGTCAAGGTGCTATCCACCATCGAGGCCAAAGCCAAAGAGATCCAGCGCGAGATGGAGCTGGGTAAGGCGGTCCAGGACGCATTCCTGCATCTTCCAAAAATGCCGGCGCACTTGCAAATGGCCTGCCATCACGAAGCGATGCTATATGTCTCCGGCGACACTTACTTTGTCGACTGGAACGAACAACATCAGCGCTTGACGTTTCTCATCAACGATGCCACCGGTCACGGCGTGCAAGCGGCGCTCAAAGCTTCGGGTGTCAACGTCATCGCGAACACGGTTTGGTCGCATCGAGGCGATGACGCTTGGACAGAGGGCAAGATGGCGCGCTACTGCTCTCTGGTGCACGACTTCTTTAGTCGGATGAATGAAAATCCAGACGTGATCGCCATGGGCGGCTGCGAATTTGACGTGCGTACAGGAAAACTCACCTTCTACCGAATGAACTTTCCTTTCCCTATCATCATCGAGCCCAAGCACTTTCACATCGACGGGGAAGATTCCCGGCGGGACGATTTGTGGCGCATCGATCTGCTACCCATTCCCAACCAGCAGTTCACGACTATTCAACTAGAGCCCGGAAGCTTTACCATCTTGACCAGCGATGGATTTCTCGACACCAGCCGCCGCACATCAGATTTCTTGCGTTTGCTGCGCAAGAATCTCGGCAAAGCCAGTCACGATCTGGATGCGGATCGGATCAAGGCACTCTTTCTGGAAAGCGATATTTTCGAGGAAAATGCTGCGCGCGATGACCGAACCATGGTCGTCTTTCAGTGGCGTCCTTCGGCGGATACCGGGGAAAAATCGCCTCCCCACCTCGTGCCCAATGATGGGGCGGCCTAGCTGCTGGCCCTGATTTTATTGCGAAAAATCCCAGTGATTCGGCCAGTTCTTGCGCCGACTTGCGGCCTGTGTCAAGGTACCCTCTTGCGCCCCACGACAGACTCATCATGGAATGCAACATGTGGCGACAAAGGAGTTAGATTATGACCAAGTACAGTGCCGTACCCACGACTCGTGGCCGATTGCTCATTGGCGGAGAATGGACGGAAGCCAGCACCGGAAAGACGTTTTCCACCCTCAATCCGGCAACGGAAGAGCAACTGGCCGACGTAAGCTGGGGCAGCGTCGAAGATGTGGATCGCGCCGTAGCCTCGGCCCGTCACGCCTTGGAAAACGGACCGTGGTCCCGCATGAGTCCGCGCGAACGCGGTCAACTGATGTTCAAGTTGGCCGATTTGATCGAACGCGACAAAGAGCGCTTGGCAGTGCTTGAGTCGATGAACAACGGCAAACCGATTCGCGAGACTTTGGCCTTCGATTTACCACAAGTCATCGAGACCTTTCGTTACTATGGCGGCTGGGCTGACAAGATTCTAGGTGATGTCAACGCTGTGTCAGCAAACTATTTCTCCTATACCCTGCGGGAGCCGGCCGGCGTTGTGGGCCAGATCATTCCCTGGAACTTTCCCCTGCTGATGGCAGCTTGGAAATTGGGGCCAGCCCTAGCAACAGGTTGCACCAGCGTTCTAAAACCTGCCGAGCAGACACCGCTGACCGCCATCGAACTGGGTAAGCTCATCCAGGAAGCCGGTTTCCCCCCAGGCGTCGTCAATATCGTGACCGGCGAAGGTTCGACGGGCGCCGCCTTAGCTTCCCACAAAGGCATCGACAAGATCGCCTTCACCGGCTCGACGGAAGTCGGTCGCTTGGTCATGAAGGCGGCAGCGGAAAATCTAAAACGCGTCTCGCTGGAGCTTGGCGGCAAAGCCCCTAATATCGTCTTCGGCGACGCTGATTTGGATAAAGCGGTTTCCGGGCAAGTCCTCGGCATCTTCTTCAATCAGGGAGAAGTCTGCTGCGCTGGTTCGCGATTGTTTCTCCAAGAGGGCGTTTACGATGCCTTCATCGAAAAATTTCGGGCCGCTTCTGAAAAGATCATCGTCGGCGACCCGCTAGATGATGCGACTCAGATGGGTGCCCAGTGTTCGCTGGAGCAGTACAACAAGATCACCAGCTTCATCGAAAAAGGAAAAGCCGAAGGAGCGAAGGTCGAAGCCGGCGGTCGGGGATTGCGCGACGAACTCGGTGGATTCTTCGTCCGCCCAACGCTATTCACGCAAGTTAAGCCGGAAATGAGCATTGTCCGGGAAGAAATCTTTGGACCCGTCCTTTGCGCGACAAAGTTCAAGAACGAAGAAGACCTGATCCGTCAAGCTAACGATACTCAGTATGGACTCTCCGCCGGCGTTTGGACACAGGACGTGAGCCGGGTCCACAACCTGGTTCGCCGTCTGCGTGCGGGTACAGTCTGGGTCAACTGCTACAACGTCTTTGACGCTGCCGTGCCATTTGGTGGCTACAAGTCGTCGGGCTTCGGCCGAGAGCTCGGCAAGCAGGCGTTGGAATTGTACACGGGTGAAAAGGCCGTTTGGGTTGCCCTCTAGCCATTGGCGCTAAGGAGCGCGCCAGCCGAAGTCAGCATACGACCGGTTAGCGCGCTCTTTTTACTGACTTACCCACAAACTTTTGCTAGCTTGCCTGTCGTTGCTCGCGTGGTGGAATAGGTAGACACAAGGGACTTAAAATCCCTCGCCCGTCAGGGTGTGCCGGTTCAAGTCCGGCCGCGAGCACTCAGCATACGGTCTGCTGCGGCTGTAGGCGATGCGCGGAGCATCACCGCAAGCCATCGGGTACCAGTACTACTAGTCTTGACGGCACTTGGAATACGTCTTGCCGCGGTACTTCGCTGTAAATGTCGCAGCACCATCGACGTGATGCCAGCCACCCACATTTTCACCTTCGTCGTCAATAATGGTGACAGAGATTTGCGGTGGATGAGATTCCAAAATGAGCTCGTCGAAATTCAGCCCGTCGTCATGCTGTTTCCATTCGCTGCCATCGGCATTCAAATAGTGTACTTCGCCGTAGGAAGGCAGAAATCGCACTGTCTTTCCAGACGCCGTTGGGCAGCTATAGGTAACCAATTGCGGCTCCATCGAACCACCACCGATGCGCTTTAGCTGGATCGATGCCGAAGTCCGGTCGCTGCCGATAATTTCGAGGCTGCCATTGTCATAATAGCTATCCAGCAAACCATAGTCGCCAGCCTTGAATGTGACTGTCTTGGATACAAGCGCTTCGCAGAAATCGCCCTTTGTCAGGTCTACAAGGTCGGCAGAACACTGCACGGGATACGTTTCCATGCAAGCATTCATCCTCAGTTTGAATTTGTGTTCCTTGCAACCACCGGCATAGGTCACTTCAACCGTGATGATTTCTGTTTTTGCATCGTACTTGGCACTACGGACAGATGCAGCTTGTGCGGCGGCTGGCGCGAACATCGCCCCCATGAAAATAATCGGTAAGAGTCGCATGGATAATACCTTTCTTGAGTGAGAAAAATTCGAAACAGCGCTCCACTATCCGAGCTGGACGTTTAACTCAAGAAAATTATCAAGTTGGCCCAACGGCCGAAGAAATGGTTCCACGTCGCGGAACCATTCCCCGCCGCCAGCAGCATGCGCACGCTTACGGGTGCCATTGAAGCAACCCCACGCTGTCATTACGAAAGCTTCCAAACTGACATTGTCCCGTCACTTTCTCCTCCAGTACGGCGGAACCGTTATGTCTACAATTTCACGGCAAACGGCGCCTGGCATGGCCTCTGCAAATCCCATCAGGAGATCCAACGTTCGGTTTCAACGAGGAGGCTCACTTGAAACTCACCTATGCCATCGCCATCATCGCCCTCGTTGGAGTTACGGCTTCGCCACCAGCGTATTCGCAAGTCATCAAGATACCTCTCGAGGCGATTCAACTCTATGACCAGTCATTGGATGCAGCCGCATATTCGCCGGAAAAGTTTCGCGAACTGCAAGCCAAAGCTTGGGAAATCATCTCCAAGGTCGTGAGCGCTTCAGATCTCGGCAGACCTGATTCGCAATTCGTGAACGGACCAAATCGAGAGATATTCCTGCTGTTTCAGGAATTGACCGGGGCGACTCCAGAGCACGTATTGACAGAATACGTGCGAGCTCGCGCCATCGACCTAACTCATGAGATAGCGACAATAAACCGAGATCCGTCCATCAATCTGGCAAGAAAAGCCGAGAAGCAGCTATTCCTAGAGTTCACATTGCAGGCCGCCAAAGGCGCGGCGCGGGCGGCGAACTATGCAGACTCGGCTGCAGGGCCGGTTGCATCTTCGGCAAAGCCTTCGGCTACCCAAAATCCCCCAACAAACTCGCAAGCGAGTCAAGTGCGGCAGCCCATCACCTGGGAGCAGCCGATCAGTCACCGATCACCACCCCCGAAAGGTGCCGTCGCCAACATCGCCTCGGGTGTGTGGGGGTTCGTCGAGGGTAGCCTCGAGTGCCTATTTATGCCGACCTTCTACGATCTACATGGCGGACCCTAGCCATTATTTTGCCAGCAGCTCGGCAATAGGCAGTTTTGCACCGGATGCTCGGTACTCGGCAAAGTCCAGGCAGTTTATGTTCATGATCTTGACTGCCGACTTAGCGCCGGCATCGGCGTTGGCGATGGCAACAATTTGACCATACGCTTCGCGCAGCTTCTCCCGGATTTTCCCAAACGCATCATCACTGACGGCAAACACCGCCCAGCCAAATAGGCTATCTTCGCTGATCGCTCGACTGCGTTCCAGCAAGGATGGCGGAAAACGCGCCCAGTACAAACGCTGCCGTAAGCTTGTCGCCACATCCGCAGGATTCAGTTCCAAGCCCTTTTCGGTGGTACTATAGCGATTGCCTTTTCGTTCGATGGCTCCCACTTCCTGCAATGCTCGCAGCAGCTGTTCCTCATCGGCCAGGGATATTCCGACAGCTTCACTGATCATACCGCGTCGGTACGGTGTATTGCGCAACGCTTGGGTTTCCAACAAACTGCAAACGACGTTGCAAATGGGAAAGGCAATTCGCAGAGCTTTTTCCTGATCTCGCTGCTGCTGCTTTTCCACCAAGGCTTCTATCCGACCTGGGCCAGCGATTCCCTCGATAAATTCGACCAAGCGCCCTTGTAACTGATCAACGATCTGCAAAAGCAGCGACATCTTTGGATCGCCGGCCCCCCGTCGATATCGCCCTAATGATTGATAGGAGCAATCGAGCTTCTCCGCAGCGACTCGGGTCGGCATGTCACCCAACAGGAAATCAAGCAGGCGCGCCGTATTGACGGGGTCGCCCGAATAGCCAAGCACTGACTTCAGCTGCCCACCTAAAGACATCCGGCACGCGGCGCAGACAGCAACAAAGTCCCGCCAACCAATGCCCCGCAACCCAGCCTCCCAGCGATACAGTTGATTCGATCGAAACCCAAGACGCTGACTCAATACTGCCTGTGATCGCCGACCGCGACAGGCACGTAACAGTTGCTGGCTGATCAACACATAGTCCATATGCCAATTATGAACATCGATACTCGAATTTGGCAACTAATTGTTTAAAAATGGCAGAATTCGGTTTGACGGCAAGGACCGCGCCATCATAAGTAGATCGAGCGAGCCCATCCATCCGCAAAACGCGAATGGATGATCGACGCGTGAGATCGACACCGTTCCAAGGAATCACAACATGTACAAAACAATCTTTGCAGTTCTTTTTTCTGCGGCCATGTATGCGGCTCCGAGCTTCGCCGGAAGCACCGGACAGATGCCATCTCCGCCTCCTCCCCCTAACCCAAGTCTGCCCCTGGAATGCACGCCCGATGTGAACCCGTGGGGCTATCCGTCGGTGTGTCGCTGTGTGGTTGGTTACGAATACATTCCGCAACAAGGAGTCTGTGTCGCGTCCAAGCAAGGAGATATCGAAGGTGCGTCGCCGGTCAACGGCCAGTGCCAGAACACCTCTGGCAGCGTCAGATTTACCGTGTATCGATATCAGGGTGGTGTCGCTCCCTTGCCAGACACCATTGTCTACCAAGCACGTCTGTTTCGCGAGAATCAATTAATCGCTGAGATCACACATACGGCAGGTGGTGCCAGCAGCAGCGTTGAGCGCTGGCCGTTTGACGTCAATTTCTTGCCACAAACAAAGGACGTGCTTTCGAACACTGGCAACAGATTCAGTGGCTCGGAATCCTACCTGGTAACCATGGTTGTTAAGTCAGCAGCAACTGGTGCCATGCATTTTCAAGAACGTATGCAATGCGAAAGTTCGTGGAACTACCTTCGACCATAAACTTCACACGCGCGACGGACCATTATCCGTCGCCATCACCCAAGGAGAATAAGCATGTTTAAGAAACTATGGCTAGTTGGGGCACTCGGTTCGGCAAGCACAGCCCTCGCGTCCCACTACGACCACTGCACCTTCGAAGCCGATATTGTGGGATTGACCAATGTTCATAAGCTCAATGCAACCGTGGTGTCCTCGCCAGATCAGCGACCGACTCGCGCTGTAGCCATCCGCATAACGGCAGCTGAGCAACACGAAGGCCAAGGCTCTTGCCGCAGTCAGGTCGGAACCGTTGCCATTCTAGAAGTTACGAATGAGCAGGCCGATCTTCTCAGACAACGGGAAGTACTGAAATTAGACTTTCAAACGATGGGCGGCCTAACGCCTAAAGGGTTCTGGGGCCGCTATAGCTGGACGCTCAGCGAATAATAAGAAGCAGCTATGAACTGACGCCGTGAAATGTGCTTTGGTTACTCCCATGTCACTTCCAACCCCTTAACAACTCCCGCATTTTAGCACCCTAGGAGGTGCTAAAATGTGTCCCAACTGTAAACGACCAGATGCTTGGTGGCGATCTTTGATAAAATGGAAACGTTTGAACATACCAAGTGCAAACCCGTCTCGATTGCCGTTCATTGTTTACCACAATCAGCGGCTGGAAGGGATGGTACCCCAGATTGCATAGGGGTACCCAAAGCACAGTTAATGGCACCAGTTTATGGAATCTAGCAGGCTGGGCCGATCAGTCTCTCTCGCGCTTATAGGGCTCGGCCCCTTCGCCATACAATCGGAACGAAGTCTTTCCGTATTGACTCCCAGCATCGGTAATCCGCAAAACTCCTTTCACCCAAACAGCCCCCCAAGACCGCTGTGGTGGCGTACCGCCCTCCATGCGCACAAGCACCATTTGATTTGCTGGCGGCGGCGGTACGTGAATACAAGCCTGCGGGCTTGGCACCAACAGAAACTCGGCGAGGCCCTGATCATTGTCGTCAAGTGGCACGACAAAGCCGGGAATCTTGACCTTCTTGCCATCATACTGACTCAAACTTGCAGGTGCTCTTCCACTTTCCAAATCCAATTCACGCAACATTTTCCAATCCACGGTTGCGTATGGATCAGGTTCGCCTGGTTTGATACCTCCCAGAGAATTGTAGAGAACGACCGCGAAAACGGGAAACAATGCCGCGGCAATAATCACACTGATTTTTGCGCCGTTACCCAAGCACCCTCCTCTGCAACATTAGGTCCGTACGGCCAACCCATCGCTCAGCGTCAATCGATAGGCCCGCCACGCGGGAACAATGCCCATGGCAACTCCCGCGACAGCCACCAATAAAATGTAAGTCCACTCGCCCACCCCAGGTGCCGCAATCGATAAGTAAAGTCCGAACTCGCGCTCAATCCACCCCTGCCCCAGCTGCAACCCCCCGTATAGCAAGCCCATCCCCAGTGCAAGGCCGGAGCAGGTTACCGTCAACGCCTCGGCTAGAAACAGCCCAGCAATCATCAACGGACCAGCTCCGAGCGACCGCAGAATAGCCATCTCACGACGACGTTCACTCAGGGTATTGTAAATCGCAATCAACATGCCCGTCAGTCCAACTAAAACGACGAACAGCGCCACCACGCGCAGAGCCGCCTCAGCGTAGTCGATGCCGGCCCACAGCTCATCCAGCGCCACTCCAGGTATGACCGCCAGCATCGGCTCCGAGGTGTCATCGTTGATTTCGCGCATGAGACCAAGCGTATCTAGCCGCGACTTGGCCCCCAGAAGAAATGCGGTCAAAGTCTCTGGCTCAGGCAGGTCTTCCGGAGTGATGTCGCCAGCATGTTCAGCTGAATGTCCGCTACTCGCGGGGGGAGCTCCGTCCTCCCATCCGACATGCAACCACTCCAGGGCCGCCAATGACACCAACACGCTGCGATCCAGCGGGGTCCCCGTCTTGCGCAGGACTCCCACGACGCTAAACTGCTCGTTCTCATGATCTTGAAAGGAAACACCATCATCTGACACGCCATGACTCAAGGTGAGGGAAGTCCCCACTTGATAGCGTAATCGGGCTGCCACATCCGCACCAATCACCGCGTCCGGCACTGCAGAAAACGGCCTGCCCTCGGCAAACTCCAGTCCCTTGTCACCACGATAGCGATAACGCTCGAACAATTGCGGACTCGTCCCTACAACGCGAAAGCCGCGATGACTATCACCCAAACTCAAAGGAATGGTCCATGCCACGGCGGGATGCTGGGTCCAGAACTGAAACCGCTCGTACGACACATTGGCGGTTGGGCTGCCCATGTGAAAAATGGAATACAACAAGAGCGGCACTGGTCCGCTGCGGGCACCGACAATGAGATCCGTCTGACTAATGGTCTGGCGAAAGCTTTCGCGCGCCCCGACGCGGACCTTCTCGACACCCAGAAGCAACATCACGCTGAGCGCGACGGACAGCACCGCCAAACCCGTGGTCAGTGGCCGATGCTGCATGGCCCTGCGAGCTAAGGACAAAATCATGCCATACCTCCCGTCGCCGCATTCAGCGCCGGAAGGTCAATCTGCCGATCAAATAGTGGCGCCAAGGATCGATCGTGACTGACGAAAAGAATCGTCGACTGAACAGCAGCCGCCTCGCGAAAGAGCACCTGTAAAAAACCAGTGCGCCGGTCCGCATCCAACGCCGAGGTGGGCTCATCGGCAATGATCAATTCCGGTGCGCCCAGCAAAGCGCGCGCTGCCGCCACGCGCTGCTGCTGGCCAACGCTAAGCTCCAAAACTGAGGTTTCCAACAATCCGGCAATATCCAAGTGATCCGCCAATTCCTGCGCCTTTTCTTCCGGGCGTTGGACACCCAAACGTTG
Source organism: uncultured Oligoflexales bacterium (assembly GCA_964560765.1). Classification (GTDB taxonomy): domain Bacteria; phylum Bdellovibrionota_B; class Oligoflexia; order Oligoflexales; family CAZLMG01; genus CAZLMG01. The sequence goes on from CAZLMG010000037.1 coordinate 14,453, forward strand.
CCGGCGTGCGGAATTGAGCCGACAGGGCAAAATGATGTTTTCCAACACGTTGAGATAGGGAATCAGGTTGAATTGCTGAAAGATATAGCCAAAATGCACTCCGCGGATTCGGTCCCGCTGGCGTCCAGACAATTTGGTAAAATCGTTGCCAAGGACCGCCAGTTTGCCCGCACTAGGCTGCAGGATCCCAGCCACCAAACCCAGGAGCGTGGTCTTGCCGCTACCGCTAGGGCCGAAGACAAAAACGCGTTCGCCACGTTGGACGGTCAAAGCCGAAAGCGAGAGCACCGGTTTACCGCCACCATAGGCGAAGATCAAATCTTGGCAGTCAATGGCGACGCTCACTTCTTTGAACTCACGATCGTTAGTTTCGAGTCTTTTCGGCCTAAGGTTTTCGAAGTCTGCTGGTCCGCGCCAACAAATTGCGTATTCAACGTCTTCAGACGCGGAAAGGCTTTGAACAACGCGGCCGCATCCACTTCAACGTCACTCGCGGCACCCGGACATTCGGCCTTAGCATCGATCTCAATATCGCTATGTTGATGCTTCGCCGCTTTGGCTGGCTTGGCCTTTGCCTTCTTGTCATGGGACTTGTCATGGTGGTGGTGATCATCGTCATCGTCGATCTCGTCCAAAAACTCGGCTTCCGTGATCGTCCACGTGCACTTCCAAGATGCCGGCCACTGGATATGTTCGCCTAGCTTCGTCGTTAGCGCCTCTTTGGCGGTTGCCAAAGCTTGTCGCTGTTGATCGTTCTTGGGTGCGTGCTCAAATCCAACGATGTCCTCGGCAGAGACGCGCAACTGCATGCGTACCTGCTGTTTGTCGACGGCAAGATTTAAGTGTCCAGCGCCATGGACATGGGCCTTTTTTGCACCTAACAATATAAAACAACTTACAATTAAGCCTACGCCTGTGACTCGACCCGACATACGAACCTCCCTCGAAATTTTCAGCTGCTATGCTATCATACGGGGTTAAATTGGCCAGCGACGATCGACTGGTGCCAGTAACCCTGCCGGGCACCAGTGTCTCGGCCCGCAAGGAACTTCCGTGAAGATTCGAAGACTCGTACAGAACCGGTGGTTTCGCGATCTACTGCTATTTGTTGCCATCTTTTTTGCCATCCAGTGGTGGCAAACCCGCCATCTCTTGCCGGCAGATGGATTAGCTTCTATTCCCGACATCAGCCTCGCTAATACCGATGATCAGATCACACCATTGCACAGCTTCCGCGGGCAAAGCACCGTTTATTATTTCTTTGCGCCTTGGTGCACCGTTTGCAAGGCTACTTCTGGAGAACTCGGCGAGTTAGCACGCGACAGGTCCGATTTAAACGTGGTCGCCATTGGCCTCGATTTCGCGAATTCAGCTGAGATTCGCGCCTATGCCGCCGAGTATCAGTGGTCCTTCCCGACATTGCTAGGCAATAGCGAAACGGCCGCAGCCTTCCGCATCGACGCCTTTCCCACTTACTATTTTGTTGATGCCGAAGGCCGAATCACCAATCACTCGGTGGGCTACACGTCACCTTGGGGATTGCGTTGGAGATTGCCATGACACTGTCACCAGAACTTGCCGCCTTGCGCCTGCAAATCGATCATTTGCAAGCATCTTCTCAAGGACTCGCCCCTAGCCCCGAGGTTTGGCAGCAATGGTGGCAAGAAATAGGCCGATTCGCACAGCAATGGCTTGGAGACCAAGACAGCGAGGCTGCTTATTATGATCTGCGCGTTCACCCGGCTCCAAAGCCCTTATCAATTCCTCAGTCCGCGCGGCCGCTGGACGAAGTTCTCACCAATTTTCGCGCTGGCCTGAACGCTGGTATCAATCCCTGCTCGGGTCGATTCTTTGGCTATGTACCCGGGGGTGGTTTGCCGGCAGCTGCTGTCGGCGATTTCTTGGCTGCGTTGACCAATCGCTATGCGGGAGTTTACCGCGCGTCACCCGTAGCCACGCTCATTGAAAATCAACTCATTCAGTGGCTGTGCGACGGTTTTCGCTTGCCGACGACCGCCTGGGGAACGCTGACCAGCGGTGGTACCATGGCGACAGCGACCTGCTTGGCCGCAGCCCGAGAAACGCGAGATACGGCAGATACTTCGAAGTTAGTCGTTTACCACAGCCCCGAGGCCCACCAAGCCCTGTTTAAGGCCCTAAAATTCGTTGGCTTGGGACACATCCAGCGGCGGGAAGTCGCGTCTGACACCCAGCTGCGGCTCGATCCGACGGCGCTGGATGCGCAGATGCGGGCCGACCAGGCCGCAGGCTTGGATCCTTGGTTGATTTACGCCAGCTTTGGAACGGTCAACACCGGCGCCATCGACCCGATCTCTGAACTGCGGGTGATTTCCAAACGCTTCCAAGCCTGGCTGCATGTTGATGGCGCGTACGGCGGTATGTTTGCCATGACCGCATCCAAGCAAGCAGCTGCTGACTGCCTTCGCGATGTCGATAGCTTAGTCGTCGATCCCCACAAGGGGCTGTTTTTACCCTACGGATGTGGGGCTGCCCTGGTGCACGATCGTCAATGGCTGACGAAAGCGTTTCGCCATACTGCAGCTTACTTGGCCGATGTGGAAGATCCCAATGTCCCGTCACCCGCCGATGTCTCGCCAGAATTAACCCGCCATTTTCGCGGAATGCGTCTTTGGCTAAGCCTGCAGCTGCACGGCAGCGAGACCTTTAAGCAGACTCTCGAGGAAAAACTATTGCTGGCGCAGTATCTTTACGCGCGCTTGGCCGAGGACCCTCGTTTTGAACGAGGGCCGGCGCCACAGCTGAGCTGCGTCACATTCCGCGTCGCGGACGGAGCCAGCAACGGTGCGTCAGCGACCGGTGACCCGACTTTGGATCTATTGCATCGCTTGCTGATGCGTGGACGCGTTCACGTCAGTTCGACAACACTGCACGGGCAGACTTATTTGCGCGCTTGTATTCTTTCGTTTCGCTCACATGTGGCCGAGGTGGACTCGTTACGGAGCGAACTTGGGACTTTGGTAGGTCAGCATTAGCATAGGATGCGTCCTCTTCAGGACTGGGCGCTCGACGGCAAACAGGTTCCACGATATTCAGGCCTTGCGCTTGACGCTGCTCTTTTGGCTCAGTCATAACTTCGCTCCGTACTTGATGAAAGCTGCTCTTTATGGGTTAAACAATGAACTCGATAGTGACGCGACACAGCACCCATTCCCATTTTAAGATTATTTAAAGAACCTGAAAAGACCCTGCTGTCTTCACTGCCAGCAACTTCAGTCTGGGCGCGGCCTCGCGTCATTGTATGCCTAGCGATCAGCAGCTCTCGATTGTGCTAAAATGAATCCACGGCATTTCCCTCAAGAGACATTCATCTGGAGAACAAAATGAAGCATGCGATCTTGGTTGCTGCAGCGACGACTGCTCTTCTTACCAATTGTGGAAAAGATGCGGAGAGCGAAGGCAACAGTGAAGTGACAGCGCCCTTTCTCGTACCTTCTAGCCTGACGGTACCCCTGAATGTGACCGCGCTTAGTGAAACTGAATTCACGACGGCCTTGAGCGATTCGGGTGCAGCTGAATTTGATGATGGAGATAGTATGGGGCTAGTCCGGACCTCCGCAGAAACCGATGAGGAAGGCACCTCCGCGAGCCCTGACAGCTGCATGGAAGGCATCATGGATGGCAAGATTAAAGCCAGCGGTGACACAATCAGCTTTGGTCTGCAACGGGATGTTGCCGCCTGCTACGAAAAGGCACTCAAGGAAGCGATGGCTGGTGGAGAGGGCACCGACAACGTTAGCATCAAGGTCGATCGCATGCTCTTCAAATTCTTTTTGACCGTCACCTGTACCGGCAAAGATTTGAGCAGTTACGATGGACGCTCCTTTGAAGAAATCTCGGAAACAGAAGATGACTTCGAATGTGAAGCTGGATCCATGCTGACCAACTTCAGCATGGATGCCTCCACTCGCATCAGTTACCAGGGAAAATCAATGGTTTCAGCCATCCTGTCCCAATCGTTTAGTGGCAATGCGAGTGGCGAAGGATGCGCCTACACCAAGACGGAAACGGAAAGCACTCAGGCTGACGGTTGCATGGAGATCGAATCAAACTCAGATAGCCAATCGGGTGATGGAGCCAACGAATCTTCCAGCGAGTATACGAAGTTCACAAGCACTGGCTTGAAAGGCACCAAGGGCGGGACGTATCACTCCGCCGGCAGCAAGGCTTTTGTCATCAACAATTGGACTGGAACCCTAACGTTCACGAGTGCCTCGACGCCGCCAACCTATGAGGCGAGTGCCGGCAGCCTGAGCGCTAGCGGTACTTGGGGAGACTGGAACAGCATCCAGCTGCGGCAGCGTGCGAAGAATGCCATGCAACGCGGGGTTGAGCGCTCCTTGCAGCAAGTTCGACGTTAACCTCCTTGCGGGGATTCGGCACAAAGATGCAGACGCTATCCATAGGCTTGTTTGTCCAAACACAGTTGGGAATACTGGGGCTGATGGTGGCACTTGGCTGCCAATCGGCCTCAGAAAACCGGCAACGCGCTCCAACGACAGTGGTTCCTGATGTGAGACCGACGCCTTTCCAGCCCCAAATCCCCTGGACCAACAACCCAACCCCGCAGCCTTCAGCCCCCGCCGGCTCAGCGTGCCCCAGCATGACTGCCGACTTTTCCTGCGCCCGAGCCTGCACCACGATACAAAGTCTGGCGCAGATCGGTTGCGGCAACAGCCCAGCCTTGGCCCAAAATGAAGATGCCATGTATTTGACACAATTTGTGCACATGGCGCAGCGCCAAGCAGGAGCAGATTCGGCGCAGACAGCCTGCGTCCGCATGTGCGAAACGAAACAATTGCCTGGGGCACACTCGCGGGAACAATCGCGACGCATTTGGTTCTGCTACCAACTCACTCCGCCGACCGATTGCTCGGCTTTGGCGCTCTGCAACGCGACGCGCTGTTAACTGGCGCCCTGGCAATCATCGCGGGGACCAGTTGTCATTACCACAGTTCTTCCTCGACAAAGCCACCACCTTCCGCTGGTTGGGTCGCTGCCGGACTATCTCGCGAATCGCCAGGAGGCGAAGCTGCGCCACCACCGGGAGAGGCGACTTCCGGTACTTCCATCGCACGTTCGCTTGCCACAGAGCCTCCATCTTGACGAACCTGTCCGCTGTCAAGATTACCGCTGGTACCGACGCGCTCCTGTGGTATGGGAACGGCTGCTCCCGCGTTGGAAACGGGGCCGCGTCGGCGACCGGGAATGTCCGTTGCAGCGTTCGGATCCACCGTGCTGGAAACGGGACCTGCTGACACTGCCGCACCCACTTTACCACCGTCCTTGGGATCTGGCAGAGCTGCAAACATCTGAAAGCGCCGATACTGGCTGCGGCTATCATCGGCCCTTTGCTGTGGCATTCGCACCAGCGATCTTACCGGCGCGTCGATCGCGAATTCGTTGTAGGGTAGTTCGCCAGTTTCCTGAATATTCGTCGTCGCAAATTGCTCGGGATCATCACTCTCGGCCTTCTGCAAAATCAAGCCACGCGGCAAATCGATGCGCACGCCCTCTGTCTTTTCTGAATAAACCAATGGCCATTCTTGCCGAGAAATAACGCTCAAGTCGAAGCGATCGAGATACTCGCCGTAGTTCTTTTCTTTGATGATGGAGCGCGCCAAGTCTGTCCAGACAGGCAAGGCTCCGAAGGCACCACCCACATTGTATCCACCGCGCACCATCTGTTGATTTAAATCATAGCCCACGTAACTGGCCAGCACATAACTATCCTTGGGATTCAACGCCGCTCCCTTGGTCACGGGGTATGGAATAAATCCAGCAAACGATGCGGTCGTATAATCGTTTGTCGTTCCTGTTTTGCCGAAAGCAGGAACGCGCACGCGCATCTCCTTACTGCCTTTTCCCCCTTCGCTCCCCACCGAGACGTAAAGTTCTCCGCGAGCCAAGCGCCCCGTCCCATGAGTCACAACCTTGCGCAAAACCTCCCGCATCTGCACCGAATAACTTGGGTCGACCAACTGATGCTCGATATGCTGTGCTTCCCACAACAGATTGCCAAAACGATCTTCAATCTTGCGGATGAAGTTCACCTGATTTGCCGGACCATCCTTGTAAAACTGGTAGATCTTACCCTCAACAAAGGTCTGATAAATCTTTGCCACCTCGGTAACACTCACATCGTTGGTACCAAGAGGAAAGGACAACACGGGATCTAATTTGGAAAACACGCCCATCTGCTTCGATAAGTCTTTGAGGTAATTCAAACCCAGGGCTACACGAAAATCATGGTGATGGTAGTAACGCAGTAGATCGTAAGTCTCGTCGATCGCCATCACAGCCTGGTAGCGATCGTCCAGCTGCTGCTGGACCCGATTGAAGGTGCCCAGCGGCAAATACCCTTCCATCAGCACATCGCTCAAACTGATGCCCGCTCGCGCCGAGAAAAATCCCGACTCGCCCCATATGGCCTGGATATCCAGACTATTCAAAGACCGCCCTTCGGTCGCTTCAAAGGTTAGAGAACGTGAAGGTGTTTCTTTCGGCTCTTCGTCCTCAAGAACGCGAAAATATCCAAGTGACGGCATGCTACCCGTTGATGACATTACCCGGAACCGCGCCAGACGTCGTTGCAGTTGCGCGTCGGCCAAAGCTCCCTCAGCGCCTGATGCCAAAACCTTTTCTTCAATGGCCTGCCAGTCTTCGGTCAGAAATGCTTTCAGCGCCTGATGCCGTTGGTAATTGTTCTTGATGAGACGCAAGCGAGTGGCGACCTCGCTATCCGTGAATGTCCCAGCTTCGAGCTTATAGATGGACTGCATTTCAGCTTGATAACCTTTACCCCACCACATGCGCTGAAGGCGCCTCAATAGCTCGTTCTCGCGGCGGAAAACCAAATCCGGTTCAACATCACGAATGGCATTGCCGAGTTCATATTCACGAATGCCATCATTGTCCAGCTGCACTCCCAACTTACGAGCCACACGAAAGTGGAAGTCGCGTTCCGATTCGCCGTCACTTGGCAAGAGCCCCATACTGCCCATCAGCGCCGTGAATTGTTCGAAGTTCAGCTTCTCAACCAATTTATAAGTCAGGTAAACAGAAGCTAAGTTTTCCGATTTCACGCCTGACCAGAGCATCGATGTATCTTGATAAGGAGTGGCGTGGTCAGGACGCGGATAGTAGAACTGACCCTGGTAAGGAAAAACTCTGCGCTCGTTATCAAGTTGATCCAAGACGTTCCAGCCCAGCTGCAAGGCGGCGTAATAGACGACGGATTTGAATACGGATCCTGGCTGACGGGTGGCAAAGATCGCTCGATTGTAGCCATGCGGATCAAACCCCGAAACCAACGCTCGCACCTCGCCTTTATCGAGGGCGATCAAGCCGCCGCTGACCTGCGGACGCTTCTGCAATTCGAGGATGGCGGAATTTGCCTGGCGATCATAGGACCGAACCTCGACAAACAAAACATCGCCGACCTTAACGGTGTCCATGACCTGCTTCAATCGCTTTTCAAAGCCGATGGGGGCCGCCACGTCCATCTGTTTGGCGTAACGCACCAAAGAGTCATGCGGGATGACGCCCTTGGGATAGCCGAAATCAAGAGTGATGCTCTCTTTGCCAGCCTTGCGATCGATTTCCAGGACTTTACCAAAATAAAATTCGTTGTCCTCCAGATCGCGTATCGCCTTAAAATCTTCCGGATCTTCCGGAGCAAAACCCTTGAGAATCGTTTCCAAACGCGACAGATTGCGGCGCATCATCAATTGGGCGGAACGCTGCATTTCGATATCGATCGTCGTATAGACTTTCAGACCAGCTCGATTCAAATCAGCAAGGTCTTCGATACCGCAGGCTTCTAGGATTTCCTTCTTATTCATCTGGCTGCGAATCAACGACACCAGGGCCACTTCTTTGCTCTGAAACTTTCCCTTTTCAAAAGGCACCGATTGATCCCAAGCCTCCTTCAACTCCTCCTTGGTGATCCACCCTTGTTCATACATCCGTCGCAGAACGTAGTTTTTGCGAGCGTCTGCCTCACTCTGCGCCTTAACCCGTTCCGCCTCAGTGAATTTGATAAACGGGTTGTATTTGCTGGGCCCCTTGACCGAGCCTGCGATAAAGGCAGCCTCCGTGAGGCTCAGCTCGCGCACGTCCTTGTCGAAATAGTATTGGGCGGCGATGCCAACACCGTTGCCGTTCAGGGCCACGTGAAATTGGTTGAGATAGAACTCCATGATTTGCCGCTTTTCGTACAGGCGCTCCAACTGCAAAGCGTAGATCCATTCGCGAAATTTTCGCCGAAAACTGTGCTCACGACGATCAAGAAGATTCTTGACAGTCTGCTGGGTAATGGTCGAGCCGCCTCGCACAAAACGACCACGAACCAAGCCGTCAAAAAATGCACTCGAGATCGCCACAGGATCGACACCGATGTGGTGGTAAAAATTCTTATCCTCTGAGGCAATGAAGGCATTGATCAAGTGGGCTGGTATCTCATCGATGGGAATGTAGCGCCGGTGGGACTGATCAAAGAAACTGCCGATTCGAGTTTCTTCATCTTGAGTAAAGATAATGGTTTCTTCGTTAATATGAGACATGATCGCCGACTTCTTCAGGACGCTGTCGTCACCAAAGAACACCTGAAAGACGATCACCGACAGTGCCCCTAAACTGGCGGCACAAAAAGTCACTGCCGTTAATGCCGCTCCAAACATCAGCCGGCGCATCCACTCTTCGCGTGTCACCATCCGTTCAGCACTCCTGACCGCAGGGCCATCCTAAAATTTGCAATCAACCCAAGATACTACCACAATTTGTGACCACTCCAGTCACAACAAGCGACCAGCAGCCCATTCTAGCTGGCCAAACGGCCAGCTAGAATTATTTTCAACTATCCGTTTTTATAACATTTTTTTACGCATATCACCATGCACAGCGTGCCATAGACAATGGCATGGCGCCTGCTATAGTCGCGGCTCGCCGCGGCTTCTTCTGAATGCGAATAGGTAACGACGGCGGATTTTGATAAATGGGAGAATAAGACATGCGGCACTTTGCCCACATGAGCGTTTCGAATTCGCGACCCCGAGTCTGGCTTCTTGCCTTCGCCCTGATAGCCGGCGCCTGCCAGCGTGTCGAGGAGTCCGGTTCCGACACTCTCGTTACCGATGTTGAACATAGCAGCGTCAAGCGTCAGTCCATCGGCAATTGCTGGCTTTATGCCATGGCCTCATGGGCCGAGTCTTTACATAAGCAAGCAACTGGGGACGAAATCAACGCCTCGGAGTCTTTTTGGACGTGGTGGCATTGGTACGGCGAAATCGTTGATAGCCGCATCAAGGAGATAAACGAGGGCGGCTCCTGGTACACGGCCTCACGAATCGTTCTCGAGCACGGTATCGTCCTTGAGGAGACTTTCATCGAGTCTGAAGCCGAGTTAGAGATGTCGAACCGGCAGGCGGAAGCCCTAGAGTATGTAAACGAGGCGCTGGCCGAAGGTGGTGAACTGGAGAAGCGCGAAGATCGCACTCCGGAAAATGTCCGTCGCGTTTTAGATCTGGCCTTTCAGACGGACATGGCGAAAGCTGAAAAAACGGCAATCCCCGCTAATGAGTTCGTTGTCCGTCGCGGCCCCCGCGGCGGCGAGGACACCATCGATTCGTACCTGGGCTACGGCACAAAGGCCTGGCAGGAGGTCAGTTTTCCGCAAGTTTATGGAAAAAAGGCTCGTGTCCGAGCCCGTCAGCAACGCGCCCGCGAAGAGCTTTTTCGTCGAGCTATGCGGGCCCTCAACGATCGCCACCCAGTCGTCCTCAGCGTCATGATTGATTTCAATGCCTTGGACAGCGAAGATGCAACCTTCAAAGTTGCAACGCTGCGAGAAGCAGGAGAAGCTGGCGATCAAGGCGGCCATTTGGTGCCTCTGGAAGACTACGTCGTGGATAAGGTGCCAGGTATCGGCACCATTGGCGAAGGAGATGTCTCGGACGAATTGAAGCAGGCGGCTTTGAAAGGCCAATTGCGCTATTTCAAGGCCAAGAACTCTTGGGGCACGGACCGAGCCGAACGCGGCCTCACCGACGGCTACACCAATTTCCAAGCGGACTACTTGACCTATCAGCTAGAATGGAAGAACGAAAGAACAGGTACGAGTACCTGGTATGCGGCCACGGGTGAGTTTATACTGCCTCCGGGGTATTAATTGGCCAGGAGGGCGAAGCTTGACCCATACTGAAAAGAATCTTCCGACCTATCTGCGCCAGTATTGCGTGGAGCAGAACTACGAAAAATACACCCCAACCGAGCATGCGACATGGCGCTATATCATGCGCCAGAATCGCGCCTATTTCGCTGATCACGCGGTCGATATTTATCTCGACGGCCTCAAGCAGACCGGTATTCCCATCGATCGTATTCCGGACATTCGCGAGATGGATGATTGCTTGCAGCAGTTCGGCTATGGAGCCGTCGGCGTTTGCGGATTTATTCCGCCCGCCATATTTTTAGAGTTCCAAGCCCGCGGCGTCATGCCCATCGCTACTGACATGCGGACCTTAGACCACCTGCAATACACTCCGGCACCGGACATCGTGCATGAAGCAGCTGGCCATGCGCCGATTGTTGCCGACGCTGCCTATCGCAACTATCTACGAAGTTATGGGCGCATTGCCAACAAAGCTATTTTTTCTTCGGAGGATGTGCGCCTTTACGAAGCCATTCGCTATTTGAGCGACATCAAAGAGAATCCTGATACAAAACCGCATGAGGTGGAACGAGCCCAGGCCCTGCTGGATGCTGCCGCCGCAGCCGTCACCTATACCTCTGAATCGAATATGGTAGCCCGCATGGGGTGGTGGACGATTGAATACGGTTTGGTGGGCGACATCCGGCGGCCAAAGATCTATGGCGCTGGCTTGCTGTCATCTGTGGGTGAGAGCCAAGGCTGCCTATCGGAAAAGGTGCGCAAGATTCCATTGACCGTCGATTGCGTCCAACAGTCGTACGACATCACAGAGCCACAGCCCCAACTCTTTGTTGCCAAGAGCCTGGAGGAACTGCCGCATATCCTCGGCGAACTGGAAAATACCATGGCCTATCTGCGGGGTGGGCGCTTCGGCCTCGAGAAAGCGCAGCAGGCAAAGACAGTAAATTCGGTGCTGCTTGATTCAGGCCTGGCCGTCGGCGGCGTCCTGACAGAGTTTCAGATGGAACGGGAGCAGCCTATATTTCTGCGCTTTGCTGGTCCCAGTCAGTTCGGACTCGATGAGCATGTCGCTCCTGGGCAGGGCAGAGAGCGCCATACACACGGGTTTTCGACGCCTCTCGGCCGCTGGCAAAGCTTTCCCGATCAGCCAGCAACAACTTTGCTTGATGATCAATTGCGATCCATAGGCCTGGAACGAGGCCGCCAAGCTCGCTTGCTCTTTACCCATGGCTTTTCCGTCGAAGGCGAGCTGCTCAACTGGCATCGACACGCCGGAAAGTTGGTGTGGCTTACCTGGCGCAACTGCCGAGTCAGCCGCAGCGACCAAATCTATTTCGAACCGGCTTGGGGTGAGTTTGATCTCGCGGTCGGCGAAGCCGTGACCTCGGTGTATGCGGGCCCACCGGATCGGGAAGGCTATGGCGATTACAGCATCGGCATGGCCAGCACCACCCCGGTCCGCCAGTCGCCACATACGGCTCGCGAGCGCCTCGAGTTTGAAATCTTCCAAGAGCTGCGCCGATTGCGGGCTGATCGCTCCAAAGTGGATTGGGAACGCCCACTGGCGGCCATCGCCGACCGAGTTCGGCACGAGCTGCCAACCAGTTGGCTGCCGGCTCTTGAGGTTGTCGAGTTGGCGGCGCAGCGCCTCGGCGGGTCTGCCCGCAATGACGCTTGGCTCAAGGATTTACGCCGCGATGTTCTCGAAGCCTCCTCAAGCTATGATAAAATGACACAGGATTTGATCGCCAAAGGCTTGGTTCTGGCTGGCGTGCCGGACTGACGGGGAGACTTTGCGTGAAACGTGTCGTGCGTCGCTTGCTGGCTCACACCAGCGCTAGTATGTTGGCGAGTTTTATGGCAACGTCCACGGCCTCCGCGACGACACTCGTCAGCTTTGCTGATATTGCCGAACGCGCCATACCGGGTGTCGTCAACATTCGCGCCACTCAATTCAGCAAGACCCGGGAGGGTGGTCTCGATCCCTACCAATTTTTCTTGCAGGGTCGCCTGCCCCGCTCTAGCAAAACACACGCCCTTGGCAGCGGCCTGATTATCGATCGCAAGGGCCACATCCTCACCAATTTTCATGTGATCGATGGCGCCACGGATATCGAAATTCTTTTCGCCAATACCAAACGCAAGGTTTCGGCGAAAGTGGTCGGCATGGACGCCAAGACCGACCTGGCTTTGCTCAGTGTCAAGAATCCCAAAGGCCTAACGCCACTAGACCTGGGTGACAGCGATCGCTTGCGAGTCGGCGATGTGGTTCTGGCCATTGGCAACCCGTTTGGATTTTCCCACACCGTCACCAGCGGCATCATCTCCGCCAAAGGTCGCGTCATCGGTACGGGTCCCTATGACAACTTTTTACAGACCGATGCCCCCATTCACCCCGGCAACAGCGGCGGCCCTCTGATTGATACGCGCGGCCGCGTCATTGGCATCGCCTCGGCGGTCAGCGCCGAAGGCCCTGGAATCGGCTTTGCCATTCCCATCAACATGGCTAAGGATGTCGTGCAGGATTTGATCCGCCACGGAAAGGTTATCCGACCGTGGATGGGCATCGTCGGCAAGAACATTTTGTCACTCGATGACGTGGGCGACGGCTTCGACCCAACGGGGGTCTATGGGGTATTGGTTTCCAACCTCATCGTTGATGGCCCGGCGCAGAAGGGCGGACTGCAGATGGGAGACTTGATCATGGCTGCCGATAACGACAAGGTATATGATCTCAATCATTTACAGAGAATTCTAGGCAAGCGTCGGCCGGCCGATAGCTTGCGCCTGAAGATATACCGCCGGGGTAAAGGCTTTCTCAATCCCAGCATCACGCTGACGGAAACGCCCAGTGCCCAAGACCTTCCTTCGGAAAAAGATCTTTTCTGATTCGTGCGTTGCCGGACCGGGCTTTTAACCCTATAATTCCCGCGCCATTCCAATCCCGCATCTTGCCCTTGCAAGGTGATCGCTCACTTCGCCTGTGGAGTAAAGGAACGTCCATGAACGATCGCAGTACCATCAATGTCATGAAGGGCGTCATCATCGACGGCGTCAGCAAAGCCAACTCCGGTCACCCGGGCGGCGCCATGTCCAGCATCGACTTCGCCTATGTCCTGTTCACCGAGTTCTTGCGCTTTGACCCGGATGATGTGACTTGGCCTGGACGCGACCGCTTTGTCTTGAGCGCCGGTCACGAGTCCATGTTGCTGTATACGTTGCTGCACTTTAACGGCACCTTGCCGATGGATGAACTGAAGCGCTTTCGCCAACTGCATTCGAAAACACCAGGACATCCCGAGAACTATCTGACGCCTGGCGTTGAATGTACGACTGGACCGTTGGGACAAGGAGCCGCGATGTCGGTGGGCATGGCCTTGGCCGCGCGCCATCTCCATGCATCGCTGGATACGCAGCTGTTCGGCCATCGCGTCTACAGCTTGTTGGGCGACGGCTGTATGCAAGAAGATGTGACCTTGGGTGCCGCGTCCTTGGCCGGGCACTGGGGCTTGGACAACTTGATCTGGTATTACGATCGAAATCGAGTGCAGATCTCGGGCGAAATTAGCCGTGCCACCTCCGATGACGACGAAAAAATATTCGCCGGTTTCGGCTGGAAGGTCCTCCGCATCGATGGCCATGACCTGGATGCGATCCGCACCGCCCTGAAATCAGCACAAGCCCACAAGGGCCAGCCTGTAATCATCATCGGCGAAACGACGATTGCCAAGGGTGCAGCATCGCTGGAAGGCTCAGCCAAAACGCATGGCTCGCCGCTGCCTGCCGAAGAACGCGTGAAGACCAAAGCCAAACTTGGACTGCCTGAGGGACAGGACTTCTACTGCCCACAAGATGCCCTCGACCAATATCGCCGCAACTTCGCTGACAAGCGCGCCGCCGCTACCGCTTGGCGCCAACAGCTGGGCACGAAACAGCAAGATGCAGCATTCAAGTCCCGATATGCCGTGCACTTCGGCAACACACTGCCCACACTTCCGTCGGTGGTTGATACGACGAAAGCCGCTGCGACGCGCAATGTCTTTGGCGATTTGCTCAGCGGTTGGTGCGACGCCCTCCCGCAATTGGTGGGCGGGAGTGCCGACTTGGAGCCTTCGAATATGACCGAAGCCTTTGCCAAGAAAGTAAAGGACTTCAGCCGCACCAGTCCTCAGGGTCGCAACCTGGTTTTTGGAGTGCGCGAGTTTCCCATGTCGGCCATCTGTAACGGAATCGCCCTACACGGTGGCTTGATTCCGTTTGACGCGACGTTCCTGACCTTTTCCGATTACTCGCGAGCAGCACTGCGCCTGGGCGCAATCCAAAAGGTGCGCGTCATACATGAATTCAGCCATGACTCGTTTCACCTCGGCGAAGATGGCCCGACCCATCAGCCGGTTGAGCACATTATGAGCCTGCGTAGCATTCCAGACTTTTACGTGCTGCGTCCGGCCGACGCGGCTGAGACTGAGGCCATGATGCGCCTGGCCTTGACGCTCAGCGCTCCGACGGCCATTTGTCTGACGCGGCAAAAAGTTCCACCGCTCCCGGTGAGCAAGGCGGTGGCCGAGGGGGCCATGCGTGGCGCTTATGTGGTGCACGACCATCCGCAAGCCCAGTACCTCATTCTGGCAACAGGATCTGAGGTCAGTTTGGCGTTGGATGTTGCCAATGGCCTCGGCGGCAAGGCCCGCGTTGTTTCCATGCCATGCTGGGAAGTGTTCTTGCAGCAGGACGCCTCGTACCGGGAATCGGTCCTGCCGGCAACGCTCACGCGGCGGGTTTCTATTGAGGCCGGCACCACTCTGGGTTGGCAGAAGTTCACAGGCATGAACGGTTTGAACATTGGTTTGGATCATTTTGGCGATAGCGCGCCGGCAGAGGCACTGGCCGAAGCCTATGGCTTTACGGCGCCCCAGATAATTGCGAGAATAGGTGACCATTCTTTCGCATAGGAGTTCGACAACGTGACCATCAAGATCAGACGCGCTGCCGTTCTGGGTTCCGGGGTCATGGGATCGCAAATCGCCGCCCACTTGGCGGCGGCTGGTGTGCGAACTCATCTTCTGGACTTGGCAAGTAACGAAGCCCCAAAGGATCCGAAGCTAGCTGCCCTCGTCGGCAAGAATATTCGCTCGTCGCGCGCCATCTTGGCCATCGAGGCGATGAAGCTGCTGAAGCCTTCGCCACTCATGTCTGCATCCGTGCTGAACAATATCCTGCCCGGAAATTTTGACGACGATATGAGTGTCCTCGCCGAATGCGACTGGATCCTAGAGGCTGTCGCCGAGCGCATCGACATCAAGAACTCCATTCACAAGCGCATCGCGGAAGTGGTGCGACCGGATGTGCCCATTACCACCAACACGTCTGGAATTTCGGTCGCCGAGATGGCAAAGGCTTTTCCCGAGCACCTGACAAAGAATTTCTTTGGAACGCACTTTTTCAATCCGCCACGTTATCTGCACTTGGTGGAGTTGGTGCCACATGCTGATTCGGACGGGTCGCTGATGCATGAGCTCGGCAACTGGATTGCCGAGCGACTCGGCAAGGGCATCGTCATCGCCAAGGACACGACCAACTTTATCGCTAACCGCATCGGTGTCTTTAACCTGCAGATCACCCTCAAGCATATGGCGGATCTGGACTTGAACATCGAAACGGTGGATGCGCTGACCGGTAAATTGATGGGGCGGCCATCGTCGGCGACATTCCGCACGCTGGACGTTGTTGGTCTCGACACGTACCTGCACACCAGCAAGAACGTTTATGAACACGCGCCTAAAGATGCACAGCGCGATGCGTTCCTGGCAGCACCTTGGATCGAAGCACTGGTCAAGAAGGGCGCACTCGGGCAGAAGGCCAACAACCGTGGCTGCTTTGAAAAGAGCAAAGACGCCAAAGGCGAGACACAGATTCTGGCCTATCGACCGAAAACCGACTCGTACGAGGCGCAGCAGCCACAAGAATTTCCATGGATGGCGGCCGCCCATAAAATGACCAACGCCATGGAGCGGCTGCTGTTCATCTCTGAACAGAAGGATGCGGGCGCTCAGCTAATCTGGCGAGTCCTGCGCGATACCTTGGTGTACGCTGCATCATGTCTGGGTGAAATCGCCGATGGCGCGCCCAAGTCGGTGGATGATGCCATGCGCTGGGGATTTAGCTGGGAATGGGGTCCCTTCGAATTGTGGCAAGGCATGGGCTACGACCAGGTGTTGGAACGCATGCAGGCGGAAGGTGCGACGTTACCGGCATGGATCAAACCCGGATTGAAATTTTATAGCCCCGTGCCTGCCAGCCACGAGTGGTTTGTCAGCGGGCCGGCGTTTGCCTATGACGCCAAGTCGGGCAAGAACCGCGGTGTCGAAAAGCCAAGCTATCAGCACAATTTGCCGCGCTATCAAAACAAGACAGACGACCGAGTCGTGCTCAGCAACAGCCAGGCCTCACTCTTGGACGTGGGCCAAGGCGTCGCCTGCTTGACGTTTCATAGCAAGATGAACACGCTGAACA
Source organism: uncultured Oligoflexales bacterium (assembly GCA_964560765.1). Taxonomy (GTDB): domain Bacteria; phylum Bdellovibrionota_B; class Oligoflexia; order Oligoflexales; family CAZLMG01; genus CAZLMG01. The sequence continues at coordinate 31,176 of CAZLMG010000037.1, forward strand.
GCGACATCATCGCTTTCTTGCCACAAGCCATTGCCGCAGTTGAAAAGGGTTTTGCTGGGCTCCTCGTCGGCAATGAAGGCGAGAACTTTTCGGCAGGCGCCAATCTCAAAGACATTGTCGGCCTGATGGAAAAGAAGGATTGGCAGGGCATCGACAGCATGCTGCGCCATTTCCAGGGCGCCATGCAGATGCTGAAATACGCGTCCTTTCCCGTGGTCTCGGCACCGCACGGATTGACGCTAGGCGGTGGTTGCGAAGTCAGCTTGCACGCCGATGCGCAGGTGCTGGCGGGCGACACGTTTGCCGGACTTGTGGAAGTCGGTGTCGGGCTGTTGCCTGCGGGCGGTGGCACCAAAGAATTGGCATTACGCGCTTATGAACAGGTGAAGGCGGGCGATAACGCCGATCCCATGCCATACCTGCAGCGTGCCTTTTCCCTGATCGGTATGGGCAAGGTTTCGGGCTCGGGACAGGAAGCCTTGGAGATGGGGTTGTACGGAACCAGCGCCCGCGTTTGCCTGTCCAAGCCGCACCTCATTCAGCAAGCCAAGGATGAAGTCCTGCACCTTCTGGGTCGTGGCTATAGTCCGGCGTCGCCGCGCGAACGCATCAGCGTCGTCGGCGATCCAGGCATTCAGACGTTCCGCATGGTCTTGTACAACATGCTAGAGAGTCGCTTCATTTCGCCATATGACATGTTCGTCGGCGAGCGAGTGGCAACAGTACTCTGCGGCGGCGAAATCGATGCTGGTCAAACCGTGTCCGAGAGCTATCTTCTGGAGTTGGAGCGCCGGACGTTTGTGGAATTGTGTCAGCAAGAGAAGACCAAGCAGCGCATCGAGCACATGCTGAAAACCGGTAAGCCATTGCGCAATTAGTCGCAAAAGAGGGGGCGCCATGAGCGGTGTTTATATAGTTGCGGTGAAACGTTCCGCAGTTGGCAAAGCCCACCGGGGCAGCCTGCGCAGTAAGCGCCCTGATGATCTAGGCGCAGACGTGATTCGCAAAATGATGGCGGCACAAATGTTCGACCCTGCTCGCATCGATGATGTGATCGTCGGTTGCGCCATGCCCGAAGCAGAACAGGGTATGAACGTGGCACGCTTCATCAGTCTACTAGCCGGCCTGCCGGAATCCGTACCGGCGGTGACGGTGAATCGCTTTTGCTCTTCGGGTCTACAGACGATTGCCATGGCTGCGGATCGCATCGCGGCTGGGCAGGCCGACTGCATCATCGCGGGTGGCGTCGAGTCGATGACGTTGGTGCCGATGATGGGTCACAAAGTCGTGGGCAGCCGCGTGGTGATGGATACCCATCCCGAGTTTTACATGTCCATGGGAATCACCGCCGAAAATGTCGCCAAGGAATATAAGATCTCTCGCGACGACCAGGACGAATTCTCATTCCAATCGCACAAGAAGGCCGTTGCCGCAATCGAAACCGGTGCCTTTCGCGCCGAGATCGAACCGGTGACCGTAACGCGCCGGACACCTGCAGCCGATGGTCAGGTGAAAGTCGAAGAGTCTATGTTTGCCCAAGATGAAGGGCCACGCCCTGACACAACCAAGGAAGCCCTGTCCAAACTCAAACCGGCATTTCAGCTGAACGGCACGGTGACCGCCGGCAATAGCTCCCAGATGTCGGATGGCGCTGCCTTTGCCATCGTGGTGTCCGAGAATTTCATGAAAGAACATAAGCTCACACCTATCGCCCGCTTTGTCAGCTTTCGCGTGGCAGGTGTGCCTCCTCGCGTTATGGGCATCGGCCCCATCGAAGCGATTCCACGGGCCCTCAAGGCAGCCGGATTGAAGATCGATGATATCGCTCGCATCGAATTAAACGAGGCCTTTGCCGCGCAGGCCCTGGCGGTAATCCGCACTTGTGGCATTGACCCAAGCCGCGTCAACCCGACTGGTGGGGCCATCGCCATGGGACACCCGTTGGGAGCCACCGGTGCCAAACTCACGGCCAGCTTGTTACATGGGATGCGTCGCGACAAGCAGCGTTATGGCATAGTTAGCATGTGTATCGGCACGGGTATGGGGGCGGCAGGAATCTTTGAAGCGTTATAAAGCGCCGCAAGCTTCCGCCCGGGACTAAGCTTTTTTCAGGTATGCGGCGACGAGCACGATGCGCGTGCCGTTGACATTGCCTTCAATGAACTTCGGATCGTCTGTCAGCGAGATGTTTTTCACGGTGGTGCCACGCTTTGCGGTAAAGTTCGCACCTTTGACCACAAGGTCCTTAATTAAAGTCACCGTATCGCCCGTCGCTAGTTGCGTGCCGTTACTGTCACGAGTGATGATGGAATCACCTTCGGATTTCAGCGGCGCGGCTTCGGCCCACCGTAGTTTATCGTCGTCAAGATAAAGCTGCCCCAGCAAATCTTGCGCCCAAGGCTCGTGCTCCAGCGCTTTCAACACGCGATACGCCATGACCTGCACGGCAGGATGCTCACTCCACATGGAATCACCCAGCGGGTACCAGTGCTGCAAATCCAGACTGTCGGGTTGCGTGATCTGCGCGATGCATGTGCGGCAAAGAAAAAGGCTGGTATCCGAACTTGGTCCCGCATTCGGCAGGACGTCAAATGTTTGCAAAGGCTCTTGGCTGGCGCAGAGTTCGCAACGCCCACCGCTTCGGGAGTGTAATGCTGCTGTAATCGGCATAAACTTGTTGGCCTCCTCACGCCATTGAGGTTGCCAGCCGCACTGCGGCCTAGCACCCCCTAAAAATCTTCCGCTTGTTCAGCACCTGACTTTGACTCAACCGGAGCCTCGGGCGCAGGTGATGCCTCCACCTTCGCCCGCCTCTTGCCTTTGCTCTTTCTCTTACTCTTTTCTGCTGACTTTGTCTTGCCTTGAGCGGCCGCCTCAGCTGCTGGCTTCAAGTTGTAACCGGCGCTCGGCAATCCCTGACCAGAATAGGGGTCCTCAGCAGCGGCACCGCTGCGCGCCTTGGTCTTTCCACTCACGCGGCGTGGATCTGGCGTCTTCTCTTTCTGCTTTTTGCCCTCCTTCGGCACTGCGACACTAGCGGCGCCCTTCTTTCGCTTCTTATTGACTGCAGCGCCATCCACATCTTCCGGCGACACATCCACCGCCGAGGAAGCGTCGATTGCTTTCGGCTTTGGCAGCTTCTTCTTGCCGTCGACGGCATCCAACATATTCGACACAGCTTCTTCGGCGGCCTCGTTGTCTGACTCGCTCTGTGCCAACAACGGCGAGGGCGCACCCAGGAATATGGTTGCTAGTAACAGGTAATAGCCATGCAAACAAAGCATGTGAACTCCCAAGCGACAAATCATTGGCATTCGATTGCTGATGACATTATAGCCAGTCGCCCTAGGGCGGGGCAAGGAGCCGAACAGATTCCGGCAGATTTGGCGATAATTTCAAGGTAGAATTGTCTGTCTAGACAAACTCGCCATCCGCACCTCCGAGGCCCCATGGACCAGCTGCTCGAGATCGTGAATAACAACGTCCAGTACGCCCATTGGATCATGTTTTGGGCGCTCATTGCTGCGGGCTTTAATGTTCCCGTTTCCGAAGATGCGATGATTTTCATCGCTGCCCTGCTATCGGTGAAATATCCAGAATACCAAACTCGATTGATCGGCTGGGTTTTTGCTGGAGCGTACTTCAGTGACCTCATCGCCTACGGACTGGGACGATTTCTCGGACCCCGCATATTTCAAATTCGATTCTTGAAGACGATTGCTACCCAGGAGCGACTGCAACAGGTCTCCTCATTTTATGCCCGCTTCGGCATCATCACGCTGATTTTTGGCCGTTTCATCCCGTTCGGCGTTCGTAACGCTCTCTTTATTACTGCTGGGCTGGGGCGTATGCGCTTCCTAAAGTTCGCATTAGCCGACCTGCTAGCTGCAGTCATTTCGTTCTCCTTCTTCTACACCCTCTATTACAAGTACGGTGAAGCCGTTATCGACATGGTCAAGAAGGGAAATCTAGTACTTTTCAGTGTGGCTGCATTGGTCGCCGCCATCTGGTTTTACCGGTCTCGTCGCCGCCGCAACACCACTCCACGGGCGCTGGCCTAGCGCGAGAGAAAGCGCGACATGTCCGACATCAGCTCCATGAGATGTCGCGGTCGTTCACCCTGCATGACGTCCTGGCGCGAAGTAAGCCGGTAATCGGCCGTGCGGAATTCGGCATAGTGCGCATTGAGCGAGCGGGTACCAAAAATCAAGTGGTACTGACCATCAAATAGCGAGCAATGCTCCCAATTGCAAATGACCCGATAAGGCCGAGTCTCTTGCCGAAATAGATTTTGCCCCAAGGCGTAATCTTTGACCTCGTTTTTGACACCTAAGTACTCGGCAAACGTCGGCACGATGTCATGGTGACTCGTCGGATGCGTATAGCGTGCTGCCGCTCGCCCCGGCCAAAACAAGATAAGTGGAACCGCCGATTGATATTCCGTGTAGGCGCCGGCATGGCCATAGTGCCCATTCTCCCAAAACTCCTCACCGTGATCACCCGTCAGTAAAACGATCGTATGTTCGCTCAAGCCCAGGCTTTCGAGTCCCAAAAAAAGCTGCTGCAACAAGTGATCGGTATAACCCACGGCATTTCGATAATCATTAAACAACAAAATCTGGCGCGATTCGTCCGCCAGTGTGCTGTAGAGGCTGCTGCGCTTGATTGGCAGAAACCTTTCAAATTCAGGCGGATAATTGTATGGCCCGTGGGGGCCATCTAAAAACATGAACTTAAAGAACGGCTTTGACGGCTCACTCAGCTGGCGACGGCGCAGCAGCTTCAAGACATCTTCGATTTGCTGCTTATCCCGTTGATCTGATCTTTCGCCGGAATAGTTATCTGTCGTCATTGGGCCCAACTTGACAAAGGCCGTTTGCCGAAATTCCGGGAACGTCAGCGCTGCGCTGGAGCGCACACTCACCTCGTATTGCTGCGCCGCGAGCATCTCAAACAGCAACGCCGGTTGGCGCTGGCCCAAAATCGCTTCCCAGTAGGAGCCATAGATGCCGTAAAACAGGCTAAAAATGCCAAATCGGGTAGAATTTCCGCCACTCAGATGCTGGGTAAAAACTTGCCCCCGCTGACTGCGCTCATAGAGGTACGGCATGACATCGGGACGCACCATATCAAATCGCCAAGAATCGATAGCGATCCAAATGATATTCAGCGGCCGCTCGCGTGCTTCGATGATAAGCGGTGTTCGTGGATACTTAAGGAGCGAGCCCCTATCGCTGACATCCAGTCTGACGGTCTCTGGCATCTGCCAACCAAATCTCTCGGACATGAATCGCTTCACCGTCATCGGTTGATAGAGCGGTAACATGGTTGCAATTTGCGTCACCTGCTGATCGCCCTTGAGATCTGCAACCGCATAGACGGCGCGCTCGGTCAGGCCCAAGACAAGAGCCAGACCCAAAACCAATCTCCACGGATGCCAGGCGTTATTCCCCGATCTATCCGCGCGGCGGCAGAGATAGATCCATAATCCCCACTGGGCCGTGGCAACGCCGATAGCGGCTGCGGCATACAACAGCAAATCCTGAGTTTCGATTCCCAGCGTCTCCCACCCACCTGGAGTCACCAAGACGTTGATAACCAGTGAGTTAATGTGCAGACGCATCAACCCGTAAAGGGACCGATCGATCCATAGCAGAAGTAAAAAAATGGTTGCCGCGACTGGGAGCAGGATAGGCAACCAACGCCGACTCCATTTGGTCAGAGCCAGCAGGGCCAATGGCATCGACCAGATCAGCGTCATCAGCCCCATATGGCTGACCAATGCCACCAGGCCAAAGCCCCAAACTAAGACAGAGGTCCCTGCAGGATAGGAGCATAAAAACTCAAAGCCCAGAATGCACGCCAATAAGAGTTGCGTGCCAGCGAACCACCCTATGGCCCGCAGAGTTGCTGACGCAGTTTTGGGACTTGACTGCAATGATGAGGAAAAAAGAATGGTCATAGGCAGCTATCATAGCGCGAAATGAACGAGCTGCCCACGCCTTGTCGAGAACTATTGACCGTAACAGTACAGTCTCAGGGTTAAGCCGCAGCTAACTCCCGTGGCCCCCCGGTTCAACCAGAGACCTCTCGGAATGGTTGGGCCTGTGAACGAGGCATCGGGCTTGGCCACGCCGATAGTTCCGTTACCTGTGGTCGCGGACCAACTCGAGCATGAGTTACCTGATAGGACACCTGTCGTCTCGGTTCCGGTCCAAACGCGCCGCTCAGCGTTCGCATCCGCAGCCGTGATGTCGCGGCCGAATTCGTCACGAAAGATAGGCAGCAATAAGTCTTGAGTAAAGATCGCTGTCGCGTTGCCCAGGATCATTCCACCGGCCAAATCAAAGATGGGATATGCTTGCTGACTAGCTCCATAACGGCTGCTAGCATTGCTGCCCGCTGCCGATATGAATGCGGTCCACGTGCCCGACAGTCCCGCCGTCGCTGCCGCTACTGCACAATCGGCATCTGCCCCCGCCGAACCTCCGCGCTGGCCCGAGAACTTCGCCGAAGTGACGAACATCTCGTAAAAGCTGCCGACCTTCACCGATCCAGCATCCATCGACGAAGCTAAGTCGCCGCGGATGTCAAATACACAAGCTCGGTAGCTGAAGCGACCAACGACACCCGGCTCATCTAGGATGTCATCAGCTGCACCCGCCAAAGCCGTAAGCATGGGGAGGTCGTAGGTTTTGACGATGGCATCTTGGGAATCGCGACAACCACCGTCCACGTGCGAAGCACCCAGTCGTCGTCGGATCTCAACTCGCCCCAGGTCGCCAAGGGCAGCAGGAAAACGAATGTATAAGCTTGGACGGCCCGGCGCCACTTCCGCTGTCACCCGAAACTCGTCTAGTCGGGGCGTTGGTGCCTGGGTGATGCAATACAAGCGTCGCTGTTGATTACAAAAGCTGACGTCCTTGGATGCCCAAGTCGCATCTGTAGCGGCCGCGTCGCCAAACTGACCGCGAGCGCTAGCAGAAGCACTCGATTGCCAACCAAAGCAGGTCTGCCCGACGATCCTCTGTCCACTGGTATTAGAGCCCGTCCACGCTGTCAGATCGTCGGTGATGGCTTCGCCCGCAGCCGCTGAATAAGCCACCGACGCCGTGAGCGCACCGGCCGCAAACAAACCATCATAATTGCGATGCACGACTGCGGCAGCCTCGCCCGTAGCCGTGTTTCGCACGGGCCCACGGATGACAACCCGGTCGCGAGCGTCGACCCACTCATCGGAAATGATGGCTTTCGCATAGGGGTCGGCGAACTCCGTGCGGCAAACGCTGTCAGCACCTTCGACGCCTTGTACCGAGCCACTGCTGACGACACCCGACAAAGCCATGCGATGCTGGATCAGAGTCGAAGAAGCTCCAGCCAATGTTTGTTGTGTGCGATTTCCAACCTTATCCGTGACGCAGAAACGGTACGAATAGGGTACGCCCGCCATCGGAGTCACGTCCTCATGATCCCATTGGCGGTCGGCGATCATCTCGGAAAACGCGAGCACGGGCTCGCCTTGCCCACAGGCGGGCGCGCTTTCTCCTGGGCCCGATCGATACAAATTCGCACTGTCGTAGTCGGCGATGTTGCTAGGCAACTTGATGGTCAAGCGCACATTGCCGATGGTATCGCTGTACGCTGCCAACCATAGTGCCAACTCAGGCGGCGGTTGCGTATCAACGATAAACTCGATGCTGGGCTTTGTTTTGGCAATCTTGCGCCCTGAACTATTGTAGGCCCAAATGCACAAGTAGTAGGTGCCATCGGGCAGGACTGAGCTCAGGTTGGGAATAACCCAGCGCGGTTCCGTCAAAGAAGGACTGGCCAGAGTGTGTGTGTTGCACTCAGAATCAGTGCTGACGATGCCTTGATAGTAGGCGGCATCGGCAATGGGGTTCCACGTTAGATCAGCTTCGTTTTTGCCAAAGTCCACCGCGATGACAGTTTCTGGAAAGTCGCCGCTACCCTGTTTTGCACCCGGATTCTGATTCCTCTTATCGTCCCCTTGGCCGGGATGTTCGTCAAACACAGGGTGCTCGCCGTTGCCGGCATTGCCTTGCGCCGATACATCGCGCGTCAACTTCATTCCTTTCGGCTTACATGCCTTCTCAGTATTTCCCGCCATGTCACCTAGTTCATCCCCACAATCGCATGCCGTCGTCGTGAAGGCCAAAGCCAGCATCATCAAGACTACGCCAAGCAAGGACCAATGCCTGTGAATCACGAGAAAACCCCCAAAAAGCCATGGACGGACTGCTACTTGCCTTATCGGCCCAGCCGCGCCCGGCTTTAAGGTTCCGCTTTAACCGACTGTAATTTAAAGTTTTTTAGGGGTACTTCTGGCGGAGCTGGGCACAGGTGCCGCTCTTTAACTCATTTTGCAGAAACACTTGTCCCTGTCCCTGCATTTGCATCGCTTGTTGATACAGGCTCGGAAAATTCTTGAAAACGATGTTGTCATAGTTGGTACCCACTTGCGCCACGAGTTCATCGTAGCAGCTAAGCTGCGTTTTCGTACCTTGATAGACCAAGACTCCGTTCTCGTTGTAGCAGCTGTCATAGGTCGGTGTGGTCGGCGGCGGACTCTGCATCTGACTTGGCAGCACTTGACCCGTCGCGCTGTAGCACATCTTTGGCCCCGTGGACGCAGGGATGCCCAGGGGCTGCTGGCTGGAGCTTTGCGGAGTCACCGCTCCCGGAGAGGTTGCGGTTTCAGGCTGAACGGGGACGCTATTTTGCTTGAATGTGGTCGGTTCAAGACTCTTGGCACCTGAGCTCGGCTTGCACGCAACAGGTCCCGCTAACAAACATATTAGCAAGGTGGTCGGGAAGTCATGTTGTGATGGCTTGGCCAACTGGCGCATCCTCGCATCTGATCGATAAACTACATACCCGTCAAAGTTCGGCTGCACTTGCGCTGACTGTTACCCTCGGCGGCATTTTTGAAAAGCGGCCGGACAAATCCTTCGGGCGGATCAAACATAAAGTCGTTCGCCAACTCTGGCGGATCCACACACCAGACGGGCGCCTGCTCGCCACCACGATTGATCATATCATTTAAGACCTGCTCCACACGAACTTGGCTGCGCAAGGTCGGCATTCCGGTTCCGACGGGTGGTGTCGCTACCGGATTTTGACCGAGCACTGGGCTAGACGCACCCGCCTGCAAAGAAAATCCTCCGAAGAGGCTGCCTAAGGTGGAAGCGATGCCTTCACCGCTGCTGCCAGTAGCACCAATGCCAGCCACCCCACCGCCATTGGGCAATACGGCTCGAATGGCGTTGATAAACGCCGCAGTACCGACGCCCCCCATGGGCGAGTCGCCGCTGGTCTTATCGGGACGAGAGGAACCTATGAAAATGGCGGTCTTGTACAGCCCTTGAACGGCCGAGAAATCCTTGGCAGCGTTTTGAATCATCGCATCCACACCTTGCTGATCCTGAATCGACGGTACCCAGCTTGTCGCCGGGTTCGACACCGGGAGCGGTCCCACGCTTGTGCTTTGCGTTAAGCTAAACAAAGATGCGAGACCACCCAAACCAGATCCGCCACCGGTTCCGGCGATCGAACCAATGCCGCCCGTGCCGCTGGCATTCAAGACCTGATTGGCATTGCTGCCGCTGAAGCAGGTATCAAACATGACGATCATTCGTTCCAGCGGCACACCCTGGCGGCGTTGTTTGATCGCCGCTGCGACGTCGGAAAATCGAAAGCTGCTATCGCTTGAAGACGTCGACCCGTCCGGACTGCCATGGGAGCTGACAAAGAAAAACAGGGTGCCGCCGGTTTGCCCTTTGGCGTAGGCCTGACGATCGCCCTCGAGCATGGCTGCAGCGACTTCCGCCGTCGTATTGATGATGGTCGAAGAAGTCGACTTTCCGTGTGGCTTCACATTGAAGCGAAAACCATTTTCCGGTCGTAACAAATCTACGAACTTCGGCACGTCCTGATGTACCCCAGGAATGCCACTATCATCGCCGACGAAACCCACAAAGTAATTGTTGGCGGCATTGTTGTCGGAGGCCAGCCACTGCAAGTCGCTATCCGCAGATGGCGTCGCCGGCTTACACGCAGCTAACGTGCCGATAAGGACAGAACTAAGCAGCCGGTTCAAGTCACACATTTCCCAAACCTCTCTAGGTTGTCCAAAATTCCAGGATGTCGATCGTCATAGTTCTGAGGAGTGGGTATGCAAGCCGGCAGCCAAAACTTTCAGCAATGGATTTGAGATGTTACTCAGGACGCACTGCCTAAAAAACGCACATTGCTTGCAAATTCCTGGTCGAAGCATTCTCTAGCTATCGGAGACATTGCAAACAGTGAAGGGCAAGAAAGATAGTCAGCAGAAGGGGTTGGTGGGCGGCAGCCGTGGCTACCGCCCTAGGGAACTATTCGACGTTCAGGTAGATTGCAGGGGCATGCAAGACTTTGTTGTTCTCGCTCAGGGTCAGCATAAACCAACCTTTCTTACCCTGCATCTCACGCGGTACTCGCACCAAAAAGTCCATGCGATTCTTTCCACTTTGTGCATTCAGTGACTGAGTCCGGTAGGCCGAATTGCTATTCGGTTGCAACGTGATGCTCGCTTCACTCGTCTTGTCGAAGGCAATGCGATAGTCACCACGCAACTCTTTGCCAGTTTGATTATTGACGGCAACCTGAACGCGCACAACGGAACCTGCCCGCACTTGCAGCGCGCTGTTGTCGAGCACGCGGCCACGATCGTCATACAGATCAAGTGAGGCATTTCGACTGACGGGGATCGGCATCATCACTCCGGCAGTAAAATCCAAGGCTGCGCTCTCATTGGTAAACTGACCAGCAAGAGTGATTGGGGTGTTACCGCCCGCCCAGATACCAGCTTTCAGCTTCACAGGAACCTGCACCGAAGCTCCAGCTTTCAAGACAGTGAGTGGCTGCGCCAGCTTCTCAAACTCGATGATGCCTGGGGTGCTATTCAAGGCCATAGTCAGTGCCGGCAAATCGCGTTTGGTGACGTTTTTCAGCGTCACCGTCGCTGCCGTCCACTGCTGCACAATGGCCGATTGCACAAACTTCCACTCGGCAAATTGAATGGGGGTTTGAACCGCACCCTTGACTTCAAAACTGCCAATTCGCTCAAAGCGCCCGCTAAAATTCTGCTGCTCGATGACGCCCTTGAGTCGAATCGGAGAGCCACTGGCCACCTTCTTCACTATGACCGACAGCACATTCGATAGCATCGAACGTGTGTCACCGGCAAGTGCTGGCAGATAGCGTTCCGCTGCACCCACGACCTCAATACCCTCAGCCTCTTGCACCACCACGCGTATGGAGCCATGTACAGAATCAACGGACCCAACGTTGTCAATAGTCGCTGATAGGTTCAGCTTTTCACCGGGGGCAAAAATCCCGTCGTCGCGTGTTTCCACGAATGCTGCTTCTCTAGAGACCAACAGTGCACCGGCAGCCAATTGCTCTTCCAAGATTGCTTTTGCCTCGACTCGCGCCTCGGCTGCGTATTGACCTATTGCCTGCTGAAAGCCATCAACTGCACCCCGCTCTTCAGCAGCAAGTTGTTTGGCGTATGCAAAGGACTCGGTGTCCTGCCAGGCCAATCCCTGCGCGTGCGCCGATGCTGCCGCGACTTGAAACCCACGACTATAGGCGCGTCGATATTCACCGGCATAGTTTTGCTGAAACGCTGTCTGATAATTGCTGTGATATGCCTCTTCGCAATAGGACACCAAGTCACTCGCAGACAGCTGATTACAAGGGGACTGATAGTGCGACCACACCAATTCTCCCTGCGGGTCCCCCGACAGCACTGGACTCGGAACCTGATATACCGGGGCCTGCGGACTCTGGGTAACGGGAGATGCTACCGAGCCCACGGTGACCGACTTGATCAAATCCAAACCTGAGTCGGAAGGAATCACCTCCTCCTGAGCCAAATCAATAGCCACGGAGTTCTTCGGCGTAACCGCTAGCTGAGCCGTTAACAAGCTGTTGTACTCTGCGGGCAGAAGCTGTTGCTGCTTCTTGTCCCAAGCCTGAGCCTTGCCCGTTTCCACGCCATTCGCATAAGCACTGGCCAGACTAGCTTCCGTCGCAGCTCCACTCAAACCGGCACGATAGCCTGCTGCCCAATCTCGCTTGGTCGCTTGCGCGATACCAGCTTCCCATCCAGCTGTGCTACCCGCAGCCGAACCCTCACTATCACCCCAATAGGACCCGGACGTTTGCGCCTCTAGCGCCCCGTCGCGATGTCCCGCGACGCTGCCAAATCTCTGTGCCTGGCGCACGGCCTCTGCATACGCCTCTTCCTGGCGTCGACGCTCTTCTTCCCATCGACGTTGCTCTTCCTCCGCAAGGCGACGCTCTTCTTCTTCTAAGCGGCGGCGCTCTTGCTCTTCCAGATGCCGACGCTCTTCCTCTCGACGAGCTCGTTCTTCCTCTCGCCGACGACGCTCTTCAGCACGACGCTGACGCTCGGCTTCGATTTCGCGAAGCTTTTCTTCTTCGCGACGTTGACGTTCTTCTTCAATCTTGCGCTGACGCTCCTCATGGGCTCGACGCTGACGCTCTTCTTCGCGGCGCTGACGCTCTTCTTCAATCTTGCGCTGGCGCTCTTCTTCAGATCGGCGCTGGCGCTCTTCTTCAATCTTGCGTTGACGCTCTTCCTCGCGACGCTGTCGTTCTTCCTCGGATTTGCGCTGGCGCTCCTCTTCAGCTTTACGCTGTCGTTCCTCTTCGGCTTTACGCTGGCGCTCTTCTTCAGCCTTGCGCTGACGCTCTTCCTCGCGGCGTTGACGTTCTTCTTCGCGACGCTTTCGCT
>CAZLMG010000038.1:0-43504 GCA_964560765.1 uncultured Oligoflexales bacterium
CCTGTGCCATGATTCGCGACAACCTCAAGCGTATGTCCCGACGAACCTGGTGCACTAGCAAGAAGCCAGAGCAACTACAGAATCTTTTGCACATTTACACGGTGTTTCATAATCGCTGGCTAGATGGAAGGAGATGCCTTACGGTGCTGCTGGAAGCACCTCCCCCAGCAACAATCTTGGGGGCCAGTTAATGCAGATTTCCCGGCCGCCGACGCCTAGGGTCCGGGACCGGAAATCTGGCCATCTTAATATTTTTAACTTTTAAATCAGAACCTTACACCGATCGCCTCAATGATTCGCTCCAGCTCTGCAGCGGAGAAATAGGAGATCTCAATTTTTCCCCGGCTTGGATTACCCGATAGCTTCACCTTGGTTCGAAGATGTGAGCGTAGAGACTCTGCCATGTACTCCATATCAGGATCCGCGCGTTCCGTGGCTGCTTGCTCATCAGCAGCGGCGGTTCCCTTCTTCTGAAACGCTTTGCATAGCTGCTCGGTTTGCCGAACGTTCATGGCCTTTTTAACGACCATATCGCGAGCGCGCAAAATCATTTTTTTGTCATCGAGAGACAACAAAGTGCGCCCGTGACCCATGGAAAGTCGGCCCTCGACCAGGTCGTCTTGCACTTCCCGCGGTAATGCAAGTAGACGCAGCGCGTTGGTGACCGTTGTTCGATCTTTTCCCACTTTCTTAGCGCAAGCATCCTGCGTTAGGCCGAAGTCTCGGATTAAAGATGAATACGCTTCCGCTTCTTCGATAATATTCAGATCAGATCGCTGAATATTTTCAATGAGCGCAATCCGCAACATATCTTCGGGCGCCTTTTCTTTGATGAGTACTGGCACCTTCTCCAAGCCTGCAAGTCTTGCCGCCCGCCATCTGCGTTCGCCCGCGATGAGAACGTACTTTGACGGCTTCTCTCCCCGAGAAACTAAGAGTGGCTGTAGGATTCCGTCTTCTTTGATGGACTGGGTTAGCGTCTTGAGGGCTTCGTCATCAAAAAGCTTTCGCGGTTGGTGAGGGTTCGGCTCAATATCATCGATTGGTAGTTCGACAACCGCCTGCGAAGACGCCCTGCCAACCGTTCCTTCGGCGTCTTCCATTTCCTCAGCGCTGAGTCCTAAAAGAGAATTGAATCCCTTGCCAAGTGCTCCTTTGCGCAATTTTTGGTCTCGCTCATTGCGGCCAGTGCGGATGTCAGACACTTTCTACTCCTTGCTCTGCTGTTTTTCTTGTAGCATTTGTTACCTGCTGCTTAGTCAGGGCGCGCATAGTCCCTTTTTGACTACTCACATGCCGCCTAATCAGCTCTCTAGCCACCTCCATATACGCTGCGGCTCCGGCGCTATTGATGTCATATAGAATGACCGGCTTCCCGTGCGATGGTGCTTCTGAGAGTTTTACATTGCGGGGGATCACGGCTCGGAAAACTTCTTCGCCGAAGTGTCCACGTATTTCATTCTCGACCTGCGCACTAAGATTGTTCCGTCTATCATACATCGTAAGCAGAATGCCTTCTCTCTCCAAGTTTGGATTCAGCCTCTTCTTGATTAGTTTTGTCGTCTTGAGGAGCTGTGACAGCCCTTCCATAGCGTAGTATTCGCACTGAAGAGGGATCAAAACCGCGTCCGCCGCAGTCAGGGCGTTGACGGTCAGAATGCCTAGGGTTGGTGGGCAATCCAGAATGATGAAGTCATAGTGATCGCGCACCTGATCCAGTGCGTCTTTCAACCTAGCCTCCCGCCCGAGAGCTGTTACCAGTTCAATCTCAGCTCCAATGAGCTCTTGGTTCGCGGGAGCCATATCCAGATACTTGAGCTCTGTCTGGACGATGATTCGCTTAAGAGGGACCTCTTCAACGATAACGTGGTACATATTCATTTCTAGCGACTGGGGGTCAACTCCCAGCCCGCTTCCGGCATTCCCCTGGGGGTCCATATCAACCAAGAGAACCCGCTTCTCAGCCGCCGCAATGCAGGCAGCTATATTGACAGCTGTGGTTGTTTTTCCTACTCCGCCTTTTTGATTCGAAACCGCGATAACCCTTGCCACTCGTGTTCCTCGCTGACTTTGAAGAATTCGTCGCGTGAGTATAGCAGCAGAAATCGATCTAGCAATGATGTTTCACGTGAAACATCCAAGGTGGAATCGCCATATCGGCCGAAAGGCCGGCAGATCAGGCGTATGCGACCTTCACTTCACAGGGTACACACAAGTATTTCACAGCTTATCCATAGGATGCGTTCTAAATGTTTCACGTGAAACATCCAAAAGCTCGACATCAGCCTGGAATGTTTCACGTGAAACATAAATAAAAAAAGCCCTGACGCTGGTCAGGGCTCATCCACCACACAGACCCGAGATTCTCGCCTACAGTTTTCCCTGGAGCAAGAAAGCGATAATGAAACCCAAAATAGCTTGGAACTCGATCAGCGCCAGAGCTAGAACGAAAGGGGTGAATACTTCACCTTTTGCATTCGGGTTACGGGCGATGCCTTCGACAGCCGCACTACCTACTTTACCCTGAGCAAAGGCTGCGCCCATAGCTGCAAGTCCAATCGCCAAGGCTGGGCCAAGTGCCGCAAACCCAGACATTGTCGAGCCGCCATCCTGACCAAAAGCGACAGAACTCATGCCCGCGCCAACTAGAACCGTCATCAACCAGCTAAAACTACCCTTCATAATACCGACCTCTCCACATCGTTAAACTGACACTCTTGAGAATTAATGATCGTGAGAAACACTGAGCGAAATGTAAATGCTAGACAACAACGTAAACACAAAACTCTGCAGACAAGCCACCAAGAGCCCAAAGAATAAGAAAGCTGATGGTATGACTACCTTAGCGAGACCCGTAAATACAGATAGCACCAAGTGGTCCCCAAATAGGTTGCCGTAAAGACGCAAACTCAAAGAAATAGGACGCGCGAAATGGGAGATCAATTCGATTGGCAACAACAACCAAGACATCCACCAAATTGGACCGAGAAAGTGCTTGAAGTACGACCCCCCGTGCTCCTTGACGCCGGCAAAATTGTAAACCAGGAATACTGTAATCCCCATGGCTAGGTTTGTGTTCAAGCTTTCGGTAGCGGGCGGAAACCCAGGAACTAACCCACTGAGATTATTAACCAGAATAAACAAAAATAGCGCGAAAAGTAGCGGCAAAAATGTCCTAAACTGGTGATCTCCAATCACATCCCGAGCAAGCCCGTAAACGATATCGCAAGCCGACTCCACCATACCACCGAGACTCAGCCGACCCGAAGGCACAGGATCGGAAATGCAGCTCGCCACATGCGCCCTAAAAGCAACACCAAGCAACGCCAGTAGACACAGCCCTAGAATAGCTCCCGGCACAGGTACCCACTCCGATACTGCGTGAGCGTCGGCTCCAAGCGCATTCAAAATGATTGCATAATAATTTACGAACTCAGCGCCACCGGCTGCAGCGAATGCGCTACCAGAGAAACCCAGCGCGCAGCATGACAGAAATCCCATAACCAAGTTCATTGGATTCCATCCCCTCCACTTTAAGAGCATAAGTTAGTAGCGCAACTCGACGACAATGCCCAGCGAAATCTTATGGATGCTAGGCGCGCATTTTTCAATGACTCGGCGTCAACCGCCTAGCGCGGACTTCCCCCAAAACCAACCACACTGTGTAAACGACCAGAGCAGACCCACTACCAAGAAAAAGACCCATTCCATCCAACGAAAACTCCGTGATCGCTACATAGTAGGCCAAGCCGACGCCCACAAATTTCGAAATTGCAGCAAAGCCAATCCATAAACCACCAACACCAGCCGCGCCACCCCTGATCATGACCGAGGCCAGGATATGCAACAGCAGCAAGTCAGTTGAGAAAATGGTAAATCCAGTCAAATAATCCATACTATCCTGCTACTTGATTCAAATCATTTCTGCCGTGACACGAACAACATCACCAAATGCGGGGGACAAACTATCGACGCCCATCACCGACCAGCTCTCTACGCTTTTTTGTTCACATTTTACACAAAGGATTATGGCTTTCGCTTTGTTCCCGTTTCTTGCTTATGAATCACGCGAAGCACCCGATACCAAGAATGCACAATCCCCACCACCGCAAAGCCAATCGTTACCGGCAACCAATCGAAACCCTGCGGGTAATGACTCTCCAACCAGTCCGCGACATAACTCGCCGCGAACAACAACACAACAGCCTCCACATTTGCTGCTAACAAGTACGCCAAAGCGCGATAAGGACCCTTTGTTGATGACATATTGCAACCTACTGTTTTTACAATATAAAATTGACATTTTTTAGTATTGCGCTGCGCTCCGGCGCCATGCTAATTTCCCCAATCGACTTTTCACCACAAGTCATCATTCGCAACCAGGAATGAAACCACAACGTACGGAATCAAACCGATGCAGCCCTTATTTCCTTACGATGCCCCTGCCAGCAAAGCCGCGCCAACATTATCGCACCCAGGCAGCAACTGGGAGCGATTGAAAAGTAAACTGGCGACGTACTTACCGGCCCAAATATTCGAACAATGGGTCGCTCCCATCCACCCGCTCACTGAGACAACGACCGAACTCGTTCTCCTTATGCCTAATATGGTCTTCTACCACAGCTTTGTAGATGAATATTTGGACATCCTGGCACAGGCAAAAACAAACCTTGGTATCGATGACCTACTAATCCGCTTCGAAGTCGCAGAAGCTACGCCGGTTACAATCCGAAATGAGGAAGCCGGCACCAGCACCACATCAGCCGAAGTAGAAATTATCGATTCAAATGCAGGACAGGGATTCTCACGAGCGCTCTCTTCCAGAAGTCAGCTGAACAGAGAATACACCTTCGACGCTTTTGTTCGGGGCACAAGCAACCAATTTGCACACGCAACTTGTATGGCGGTTGCTGACGCGCCCGGACAAACGTACAACCCACTATTCATCTACGGAAGCACCGGCCTTGGAAAGACCCACTTACTACATGCCGTGGGTAACCGAGTACTCGAACGAAATCCTAATGCTAATATCTGTTATATCTCCAGCGAACGCTTCATGAATGAAATGGTCTATTGTCTACGCTTTAACAAGATGCTCGATTTCAGGCGTAAATATCGAAGCTGCGACGTCTTCCTGGTCGACGACATCCAATTCATCAGCGGTAAAGATCGCACACAGGAAGAGTTTTTCCATACCTTCAACACACTTTATGAAGCTAAAAAACAAATCGTCATTACGTCAGACAAATTCCCTCAAGACATATCTGATATTGAAGACCGGCTTCGCAATCGTTTCCAATGGGGACTCATCGCCGACATTCAGCCACCAGATGTAGAACATCGCATGGCAATCCTTATGACCAAAGCCGACCATCTCAACGTCCGTCTCGGAGAAGATGTTGCTTTCTATATTGCCAATCATGCAAAAAAGAACGTTCGGGAACTAGAAGGCGCGCTCCATAGAATCGCTGCCTTTGCAGGCCTTAAAGGTAAGCCTATCGACTTGGAATTAGCCCAAGAGACTTTCCATAATGTCCTATCAGAAACACCAAAACGCCTAACTATCGAAACCATTCAAAAGACAGTGGCCGACCATTTCAGAGTCAAGATCTCTGATCTGAAGTCTAAAAAGCGGCAGAGGGCGGTATCCGTACCCAGGCAAATTGCTATGTACCTCTCCCGCACTAGAACAAACGCTTCTTTCCCTGAAATCGGCGACAAATTCGGAGGCAAAGACCACACCACCGTGATGCACGCAGTCCGTAAAATTGAGGGCGAGCTACCGCAAGATCTCGATCTACGATCCCACGTCGACGCACTCGAACGTCGATTGGAGCAAATGTAAGATCAAGAGCGGCGCAGTTGTGGATAAACTTGTTGGAAAGGCTGTGGAAATCTTGTTTGGACACCGGGCAACAACTATGGGACAGCTTAAGAATAACTTTCTACGGTTCGGTACGGCTCTCCCCTTACCCACAAAGCTAACCACAGCTGTTCACTGTTTATCAACAGCCTATCAATACCCAAAAAACAACTATAACTCTATTAATTACAGTAACTTGAAAATGAAATCCAGAGAAATCCCCAAGCACTATTACTAATACTAATTAAGTAAGAACAACGTTCCTTTAAATAATGAGAGCACCCGATCGGAGAAGCACGATGCGCCTTCAAATTCCAAAGCACCATTTACAAACCGCCACCAGTCGAATCCAAGGAGCAATAGCAGATCGAAGCCTCTCGCAAGTGGGACTCAAAGCCGAGAACGGCATGCTCATCATTATGGCGGCAGATAGAGTCGTCACCATCTACAGCTACCTCGAGGCACAAGTTACAGAACCCGGATTAGTTTTTGTCCCAGGAAAGCTGTTCTCTGATTTGGTTAAGGAACTCCCCGAAGGCCCAGTCGATCTCTTTACCAGTGGGTCTTCCGTCAATGTCGCAACGAGCATGGCATCCTCGTTTGAAATGAAATTGCCGGTCTTAGAGAATTGCACTTGGAGAGACCCGCAATCACTGGAAACAACCAATGCCGCATCCATACCTACAGATCACCTTAACTACATCATCCAGCAGGTGCAGTTTTGCATCGCACAAGAATCGCCTCGTAACTATGGTTCAGTCGGATATCTGCACCGTCCCGAACCGGGAAAAATCCGACTTGTAGGCACAGATGGATACAGACTCTCCTACGCCGACATTAAATTCGAAGTCCCGGAGCGTTTCCTCCCCTCGGGAGTTTGTCTATCGAAACGCGCGCTAGTTGAATTGCAGCGAATGTGTTTCGAAGGATTTAAAACGATTCAAGTCGAATTTGACGCACAATCAACAACCATGGCGGCCAAAGTGGACGGATACCAAATCTTTGTCCGGCTATCGGCAGTCAAATACCCCAACTACCAAGGCGTGCTTCCAACCGCCAACCTCCAGTTTGTCAAGGCAAGCCGCCCGCAACTCCAATCCGTGACGCGCCGGGTATTGCTGGCGGCCGATAAGTCCCGAGCTTTACAGTTGTACTTTTCCAATGGCTCGCTTACTTTAAGCTCGAAAACAGTTGGAACTTCTGAGAGTCGGGAAAGTTTATCCCTCGGCGACTATAAAGGGGCTGAGCGGAACCTATCCGTTAACGGCAAGTTTCTAACCGATGTGTTTACAACAATTCCAAGTGAACGAGTCACCTTGCAGTTTCGCGGTGAGGACGACCCGTTTATTGTTATTCCTGACGACGAACCTGCGGCATGCCGATCTATGCATGTTCTGGTCCCAATCAGGGAAAACACCTGATCAATGGTTTTGTTAACTGCCCGGAGATCGTGGCTCGATGACAGAAGTTAGTGCAGGAATCATGAGCGCGGAACCTACAAAGACATCCGAATACACGGCCGACAACATTCAGGTTCTTGAGGGATTGGATGCTGTCCGCAAACGCCCTGGAATGTATATCGGATCGACGTCGATAGATGGCTTACATCACCTCGTTTACGAGATTGTTGATAACTCCATCGACGAAGCTATGGGTGGGCACTGCAACCTCATTACCGTCACCATTCACGTAGATGGTTCCGCCTCAGTCGCAGATAACGGACGTGGCATCCCTGTAACGGAACATCCCAAAGAGAAGAAATCCGCGCTCGAAGTCGTCATGACCGTACTGCACGCGGGTGGAAAATTTGACGATAAGGCATTTGCATTTTCAGGGGGATTGCACGGTGTAGGTGCATCGGTCGTAAATGCGCTCTCTGAATGGTGTACCGTCGAAGTACGGCAAAATGGCAAGGTCCATCAGCAAACTTACCATCGCGGCGTTCCGCAATCCCCGGTAGCTGTTGTGGGCCAAACCGATGTCAGAGGCACGTATACGCGCTTTAAGCCAGACGTCGAGATTTTTTCCGAAACGAAGTTTGATTTTGAGACACTTAGCCGAAGACTGCGTGAACTTGCCTTTCTTAACAAGGGCATCCGCATCAGGCTAGTGGATGAAATCCAGGATAAAAATACTGAATTTCATTTTGAAGGCGGCCTGGTCTCTTTTTGCGAGTACCTCGCCAAGGGCAAGACGGCACTACATCCAGCACCAGTCCATATTGGCGGATCCCAATCCGACGATTCGGGAAAGCTGATGGCAGAAGTGGAGTGCGTACTTCTCTGGACGGACGCCTACACCGAAAGCCTCTTCTCCTATGTGAATAACATTCACACTGTCGAAGGCGGAACTCATATGACGGGAATGCGAGCAGCATTAACCCGCGTCGTGAATAATTTCGCAGAAAATTCTGGCATGCTTAAGGGCTTCAAAGATGGCATCACCGGAGATGATATCCGCGAAGGATTGACAGGTATTGTCTCCGTCCGCATCAAAAACCCAGAGTTTCAAGGTCAAACAAAAACGAAGCTCGGCAACGCAGAAGTTAGACCGTGGGTAGAGCAGATCGTCGGTGAGAAGCTAACTCAATATTTTGAGCAAAACCCGGCTATTGTGAAGCGCGTCGTTCAAAAAATCATCGATGCAGCACGAGCACGCATAGCAGCAAGGAAAGCCAGGGAGCTGACGCGCCGGAAGGGTGCTTTGGATATGGCTGGACTGCCTGGAAAAATGGCGGATTGCCAAGAGAAGGATCCTGGCCTTTGCGAGCTATATTTGGTCGAGGGTGATTCGGCGGGCGGGTCGGCAAAGCAGGCTCGGGAACGAAGAATTCAGGCGGTCCTGCCCTTACGAGGAAAAATTCTCAACGTCGAAAAAGCCCGTTTCGATAAGATGTTATCATCTCAAGAGATCAAGCTGCTCATTCAGGCTTTAGGTACCGGAATCGGTAAAGACGATTTTGATGTCAGCAAACTGAGATACCACAAAGTTATCTTAATGACAGATGCCGACGTGGACGGTGCACACATTCGAACACTGCTGTTGACCTTTTTCTTTCGGCAGATGCCTCAGATCATCGAGCGCGGATATTTATACATCGCGCAACCGCCGCTTTATAAATACAAAAAGGGCAAAGTAGAACGCTATCTGAAGGATGAGAAGGATTTGCAGGAGTTCCTCATAGAAACTGGAACGAGTGCAATTCAAATCTCGGATGCAAATGACCGAGTGTTGGATCGCCCAACCATCCAGACTCTGCTTACTAAACTAAATCGGTACAACGATCTCTTGGACCTTGCTGCTAGAAGACGCTGTAAAGAAGTCGTCGAATATATTATTCAGCACCACGAAGTCGGGCCAAGCTCAACCGCTGACGAAGACTCTTGCAAGGCACTTGTCGACAAAATCATCGTGCAACTTAAGAAGCGATTTGGTGACACCGCCGGCTTTGCCTCTTACAAAATCAAGTTTGATCAAGAACATAGCCGCTATCAAATCAACCTTGAAACCCGTGTGCGAAATGTTCCTCAAATATCCGTTATCGATGCCGGGATGTTTGCAAGCGGCGAGATCGTAGAGCTGAGGCGTATTAAACAGCAGTTAGATGAAGTGGCAATGCCTCCTTTCAAAGTCAAGAGTACAGGAAAATCTGCAGAAGATAGTGAAAAGGCAGCAGCCGTTGCACCTATGACCGATTTAAATGATATGCGCCACTATATCGAGCAAGAAGGGCGCAGAGGCGCCTATATCCAGCGCTACAAGGGACTGGGTGAAATGAACCCGGAGCAGCTCTGGGAGACCACCATGGATCCGCAGTCGCGCGTGTTGTTGCAAGTAGAAATAGACGACGCGCTCGAGGCGGATCGGCTTTTCAGCACCCTCATGGGTGATGATGTTGAACCTCGCCGCGACTTCATTCAGAGCAATGCGTTGAATGTTCGGAACTTGGATATTTAGTTCGTCTCAGTAAGGAAATGGATTTTTCTGTATGGATCAGTCGAACCGAGTTACCGCAATTAAAATCGAAGACGAGATGAAGACATCGTTCCTCGATTATTCGATGAGCGTTATCGTATCTCGCGCACTACCTGATGTTCGTGATGGCCTCAAGCCAGTGCACAGGCGCATCATGTTTGCAATGCATGGCCTCAAGAACTACCACAATCGGCCATACCTAAAGTCTGCCCGAATCGTCGGTGACGTCATCGGTAAATACCATCCGCACGGCGACTCGGCCGTGTACGATGCGTTGGTCCGAATGGCCCAGAATTTTTCCATGCGTTATCCACTCGTGGATGGACAGGGTAATTTCGGATCCATTGACGGTGACTCCGCCGCCGCTATGCGTTACACAGAAGTCAGATTGGCAGAAATTGCTGAAAATCTTCTTCAGGATATCGAGAAGGAGACGGTCGATTTTGGCCCTAACTATGATAACAAAGAACTCGAACCTCTCGTCTTGCCCTCGCGAGTTCCACAGCTACTAGTAAACGGCGCCTCAGGCATCGCGGTTGGAATGGCAACAAATATTCCTCCGCACAATTTACGTGAAGTGATCGATGGTCTCGAAGCGCTGATCGACGATCCTGACATCTCCATTGATCAGCTGATGAGTTATATTCCTGGACCAGACTTTCCAACATCAGCGTCCATTCTTGGTCTTGCTGGAATTAAAGAGGCATATCATACGGGCCGGGGCTCCATCGTTATGCGAGCCAAGGCAACGGTCGAAGACAGCGCCAAAAGTGGCCGCGAGCGCATTATCATCACGGAGCTCCCGTTCCAAGTTAACAAGGCTAAACTCGTTGAGCGAATTGCTGACCTTGTTCGGGAAAAGAAAATCGAAGGAATATCTGACATTCGAGATGAGTCCGCTAAGGAGGAGATCCGAGTCGTCATTGATATAAAGCGCGGCGAGAATGGAGAAATTCTCCTCAATAACCTTTATAAAATGACCCCGATGCAGTCTAGCTTCGGCGTAAATATGGTAGCTTTAGTTAAAGGCGCACCACGACTACTGAATCTCAAGCAGGTTCTGCAAAACTTCTACGAGCACCGACGTGAAGTCATAGTTCGTCGAACCGCTTACGATTTGAGGAAAGCAGAGGACCGAGCCCACATCCTGCTAGGGTTGAAAAAGGCAGTCGAAAACATCGACGAGGTCGTCCGTATCATCCGCAACGCGACAGACAGCGTCGAAGCTGGTCTGCAATTGATAGCGAAGTTTGAGCTATCCGACATCCAAGCTAAGGCAATCTTGGATATGCGCTTGGCGCGTTTGACGGGGCTTGAGCGAGATAAAATCATTGCGGAGTACGAGGAAGTTCTAGCTTTGATCGCGGACTTGCGTGACATTTTGGAAAAGCCAGAACGCATCGTTGCATTGATCCGAGGAGAGTTGAAAGATCTTCGCGATCGGTTTGGTGACGAAAGACGCACCGAGATCATGGCTGGCGGCAATGATGAATTTTCTATGGAGAGCCTGGTTGCAGACGATGAAGTTGCAGTCACGGTAACCCATACTGGATACGTAAAACGAACCAACCTCTCTGCCATACGTGCCCAGCGTCGAGGCGGAAAAGGCCGTAAAGGCATGACCACCCGAAGTGAAGATCTCGTGCAGGATCTCTTCATCACAACAAATCACCAGTCATTGTTGTGCTTCACGAATCAAGGTCGAGTCTATGATCTGAAGGTATACCAGGTCCCCGAAGTTGAGCTGGCAGGGCGAGGTAAGCATTTTGCGAACCTGATCAAACTCGTCACAGATGAACAGGTTGTTTCAGTATTGCCGGTGCGCGAGTTCAAAGATGGGGAATTCATTGTCTTCGTAACCGCCAACGGATTCATCAAGAAAACAGACTTGATGGCCTATTCGAATATTCGTCAAACAGGATTGATCGCACTTAAATTGGATGACGATGACGCGCTTATCAAGTGCGCGATTACGGGCGGCAAGAATGAGATGATCATCGCCACGAGAATGGGGAAAGCCATTCGCTTCCACGAAGAAGAGATTCGCCCGATGGGTCGATCTGCACGGGGTGTTACCGCGATTCGTTTCTCTGAAGAGAGCGATCGAGTGATCGGCCTAGAGGTTATCAAGGACGAGGCAACCATTCTCTCAGTTTGCGAGAGTGGATATGGTAAACGCAGCCCACTTGAAGAGTATCGAGTTCAGTCGCGCGGCGGTAAAGGCATATACACTATCAAGGTTACGGATCGAAATGGACCGGTTGTTGCCATCATGCAGATCAAAGAAGACGATGATTTGGTGCTGATGACATCTGCTGGAAAAGTGACACGATTCACTGTCAGTGAGATTGGTGTTATCGGTCGTCTGACTCAGGGGGTTCGACTCATGTCCATCTCCGAAGGTGAAAAGGTGATTAGCGTTGCTCGAACTGCGAAGATTGAAGGAGAGGAGCTCTAGGATTGCTCGACCTTACCGATGACGAAGTAAAGGCCATTGCAAGACTGGCTCATTTGGAGCTCTCTCAAGAAGATGTCATCCGTTATCGGCAACAGCTGGCCTCGATGCTAAAGTTGGTCAGCAAGGTTCAGCAGGCTGATGCAATTGTGGATATTGTGTCCGAAGTACCAGTTACTTTGCCGGAGCGCCCAGACCAGTCAGAGCCGTCCCTGAGCATTGGCGACGTGTTGGCGAATGCACCGGAATCTACCGATTCCTCTTTTAAGACCCCTAAGATTATTGGGGCAGTATGATCCCTAATAGGTTTGCGACGATTTCGGCCAGAAATCTGGCAGCAAAAGTCAAGTCTGCAGAGCTTGCTGCAGATTCCGCAGCCAATGAATACCTAGAACGTATTGCTGAGGCAGATCCTAAACTCAATCACTTCATCACAATCGAACAGCAATATGTCCAAGGCGAGATAGAACGCCTGCAAGGCCAGCTCAAATCGGACGCGGATTTGCCGCTTGCCGGCGTGCCAATCGCCGTCAAGGATAACATTTCTACAAAAGGGCTGCGAACAACATGCGGTTCGGCAATTCTCGAGAATTACCGCCCTGTGTATGACGCAGAGGTTGTTTGTCGTATTAAGCGAGCTGGCGGAATTGTTATTGGTAAAACAAATTGCGATGAGTTTGGCATGGGGAGCACCAATGAAACATCGCACTTTGGCCCGGCAATCAATCCAATCAACCGAAATCGAGTGACGGGAGGCTCGTCAGGCGGGTCCGCTGGTTGTGTGGCAGCCGGTACTTCCCTTTTAGCGCTTGGCTCCGATACAGGCGGTTCTATCCGTCAGCCGTCTTCATTTTGCGGCGTGGTTGGTCTAAAGCCAACTTACGGCCGAATAAGTCGATTTGGGCTAGTTGCCTATGCATCCTCATTGGATCAAATTGGTCCGATCGGCCGAACTATTGATGACGTGCAACTCCTTTACTCTGTGATCGCCGGCTATGATCCGAAAGACGCGACTTCGGTAGATAAGCCACAGCCTGTTGACAGATTGGCGAGCAGCCTACCGCCAGCGCAAATCAAGGTGGCTGTGCTGTCAACGCCGCCTGGCTCTGTAAACCACCCGTCTGTCGATCAAACCATGGGCACTACAAGAGCGATAATCGAAGCTGATGGGGTTAGCTGTGCTTCGGTAAGCTTAGCTCTTATCGAGTTTGGCGTCGCGGCGTACTACATCATTGCAACCGCCGAGTCCTCCAGTAATTTGGCTCGCTTTGATGGCATTCGATATGGCAAGTCCGTCAGGCGTTCCGGAGACACCTATCAAGACGTCATCAGTCACTCGCGAACCAGCGGCTTTGGCGCAGAAGTGAAGAAGAGAATCATGACCGGCACCTTTGTCCTCTCACGTGGATATTTTGATGCTTTTTATGGCCAGGCTTGCAAGCTGCGATTGGCTCTGCGGCGGCAGCTAGACGAGTTACTGGACCGGTACGACTTCATTCTATTGCCTAACTCGCCTGTACCTCCTTTTGAACTTGGAGCAGGAGCCAAGGATCCTCAAGCCATGTACCTGGCTGATTTGTATACGACACCTGCAAGTCTGGCGGGGCTTCCAGCACTCTCCATTCCATGTGGAGAGGACGATGACGGGCTCCCGGTTGGTTTGCAGATTATCGGTAGACGCTGGTGTGAAATGGAATTGCTTGCATTCGGCAGATACATTGAGCGATCAGTTCAGAGAACAAAACTATGAATGCGCAAGCCTCTGAGAATCATATCCTCGATCGTTTTGATGTGGTTATCGGAATTGAAGTGCATTGCCAGCTTTTAACTACTACGAAACTATTTTGCCCCTGTACGACAAAGTTTGGTGGACTGCCAAACCACAACGTGTGCCCGGTATGCCTTGGACTTCCTGGGGCGCTACCTGTCCTGAATGGTGCAGCCGTTGACTACGCAATTCGATTGGCATTAGCTGTTTCGGGTACGGTGAATGAGAGTAGCAAATTCGCCCGAAAATCTTATTTCTACCCGGACATGCCCAAGGGTTACCAGATTTCTCAGTATGATGCGCCCTATTGCTCGGGTGGTCGAGTTGAGCTGCCAAATGGTCAATTCGTTGACCTCGAGCGAATTCATATGGAGGAGGATGCCGGAAAGATCATTCACGGCTCCGATTCAAGCTTTATTGACTTAAACCGAGCTGGGATTCCACTTCTGGAGATTGTGACCAAGCCGTGTATTGGCTCGGCAACGGTTGCTTCGGAGTATTTACGACAACTCCGCAGCTTGGTTCGATTTCTTGGAATTTCCGATGGAAATATGGAAGAAGGTTCCCTGCGCTGCGATGTCAACATTTCGCTGCGTCCCCGGGGATCCTCGGCTCTTGGCGTCAAGGTGGAGATCAAGAATCTAAACTCTTTCAGAAACGTAGAGAAAGCAATCCTATACGAGGTTGTGCGCCAAGCCGATCTTATCGACGAAGGAAAGCATGTTAAGCAGGCAACTATGCTTTTCGATCCTGCTTCCGGAAAGACGGCTATCATGCGCATGAAGGAGGAGGCTAGCGACTATCGCTACTTTGACGACCCAGATTTACCTATCGTTAGAATTGACCGCCAGCGCATCGACTTAGTTGAAGCAAAGTTGCCTGAGTTACCAAGACAAAAACGAAAACGATGGCAGGAGATGTATTTGCTCGCTCCAGATGACATCGAGGTTCTGTTGGAGGACACCGAACTAGCAAGCTATTTTGAAGAGTGCGTCAATTCCAGCCAAGCAAGAGTAAAACCCAAGACCATATGCAACTGGCTATTGTCGGAAGTATTGCGCGCCGCGAATGAAAAAGGCGGATCCGTCATGGAGTTGCGTATACCAGCGTTTCAGATCTCTCGACTCTTGGACTTTGTTGAATCTGGACACATATCTGGCAAACAGGCGAAGGTAGTCTTTCGAGAAATGCTGGCCTCCGGGTCCGAACCACAGAACATCATCGCGGATCGAGGAATGCAGCAGCAGAGTGATTCAGTATTCATCGACGAGGTCGTAGATGCGATCATTGCCAGCTATCCTGAACAAGTTTCCGAATATAGATCGGGAAAGGTAAAGGTGTTTGGCTTTCTGGTAGGTATGGCTATGAAGTTGGGAAAGGGAAAGCTCAACCCGAGCGTACTCAATTCGGCACTTGAATCTAAGCTCAAATCATAAAATGCTTTCGAACCACCCGTCCCAGCGCCGAATTGCAGTCATTGGCGGTGGTGTCGCAGGATTAACGATAGCCACCGAGCTGCTGCGTCGTGGGCTGGAAGTTATTCTCTTCCGCTTTGTAGAAAATGCACGATGTGCGAGTCTTGCGGCAACGGGCTGTGCAAATATCAAGGGGCTAGTTCACCCACGCACGGATCTCTTTCGAGCGAAGATGAAGGGACACCTCCTTCTCGTGCAGAAGCTGCAGTACTTATCAACAAAGGTCGGGCCCACCCTGCATCGATTCGATGTTTTGGAGCCGTTCTGGGCGCAAGCGGAGTACTCGCGGCTTTCCCGGCGCATTTATCATAGAGAATATCGCGGACTCTTTGCGACGGAGGTAGTGAACTGGAAGCGCTTCTGTCCCCGCAAACTGACTCACTTGCCTTGGCAGGATGCCCCCATGGGTGCGTTCCGATATACACAAGACTTCTCCTACTCTGTCGATCAGTTTCTTGCCGCAATGAATGATGAATTCATAGAAGAGGGTGGTCGCGTGTTGGATTTGGCCGTTCAAAAACTAGAATGGCTGTCTTCTTCTGGGCCCTGGCAAGTTATTGGCGATAACTATTCTGAAGCTTTTTCTGGAGTTGTGCTGGCGGCGGGTGATGGTATTAACGAATTGCTATCTCGATCCGCATTGCCATTGATCCCCATCAGCGGCGTTGCTGGCGATACGGCGATTTTCCAAGACGAGAGGGCATTGGATTTCGCATTTACATTGGGGAAAGTGAACCTGGTAAGTGGAAATGGCTTTGTTCGCTTTGGCTCCACCACTCGCGTTGATGGCGTTGATTTCAAAGAAGGTTGGGAGGAGTCAGCTGCGGCATCCGGTGGGGTGCTGGCGAAGCTCTTTCTTGAACTGGCGACGGGCAAAGAAATTCAATACCGCCAAGGGCGACGAATGGTCACCAAGGATCGGCTACCTGTCGCTGGAAGTTTGCAATGTGTCGATGATCGTTTGCGTAGATTGTTCGTATTTTCTGGATTCTACAAAAGCGGCTTCACATTAGCTCATGAATTGGGCTCGATCCTAGCGGACAGTTTAGTCTCAGATAATCAGACGCTTATACCCAAGGCTTTTCGGTTCAGTCGTTTGGGCACGAATTAGCCTAAAATGAGTATTCCGCACCAGCGCGAATCTCAATTCCAACACTGCCCTTGCCATGGGCCATAGATGCCTTCAAGTCGTCGGCCTGCCTACCATTTAAGGACGCGAAAGGCTCATCTTCTAGTTTGCCGGAGAATTCGGGACCATTTACATAGGCGGGTACTCGAGCAGCAGCGCCGAAAATAACTCCAAGACCACCGAAGAAGTAATTCAAATCCATGCCGAGACGAGCAGAAGCGACAAGTGCGGATGACTTTCCCGTCGCCAGTGTTGCGGCAGGTGTGGCCTTTGTATCGTCTAACCGCTGAAGCTTCATCGTGACGGTCAAACTCTCAACATCCACTCCAATGGATGTACTAAAAAGTGTTGAGGGGGATAAGAATCTGGATCTCCAAAACTGCAAGTCTGTAGAAACTCCCCAAGCCATTGCCTGCATGTTATTGGAAGCGTATGGGTCCTTTGTATCTCTCTGATAAAATCCCTTGCCAATAAACTCCTGAAATCCTAAGTAGCGCGCGCCAATGACCAACGACATGGTGCCAATGGGAATACCTAACTCCAGTGCTCCTGAAACTTGCGGCAGAGCGGCCCCTTCTTGTTTCCAAAGGGTTGTTGGTGATTCACCCTCGGCTGGCTCGAAAGTTAATTGCTGAAAGCTCGACGGAGTACCCAAGTGATATAAGTATAGACCCCTGATGAAGTAAGGCGACTTGTTTGATGTTGCAACCGCAGTTGGTGATGTTCTGGTCGTAGTTGGTATCGGGCTGGGGGTGTTCGAGGGAGATAGTGTTCCCTCGAAGTTTACTGATAACTTTTGATACACGTTTTGTTTAACGGAAACGACAGCCGAAGACTTTTGCGCGCTATCAACTTTTCCACAACCAATCTTAACGGAACTTCTATTGTAAAAACATACCGCCGCACCCTTGGTGAAACCCGACGAAGTTCCTGCGTCAATGCTGACTTTGTTCTTTCCGAGTTTTTTCGTCAGTGTCGCAGCCAGTGCAGGCGTAGTGCTGATGAGGGCGATGACGGCAATGGCTCGATGTATGGTGTCGACGCTAAAGCGAAAATACATGTGCCCCACCCTAAGGCTTTTTGAGGCGAGTTGTTCGCCAGTCGTGACTTGCAATCATCCACGGCGGAACACCCTGCCCAGGCAGCATGTGAATCTGGTAGGAATCCAATGAAATGTGCAAATCATAGAAACCGGATGTCAGTCCCTTCAGCAAATCCTCGTCTAGGGCACCAGATCCAATTTGTGACGAGAAATAGCAGTGAAACGCCCCATCCTGTCCGGGGTTTCCTACTTGCACGCGAACATGCGACGCCTCAGCGAGGTTTTCAGCGCTCCAACGAATGGTAATAGCGCGTGCTGGTGCTATCTCAATGGCGTCATCGGCGATCGTAAGTTGGGGGTCATCCAACACTTTACTGGCTGCTCCCTCAACCTCCACTTGCAAGAAGAGACCGGCCTGTCGGGCGATAAAACCGTGACTCTTCCCATCGAGCGTATAAAGCCACTCCCACTGATCGGCGGTCTGCAAGCTATTGAAACTCATGCGCATGAAGTTGGCGCTGTGTTGATGACGCGCCGCCACAGAGGTAGCAAAGCCGCGAGTCATGAGGTTCTGAATACGAACATTGCTGTCAGCCTTGCTGAAGCCAAAAGACTGAAAATCCAATCCCGCCTTACAGCCAAACTCCGCCTGCAATTGCGCCCGTAACTGCTCCGCGTTCAAGGTTCCGGCCAAACGGTGGCGGTGAACCTCGGCAGTTCGCAACGGACTATTGAAGCGAGCGACAAGCAGCTCCTTGGCCTCCCCTGCGTCGGCTCCCTCACTCACGACGGCTTCATCTCGCCCTCCTCCGCCGGGGGCCTTCCATGCGACGAGGCGAACGGTATACAAGACATCAGCACTAAGTCCGCTAATAACTTCCGCAAAACTTTTTTGGCCTGGTGTGGCAGCACAAGCTATCTTTTTGGGGTTGGACTTCTTTGGTTCTGCGGAGGAGTCCTGCGACCAAAGGTAAAGCTCACATTGGGCGTTTTCTCTGGTTTCAAAGCGCACCACCAGGCCATTTCGGGCAGATGTCCGCTCTAAGAAGACCTTATCGCGCACAATAAGGCCAGAACCCATGCCTCGGGAATCTAGGCGGCGAGCAGTGAGCGAGCATTGGCTAATGAGAGGCACAAGCGCGGCTACAAAAATAAATCTAGTCACCCGGCCCCGGAAGTGCATGCAAACCCCTAGGGAAAAAAACTCGATCGTTACTTACTTTCCTAATGATTCTAACAGGAATCAGCCTGGACTTCACTGTCCGGTGGCCAAGGACTAGATGCAGTCTCCTGAAGTTCCGGTTCTTGACGGAATGCTGTCATGCCGGTAAATTGGGCTTCCGACAAGCGTCGGGATAAATCCCAGCCTTTATCACGATCAATTACCACCCGCTAAGGACGCCGCATGAGGTCACAGCCTAGGACAAAGTATATTTTTGTAACGGGTGGAGTCGTTTCGTCTCTTGGAAAGGGAATCGTCGCTGCAAGCGTCGGTGCCTTACTCGAAACGCGCGGCCTCCGAATTCGGATCACAAAAGCCGACCCCTATATCAATGTCGATCCAGGCACGATGAATCCGTTTCAGCATGGGGAAGTATTTGTAACAGACGACGGAGCGGAAACGGATCTGGATATTGGCCACTATGAGCGCTTCACGAATGCACAACTGACTCGCGAGAATAGCTTTTCAAGTGGGCAGGTATACGACGCTGTATTGTCGAAGGAACGCCGTGGTGATTATTTGGGTGGAACGGTCCAAGTGGTCCCGCATGTAACCGATCAAATCAAAAACAATATTTACCGCGCTGCCCAAGGGGCCGACATTGCTATCGTTGAGATTGGTGGCACCGTCGGTGATATTGAGGGGCAACCTTTTCTGGAAGCCATGCGCCAAATCAAATACGAATTCGGCCCTAATAACGTCATTAATATCCATCTTACGTTGGTTCCCTACATCAATGCAGCGAAGGAGCTAAAGACAAAGCCAACTCAGCATTCCGTCAAGGAGCTGCGTCAAGTCGGTATTCAGCCAGATATCATTTGCTGTCGGGCAGACCGATCTATTCCAAAAGAAGTCCGTAACAAAATTGCCGTGGCGTGCAACGTGCCCACAGACTGCGTTATGGAATGCTCAGATTCTGACAGCATTTACAAAGTACCTGAAATGCTGCACGAACAAGGATTGGATCAAATCATAGTAGAGCGTTTGAATATTTGGACGGGATCGCCAAATTTGAGTGAGTGGCGGAAAATCCGTCAGATTCTTGACCATCCAAAGGCAGAGTGCCGTATAGGGGTTGTTGGAAAGTACGTTGATGTGGTCGATTCATATAAGTCCATCAACGAAGCACTCATTCATGCTGGCATCGCCAACCATGCACGAGTTCGGATCGACTTTGTTGATGCGGCAGAGTTGAATCCGGAAAATTGCGCCGATCAGCTGCAGAGTTTTGATGGCGTCGTCATTCCTGGAGGTTTCGGCAATCGTGGCATCGAGGGAAAAATTCAAGCAATTCGCTCTTTAAGGGAAACCGGCAAGCCGTTTTTTGGTATTTGTCTTGGTATGCAGCTTGCTGCTGTTGAATTTGCCCGAAACGTTTTGAATCTTAAAGATGCGGCCAGCTTTGAGTTTGATTCCGAAACGAAGAACCCAATCATTCACATCATGGAAGACCAAAAGCATCTCGCAAAGAAGGGTGGAACCATGCGCTTGGGCGCATACCCCTGTCAACTGAAGACAGCCAGTCTGGCAGCGAAAGCCTATGCGAGTTCGGAGATTTCCGAGCGACACAGGCATCGCTATGAATTTAATAATAAATATCGGGAGAGTTTTGAGTCCGCCGGGGTGACTTTCAGCGGGTTATCACCGGATGGAACATTGGTGGAAATCATTGAACTGACGGATCATCCATGGTTCCTCGGAGTTCAGTTTCATCCAGAACTCAAGAGTCGACCAATGGCTTGTCACCCACTCTTCCGAGATTTTGTTGCAGCGGCTATTCGCCAGCAAGGTCCCGCTACGCGTCAGGTGACGACTTGATTCACGTTGTGGATGATCATAAAATTCACGAATGGGCTAACGAAGTTCTGCTGATTGAGGGACATTCGCTTATTGACGCTGCCAAGCATCTGAACGGCGAGTTTGTCGGTGCGATCCAGAAGCTCATGGTTTGCCAGGGGCGGGTCATTGTTACCGGATTGGGAAAGTCCGGGCATATCGCTCGTAAAATAGCTTCTACCCTTGCAAGTACAGGAACGCCGTCACATTTTCTGCATCCATCGGAAGCGTTACACGGCGACTTAGGGATGCTAACCAAGCAAGATGCATTGATTGCCGTGGCGCACAGCGGCGAGACGTTTGAGGTCAATGAAGTTGCGAAGTATGGGCGACGCCTAGGTGTTCCTGTCATTGTCATTACCGGGAGAGTCGAGAGTACGTTAGCAAAACTGGCAACACATGTACTCTTGGGTTCCGCTAAACGAGAGGCATGTCCGCTAAACCTTGCGCCAACTGTATCGTCGACCATAGCGCTCGCGCTGGGAGACGCTATCGCAATTGTTCTGATGCGCGCGAAAGGATTTACCGACGAGGATTTTGCTAAGGTGCATCCCGGTGGCTCTATTGGCAAAAGGCTGTTAAAAGTCGGTGATTGCATGCGAAGCCTAGCGGAGGTTGGGTGTGTTGAAGCGGACTCAAACTTCTCCAAAGTTATCAGTGACATGAGTGTTTCAAACTTCGGCATTGTAGCGGTCCGAAGTCGAGCTTCGAATCTGGAGGGAGCCATTACTGATGGCGATGTTCGACGTGCGATACTGACTCTTGGCGAGAGAGTACATGTCGCAACGGCAGGGGAAATCATGAACCGGAGCCCAAAGACGGTGCATCCCGACACACTTGCCGTCGATGCAGTTCAAATCATGGAGCGTCACAAAATAACCTCCTTGTTCGTCACGGAAAAGGCCACTCAAAGCCTTTTAGGACTCTTGCGTTTACACGATCTCATCGAGTCAAAATTCATCTAGTGGTACAATTCTTTGACCTTATGGTTGGTCCAGGAGAGAGTCCATGGCCAAGAAGCTTGTTATTACCATTTTCCTGATGATGTTCGCGTCGGCGCTGAGCTTATTTTTGTTTCGTAGAGCGGAGGTATTGGGACCGGCTGCGATTGGTGGCAAAGCCCCAGAGCCTCGAATCGCTCTAGAAAACTTCTCTGTGCATCGCTACGAATCGGGAAAGCAAGTGTCGCTCGTGAGTGGTAAGCAAGCGCAGCTCTTCGACCCAAATGTTCTTGAAGTTGAAGGCGATGTCTACGCGGAGAGATTTCGGCCGGACGGACGCATAGAGACAGCTCGTTCAGAAAGGGCCACAGCATTTTTTTCAGCAGAGGCTCTATCACAAGTTTTAGGTGGAGCGGAGCTGGATCGGGTCGTGTTTGAGACCAACGTACAAATCCTAGTGCGCGATATGCTTTTAGAAACGAACTCGGCTTCGTACCTAGCCGGTAATCAGACACTTGAGTCAGAGGAACCTGTTGAAATGAAGAGTAGCAGGAGACATTCTTACGGCGACAGTGGCTTTCTCTATGAGATGAATCGGCAGAAGCTAAAAATGACCGGTAACATTAGTGGGACGTTTACCCAGTAAACAATTCTGATTGGAATGCAATAAATGAAGTCAACGTTGAATAGAGCGAACGGCGCTGTACTTATCGCCGCCATGATGGTCTCCGGGCCTGTCCAGATTGCATTCGCGGATTTGGACGACTTGGAAGAGCCCGAACAGCCGCTCTCCACAAAGAAGGACGGTCCGGCTCAGCCAGAAAATAAATCGTCGAATTCGCCAACTCAAAAAAGTTCCACGGACCTCGGACCAAGCTCGGATCTAAATCACCCCACAGGAAAGTCGAAGGTCGCAGACGAAGTTGCAGCACCTCCCCCGTTCCCATCAAAAACTCAAAAACCTCGAACAAAAGCGAGCTCCAACAAGCGAGATGCCAATAGTACCAATAAGAAGGGCCCTATTCGGTGGAAGAGCAAGGGGCTATTGGCCACGCAAGAAAAAAGCATCGTAGAGTTGGAGAAGGATGTCGAAATTGTTCAAGATAACCTTAGCCTCACAGCGGACTACTCAAAAATTTATTTTACTGAGGCGGAAGCCGGGGACGTTGAGAAAGTTTACGTTCGCGGCAATGTACATATAGAGAAGAAAGATGATGATCCCGCGAATCATGTCGTCGCTAAATCGAATGAAGCTACTTACTACAGCCTAGAAAACAAGATAACCCTCATCGGCAATGCACGTCTTTGGCGACAAGGTAACTTGGTGAAGGGCAAGAAGATTACATATGACCTGAAAACTGGATGGATCACGGTTGATAGTGTTGAGGGAGTTGTTCAGTCGTCTGATTCCGCAGGGGGAACAAAATAGATGACAATGGCTAAGCAGGAATCTATCGAACTAAGAGCCGTTGACTTAGCCAAGTCCTTTAAAGGCAAGCAGGTCGTCAAATCGGTATCGTTTCAGGTGAAAATGGGAGAGGTCGTCGGCCTTCTTGGGCCGAACGGAGCGGGAAAAACAACCAGCTTCTATATGGTCGTCGGCTTGCTGTTCCCACAATCCGGTTCGGTCTTTCTCGGCGATGAAGATGTTACAAATTTACCGATGCATCAGCGAGCTCGAAAAGGCATTGGGTATCTTCCACAAAATATGTCTATCTTCAGACGAATGACAGTTGAGGACAACTTACTCTCCATCATGGAGGTAACCGGAGTTCCTAGACACACAAGAAATGCCCGCCTCGAAGAATTGCTATCAAAATTTCAAATCACCCGCATCGCACGTTCTCTGGGCGCATCCTTGTCGGGAGGTGAAAGGCGCCGCGTCGAGATCGCTAGGTCGCTCATCATAAACCCAAAATTTCTACTTTTAGATGAGCCCTTTGCCGGAATCGATCCTATGACGGTTCATGAGATCCAGCAGATTATCGGTGACTTGCGCGATGACGGCTTGGGTGTTCTGATAACTGATCACAATGTCCGTGAAACTCTCGGCAGTTGCGATAAGGCATACATTCTTTCCGGCGGAAAAATTATCGCCGAAGGGTTGCCAGAGGAAGTGTCGAATAGCCAAACTGTACGAGAAACCTACCTTGGCGAAAATTTCCGTCTGTAATTGGAATTTTTTTTGCATATCGTTCGAAATTGAAACTACAATAGAATTGGTGCCTAGAGTCTGTCTGGGTTGCTTCACATTTTGGGTATTGATCAGGTGGGACCATGGCTTTTGATTTAAAACTAAGTCTGAAACTGGGGCAGTCGCTCCTCATGACTCCCCAGTTGCAGCAGGCGATCAAGCTGTTGCAATTGTCTCGGCTTGAGCTGGAAGCGTTTGTTTCGGAGCAGTTATCCGAGAATCCGACTTTGGAGGAGGGGCAGTACGAATCAGACGAAGAGCGCCGGGAAGTCGAAAAGAATGAAGAGCGCACCGAGGCAGACGCCCAGACCGATCGAATGAAAGAAGCAACGGAGATCGTTGATAAGGTTTCTGATAACGCCCCAGCCGAAATGGACTGGGAGTCATTCTCTCAGGCACAGGAGCAGGCTCCACCGACTCCATCCGCGGTTCGACGGCAGAACGAGGACGAGGCATCCAATTATGAAAATTTTGTTTCCAAGACGAAGACCCTCGCCGAACATTTAACAGCGCAAGTTGGCGAAATCGACTTTGACGAAGAGGAACGCAAGATCGCACAGGCGCTGATTGGCAACATCGATGAGCAGGGATATCTGCGAACTTCGGTGGCAGAAATCGCGGAGTCAGAGTCATTTGATGCGGAGAAGGTCGACGACGTGTTGGATTGCATCCAGCGTCTAGATCCTCCTGGAATTGCAGCTCGCGATTTGAAGGAGTGTCTGCAGAATCAACTTCGTAATGCGCAACTTCGCAACGGGATTGTGGAAAAGATCGTTGAGAATCACCTCACAGAACTTGAGACAAGAAATTTTAATGCCATTGCGAAAGCGATGAAGCTGCCGATTGAAAAGATAATCGAGAACGTGCAGATCATTTCCGAACTAGAACCTGTGCCCGGTCGACAGTTCAGCTCCGAAGCGACACAGTATATTGTTCCAGATGTGTATGTTTTTAAGTTAGGAAACGAGTGGACCGTAGGAATGAATGAAGATGGCTTGCCTCGACTCAGAGTTAGCAAAGTCTATCGTGATATGGTGACGACGAAGGCCGCAGCTGGACAGGACAAGGATTACATTCAAGACAAGCTGAAGTCAGCGCTATGGTTGATCAAGAGCATTCAGCAGCGTCAGCGCACAATCTTTCGCGTCATGGAGTGCATCGTCAAGCGGCAAAAGGATTTCTTTGATCTTGGTGTAGAGCATCTGAAGCCAATGATCCTGAAGGATATTGCCGAAGATATTAGTATGCATGAATCAACCATTAGCCGTGTCACAAACAACAAGTACGTACATACTCCGCGTGGGATATTTGAGCTGAAGTACTTTTTCAACAGCTCGGTCCAGACCGCAACCGGCGAAAACATGGCAAGTGAGTCTGTGAAGCACATGATCGACGAGATTGTTAAGGGCGAGGATCAAAAGCGCCCCATGTCCGATCAGAGAATCGTCGAGATTCTCGAGGAAAGAGGGATCCAGCTGGCTCGACGTACAGTCGCAAAGTATCGCGAGCAGCTTGGGATATTGCCCTCGAGCAAGCGCAAGAAGTATTTTTAGTTCTGCCCAGTTCGTGGGGGTGGTGTGACCGGTAATCGCGGAAAAGCTGAGAAGCCACTCCTTGTCATCGTTACCGGTCTTTCGGGTGCCGGACGTTCCTCGGCCATCAGCTCCTTTGAAGATATGGGATTTCTCACCATCGATAACTTGCCATTTGAGCTGCTTGCGTCCGCCGTCGAGTACATGTCAGTTCGCCATCAGGCAGGACAACACCTGTTCGCCGTAGGCATGGAAATTCGCAATGTAGAATTCATGACGTGCCTATCCGAGTTTCGAGGAGATCGCAGCGACGGATTCACAATCGATCACGTTCACTTGACCGCCGACGACGAGGTCATCGCCATTCGCTACGGCGCCACTCGACGTAAGCACCCTCAGATAGATGTGGGGGGAGAGCTATTGGGTGCGATAAAGCGAGAGCGAGAACTTGTAGCTAGAGTCGAGGAAAGAGCGGATATGACCATGGATACAAGCCATTGGTCTCCGCAGCAATTGAGTCGAGCACTGGAAAGGCGTTACGCCGGAGAAGTTGGCGGTCGACAGCTATTTGTCAGCGTCACATCTTTCGGCTTCAAAAATGGCATGCTGCGACCTGCAGATAGTCTCTGTGACGTACGCTTCTTGAGCAATCCACACTTTGTTCCTGAGCTCCGAGATCTCAGTGGTCAGGATGAGCCAGTGCTAAACTACCTGGAGAAGGTACCAGACTATGCCGCGTATCTTCAGAAGTTGACAGACATGTATGGGTTTTTGTTGCCGCTATACTATGATGAGGGAAAGCATTATTTTAGAATTGGCATAGGGTGTACTGGCGGCAAGCATCGAAGCGTGGCCGTAGCTAACTACTTAGTCAAATGCCTCTCGGCACTTGAGTTCCCTAATGTAGTGATCACCGTGAACCATCGTGACCTGTGATCACGTCGCTAAGAAAAATCGTATCAGTGCGATACGCGTTCATCATGACTGTGATATCTCAATACCTGGCCAGCGAAAATCCGGTTTGGATTTTCGATTTTCTCTGCGTTTAGTTGCCATAGATATTTCCATCCACCCTCTGTGCCAAAGAGAGTCTGAGAGATGCTGGCCAGCGTATCCCCAGTCTTTACAGTAACGGACTTTTTAGCTGCGAATTCTGCGTCATTTGTGCTGGAGTCGGTATCGAATCGAATAACGTCCCCAGGAAAGATAACCTGCGGATCCGCGATTTGATTCTCGGATGCTAGGTCACGCCAGCGAGAGTACGAGCCATAAACTCTCTTGGCGATATCGGCAAGTGTGTCGCCTGGACGTACGATGTATTTTCCTGACATATCTTGTTGAGTTTTCGCAATCCTGACAGTTTTTGGAGCGGCAGTTGAAGTGCTCGGGGCCTCTTGGCTAGCATCGTCAACTTCAGCCACGAGCTCAGATGCGACTGGCGTTGGCTCTTCCATCGGCAATGAATTATCGCTAAAGGGTTCAGGAGCAAGCTCGACGTCAGCAACTTCTTCGTCGATCGCTGCTTCGGCGGCATCGATGACCGATTCAGCAGAGGCATCTGTCTCGGTCGCCATTGCGTCGGCAACATCTACCGTCTCTTCTGCGGTTTCATAGTCAGGGGTTGCGGTGACTTCATCGTAGGACTCAGACACGGTCGACTCATCTTCAGCAGACAGCGCCTCCTCCATTTCTTGACCACCACCCGAGCAGGCAGATAAGCCAAACATGGCAGAAATCGCAAAAAGCATCGCTGAAATCTTTGCTGAAAAAGTCACGGCCAGTTCCTCCAATGATGACATTGCGGCGCACATAATCGCCACCAGGTGAGGTTTCGGGCCAAACGTCACGGCACTTGAGGTTTTATGCAGGGAAACGCGGACCGACGAACGCCGGTCCGAGAAAATGTAAATAAAAACAGTTCACTACCCTATTCGTCTCACGGCCAAAAACTAGTTCGAATCATAATCCGCGAAAGGTGGGCAGGCACATACGAGGTTCCGATCACCATAGGCATTATCAATTCGACCGACGAATGGCCAAAACTTGGATTCACGAACCCACTCGAGGGGATATGCCGCCATCGTCCGCGCATAGGTGAATGGCCAGCGGTCCGCAGTCACCATTTCCGCAGTGTGAGGCGCGTTTTTCAATGGGCTTTGACCTGCATTGCCAACGTGATCTTCAAGGGCCATGGCCTCCTGGTAAATCCCAATCATCGCGTCGCAGAACATGTCCAATTCGGAGAGGGACTCACTTTCCGTTGGCTCGATCATCATAGTTCCAGGCACAGGCCACGCGATAGTTGGAGCGTGGTAGCCATAATCGATCAACCTCTTTGCTACGTCTTCAACTTCAATGCCGCGCTTTTTTAGCGGGCGCATATCAACGATGCACTCATGGGCGACAAGGCTGTTGATCCCTCGGTAAAGAACGGGGAAATAAGGGTGCAATCGCTTGGCGATATAGTTGGCGTTGAGCATGGCCACCTCAGTAGCTTGGCGAAGCCCCTCACCGCCCATCATGCGAATGTACATCCACGGGATAACTAGAATGCTGGCACTGCCCCAATTGGCCGCTGAAACAGGCCCACATGCCCCTGATTGACCGGCATCTGCCAGAGGGCTGCTCGGTAGAAAACTGGCGAGATGCGATTTCACAGCGATCGGACCCATTCCTGGACCACCGCCGCCATGTGGAATGGCAAAGGTCTTGTGTAAGTTCAGGTGGCATACGTCAGGGCCGTATTCACCTGGATAGCAAATACCAACTTGCGCGTTGAAGTTCGCTCCATCCATGTACACTTGTCCGCCGTGGCGGTGGACAATTGCGCAAATCTCACGGATTTCCTCTTCGAAAACACCATGAGTCGAAGGGTATGTTACCATCAGAGCGGACAAATCACTCGCATGTGCTTCAGCCTTGCGATTTAGGTCAGCAACATCAATGTTGCCCTGCTCGTCGCACAGGACGGGCACCACGCGCATTCCCGCCATGACAGCGCTTGCTGGGTTCGTACCATGGGCAGATTGGGGGATTAAACAAACGTCACGATGCGCCTGTCCACGCGCTTGGTGGTAAAAGCGAATGGCAAGGAGCCCTGCATATTCACCCTGTGCACCTGAGTTTGGCTGCAGTGACACAGCATCAAAACCAGTTAGTTGAGCAAGCATTCTCTCAAGCTGACTAGTCAATTCGCGATAGCCCTCAGCCTGACTAGGCGGAGCGAACGGGTGGATGTTGCCAAACTCTGGCCAACTCACCGGCATAAGCTCGGCGGCCGCATTCAGCTTCATCGTACAAGACCCTAATGGAATCATCGACTGGGTCAAGGAAAGGTCGCGTCTTTCAAGGCGCCGGATGTAGCGCATCATCAATGTTTCTGAATGCGAGCTGTTGAATACTGGCTGGCGTAGGTACTCGGACTCCCGGCGCAACTCAGCCGGAACGCGATCAATCGTGGCCACGTCAGACCAAGTCGCAGTCCATTTCTGATTGGTGATCGCTGAAAAAACTTCGAAAACATCTTGGGGCGCCATGGTTTCATCGCAGGCAATCGATACCAGCCCACCTGGACTGTATCGGAGATTGACTCCCTGCTTCTCAGCGCGATGACGTATATCCGCGACCTGGGCGTCGGAAACTTTGATCGTGACCGTGTCAAAATAATGGGAACCGACCGTGGAATAGCCGGCATCGACCAATGCCTTACCTAGCGCCGCCGCTAGCTTTGAGACACTTTCGGCAATAGATTTGAGGCCTTTCGGTCCGTGATACACGGCATACATGGATGCCATGATGGCGAGCAGGACCTGACTGGTGCAGATGTTGCTGGTCGCCTTGTCGCGACGGATGTGTTGCTCCCGTGTCTGTAGTGCTAAGCGCAGAGCTGGATTTCCGCTGCGATCCTTGGATACGCCGACAATGCGCCCGGGAATCTTTCGAACATGCTCGTCTTTGGTGGCGAAAAACGCCGCGTGCGGTCCGCCATAGCCTAACGGAACGCCAAATCGCTGACTGTTTCCAATCGCAATGTCAGCTCCGAGCTCACCAGGCGTCTTGATTAGCGTCAGGGCCAAGAGATCGGTTGCCATGGTCACAAGAACATTGTGATCGTGGCAGCGCTGAATCAGTGGCCGAGCGTCGCGAATGGTGCCAAATGTTCCTGGATACTGGAGCAATGCGCCAAAGAACTCCGAACTTGGAGTGAAATGCTCTTGGTCCTCAACGACAATGGAGATTCCAAAAGGTTCTCCACGCGTTCTTACAACGGCAATAGTGTTTGGATTCACATCGCTCGCTACAAAAAATTTGGTCGCCGTACTGGTTTTGGCGCGCGCGTTAAAGCTCAACGTCATGGCTTCTGCAGCTGCCGTTGCTTCGTCCAGCAACGATGCGTTTGCAACGGGTAAACCAGTTAGCTCAGCGATCATTGTTTGAAAATTAATTAGTGCCTCAAGGCGACCTTGCGCGATCTCAGCTTGATACGGCGTGTACTGGGTGTACCAGCCCGGATTTTCAAGAATGTTGCGCTGAATAACGGGTGGAACCTTGCAGCCGAAGTAGCCCATACCAATATACGAGCGAAAAACTTGGTTCTTGTTGGCGATCTGACGCAACTCAGCGAGGGCTTGGTGCTCATCACATCCATCGGGCAAATCGGGAAGGCGTTGTGAACGAATCGATTTTGGAACAATGGCGTCCGTGAGCTGGGATAGCGAGTCAAAGCCAACCTCTCGGAGCATTGTTAGCTGTTCGCTGTCGTTGGGCCCGATGTGTCGACGGACGAATGCATCAGAACTACGCATGGTAATTGCCAATCTGTTCTAGTGTGTGAAAAACCCTACTGGGAAAAAAGCTCTGCAGTTACTCTTGTTCGGCAATGAAATCTTCGTACTCTTTAGCGCTCATCAAACCTTTTTGATCGGCAGTGCCGCTGATTTTCAGCTTCACTAACCAGCCCTCTTCGTAGGAGTCTTCTTGCAACGCCTCGAGGTTGCTAGCTAGGTCGTCGTTGACTTCGACAACGGTCCCAGAGACTGGCGTATATAGGTCGCTGACTGTCTTTGTCGATTCAATCGTGCCGAATGATGAGCCGGACTCAAACTGCTCATCGACTTCTGGCAAGTCCAGATGAACAATATCGCCTAGCTGTTCAACGGCGTAATCTGTGACACCAATAGTTGCGATTCCCTTTTCGATAGAAATCCACTCATGGTCCTTCGTGTACTTCAGCGTGCTAGGAAACTTCATCTGGATCTCCCTTGATCGAAGGCGTTACTTAATTCTCGGAGAATATAGAGGTCTGCTCACGAGTTTCGCAAGTTTTCTTTTGCCGCGCACGTCAATCTCAACCTCAGCGCCAGCGACTAGGTCAGAGCGCAGGATTGCCATGCCTCCAGATCCACCGACGGTTGGTAGTACGGAGCCACTGGTGACCTCTCCAACCTCTTCGTTACCGTGAAAGACCTTCATGCCATGACGGGGCACGGCGTTGTCGGTCATGGTAAAGGCAAATACTTTGCGCTTTGGTCCGCTTGCGCGCTGCTCTGAGACGACTTTTCTTCCAACGAATTCTGGCTTTTGCGTCTTTACGGCCCAGGCAACGCCAGCTTCGATTGGGGAGATCGTCGCACCAAGTTCATTGCCATAAAGCACATAGCACGCTTCAAGTCGCAAAGTATCACGAGCGCCAAGGCCACAGGGAACAAGACCCTTTGGCTTTCCCATTTCCAACAAGTGGCGCCAAACACCAACGGCGGCGGTTGACGGCAAGTAAATCTCGTATCCCATTTCACCCGTGTAGCCAGTACGAGCGATCCAAACTTTCGCCCCACAAAGTTCGACTTGGACAATGCCCATGTAAGGTAAATCACCGAGAATTGGTCGACTTGCTGGAGCCAGTGCGGAGATGACGACTTCCCGGCTTGCAGGGCCCTGAACCGCTAGTTGTGCCCAGTTTGGCGAGTCATTCAACACCGACACATCGGAGGCCGAAGCGGCGTATTTGGCAATCCAGGCATAGTCTTTGTCGGTGTTTGATGCATTGACACACAGCAGATATCGATCTTGATCTAGTCGATAGAGAATAAGGTCGTCGACAGTTCCACCCTCTTCATTAAGCAACAGCGAATACTGCCCTCTGCCGACAGCGAGTGATGATACATCGTTGGTCGTCAACTTCTGCAGGAACTCAAGGGCGCCCTTACCTTGCACCAATACTTCACCCATATGACTTACATCAAACATGCCGGCATCGCGGCGCACCGCATGATGTTCGGTGAGCACGGTTGTGTAGCTGACGGGCATCATCCAGCCGCCAAACTCGACCATCTTGGCGCCGAGAGCTTTGTGGTCTTGAAACAATGGTGTCTGCTTTATCGAGGAGCTCAGTGTCGTGCCCTTTCGCGCTTTGTAACCGTTTAAGTATTAATGTTTACAGGAACTTCCCATGATTGCCAACAGGTCAACCTCGGTCCGAGGGGTGTCCAAATTCTGGATAGACGCGCGGCATCTGACCAGGCCAATATTTTATAACCATCTAATTTCACAGAATATAAATTGGGCATGCGAGTTGCTCTTGGGCTTTCGATGCTCCCCGAGGGGGGCGAGGGTGCTGCTGAATTCATGCTGTTGCTGCTGTGCGTTTGCGGAGGCTGACTTTGATGAGAGTGGTGGTAATCAATAGTGCGA
The DNA here is from genome assembly GCA_964560765.1 of uncultured Oligoflexales bacterium. Taxonomy (GTDB): domain Bacteria; phylum Bdellovibrionota_B; class Oligoflexia; order Oligoflexales; family CAZLMG01; genus CAZLMG01. Next base: position 32,123 of record CAZLMG010000038.1, read on the forward strand.
AAGCACTGCTCATGGTTTCTCTGGCTTTGGCCATCGCGATGATGGCCACGGGCGAGGCGTCCGCAGCTGCTGTCTTTGCTTGCGGAAAGTCAGGAACTCGCTGTGTCGCCAAAATCGATGAAGGTATTGTTGGAGATACGGTTAAGGTTCTTGACGACAAGGCGCACGTTGCCGCGACGGGACGCATCATCAAGCGCAAGGGCGGGTATGTGCTCATTCAGCTATCAAAGCTTTTTAAAAAGATTCGGAGAGGATATCCTGTCTTAGTCAGCATCGAGGATCGACAAAGTAGCGTGCAATGGGCCGCTACACTTACTGACTAAGATAAGTGAATGCCTGAGTTACAACTGTCTGTTGTCATCATTACCCTTAATGAGGAGCAAAACTTAGAGCGCTGTCTCCGAAGTTTGCCGAACGGCGCTGAGTTGTTCGTCGTCGATTCGGGAAGCAATGATCGGACCTCGGAAATAGCGGATGAATTTGCTGCGCACTTCTGCCACCGCCCTTTTGACAACTACTCCAATCAAAAGAACTACGCCCTCTCACTAGCGAAGCGAGCTTGGATTTTATCCATCGACGCCGATGAGCAATTGTCGCCGGAGCTACGCGATTCAATATTGAAAATTGTCTCGAATGAGAGAGTCGATCCTAACGCTGTCGCTGCCTATCGACTGCCGCGTCGTCTACACTTTATGGGGCGTTTACTGCGATTCGGCAAGACCAGCGATGCACCTATTCGCCTCTTTCGCTCCGACAGCGGAAAATTCATGGGGGCCATCCACGAGTCTTTTGTACCGCTTTCGGGCAAAACAGAGCTCATTCGTAGCGGGTGCATCGTTCATTACAGCTACAAGAATCTGACGGACTATTTCGATCGATTCAATCGCTATACCTCAATGATTGCTGATGACCATTATCGCGCAGGTCAACGCACTGGGTTTGTCGTACCTGCTTTGCGCTTTTGGTGGGAGCTGTTGTCTCGTCTCATATTTCGCCTGGGAATTCTCGATGGCAAGGCAGGTTATACCTTTGCTTTGTTGAGCGCATTTTATGCCCAGACTAAGTACCTGAAGTTGTATGAGCGCTGCAGATGATCGGTAGGAAATGACTGATTCACAACTTCGAGTTTGGCACTTATCATCCAATCGTTGGTACAGCGCGATCACAGAGTACGCACTGTGCTGTGCAAAGTCCCTTCAAATGCAGGGTTGTCAGTCGTTATACAGCCCTCTACTCGGGACTCCAGGTGCTGTCAGAGCACTAGAATACGGGATCAATACGCGACCCGTTCGGTCCTTTCGGCCGACATCGTGGCGGCAAATTACGCAGATTGGCCAGGATTTTCGTCCCGATGTTATTGTCACCTATGGTGGCGTCGAGACGTCGATGTTGCAGATTCTTCGCCCCTTATTTCGTTCTGCAAAGGTGATGAGGTTTCGAGGTCAGGAAATCGATACGGATTCATTCGTATCCAGAATCAAACTCAAGGCATCATTCGTTGGTGTCAGCGGCATTCTAGCACCTAGCGAGCTCATAAAGAGGCAGCTTGCAGACATAAAGGCTGATGCAGATATCACGCACATTCCATTAGGCCGTGACATCAACCGTTTCACACCTCGAAAATTGGATCGAATCGATTCACAGCACCCAAGGCCTGAAATTGTTATCTTGGGCCGTCTAGATCCCATCAAGGGGCACCAGCGAGCAATGCGCATCTTTCAGATAGCCCGGAAGCATTGGCCGGAACATACTCCGGCTCCGATTCTTCACGTGATTGGCAAGCCCGAGAACATATCCGTCAGAGATCTTATGAGTTTTGCCAAGCAAGCCGGCATGCAAGTTGAAGACGATTTGAAGATCACAACCGATCTTCTGCAAGACGTTGCGTCATCCATGTCAAGATCAGCAGTCGGATTCGTTTCGAGCATGGGTTCCGAAATCATCTGCCGCGTAGCAGAGGAATTCTTGCTATGTGGAACTCGGATCTTTGTTTCTGGGGCGGGATCGCTCAATGAGATGGTTTTTCCAAGTGCGGGTATATCTTATGATGGCTTCGATGACGAAGCCGCAGGGATACTTTTAGCACGAGAGTGTTTGGAGAGTTTGAGCGAAACGTATGAACAGCGCCAGCTGCGCGCGGATCAGGCACGCCGCCTCTATTCACTCGAGATGATGGGGCAATCTCTTTTGAGCGTTATGCGTCAATTAACCGTATGATCCGGCTTGGGGTCCAAGCCATTTTCTCGGTTTTGCTCCATCGGCTTTTGCAACGAGCTGCTGGGCTTCCATTGTTTCCACGAGCCTAGCTGCGCGATTGTATCCAATCTTTAAGTGCCGCTGCAGGAACGAGGCGCTGATGGCTCCGTGTTGCGCGGCCAGCTGCAGGGCTTCGTCGTATTTTGGATCGTCCGACTCGGCATCCCCCGACTCTATGGAGGATGCGTCATTCGCGCGCGTCAGTTCATCTTCGATCCAATTCATGGCTGTCGAATCATAGTTGGGCGTTCCCGAAACTTTTACGCTGGCCACAAGATCCAAGACCTCTCTGTCTTCGATGAGGGCTCCCTGAATTCTCTCGACCCGAGAAGTTCCTGGGCGCATGAAGAGCAGATCACCCTTCCCTAACAGCTTTTCCGATCCGATCTGATCCAAGATCGTACGACTGTCATGCTTTGAGACGGTTTGAAATGAGATTCGGCATGGCAGATTGGCCTTTATGACACCCGTAATGATGTCAACGGAAGGCCTTTGTGTTGCCAAAACCAAATGGATGCCGCTAGCTCGCGCCTTCTGAGCTATTCGTTGGATGGAAGATTCCACTTCCTTGGGCGCGGTGAGCATGAGATCCGCGAGCTCATCGATCACAACCAATACGTATGGCAACCGATCAATTTCGTCGTCCCGCATCTCATCCCGCAGGTGTTGTCGCTCGGCGAGGGAAGCTTTATCCCAGAACTGATTGAAGCCGGCGATATGCCGCACTCGAGCCGCTTGCATCAAGCGGTAGCGTCGTTCCATTTCATGTACAGCCCAGCGAATCGCCATGGAGGCCTTTGCCGGATCAGTGATCACGGGCATGAGGAGGTGCGGGATTCCATCATAAACGGAAAGCTCAAGCATCTTCGGATCGACCAAGATCATTCGCAGTTCTGCCGGAGCCGCCTTCATGATAACGCTACAGAGTAACGAATTGATGGCCACTGATTTACCCGCGCCTGTCGCCCCGGCCATCAGTAGATGTGGCATAGCAGTTAAATCAGCACAAACAGGATCGCCGGCGAGCGACTTACCCATAGCGAAGGTTAACGGCGACTTTGCGCTCGCAAACGCTTCAGACGAAACGATATCGCCAAGATAGACGTGCTCGCGCTCGATGTTTGGAACCTGCACACCGATGGCGCGTTTGCCTTTTACGGGATGCATCAGTACCGACTCGACTTTCAATGCAAGTGCAATGTCGTCGATCAGGCTAAGTATTTTCGCTATTTTCGTACCCGCATCAGGCTGAAATTCGAAGACCGTAACGACAGGTCCTGGTTGAATGGCAATCACTTTGCCCTTTATGGCAAAGTCAGCGAATGCCAAGGTCAGGTTTTCCGCAGTCTGCTCCAGCTGCTTTCTTTGGCGATCAGTTAAAACCACCTGCCGATCCGAGACGCGCAGCACGGAAACCGGAGGTGGCGTGTAGCTGCCATGCGAGGTGCCGAGCTTGGACTTTATGGAAGCCTCTGGATGAAGATCAAGCTCAGAGCCATCGATCTCGGATTCCTCGAACTCCACGTCATCATCTTTGAAGCGATCTAAGGCAAGCGCCGGTTTCTTGGCACCACAATCTACTCGGAAGATATCATCAAATGATGATTCAAGTGGTTCGCTAGCTGCGATCTGACTTGCGGCTCCGGAGGCGATAGCGGCAGTGGCTCGCTGACGCGTTAGTTGATTTCCTATGGAAGCAATTGTGCGACTCAAGCGCGTTGCCAGCGATGGGAAGTAACTGAAGATGCCGCGATGGCTGGCCAAAACAAAGCCGATAAGCATCAGTGTGGTTGCAACGACGATGATGCCCCTATCTCCGAAATGGGTTCTCGCGAAGGCGAGTGTCCGAATTCCCAGTTCGCCTCCGGAAGCAACCGAGATCCCGGAAAATGCGATAGAGGGTAGCCACCATTGCAGCAGGCTGCTGGAGCAAACTCCCAGAATCATCCAGCCTAAAAGTGTAGCTGCAAAGCTGAACGAGCGCTGATGGCGATACATGGTGAAAGCAGAGCTTAGGAATGGAAGTGGTAACAAGAATGCTGTCAATCCGACAAAACGAATTGCGATCGAACTGAACACGGCACCGATTTTGCCAGCAGCGTTGGCAATGGTTGTAGGAGGGAATGTCGCCCCGTAGGGTGATGGATCGCCTGGATTGAAGCTTATAATGGCTAAGAAATAAAACACCGCCAGTCCAATGATACCTAATAGAGCGATTTCGCGCTGAATCCGGTGCTCAAAGGGGTTCCATCCTAGGAGGCGAAAAAAGAGAGGGAATCGACTTTCCTGGACGTCCGATTGACGGCTTTTTCGTCGCTGCATGCTTGGGAATCCGCTAGGTTTGTGGTGACTCTGATCATATCACAAACTATGGAAACCCAATTTTTGCCCTTCGCCTAATTAAGGGAGGATTTAATGTGAGATTGCCAACTTGCTATCATTCGCTGATAGATTCGAAAGAGCCGCTTGCGATCGTCTGTCGCCAGCTCTCGAATCAAGTTTCGCATATTAGACAAATCACTCTGGGTGAATAGCTGCACACCAACCTCTTCGACTCTCTTGCAGTGATCCGAGTGTCGTGCCTCAAGGGCCAAAGTTGAAGCCATATGAGACTCGCTTGCGTCTTCTTCGCTGAATAGAAGGTGATTTCCACGAACACCTTCATGAAAGATGACCTCAAGGTGCTGAGGCAACCGTGCCGAGTGCATCAGGTTATCGTGCAAGATTCCTTCGCCTAAGACCTGGCGCGATCGATTCGTTTTCATATTCCACCTCAATGATTGCGGAGCAACATCAGCGACAGCACGGGGGGCACAGGTTCCCCTCGCCATGAATGTCATTGCAAAGTCGTAGCCAGAGCCTCCATCCGCAGAATGACCATAACCAACTGAATTTAATATTAAAACGAGGTTTAGCTGCCGGGCTTCGCGACTAGAGTCTGAACAGACGACATGAAGCTATGCGATTGACTATCAAAAGATTGGGGGAGCGGCGTTAGAAAACAACGGCCGTACCGATGGGTGGCAGTTTTTTAGATCTTCGCAGTATCTTTTGGCGTAAGGTCCGAATATTAGTACTTCTTTTGGGCCAACGGCGTTAATGATCTCGCGGATATCCCGCCCATCCGCGTAGCTGCTGATGAAAAACCGATCCGCAACGTCCACATTTGGACCCGGCGGATTTGACGGTGTCAGCGTCTCCTCGACCAAGAACACCGGCCCTTCTGGAATGGGACGCCGTAGGCCTTTTTGCGGCCGGCTTGATAACGGCAACAACAGTACTCGATCGCGTTTCTTTCTCGGATTGAAAATGGAGTAGCTGCCGAGTGGCGATCCAAATTGCTCGTAGACACGATTCAAATTGTAAATGCTGCTATGAACGCAAACGGCAATACCTTCTTCGGTGAGAAGCTTCGTCAACTCCTGGGCAGTTGCAATCGGTTGGCAAAAAATCACTGGCGATTTTCCATCTGCTAGCTGCTTCTTGACGGCTGCTGCCAGGCGCTCTTTCTCTTTCTTGCGACTAGGCATAGGCGACGATGGATCTGGATGAAAAGCTCCAAGCACCAGTGTTTGCGCCTTTTTCAGCTGCATTTGCCGAACTAAACTGGATTTCTCAGGTTGTACCGCCGGCGCATACAGCAGCCGACCTCTATCGGTTTCCACATACAAGGAAGCGCCCCCTAATACACTTCCAGAAGGGAGTAGCTCCATCTTCAACTTGCCGATGGAGAAGGGTCGGTTGTATTGACACACCAGGGCGTTGGGGCGACGCTTGCGAACTTCGAGCAAGCGGACGGTTTCTTCTGTTGCGATGACCTGCGGCCCCTCTGGAGTCGGCTGGCCACTTGCGGCCGACGACAGAAAGGAAAGTTGGCCTGCTTGGTGCCCGTCAAGCCAAAGAATGGACCCATCTAGATGGAGACCATCTTCAGTCGATGTCACTCGCAATGAATTATTGCGCTGCTGCAATGGCACCACCCCTCAAAGAAAACGCTGCAGGTTAACTGTATGACTCTAATTGGTGATACCGCAACAAATTTCTTGACACATTTTTGCGGTTTGACCAAGTCAGCGCGCCAAGGCAGGCAACGGGGCGCTGACCAGACTCGGAGCTGGGCGAGAGCTAAAAAAGTACCGATAATATCAGTAACCTGAGCGAGCCATTGCGTGAGAGTCTTCGTACTTAATGAGGTAAGACATTCGCCAGTAAAACTCGCCGAATCCAGTTACACCTTCGGTAGAGCCGTTATTAAAAAAGGTGTAGAGCGCAACATAATCTCGATATTTTTTCATAATAATATCGAAGGCTTTCCTCTGGTTTTCGTAAAGTGACATGATGCTTTGTCTCCTGCGTTACGAACTACCTCACAGCCTTTCTTTCGGATGTTCTGGCGCTGGCTTTAGGGAATAGCGAGATCAAGGACAAATATCTTTAAATTACAGTCCATTACGTCATTGCCGTCATTCGATGGCACGGGTCTGCTGACAAAAGTGACCCAGACCCGCTACCCTTATAGAAACGTACGTTCTCTCGGGAAGGCGATCCTCCTTTGACAACATCATCCTCAGTTGTGGCGTTTCTTTTTGGTTTGTTGCTGCTCAGCATTGTGGGGCTGCTTCAGGCATTCGATGGCCGACGGATCGTTTATAAGTGGCGCAATTATCGCCGACGCTACATATCGCTCATTTCTAGTTTGGAACAATTGGTGCGGGAATGTTCACAGGTGGGAGAGGAGCTGACGAATGTCACGGCGGACGACGTCATTCGCGATTTTGAATCAGTCCTGCGTACGCTTGAACTACTGATTCGTGCAATCTCAGACTTGCCGCAACAAAGTGGAGATCATCAAATTTTGGATCCCGCTTTCCGCCTCGTTGGCAAAGCTTCGTCCGATATCCGCCGAGTGAGAAGTCGTGTCTCTGGCACGGGAAAGCCTTCGCTAAGAAGAATTTGGCCCAGGCCCACCACTGAGGTGCTGCAGCCGGCGGGTTGCTACTTTTGCTCTCGCCCCATAGATCTCGTGACATTTCGTGAAGTGCGTGTGAAGCTTGACGAGCTGAAGCGAACTGTTTTTGGGTGTGCCGTTTGCTGCGAAAAACTTGCGCGCACAAAAAAGGTTCGCGTTCTGTTCTTTGAGCGCGATGGTCGCCAGATTCATTGGTCGCAACTGGAAGATTATAGCCCGAGCCCAGAATTTTTTGATATTAATCGGGATGATGCAGCCAATTTGCCAAAGGGGCTGCGGCTCGTCGTCACGGAGGCTGACTCAAGTCAGCTGTAACTAGATTTTTAGCCCAAGAGCTTTTTCGTACATCCTATCCTTGAGGAGAAAATTCATGAGTAAGACCGTCACAGTGGCAGTAACAGGAGCAGCAGGCCAAATCGGCTACAGCCTCTTGTTCAGATTGGCATCAGGTGAAGTATTTGGCAGTGGAACAAAGGTAAATCTTAAGCTGGTAGAGCTTCCTGATGCCATCAAAGCTGCTGAAGGCACGGCCATGGAGCTGGAAGACTGTGCATTTTCGACATTGAACAACATCGACATATGCGATAGCCCAGAGTCAGGATTCGATGGTGTAAACTGGGCTCTTTTAGTTGGGTCGAAGCCGCGCGGGCCTGGCATGGAGCGAAGCGATCTCATCAAGGAGAACGGCTCCATCTTTTCACGCCAGGGAAAAGCGCTGAACAAAGCCGCAAGCGATGTTCGCATCGTTGTCGTGGGGAATCCTTGCAACACGAACGCCTTGATTGCACTTCATAACTGTAAGGACGTCCCTCCGACTCGTTTTACAGCCATGACCATGTTGGATGAGAATCGGGCAAAGGCACAATTGGCAGCCAAGGCGGGAGTTCCGGTCGAGGCGGTTACGAACTTGGCCATTTGGGGAAACCACAGCACCACCATGTACCCGGACTTCGAGAATGCGAAGATTTCTGGAAAGCCAGTTGCTTCTGTCATCTCCGACATCGACTGGTTGAAAACAACGTTCATGGATGTCGTGCAGAAGCGTGGGGCTGCGATCATCGCGGCTCGCGGCAAGTCATCTGCGGCATCTGCGGCGTCGGCCTGTATAGATCAAGTCAAGCGCCAACTGCATCCAACCAAAGCTGGTGAGTGGTTTTCGGCGGCTGTCGCTAGCACTGGCGAGGATTATGGGATTCCCGCAGGTCTCATTTTCTCCTTCCCCTTGCGAACTCGAGAGAATGGCGAGTGGGAAATTGTGCGTGGGCTCTCGCATTCTGAGTTTGGCAAAGACAAGCTAGCAACCACAATCAAAGAGTTGCAGCAAGAGCGGGATTTTGTGAAGGATCTTCTGGTAAAATAGCACCGTGCTTTGTCTAGGGCATCGCACCTGGTCGTGCGATGCCCTTTTACGTAGCTTCGTATGCGGGGAGTTTACATATGTTGGTAGCGTGGACCTTTCGGTCGAGTACAATGACCTTGGTGGCCCTTTCGTTATCGGGTTGCCTGCATGGACGATTAGGAGAAAGAAGTCCTGTCAATGCTGTCGTGGCCAATAATAACCTAGGTTCAGATGCTGATTTAAGCCTAGCAGCACCGGCGCGACGGCCAAGCCAAGAAGAACGACCGACGATTTATGCTCTTGATCAGCAGACGTTTCGTTTTCAACTTCCCCGCGATGAAGTTTGGGAGGCAGCAATGACCGTGCTGCTGAAAAACTACAATTTGAACATCGTAGACTCTGAGAACGGGATTATCACGACCGAGTGGGACACATTCTTTTTGCAACAATCGGTATACCGAAACAAAGTATCCCTACGCGTTAGGCCGATCTCTCGACGATTAGTCGATGTGACAATCCATAATAATGTGGAAAAGCTGCAAGATGGCTCCCAGGCCGGCGCGGCAATTGGTGCCGTATGGCTGCCGTCGGCAGATGTAGCCGCAGAAACAGCTCGACTCGTGCAAAACATGTCCACAGCCCTGAATCAGGCGCCCCCGGTGATTCCAAGTGCCGGAGTTGCGAAGAGTGTAACACTTGACTAGATTGATGCCGGCATTACATTGCCCCTGCATTTACGACTAAGGAGGTCTTAACGGATGGCGATTTTTTCAAGATTACTTCTCTGGGGTGCCGTCAATATCGGCATCATGATCATGATTAACATTGTTCTCGAAGTGCTGGGCGTTCGCCCCTATATCGAGGCAAACGGCATCAACTACCAGTCACTCATGATTATGTGTTTGGTGTGGGGTTCCGTCGGATCACTCATAAGTCTGCTGACTTCAAAGTGGATGGCAAAGCGCTTTTATCGGATGAAGTTAATCGATGAGCGCACCACCAACGCAGAGGAACGCTGGGTATTCAACACAGTACAAAACTTAGCCAGAGGCGCTAATTTGCCGAAGATGCCAGAAGTGGCAATCTATGACAGTCCTGAGGTGAACGCATTTGCTACCGGTCCATCAAAGTCGAATTCTTTGGTTGCTGTATCATCAGGCCTATTACAGCGCATGGATCGGAACCAAGTCGCTGGGGTACTTGGTCATGAAGTTGCGCACGTCGCCAATGGCGATATGGTTACGATGACCTTGTTGCAAGGTGTTGTGAATGCTTTCGTGATGTTTTTTGCCAGGGTATTGGCTTTCGCGCTTTCGAATGCAATGCGCTCAGATAATGAAGAGCGTGGGTCCCCTATGTCTCATTTCCTGTTCGTCATACTTTTCGAGATTCTTTTTGGAATTATCGGACAAGTCATCGTCTCTTGGTTTTCGAGGGTGCGCGAGTTTCGCGCGGACGCTGGCGGAGCCAGGCTAGCTGGGCGCGACAACATGATCGCAGCGCTACAAGGGCTTCAGCGCTCCACGGAGTTAGTGGATACGGGTCACGCCGCACTTGCGTCGCTGAAGATCTCTGGACAAGCGAAGGGCCTGATGGCGTTGCTGGCAAGTCATCCCCCACTTCCAGTTCGCATAGAGCGCCTTCGTATGGGCGTGACAGCTTAGTTTTGTACTTGGAATTGTGCTGGATCACTTTCCAGCACGATCCAGAGTTGGTGGGCCTGGGAGGACTCGAACCTCCGACCTCACGCTTATCAGGCGTGCGCTCTAACCACCTGAGCTACAGGCCCAGAGAAAATTCTCTGGTGGCATAGGTACTTGCCAGTTGAGCCCCGGTTTATATGACGCCCGATACGATCTGTCAATTTCATTTGCTATGCGGCGGCAGAGCCCGCCGCATAGCAAATGATCGCGAACGGCCAGGTCTTATTACCTAATTGGAAGCATCAGCACAGGCTAGGTGATCTTGGGCAAGCATTTGGCTCGCATCTTCGACCAGCTTTCCATACTTCTTGAGTTTGCGCTGTAGAGTTCGGATGCCAATGCCAAGCGTCTTGGCGGCATGAGTTCGATTGAAGCCTTTGGCCTTCAAAGTTTCTAGTATGACCGTCTTTTCCACGTCGCGCAGTTTGACGCCTGGTACGAACAATACAGATGCGAGACTATTTTCCTGGTTGCTGGCGGTACTTTCATTGTCGATCATTGCTATCCCTCCCGTTCGAGAATTTACCCTAGGCCTGTTTTTGCAAGTCAAAGGCCAAAATGGCTCCTTAAAATTTATGATTTAATTACAGGATGTTATTCGGACTGTGTGGTGGAGTGTGGGTGCGTGCTCAGGTATAGAAATGAAATATTTAAAGAATTCGGGTTTAAAATCGTACCAGTTTGGCGCTTGCGTTGACGCGTGTCACCAATAGTCCGGTCATAATCTTGATGTCGGAGGGCATGGCGTTTGCCGATCTCCAATTCTGAAGATAGATCTCGGTTGCAACGGGAATAGAGGTGGGAGTCAGTTCCGCATCCGCTTGTTCAGTCGCAAGCATCAGGCGGGATTCGAGGGTAACTAGCGCTGATTGCGCCGCCGTATCGCTAAGGCCAGACGACAAGGGGCGCTTCCTAAAGCCAAGAGATAAGGATGCTGCTTTGACTGTCGGCAATAACCTTCGGGGCTGATTCATAGAACTGATCTCATTTGATTCCATGGTCGTGGCGAATAGCTCTGTGGAGTTTATCGGCGGCTTACGAGAAAACTCAAGAGCTATTGGTATGCCTATCCGAAAAGCGCAGCTTGCGGTTAACGGGCCAGGGGACTGGAGCAG
>CAZLMG010000039.1:0-42814 GCA_964560765.1 uncultured Oligoflexales bacterium
TTGTGAGTTAGGTCCATCTAACTACAACTCGCACCGGGAGCGAAACTTGCAGCGGCATCATTGAGGTTTGTATCCGAGGACTGCGCGCGGGTGGTGTATTCGACGGGGGATGTTATGGCTTTTACGCTAAGTGAGATTAAGTCCTATCATGTTCACGTACGAGATGGCGTCATTGGCCATGTCCACGACATTCTGTTTGACGATCGGTCATGCGCCGTGCGCTACCTTGTCGTCAGCACATCGCGGTGGCTTCCATTGCGGAAAGTGCTGCTCGCACCTGCTGCGCTTATGGACCTGAATAAAGACAGCCAAATTATTCACATGGATCTCGTTCGCGAGGAGGTCGTGAATTCACCCCCCCTAAGCATTGAGCCACCCGTATCCCGTCAATATGAAGAGGCTCTGTTTACTCACTATCGATGGATGCCTTATTGGGCAACGCCTGACCTTGGTGTCGGCTGGTATCCCTCCTATCAGGGTTTTCTACCCCCCTCGATCGGTCATGGCGCCAACAGGGATATCCCTATGGAATGGCGAGAGATCCACCAGAGGGGCCGGGACAGGTTTGACCCCAATCTGCGTAGCGCCGACGAATTGTGTGGTTACGAAATCGAGCCTGCCGATGGCACGATCTTCGGAAAGGTCGAGGACTTGATCTTCGAGCGTGATGGCATGGTTCTGATTGACCTTCTGTTAACGACTCGAAGGTGGCTACCAGGTGGAAAAAGGTACCCCTGCTCGCCCGTTTTCATCACTAACATTGACCCTACGTCCAAAACGATAAGTCTCAGTTTGTCCAAGCAAGACCTCATAGACACACCGGAGTTTGATCCAAGCGTATATGGCCCAGCTTCGAAGCAGCGTGCCGTCGAGATCTATTGGGAAGGATACGAACGCAACATTGCCGGTGGGGAATCCGACAAGAAAAACCGGCTGCCACGTAAACTTCCCCCGCCCTCACCTTGAGGTGAGGCTGGGTGTCGACATTCCGCTTCACGGTGCACCTCTTCGACGACACCATTACAACGCGAAAGAGAACTGTCACGAATGCTCGATGCCACCACATTGGTATGCTGACTCAATCAATCACGTGCTCAGAACGCTTGCTAGCTAGCCATTTGGTAGCGCCGACGCCGCAATGCCGACCATTTTGCCGCCCTACTCCTACCTTCTGGCATCCAGCTTGCAGTTGCCGCCGCTGAAATGGAAGTCATAAGTTTAAACCTAGGGAGAAACATACATGAAGAGTATTATGACAATCGCATGCATCGCACTTCTTTCGGGATGCGGTTCTGATAAGACCGCCGATAAGGCGGCAAAAATGCGTCTCAGTGATTCGGATATCGCCGGAGGCTGGAAGTCAAATTGCGCTGCCGCTGACATTCTGGGACTAGCCTTCGTCCAAAAGGAGTTCAACTCCAGCATCCTGGGCGACTTCGATAAGACTGAGCGATATTCAGCCAACAACGACTGCACGGACGTCGGGCTAAAGTACCATGTGGTCGGAACATACGCGGCCTTTGACAGTGATGTGGAAACGGGAGAGGTGACACGAATCAACTTCACGATTGACCGCGCCATGTTGACCGTCGGATCTGAGGCGATACTCAAAGTTCTCAACGGCACAAATTTTTGTGGCAAGAGCGATTGGGTTTTAAATAAGGAAGTTGGCATTACTGGCTTGGACTGTCCGGGCTTCACCGTCAATCAGGGAGACGTCATATTTGATGTTTACCAGGTAAAGAATGATCGACTCTACTTCGGACAAAAGCTGTTCATGTTGAGTGATGACGATGCTAGCAGCCGCCCGGAAAGCGTCGGAACGGATGTGATTTATCAGAAGCGATAGCAATTCAGTGTGAACTGACGCCGTGAAATGTGCTTTGGGTACTCCCATATCACTTCCAACCCCTTAACAACTTCCGCATTTTGGCACCCCAGGAGGTGCTAAAATCTGTCCGAACTGCAAACGACCAGATGCTTGGGTAATCAGCAAGTATTCATGCTTTTATGCAGCATTGTCTCGGAGCGAAAGATCGTACGCCATGATCCGAGATAACGCCAAGCGCCTCACGTCGCGCTGGTATCAGGGCGCGATAGCTGAAAACCACTCGTAGTGAAAGCAACCGCGCACAAAAACCACGCAAACGGCGATAATCACTATCTTCCAAAGATTTGAAAAACGATGCTCTCGAGAGTAGCCTGCTGCGAACTCCTCGTAAGTCTCAGAATTTGACTCGTCATTCGGAGCCATTGTCGTCCAGTCTTTATTGCAGGGTTCTCAAAATGAAAACCGGCTCAGAGTGCTGCTTTAAGCATTTTCTGGACATGTGCGCCACAGGAAGGTAAACGGTGCCCAGAAGGTTCGCTCGATACGCGAAGGGAGTTGGCAATGCGTTACCTACATAGCTTGACTTTGCTTCTGATGGTGGGGGCCTGCGGCGTTCTGCCTGCAGATAGAAATTCGGAAGTCGCAACTCACTTGGGCGCCATCGGCAACAAGGAGATGCGAAAGCGATTCAACGATTACCAGGCCAAATCTGAGCATTGTCCGCCGCCATCGCACCCGAATGAGCGGCGCGTGCTGGTAACTGGTTTCGGCCTCTTTTCCTATCCACCCATCAATCCGCAACGAGAGCCCTTCAATCTCTCTGGAGTTCTGGCGGCGACTGCCGTAGAGGCAAATGTAGGTGACGGCTTTCTTGACCATTTTGCCGCTGAGCGTCTGGCGAGCCAGTCTCACCTGAGGAACCAAGACCGGGGAGCGAGACTGCGAGTCGGCCATTGGCGGGCCGAGTATGATACACCGGTCACGGTATGTTCCCTGGTTTTGACGGTACAGTGGGATCTCGCCGCGGCCATCATCCTGGCCGAGGCGCAGCGCTTTGTGCCCGAGTCAATTCTGATGATGGGTCTCGGTGGCCGCCAGTCTACCGTCGTGCTGGAAACAGGCGCCTTGAACCGAGCTTCCGTTTCAGCCGGGTTTGATGAACAGGGACGCCTGGATGGCAGCAACTTTCCCGAGATCCAGGATGGCGAGCTCTTTCCAGCCATATTACCCAGTCGACTTGATCCCCCGGACTCCGTCAGCCTAACCTGGAATGCCCATAAGGCGGCCCAGCTGCTTAACCACGCCATCGCGGTCGAGTCCCTCGAATGGGTTGACGGTTTTTCAGTAGCAACAGGTGCCAGTTCCCAGAATGATTATATTTGCAACAACGTCGCTTATTTGGTCAGAGTCGGCGCGATGGGGCAGAGGTTAGAATTGGCCAATGGCGCCGTACAGTTTGATCGGGCATTAACTCATGAAATTCGAACACCCGAGACTCCGATGGTCGTTACCTACAGCCGCGACTTTCTGAACGCTCCTCCAACCGTCGGGTTCATGCATGTGCCTCTGCGTGGCCAAGACGATCGATCTTCCATTCAACGCTGGCAGAAGATGCTGCGAAGTGCTGAGCTAATTCCTGCAAGCGCCCAAAATTAGGCGTTTTTGAACGAATTTCCGTAAGGACTAAGGTTTTTAGGTCGGCAATCCGATACTTACCTAAAAGGTAGATGCGGATGTTCGGAGCGTCAATGTCACAATGCGACAGCCATGGCCATGCGCGCCGCCATTTCTTTTGGTTGGCGTTCCCTAACTCCCTTTCGCTAATCGTCCCGTCCATCATATGCCTCGGGGCGTTAGGCGGATGCGGCGCTAAGCCACCTGCAGATTCAAATGCCCCTCCAACCACGACGACCATCAGTAAGGGCCGACAGCAGAACACTGGAAGTCAGCAGCAAGAGCAGTCTGCGGGTACCAGAGACGGTTCATCCACGACGTCTTCAGGTGAAAGCGATGACGACAACGAGGGCGGAAGCACCACCAGCAGTGGTGGCAGTGCAACCAGCAGTGGTGGCAACAACCATCGCATATGCGGTAATACGGACTGGTCGACTGTTGACACCGAAACCCTAAGCTGCAATCAAGCTCTGACGATGATTTACGACACAGCTTTTCTACAATTATGTGCGACTGATGTGGAGGTCGCTGGGTGCAGCACTGATGCGGACTGCGGCCACATCAGCGCGATGATGAAAGACCACCTATGCGGCATCAGCGTTAACAAGACTGTCGGCATACCGGCAAACGCAGCCATTGCTGCGGACAGTACGTCGCTATACAATCAGGCGCGTTCCCGGCACAATACACTCGTGCAGCAAGGGCAGTGCCCGATCCCCGGATGCACCATGCCGGCACCACGCTGCGATCTGAATACGAATCGCTGCGTGCGTCAATAGCACTCAATGACTGCATTAGCAGCGCTCTTATTGAACCAAGCCGACAACCAGCATGGTACCAGGAAGGCCGCGCTTCATCATCTGTCGGTCCACAAGTTCGGCAGCGGCGTGCAGACGCTGCGGGAGGTAATAGTTTAGGCAGCCTTCCCGCGCGAAGTTCGCGCAATCCACGACAGAAAATCCCGACGCATAGTTTTTTATCTGCGATGGCGAATTGAGACGGTAATAGGTGGGGTAGTTTTCATATCTTGCAAAACTTTCTGTTCCACCTCTTGTGCGCATATATAGATTTTTGATTCTCAGGGCGTCCATGAGCTTCGAGGCAAGGCAAAATGGGTGTCTGGAATCCGGAGTAATGCCGATGAAGACGCCTCCTGGAGTCAAAACTTCTCGCAACTTGCACATAAAAGCCTGGGGATCTCTGACATGCTCCAGAACCATAAATGAGTATGCGACATCAATTGAACCAGGGCTTATTGCGGCATCCTCAAAGGATGTGCGAAAGACCTGATCAAAGTGCGCGCCAATCTCGACTTCAATGTCTGGCTCTACGCCAATAAGGCGGCCAGCGCCAGACGCTATGTCAATCTGATGCGCCATTATATCATCAAAACCCTGACCACAGCCTATATCGAGGACATTCGCGGGCCTGTTTCGCAAAGCCCCTTGCGTGGAAATGAGCTCACAGATGAGGTCGGCAAAGATAGCTCCACGGCGCTCTCCCGCCTGATAACGATTCAAATATTTGGGCCAGTCAAACATCGGTGCAGGCTCCTCCACAATCTGACATTTACACCAGTATAGAAATGCAACCACTCAAGGCGGTAGATGCAGGTAAATGCAAGATCACGGCCCAAGAGATAGCCAGCACCCAAACAAGGACTTGCTGTAGCTAATTTCGACAGGATGCTGTGTAATCCTCCCAAAGTTCAAATCGTAATAGGAGTACTCGCGAATGCCGCAGAAGCTTATCTTGACCATTTTCGCCACAAGCCTTGCCTTGTTCGGCTACGGCCATTCTAATGATGCCAACGGCAATGCACCCAACGGAGGTCATCGAACGCATTGATCTCTGGTGATGCGTCCGCAACCAACTCCACACTTAGCTATACGCTGGTGGCTCGTGTACCAGATGATGGAGAAGGAAAGGCAGGCTACTTTAGCTTGCTGTTTGTTCCCTCGGGGACCTATGATATTCGAATCATAAAAGGCCACTACAGTAAGGACATCACGGTGACGGTCCAGCCTGGTAAAACTCAAAAACAGGGTACTGTTACCGTTGGTTTGGAGGACCACAATCCCTCACCGGACAGAATTTACCGTCTCATAATCAGGTGACAGCCTACAATATCAATAGGATTCACGGATGCGCATGAAGATGCTGCTACACCAAATACCCCTGATCACCGCTCTCTCGTTTGCTTGGATGGCGCTGGCGCAGCAGGCCGAGGCTCGCACACTTTGGTCGGGAAGCTTTGTTGACTTGTCCGCGATCGAATCTACCGCTGCGGTTGGCATTAACTATCCCGCAGTTGG
Organism: uncultured Oligoflexales bacterium; assembly: GCA_964560765.1. Lineage (GTDB taxonomy): Bacteria > Bdellovibrionota_B > Oligoflexia > Oligoflexales > CAZLMG01 > CAZLMG01. Next base: position 5,821 of record CAZLMG010000039.1, read on the forward strand.
TCCGAGACGCATCTGTGGGATTGAGCTGAAATCACACACCATGATTCTGCACCGCCGCGTTTGGGACGATGTGGCGGCCGGGCTGTCCGTTTACGTCGTCGTGGATGAGGATCAATCCGAGTTATCCCCAGTCACAGAGCAGGCCGAAGGAGCGAAGCTAACCTACCGCCTTTCTGATCTCACGGCACCATATGTCAATATCTGGCTAAGGACCCGCGATGAATCGCCCTTGAAAGAATACTTTCTGCGGAAGTTGGGGGGAGAGTCGAATACGTCCAGCGTCATTGCGGTGGCATTGACTTGCACGTGATGTAAGGGATCTTTTCCGCATAATTAATGAGGAGCACGCAATGGCGCCAGATCTCGCACCAAGATGCAAGCAGCGGTATGTGATGGGTTGGATATTGTGGATTCTGACCCACGTGGATGCAAATTCGGTGTATGCCTCCGCTGGGAAACACCCTCTCATTATCGCCCACCGAGGCGCTTCTGGTTATGTCGCCGAACACACGCTGGTCGCTATTGCCATGGCCCACGCCATGGGAGCGGACTACATTGAACCCGACGTGGTCCTGAGTAAGGATGGAGTTCCCATTGTCTTGCACGATCTCCACCTAGAGTTGACGACGAACGCGGCCACAGCGTTTCCGACGCGACAGCGAAAGGATGGTCACTGGTATGCCATCGACTTCACCTTGAGTGAGTTGCGCACCCTCATTGTCCATGAGCGCCTCAGCGCCAACCGAGTCGCGGCGGCGTTCCCGCAACGGTTCCCACACGAAACAACGATCTTCTCCATTCCGACTCTCGACGAGATGATCCTCTTGGTGCAGGGCCTCAATCGCAGCACCGGGCGGCGAGTCGGAATCTATCCCGAGTTAAAAGCTCCAGCCTTTCATCAGCAGGCCGGATTTGACATCGCCCAAATCGTTCTCGAACTCTTGAAACGTCGCGGCTATGAGCGTCGTGTAGATCCCATTTTTGTCCAGTGCTTCGACCCAAACACTCTCAGGCACATTCGTCATCATCTCAAGTCAGACCTGCGGCTGGTCCAACTCATCGCTGATAACAGTTGGGCGGAGAGCTCGACGGACTACAATGTCATGCGCACCCTTGCCGGTCTGAAAAAAGTGGCCGAATATGCAGATGCAATTGGACCCTGGATGGGACACCTTGCCTCAGAGAAAGGAGCGCTCACGACAGCGATACCACCATTGATCCAATGGGCGAGAAAGGTTGGTTTGCAAGTGCACCCCTATACGGCCCGCGCCGATGCCTTACCAGACGGCGCCGCATCGTTCACCGATTTCCTAACGCTTCTGATCGTGCATTGGAAAGTCGACGGGATTTTCACAGACTTTCCCGATCAAATGGTGGACTTCCTCCGGCAGCATCGATCCTAAAGTTGCCGCCCGCATCCTGACCAAAAGGTCGCAGAATATCCCCGGCGTCACGATCGAAGACGCCGGGACTGAATGATTTCATGCGCTTACCGTGTTGGATAGAAAGACACGTTGGTGGACGCCGCTCAAACGCTCTACCTCTCTCACTTTTGTCCATTTAGTACCGCTGTTTACGGCATTTTTCGGACACATTCCAGTCGACCAAGACTGACAGCATTCTGCGGATTTCCAACCATTAATGACACTTCTGGCGCGCTGCCGGATCGGCGCGGGGTGTGCATTCGTCGGCTCATCCAAGCAAAGGCTAGGCGAGAATAGCTAGGTATTGAGTTGAAGCATTAATCCCTAAGGAACATAGGAGAATTGCTGATGGCCTCGAAGCAGGTTCAACGATTGAGACTGCTCGTATCTGGACTGGCTATCGCTTGGATCTGCGCACCCACAGCTCGCGGCCAGCAATCTTCGAGCTGCTGGAACGGCGCACCCGTTGATGCAACTCGGCCTAATAACGTACGGGTCGGGCCGTATGCAAGCGTCTACTTCAATCACCCCACGCAAAACCTACATAATAACTGCCTTGGCTTGGCGACAACAGCAGAATGCCTGACCCAGTATGGCCTCTATCGCCCAGACCTCCCGCCTATGCCAGTGGACCAGTTCGCCAGGCAGATGGTGAACTCAGTCTACGCTGACGGATCAAGCTTTCTATATCCCTCAAAAGTGATCGACACCAGCGGCAACGAAGTGACGTTGTATAGCCAGCAAGGGATCCAAACAATTGGAGCGGAAGTGCAAAAGCAATTCGGTAATCTGACGAATCTCAAAAGGTGGGTAAAAGAAAATCCGCAGCAAGGGAAAGAATTCCTGCGTGAATATATTCTAAGAAAACCTCCCACATTTTCACATGACGATATCATACCCGTGGGCATGCCGAACTTTGAGCAGGAAGTGATTACACCAGGTTTCAAGATGCCAGAGCATCGTCCGGCGGGCCATGCGGTCATCCTGACACCTCAAGGCCTGTACGATTCAAATTTTCCTGGACAGATGCTCAAACCAATATTCTATGAAACTGATAACGGCATGGGCATGCAATACGACGCGATTCTTCCCAGTGGCGTTAAAATGCGATTTAGGAGCGATGCCGTGACGTTCGTCGGGCGGCTCATGCGGAAGCAAGTTGAATTATGCAAGGTTGACGCATCCGAGCAGCCGACTATGCCATGATTCGGAACGCCTTGGCTACGGCTCCATCGGAAACTATCGGCGATGGGAGCTGCTGCCTTATTCTTGGAGCGTGAAGCGAAATCGACTACCGTTTCCTACCTCGGACTCCACCCACAAACGTCCGCCATGAGCTTCAACAATCATTTTTGCAATGTACAGTCCGAGCCCAAGCCCTCGGCGATCCTGCTTACCGATCTGCCAGAAGCGACTAAAAATTGCCATTTTCATATCTTCTGGAATGCCAGGCCCATTGTCGCTGACACATATCTCCACATCACGCTCTCTACGATGAGCCGCAACGGCAACAACTCCTTGATTCGGAGAAAACTTGATTGCATTGCCAATCAAGTTAGATAAAACCTGCGCGATGCGGTCTCGATCGCACATAACTCTGAATCCTATGTTCTCTGGGTCGACTTTGATGGCAATGTTTTTCGATGACGCTAGGTGCTGAAATGACTGAACCGAGTTTTGAATGATTTCAATGACGTCATACTTCTGGATTTGCAGGCCAATCTTGCCGGCAGCAATACGCTCCATGTCCATTAGATCACCGATTAATCTTAGAGCCTCGCCTGCGTTTCGCTCTATCATTTCAAGGTACTGCCGCGTCTCCTTATCAGCAGTCGAATAGGTCGGACTCGCCGCCAACATATGTGCTGCCATAGATATTGCACCGAGCGGATTTCTTAAGTCGTGGCTGACAATTGCCAGAAACTCGTCCCTTGTCGTAAGCGCCGTGGCCGCCCGATCAACTTCGACATCTGTCTGCCTCCGCTCACTGGTTAGATCACTGTCAGTCTTTGTGCGTTCTGCTTCAAAACGCCCACCCTCATCGATGCCCTTCTGGACGCGCTCTGCGTCTAGAATCGAGTCTACATGCCGCCGTTCAGCATCAAGTGCATTGTCGGCTGTTTCTCGCTCCTCGCGCAAACGTTCATCTGAATCGAGGCGATCGCCGGACCGGCTGCCCCCCGGAGCTGCCCTATCAACATCACTGGACTCATCTGCATCGATTCGACTTTTAGACCTAACTTCATCCGCTCCAGCACGGCCAACCAACACAGCCTCGTCGGTCTTCTTCTCAGTTTGCTTCCGACCAGCCAATAGTGACTTGTCCGCCTTCGCCCTTTCAGCTTCCAGACTTCTATCAGTCCGTTTCCGGCCTTTCGGCAACGCACCTTTTAGTACTTCGTCACTATGCATTTACCCACCCCGATCGACGCGTGCACATAAAGCTACAAGCTACATAGAAACGCTCGTGTGTGTTTGAAATAAGGGGGCGGAGGGCGTCGACGAAGGCACATACCAGCTGATTCGCTGCTTATGACAAGAGGCTTGCGGAACATCGTGTGAAACTTTCGCCATCAATAACGAGTTCCATGCCAAGTCTCTTGCCAATAGCAGCCCCGCCAACGTCGCAGGAAATCAGAAAGTGTACCCAAGACCCATGTCGAATCTCGGCACCACAGCGACCGTCGCGTAGCCTTCAACTTTATCAGCCGCTGCAATCGTCGTGTCAGTCTCACCCTCGATCGGGGTGGTCGTGTTTTCTTGCACCACGTTGCCATCCGCACCGGCACCTAAGCGGAATAAAAGTTTGTTACCCCAAGTCCACCGGTACCCTGCCTCTAAGCCAGGCGTAATGCTGCGAACAGTCTGGCTAATGCTCTGTCCTCGATATCCCCACTGTCCTTTGGCAAATACGTACCCAACCTTGCCACCACCGTACCAACTATCAGCGATGGTTCGGTGTTGATAATAGCGGACACCTAAGTCGGCTGCGTAGCCATTCATTTTCTGAATCTGCGGGTTGTTGTCCTCGTTGCCTTTATTTCGCAATGAGTTGGGAAGATTAGCATCGATCATGCTGGCATTAAAAAATGATGAAACATGATTTCCGGCAGAAAGCTCCGTGCCCAAGCCGATACTTGCGACGCCCGGCGCCGCAGATACCGCCACAGGAAGCGGCTTGATCTCGACCGACACCGCTGTTGGATTGAATGTACTTTCTCGTACCGATTGCAGTTGCGAATACCCCGTGCTGCTGAAGATCGCTAGAGTCGTGACAATTGAAACTTTGTAGCTAGTCCTGAAATGCATCTGTAGTCCTCCTTTGATAACGTCAAGACTCCGAATGCATGCATCATGCCACTGATTGACGCAAGGCAATGCACACGTTTTTCGCTGGATTCACTCGAGAAACTTGCAGTGCACCATGGAAGATGGGTGACTCATTTCACCAACAACCACTCACGAATGAGTGACATTTCCGCAATGAACAAGCCCATGGCTCTAACCCCAGGTAACACGATGCTCTTGCCGATCGTCCACAAGGTGAATGAAAGGCTCGGCCTGAAGCATCCCATCGACGAAAACCATCGGCTGATTGCCAGGATCCCCAGAGGTCTTCACGGTGATCTGGTAATACGTCTCGCGATAACGGTAGCGGATCTCGAACGCGCGCCATGCCGTCGGTAGGCAGGGCTTCAGAGTTAGGCGATCGATCTTTAGCTCAATGCCCAATAAAGATTCAAGGATGAGCCGGTAGAGCCAGCTAGCTGATCCCGTGTACCAAGTCCAGCCGCCACGGCCTGTGTGGGGTCGAACTGCATAGACGTCGGCGGCGACCACATAGGGCTCCACTTTATAAGTTGCTATGGTTTCTGGAGAGCAGCCATGATTGATGGGATTAATCATGTCGAGCAGCTCCCAGGAGCGGACAGTGTCGCCAAGTTTAGCAAAGGCCATGGCAGACCAAATCGCTGCGTGGGTGTACTGACCGCCATTCTCGCGGACACCTGGTACATATCCCTTGATGTAACCAGGATTCGGCTGGGATTTATCAAAGGGTGGATCGAACAGCTTGATTAAGCCGTTTTTTTGATCAACTAGGCGATGGTACACTGCTTCCATTCCGGAACGAGCTCGATCAGGATCTCCGACACCCGAGAGCACAGCCCAACTCTGAGGGAGAGAGTCGATTTGGCATTCACTGTTTTGGGCGGAGCCCATCGGCTGTCCATTATCGAAATAAGCTCTTCGGTACCACTCTCCATCCCAACTATTGGCTTCGATATTCTCCGTCAGCGTTGCGATAAGTTTTCGGCAGTGCTTGGCGAAGTCCAAGTCACCGCGCTGCTCTGCGATGGGAGCGAATTCATCAAGCACTGTGCACAGAAAAAATGCTAGCCAAACACTCTCTCCCCGACCATGCTCGCCGACGAGGTTCATGCCATCATTCCAATCGCCGCACCCCATGAGCGGTAGACCATTGCGACCTAACTTCGATGCATGGCGGATAGCGCGAACACAGTGCTCATAAAGGCTCGCCGCTTCATCGGACTTTGCGGGGAGCCCGCCATAGGCTTCTTCATCTAGTTTTACTGGGCGCCCTTCGACGAAGTTAATGCGTTCATCGAGGACACCTGTATCGCCAATCCCGTGGACATAGCGACAGGTGGCAAGAGGAAGCCAAAGAAGGTCGTCCGAAAACCGCGTGCGTACGCCAAAACCCGAAGGCGGGTGCCACCAGTGCTGGACGTCACCTTCACGAAACTGGCGAGCGGCGCAGCGAAGAAGGTGCTCGCGCAGCAGCTGCGGCTCCGTATGCAGCAAGGCCATTGTGTCTTGCAATTGATCGCGAAAGCCGTAGGCACCACCGGATTGGTAGTAACCGCTTCGCCCCCAAAGCCGGCTACTGAGAACCTGATAAATGAGCCAACCATTGACAAGGAAGTCGAGAGAAGGGTCCGGCGTCGCGATTTGAACAGCACCGAGTGTTCTTGCCCAATGCTGCTCGATGGCATCGAGTGCAGCGCGTGCGAGGTCTGGTTTACCAAAGCGGCCAAGCAGGGTGCGAGCATCGTCGACATCCCGAGCAACACCGAGGACAAAGAGTATTTCTCGCTCCTCTCCTGGAGCAAGCTCGACGCTTGTTTGCATCGCCGTGCAAGCATCAAGAGCCGGACCAACTCTCCCGGACAGCATTGACTGAAAGAGGGCAGCTGGTGCTTCTAGTTGGCCATTTCGACCGATGAACTCGCTGCGATCGCCCGTGTGAGATCGAAGAGCTTCACTGACATTAAAGAAACCAACTCGTCCGCCAAACTCCGGATGAAAGTGGTTACGCATAAACATGGCACCAGTCATTTGATCGACTTCGCTGACGAGATGCATGAGGGATTTGGCCCTCTGCTCGCCCAGAACCCACTCACAGTATCCAGTCACGGATAAGCGACGCCTGCGATCGGAGTCATTGCGCACCTTGAGTAAATTCATCTTTATGGGCGCGTCGATGGCAACAAACGTGGTGAGTTCTGTTTCAATGCTTTGAACTTTAGTCACGAAAACGCTGTAACCAAATCCATGCCTGGTTTGGTAAGTTGCATCTGCCCGTGCCGGGAGTGGCGTGGGCGACCAAAATGCACCAGTGTCCTCATCGCGAAGGTACATGGCTTCGCCAGATTGATCGATCAATGCGTCGTTTAACCAAGGGGTCAAGCGATACTCGTGGGCATTTTCACACCATGTATACGCAGAACCACTCTCGGAAACGACGCTGCCAAAATGTGGATTAGCGAGAACGTTGGACCAGGGGGCAGGCGTTATCTGATCTGAGGAAGTATTGATCACATATTCCCGACCATCAGCCGAGAATCCCCCAAAGCCGTTGCTGAACATCAAATCACTCTGCCGCTGAAAGGACGAATGGCTCGCAACCTCCCCTGATTCATCCGACACATCAAGATTGGGCTTGAACGGTGCCGCAGCCTTAATCTTTCGACCACGACGAGTCACTTGGTCGTTAAGGGTGCCGTTGGTGTCGACGATGATGGCCCGCGCCACCGTTTGCAGCAGAATGCGATCCTCCTCCGACATCTGGTCTGAACGTCGGACAAAGATTCCACCAGCCTTATCTAGTTGATGCGAGTAGGAGTCTGCGGCGATCATATCCATCAGCCGATCTTGAAGATTTTGACGGTAGCTGGATTCGTCCTCGTTCCAGATCACCAAATCAACGATCAAGCCCATCATCCGCCAGTAGCCATGCGCTTGGATAAGCTGACGGGCTAGCTGAGAATACTCAACGCTGCCAATTCGCAGCAAGACAATGGGAAGATCGCCGGAAATACCGTAGCCCCACAGACCCGACTGTCCGCGGCGATTCTTGAGGAGCACCGATGGGCTTGCCCGGCGCAGCGGGTTTGCGTAAATGATCGAGCTCGCCAAGCGCCCATAAATTTGGGCGTCCACTTCGGTCACATCGAGTTGACGGAGAACAACCTGTCGGTGGGTCCAAGCAAGCTCAAAGACGCGGTCGGCCAAGTGGCGATCCTGATATTTTTGCGCTAAATTCAAAGCATCAGCGCGCTCTTCGCCAACCCCAGTCACGATGTGAACTCGCGCTGATTGCTCAGGGGGAAGGCGAACTCGGCAACGAATGGCGACGATGGGATCGAGGACCGAACCGGATGCGCCAGAAAGATCTTGGTCGATGATCCCTTCATCATAACTTCTAACCGCCGATGGCGCGCCAATGTTGCCCCCACGACCGATAAAGCGAAGACGGTCCGTCTCAAAGGATAGACTGCCGACCTGATCTCCATACACGGTCATAAGATGGAACATCGTGGGCGTATGGTCACTGTCGGAACGGGGGCGACGGGAGCAAAGGATAGCTTGGCGATCGTGTACGATTTCGGTTTGTACGAAAAGATTGCTAAAGGCCGGATGGGCCAAATCCATGGCCTGAGGAGCCAACGTTACTTCCGCATAAGTTGTGAACTCGATCACACGAAATTCACTGCTAAGATTAGTGATCGTCATCCGGCGTAGCTCAATGTCGTCCTCTGGAGAGATGGCTATCTCAGTGTGCATTTCAATATCGAAGTCGCGCCGTCGAAACTCGGCCTTGGCCTGTGGGAAAATAGCTTCGTAATGGGCTGCCGGGTGCAACGATGGCTGATGTGTAGACGACCAGACGTCGCCGCTCGTGACGTCGCGTAAAAAGCAAAAGGAGCCCCAATTGTCACAGGTCGGGTCTTCGCGCCAGCGGGTCAGCGCCAAGTCCTTCCATTGGCTATATCCACCGCCGGAATTAGTTATCATGGTCTTCAAGCGGCCATTGGACAGGAGATGGACCTCCGGCCTGACAGTATTGGGCGTATTGATCACGCGCAATGAAGGAGACTGCTCGTTCACGGTACGGAGAGGATCGCCCACCTCATTGGCATGCGGATAGAGAAGACCCGCCATGGGTACCCGCTCGTGGAGTAACAGCTCCGTTGCTTTGAACTGAGGATCCGACTGAAATCGGCTCTGCAATTTGTTGCCAAGGAGGTGATTCGCCAAAGCTAGAAAACTCATTCCCTGATGATGCGCCATGTAGGAGCGAACCACGGCGTGGGTTTGGCCCGTGGAAAGCCGAGACGGCGTATAGTCGATGGCCTCATAAAACCCGTATCTACCTTCAAAACCTTCAGTATGCATGCGCTGAAGATTAGACGTAGCGACCTTAGGATCAACCATGACAGCCATGGCGGATGCATAGGGAGCCAACACCAAATCCTCGGCCAATCCGCGTTTGAAGCCCAAGCCCGGTACGCCAAAGGCTCGGTACTGGTAGTTCAAATTAACATCAGTCGTATTATAACCAGACTCAGATACTCCCCATGGAATGCCATGCTCATGACCATAAGCAATTTGCCGACGCACCGCTGTCCGACAGGTTTGATCAAGTAGGGTGTCTTTGAAGTGCGGCATGACTAACATGGGCATGAGGTACTCGAACATCGACCCGCTCCATGACAAGAGTGTCGATTCACGCTTCCAGGCTGTCAGCAAGCGGCCAAGCGAAAACCAATGCTCCTGTGGGATATGACCCTGGGCGATGGCAACGAAACTCCCCAAGCGAGCTTCCGACGCCAATAGATCGTAGTAGCCGCTGTCGCGGCGATGGTCGCTGACGTTATAGCCAATGCTAAACAGGCGTCGTTCGCCGTCGAATAGAAAATCATACTCAACATCAGAAAAGACAAGACAACGCTGGGCCAAGATGTCACAGGCGTGCGCAAAGTCTGCACCCTTGGCACTGATGTCCCTACTGATCTCCAAGAGCCGGCTGTACCAGAACTGCGTGCTGGTTGGGGATGCCAGGACTATGTCCGAGTTCTGAACGTGCCATTCAACTAGCGATCCTAGTTGAGCGACTTCGCTCCATGTTGGAATCGCTTCCATGGAGTTTAGCAATTCGTCCAGCTTCTCGTCGTCTTGCCTCCTTGGTTCAGCTTTCAAAAACTGCCTTAGCGGCAAATACCAACCCTGACTGTCAACATAGGCAGACCGGCACTGGCGGCTCAATGCCTGAAGCCACCATTCGGCTGTGTCGTTGCCCTTTGTGGCAGTGATGGTCGCAGCAATTTCATCGATACGCGCCTGAACACGCTCATGAATTGCCCTAGCTTCGCCAAGAGTCCTAGGAACAATGCTCAGCTCACTTTCAAGCTCGGTCATTGCAGGTGTTAAACTTATCTGCTCCGTCAGCGCCTTAAGTGCATCAAGCAGCCCCCGGCTCGCTTCGGGTGAAATGACCCGTTGCTGCGGCAGTTCCAGAAGTCCCTGGCGGAGGGTAAGAAGCATGCCGACAAGATTGCCACTATCAACGGTGGAAACGTAGAGAGGCGGCAACGGCGCCAGGCTGACGGTATCGTACCAATTGTAAAAATGGCCGCGGAATCGCTCCAACCTATCCAGAGAGTCAAACGTTTGAGTGGTGCGATGCAAGAAATCCAGAGCAGACAAGTAGCCAAAGTCGTGTGCCGATAAATTGGCGACCAACGACAGACCGATATTCGTTGGTGAGGTTCGATGCGCAATAATTGGCGATGGATATTCCTGGAAGTTATCTGGTGGCAGCCAGTTATCCTCGGCGCCGATGAAGACTTCAAAGAATTGCCAAGTCTTGCGAGAAAGACGCCTAAGGTACTCCACCTGCTTGCTGCTAAGTGGCGCTTCCTGCTTGATCAGCTGTCGACTGATCCACGCAGCAATCCCTGGTGAAACTAGCCACAACACTAAAAATGGGGTTGCATCGGCAAGAATCTGAGGTCGAGACCACATGGCAATGAGTAGGCCGACCGCTAACATAGGTGCGCACGCCATCAAATAATAGAAACGCCTGGCACCAACCAAAGCCTCGCTTGCCGAGCTTGCGGATCTCCATTCCAGTAGCCGCTTCCGCGTTATGTATGTGCGCACCAGGGACAAGGTTATCGCTCTCAGGCTGAGGTAAGCCTCAAAGGGCAGGGTGGCAATGATCAAGAATGCCTGAATGAGATGCCGGGCACATGCATCGGCTATGTGCACGAGGTGGGCGCGCCAGGTAGCTTCTGGTGATTTGTGAGCTCCTGCTGCCAGCGACGTCAATAGTGGCGGCAGAAATATCATAGCTAACACGGCACTCGTCAGAACCCATGTAGCGTTCGCCGCAGGTCCCCAAAACCAGTCCACGACTAAAATCAGGAGCGTAGCTATGGGAACCAAGCTGCGCCGCAGGTTGTCAAAGATTTTCCAGCGAGACAGCGCCGATATGGGATTGGTCTGTGGCTCACCACTCGCAGACGGTGGGTGGGCAAAGAGCCATTGGAGAATCTGCCAATCACCACGTATCCATCGGGACCGACGATTCGCATCGTCAAGATAACTGCTAGGAAAATCTTCATAGAGAAGGACGTCGCTAACCAGCCCACAGCGAACGTGGCAGCCCTCAATCAGGTCGTGGCTGAGGATCAGGTTTTCTGGAAACCGTCCAGCCAAAGACGTGGTAAAGGCATCAACATCGTAGATGCCCTTACCGATGAAGGACCCTTCCCCAAAGAGATCCTGATAGACATCTGAAACGGCGCGTGAATACGGATCGATACCAGCCTCGCCGCCAAATATTCTAACAAAGAGTGAGTTACGAGAGGTAGGTAAGCTACACCCCACTCGTGGCTGCAAAATACCGTAGCCTTCTGTAACGCGACCAAGAGCTGCATCGTAAACGGGACGATTCAAGGGATGAGCCATGGTCGCGACAAGTTCGCTAGCAGCATCACGCGGCAGCTGGGTGTCCGTATCCAGGGTCAAAACAAACTTGATGGGTGATATCGCAGGAAGAGCCCCGACTACGACGGAAAAAGGACATTGAGATGGGTTGCGCAAATAGAAGTTGAGCGCATCTAACTTGCCGCGTTTGCGCTCGCGCCCCATCCACACACCCTCTTGCGCGTTCCACTCCCGTGACCGATGGAGGAGCAGGAAGGTGTCGCCGCTGCTTGCCATTCGATTGCCTGCATATTTCTTGTTAAGGGCATCGATCCCGGCAGTCACTAGATTAAGCAACGATTGATCGTTTGGCTTCGTCTCAGTCGACGAATCCGTAAAGTCCGTTAAGAGGGCAAAGTGCAGGTTCTCGTTGCGATTTGCTAGGTATCGCACTTCAAGAGCATCGAGAAGCGCGACAGCATTCCTGGGGGAATGTAGCAGCGTCGGCACAACGACTAGAGCTCGATACTCAGCTGGTATTCCCTTTGAGAAGTCCATACGTGGCAAAAGCCGCGGCTTGATCAGAAGCGTAGCCAACCAATTTGTCAAAGCCACTGCGACTTGACTCGCGACGATCAACGAAAGTGCGCTTGCCGCCGCTAAAACAAAGGTACTAGCGTGGTATTGACGCAGCAGAAAAAATACTGCACCGGTAATGAAGAACGTTAAAGCAGCGATAGAAACTAAATAGAGCGCTAGTCGTTGCCAACCGCTTAGTTCCAGCCTATGCGCCGGCAATTTCGTTACCTGAAACTTAGTGCCGAGGTGTTTTCGTCCCTTGTCGATGAGATAATAACCTACGTGACCACAGCGAGGATCGTCGGAAGCTTCTTCAGCCAGTTCAACTGCAGCTCTAGCAATCTCGCTTTCTGCTCGCCCGGTGCGCTTTGCAAGCTTTTCGATGGCGTGGCGATAATTGTCGCGGGTTGCAAAATCCATGCGGTGGTAGACGTGGCTAGGATCCTTCATTAACTCGCGATCGATGGAGTTGAGGGATTCGACGAAAGTTCGCCAGTCCATAGCGCTAAGAAATCGCAGGCTGCTGATGCTGGCGCCGACGGAGACCTGGTTGGCTGCTTGTTGCTGGCTTTCAAGCTGCACGGCTTCTTGGGTTGTGGAGCCAGCTTCGATAAGCTGTTGCTCGACCCATGCCAGGGGAATATCCAGGGAATGTCCCTGGCCGTGCAGCCGTCGGACGAATTCTGCAACAAAGGAGTTGGAAACCGACGAGATGGCTCGCGCCATATCCGCCGCGACAAGAATTAAATTTCGCGGTTCCTTCTCCGCCACGGCAAGCAGTTGATTAGCCCAATCATTTGCTTTCTCTCGGTCCTGCAACCCAACCACAACTCGACAGGCGACCCGTCTGAGGTTTTCAATCAGGGCTAAGCGCAACATGATAGGTATGGCCCACAATTCTCCGAGGCACAACCGGGTATGGTGCTGGTAGGCGGCGACAAAGCGGGTGATGTTTTCCTTATCTACGTGTCCATCCACATGAGCTATGACTTCAAGGGCGATGTCATATACTCTTGGCAGTCCGACACGCCCTTCTTGCCGGAGGTGAGGTAACTCGCGGCTATATCCAGGTGGTAGGTGCCGTCGGGCTGTTCGAATCTGCTCTTCGATAACGTGAAAGTTATCGAGCAGCCACTCACCAGCCGGCGAGATGCGCTGCCTATTGTGGACTGCATGACTGAGGTGCTCGTAGGCAGAAAACAGAACAGATTCGTTATCCGCCAGACGACTTAGCAGAGAATCCGGCCTGGGACTAAGACTTACCTGGTGCTTGGCAGCTAGATCACGAGCGTGGCTTTCCAGCTGGTCTATGCTAAAAAGCGCCAACCTAAGAGGCTGATCTTGCGCTGTGTCAAATTGTGGAGCTTGGGCACGCCACCACAGAACCGTCTTGCATTTGCTAGCGGCGGCGTACTTAGCTCTAGACAGGCGCAGCGTTTGCCATATTCCCCGAAAAATCAACTTCGACTCCAGCATAGTCACACGTCCAGTGCTACGATGCTGATACAAAATCCCACGAATGGCAGAAAACAACAATCAATTCGACGTCAAGAAGGGAATAACTTCGCAATTAGCGGCAAAACATCAGTGCTAGCAACAGCTTCGCGAAAGAAACAAATGCTTTCAAGAACATCCGCCCCTCTATTCGCTCAGCGGGTTCCACATCACTTCATGCACAAGCGGACGCCCGCACTCGAAGTCAGCAAAACTCTGCAAAGTGGTGGTTGCAATGTTTTCCAGAGCCTCGCGAGTCAAAAATGCCTGGTGAGAAGTAACTAACACGTTCGGGAACGTCAGCAGCCTAGCCAGAACATCATCCTGCAATCCTAGTTCTGACAAGTCTTGGAAGAAAACTCCTTCCTCCTCTTCATAAACGTCTAGGCCCGCATATCCTATATGGCCGCTTTTAAGCGCGGTAATGAGCGCCTGGGTCTCAATCAACGCCCCTCGCCCAGTGTTAATCAACATGACACCAGGCTTCATGTGACTAAAGGCATCAGCGTCGAGTAGATGCTTTGTGCCAGGGGTCAAGGGGACATGTAAGGAAATGACTGCTGCTTGCGATAGAAGTTCAGGAAGGGTCACATATTGCACATCGAATTTGCGCTCCAATTCCTGGTTGCGCGTCCGATCAAACGCCAACAGCCTACAACCAAAGCCATGCATAATACGTGCAAACACTGCGCCAATTTTTCCCGTACCAATAATACCGACGACCTTACCGTTCAGGTCAAACCCGACAAGCCCGTCGAGAGAAAAGTTTAGCTCACGCACTCGGTTGAAAGACCGATGAATCTTGCGATTCAACGCCAAGATCAAAGCTACCGTGTGTTCAGCAACAGCGTAAGGAGAATACTCTGGAACACGGACGATCTTGATCCCGAACTCGTTCGCCGCTCGCAGATCCACGTGATTATATCCCGCAGATCGCAAGGCCACGATTCGAACTCCGCCCTTACTTAAAGATTCGAGTGTGTCTCGATCAAGCCGATCGTTTACAAAAGAGCAAACAGCTGGAAACTGATGCGCTAGCAGAGATGTCTCACGAGTTAAGCGAGGCTCCAGAAAGTGGACTTCATGCTGAAAACACTCATTGGCCTTGGATAGCGCTACGCGATCATACAGGCGAGTATCAAAAACAGCAATCTTCACAAATAGTTACCCCAATACACACGACAGAAAAATCACGCACGAGGACTCCCGATCTCGCTTGCGACCATACAGCAAAAACGCGAAGCTATAAATTATAAACTGACGCCATGAAATGTGTTTTGGGTACCCCTATGTCACTTCCAACCCCTTAACAACTTCCGCATTTTAGCACCCAAGGAGGTGCCGAAATGTGTCCCAATTGTAAAGGGCCAGATGCTTGGGTAATTCGTAAGGGGTTTTTCGCGCGTTCGACATTTGCGAAACGCAAGATGCAGCGCTACTTATGTTAGAGTGCTAGCTATGCATGACGACTATCTGAAAGAGCTTTCGCCAGTCAAGGTGGCGATCTTTGGTGAAATGAAAATGTTTGAACACACCAAGTGTAAACCCGTCTCGATTGCCGTTCATTGTTTACCACAATCAGCGACTAGAAGGGATGGTACCCCAGATTGCATAGGGGTACCCAAAGCACAGTTAGCGGCACCAGTTTAAGAATCACTGTTTGATATACCTATAGCCTTTGGGGTTAATGCGGCATCCCCATTCAAACTCTGCGCCGAAAAATGATGCGACTAGCCAGCAATGGCTGCCAATACATTCGGTCCGCGCGACCGGAGCAGCGACAAAATGAAATGCATTGGTACTTGGCCAAGCACCGTGCCACGTTTCGCCTTCAACGGTCATCACCGCGTCTAGGCCGACAAACGCAAAATCGGTAACTTGTTCAGCGTACTCGCAAGTAAAGCCCCGACCATTGCCGTTAAACCCACAGGGGGTCGATGCAAAAGTAAAGCTATCTCCGTCAGGAAACATGCCAACAAAATCAATATTGAAGCCACTGCTGGTTGCGCCTGTGATCTCAGTAACTTTTGGCATAGCCTCCGCACCAAATTTGCAATCTGTCGGAGTCGGGTGGCCAATTTCTTTGACTACACTATAGTAGCCTTCTTCGGGCACAAATGTTCCGGCAAACCCAGTCGTTGCTTGCGCCGCAATCACAAGACTAAACAAAATACATGACCGTTTCATCTACAACGCCTCCAAAAACGAGTGAACTAAAAATTAATAGCACCCTGGCTAGGCCACGGTGCTGGGAACGCTAGTGCACAAATCTTAGCGAGCGCGCAGGTTGCACTCGATAGTAACCCGCTGCATCACACTTATGATGGGGTTGGTATCTGAATGCGCGCTCCACACACACTTCGGCCCCAGACTTATCCACTGCCAGAGCGTGCGAAGATGCAGAGAAGGTGCAAAGTTGCTCTGCGGATGTCTTGGCGCAGATACGGACACCGTCAGAATTCATTCCACCACTCAGATATTTGTACCTGCCTGGATTTGAGCGACATGGATTCCTTGCAGCTACTTGTTCATGCTTGACGCATAAATATTCTGGCTCCGGTTTCAGCATCATATACATTGATTCTTGACGCCCACCATCCGTCCAAACGATCTCTCTCGTTCCCACATCGAAATGATATATGCTTGACCATTCTTCCACGCGATGGACCAGTTCTGTTCTCCCTCCAGAGTTGGGAACTCTAACGATTGCTGATCGCCCCCAATCAAAGAAATATACGTAGTTGCTATCTCCAATTCTGTTTGGCCGATAGTCCCACGAACCCGTTTCTGCAACTACAGTTTCGTATTCGCTTGAGTTGCTTGCATCTCGGGAAACGCGCAGTATTCTTCCTACGTCAGAGCCATAGCCGTACCAATAGATATAGTTGCCTTTCACCTGCCCAGATTGAAAATAGTCTTGAAAGCGTGGGCTTGTGACTGTACTGACACCACCAGAACTGGGGCTGTAACGCATGATCCCCCCCCACTTTCCGATGAAATACAAGTCACTCCCATCAGACATCAGCTGATGGTCACCGAAGCTATGCCCAACATTCACCGCTAGAGGCGTTATGACACCAGATTCAAAATTGTAGAAAGCCAGAGAACATCGGCCCTGCTCTGCGCACTGCTTGAAATAGATTCCATTATCAACCACCACGGGCTCTTCAGATGGACCAATATTGTGGGCTAACCACCGTACCTCGGTAGAGTTCTCCTTGAGGTAACCAAGCGAAACATCGCCATCATTCCAGCCAATGAAGTAAATACCATCTGCGGCTAGCGTGATGATGTTTACCTTTGGTGCTCGGCCACTGAAATGGGCGACACCCACCAGAATCACTTCTCGAGTTCGAAGGTCCAATCGATGAATCGAGGCACCGCTGGTAGACGTCCAATCTCCATCGACGTAATAGATGTATTCGCCCCCATGCAGAACCTGCATGGCGCCGCTTGCGAAGTTCAAAAGCTTTTCGACACCGCCCTGGGAATCTTCACCATAGCCAGACGTGAAGCCATGCGCGAACACACAACAGAGGGCCCACACAAACACTCTATGCACGAATGAAGATTTCAAGTTGGCTCTCCCTTACACCGATTGTATCCAACGTAGACCTTTGTTCGATGCTAAGGCGTTTGAACGCTGAAAGGAAGGAAGCGGCCGCGATCCTATTTAGTTTGTGTTTATCTGCAAATAAACAGCAAGCAATGCTAGACTTTACGATGGAGCGACTGCGCAGCAGTTAACGATGAAAGGCTACGCCATTAACCGTGAAGTCATTCGAACACCATTGGGGGGGATTCAAGAATGCTATGGGCTCGGAAAACAGCTCTCGCAATATTATGCATTTTAATTCACAGCTGCGGTAAAAAAGACGAAGGCACTTTGACCCCAGCAGAAAGACAGCGCCGTCAAGACCTTACATGGGACCTATCAGGAAAGTACGTTGAGAACCTGACTGAGGGTGAGCCCTCGGTCGTGAATATCGAGAATGAAGCAGGATTTCATGACATCAAAGCCAACTTTAGATTTGGCGGCGAATTGACGGAACTGGACACAGAAGACGTCAAACAGACGATCCGAAAACACGATGTCGTTCTCAGTGCCAGCCAGCACGAACAAATTATTGTGGCTCTGGAAGCTCAGCTAAGGAATGTTGATTTAGGCACGGGAGCCACCTTCAGGGATCGGGGGGGAGAGAATATTGTTTTGGATGCTGTGGGAGAGGTTTCGGAGGTGGCGCTGGACTCGAAAAGCTACGTGTTTTACGAAGTTCCGCTTGGCTCGAACAAGGCATTCTACCTGGTGAAACTCGATTTGCGGATGACCACATATCGAGGGGAGGATCGATTTGATTTTGAGATCACCCAGAATACCGATACCGCCGGAAAAAATGCGGCACATACCAAAGGACTCTTGATGACTATCAACCGGCGCCAAGAGGACAGCAACGGCCGAGTACGTAACATTGAGACCATGCTTTCAAAAGATCTTAAATTAGGGGAATTCAGACTTGAAAAATAGCGAGGTCGTGAGACTTCCTGTGCAAACCGACTCAGCCAGGGGAGTACGTACGGACTGACGTGTCTGTCACTATAGTTCAAAGGAATAACCGATAGGTGCGCAGCTTTCAATATGGAGATGAGAGACCGTGTGCGTTCGCGCGAGTAGGGCTCAGATGGGGGAGTTCGGCGGGGCTGTCTGACCAGAAGTAATGGGCTGAACTCACCGTGAATATAGGACTCAGTTCGAACAAATTGCCTAAAGTTACCTGGGCTTTACACCGATACAGTAGGTGCCCCTTATACTGATTGAGGTACGAATGCGCTTACTTCGAAAATGCCACCGAATTGCTGCTCCAATCATGGTCGGTGTCTTGCTGTTTGCCTGCACCAAATTGAAGTCGGGCGATGCCGATGATTCATCAACGGCGAGTGCACAGAAAAAACGAGGACTAGAAGAGCCCGATACCATTCCCGGCTATTTGATTGATGAGCGAAGCTTTGGGTATTCTAATCGCGATCAATGGTTGTCTGACATTGTTCTGACGCCATACACGAACATTCGCGCCGAAGGTTCGTATGTTGTTTCTCTTAAGCAGGCTGCTGAACATGGCAGCGCCGATGCGCCTGGCTATGTCGTCGCTCTCTATGGCCCACCGCCCGAAACTTCGTGCGCTGATTTTATTGCCGGCTTGGAAGAGCGCGGCGGCCCTTCGGCGACCGTCGATCGCGATTTTCGCTTTTCCGTGGGTTACGCCGAGAACATGGAACTGAGCTCCGACGGCTTGACTCTCACCATTTTTGCGCCCGCCAGTGCACCACGCCTACAGTGTACGGCGCTGGTCGTTAGCACTAGTTTGCCGGAAGACGCTGGCTATAGGCCCTATTTTGGTCGCCTGGCGTTCATACTGGCATCAAACTATGTGACCACCGGATCTGCGGATGATTGCTACGTGTATTTTTCATCGAATGAGCGCGGCGCCATTCAGTCAGAAATGATCCCGAACTCACTGTCCACAATTCATTCTTACTTGGCCTTTGCAAAAATTCCAGGCGAAGGTGCCTTTGTCGCTGGCTTGCCCCAGGGCAGAGTCTATGAGCGTCACGATGGTGCGTGGACAAGAAACTCGTCTTACACGCGCGCCTTTCCCAGTAATCTCTATTCCGGCGTCATAGGGTTCGCCACTCCGACCGACGACCAAGTATTAGCGCTAGAGGGCATTCAAACGACACAGTCGCCGGTGATGGCCGCTAGGACACGTACTGGTGCCATGGGTACGTTTTCTGCTGCGAGTTTCACTGCACCTTCCAATCCGCTCATCGGAGCTTCGATGAACATGCAGGGCCTGTTGGGGGGATTTGAGCGCCAGCTTATGGGAGCAAGTAATAACGGCCTGCGACTCTATGATGCAGCAAGTGGTGGTGGACTCGTTGCCAGCCGTGGTGCCATTACGAAAGACCCTAATGGCGTCGATTGCTACTTTCACAGCACCTCGCTGAATTCATTCATATCTGACGCAGGGGATCTCCACTTTGCCGCGAGATGCAATCTGCATGGATACCAGGATCTACCGGCGAGCTTAAACCTGGGGCGACTGCGTCCCGACGGAACTCATGACTGGATCAGCCTCATCCCAAGCGGCGATTTGGGCGGGGCCATATCGGCCATTCGCCCCGCGATGGATGTGGATGATAACGGCACGACACATTTACTCTACAACTTCGATACCACGGAAGGCGCTATACCAAAACTGATCTATATAAGCGTGACTGCGGAAAATGTCGTGACTCAGGAAGTCATCGAGCTCGTCGAGCCTTTAGCTGAGTTTACAATTCTTTCCCACTCCCCCCAGGGTTTGCGTATTAAGCACGAGCCCGGTGGTAACTTGCATGTCGTTGTCTATGCCCGCGATTCGACATTGCACGTGCCGTATTATGGCATTTACGTTCCCGGTTCGTCTCGACTGCTGGTCAAGCAGCTAAGTATCAAAACGCAGAAGCCCGACATTAGTCCGATGGTGCTCTACTGAACATGGTAGCAGCGCGTTCACTCTCAAGCCCGTAAGACCAAACCGGAGCCAAGACTTTTTGGCACAGAAACATCACAAGGCAATTACCCAGAATCTAGCACTCTAAACGGGTGAATTGCCGAAGGCCTTACTTTGCCCTAGCCAGCATCCAATGGTAAGAGGTTGAAATGAAAGCCAAAATAGACATGAAGTTGATGCGGCCTGCAGATTCAAGCGGCACAATTTCGCACAATCTTCGGAAATAATAGACAAAGATCTAACTTTGAAAATCACACCCCCACAGCTTGGCCACCACCCCGCCTCGCTTTTACTAAGTATTTTCACATAAGACGAGCGGCACGCCACATGCACACCTGAAAGCAATTCCCTAACTTCTCAAGACAGGAATCGAAGCGTGCGAATGACTCCAGGCAAGATCTTCGGTGGATTATAGGCGGGGGTGCCAGGTGTTTCATGCATTTGTTACATTTCTAATTCTTTTCGTAGCTCTAGGTTCACTTTCAGCGACAGCACAGGATCTTAACCAATGTGCTCAGACTTCACGATCTGTAAGCTTTCTGTTCGCCCCAACTCCCTCGACCCGCGGCATTCCGGACGACGACTTCGATCCGGTCGCTTTGGCGGCAATCATCGAGCATCTATGGCCAGGATCCCAGTTTCTGACCTACGACCAAAGCAATCTCTCCGACCAGCTTAGTGCCCTTCCTCCTGATGCACTTCTGATCGTACTTGGTCACGGCAATGTGGAAGAGCGATGGTGGGATCCTTCGAACCCACTCCTTCCGGGTAATTCTCACTATATGGGCTCGCCAAGATTACCTACACAGGATTTACTGGCGCGGGCGCGCTGCGGCACTAGGGTGATCGATTCATGTTTTGCAGGTGCTGTTGGCTCCGAGCCAAACCTGCTGACGACTGCTGGCGGCTTTCAAGAAACAGTCTTCGCCCCACCTACTCTCGATCTCTTGACGGCAGCAACTGAAATGCAGATTCCGCTACCGGCACACGTTCCTCCTTTTCTGGAAGTCATGATAGCTATGGCAAGATCAGGTGACGGCGACGCAAACGGAGACGGCTTCATCGATGCAAGCGAGCTCTCTCGCTTCCTGAATGCGAACCGAGGTCGAGGCTCATTGCGGTGCATTGGCCCTCCCAATCGTATCGATCCGACAGAAGGAAATGTCACATCAGTCCTCGCTCCCATAAAGAGAGGTATTATACACGGGCTTTGGACCCTTGATGATCGAGGGGTTCCGCTACCCATGGGAATCCCATCAGAGGTCGCAGAGCGATGGACTCATCGCGTCTACGATTGGGCCCTCGGCTTTCTCGATCCATATCTCGGCAAAGAGACCGCGAATTGGCGTTTTGGGCCGGAAATCCGAATTCCCACTCCAAGGTGGTAGCGCTGCAGCGGAACAATTCCATGAATGAATTTCATGGACGTCGCGCATCCCCAACACAAGACGCAGGTATCTAATCGACTTTCTCAAGTGCAGCAAAATTCCCTATAAGGCTTTGGTACGTCATGAATTGCTTGCTCGGCTCAGAGCCACGAGCGGCAACGTGAAAAGGCACCAGGAATATTCCACGTTCCCGTACCGGCACAGATGGCGGAGAAGTCGCAGATATTGCGGGTAAATCACACTGTGATAGAATGACGGCTCAATCTTGCTGTTGTCGGTAAGTTTACTTTTGTGATTCCAGTTCCATGTTTCAACAGTGGGTCCGGACACTTGCTCCAGCCCCCCGCAGAAGGCAATAAAATGTCGCATCCTATCGCAGTCGTTACGGGCGCATCGCGCGGCATTGGCAGAGCTATCAGCATCGCCTTGGCGAAGTCGGGGTTTTCGCTCATCTTGGTCGGCCGAGATGATGCCGCATTGCGGGCTACTAGCGACTTATGTGATGCGCACAGTAAAGGCTCGATGGCACCGCCAACGATTCTTGTGGGCGACCTCTTGAACTCAGCTTTCGTCGACGAGATCTACGACGCCATCGCCGCCACGGGGTCGGCTCTTCACGTTTTAGTGAATAATGCTGGCGTCGGTGGCGGCGGCAAAATCCTAGAAGTTGGTTTGCAGCGCTGGTTGACCTGCGTTGAAACAAACTTCATGAGCATGATGCGCCTGACGCATCGTCTTGCCCCCTTCTTAGCCCAGGCAAAGGGATCGGCGCTGATCAACATCGGCTCCGTCGCCTCAAAAACTACATATGGGGGTGGTGCCGCCTATGCATCTAGCAAACATGCCGTTCTTGGTTTTACTGGCTGCATTTTTGAGGACCTTCGTGAGTTTGGGGTAAAAGTCAGTACCATATGTCCTGGATTTGTCGATACGGAGATGGTCGACGCCCTATCCAAGCTTGATCGCCAGAAGATGATCGCACCAGAAGATGTAGCAGAGGCCGTCATGTATGTCGTGCACAGCTCTGCGCGATGCTGCCCCACCGAAATTACGCTACGCCCGCAATTTACACCTTATGTTTGAGCAATAGGACGTCATATCGCAGTCCGGTACTTCCCCGGATTGAAGGCGCCCTCCTTTCTAGACAAAGGAGTGTCGGTTTTCGTGCGTGCATCTTTTCTTGGTAGATGTCTCCCTATCAACGCACGCGGATGGCTAGGCCGGGCTCGAATCGCGGCTTGCTGTTGCGGTGGATAATGATAGCGAGATGTTCAATTCGCTCGGTCGGGCCAAACTCGTCATCTTCATGGTGCCAGCGTTCGCCAAACTCACGGATGGGGATAAACCCATAATTACCAGCAACAACTGGATCCATGAAATAGACATTGTTCGAATCAAAGCCGTTGACCACGACATAGTGCCCCTGATCAACCATCGTTTGCCATGGCCCCGGTTCTTCTGGCCAAGCTTGAATCAAGGCAATGACTGGACGACCCGCTCTGATCTCCGAAAATAATCGATCCAAGGACATATTGCGTACAACTTGCACCTGATAACCCTGGGATCGGGCAAACTTTTCCATTTGTGCAATCAACAATCCTGATTCGCGATCAACTTTCAGTTCTTCGACCAACTCTTCTTCAAGGTAACTCTGCTCGGGATCATAATAAGCCAGCACCGACTGCAGTGCGCTGACGCCACAAGTAAAGTCAGTACCCTGATCAATCAGGGGGACATGCAAGAAATTGCTTAAGCCAACAATGGGAATCGCTTCAGCTGGAGTCTGCTTTGCACCACCTCGATCATAGCCCGCCCCTATGTGCAATGAAATCAATACAGTGACGACGATACGGATGCACAGCTCGCGCGACATAGTTCTCCTTTGACGATTCAACTATTGAGTATTTGTGGGCATCTTTGATTTTAGGGCGTTCAAAGTCAAGCAAAGACTTAGTCGCGAATTCGGAAGTAACGTTCAGGAAGAAGCTGTGTACAAGTTGACCAGGCTATTGCATCAATTTTTTGACGTAGTCAACTCCTGGCCCTAATACCCAATCTTCATGTCCGTCGCGATTTGCAAAGAGCTCTTCCATGAGCTTGATCACTTCGGGTGCCTTCGTCTTTCGCTCTGATTGAGGTAAAGCAGCAAAGTCTCCGATAATTTTTTCGCGCACCGCAATTCGCATTTGCACGACTGCTAGGAAGGTTGCGTAGTTGCCATCATAAGGCAAACCAGCGTTGCGGTTCAAATGGGCGCGGACATGATAGATCAGCTGGCGCTTCTTCGCAGGATCTGTCTCTGTGACCATGCGGTCGGTATATTCGATAATTGGAGCCTTACGGCCTGTGAGCGCAGAGATGTAGCTAGCAACGCTATAAGGATTTCCGGAAAAATCAAGAAAACCGCTCTCACCGCCAAAGTTAAACTCAATAAGTTTGTAACTTCCATCCTGCAGTTTAATGACATCAGCACCTCCCGCGAGAAATCTAAACTTCCCCGGAGCATTCTCAAAATTGCGACTGAAAAAATCCCTCACCTCCTGAAGTTCACTTAACGCAGGTGCGGTTGAATAGCGCGAGTTCACAGTTACGGCAGATCCGTTAATGAAATCGACACGGAATTCGACGGGGTTTCCAAAAACATCGGTCGCAATGGGAAGGCGCCTTTGAAAGAGTAAGAAGTGCGGATTGAACACCAATGCATCCACCAACTTTGCCGATCGACTCTGCAAGCGCAGATCCAACATGCGGTGAATCGTTTCGACGTTTCCGCTGCCGGATTTTGGAAGGTGTGGCGCCAATAAACTATATTCGTCGACAAATCGATTTACGTGTGTGCTGATACGGTCAGTTTGGCTGGTAGTGATTTGTCCTTCCTTGTCTCCTGTTTGAAACTCGTAGCGCAACTTCACGAATGCACCTTTACCGGCCACATTCTCGGCCTGCACAAAAAAATCCGTCAGTAAATCAACGAGCGGTTGCTTAAGTCGTCGTACCGCTGCTGAGAATCCGGGATCGGCTGGATTCAGCGTCAAAAACTTGTTTAGCACTTCGCTTCTCCGATTTGCCAACACAGCTTCGACCGCACGGTAGCCAAAGGTCTCCGGCATAGAGCCTGGAGCAATCTTCTCAGCCAATAGTGCTTCGTTGTATTTATCCAGTCGTCCGTGCAATCGACCCCAGCCAAGCATTGGGTTTACTTCTCCGCGTATGAGATGAGAGAAGCGTGGAACGGCACCAATATGCAACACAACGCCATTGACTCGTTGTCTTTCTTTCGGTGGTAGTTCCTCTGAAAACAGAACCTTTACCCCAGTCGGAAAGAACTGAGTCAAGGATTTCTCCAAATCCGGAAAACTCGGTCGTTTTCCTTCGAATACGACGGTCAATCCCCGTTGCTCAATCACCGATCTGAGGTGCGGAATTCCCGTAGGTCCGTTGCCCATATATGGCTCAGGCAATTTTTCCCAATTGGCCTCGCCCTTACGCGGAAAGGAAATATAGCCATCGGCTCCGATGCGCAGCGAGTCGAGGCTTTGTTCGAAGTGCTCTAAATCAAGCTGGGAGCATCTGTTCGATCCGCCACTGCTCCCCCCCCCAAAACTCGAGTTGGAAGTTACGCAGGCAATGAGGAAAATAAAATTGAGAATTCGCATTTCGCACCCAAAATATTAGCAAGGAGTTCGCCGGCCCAACGATGCTTGACTTGATCCTAAGCCGTAAGATTCATAGACCTATAAGATGTAATAATTTTGGGCGAGATCAGCACTTTAGTCAAGGAAGCCAAGGGGGCTGTTAGTGCCTAAATCCACTAGAGACCAAGGTGAGCTGAAGGCGGGTGGCCACGACCCGCTCTTCTACTCATAATCGCCGGCTAGATGGAAGGAGATGCCTGACGGCGATGCTGGCAGCATCTCCGCCAGCAACAATCTTGGGGGCCAGTTAAATCCGTTTAAGAAATTCAGAAAATACCTTAACGCGACAACTCTCTTTAACATCCGGATGCATGACAAGCCAAACAGGAGTTCGTGCGGTAGGCATGCTTTCCATTCGAGTTATCTCCTTCCCATCTCGATCATAAAATGACGGCAACACACCATATCCGACTCCGTGACGAATCGCATGATAGACGCTGCTCCACGCATGCGTCTTAAATGCGATCTCTGCGTTATCCAGATCTCGTCAATCGCGGTGCCCAAGTTGATATTGTCGTTCCCGAGTGGACGTCTGAGGGAGTTGTAGCATCGCAATTTTTAAAGCCCACATTGTTCGTGAAAGGGTCGCAAACTTTCAAGTCGGTGCAAACGTTCAACTACGATCTCATCGTATAAACAGGTGGAGCTTGGAACGCGCAGGTGGTGCGCAGTGATTTTGAGGCGATCAAGTTAATCCAAGATCATTACGCTGCAGGTCGCCCGCTCGCCGCGGGATCAAAACTCTTATTCTGCGCCGACTTGGCCCGCCAACTGTTCGCAGGATGCTCGCCAGGTCAGTGTTCGCAGCAGGTTCTCTTCGGTGCGAAATTGGGCGGTGAACCAGTAGCGAGTTCCATCAGAATACACTACGGACTTCCACTTGAATCGATCGCCGGTGAGATTCGTCAATTGACAAATGCGCTCGTCAAATCCACGAAAGAACGCACTCTCAAACTTCTTCTGAACTTTGATGCTGTCAAAATACCAAGCCGCTTCGAGCCTATTGTTGACGACCTTGTTCTCTGGAACTTCAACCCCAAAACGCTCCCAATCCTTAAGCAGTTCAGCTTGGCCATTGGCTTCAAAAATCTGCCTAACTGGATGGCCATCGGATAAGTCGAGGATTGCAACACGCGTGACACGCTTGGTTTTTGCATCCAGTACCCAGCGAAAGTTTTGCTCATGATTGGAAGTCGAGACAAAGCCAAGGACAGCGGCGTTTTCAGCCATAGCTCGCCCGTAAACAGCAAATGCTTCCTGCCAAAATGCGTCATAAGTCATCCCCGCATCACGGGCTAACTTCTCGGCGAATGGACGGTCTCCAAACACGAAGCCAGAGTATTGAATCTCTTGGTTAGCTGCCACGCTTTCCATAAGGCGAATACTCATGGCCATGTCGCCGCCGCCGTGGCGTTCGCCCATGTTGGCGACGGGCGGAAAGCCCATGGCGCCAGCTTCCCATGCGACGTCGAGGTACTTAAGGTGGGGACGCATGGCATGGAAATAGTCGCTAAGTTGGACGTTGAGGCTGGCCCAACGCGCTGGGTAGGGGCGAACTTGCATGGCGTTGTCACCTTGCGAAGTGCGATTGGTGGAAGGCTTGAGGGAGAAGCTATGACCCGTTGGTATGGTGACGATCAAACTACGAGAGGCAGTTCGCCGCGCGTGAAAGTATCCTTTAACTTCTTGAAACGGAACACCGATACTCGTCAAATACTGGCGTATTTTGGGTGCGAAGTAAGTATCATCTGGAGAAAGAGGATACCGAACGTACGTCTTACCATTTTTCCTAAAGACAAAGGCATCACGTATGTTGGCTGGAACATAGTCAGAAAAGTTCAGCAGAAATCCGAATGGCGATCGACGTTCAGGATTCTCGAACCACTCGCGATGCGTTCGATAGGCCCACATGACATCATGCTCGACACTAAACTCTAGATGGGTCATGGGGACCGGATCAATGCTGTAGCGGCGTCCAGTGACGACGTCAGCGGGGCCAACATTGTGGAACGCGTCACCTTTAAGAAATGAAATCATGGCCGGACTCACGTCACCGGGGGCAGCATGGACATCCGCCCCTCGGATCAAACTTGCAAGCATGGCCAAACCGATCGCCAAGCGAATCAGCAAGGATTCCCCCAAGACCGTCTCTGCGCTGCGCAAGCGATACAAGTTCAAGTCCATTCCTTGGATAGTTGGTACATAAGCCTATCGACTTGATCGCAGTGAACCCTAAGGGTTACCGCCTTCATGAATTTTAACTATCTGTAAATACTATCAAAATATGGAAAAAGGTGCAGCAACGCCACGACACCGCACGACCGCACGGACTCGAAGGGGTACGGAAGTCGCACAAATCGACTGAGGTTTAGCATTCATCAGACGATTCATAAGCAATTGACTACTTTAAGTAGATGGGGCTTAGCACGGCGACTTCAGCACCGGCATCGATACGCTTAGCGCGCAATATTCCCGAACCTGGAATATAGACTCCATAATAAAGGTCAAATGTTCCAGCTGAGTTCACGCCATAGAATAGAATATGGAGATTCCCATTTCCCATGCGCGCAAAGCTCAATGTCGGCCCTTGATGAAGCGAAACCATCGAATGGTCTGGAGCGACTACGATCGCTTCCTTTTCAATCGTTAATTCAGAGTCCACATGCACAAGCCACATTTTTAGGGACGACTTCGCGCGATAGAGCAAATAGGTGTTGCTATCGTCTTCCGCGCGAATCGCGGGATGAGCTTCACGGGCAATTTCGGAGTGCTCTGGGTCGGTATTGATCTGTATGAGGTCGTAGGTCTGACCACCACCTGCTAATTTGGTTGTTCGGTAAAAATTCAAACTTGCGTTATTAACGTTTTCTCCAACTTGCTTACAGACATAGGCGAAGTCGAGATTTTCACTTGTGCCGTAAGCCGAAACTATCGAGCCAGCGACTGCATCACAAGCGCCGCCACGGGCGTCTCCAGCTACAATCGAGTCGATATAGGTCGCGGAAGGATCTCGCATAGAGCGTACAAAAATGTTTTCGACGCCTTCGGCGACGGAGAGGACGCCAGCACGATTCATTTCTACACCGCGAGAAATGGTTTGGTAGCTAATATCCATCGTAAAGTTGGCCGAAGTACCGACTCGGCGAAACAGACCATAATGATCAGCATCCGCTGCAATCACCGAAAGATGCTCTGCGCCCGCTTCCAGCCACGTGTGAATGCCAACGATACCGCCTGGATTTACGATATCGGTGGTGTTTTCCACGGTCGTCAAAAACCCCGGAATCAACTCCCAGTTCGTTCCATCGCCGCTGTAAAGGTTATTGCTGGTCGAGCCCACGTAGATGGTGTTGGTTACTGTGGAGTGGTGAATGGACAGATATAGGCCATCAGGCACATCGGCTGCTACTAGCGTAGAATTCCAAGTGTTCAACTCTTTGGACATGTAGCGAATATCAACTTGCTCGGGCCAGGGGTAAACGGTCGGTGCAGTAAACAGAAACTCAAGGTTCCCATAGATGGGGCGATAGCCAGCGTTTTCGGGTAAGTGATCTGAGACAGCTAATGCGGTACAGGGCAGCCGAACGTCAGTTGGCGAAAAATACAAGGTCATCGACAATCCGTCCGATCCGAATTCGATGTTGTCATGGATCGAGAAACGGAATTGGCTATCTTCCTCCGAAGGTCCGCCCCGGACGATCAGTGCTGCCACAAAGTCAGCACAGGTCTCGCCTTCGTTCGGCCCATACAGCGCAACTGCTGCGTTATTGGCATCGAGGGGCCGCTTTAAACTCAAGACGACGGCGCCGTCTGTGCGTGCCTCTGCAAACGGAGCTGCGAAAACTTGAGAGAATAACTCGTCCTCTGATGCGTAGCCGAAACTGCGATAGTCGATCAAATAGCCAGGAATGGTGTCCGGAGCCTCTGTACCCTTAGTTCCGCTACCTTTGGTTCCGGTGCCTTTGGTAGTGTTTGCGGCAGCACCAGAGGTACTCTTCGTACAGCCCGAGAAAACTGCGACAATGAGCGAGGCCAAGATGACGACATAGCGTCTCAGGGACGATCTCTTTGAGTTTACGTAACAGCTCGGCATTCTTGTACTCCTAGTATGTCTGTATCGGGAGTAAACCCAGGATCTTAAGATTCTCCAGTAAGGTTCTGAAAGCAGTGGGCTTTTGACGCTCACGAATTCTTAAGGCTCTGAGCTCGCTCAGGTATTCCCGGTCTTTGGCGCGTTCTGTTTGGGGCAATTTGATACTCCAATATCTGGGCCAGTCGATTTAGGCGTCGGCGCCTGCGAAAGCACTACGATTTCCAGCTAGAGGCTGGGGATCTGACTCAGATCGAATCCAAAATTACAGTGCAAACATGGGCGGTTACACTTCACCACTACATCCTGCCAAGAATTTTCCGTGCTGACACCTCGGCCGGCCAACGGAATTCCGCCACTTACCCGTCGCATTGGTCCAGATTAGAGACGTTTTAGTCAGTTCATAAATTTGCAGAATTTGAAGAAGCCCTCAGGGTGCTAGGCGCATTGATCTGCAATAACCGCCAGCCTTGCGTGCGGTTGCTAAAGGACGACGACCAAGTCCCTCAGTGAATGCGGGTGGCACGAACTCTGCTTTCGATCTCAACAACCAAAACTGAATTGAGGTCAGAGCATGGACAAGTCCAAAGCGATTAGGGTGCTATGTTTTCAACTCTTGGCCCCGTTGACCGCGCTACACGTTTTCAATGCAGCCAATGCGGATCCCAATGCTTACCCCCTAACCCCCTCATTCCCCGGCGGGGTCATTCTTAATCCAGACATCAAAACGATCAAAGATGGCTACGTGGCATATGTTGTCGATGCTTCGAACGGCAAGGTCTTGATTGTCGCAGGTCAGGGTACTATTGGCGTCGATGGCGCCGCATTTTCCGGACAAGCTGTCATAAAAAATGGACTTCATGCAGATATGGCGGCGTTCGCAGGCATGGATCCGAGCAACCCTCACGTCGTGGGCGGAGGTATGCGCATCAAAGACGGCAAAGCAATACTTTCCGCGCGAGAACCGTGGTCAAGGCATTGCAACCAACCTCTCCTTCGCAAGAATATGGGGCTTGACGGACACGGATTCGTCAACGAACCGGCAGTTCGTGTTAAGGCAGTGCAAGCCGTTTCAAACCATATCCAAATGCCAATCGATGCACCTCCGATTCCTGAAGGCATGCGCTTCGAATACAATAGGATACGTCAAGAGTTTGGATTGGCTGAGACATTCGATGAGTTTCAAGCCAGCCGAGCTAACCTTAATGTGCAACCGAGAATGGTTGCGAGCTCGTCACCGCGAATCTCAAGGCCCCTCCCCAATCAACCACGACCCGTCAACTCGATGCCTAAGGCGACAACCATGCGCTCATGTCGCACGCCGATATCTGCTCGCCCAAGTGGCCTGGTCCGCACTCTGGGGCCAGGTTTTGCAGTCGAAGCTGGGCTGGGATTTTTGCAAGGTGCTCACGCCGATGTTGTCAGCGAAGGTGGTTACGCACTTCCCCGTGGCGCGGTCGATGGAATTGGCTTCGAGGCGGGCCAATTGGCAAGATCGGCCACTGGATACGAGACGACCGTGGTACCCGGAAGCGCTGTTCATCCCATGTTTGATCGCCATGGCGCCGCTCACGAACCGATGCATCTTGAGCGGCTAAGTGCGGAGCTGAGGAGGGTCGTGAACGCATCGATTCCGGACTCTCTTCACGGCTACGTTGACGGCAGTTTCGATATTCTGCGTAACAGTATGACTATTGGCTATGAGGCCATGGCAGCATTCTGGTGAAGGTCGCAACAAAGCTAGAATTGAGCCCACGGCCTGGCAAGCAAATCATCCACGAGGCCCAGGGGATCCTTCGTCGCTTGGCCGGTCAGAGCCAGAATCATGTGACGGTAGCGCTGCAGCATCAGAGCGGCCAGCTCTGACATGTGAGTGCGCGACAACCAGCGCGCAGCGCTGGCGAGCATCAATGCCTCTTTTTCGATGCTGATGACTCGCGACAGCGAGCTGACACATTTCTCAAGTTCCGTGAGCCGCACCATAACCGGCAAGCCAATGTCGTAACAGTCCTCGAGGGCCAAAAGCCCCGAATAGATCAGACCGGCATTAGACAGAGTAAGAATACCCTTGCGCGACAGAGTTTCCACTTTACCGAGGGCTGTTATATGGCCCTTCGCGGGGCAAGAATAAGCGTAGAGACGAGCCTCCGCGATGTAGCTCCATGTATGATGGATTCCACCAGCCTTCGTCAATCGAAGGAGTGCCCGACAATCTTGACTTTGAACAAATTCGAGGCATGCGTCTTCCCACATGACATCAATATTGGTCTCACCTTCAGGAAAGTCGCTGCGCATGAGTTGCAATAGTTCGGCAGCCTCGGAGTGCATTCCGCATAGTCTCTTGGCATTAGCTAAGGACAGCAGACATGCAAATCTATGGGCCGGTGTTGCGGCTGACTCAAGAGCCCGCGTGAAAAGAGCGATGGATGCAGGTCCAGCGCTGGCCCTTAGCAGCCGTCTACCAAGCGCCAACTGATAGTGTGATTCGGCCGCGGGAGGCAAGTCTTTCGCCCACACGACAGCCAGTTGCTGATCCCAAGCGGCCTGCCAAAAAGCACCTTGATGCCAATGAATCTGGCTCATAATGGTGCGAAATTCACTGTGGAGATTCGTAAGGCGAGACGAACCCGGCTTAATGTTTTGCAGCCGCAGGATGTCTTGGATTGAGTCCTTCAGTTTGCGAATGTCTTTGGAAGTTAGTCCGCCATGGTGAGTATGGTGCACCAGTGCTGACATGGACAGTACGTATTGGTACAGCAAGGCTTCTGGGGTTGTTGACTCTTGCCAACCTGCCAGCTTATCTAAAATCTCCGTCAATCTTGCCGAAGGATCCAAGTCTCCTTCGAAAGATGCGAGATGCTCGCGGATCTCGAGCTTTACCTCTTCCACGACTTCCTGGGTCCAGACTTTGCTCGCGATGTACTTGTGCGCGGCCAAAAACAAGTCCTCCACGCCGACATATGCGGGATTCATCGGAGTGCTGCAGTGAAACTTTAGATCTTACAAAAGTTCTCCTCTTAGTTGATTCAAAATGCGATCCGGAAGCTCCGGATCGTGATAATTGAGGAAGCTTTCTGGAGAATGGCGATAGCCAAAGAACCAATTACCCGGCTGGGCGAGCGTGTTACCAAGTCCCTGATTGCGACTGCGGAAGTGTTCGTTAAAATTGGTATCGGGGACATTGTAACCCCAGCTTGCGGCGCGCGCTTGAACTGCTGCCGCAAGGCGCGGGTTACCGCTGGCGGCGGCACGGCGATAGGCTTCGTGGTAACCAACCTCATTCAGGATGTCACCGGCGTGGCCCTCGGCTGCGATTGACGTAGCAGCTCCTAGCGGAGCAGCTGCGGGAGATCCCATCACTCGACTCACTCCGCGAATGGCACGGCTAAAACCTCTCAGACGGGGGCTGCTCTGGCAAGTGGCGCGCACCGAAGATCCACTGCTCCCGTCTTGGCAGGAACTGGGACTTACACTGGGGCAGTGATTCATTGCCGAACCCCATCGCGCCTCATCGGACCCAACCAGCAGGAGATTGGAGGTGAAACGTTCTTCAGGATTCGGGACCGGCAGCATGCTCCCATCAGGGAAAAAGTCTCCGTAAGATTCTCCGATCGGAAGCAACTTATCTGGTCCTGGTTTTCGCCAAGGTAGCAGCGGCGAACGCCCCAAAGTTTCGACGCTCAAGATTTCGACGAGTTCGCCTGTCTCTGAGTTCCACCCAAACTGTGTGCTAATAACTTCGCGACCGGTGTGGCTTCTTGGCGAAA
Organism: uncultured Oligoflexales bacterium; assembly: GCA_964560765.1. Lineage (GTDB taxonomy): Bacteria > Bdellovibrionota_B > Oligoflexia > Oligoflexales > CAZLMG01 > CAZLMG01. The sequence goes on from CAZLMG010000039.1 coordinate 39,042, forward strand.
AGGTCTGGACCCCGAGCTCTTGTGAATACACCGAACCGGGCCCGGAGCCGCGGGGCGATCTATAGGGACATGACAAGATGAACGGAACCTCACCTGGGCCGACGTTGATGTGGGGCACGAGGTCGCGTGAGAGGCTCGGGTTATAACCGTGGTGAGCCACCAAGGGACCATTTGGGTAGGCCAATTGCGCATTGTAGGCTTGTATGCCAAGCCCTCGGAGCTGCTCCTCAGGTAATACGATAAGGGCTCCGTTTGGTGCAGGCCACATCATATCCCCCGGATGATTCGGCACCGGTATAAGTGGACGTAATAAACCACCGCCCGGACCATCACCGCGGGCAGTAACCGATAGCACGGCGGAAGCCAGGACAACCGAACGCAAGATGGGAAGGGCCAAGGTGGCCGTAAGAGCTCGAAACATCGACTCCTCCTCGATGGATGCACGCGGTAGCCATGGTGGCGTCCACCGAATGATCATCTGAAAATCGCAAGCGTGCGTGTGAAGATGCACATATCGATCCATCCATCGTTATTTGCCGGGCCTGTCTTTTCTCAAGTTATTACGAACGGTTAACGATATGAAGTCACTCCTGAGTTCTTAAGGCACAGTTCGGCGCCTATTCAAGCCTGCTCGCAATTGCTGCTAACTTTCAGTCTTTTCTGCATATCTTCTAAGGTGTGCGCGGTGGAGAGCGTGAGCTGATGAGGAATATTGGTAATACTCTATTGGGCACAGGTGGTTATGACGCGACGTTGTTATTCACGATAAAGCCAGACATCGCTTTTGATTTGCTCGAAAGCAAGCCTGGGCTATCGACGAGAACAGAAAATTCAGCTCATTCAGCAGATGAACCCAACGTGGAATGACTTGTATGAAAGGCTTGGCAGGGCTTGCAGGACCCATCATTAGCTAACACAATAGTCTGCATGCCACATTTTTACCTGTGAAAAACATGTATTTGGTACGAAGCGCGGCCCGAATCACGAGTAAAGTCAGGACCAACTGGGCTCCCCGGCCCTGACATGACTTTCATGCTGTCGCCGCCGCACCATGGAACTCACCCACCAGAACTTAGTTAGGAGGGGGGACTTTCTCAGCGCAGGCTCGCGACTCCAGGAGTTCTTTTACTGCATCTTCATGCTCGGGCCTGCAGCGCTCAGCGCAGGTGGCATCGTCATGCTCGATCGCACGGAGGAATCTGCAGCCTTCAAATTCTGGATCTTCTCCTGCCTCAGTATCCGGCCAAAATCCAGCACAATAAGCGGCACCAGCTCGCTCTCGTGTGGCTTCCGGGCTGTCAGTACAGGTCCACGAGCTCTCTCCACCGACGACGAGTTGAGGCTCACCAGCGCAGTACTTACCATCGGATCGGCGGTATAGCACAACGGCGTGGGCAATAATTCCATCGCGATCACAACTCTTCTTGCAACTATGACAAGCTAGACCTATGGACTTAGCGTAGTGACCACGATCATTCATGCATCGTACAAACCAAGACGAGTATTGCTGACAATTAAAGGTATTTCTGTCGGGCTGCATCAAGCCGACCTGGTAACAAAGCCGGATGGTTTCATCGATGTTCTGAAGCTTGAGGGTGGGACTATCAGAGAACCAAGAATTCATGGCGCGCTGATAGGATTGCATGCAGTCGGAGTTTACTCCAGCACGAATTGCGCCTTCGATCGGTGTCGAACCCGTGACCGTGGTTACTGCCGTCGATGTGTCCGCTGCCGGAATTTGGCTGATAGAATTTCTATGAAATGCAGCCTGAGTGCGTGTGTTCCTCGAATTTGTATCCGCGTCATCTGAAAAGACGGGATGCTCAACACAGGATAGAGATCCCATCGCGAACAATATGATCGCTAGGTAGGCGTGCCGGGCTTGATTCATGAGATTCATGTGCTGGCCTCATCTGTTACTGGTGTTGTTCCACCGACTAGGTCTTGTTAGCTTAGAACCGACTTCCGAATCGGATTCCTCTTTGATCTTTTGGTTCTTGTGCTCGCGGGAATAGCCGATTCAGAGCAGCAATTGTGCCGCGAAAGCTTCCGGAGATTTGAACCTATCGTGACGCATAACTATTATATTTTTCGCCTCGCGAGGCATGCCCTGACCTGCTGAATTTCAGGACGCCAGCAACGACGACCCATCATGATCACTAGTATTTACGGAGAGTTCCTCTTCGACAGCGGAAAGACCGCGCAGCCATCGCCCCTACTGAATCACGAAAGTCCTGCAGTTTCAGCTGGTTGTATGCTCCGCCCGTTTCCAGCACTCGGAATCAAGACCTTGCCACGTAGCTCCTTTGCCGCTCAAATATGCCTCCCATCTCTTCGATTTGATTCATGTCGGCACCAGGACGCTAGCGGCATCGGTCATCGAGTCGGAGCCGGCACGCATTCTGCTTGCCATGGCATTAAATTCGAAACATCAGACCGCCGTATTACGCAAATGGGGTATGACTCGATATGCACCACATCATGCAATGCATCGCTTTCGTCTATTTGCTCAGAGATTTGAGAGCGCATTTCTTCGCGACGACTCTAACACTTCTACTTTTTCCTTCGCTGGGATTAGCAGGTGATGCGGCGGCAGTTTGCGCTGATGGCCCGCAGTACGTGGTGATGAATGGCAACCATCGCTTCAGTTGGATCTATATCTTGTCCGAGACCGACAAGCTTCCTCCTGGGGTCACACCCAGCACGCCGATTGGCGGAATTGGACACAACTCAAACCTTGACTTAACGATCGGTAAGCTCAGGGAACTGATGAATGATGGTCGCATTGTCGTGACTGATCAGTCGCAAAACACCGTGACGGCTAGTTGGATGAAGGAACTTATGGGAAGGGACTTTGATCCAGAGAAAGCCGTCGCAACTGGGCGTCACAATGCGAATCCAGGAGTTCGCCTGCAATTAGCGGACAATATTGCTGGGGCAAAAGTAGTGGGTAGATATCAGGACACGATCATATTGGAAGGAAGTGGTTTAGGACGCCAAAACCAGGGCAGAACCCTGAGCGAATACGCTGATTCGATCAGGCCATCCCACCCTTCGGTTCCGTCCCCTGCAAGTGTCACTTCCCCGGTCGGATCCAGCGCCACCGGCCCATCTAGATCATGCACTAGAGGTTGGGCAAACAGCGCGGGTGATCACATCGGTCGCCAAGGCTTGGGAGCAAGTGCTCTCAGGGTGGGAAGACAATTAGGCGGTAGGGCACTTGGAGCTTGGAACGTTTATGGCTGGATCACCGATCCGATGGGTTCATTGGGGGGAGTTGTGGCGACGAACGCCTTGAAAATCCCGGGTGTGGGATGGGCAGCTGCTGGAATTGGTTCGGTGACTGCAGGAATCTACGTCTACGGTAGCGATGAAGCAAATCGAATGGCGGCAATGAATACTTACAATGGTGGCTGGGTTTACATGGGCGGTGATGATTGGGTATGGACGGGCGCACAGGCAACCAAAGGCAATCCTCCAGTTCTGAACACTTTCGAGTTCAGCTTGCAGTATATCCATCAGCATGGGCACATGCCGTCACGCGATCTCATGTTAGAACAGGAAGATTGTTACAACCAAGAGTATCCAGATGGAAAACGCCATGGAGATCCCTGCTTTTTTCCCCCAGACTCATCCAGACTATTTAAGTGAGAGGCGCGCCATTGAATTCGTAAGTGACCGGTCAGCAAGGTGACCATGGACTTCCTCGATGCCGATCGCTACGATTAGGGAACGATAGGCAGCACGTCGGGATAAATCCATCATCAAACTGA
>CAZLMG010000040.1:0-42333 GCA_964560765.1 uncultured Oligoflexales bacterium
ACACTGGTTGCAGTGGCTGCTTAGCTGACCAGTAAACAGGGACAGGCCCTAGTTGGTCCGTAACCTAAGCGCGAATTCCTGGTCCGTCCTCATCCGTAGGCTGCACAGAAATTTTCTGGCAAATGTCCTCGGGGTATTTGCCAGAAAAACACCCATAACAGTAACCGCTGCTACCTTCCACTCCGAGAGCACGTTGCAACCCTTCACGACTCAAGAAAGCCAATGAGTCGGAGCCGATGAAATCTCGGATTTGGGTGACGGTCTGCTGCGCTGCAATCAAACCTGTTCGCTCGGGTGTGTCGACACCGAAATAGCAAGAGTGCGTAATCGGCGGACTGCCAATTCGTACATGCACTTCCGCAACGCCAGCGGTCCGCAACATGCGAACGATTTTCACGGAAGTAGTTCCGCGCACAATGGAATCGTCCAACAGAACCACTCGCTTACCACGCAATGCCGTCATCACTGGATTGAGCTTCAGTTTGACGCCAAAATCTCGGATTGCTTGCGTTGGTTCGATAAATGTCCGGCCAATGTAATGATTTCGAATCAACCCCAGCTCACTGGGTAGGCCCGTAGCCTCCGAGTAACCCATGGCCATCGGTACGCCAGAATCTGGGATAGCGACAACCACATCGGCCTCCACAGGGCTCTCTTCCGCCAAGACACGTCCCATACGCTTCCGCAGCGAATAGATATCGGTCTCCCCCATGCGTGAATCCGGCCGTGAGAAATAAATGGGCTCGAAGGAGCAGACCGCCCTTGGCCGCTGCGCCAGTGGTTGGTGGCTGGTAAGTCCCGAGCGAGAGATTTCAACAATCTCTCCCGGGTTTACTTCGCGAAGATACTCAGCATCAATCAGATCCAACGCGCAAGTTTCACTGGCGACAACGTAGGCATTGCCACGTTTGCCAAGGACGAGAGGGCGAAAACCAAAGGGATCGCGGATAGCAAATAGTCTGTCCTCAGACATAAGAAGCAATGAATAAGCGCCCTTTACCAAGCGCATCGCGATCGATATGCGATCTAGGAAATTCTCTGCCCCCGCCTTGGCGATGAGGTGCATAAATATTTCCGTATCTGAGCTACTCTGAAAGATCGCGCCTTGCTCTTCGAGCTCACGCCGCTTGCTGTCGGCATTTGTTAAGTTGCCATTATGGCAAATTGCAAGTCGGCCAATGGACGTGCGAAAAGCAAACGGCTGTACGTTTTCAATGCGGCCTTTGCCGCCGAATGTCGAATAACGAACATGACCGATGGCTGATGATCCCGGCAACATGGACAATCGATCGCGATCAATAGCATCAGCAACGAGACCAAGAGCCTTATATGCATGAAATTGCCGATCCGTCCCGACGGTGACAATGCCACAACCCTCTTGCCCCCGGTGTTGTAAAGCGTAAAGTCCAAGGTAGACAAGATTTGATGCCTCACTGTCGCCGAAGACACCAAATATGCCGCACTCTTCGCGCAGATGATCCAAGTCCTGGTACTCCTACTGAAACAACGCGGCAAATGGCCTAGCAAAGGCATCAGCAATCGCGGCGCTGGTGAGGATTTCCCCGTCCAAATTGAATTCGCCGGCTGTCGTCAGCTGCCCAAGGCGCAAGCATGAGACAGATGGGGCAGAAATGTTCTGGGCGATGCTATCAAGCTCACTGACAACAAGATAAGCGGCACCCCACTCAGCAAACCATCGATGAAACGGGGTCGGCCCAGGAATCTCAGCCGTTGAACCCTGAAAGCCCTGTCGTCCTGGGCCAGCTAATTTCGCCAATGTAGGAGCAATGCCACCCTGCCCCACGTCTCGGCAGGCAAAAACCAATCCGCCTTGGATCAATTTTCTCACTTCATTCATCACGATCAATTCTGCGTCTAAATCCAGAGTCGGCAAACTTCCAGTGACATCTACCTGTGCAAGATGTGCGGCAAGGCTCGCGGTGAGCGATGGCTTCGTCTGAGAGGGAACGATGAGGAAGACGTTGCCTAATCTCCGCGCAACAGCGGGTACCGCTAAGCGAACATCATCCATTCGGCCGACCATGCCAATCATGGGTGTTGGGAATATATTTCGACCATCCGTAGCGTTGTAAAGACTGACGTTACCACTGACCACGGGTATCGATAGACCCTTACATGCCATGGAAATGCCATCCACGCCGCGCGAGATTTGCCACATAACCTCTGGAATTTCAGGGTTGCCGTAGTTCAGACAGTCGGTGATGGCCAGGGGTACGCCGCCAGCAGCAGAAATAGCTCTAGCGCACTTAGTGACCGCGTGGGCTGCACCCAAGTGCGGATCCTGCTCGCAGAACCGCTCGTTGCAATCCGTTGAAACTAGAAGGCCCAGGAATTCATGCTCAGCCGCCGTGTCGCGAATCCACATCACGCCGGCGCCGCCATCTCTCGGCCCGAATACAGTCTTCGTACCGATATGATGATCATATTGAGTATAAAGGGGCTCCTTATTGCCCAACGCTCCAAGGCACGCCTCAAGGGTTTTCTTACGATCTTGAGTCGTAAGATGTTCCTCCGCCTTCTGCGCAGCAAGTACATCCGTTGCGTAGGTGCGCTCGCGCTGAGGACGATCGTATCGAGGTGCGTCGTCGGCCAGTGGTGCCACCGGCAAATCAATTTCCAATTTTCCGCCAAACACGGCCTGAACTCGTTTCGTATCCGTCACTTTGCCAATGATGGCAAACGGTAAATCCCAACGCTTGAGTACTTCTTGTAGTGCCTCCCACTTCGCAGGCTCCACCACCATCAGCATTCGCTCTTGAGACTCGCTGAGCAACAGCTCATATGCGGTTATGCCGACGGCACGAACAGGCACCTTTTCAAGGTCGATGTAGAGACCGTTTTCAGCCCTTGCCGCCATCTCAAAAGATGAGGATGTGAGCCCTGCGGCACCCATGTCCTGAAGACCGACAACTAGATTCTTTTGTAAGGCCTCCAGCGTCGTTTCGAGCAACAACTTCTCTGTGAATGGGTCTCCCACTTGTACGGTTGATCGTTCACCCTGCTCGCTGCTTGAGAAGTTATCCGAAGCCATGGTGGCACCATGGATTCCATCCCGGCCAGTAGCAGAGCCGACGTAGACTAACAAATTTCCGACGCCGCTTGCGTAGCCTTTAAAGATGCCGTCTTCGTGAATTAATCCAACTGTCATGGCATTAACAAGGATGTTGCCATCGTAGCAGCCATTGAACGAAACATTTCCTGCAACCGTAGGAATACCTACGCAGTTGCCATAATCACCGATTCCCCTGACTACCCACGATGTTAGGTGCGATGTCTTTGGGTGATCCATTCGGCCGAAGCGCAAACAGTTAAGATTTGCGACAGGGCGAGCTCCCATGCAAAACACGTCGCGAAGAATGCCCCCAACACCGGTTGCCGAGCCCTGATAGGGTTCGATAAAGCTTGGGTGATTGTGACTCTCCATTTTGAACGCGGCGCATAGCTTCCCACTCAGTCGTACGACACCGGCGTTCTCACCGGGGCCAACCACCACGTTCTCACCGGTGGTAGGAAAGCGGCGCAAATGCAAGCGCGAGGACTTATAGCTGCAGTGCTCACTCCACATCGCAGAAAATACGCCCATTTCAGCCAAAGTTAATTCTCGACCCGCGATACTTCGAGCGCGGGCGTACTCGTCTTGTGAGATTTTGTGCTGCTTCAACAGACGCGCTAAGTTCGGGTCGTGGTCCGAGATCAATGCCGCTCGGGGTATATCCTTTAGACCCGTGTCAGTGGTGCCACCCAAGTTAAACCTCACTCGCACAACTGAATAAAAGAACTAAGAATGTTCAACCCATGCGTCGAGGGCCCTACCAATGCGTCGGTAGCTCGCTCTGGATGGGGCATCAAACCAAGTACGCGACCATTTTCGCTCAGCACGCCCGCAATGCTCTCCACGGACCCATTTGGGTTCTCAGCATAGCGGTAGGCTATGCCGCCTCGGTCCTGTAAGCGCTTAAGACCATCCGAATCAATGTGATAGCGGCCGTCGCCATGAGCTATGGGAATGCGCAACTTCTGCACATGAGAATCAGCCGCATGATAGGCAGCACTGCCAGCCTGAGGAATCAATTCAACCGTTTGGCAAATAAATGTGCCGACTGCATTTCGCAAAAGCGTGCCAGGTAATAGTTTTGCCTCGGTAAGTATCTGGAATCCATTGCAAATTCCTATGATGGCTCCACCGGAATTGGCAAACTTAACGACAGCTTGCATAATAGGTGACATGGCCGCTAGAGCGCCGCTTCGCAGGTAATCTCCGTAGCTAAATCCACCAGGAACAATAAGGCCCGTCACGGGAGGAAGAGTTGTATCCTTGTGCCAGATAGGTACGAGATCAATGGCGAATTGCCGCTTAAATGCTTCAAAGCAGTCTTGATCGCAATTAGACCCGGGAAACTGAATGATCCCGATTCGCATACTACTCCGAGATGCGGCAGCTTTCATGGACTGTCGGTCAGCTTTCGTACCTGATAGGTTTCAGAAACCGGATTAGCCAAGACTTCCTGTGCTATTTTTTTCGCCATGGCTTCCGCTTGGGCTTCATTCCCAGCGCACTCCAGCAAAAACCGCTTGCTGACCTGCACAGATTGCAGCGCATCAAATCCGTTGCGAACTAAAGTATCGCGAATGGCTCGCCCTTGCGTATCAAGGACTTCTTTCTTTAGTTCGACAACAACTTCATACTTCATTTTTTGCGCTGCCCAGGAATTTTAGCCTACACGCCTCGGGAGGTATCACTTTTACTCGGACTTTTACACTACTTTTCGTCACTCTTCCTTGCAGACAGCGGCCGAAAGATACTCACGATTCATCTTGGCGATGAAATCAACACTGATTTCTTTTGGACAAGCGGCCTCGCACTCATATTGGTTCGTGCAGTTACCAAAGCCCTCTTGGTCCATCTGCTTCACCATATTCAAAACTCGACTTTGCGCTTCCACTTGGCCCTGAGGCAATAGAGCGAGGTGCGAAACCTTTGCCGAGACAAAAAGCATGGCGGAAGCGTTTTTACAAGCCGCCACGCAGGCCCCACAGCCAATGCAAGTTGCTGCGTCGAAGGCAGCATCTGCATCCGGCTTGGGTACGGGAATGTTGTTGGCATCCTGGGCGCTACCAGAGTTGACAGAAACAAAGCCACCCGCTTGGATAATGCGATCGAACGCGCCCCTATCAACAATCAAATCACGCAGCACCGGGAACGGCTTGGCCCGCCAGGGCTCAATATAGATATCCTCGCCATCTTTAAATGTGCGCATATGTAGTTGGCAAGCCGTCGTGGCTTTCTCCGGCCCGTGGGCTACACCGTTAATCATCAGAGAGCACGCGCCACAAATACCTTCGCGGCAGTCATGATCGAAAGCGATGGGCTCTTTGCCCTTGGTGGTAAGCTCCTCGTTCACGACGTCTAACATTTCGAGAAACGACATATGAGGACTGATGTTGTCAGCCGCATAAGTCTCCATTCGTCCCCTGTCCTTGTCTCCGACTTGGCGCCAAACATGCAGTTTAAACTTCATTACTTATAGCTCCTCGTCGCCAGCTTAACGTTTTCGAATTTCAGTTCTTCCTTGTGAGCTACTGGCACTTCGCTTAATCCTTTGTGCTCCCAGACAGTGACATGAGAAAATTGCGCATCGTCTCGCTGCGCCTCGCCATCAGGCGTCTGATACTCTTCCCGGAAGTGACCGCCGCAGGATTCCTCTCGCTGGAGAGCGTCGCGACACATCAGTTCGCCAAACTCCAAGTAATCCGCGACCCGGCCAGCACGTTCCAAAGATTGGTTTAAAGCGGCACCATCTCCCAAGATGGAAACGTTTTGCCAAAACTCTTCCCGAATTGCCGGAATCCGCTTGATCGCTTCCTCGAGACCCTGCTTGTTTCGCGCCATGCCACACTTGTCCCACATGATTTTTCCCAATTCTCGGTGGAACGAATCAACGGTGCGGCTCCCGCGAATGTCGAGCAAGCGTTTTGTTTGTTGTTCAGCATAGCTGAGAGCTTGTTTGAACTCGGTTCCTTGATTCGTAACCGGTTCGCGCGACTCACCCGCAAGGTAGTCGCCAATGGTGTATGGTATGACAAAATAACCGTCCGCCAGCCCCTGCATAAGTGCACTAGCGCCGAGCCGGTTGGCGCCATGGTCGCTAAAGTTGGCTTCGCCAAGAACAAAAAGACCGGGAATCGTGCTCATGAGGTTATAATCGACCCATAGTCCGCCCATCGTGTAATGTACGGCAGGATAGATCCGCATTGGCATCTTGTATGGGTTTTCATCAGTAATCTTCTGATACATGTCAAAGAGGTTGCCGTAACGAGCGCTGATCGTGTCACGCCCTAGTCGCTGAATGGCATCCCGAAAATCGAGATAAACGCCAAGTCCCGATTCCCCAACCCCTCGACCGTCATCGCAAGCTTCCTTAGCACTACGAGAGGCAATGTCACGCGGCGCCAAGTTGCCAAAGCTAGGGTACTTTCGTTCCAGGTAATAGTCGCGCTCGCTGTCTGGAATCTCTGATGCTGGGCGTTTATCACCCTTGTTCATCGGTACCCAAACTCGGCCATCATTGCGCAACGACTCGGACATGAGCGTGAGCTTGCTTTGATAATCTCCCTTCACGGGGATACAGGTCGGATGTATTTGCGTATAGCACGGGTTCGCAAAACCGGCACCGCGCTTATAGGCGCGATACGCGGCCGTGACATTTGCACCCTTGGCATTGGTTGATAGATAGAAAACGTTGCCGTAACCGCCCGTCGCCAGCACGACAGCGTGGCCTGAGTACGTCGACATCTTTCCTGTAATCAAATCCCGAATTACCACACCACGCGCCTTGCCGTTCTCAACCACAAGATCTAGCATTTCTGTGCGGGGAAACATTTTCACCCCGCCCAGTGCGATTTGCCGGCTCAAGGCTTGGTACGCGCCAATGAGCAGCTGCTGACCGGTTTGTCCCCGTGCATAGAATGTGCGGCTAACCTGTGCTCCGCCAAAAGATCGGTTATCCAAGAAGCCGCCGTACTCTCGCGCAAACGGAACGCCCTGAGCGACACACTGGTCAATAATGTTCGCGCTAACTTCCGCCAAGCGGTGGACATTTGCCTCCCGAGCGCGAAAGTCACCACCCTTTATCGTGTCATAAAATAGCCTGAAAACACTATCGCCATCGCCCTGATAGTTCTTTGCCGCGTTTATGCCGCCCTGCGCTGCTATACTGTGCGCCCGGCGCGGGCTATCTTGAAAACAAAAGCAAAGAACCTGGTAACCCAGCTCCGATAGTGTCGCTGCAGCTGACGCTCCAGCCAGACCCGTCCCCACGACAATAACAGTATATTTTCGCTTGTTTGCTGGATTAACGAGCTTGAGATCAAACTTGTGCTTGGTCCACTTATCGGCCAACGGCCCCGACGGAATTTTCGAATCCAGAATCATCTTTTATGCGCCTCCGCTCTATCCGACAATGCCAAGCCAAATGGCCACAGGAATACTCAAATATAGAGCCGCGATGGCCCACCCAACAAAGCGCCCACCCGTTCGGATGCAGCGATTGTAGAGTGGGTGATTGAGACCCAACGACTGGAATAAACTCGGAATACCGTGACTAATGTGCAGTCCCAGGACAATCATCGCGGCGATGTATGTCAGCGAGACTAGCGGATCGGCAAATGCCTGCACGAGCATCTCATAGACTTCGTACGGCCCATGAGCTGCAACTTCGGGGCTCGTAATGCGAAATGTATAATGTGCCAGGTGAAACACCACAAATGCCAGAAGCAGCAGACCCGTGTGAATCATGTGGGTCGATGCAAAGCTTGCTTGAATGGTGGCGTGCTTGGCATAGGGCACGGGTCTGGCTGCTCGATTTTGCCTGGTAAGCCTAATTGCGAGAATGATGTGGGCAACGAAAACCACCAAAATGCCAATGCGCGCTACCCACAACAAAGGACCAAGCTCCCGTAGTTTTTCTGGGTACGCATTGAATGCGTCGCGCCCGACAAAAATCAGCAAATTCCCCGAAAGGTGACCAAGCAAGAAAAGAATTAAAAGGACACCCGTGAGAGCTAGGATCGACTTGCTGCCAATCGAAGAGTCAGTGAACCGCTTCAGCACCGCCATGTCAACTCCTCAGGAACAATAATGTAACCATATCAGTAGCGGATACTACGACAATTCTAAACCCAAGAAAACTCAATCGCTCAATTCTGGCCCAACACTTACAGTGATCTTGGTTCCGGGGACGAACAGCCGCTGTGCTACGGCTTGGACCTGCTCAGCGGTCACTGACTTAACCCGACCAGGGTATTTCAGGAAGTCATCAAACCCAATACCGTAAACCTCCATCAGCGCCATGGTCATGGCCTGGGTCTCGCCGCGCTGCAATTCCACTTCGTGGTTGCCAACGATGTAGTTGATCGCTCTTTCTACCTCAGCGGCGGTGGGGGGCTGCATGGTCAATTCCCTCAGCTCGCGATCCAATTCGCCAATGGCGAGTTTCGCCTTACCGGGAGCACACGCGATGTACGATGCCGCCGTACCAGGATGCTGTCCGAAGCTCATAACAGGAGCGACCGTATAAGCTAGGCTCATCTCATCTCGCAGTTTTGAGAAAAGTCTCCCGCCATTTCCTCCCATCACCGACGACATCACGTCCAATGCAGCACGCATGGGATCTTCCCATGAAAGTCCTCGATATCCTAAACAAATATGGGTCTGCTCGCGAGACTTAGTGATATGTACCGTTTCCCCAACCTGAACTTTTAACTGGGACTCGGCTTGAGTAAAGCGGCGCTTCTGTGCAGCGGGCTGCCAGTTTGCAATATGTCGCTGCAGCATGCTCAGAAAGGTCGCCGCCGACCACGGACCGACAGCCCCCAGAGACCAGGGTCCGCCGTCCCGATTACTCTCATAGAAATTGAGTAATGACTCGCAGTTAAAGGTTTCGATCGAGCGCGCCGTGCCGTACATCGGATGGCTGTAGGGATGCCCCCCATAAAGGCGCTCTTGAAAGGTGCGAAAGCAGATGCTTGATGGCGAATCGTTCTGCGACGTCAAGCTATGCTGTATCTCTCGGCGAACAGTCTGCCACTGCTGCTCGGGAAACACCGGCCGAAAGAGGCAGCTGAAAAAAGTTTCTAGCATCCCCTCTGTGAATTCTGACAAGCTTTGCATGCGCATTCCGAAACTATCTTTGCCAGAGAAGCCATCCAGTGAGGCGCCACAGCCCTCGGTTCGCTCAAGGATATCGTCGTAATCGAAGTCGCGTGAAGCTTTACCTAACATTCCGGCAAACGCGTGGTAGATCCCAGCGTTCTCGTCCGTCTCACCTCGCAGCCCTCCTTCCGTTGCAGCGACAAGGCTGACCATGGGGGTATCCGGATTTTCGCGGTAAGCGAGCGTCAATCCAGGCCTAATTTCGACACGGACGGGCAACAAATTCTGCGGCTTGTTGGTGGCCACGCGCAGGACTTGACCGGTTCCACCCTTTGTTGGTGAAGCCGCCTTAACGCCCTGCAGATAAGCTGCCTTCAGCTCTTCTGCTGTAAGGCTACTTTCCTTCGGAAGGAGCGCCACCAGCACCGCATTTTGTTCATCAATCCATCGATTGACCGCACTATGCACATGCGCCGGAGTTGTCTTATTGACCATCTCCAACGCGACATCGTCGAAGTAGAGTTTCGACGGCGTCGTAAGTGCAAATCCAAGGGTCCGCGCCATCCCGCCAACCGTTTCTTCTTGATGCACGCGGTCGGCTCGTACGTTGGCCCGCGCGCGCGCCAACTCCAACTCGATCACCGGCTGAGAATACTTCAACGAACAAATTTCCCGACCAAGCGCGCTAGCCGTCGACAGCATGGTTTCGGGTCGCGGGTATGCCGATAAGAAGAACACGCCGCGGCACTGTGGTGTGTAAGCCGAACAGCCAACTGCACTGACCAATCCCTCCTCATCACGCAGGCGTCGCGAAAGCCTGCTACTTTCACCCGCCCCCAGGGCAAATGCGGCTAAATCAAGAGGCACCGAATCGGCATCGGCCAGAGCCGGAGAGCGAAATGCCATTTCAAGACGCGGCTGCTCGTAATCGCCCTTGATAACTTCGCAGGAAATCCCTTCGCAAAAACGATCGTCGAGAGGCGCGCGGGATGGTCGCTCAGGTGGCGACGCTTTAGAAAATAACTCTTTGACCCAGCCAAAAGCCTGCGGCCCGTCAACCGCACCGCAAATAACTACCGACATGTTACTGGGCACATACCAACGCCGATAATACCCCAGCAAGATGTCGCGCGTGAAATCCTTAACCTGCGGCTCGTAGCCAATAATCGGCCGGCCCACTTCGCAGTGGGGATAACTAAGTTCGAAAAGCTTTCGTCCAATCACGTTTCCTGGACTGTCCAGGCCACGGCGAATCTCTTCAATAACCACTTCTTTTTCTCGATCGAGCTCTACCGGGTCGAAGGCGCTGTTGAAGACGGCATCCGACAAAAGGTCCATGGCCACACGGGCATGCTCAGCCGGCAAGGTAATGTAGTAAACCGTTCGATCGAAGGTCGTGTATGCATTCATATCGCCACCCAGCCGCTCGACTTCCGCCGAAATCTCACCCACGGCGCGACGCTCCGTGCCCTTGAAAAGCATGTGCTCGATAAGATGGGCCATGCCACGCTCAGACTCTCTTTCGTGAATACTGCCCGCGTGTACCCACACTTGAATCGCCACCATTTTTGAAAAATGATTTTCCTTGATGGCAACTTCGAGTCCATTTTCGAGAAATTGATAGATCATGGGTGCACATTCCGTGGGTGATAGAAATCGTTTACATCGACATCTGTACGCTGACGCTAACACTTTGATGAGCCTGGGGAAAAGATAGATTTGGCCGAGATGCGCTGTAAGAAACGGTAACCGGACCGTTCACCAACGCAACGCCGCCGCCGAGGATTCGGCGCGTCGAGTCAAGAGACTGGCCATAAGAAGCCAGCAGCCTCAGCAAATCATAGACTTTCGCTGAAGAAGAGAGCGTGACAAGTTGTTCCGGCTTGGCCGGTACACCCTCTGCTTCACTTTTTGGGGCTAAGAGCCACGGGTCTTGAATTTCTGGCTGGTTCAGACCACGCATAGCTAACCAATCATCCGCGTCAATCGCTTCTCGATGCACATAGTCAAGGTGAGCTGTTATGGTCCCATCCGTCGTTAGGAGCGACACACCACCGCGAACTGTCCGTGGTGCGAATGGTAGCATTCGGCCATTGTTAAGATTCTCACCGGAAAAGCCAAACCTTAGATTAGGATGCAGTAACCCGGCTACGCCGACGCCAAGAGACGTGCCTGTACGTGTTTTGCCGGACTGGGTGTCCTCGGCCTCTAGATATTGAAAACTGAGACCGATGGAAAGTCGCTCAAGAGTTTGGGCTATGCCCAGTGCGCCGCGAGTTCGCAAGGTGGAACTCAAACGTGGCTGCATACTACCTACGTCACCTTCCATTCGCGTTAACATGACCCCTGCGGCAACTGACGAGGTCTTGGAGTCTACGACACCAGCCTGGTAAAACTCTGAGCCCCGCGCTGGCCAATGGTAACCCGCGTAAACATTATACGCGGGCTCCATCGCGATCATCGCCGGATTTAGCCGAATGGCTGCAACGTCGCCGACGGCGGAGACCCCGGAATTGTTGAACCCTAGATTGTGGCCGCCGGTTGTTTCAATCTCGTCCGAGAGAAGATACCCAGACGCGTGCACATGTTTCGGTAGGATTGCCAGCAACAACAAGAGACACTTAAGTACGTCGATTGCCAAAGTCATCCTCCCCTAAGAATCCCGGTACGTTATTTCGGATTCTACCAGAACCAGATGAGAGGTCCCACGGACATCGAGATATCTCTGACTGGAAATGCAGAAAGCCACAAATCGAGAGCCTAGAACTCTCGAATTATGGCTACTCTTGAGCACCTCGCGGCCCCTATTTGGCAGCGGGCTTCTTTGTTAAGGCGCTGATATGATTCTTTAGAACTTTTATATTTGTGTTTGTTGCCACCTCAACCGTTACAAAACTATCGGCTACGGAGCGCACAAACCCAATGATACCTCCGTTGGTGACAACCTCATCCCCTGGTTTTAAGCCCTCAAGAAGTTGTTTATGCTCTTTCATCTTGCGTTGCTGCGGCCGGATCATGAAAAAATACATGATAACCATGATACCCATCGGCAGCAGCAGCATGTCGAACAGAGATGGCTGGGGCTGGGCTGCGCCTGCTTGTGCCACGGCACTCAAGTTAAATAGACGTTCAAGCATCTGAATCTCCTATTGTAGAGGGTCGAGTTCTTACCGGAATCGGTGCGCAAATTCAAGTTTCCAAAAAACTAATCCAACGAAATGACAGAAATATGTTCGTCAACGCCGGGCACGCCTAATTCCGGTGGACGTTATCCGGGGAAATGGGGTTATTTATGGGCCCAATGCGCCCACACAATTCGAAGGAGTTCTTTTGTTAGCAGCACTCATGGAGCTGAATCCGCCACAACGAGATGCGGCATCGTCCATTCAAGGGCCTCTGGTGCTGCTAGCAGGTGCTGGAACGGGCAAAACCCGAGTTATTACCTATCGCATTGCAAATCTGCTACACAATCGCATCGCACCGGAAGCCATTGTCGCTGTCACCTTCACGAACAAGGCTGCGCGCGAGATGCGCGAGCGCGTGAGTGCACTGGTCGGGTCCCGGGCCAAGTCACTTTTCATCGGTACGTTTCATTCATACTGTTTGAACATTCTCCGTCGCTTTCATCGCCAAGCAGGATTGCCCCCTCGATTTTCCATTATTGCGGCCTCCGATCAAGTGGACCTCGTACAAAGATGTCTAGATGAGCGTGGCTGGGCTTCAAGGCTTCGTGCTTATGATGTGCATGCACGCATTAGCCGGGCAAAGAACATGTTGGTGTCTCCAGAAGACCTGGCGAACGGCACTGGCCAGCTCCATGATGAAGACCCCAGCACCCTCTCTGAGCTGTACGCCATGTACCAGCGTCAGTTGCAGCTCAATCACGCCATTGATTTTGACGATTGTATCTATCGCGCCGTACAGCTTTTGCGCAGTGAGAGTGACGTTCGGGAAACGCTGCATCAAGAGGTAAGCCACATTCTGGTGGATGAGTATCAGGACACCAATCTTGCGCAATTGGAACTTCTTCGCCTGGTAACGGGTCCAAAGAATAACATCTGCGTGGTCGGCGATGACGACCAATCCATCTATAGCTGGCGAGGTGCGCTGGCGCAAAACATCGATCGTTTTGAAGAACTGTTTCCTGGTAGCCGTTTGATTCGGCTCGAGCAGAACTACCGGTGCACAACCTTGATTCTAGATGCTGCAAATCAGGTCATTCGCAACAATCCTAAGCGCAAGGAAAAGACGCTCTGGAGCAAAAACGACTCTTCCGACTTAATCACGGTAGTTGATTTTGATGAAGAGGTTGATGAAGCGCGCTGGATCGCTCGCAGGTGTCTCGCCTATCAGGGAAAGGGATACAAGGCTTCCGATATCGGCATCCTGTATCGTTCCAATGCCCAGGCAAAGGCACTGGAAGTCGCCATGCTCGAGCACCGATTACGATATCGGGTGTTTGGCGGTCAAAGTTTCTTTGAACGGGTCGAGATCAAGGACTTCTTATCCTATTTGCGCGTGATCGACGATCCATCTGACCTGATGGCATTTTGGCGCATTGTGAATACCCCAAGCCGGGGGCTTGGCCTAAAATCGTTGGAGAAACTCGCCGCAGCCGCAGCCGCAGCAAAAAGCACCCCATTTGCAGCCCTGTCCAGCAGCGCCCATGAAATGCCGGGTAAGGCCCGAGCTACGTGCCAAGGCTTTGTTCTCGACATTCAGCGCATGCAGCTCAAGAAAATATCAGCACCTAGCGACTTAGCCGACCTGGCTCGCGACATCATCAAATCTTTCCGACTCGAAGAGCACTACCGACAGAAGTCTGCTACCGCGCAAGCTGCATCGGCCAAAGTTGACTCGCTGCGCCGCATTCCCAACTGGCTCCAAGATATCGGCTCTCAAATTGTCGATGATGGAAAGAAGCTGTCGCTCTCAGCTGTCATTGACACACTTTCGCTCAATGACGCTCCCACCAAGGAAGAAAAAGATTTGGGCGATACGATTTCCCTGATGACTATCCATGCGGCCAAAGGACTAGAATTTTCCTGCGTTTTCTTGGCCGGCGCCGAAGAAGGGAACATCCCTCACCGGAATAGCCTGCTCGACGATCGGGGTGTTGAGGAAGAGCGCAGACTTTTCTACGTGGCCCTCACTAGGGCTAAGGCCCACATGAATATTTCTTATTGCCGAGAGCGCCGCAGCGGTCCTGCAGCTGAACCTCGGGAGCCCAGCCGATTCATTAGTGAGATGCCTGACAGCATCCTGAATCGTAATGATGCCGCCGTCGAGTTAAGGCGTGATGTGGAAGCCGCGAAAGAACAGACGTTAAATAAGCTAGGTCAACTGCGGACCATGATAAGAAAGGGTTTTGAGCAAAACCCTTAGCACTCGTCCCTAAACGTCGATGAGGAGTCCCTTCTCTTCGACAAATTTTCGCAGATTCTGGATGATTCTGTTTTCTATCTGTCTGGCTCGCTCACGTGAGATGCCATATCGGTCTCCCACTTCCTGCAGGGTCATCGGGGTATCTGACATGATGCGGCCATCAAAGACTTCTGCGTCTCGACCCTTAAGTGACTTTCGATATTCAACTAAATGCTCCGCAAAAATTCGCCTAACCTGCTCAGATGCTAACGCGTCCTCGGCGGTTTCCGCCTGAGAATCTTCAAGCATTGTAATCCGAGACGCTGCTCCCTCTTCCCCGTTGATGGGTCCATCTAAAGACACATCCGAGCCTGACAGGCGCTGCTGCATTTCTGTCACATCCTTCTCGCGGACATCGAGTGATTCCGCTAGCAGCTTGGTATCTATACGATCGTACTCAGCGAGTAGTCGCTCGGCCTCTTTGCGCAAGTTAAAGAACAGCTTTCTTTGCGCTGCCGTCGTGCCAATTTTAACCTGGCTTTTGTTCTCCATAATGTACTTAAGAATGAACGCTTTAATCCACCACGCCGCATAAGTTGAAAGCTTCACACCGCGATAGGGATTGAAACGCTTAACCGCCTGCATTAACCCGTAATTTCCCTCTTGGATTAAATCCAGGAGACCGGATTGCGCTTGCTTAAAATCGTTTGCTATTTTAACAACAAGCCGAAGATTACTCGTCACTAGCCGGTGTGCCGCGTTGACGTCGCCGTCGTCAAAATGCTTAACGGCCAACTCATATTCCTCTGACGGTGTCAGCAAAGGATATTTAGCAACTTCCTGCATGTACAGCTGCAGTGGCGAGATGTGCGCTAACGACTTATCGCGAACAGCTATAGATGGAAGTTTAGTCACCGAAAGCCAGCACCTTCACAAGGAGAAATACCAACCATGCCAGGGATCGGGATCATAACAAATCCGCACTCTAAGTTGAACAAGCGAAATCCCGAAAGGACGCGACTCCTTGGCTACATTCTTGGGACGCAGGGCCAACTGGAAGTTACCAATTCACTGAAGGAATTGGATCTCGTTGCTCGGAAATTCTGCGAGCAGGATATTGAAATACTGGCCATCAATGGCGGCGATGGAACGGTTGCCCGAACGATAACCGCATTTATTCGCGCCTATGGCCAAAAGCCCCTCCCGAAAATCGCGCTTTTACGCGGGGGTACCATGAACGTATTGGCGACGAATCTGGGTATCAGCGGCACCCCTGAGAATCTATTGTATCGGCTTGTCGAAGGCTACAGCTCGAATGTCCATTTCGCATATGAAGATGTGGCTTCCCTCAAGGCGAATTCAGAGTACGGATTCTTGTATGCTGATGGTATCGCTTGTACCGTGCTCTCAAAGTTCTACGAGAATAAGACCGGTCCCCTGGGCGTGATTTGGCTACTGATTCGCATAATATCTTCCGCGATAGCCAAGGGCTCCTTTGCCAAAGAATTACTGCGTAAGCACCGTCTCAAAATTTCCATGAAGGACAAAGAAGCCCAGTCCATCACAACCGTAACGCTCATGGCAGCTACCATTGAGCGGATGCCTCTCGGACCAAAACTATTTCCTTTGGCCCGCCGTTCAATCGCTCAGATGCAATTTTTCTATGTAACCACCGCGCCTGAAAAGCTAGTTTGGCGCCTGCCCGGCTTGCTCCTCCCCCCAAAGCTCGGAGTCTCTGAGGATCGGGTGAGTCAGTGTACCCAACGGCTGGAGGTTACGGCCGAAAGCGGCTACACTTACTCTTTGGACGGCGAACTGTTTACCTCAGAATCCGGAACGGTCTCTCTGGAGATTGGGCCGGTGTTGCAGTTTATCAATTACCGGGCAGAGTTATAGTAAGCCAGGAGGTTCCTTGACCGTCAATCAAGAGATGAAGAGCAACACCTCTGGCGGAATGACCCGCGCACTTCGCAGCGATGCTTTGCCCCCTCCTCCGGTTGATGTCATCTGCAGCGCATTGAACATAAGATCGCTAACCATTGACTGGCTGGCCGGCGATGGCTCCGACCGGTGCTATTACCGCATTCGCAGCATGGATCTACCAGATAGCTGCGTGCTCATGCAGCTATCTGGAACAGACGCTCAGGCCCTCGCCGAGGGACGGTACGATTGGATTACGTTGTCGGCAACGCTTGCCACCGCGGGCGTTCGCGTCCCTCGCGTTGTTGCATCGCTAGAAGATTATGCCGCTATCATCATCGAAGACTATGGTGATCTGATGCTGGAATCGGTCATCCAAGAACAGGCGATGACCATCGTTGACCGTCCACAGATCTTGGAATTCTATCGGCAGGCCTTCAAGGTCATCGGCCAAATGCTGACGATTCACCGTGATCCTACGAGTGTATGGTGCCAGCGAGCTTTTGATCACGAAAGGCTGCAGTGGGAGCTGGATTTTTTCCTGAGACAGACTCTTGATCGGCTGCCCGGGTTTGTTTCGGAGAGGACTCGGGCGCAGTTTACTGCAGAATCCAAGGCCCTCTCGGCCGAGTTGGGCGCACTTGCCAAGCACTTCGTGCATCGCGATTTTCACAGTCGCAATATTATGGTCAAATCAGGGCAATTGGCGATTATCGACTTTCAAGATGCGCGACTGGGTTCTTCTGCTTATGACCTAGTATCGCTAGTATTTGATCCGTATGTCAATTTTGCACCGGCGCAGCGCATTGAGCTGTTGGCGCGAGGAATTGCGGAGATTGCAGCGCACCTTGATTCCGCTGAGATTGCGCAAATTGAATTGGTTTGGCGTCATGTTCTCATTCAGCGGCAGCTGAAAGCTATTGGTTCGTATGGCTACTTGACTTGGGAAAAGCAGCGCGGCAATTATCTGCGATACATCGGCCCAGCCGTCGACGTAGCCCGATATGCAGCCAGCTCAGGCAGCGCAGATTTCCCACTCTTATCACGCGAAATTTGGGACATGATCCAAGAGTGGATGCCATTACAGGAAAGATACAGCAACCCATAAGGGCACTCGTTCTTGCAGCGGGATTCGGTTCGCGTATGCGGCCAATTACCGACGCGATACCAAAGCCACTTATTCCTTTTTTTTGTGCAACACCACTAGCCATTTCCGTTGCCAAGTGTCTTGCGGCTGGAATTGAGAACATCGCCGTCAATACGCATCATCTTGCGGAAGCGATTGAAAGCCGCATATCGCGTTTCAAGACTTCTATTCCTATTCTCCATTCGCATGAATCTGAGATTCTCGGAACCGGCGGTGCGTTTGTGCCGCTTGCGCGATGGCGGGAGCAATCGCCAGTGCTGATCTACAACGGCGACGTTGTCTGCGGCGTGAATCTGAATGACCTCATGAAGCAGCATCGGGCAAATTTGCCGGTGGCTACCATGGTGCTGACTCCATACAGTCAACCCGGTAAGACCCCGGTCTGGGTATCGGCAGGACGAGTGGTACGAATTGGCGGAGAGATGCCGAGCGCCGAATGTACTCCCCACACTTTCACCGGTATCCACATTGTTTCCGAGACCCTGCTGCAGCAGACGGCGGGCCGAGCTGGGTATTATGAGATTATCGATAACTACAGAATATGCTTGGAAAATAATATGAATGTCATGTCTTACGTGTATGACGGCCCTTGGTTCGATCTGGGCGAGCCAAGCTCTTACCTCGCAGCACATGCCCAGGGGTTCTCTCGGCCTCAGGATCTTGCGGCTTGGTTGGACAACCTATCTGTGCCTGCGGCCATGCGCCTCGAGTCCTTGAACTGCACGTCGGAATGCTCCCTGATCATTGAGCAACATGGAAGTGCTTGGGTTGCTCGACACCGAGAGTCCGTCCTGAAGCGGGGCGCAAACGTCGTCAATTGGTTGGTCCTGGGTGAGGGATCAGTCATTGATGGTCAAGCTCATCTTGATTCGTCTGTATTGCTGAACAACGTAATATTGGCAAGCGGTGAGACATTCCGCTCAGCAATCGTCTATCACAATGCCGAAGGTCATCGACAATCTTTGACCGTGAGTGACGCGTAGTTTGCTGCCTAGTCAGCCCCTATACAGGCGCGACTATACACGGGTAACTATCGAAGATGATTCTGTAGGATTGGCTCGATGTATAGGCGAGATAACTCGGTGAAAGCGTCGGTCCTGAAATATCTTGGTCATCTGCTTCAGGGTCACATTCGAGAATCTTCGCGTCGATTCTTCAAGAGCGAGCCTGTGGCTACAACCGATTTTACAAGACACTAGCCACCGTTTTTGGCCAGGCTAATTTCGCGTCAAGCAATCAACCTTTTCTTGGCGGTTCAAGCTATCTGCTTGAACAAATGAACAATAAGTCCAAACATTCCATTCAAGATACTAAGATAGCGCGCTCAGCTGCGCGATCGCGGTTCCAATGATTTCAGAAATACCATTAAAAGACTGGTTCGAAGTGTTATCGACGACAGTAACGCTGCCTTCGTTCATTTGAAATTCAATGCTGGTGCTTGCCAAGGACTCTTGCTTGCTATTTGGGTTAATCGATGCAGTCATTGCGCCGGTATCGACGTAATAAAGAACCATTCCGGCGGATAGGCTGTCAGGGTTGTCGATGATGTCGTTTTGACGCCAGATAGCTTTCCAATCAGACGCGTTTCCTAGGGTTCGGGCTGCAATCGATGCAAGTGTGTCACCTTGGTTCACTACCACTTCACGGCGTGGAAGCATTTCATAAGCTTGTGCGAATTGGGACGTTTCTTGGGTTAGTTGATAATAGACCACATCTCCAGGATAGATTCGGCTTGGATTTGCTAAGGATGATAGTTCGGCGATTTCGGACCATCGGCTAGGGTTTCCATAAATTTTCGCTGCTACTTTGGCTAACGTGTCACCACGCTGAACGATATAAGGCATCTTCGAGCCAACTTCAGGTAGTGCGGGTGCCATGCTGCCGGCAGATCCTCGCTCCATCATTCCAGCAGACTGAGAGACTTCGCGGACACGTTGTGAGTTGTTCATGGGTACGCTTGCAGTTGTATTCATCGGTGCGGAGTTCGTGCGTGCCGGTGCCGCCATCGATGAATTGTATCCATCGCCGGCCATCTCTTCACCCTGGTTTGCGTTAGCGATAAGTTCCTGGATGTCGCTCCCCTCGCCTTCGGCCGCATAGCCTTCATCTTGGGGTAGCTCTTCGTTCAACACATTTTCTTCTGAGGCCATGTTTTCTTCGTTTCCATAGCCTTCTCCTCCGTCACCCTCGGCCACTTCCTCGGCGTTGCCGTTTTCGTACTCGCCATTCTCAGCATTTTCCTCGGACGCTTCCAGCTCACCCTCTTCACCTTGTTGCTGCGTACTCGAGCAGCCCCAAAGTGAGAGCATGGCAGAAAGCGCAAGGGCTGAGAAGCGGCTCTGCGCTCTCAAAATCCTCATGTGCGTATTCCTCCAAAAAGTTAATAGAAAATCACCCCGTACGTGCCTCGGCACGAACTCGACGATCCTTTAATCATTAGAGCGCGACTCGAGGTTCGCTGCAACGGGCAGGAATTACCGGGTTTTCTTTCGATAATTCCTTGGATTGGGGTATGTCTGGTCGGCTTATTCCGCTGAATTGGTCACATTTTTCTGATTGAATTTAGTTGGTTGAGTTTCCATAGATGTTGGTCACCTGATCACAACCTATTCACATTTGGGGGCCACACCAGGGTCTTAAGGTCCCCAATTTTCGTGACTTATTTTCTGGTGCGGCCGGTACAGGGGTTGCAACAAGGACCCTGCTGATTCTGGAGGTCGATCGTGACAGGCGTCGTATTTCCCATGGTGTTGGTTGCCGTCATTACGTCTCTGACGTCCCTTGGCAGCCCGGTGCTACCTGGCGGGAGGCTTTGGTATTCTCACGGAATATACCTACTCACTCGCCTCGTTCCCGTTGCCGCTTGGGGGCTTTGGCTACTTATTCTTGGTGCCGTCGTAGCGGGTCAGACCATACCGAAGATGCTGGACGCCAGCTATTTCCTCAGCATCGAAGAGGCGTCGGGGCTGTTTGCATTAGGTCTGCTGATGATCTTACCCGCAGCAAATTTTCTGGCTGCGATCTGTCTGGTCTTCCTTTCATTGCATTTTGCTCGGTATTCTCCTGACGACATTTCGACCGCCATGATCGTACTGACGTCGATTGCGACCATTTTGACCGTGCTCGGCGATCAGCTGCCTTGGAGAAAGCGACAGCATCCGCGCCGCAACCCAGCGGCCAAAGGTCGCGAGATCTTGACCATAATCTTTGGTATCGGTAGCACGGCCGCCGCCGCACTAACGGCACTGCAGGTAGCCCGATTCTCTGGTTGGTTAAATCTCTTGGCTGGGCAAAACTTGCCGACCCTTATTGTTTTGATGGGAACTCTGGCGATAGGTGCGGCTTGGATGCTGATAGCTCTCGATATTGGCAGAAGAATCCTGATGCCAATTGCCATCATTCCAACACTAATCATTTTGTCATTCCTAGTTCAGTTGAGTTGGCCATATCTCTGCATTGTTTACTTAATGATGCTGATATTGTCCTTCTCTCCAGAAAAGGCGCTCACCGACGAACGTTTGGTGATCGCGACTCCCGTTTAAAGCCCGTACCGCTTGACGGATCACACTTTCCTTCGTTACGCTTAAGAATGTGGGGAATTGTGGGGGACAGCGCCATACTGCGGTCCTTGACTCCACAGCACAGCTGATTCCGCGACCTCTTTGCTGATCCACTCCATCGAAGATCATCGTTTAACAAGAGTGAACTCATGTTTCGTGGGCGCTACGAGCACACAGTAGACGACAAAGGACGACTGGCGATTCCAGCTCGATTTCGCGACGAGCTTTCGCGCGGTGATGATCCCGGCGCCCTCATTGTGACGAATTATGACAGATGCCTGGTTGGGTATTCTTACGCCGAATGGGAGCGTCTAGAGCAGCGATTTGTTCAGCTTCCCCAATTCGATCCACGAGTCGCGGCTTTTCAGCGCTATTTCATCTCCGGAGCAACAGAGTGTCCGATTGACAAGGCTGGTCGCATTCTGCTGCCCCTTAATCTCCGATCCATCGCCCAAATTCAGCACGAATGCGTTATAACAGGCGCGCTGAATAAAATTGAGATCTGGTCTCAGCAGCGTTGGGTCAAAGAATTCGACTCCATCGCAGATCAATTCATTGGACTTACCGAAGCCATGTCTTCGTTTGGGATTTCGCTATAATGATGGATGGGCTCGCCACTGACTTCGGTCATGTTTCCGTATTAGCAGACGCCGTGCGTTCCCTGATGAACTACAGCACGGCTGAGAAGGCTATTGACTGTACAGCTGGAGGCGGTGGTCATATGGCTCTAGCCCTGGCGGAAATGCCAAAGGGAGCCAAGATACTGGGCATCGATCGAGACCCAGTTGCCATCGCGCATCTCAATCGGCGCTTTGCCGCTGAAATCTCGGTTGGCCGGGTCTATATTGTGCATGCTCCGTTTAGCCAGCTGCATGATGTGCTAGAAAATCACCCAGAGTTTTCGCAGGCAGATACCATCCTCGCCGACTTAGGCGTTTCATCGCCTCAGATTGACGATGATTCGCGCGGGTTCTCATTTATGCGCCCTGGCCCGCTTGATATGCGCATGAATCAAACCGCGAGCGCACCAACCGCTGCGGATATTGTCAATCAATGGAGTGAGGTGGACCTTACCCGACTCTTTCAGCGCTACGGAGAAGAGCCGAAAGCTAAGTTCATCGCGCGAGCTATCGTCCAGAGGCGAACCTCGAAGCTTTTTTCAACCACCGACGAGTTATCTGAGGTCATCGTTAACTCCGTTCATTACAAGGAGCGAAGTCGAAAACACCCGGCCACACGCGTGTTTCAGGCTTTGCGCGTACAAGTGAATAACGAAATGGAAGAGCTCGCCACATTACTGCAGGCGGGTTTTTCGCACCTTCGCCGCTCCGGACGGCTTGGCATCATCACCTTTCACTCTCTTGAAGACCGCGCCGTGAAATCGGAGTTTCGACGGCTTTCCGGACATAACGAGCAGTCTGCTGTTCTTTCAAGGCTACCATTGACGGAAGAGCGTCTGACCGCAAGCATTGCCGCCAGCGGCGCCGTCATAAAGCCATTCCCTGCTATTCCAGACGAACTTGAGTGTGAGTCGAATCCAAGAGCCCGAAGTGCCAAACTGAGGGTTATCGAACGCATTAACTAGAAAGGGTGGGTTGTCTATGCCAATTCAATCACAGCGCATGACCAATATTGTGCTTTTCATGGGGCTATTGCTTCTTTTTGCCCTGGCTTTTACTCGTGTTCACATGCGTGTACAATTGACCTTAACTGGTTATCGAATTGGTGAGCTTAAAAAATCTGAACATGTCCTCTTGAAGACGCGTAGCGAGTTGCAGATGCAGCTGTCGAAGCTGACGAGCCGCAAGCATCTAGAGCTCCTTGCCTCCGTCAACGAAACGGTTGGTGCACGGACTGGAGGACTGGTCTTGAAGTAGCGAGTGCCATGGTCCGGATACCTAGATTTCAGAATTTTTTTCGGCGATCGAGCTCTCGCATCAGCCGTAGCCGATGTTCGCAGCCTGGGGCTCCCAACCCGCAACGAATGCGCATCGTCTTCATCGGATTCTTTGCCGCGTTTTCTGTTATCGCCTTGCGTAGCCTCACTATCCATCTATTTCCACCGAACTCTCAGAGTCTGTCTCAGATTGCGGATAGCCAGTATACGGCTCACATTAAGTTGTCGCCTTATCGCGGCAGTATTTTTGATCGTCGCGGTGACGTTCTAGCTCTTAGTGTGCGCAAGCCATCTCTGTACGTAAATCCAAGGGAGTTCTCCCCAACTCAAAGTCAAGCCCAAGAGATCGCGCACGTCCTCAGCATTCCCGCGACCCAAGTTGCGTCGCTGACGAAGAAGAAGTCTTACTTTGCCTGGCTAAAGCGCAAAGCTGATCCTTCGGCGTCATCACGCTTGATGGCCATGGGGATTCCTGGGCTTGAGCAAATCAGCGAGCCGGCTAGATTTTATCCGGTAACACCCGCCGCCGCCAACCTCCTCGGTTATGTAAATATGGACGACGTCGGCGTGATGGGGCTGGAAAAGCAATTCGAAAAGGAGCTTAGCGGTCCTCGTAGTCGGCTCGAGCTAAATCGCGATGCACGCGGACGCATGATCTTCACCCAGTCCGATACTGCGGTGCCGGAGTCCGGTGGGATGGATGTTTACTTAACAATAGATCGCGCGATCCAGGAGATCGCCGAGGATGCCCTGGAAACAGGTGTGAAAAATGCCAAGGCTAAAAGCGGATTTGCGATCGTTGCCGATCCGCATACCGGCCAAATTCTTGCGACAGCGAATGTACCTTCGTTTAATCAGAACAGTCCGAACATCGATGTCGAAAGCACCTGGAACAAGGCGCTGATGGATGTTTTTGAGCCCGGGTCCGTCATGAAGGCCTTCGTTATTGCTGCAGCCATTGAAGACGGGCTGATTCGACCGACAGATTCCTTTGACTGCGAATGGGGCGCATACGATCGCGATGGGGTGCGCTTTCGTGATTCGCATAGGCCAAGTAAGCAGATGCTGACGGTAACAGAAACTTTTGTGACGTCGAGCAACGTGTGTACTTACAAGATTGCCCAGAAGCTCGGACCGCGCGCACTTTCAGATGCATTCCGCCTGTTCGGCTTTGGACAGCGCGAGTCAAACATGGCGTTTCCAGCTCAGACCTTTGGCTCACTCAGCGATTGGCGGGGATGGCGGCCCATTCGCTTTGCGAATTTAGCATTCGGCCAGGGTATGACGACGACTGCTTTGGAGGTGGTGCAAGCATACAGCGCGTTGGCCAACGGCGGGCAATTGATGCAGCCCTACCTTGTGCAGAGAGTCAGCGCTCCTGGTGGACAAATTGTTTTTGCAAATTCAACGAAACCCCTACGAAGAGTTCTAAAGCCAGAGACGACTGTTGTGTTGCGCAGCATGATGCGCGACGTCGTCGAACTTGGCGCCACGAAGGCCAGAGTTCCTGGCTATACGGCTGGTGGCAAAACGGGAACCAGTCAAAAAGTTGATCCATTAACGAAGCGATACTCGCACACGCTGCACCGGGCCGTATTTGCTGGAGTTTCCCCAATTAGCGATCCACACATTACCGTCTTTGTTTTGATTGACGAACCAGGAATAGCACCACATTATGGCGCTCTCTGGGCGGCTCCCGTTTTCTCAGAAATATCTCGAAGAACGCTGCAGTATCTGAATGTTGCGCCGGATCTTCCGTCCGCGGGTGCTGCTACGTCAAGGAGAGATTCAGAAAAGTTGCAGAGTGCATTCGAGTGACAGTATCTATCCAAGAAATTTCCGAAGCCCTTTCCCAAATCGGCATTTTACGTGGCAGCTCGCTACGCGCTCAACGCAATGCTGACTCCATTGAATTTGTAACTGTGGATTCCCGGCAGGCACGCCCTGGCGGCGTTTTCATCGCCTACGCGGGAGTAAAGGTTGACTCTCACACCTTCCTGCCTGAAGTCACGACCAGGGGAATTAGCTTAGTTATCGTCGAGCGGGATGACGCTAGTTTTCCTGCTTCGACCCCAAGACTCGTCGTCAGTAACGGACGCGCAGCTTGGTCCACAATCGCTGCCCTGTTACACGGTAACCCTCAGCAGAAACTGAGCTGTCTTGCAGTAACTGGCACCAATGGCAAGACCAGCACAGTTTGGTTCTGGCGTGAGTTGCTGCGTATCTTAGATATTCCCGGCGCTTCTGCCGGAACTCTGGGCGTCTCTATCGGCGAAAGCATGGTGGCCGGCAGTCATACTACACCTGATCCAGAGGACCTGTTTTCAGCCATGGCAGGGGCTGTCAAGGCGTGCTGTGAATGGTTTGCTATGGAGGTTTCTTCGCATGCGCTGGACCAGCGTCGAGTCGCTCCGGTTCGGTTCTCTGGCGGCATTTTTACTAGTTTTTCACGAGATCATTTGGACTACCATGGCACCATGGATGAATATCTCGCCAGTAAGCTTCTACTACCATACTCACAGATGACTTCTGGCGCTCCCTTCCTGGCGCATGAAAGCGTTGCTGAGTCGCTTGATTCAAAATTCATGTCGGGTCCACTGCACATTTATGGGCAGTCTGTGCACGGCAAGGGCAACGCTCGTTATACCATTGATCGTCAAGCGCTATCGGGCGCGGATGTCACGATCTCGTTCTCCGATGAAAATTATAGGGGCCACCTCCCGTTCTTTGCCGAGACTTCCATCGCAAATTTTGTTGCAGCATTTGTCATGTCTCGCCTCGTTGGACTTCCATCGATTCCAACTGAGAAATGGCGATCTATTCGTCAGGTGCCAGGGCGGATGGAGCGGATCGTCATTTCGTCAACAGCTCAACTACCCTTCGTCTTCGTTGATTATGCGCACACACCAGATGCACTAGAAAAAGCCCTGAGCGATTTGCGCGAGCTCTGTGACGGAGAGTTGTTTGTCGTCTTTGGCTGCGGAGGCGACCGAGACAAAGGCAAGCGACCACAGATGGGAGCCATCGCTGGCAAGCTAGCAGACCGAATTTATGTAACATCCGACAACCCCAGAACCGAAGATCCCAAGGCGATCATAGATGAGATTATAGTTGGCATCGATAATAGTAATCCGAACTTTGTCGCCGAGTCCGATCGTCGACTTGCGATTCAAGCTGCCATATTCGCGGCTGGACCCCATGATGTAGTATTGATTGCTGGCAAGGGTCACGAGGATTATCAAATCATTGGTTCTGAAAAAATTCCGTTTGATGATCGCGATGTTGGGCGATTGGCTTTAATGGAAAGAGTTCGGACATGAGTCGATGGCTGGTTTTAGGTGGAGGACTTTCTGGAATTGCTGCTGCTCGCTTTCTGCTCTGCAAAGGCGAGAAAGTGCTTGCAGCTGATCCACAATTCGCGGACGAAGAAAGGGCTAAATCGTTTTCGGAATTGGGGTCTGAGATTTTTTCTGGTCCACAGGCTCCGGAATTGCTGTCTGGCATAGACAGCATTGTCGTTAGTCCCGGCATTGCCCCAAGCATTCCGATCCTGATAGCCGCTCGTGCAAGGAAGATTCCGATTCTGACCGAGATCGACTTGGGTCTTCGTGATTTCGGCGGTAAGTGCCTCGCCATTACTGGCACGAACGGCAAATCAACAACGACAGCCATGGCCGCGCATATGTTGAATGCGCTGGGAGTTAGCGCCACAGCCTGCGGCAACATCGGATTGCCTGTTTGCGATGCCGTATTGGATAGATCACCAGAATACTTAGTCATTGAACTGTCCTCATACCAGCTGGAATATTTGGGCATCGTACGCTTTTGCGGTGCGGCTATAACCAGTTTATCGTTTGACCACCTTGCTCGGCATGGCACGATGGAGAACTACTTGCGAACGAAGTGGCGTGTTGTTGATCAATGCGATGGTCTTACGGTGGTCTCTGCAGACGTTCACCGAGGCGCTCTGAACGCAGGTATTGAGACACCGCCTGCGAATCGATACGTAGTTGTCGAAGAGTCGGAATTGCCGCTGTTGGTGATCCCAGCCGTGAATTCCCTGCATGACCGGCAGAATGCTCTCATGGCTGGACATCTGGTCAGTTATGTAACCGGCCAACCAATTGCCAAGACGTTTGATTCTCTGGCGACATTTGAGAGTCTGCCCCATCGCTATCGTCTGGTTGGTAGATTTCTTGGTCAATCGGTAATTAACGATAGTAAGTCCACCAATGTAGAATCTGTAATTGTTGCTCTGAAGAGTATCCCGAAGTGCTGCTACCTGTTATTGGGGGGCAAGCCTAAAGGCGAGCCATTTTTCCAAATTGCCGACTATTCAGATAAAATAGAGAAAGTGTTCGCGTTTGGTGAGGCTGCCGCACAAGTAGAGCGAGAGTTAGGATCCAGAGTTCCAGTCGAGATGTCATCAACAATGGCGCAAGCTGTCGTCGCCGCCATGGCGGCGGCCCAAGTTCGTCCAGCCGATATTCTGCTGTCACCAGGTTGTGCGAGTTTTGATGAATTTAGAAATTTTGAACATCGCGGCGAGGTCTTTCAATCCCTTGTTTCTCAAGCTTTGGACTGAACAATGAATCGATGGAGTATATCGCTGCGGACAAGTCTGATTTGCGTGACGGCATTTCTTACTTGCTTGGGTCTGCTTGCTATTTACGCGTCATCCAGCATTCCAGCACATGGGGCCGTTGGTGATGAGTTTCTCTATTTTCGAAAACAAATGTTAGTAGCTATTTTTGGCTTCCTAGTCATTTTTTGCGCGGGTCATATCCCATTGGCGCTCTTCGAGCGAATTGTTCTACCCTTGTTCTTGCTATCGGCACTAGCGCTAGCCATCATCCATGTGCCAGGAATGGCGCACTCTGCCAAAGGCGCGACGCGTTGGCTCCGCATTGGGCCTATTGGATTTCAACCAGCTGAGTTGGCGAAGTTAGCTACCATTTTCTTTATGGCCAGAATACTGAGTGACCCGCGGCGGGATATTCGTCAATTTCGTACAGGAATATTACCTGCCTTGTTAGGTGTTGGAGTACTGAGCCTACTTTTGCTGAGCCAGCCGGATTTTGGTACCGCAATGCTTTTACTCATGGTCGGTTTCTTGATGGTGTTTGTTGCTGGTATGCCTCGACAGCAAGTTTTTGCACTTGGTATTGCAGGACTGCTCGCCGCCGCAGCCACCATTCTTGCAGCTCCTTACCGAGTAAAAAGGATACTTACTTTCCTAAATCCCTGGGCTGAAGTTCGTGGAAGTGGCTTTCAGATTATTCAGAGTTTCGTTGGATTTCAAAAGGGCGGACTACTTGGCGTCGGATTGGGTGAATCCAGACAGAAGCTATTTTTTCTTCCAGATGCTCACACAGATTTTATTCTGGCTGTTATTGGCGAGGAGCTGGGTCTTTTCGGGGTCTTGTTGGTGTGTTCTTGCTTTGCGTTTTATGTCTATGTCGGTTTTCGAATCATTTCAGTTCAGCATCGCAACTTTTTTAGGTTTCTCGCTCTTGGCATCACAACACTCGTTGCTTTGCAGGCGTCCTTCAACATGGGGGTCACCATGGGACTCTTACCGACCAAGGGTATACCCCTCCCCTTCGTAAGCAGCGGCGCATCTTCTCTTCTGTGCTTCCTTTGCGCAACAGCTGTCCTCGCGCGTTTAAGTCAGGAGGAGTCCGCTCATGCCTCGTCATAGCGACCCTCATAAGGAACACCTACTTTTTCTTGGCATCGGTGGAATTGGTGTATCGGCCATTGCCGAGTTGGCGCACAAATCGGGCTATAGAATCTCTGGATATGATGCAGCATCCAGTGATCGCGTCACATACTTGCAGACTCTCGGCGTACCCATTGTCGTTGGAGGCATGAGCATACCTTTTGATTCCGTCGACAAGGTTATCTATTCCTCAGCCGTAAAGAGCGATCATCCTGCGATGCAACAGGCCAGTAGGTTAAAAATTCCGACGATGCATCGTTCAGAATTCTTGCATGTTTTAGCCGAGGGTTATCGGCTCATCGCCGTCGCTGGGACACATGGGAAAACCACTACTTCCGCCATTGTGACTTATATGCTCGAACAAATGGGCAGTAGTCCTACAGCGGCGTTGGGTGGGGTCCTGAATCATATCAATAGCAATGCAGTTCTTGGCACAAGTGATTTGTTTGTGGCCGAAGCCGATGAATCCGACGGATCGTTTCTCCGCTACGATCCGTGGATTTCTCTGGTTACGAGCGTCGATCGAGATCATATGGACTACTTTGGTAGCGAAGAGGCCCAGCTCCAGGCGTTTCGTGCATTTCTATCGAATACCAATCCCGATGGCTCGGCCATTGTCTGCTGGGATGTACCTGAGGCACGGCAATTGTCTGAGGGAATTGCTAA
Organism: uncultured Oligoflexales bacterium; assembly: GCA_964560765.1. Classification (GTDB taxonomy): domain Bacteria; phylum Bdellovibrionota_B; class Oligoflexia; order Oligoflexales; family CAZLMG01; genus CAZLMG01. The sequence continues at coordinate 29,449 of CAZLMG010000040.1, forward strand.
TCGACTTACCTACGGATCAGTCATTGGCAGCGAAGTGCGAGTTATCGCATTGCGCCCTGGCGGTGGTCGTGTGAAGTTTGACGCAGTTGTGGAGCGAGATCGAGTTTCATGTAACTTACCTCTGATTGGGCGCCACAATGTTTTGAATGCTTTGGCCGCACTGGCTGTGGCGCGCTGCCTTGATCTTGATGTACGCGAGGCGTGTAGAGTTCTCGAGACTTTTCCCGGCGTACAAAAGAGGATGGGGCTGATGTACAGCGACGACCAGATTCAGATCATCTCTGATTATGCGCATAATCCAGGAAAAGTCGCTGCTGCCATCGACGCTGTCAAGGAAAATTGGCCTGATTCGCGGACGGTAGTTTTATTCCAACCTCACCGCTATTCGCGCGTAGGCACGACGTTTCAAGAACATGCGCGAGCTTTTTGTGCGGCGGATTGCGTTATAGCGATGGAAATTTACGCCGCCGGAGAGTCGCCTCTGCCGGGTATTTCCGGTGAGTCGCTGGCTGCTTCTATCCGAGAGGAGTCCGCAGTCGACTGTAAGTTCTGTAAAGCTGATGCTGAAATTATTGACGTTGTCGTCCGTGAATTGCGTGGCCAAGATCGTCCTGCGGTACTGTTACTATTGGGCGCGGGAGATGTTCATCGCTTGGCAGTTCCTATTGCTTCCCGAGTTAAGGAGTCGATTCGTGGCGCGCAAGTCAAAGACAAATAGCAAACGAACTCTTCGCGTTCGCCGTAGGGCCGCTTTAAACTCAAAGCCAGTCCGGTGGTCGCTTTACCTTCTCACCGCAGCTCTTGGCTTAGGTGTCCTTGGACTTGCCTTACGCAAGGGTACTGAAATTGCGGGTCAGGTCTTGTTGCAGCTGGTCGGCATTAGTGCAGAAGGTTTGAATTTGGAGTTCTCGGAGGAAAGCTCTGAGACCCTATCCGCCGATGAGCAAAGGGCGACCTTGCTTGCTGCCTCAAAATTCCTGAAGAGCCGAGACTGGGTGGGCCCTGAATTGCTTGCTGAGGAGATTCAGAGGCGGTTCAATTATCAGGCTGTCAGGATATTCTCAGGCGCCGATCGCTCTGTCGTTCTGGCGATCAAGCAACGGCGTCCCGTGGCTGTGATTCAAGCCTCCGGATGGCGCTTCGTTTCAGACGAAGGTGCTGTTTATGGGAAGGTTCCGGAAGGCTTCGTGGATCTGCCGCAGTTGCGAGACTTTGTCCCCATTGACATCACTCCGATGCCCGGTTCGGGTCTGCTTGAGCTGTCTCAGGATGATACTTCATCGATCAGTTCGGCTCTTTCGTTGCTGTCGCAGCTCGGAGCGTCTGAGTTTGGGCAAATTTTGGCAGTACGCAGAATCATGCATCGCGGTTTTGAAGTGTCGTTACGCAATCCGGAGATGCAAGTTGTATTTGGTTCCCCACCCTACGTCCAACAGATTCGCCGCCTTAGTGAGACCGTGGCCAAGTTTGGCGCCTCCAGGAAACATGCAGAGAGGATTGAATTGGATTATAATGGCAAAGTATTCGTGAAGTTTCGCGATATGTGACTTTGAATATTAATGCGAGTATGTAGCGTGACTAGCCTTTTTGCCATCGATCTCGGAACTTCAAAGTTTTGTGCCGCCCGCTGCCCAGAGAATTCCTTGAGAGTGGGAGATAAGCTGGAGATTGTGTCTGTTGCCGCTCGTGGCATGAGGCGAGGGCAACCCAGCGATTTTTCCGCTGTGAAAATTGGTCTCAACCTTCTACTTGATCACGCTGAGTCGCAATGGGGCTGCGATATTGATCGGGCTGCCGTTTGCATTAGTTCATCACTTGTGTCGGCAACTGTGGTAACCGCTTCCATCAGACTTCGAGGCCGCGCCGTCACCGGTGATCATCTTTCTCGCTTGCGGCGTGCAGCTGAGGAATTGGATGACAGCGGCGCTACGATTGCGGTGGGCTTCATTCCTCAGTGCTTTGCTGTTGATCAACGGATCGGATTGAAGAACCCCGTGGGAATGTCGGGTGAGAATTTGAGCGGGCAATTCGTTCGACTGTCAATTGATCGGCATGTCGCTAATGATTTCATTAAGCTGTTTAATGATTGTGGTGTGCAGGTTGTAGAACTGATTCCAAATGGCTTGGCGTCCGCAGTGTCCTGCCAGAGCGCAGCAGAGGGCAATTATGCGCTGCTGGATTGCGGAGGCGGCGCCGGTCAAGGGGTCGTGTTCGTTGATGGGGTATTACAGGGTCTCATTTCTGTTCCTGTCGGCGGCACACTAATAACTGCTGATATCGCCGCGGGCCTTGGCGTGTGCCGCGACGATGCCGAGCGCTTGAAAGAAGTATTTGGCATTGCCCGATCTGAGCAATCGATCACCTGCAGTGGTGTTGACGGCAATGAAAAGCACGTTTCTGGCAAAGATATGATGCCGTTTCTTGCCCCGCGCATCAGCGATCTTAATGAATACCTGCAAAGGGAATTGCAACGGATCGGTGTGACAACGATTCCAGTCCTGATTCTTACCGGTGGGACGTCGCAATTGAAAAGGCTGCCGCAGGTACTCTCCTATCTGTCAAAGGCTCCCGTTTCGACTGTGTTCCCCTCGTGGAACCCGCCCTCCGACGGATCTGGCGAAGGTCCAAGTGGTGTTCAATCGATTCGCCATTCTCCTGCCCACAGTGGAGTGATTGGCGCCTTGCATGTTGCCGCCTTCGGTTATCCATGGGCGCCTACTGCTCCCGCAGACAGCTCGGTCCCGTCCTTTCTCTCCCGGGCCCTGCCTAAATGGCTGCGTTTTTCTATTTAAAATGGAGTTTTTGATAAATCAGGGGCTCAAACCCTTAGAGTTTGGGGGCGTAAGAATATTTCGGGTGTCCGAATTTCTAAATTTCATTTCTCTATTCCTTCGTCAATTTATTGACACGCTATTGTATAAGTTCCTATAATTTTTCAATAACAAGCGAGCATCATCCATTGTTCGTGGGATCATAGCCGCACCTAACCAGGAGCACGTCCATGTCTTCATTCGATGCAGATCACATCATTCCGCCAGGGGCTAGGATCAAGGTCATTGGAATTGGTGGTGGCGGCGGTAACGCAATTAACACCATGATTCGAGAGAACTTGGAGGGTGTTGAGTTCATCGCAGCTAACACAGATGTTCAAGCGCTACGCTTCTCTCTTGCTGCGACGAAAATTCAGCTAGGTCGGGAGTTGACCAAGGGCCTTGGCGCGGGCGCGGATCCCGATATTGGTCGGGATGCTGCTTTGGAAGATCGTCATGCAATTCAGGAAGCTATTTCTGGTGCTGACATGGTGTTCATCACCGCAGGAATGGGTGGAGGAACGGGTACTGGTGGTGCGTCGGTTGTAGCACAGATTGCGCGCGAGATGGGGGCACTCACCGTGGCTGTGGTCACACGACCATTTGGCTTTGAGGGGAAGCGTCGCCAGCGTCAGTCTGATATCGGCGTTCAATTGTTACGTGAATCCGTTGATACCATCATCAGCATTCCAAATCAGCGACTGCTGCAGATCGCCAGCCCTGACTTGACCATGGTTGATGCATTCAAAATGGCGGATAACGTTCTGCTGAATGCAGTTAAGGGCATCAGCGATATTATCAACGTTCCCGGGACTGTTAACGTCGATTTTGCTGACGTTAAGACCATCATGTCTAGCATGGGCCTAGCGTTAATGGGCATTGGTCGCGCACGTGGTGAGTCAAGGGCTGTTGAGGCTGCGCGACAAGCCATTTCTAGCCCACTTCTCGAGGACGTCGATATTGAAGGAGCAACTGGCATCCTGATTAACATTACGGCCGGATCCAACATTACACTTCTGGAAGTGAACGAGGCCTGCTCGATTATTCAAGATGCGGCTCACGAGGACGCCAATATTATATTTGGCGCGGTGATCGATGAACACGTGGGAGACGAGATTCGCGTCACCGTCATTGCGACCGGCTTTCCCGCAGAGACTGAGGGCGACATCGTGATTCCAAACCAACGCTCGGGCTATCATGGTCGATCCAATCGGGGCCCATCGCCTGTTCGACCAAGAACCATGAGCACCCGAGTTACGACCGAGATGCGCAGCCCAGAGTCTCGGCATTCTGCCTTTCCTGAAGCATCTCGTCAGGAGCAAGTCCAGTCTTCGCGCGCCTCATCTCCTGATTGGGGCTTCGGCCGTTCATCTGTTGAGGCCAAGCCAAAAGTCGAGGAGCGAATGCCTGAGATGGTAGCCGAGCCCGTGTTTGAAGCTCACGACCTGGCAAAATGGACTATGGGAGAGTTTCCCAAAGCAGATCATGCCAGCGCAGTGGCTGATGCCCCTGCCCCCCCCGTGGCAACGACCATAGCACCGCGAGTCACCATCACAGAAGCATTTGAAGTGCCCTTGCTGGCAGAAAAGGCTGTCGAGCCACAGTTTACTGCAGCAGAACACCTGGGTTTTGTCGCGATTCATTCGAGCCTTAGCCCTGAGTTGGGCCTTTCAGAGCCCGCCGATGATGGCGCTGGTGATTGCACGGCCCCCTCTTCCGAGGCGATCATGCAAGATCGGGCCGGAGCAACCGTTGCCGGGTCACCGCTTATCGCCGACGAAGATGACGAGCTTCCTCTGGAAAGACTCTTCGAGACTTCAGAAGATTTGGCGGCTTCCGTAGAAGGCAATATGATTGATGAGGCTTTGGCGATCGCTGGTCGTTTGCAGTCAGACACGGGTGAGTTTTTGGCGGACAGCGACGAAGACGAATTGGATATTCCGGCCTTTCTGCGCCGAAACATTAAGGACATTGGACTAGACTAGTATTTTGGCGTGATTTGAATGCTAGGGCCCGATTTTCGGGCCCTTTTTATTTAATAACTTCGCGTAAAGAATGTAATTTCTTCGGAACCACCTGCTTTAGAGGATTCTCTATCGCGATGGAGGCATTCACTTGATTACCCATAGACAGAAAGTGAGAGATACGTGGTAGGTCCTGTCGCGACTTCGTTGACTCGCGCTCAAGGATTGGAATGAGCGATCGCCCAACCAAGCCGCGCAGCGCCAATTTTGCGCCCTTCGTATAGCGTTGCTTAACAAGTTTGAACAATTCATCAATCTTGTACGCCTCGCCTCCCATGAGCTCGATGACTCCGCTTGCCTCTTCTTGAGGAAGGTTCACACAGTTCACGATCGTCTCGACCATATCGTCAATCAACACCGGTGATACAGACTCATCGGCATTCGGTACAGGATAGACCCCAGGAAATTTCATCATATTGACGATCGAGCGAATGAATCGATCATGTGCCCCCGAACCACCGCAACAGATTCCCGGTCGGATGATAATCTTTTGTGGAACTCTTGAATTCAATACGGCTAATTCCGCTAAGTACTTCTCTTGAAGAAACGGAGACTTGGCCTTTCTACTGGCGCCAAGGGCGCTGACAAACACTATTTTCAAAGTGCCGGCCCGCTCCATAGCTTCGATGAGGTGATTTAATGCGGATAAGTTTTTAGTTTGATTTGCTGGGGCTGGATAATGGGCGTTGAGAGGCATCGAGGGCCCGGTAAGTCCGCCTTCCCAAGCCAAGTGTACGACCGCAGTAATTCCTCGCAGAGGTGCCGCCAAGAGCTCCACTGAGCTCATGTCTGAACAAACCGGGTATACGTTGGCCATCGGCTCCGGTAGGCGATGATGATACATTGAAACCACCGTACTATCCTGAGCTGAAAGCGCCTTCACCAAATGGCGACCGATAAAGCCAGATCCGCCGGTTACCAGAGTCGCCATTCCCCTCTCGTCACATCGATTTAGGGTTTCGCCCCGTTGTGCCTTCCCTTGATCTGGCATTTTTTGTGACTCCTGATCTAAGCAATAAGGTCCCGATACACACCAAAGACCTGCTGGGCAGTTTCGCTCCATAAGGGCAGTTTAGCATACTGCGACCTGATTTCGGCGCTCCTGTTTGCGTCAGTGGTCCAAGAGGAGGTTTCAGCAACAGCCGCGACCCATTGATCGGGGCTAGCATGAGTTGCCATCCCAATTCCCGCGTCACCGACTACCTCGTCCATTGCGGATCCTCTTTGATAGACAATACCCAGGCCGTGCTGCATGGCCTCAACCGCAGGTAAGCAAAACCCCTCATATAGGCTGGTTTGTACATAGCAGGAACACTCTTGCATCAGCTTGCCAAGCTGATGCGCGGAAAGCCCGACATGAATAATCATCCCTGCCTGCGCCTCGAGGCTGAGCTGGTGAGCACCACGTACATCTGTAACAATGTGGAATTGAAAATCGCGTCGCAGCTTCCAAAAGATCGTCGCAAATAGCGACAGACGTTTGTAGCTTTCTCCACGTGCAACCATGAGAATTCTCGGCGTACCCATTCTGTACTTAGAATCTTGGCTGGGCGCATCGGCCGAGGTGAATCTCTCCGTCCCATCCCGCCCGTTGTAGATGACTTGGACTTTGCCAATTGCTGAAGGAAAGAGTTGGCAAACTTGCCGCTTGCTCCACTCCGATACGCAAATGATCTTATCTGACGCGTCTATGGCGCGCGGCATAGCCAATCGCATGCGCATCTGCGCTCCCAGACTCAGGCCAGAGTCCGGCAAAAGGGGAATTGTGTCATGAATTGTTAAAACCTTGCGCCAATGCCTCGATGATTTGGTAAAGGGCACATTGAAGTTACTTAGGCCATGAAAGATCTTGGGTTGCGGCGAAGTAATGCCTGGTTCTGGCAATTGCGGAAGGCTTGCAATACCAAAGTTGGCAGCGATTCGCTCGATCCAAGTGGAAATTGGCAGCCTCTCGCCGTTCCAACGTGAAAGTTGGTGCTCTGAGCCACAGACGATGAGCTGCACATCCTGCGGCAGATTCTTGGACAATAGCAGAGCATAGCGGAAAATACCGCTGTACGGGTTGCTAAGACCGAATCCATGCCAAATGACCTGCAAAGCGATAACGACTCCTTAAGGGTGCTCGAAAAAAAGAAACGGCCCAACCTCAGCCTACGCCGAAGTGAGCCGCATGGCACTATACTGTACGAGCCTAAATGCGCTTTTGAATCTTCTCGAGGTAGGCAAGGCGCTCGGATGCTCGTTTCATCGACATCAGGGCCCGGCCTAAATCAATTCTTGGGTCGCGTCCGACCAAACGCTCATCAGCTCGCTTTGCCGCCTCGGCAGCACGCTGGCGATCGATCTCAGACGGCGACTCGATGGTGTCAACTAGTACCGTCACGGCATTAGCTTGGACATCAACATAGCCGCCGGACATGAAATACGTGAGCGTATCCCCTTCCCGCTTCTTGATCCTGAGCTCACCAATATCCAGTGCGGCAATCATTGCTGCGTGGTCAGGCAAAATCTCCATATAGCCACAGGTGCCGGGCAACATAACTGACGTCGCTACCACATTCGCCACGGGCCGATTCGGACTCAAGACTTTTACTTTGAATTCGCTACCCATTAGTTTCAAATCCTAGCGAAACTTCTTCGCGTTTTCATAAACTTCGTCAATGGTTCCGGCATACAAGAAAGCCTGCTCTGGAACGTCATCCAACTTACCTTCGCAGATTTGTTTGAATGCGCTCACGGTATCAGCCAACTTCACGTACTTTCCTGCTGCTCCGGTAAACTGCTCGGCCACATGGAAAGGCTGACTGAAGAATCTCTGTATCTTCCGTGCTCGCGCTACCGTTAGCTTGTCTTCCTCGCTCAATTCATCCATGCCGAGAATAGCGATAATGTCGAGAAGCTCTTTGTAACGCTGCAAGATCGTCTGTACGCGTCGCGCAATGCCGTAATGCTCTTCGCCGACAATGCTTGGGTCCAGTACGCGGGAGCTACTTGCTAAGGGATCTACTGCTGGGTAAATACCCAATTCAGCAATCTGACGCGAAAGAACGGTAGAAGCATCCAAGTGGGCAAAGGTCGTCGCCGGCGCAGGGTCCGTGTAGTCATCCGCCGGTACGTATACGGCTTGAACGGATGTAATCGATCCATCCTTTGTCGTAGTGATTCGCTCCTGCAATTCGCCCATTTCCGACGCCAGCGTCGGCTGATAACCCACCGCTGAGGGAATACGGCCGAGGAGTGCTGATACTTCCGAGCCTGCTTGAGTAAAACGGAAGATATTGTCAATGAACAACAGTACGTCTTGTTTCTCTTCGTCACGGAAGTATTCCGCAACCGATAACGCCGACAAAGCTACACGTGCACGAGCTCCTGGCGGCTCATTCATCTGACCATAAATAAGGGCAGTCTTATCAATAACGCCAGAGTCCTTCATCTCATGGTACAGATCGTTACCTTCACGAGTTCGCTCGCCGACGCCGCCAAAAACTGAGAATCCACCATGTTGTTTGGCGATGTTGTTAATCAACTCCATGATCAATACCGTTTTGCCTACTCCGGCGCCGCCAAACAGTCCGATCTTTCCGCCACGGACATACGGAGCCATCAAATCGACGACTTTAATACCGGTTTCGAAGACCTCTGTTTGAGTCGACAAATTGGTAAATTTGGGAGCCGCGCGATGGATGGGATATCGCTTTTTTGCGTTTACCGGACCTGCTTCATCCACTGGGTCACCGACAACGTTCAGAATTCGGCCAAGAACTTCCCGCCCAACTGGTACCGTGATTTGTTCGCCGGTGTCCCGAACAGGCTGCCCGCGAACCAGTCCATCCGTACCATCCATGGCAATCGTACGAACAACATTCTCTCCAAGATGCTGCGCAACTTCGAGTGTCAAATTGTCCTTAATTTCGTTGATCGCCTTGTTTGTCGCCTTCAAAGCGTTATAGATCGCTGGAAGATGACCTTCGGGAAACTCAACGTCCACGACCGGACCTAGCACCTGTACAATTTTACCTTCTTGCATCGTAACTCCCTCAGTAATTCTATAGGGCTTCTGCGCCACTTGTAATTTCAATCAGTTCTTTCGTAATCGCTGCTTGCCGCGCCCGGTTGTACTGGAGGGTCAGTTTGCGCTTCACTTCTTTGGCGTTACGCGTTGCTGAATCCATCGCCGTCATTCGCGCACCGTGTTCGGATGCATAGCCCTCAAAGAGGGCTTGCATCAAGTTAATGAGTACACGCCGCTCAAGTAGCTTGGCATATAATTCCTCGGAATTCGGCTCGATGATGACATCCGTCGCGCTAGCGCCTTCTTCTCTCGTCTGATGTACAAGAGGAAGCAGCTGATTTACGGTTGGTTTCTGCGTGAGGGCGGATTGGAACTCCGCAAAAGCCACATAGACCGCTTCGTACGTTTCCTTCTGGAATTCACTGATCAACTCTTGACCCAAGGCACTCGCTACCTGGAAATTGGGCCTATCGAGTACCTTTTCTCTTCGATTAATCACCGATTCGTCTCTTGAGTTGCCAAAGGATACGGCGCGCCTTCCCCAGCAAGCTAAGTCAACAACTACGCCAGCTTCCCGTTTTTCTTCTAGGAATTTGGAGACGCGCTTGAATAACGCGCTATTGAGACCGCCGCAAAGTCCGCGATCGGTTGCCACGATGACGAGAAGTGCGCGCTTTTCCTCTGATCGTCGCAAAAGCGGCGACTCGCTGATGTTTGACGCCGAAAGCAAACGAGTCACCATTTGATCGAAGGCCTGACTATAAGGCCGCGCCGCCGTGACTGCGTGGGATGCCCGAGCAAATTTTGCCGCGGACACTAACTTCATCGCGTTGGTAATCTTTGCCGTATTGCTAACGCTATGAATTCGGTTTTTAATGTCCTTTAGGCTTGGCATTAATTGAAACCCTTGTTGTAGTTTTCAAGAGCCTTTTTCATTTCGTCTTCGACCGCTTCTATCTTTGCACGATTCTCGATCTTCTCCAGCATGGCTTGGTGGTTCGCATGCATGTAAGTGACGAGGCCGCGTTCCCATTCAAGCAGCTTTTTTGGTTCGATTTTGTCCAAGAATCCGCGGGTACCGGCGTAGATAGCCGCGACCTGAATGCCAACGTGTCGTGGCTCGTATTGATTTTGCTTTAGTAGCTCAACCAATCGCTCTCCTCGCGATAGTGTTCTTTGCGTTGCTTCGTCCAGATCGGATCCAAATTGAGCAAAGGCCGCGAGCTCGCGGAACTGAGCCAGTTCAAGACGCAATTTTCCAGCAACAGACTTCATCGCTGGCACCTGCGCTGCACCCCCCACTCGGGATACAGACAAACCAGCGTTCACCGCTGGCCGAACGCCTGAGAAGAACAGGTCCGACTCAAGGAAGATCTGGCCATCAGTAATCGAGATCACGTTCGTTGGGATGTATGCAGAGATGTCGCCCGCCTGCGTCTCAATGACCGGAAATGCGGTCATAGATCCAGCCCCTAACTCATCGTTCAGCTTGCAAGCCCGCTCCAAAAGACGGCTATGTAGATAGAACACGTCTCCGGGGTAAGCTTCGCGTCCAGGAGGTCGGCGCAATAGGAGCGAGAGTTCGCGATAAGCAGCTGCTTGCTTACTCAAGTCATCGTAGAAAATGACGACATGCCGACCGCTATCGCGGAAAAACTCTCCCATGCGGCATCCCGAGTATGGGGCCAGGAACTGCATCGGCGCCGGATCAATTGCGGTTGCGGCAACGACAATGGTGTATTCCATTGCGCCCGCCTTCTTCAGACGGTCAACAACTTGCGCTACAGTCGATGCTTTTTGCCCGATTGCCACGTAGATGCAAACAACGCCTTTTCCCTTTTGATTGATGATGGTGTCGATGCATATTGCTGTCTTGCCGGTTTGGCGGTCGCCGATGATGAGCTCCCGCTGGCCACGCCCAATTGGGGTCATGGCGTCTATTGCCTTTAGACCCGTTTGTAGCGGCTCATGCACCGATTTTCGCGCGATAATTCCAGGCGCTTTTACTTCAACCGTTCCGATCTTGGCGTCTTTGATTGGTCCTTGACCGTCAATTGGAGTTCCCATAGCGTCAACAACGCGGCCTACTAGACCTTCGCCGACTGGAACGGAGTTGATGTCACGAGTGCGCCGTACGCCGCTACCTTCACTAATGGTCGTTGTGTCACCAAATATCGCGACCCCTACGTTATCTTCTTCAAGGTTCAAAACGACGCCACGCACTCCCCCATCAAACTCAACGAGCTCGCCCGCCATGACACCTTCTAGGCCATATATACGGGCGATACCGTCTCCGACGGTCAGAACTGTGCCCGTTTCCTCTAACTCGACTTTTTTGTCAAAGTTCTTGATTCGGTCACTAATGATCCTGCTGACTTCTTCGACTCGAATTTTTTCCATATCCGCGTTTCCCCTTAGGACATTGCCACGTGAGCTAATTTGTCGATTTTTGTTTTCAGGCTATAGTCAAGCTTGCTGTTCCCCACCCTTACAACGAACCCGCCAAGAATTGATGGATCTATTCTTTGGCTTAACAGAACCTTCTGACCGAAGCGTTTTGACAGCTTCTCGGCAATACTTGTCATGTCGGCTTCTGACATTGACGCCGCAATAACAATCTCTCCCTTGACCACACCCATGGATTGATCGATCAGTTTACGGAATTCGGCTGCGACTTGGAGAATGGAACTCGTTCGCCCCGCGTCCACCAACTCCGCTATGAACGAGTTCATCGTAGGATCTGCGTCAAACCGGCCTAGGGCATAGGCGAAGACATCTTTTTTTAACTTCTTTGGAAAGACCGGCCCTGAAAGCACCTTGGCGATTTCGGCGTCATCAAACAAGCCCGCCAGTGCCTCTAGCACTTCGAGGTATTTGGCGCGGTTATTGGTGTCAGTGACTTGGAAAATAGCACGAGCATATCGTGATGCGATGCGACTGTGCTTCATGACTGACCCCCTGCACCGGCGACATTCAGCTCATTAACGCTACTTTGTATGATGGCGTTATGCTTGGCGGGTGTTACGTCCGTAACCGCCTTTTTGCATACCCGCTGCACCGCTAGCTTAACAAGCTCATCTCTTAGCAGACGCTGAGCCTCAACCATTTCAGTCTGAATGGTTCGTTTGGCCTCCTGGCGCATATTCTCTGCGAGCTTGGTCGCGTTTTCGATCAGCAGATTTGCCTCCTGCTCCGCACTTCGAATTGACGCAGCCGTCATGGCTTCAATTTCTGAGCGCAGGCCGTGCATGCGCTCTTCCAGTACCTGCGTTCGTGCTTCAGCATCGGCCTTAGCTCTGCTTGCTGATTCCATCAGAGTCAAGAACTCCTGTCGGCGTGTCGCCATGGCACTTTGCAGCGGCTTCTTGGCTAACTTAACAAGAAGAAATGCGAATATTGCGAAGTTTATGTAGGGAAAGACAGCGCCAGTCAGCCAGTCAAAGTGCTCCACAATTTCAGCCCTTCAGCAACTTGGTTTAGTTGAAAACAACCTGTTCAATGGAAGATGCGACTTGATCCGCCGCGGATGTCAACTTAGCTCTCTCACCCTGGATCATTTCCTTCAGCTCTGAGTTGGCTTTTGTAAGGAATACTTGTGAGTCGGATGCCGATGCTTTGAGAATAGATTGTTGCCGTTCGACTGCACTGTCTTTGATTTTCTTTGACGCTTCCCGCATTTCGGCGATCGCTGCTTGCAGTTGACCATTAATCTCTGCTTCAAGCTTTTCTCCACGCGCAACAAGTGCATCTGCGGAGCCTTTGACGCCCGTGGTCATGCTTTCACGCTTTTTACGCAACATCAGATACGGTTCCAAGATCGTAGTCTTTATGACCACGAGTGCGGCTAAGAAGATGCCGCCTTGCACAGCAATGACAACAGGATTCGGCGTTAGATTTAATCCAGACATTTAGCCCTCTAAGAACAACACGGATAGGCCGGGTTAGTTAGCTCAATCGGCGATTTTTTTCAATATAGATTTGATGAACTGGCCCCCAAGATTGTTGCTGGGGGCTGATGTCACTTCCGTGAAATCATGGA
>CAZLMG010000041.1:0-42012 GCA_964560765.1 uncultured Oligoflexales bacterium
GCGGCTGAAAGGGATGGTACCCCAGATCGCTTAGGGGGTACCCAAAGCACAGTTAGCGGCACCAGTTTATGGTCAGTCAATCACGGAAAACAGCTGACTGACCAGCCGCCAGACGTCGTGGCGGTCATGCATCTCTTCGATGTAAATTCGCCGCAAGAGAACGGCATCAAGAGAATGGCTGAGTAGCTTTCGATATAGCATCGTGCCCAAGAGATTCCCTAATGCGCGACTATACTCGCCATAGGATTTTTCATCTTGACGATACAATGAGGTCATTGGGCTACCAAACTTGCCTTCGTGATCCGCCAGCCGGCCATACATCCATTCCTGATGACGCAGGATCATGCGCGCTAAATCTCGTCGTTCGCGCTTATGGCCGCGCAGCTTACGACCTTCATAGAGCTTCACAAATCGCTTGTAGTACACGAGATCGTGCGACTTTCGCTTCGGGTTCATCACCAACGACGCAATCATGCCCGCCGCTGCCTTGAGCACGCGCCGATAAAAACGCTCCGCCGGCTCGACCGCATCCTCTGACAAGTGGGATTGAGTAAATTGCAGATATTGACCTGCAGCCTCCGCCATGTTGTTCAAGGTGAACCGGGTCAGCAGCACGACTCCACCCTGATTCATCAGGTAGGCCCCATCCAGCGTCACTCGCTCAATCATAAAGGCAACCTGATCGTCTTGCATAAAGTATCGGTCGCGCAGCTCGGCAAACAGAGCATCATCTGGAAAAGTATGAATGGTGAAATGGTCGAGGGCTCGATCATCGATCTTTATGCCAAGAAAGCCCATGACGTTCTTGATGATTCCGAGAAATTGATAGTCGATGTCATACGCACTCTCGGTATAGGAATAGTCATCCAATTCGTCATCGAGAAATTCTTCCGTCACCTTGTTATTGTAGAGCTCTCGCATCTCGTCCCAGATAGTGACCGACTGCCACTTGATCCATGGAGGAGAATTGATAATGCAGAAGAAGTCGCGATCCAACTGCAGGTACTCCGTCGTCATCGCGTGTGGCGACGACTCAAGCTCGAAGTAGTACTTATCGATGTTATTGACGATACGCAGCAGATCCTCAGCACCAAGGTCACCAATCATCAGTGCCAGCTGCTTGGGCAAGAAAGCATCGGCGAGATGATACTCGCCAATCATGCAGAACAATCGATGGTCCGGATTCTCCTCGGCATATTTGGCGATGATTTCGGCGGCAAAGCGATCACGCGTGGCAAGGGAGTCTCTGCCAGCATTATCGCTATTGATGCCAAATACTGGGATGGTATGTTCCCGGGCAAACTCCAACAACATCTGGTAATTGTGCCAGGGGAATCCCCAATCGCGCGAATAGTTCGTCTCTCGTAATAGTTCCTCCTGGCTAGCAGTGCCGTTCATATAGCGGTCCAGGACAGATTGATCTTGCTGACGAAACACTTCTAAAAATAGCGCTACTTTTCGTGACTTGTATTTATGGAGGTAGGCGCGCAGGATTCGCATGAGTCCACGCTGTGACTGGCGCAGAGTGTGAAAGTCACCATATAGAATATATCGCGCCTGCCGGATCCGGCTAATAAGATCGCTCTGCGAGACCCGTTCGTAGGTATTAGGCAAACTAGCTTCGAATTTTTTTGAATAACCAGCGATCTTTGGCGAAGAGATCGCAGCTAGGGAATTGGCTTCCTGGAACGCCTTTTCATACAAGGTTCGTTGCAACAGGCGCAGTTGTTGTTGCGGCGATATCGCCATACCGACACTCATAGAAAGTAAAAGTGACATCGAATTTCAATAAGCTATCAATGATATTTTAACACGATCGTGGGTGAGCGCCCGATGCTGGGCAATATCTTGCTACTTTGGTACGGCAGGAGATGTATTACGACTTGAAAGTAGTCCGCGGATAAAAGAAACCACCAAGTCGACCCTCATGTTGAGGGTCTTCACCCGGCGCCACAAAGCTGCATTGGAACCCACCAAATTCAGCCGTCCAAGCCTGTGAGTACAGAGCCTTACCGGCAGCTGCACACTTGGCTCGCAACTGATTTGTCGAGGCATTGGGATCAATGATCAAACGCACCAAAATGCCAACCCCATCTTCAGCAAGAGCGGTGCCAGCATAGCCAACATTTTCGCCCACCATCGGAGTTGCAACGGACTTCAACCAATCTGCATAGGTACCGTACTTTGCCCTCGTAGCTTCCACATCTAGTTTGCGCTGCATGCGCAAGTAATTGCCACCATTTAACAACTTGGCTGCCATGTCGAGTTTACCAAAGGCCAGCTCCTTCTTGCCGGCATTTCCAGCCACGAGTGCTTCGTCAATCCAAGCATCAGGATCTTTGCCTTGGTGGGTCCATTGCTGATTATGCCAGACCCCGATCACCCACTCCTTACCCTTCGGAACCAGATTGAGATAGATGCGGCCGAGTTCCTTCGCACCTCGCGCCTGCAACCAAACTCCAAACTGCAATGGGTAGCCAAAACTTGGAATCAAACTTAATTGATCATCTGCGCACTCGATCGGCTCTGCATTGCCATCGAACGTGTTCATGGCCCACACACGAAAAATCGAAATGTCGTAGCCAAGTCCACCATAGGTAGCTGTGAGTTGGTCGAGGGTACCCGCCACTCGATCGGCGCTCATTTTTAGCCGCGGATGGACGAACTTGCGCAGAACTGAGGCTTGCTTCTTGGCAAAAGCCTCGCGAATCTCCACGAGTGCTTTGGCCAAAACGGGTTCCATATCGCGAATTTCTAACGGATTGATTCCGCGACTGACTATCTTGCAGGCCGGCTTCTTTGCCGCGTCCCCCGGAAAGAGTTTCAATCGCACCGATTCAAATGGGGAATTTGTCTCAAGAAAAGGATCAGAGGCGATCTGCGCAGAGGAATGCGGAGCCATGATGAGACAGAACAGAGATATCAGGATAAGCCTAACGCTTCGCCGCACAGGAGCCGCATCCGGAAGTTTTTTCAAGGCTGACCAGATCCCAGTTACCGAACTCATCGTTTACAACCTGTAACGCGTCTACGAGAAATTCATATTCGCAGGTAAAGAGCTCTTTAACAAGTACCGTCTCAAGACAGTAAGCGTTGTAACTGTACTGATCTATATCGGGATCGTAAATACAACTCACACCCGCCTGACGATCACGCCACTGATAGACCATGTGCGTGAAATTTTCCTCGTCCAACCGGTCGTTATTTGCACTCATCTTCGCACCTCTTTCCCAACAATTGATCGCTACCAACGTAGCCTCATTTTGCCCGTTCACACAAGTCTGTTGCCAATTGCGTCAATAACTTCGTCTCCATACCGAATCTAACTAGCGACTCAATGGCCGCATCCGTAATCTCGCGAGCCCGCGCGCGCGCCTCTTCCCGCGTATAAAACCTCAGATACGTCAGTTTATTGGCCGCCAAGTCTTTACCCTGACTCTTGCCTGTATCACTTTGCAAATCCAAGACGTCGTCAACAATTTGAAAGGCTAATCCCAGTTGCTGGCCAAAATTTCGCAGAACTTGCGTCGCCGATTCGTCCGCCCCGGCGCAAATGGCCCCCATGGCACAAGCCGCGCCCAATAGATATCCGGTTTTGTGCAAATGTATCTCATCTAATGTTTCTCGGGTCGCACCCTCCGGGCGGTCTGTCCACTCCATATCGGAAGCTTGCCCACGCACCATTCCGCGGCCACCCGCTGCTCCAGCTAACTCCCGAACCAGCCGCATCCGCGTTGCAGGCTCATGGTCGGCCATTTCCAAAAGGCCCTGAGCAACGAATGCGCGATCACTCAATAAAGAAAAGGCGTCGGTCAGGATGGCATCACCTGCGAGCAAAGCCATGGCCTCGCCAAACTGCACATGTGCGGTCGGTCGACCTCTACGCAGATCATCGTCATCCATGCAGGGCAGGTCATCGTGCACCAAACTATACGCATGAATCATCTCTACGGCGACGGCGGCAGGCAACGCCTCGTAAAACGATTTACCGAACATTTCTGAGCTGAGAATAGACAACAGAGCACGGACGCGCTTGCCGCTACCACTAAGAATGTACAGGGCCGTTGCGTCGACTTTACTTCCATCTCCATAGCGGATGGCGACTAGTCGCTTCCAGGCACTCTCAAACATAGTGCGACGCTCATTCAGAACGGGACTACTTGTTAGACTCATAGTGCCACACTCCTCCATCGGGTAAGGGAAGGTCCCCAGCTACTAACTTCTTTAATACTTCTGGATACAGCTCACACTCAGCCGCAAAAACTCGAGCCGCAAGTTTATCAACTTCATCATTCGACAGAACAGGCACGACGATCTGTGCCAAGATTCCACCTTCATCATAACGCTCATTCACCAAGTGTACGGTAGCACCGCTCTGAACCTCTCCCGCCTGCAGCACGGCCGCATGCACGCGGTTACCATACATCCCTTTGCCGCCAAATTTTGGCAGCAGCGCGGGGTGGATGTTCACAATGTGCCCTGCCCAGTCCGCATGCACAGGCCAAGGTTTCAAAAAGCCAGCCAGTGCAATCCAGTTGGCTGAAACTCCCGCCGCAAACTCATAAACTGCCGCGGTCGTTTGCTGTGGGGTCGTCCGAGAAAAATCCCAGGCTAGCAGCGGCAAAGCGAGCTGCCGAGCCACTGCATTGCCGCGACAATTGGGATTGGATGTGACGACACCAACGACTTGATAAGAATCCGCGGATTGCCGATCCACGAGATTCTGTAGTGTTCGCCCAGAACCCGATAGGGCCACCAGAACGCGGTTACCCACTCATATCCTCCGCGGGTAACATCAGACTACTTCCACCTTGTTTCAAACCATTCCAGAACGATGCGGCATCCATATCTTTGCCACCTGCCGGCTTGAGGCGCCTTAGCAGCAACTTGCCCGTGCCCGTGAAAACGACGATACCGCCAGCGCCTTTGTCCCATTGGGCCAAACCTGGATTTCTATTGGCTGTCTCGGATTCGAGAAGCCGCATTTCGATGATACCGACGCGCCGATCTCCGAAGTATGTATACGTACCTGGCCAAGGATAATAGGCGCGAAATCGATTGTAAGTCGCTCCCGCATCGTCCTGAACTCGCAGAAATCCGTCGGCCTTATCAATTTTCGAGCAGTGCGTAACTTCCGATTCGTTTTGCGATTCGCCGGCGAATTTTGCATCCCGCAACAGTTCGAGTGCGCGCGGCAAGCAGTCGGCACCCAGAATAAAACCGCGCGATAACAGGCTGTCGGCTGTTTCATCATTGCCGATGGCCAACGGCTCCTGAATGATGATGGCTCCGGCGTCCAAAGCTTTAACCGTGAATAGAATGGAAACACCTGTCACTCGTTCACCCTGCAGCAGCGCCGCCTGCACGGGAGTTGCCCCCCGATACTTTGGTAGCAACGATGGATGCACGTTGATTGTCGCTCGCTTCGGAATACCTAAAAACGCATCACTCAAAATCTGCCCATAGGCTGCGGTCACAACCACGTCCGGTTGCAATTGTCGCAGCTGATCTAAAAATACAGGGTCTCTCGCTTTCTCGGGTTGCCAAAGAGGAATGGCATGTTCTCGCGCATAAGCAGCGACTGGCGGATCCGTCAATTGGCCGCGACGACCGGCTGGACGAGCCGGCTGGCTGATAACGCCGACGAGCTGAGCATGGTTCGCAGAGTCCGCGCAAAACTCCTGGAGTCGTTGCAGACAGGGGATGACTTCTGCCGGACTTCCCATGAATATAAGACGCATGCAACCGTTCCTAAAAGGTGGTCAAAGGCCAATACCAAAGCCGACGGACAGCGCCTGAAGTGGCGCCCGGGCCCGTAGGTTCAGAGCCTTTACCTGAACGGTTTCGTACACCAGTAAATAGCGAAAATCGATCCAAATCCCGTCGGTCAATGGCTGTCGAGCGCGGGCCATCAATATGGCCCCTGGCAAGTCTACGGATCGATGCTTTCGCGCCGCAACCGCCACCACGTTTCCCTGCTCATCCTCCTGTAATTGGTCGGATAACTGCATGAATCGGTGCCAGCCGTAGTGTAGGCCCACGCCAACTCCCAGGTGCCAGCGGCGAACGGTAGGCTCACTCCCACCCATGGCCCATTCCCGTGCGCCGACGATCCCCATATGCAGAATACTGTATTGCAGCAAACTTCCTGGAGTTGGCACCCCGGTAATCATCGAGCGAGACAGGTCCAAAGCAGCCGACCAAGGTCCCCAGAATCGCTCCAATGACAGCCCCAATCGAACGCGCATGCCCGCCAAATCATTGTCGCGCCACGGATCGCGCGCGGTCACGACTCCTCCCGCGAGTGCAGCAAGGTACCAGTGGTGTGGTGCCAAATCAGCCAGCATTTCCGCATCCGGTCGTCGATATTGAAAGTCAACCATTCGACCTTGTACGTCCGCGAGACCCACGAGCCACGATCGCACGGTATCCGGAACCTCAACCGACTCTTGATCCAGGGCTTGAACAGAAATTTGGTCCACCACAAGCGAAAAGTTGGCAGATTTCAGCGTTTCAGCCACCGTCAATGACCGTCGCGCGGTGACCATTGGCACCGCCTCTCCTTCACTGTCTTCATCTTGCCCAAATGCCTGTGTCGCCTCAGAAAGAGACAACACCACCGACAGAATCACGCGAAGATAGATGGGACCTAACGAACGATAAGAACTTGGCATAGGTGACTCCTAAGTGCACCACTCTAACAGTCATTCCCTGCTTTCGCGAATGGGAAAAGAACCTTAATATTATGGTTACTGAGGACCAAGGACCAAGTCGTAAAATCAAAGGATCGCCCCCCATGGCCGCTACCTATATTCTTTCCATTGATCAAGGCACTACCGGCTCGACGGTTGTCATAGTCGACGTATCAGACCCGTTGCGCATGCAAGTCATCGGCAACGCCACCGTAGACTTTCCCCAACACTATCCGCAGTCGGGTTGGGTGGAACACAATCTGGAAGAAATTTGGCGATCTGTCTGCACGGCCGCCGAACGGGCAATCGCTATGGCTGCCGTTCGCAGTGAGTTCAGCGTCCATAAGATTGCCGCCATTGGCATCACCAATCAACGCGAGACTCTGTGTGCGTTCGATCGACGAACCAGCGTCCCCTATGCTCCAGCAATTGTCTGGCAGTGCCGCCGCAGCACGGACATTTGCGCGCGGTTTAAGAGTCAAGGACTCGAGCCCACTGTAAAGCTACAGACAGGACTCGTCTTGGATCCCTATTTCTCGGGCACAAAAATTACCTGGCTGATGGAAAACAATCCCGGCCTTGCCGAGAAAGTGCGCAATGGCCAAGCCATCCTTGGCACGATCGATTCCTATCTGTTGCATCGCCTGACTTGTGGACAGGTTTTTGCCACAGAAGCTAGCAACGCCAGCCGCACCCTACTCGTTGATCTGAAGACAGGAAAATATAGCGACCCATTACTTGAGATGTTCAAGGTGCCAAACAAGGACGCTCTACCCGAAATCAAGAACAGCGCTGGCGTTTTTGGTCGCACGAAACGGGTCGACTTCTTGCCAGACGGCATCCCCATCTCTGGAATCTTAGGCGATCAACAAGCGGCGCTGGCCGGCCAAGCTTGCTATGACGTCGGCGAAGCAAAGTGCACATACGGAACCGGTGCCTTTCTCTTGTTAAACATTGGCGACCAAGTTCGTCATTCCCAATGTGGGTTATTGACGACGATTGCCTGGAACCTGAACGGCAAGATCACCTATGCCTTTGAGGGGTCCGCCTTCATCGCCGGAGCTGCGATGCAGTTTCTGCGTGATCAACTGCATATGATTCAATCGGCAGGAGAGAGTGCTGCTATGGCTGCCGATGTTATTGCGGCCCCCGAGATATACTTTGTCCCCGCCTTAGCTGGACTCGGCGCGCCTTATTGGGACCCTCGCGCCCGCGGTGCATTTTTTGGTCTAACCCGCGGCACGACATCACAGCAGATTGTTCGAGCTTCTTTGGAGGGAATCGCCTTCCAAGTATGGGATTTAGCCCAAGCTATTCAACGCGATTTTCCTGAAGGCATGAAGGTTCTACGAGCTGATGGTGGGGCGGCTGCCAACGACTTACTCATGCAGACGCAAGCCAACCTGATGCAGCTGCCTGTTGATCGACCAAAAGACTTGGACACAACGGCGTTTGGCGCCGCACTTTTTGCCGGACTCGGCATCGGCATCTACGCCAACTTACAAGAATTGGGAAATGCGCGTGCCGTTGACCGTGTATTCACCCCTGATCGCACTCCAACCGCTACGAGCTTAGCACATCAGCAGCTGTCCGGGTGGCAGCGCGCCGTGCGTGCCGTGCGGCTATTTGCGGATAGCAATGCTTAAGTATTTTGCGACGACGACAGCCATTTTGCTCTGGTGCGCCTCACTTTCCATTCTGTGGACTTGGGTGGCCTTTGAGTGGGAAAGAAGGTCGAACCGGCAATGGGGTTCTAGCCTTCTACAGAATTTTCCCATACTACCGACGATGGTCGTCGCCCCAGTGCTCTTGGTACTTTCGTATCGACTATGGGAAATAAATCTGACCTTTCCAGTGCAGGCACTTTCCTCATCCAGCACGATCGCCTTGGCTTCGTTGGCTCCGGCAGCTGTCCTGTTTATTGGCTGTGGACTGAGTCTTTCTATCCCCGCAGCTGTGCAGCGTGAGTATCAATATTGGTCACAGATGCCCTTCTCACACGTTGCTCTTGCCTACGGACGCCACAAGCACTCTTCCGTTAGACGCGTGGTAATGGTGAAAGCTTTTCTCGATAGCTGGAATCAATGCCTGCCCTGGCTCTTTGGCGAGATGATCATCGTCGAAGCCGTGTTCAATGCGCCTGGTGTGGGGTTGGACGCTTGGCATCAAGCTCGCATGCGAGAGTGGAATATGATGTTCACCTCCATCGGCGGTATGGCCGCTTTATACGTCGCATGCGTCATCATCAGTAGCGCCAGTAGCCGCTGGCTGGGTCGTCGCTTGGAGGGTTATGCCTAAGCGACCGCATGTTCATCAACTCTTCGACCTCCTGCTCATCGGGAGCTTCTGCACGATGATCGTCGTCGGTTCGACGACGCCCGAAGTGATGCCCGTGTCGCTCAGCAAGATGCTACAGGCACCATCTGCGGAGCACTGGCTTGGCACAGACAACCTGGGTCGAGACTTGACCCAACGACTTGGCAGCGCCATTACAGATGCGGTCTTGCCTATGTGGTTGACCATCACCTTAGCCTCGCTCATAGGTCATGGAATTGGCATTCTGCAAGTACTCGTGTTTGCTAGTCGCATCCTTGCGCCTCTAGCGCGCTTGATTCAAATCGCAAGCAGCATCATCGCCACCATTCCAGCAGGTATTGCGGCGTTTGCTTTATCCGCCTGGATGGGCGGCGCCGGCCTTTTGCCGGTTGCCCTAGCTTTAGCGCCGCTCTTCGGCATTCGCTGCTATCTCTCAACATTGGAGCTCTACGAACGCGATCGGCAGCTTGGATACTGGCAGGCGCACGTCGCCATCGGCGGTTCGAATCGACAGCGCATTGTATCGTACGGGTTGAAAGGTACTTGGCTTCGCCCCATGTTCGAGAATCTTGGTTTTCACTTGCGAGCAGCTGTTGCCATTGAAGCCGCGATCAGCTACCTAGGCTTCGGCATTCAGGAGCCAAGCGCATCCCTTGGCAATATGCTGGCATCTCATTTCGACCAGTTCCTGCATGGCTCCTGGATGACTCTGACATTCATCGTCGCGGCGCTATTCATGTGCAGTACTATTCCTTTAGCTATATTCAGAACTTGCCAAAGCATTCCACATTTCTCGCCAGTGCCACCAGCACCATCGACAAAACCCGCCTCGACAATTCATTAATGATTATTAATGTTTGCTTAATAAATTTTTAATTAGTTTTACAATTGTATTGGATTTTAATAAAACGCAAACATCGAAGCCGTGTGGACCACGGTGACATGCTGTGGCTCACATCCCTTGTTGAACTGTTGTTGTTGCGGAGGTGGATTATGGACACGTTGCAGAAAGTTCAGGAAATCATCGCGGATGCACTCTATGTTGACATGGCGGAGGTCAAGCCAGAGGCCGTACTCATGCGCGACCTTGGCGCCGAAAGTATCGACTACCTAGACATCGCTTTTCGGCTGGAAAAGGAATTCGATATCAAGTTGCCGAAGGGCGACATTGAACTTCGCGCGCGCGGCGGGCTGAGCGACGAAGAGTTCGCGGTCGACGGACTCATCCAACCCAAAGGGCTGGAACAGCTACGAAAAGTTATGCCGGAAGTGGATCCAGCCGAGATTCGCCAAGGACTTTTTGTGCGAGACATCGCTTCTCTTTTTACAGTTGCGACTTTTCGTCGTATGGTAGATGAACAGTTGAACAGTCCGGTAGGTCAAACCAATCAGGCTGGCTCGAGAGAGCGCGTTACCGCGCGGCGAGCAACTCCCTCTATCGCCCCACAACCCATGACCGGAACCATGGCGCGCCTTTAATGGCTCACCATAAGGTTGCAGGGGGCACTCATGCGCTTTTTATTCGTTGACCAGATCACGCGAATCGACGGTGCGGCTATAAAGGGCCGCACCGCCTTTCCCCCAGACCATGCGATGCAATATGCGGGACCACAAGGCCAACCGCAGATTGCGCCAGGGATTATTTCCGAGGCCATCGGGCAATTGGTCTCGTGGCTGGAGATTCGCAATAACGACTTCACCGGTAGACCCGTTTTTCTCTTTGCCGACCGCATCGAGATTTTGGGCACAGTACGCCCCGGTTCGACTGTTGAGCTGGAAGGCACCATTGAGCGCTCAGATGCCGATAGCTTCGTCTTTTCGGGCGCCGCCTATGTCGGTGGCAGTGTGGTCCACCGAGTCCAGAGCTGCAGTGGATACAATATGCCGCTGGCGAAAATGGAAGACCCAGAAATTGCCCGCCAACGCTTTGCCGCATTGACGAATGGCGGCCTCACTTTGGACGACGACCGACTGAAGTTTGACTTTGACCTGCTATCCAGCTCAGATATCCGTATCGAGCCGGGAAAGTCGGCTTGTATGCGTCTGGCACTGCCTGCGAGCGCAGGATTTTACCGTGATCATTTTCCGCGATTCCCGGTCACTCCGATTGTCATCATTAATGAAATGATTGGACTCGCCACGAGTAAGTGCCTGGATACTCACGGCCGGATCTTGCTGCCTCGGCAAGTATCCGCTGTAAAGATTAAGAGCTTCTTGGCCCCAGAGGAGATTTGTGAAGTTTCCGTGCAAATCACGGAAACACTGGCACCAAGTGCTGCTTGTCCAGGCGGAGGTGTCAGCGCCATCGCCGAAATCAGCAAGAACGGCAAGAAAATTTTACGCGGTCGCTACCAATACGAAATTGTGGAGTAGAACCATGTTGCAGCTGAAAAAAAATCGACGCGTTGTCGTAACCGGCATGGGAGCAGTGTCTCCTGCTGGCAATACCATGGATGAAACATGGAATGGCATTATCGAGGGGTCCAGTCGAGCCCGAGCCGTCACTCGCTTTGATGCCTCACGCATGCCCACCAAAATCGCCTATGAAGTTGACGGCTTTCAATTTGACGAAAGCACGGTCCTGCCCCAAGAGCTGCCATACCTAAATGAAGCGGCACGCTTTGGCATCTCTGCCGCACGGGAAGCGATCCGCCAATCAGGAATCGACCTTAGCCAACCTGATCCTTGGCGAACGTCGATTTGCCTTGGCGTTGGACAGGGCAGTCCAGATTACCAATGGTATTCTCGCGTCGTTGCCGAACAGAATTGGCACGACCCAAGCTTAAAATATGTCGGAAAGAATTTTCCATTCATGCTGACTAACGTTCTGGCGCGCATCATGGGCGCACGCGGCGGTAACGTTACCGTGCATACGGCTTGCGCTTCGTCTGGACAGGCTCTTGGTGAGGCATTTGAAATGATTGCCACCGGTGAGCGCGATGTCGTTCTGACAGGTGGTGCCGATTCCATGGTCAACCCTTTTCACATGGCTGGTTTCTGCCTATTGGGCGCTCTTTCAAAACGAAACAACGATCCCCGGACCGCATCGCGTCCCTTCGACACCGACCGCGATGGTTTTGTTTTAGGCGAAGGCGCGTGCATGCTCGTCTTTGAAGACATGGAGCACGCACAGCGCCGCAATGCACCCATCCTGGCCGAGGTCCTGGGATATGGAATTACCGAGTCTGCATATCGAATCACCGACCTGCATCCGGAGGGACATGGTCCCATCGAAGCGATGCAGATGGCGATTGATCAAGCCGGGCTAAAACCAAACCATGTCGGCTATGTTAATGCCCATGGTACTTCTACACTACTCAACGATCGGATCGAGTCACTAGCCATAAGTAAGGTCTTTCCTGCGAGCGAGAGCACCGTCCACGTGAGTTCTACTAAGAGCGTCACCGGTCACATGATTTCAGCGGCTGGCGCCATCGAGCTAGCCGTTTGCATTAAGGCCCTCAAGCATCAGGTGCTGCCTCCAAGTGCGAATCTATTTCAACAAGATGGCGATTGCCCCATTCAAGTCACCCCCAGCAAGCCTACGCCCAAGGAATTTTCGTATGCACTATCCAACTCTGTAGGTTTCGGTGGTTCCAATACAGCGGTCGTCGTGGGGAGGATGAAGTAATGTTTACAGCAAATGACAACGATGTTGTGATCACAGGAATCGAAGGCATCAGTGCTGCCGGCAATACATTTGAATCGCTGTCGGACGCCATCATGAGTCATCGCGCGCCAAACGGATCTGCAAATTTTCGACTGAATGGCTTCAATGCGGCGCCGTTGCTAACGGATCGACGCATGCTCAAGGCGGTTTCGCGTCGAGACAGTTTCGGCTTGGCGACACTTGAGAATTTAAAGAAAAAAGACGATCTAGCGGCATATCAAACCTACCGGAAGGGTATGTATGTAGGCGCCCCTCCTTCGTCAACCGACGATCACGAGAGCTACCTGGCAGCCGTCATAGGTTCGAAGGGCGCCGATGAAAAGTACCACGAGGCTGATTTCGGCGAACTTTGCATGAGTTCGCGACCAACCACGCTCCTGCTAGGTTTGCCCAATAACGTCCTTTGTTATGGCAGCATCATTTTTGACGTGCGCGGCCCGAACAACAACTACACTTCGGCCGAGAACAGTGCGCACCTGGCCTTGCAGGCTGCAGCGCGCAATCTGAGAATGGGGCGAATTGATTGCGCATTGGCCGGCGGCTATACGGAGCATACAGATGCCGTTCGTCACCGGATGCACCGCGCCATGGGATGGCTTGCCAACGAAAATGACACAACCATCAGCGATCGCGGAACGATCCTTGCCGATGGTGCCGTGTTTGCCTCACTTGAACGCCGACAAGCAGCATACGGTCATGGACGCAAAGTGTTGGCTACTTATTTGGGAGGATCGATCGCAAGTCCAGGCCAGGGACTGGTGGATCGTACAGCCCAGTCGGCCACCTATACTGATGCGATCGAGCATTGCATGCTCGATGCTATCCAGCGCAGCGGGATGATTCCCAGTCAGGTTGGGATGATCTTTCTGACGGGATCTGGATTCTTAGAGATCGATCGTGCCGAAGAGGATGCGGTAGCACGCTGGTCGCAGCAAAGCGGGCCCGTGACTGCTGTAACAATCGGTCACGTCACAGGTAATCTCATGGAGGCCGGCGGATTACTGGAACTCGGCATATTGCCGCTGCTGCAAGCGCAGGGCCAGATTCCTGTACATCTGCGAGTGAAGAGCTCAGATAGTGAAACCCGTCTGTTGACACCCGAACGTCCGATTGCGCTCATTGTGCGCTCGTCTATCTGGGGTGATGTTTCGTGTATTGCTGTCAGTACAGAACTGTAGATGATCGACGATTTGTAGATGTCGCTGTTGTGGAGGAACATATGAATTTATTTATTACCGGGGGAACCGGATTTTTGGGCCGCGGGGTACTGTCCCGGGTTGGGCACGACCCGAAATATGAAAAGGTCTATGTACTGATTCGCGGAACGTCCCGGCAAACCGCCGAAGAGCGGTTGCACGAGCTGTTTGCCGAGATATTTCCACCGGCTGATCAAGCGCGCATGCAGAAAAAGATTGTAGCAGTTCAGGGTGATCTCACTCTGGATCACCTCGGCCTGAGCGTTCAGGACCACTTTAATCTCCAATTCTCCATCAACGAGATCCTGCACGTCGGGGCCAGCACGGACTTTGGAGCGCCGCTCTTGGAGTCGCGCGCGTACAATGTAGAGGGCACTCGCCGCGTCCTGGAACTTGCCGAACTCTGTCGAGCCAATGGCTCTCTGCAGCGCTTCGATTACGTTTCGACAGCATTTGTAGCTGGAACCAAGCGTGGCGTCGTCACCGAACTGGACACCAACCGCGGCCAAAAGTTTGCCAATAATTATGAGCAAACCAAATGGGAGTCAGAGAATCTAGTTCGCACCTATGCCACTCGATTTCCTGTCGCCATTTTTCGGCCTTCCATTGTCGTTGGTGACTCCCGTACGGGATTCACGCCTCACTTCAAAGTGCTCTATTGGCCTTTGCGCCTGTTGTCGAAAAACGTGCTGCCTTTTATTCCATGTCAGCCAAGAGCAACGCTTGATGTTGTACCTGTTGACTTTGTCGTCGATGCGCTCTTGGCGCTTACGGCAACCAAGGAGTCGTTGGGTGGAACTTGGCATCTGACCGCAGGTCGAGGCAATGAATTGCGCATCGGGCAACTACTCCGCGATGCACAGGAACACGCCGGCATTAGGCCACGGCCGACGCTGCCAATCTGGCTTTTTGACTTCATGAAGTCATCGCCATTCAATCGACTGATGCCCAAGGAGTTCTGGCAGGCTTGTGAACTTGCTGCGCCTTACTATTTCTATCTGCGAGGCTGCGATGTTTACTTTGACGCCTCCAGAACGCACCTACTTTTGGCCAAACTCGGCGTCAAAACACCGACATGGGCTAGTTACAAAAACGCTGTTTTGTCGTTCTGTCGGGATAGCGCTTGGGGTAAGCGATTACCGCAACCCAAATATTGGTATTACGCGCAGAAGTCTGCTTAGGCGTCTGACGTTAGGATGATTCAGAGGCTATTTAGGAGTCGAACCGGGGTGGTTCCCCCCGGTCCGCACAACAGGGCTTGGGGCCGCGGCGGTTTCCGTCGCGGCCCGGTTTCTTCAGAAATCACATCGAACATGCTGATCAAAAGCCACAGGCACCAACTCAGAACTCTTAACAATGCCAATATCTCGGAGCTCTTCCAAAGCCGAATCCAACGCATCGGCGCCGAAATCCGCAGCCTCACCCAAAATCCGCCCCAAGCAGAACCCGGGCTGACCACTTTGGGCGCGCACGAATGGATCCTCCCGCGTCTCATCAAATCCTAGGCTGCATCGATTCAGGGACTTATCGTAGCCTACAAAGGCACCACCGCCCACCGACCCCAATCGGCCCACAAGATAGGAATCGCCAGTGAAGACATCGCTTGCCGCTGGATACTGGAATCGATCTATCGTCGCAGCTAACTCGACATTACCCTCTGCGTCCCACTTCGCTTTTGTGAGCTCGGCTATCCCTGGACCATCTATTCGTGGAGAATTTCCTGACAGCTGGCCAAAGTTTCTTAACGCCACAAAAGTGGCGTCCCCTTCACGTTGCAGGGTAATCTCAGAAGCAAAATCCAATCGATTCTGCGGATACCAAGGCGACATCTTGTGATCTTTCACAAGCCGCATGCGACTTCCATCTTTGCTCCACTGCATGTGCAGAAATGGGCTGCGCACACCGTCACCATTCGAAGCGCAAAGAATAGCTTCATAAGAATAAGCCTGACCCTCAGCTTCGATCATCTCTTGCACAGAAATGGAGACATCTTTATTTGGCCCTTGAGCAGAAAAGCGGCCAATTTCCTGAACATTTTCCGCCTCAAGCTCGGCAACAACGGCGTTAATATCTCTGAATGTTCGATCCATTCGCTTCACGACGGCGTGCATCGCAGTGAAGCGTTGGTTGCCCGCCTGGATCAAATGAAGAGTGGCCCCCTCTTCGACAGAAGTAATGTCTTCGGCAAAATGCAACTCAATGACCGGCCACTGAATCTTAGACGACTGAGTGCCATCATTAGGTTTTTTGGGATTGCCGACCAAAGTTCCGCAGCCAATTAGGAACGCAGAAAGCCAAGGAAAAGAGATCCACGAAGGCAGCCTCGCAGCGACACCTCGGGAATCTCTCGGATTATTGTCCTGACTCATCATGCGTCCGCCCCTACAGTCTCTAGTAAGTCTTGGTCACCGGAAAAAGCTGAACGTTCAACTGAAAGACGTCTTGTCCTGTCGCCCCTGGCTGCTCCATCGACATCACATCATGAACCCATTGCTGAATCTTTGCTTTCAAAATTGGCACAGCAGAGACCGGCAAGGATACCGTCAGCGCTTGTATGTCTCGCTCGGATTCCACAATCCGGGTGATGGATTCCTTAGCAAGATCGATCATGCCGTGGTGGTAGCGAACGATCGCAATATCATCCACCTCTCGGCCAGTCATGAGATTCTGTTCACTCGCTACAAATCGAGCAAGCTCCGGCTTGTAGATGATAAGTCGTAACTTCGCCAACACCTCAAGCGCCTTGCGAATTTCGTCGAGTCGCAGAGGAAATTGCAATTTCGCCTGTATCCATTCGGGAGATCCGTCCCACGCCGGCATCGTTAATACTTCTCGAATAATCGGGTGGTACCATTGTGAGTAGTATTCCAACTCGTCACTGGTAAGGCCGGAGGGCTCGGCACTTGACTTCGCCTCCAGCAAGGACTTAAACAGACGCTCTCGAGCTGCGGGCGCTCGCTCTTTTTCATAGGCAACCAAGCGAAGCCAATATTTTCGATCGCTGCCCTTTAGAGCCAGCGCTTCAGCGATGCGCTCCGCTGCTTTCACCGTCAGAGGGCGTTTCCCGGCAACCACTAGCCTAATGACATTTGTTTTTGAAAACCCCAGGTGGTCAGCGAAATGCAGGTACGAGTACGGCTCAAATGCCGCTTTGGCACCTTGGTAGACAGCCTTCAGAAAGTCACGACAGCTCAAGAAACTCGCCACACGAACGTGCTTGGCGACCTCTCGAAGACGCTCTACCTGGCCCATGGACATCCTCATCTCCCAGAATCAGGGTCTATTTTGCCCCCATAGATCTTCTTCTCGGCGCGCACTCATCACTCCTTGAGAAGTATTAATAGTACCAATTATCTCTGATATTTGAAGGATCACTCTTGAACAGGGCCCCAGACAAGGCACGCTCGCATCAAGAGCGATGTATTCAGTTAATCTGCACTTTGCATTTTTTAACTTTAATTACATATAG
Source organism: uncultured Oligoflexales bacterium (assembly GCA_964560765.1). Classification (GTDB taxonomy): domain Bacteria; phylum Bdellovibrionota_B; class Oligoflexia; order Oligoflexales; family CAZLMG01; genus CAZLMG01. Next base: position 17,344 of record CAZLMG010000041.1, read on the forward strand.
ATATGACGCATTAAAAGGTGCAGTATTTATCCTAATATTTTCGTTTAATAATGTTAACTGGCTGTTCCTAAAGCCTTTAAAAATTTTTCTAAAGTGCAGAATAAAAGTTCCGATAAGCTTTATGTTGTTGGGCGGTGACGTCACGCTGTGTACCCAAGTTCAATAGAGGAGCGAATCGTCATGCGGTTACATTCTTCCTTACTAGCCATCACGGCACTGTCACTAACTCATTGTGGCCGCGATCACGCCGAGACTCGCGAAGTGACCGCAAACGCATCCACAAGTCAAATCTTGTCTGACGATACTTTGCTTTCCGAATCAGTTACCTCACAAATTGATGAGGCAATATCTGCAGCCGCGATAGACCAATCCAGCGAAGCTGGCTTCCAGCTCGTGTCAAGAGATCGCCAAGGAAAAATGACGATCAAGCGCACTTGTGAAGCCAGCGAGGGAATGGCCGTAGTCTCCATCACTCACACCTTTAACCGCAGTCGCGAAGGCGATAATGCGGTCCGATCATGGTCCATGACAATGGACATGAACGGTTCCCAAACCAGAACATGGTCGAAAGAAGGCGAAGAAACATTTTGCTCTGAGAGCGGTCGCTCCGAAGAGATCGAACTCAACGAAATGCAAGGCGTAACACTAGACATGAGCTTCTCACGATCAAGGTCCCGAGAAATGACTCTTACCAACAAACGTCGCGGGACAACTTATGAGAGCTCGCACTCTCTGGTCGCCAATGGTGAGCGCAGCATCACCTGGACAGATGTACAGATTGACGAATCTGAGCTCGCGGTGACTCGCTCGATGACCAGTCGCGTCGAACGAGAATTGACGTTGAAAAACAGTCGTAATCAGGACAAGACCCTGACGCTGAGCATCGCGACGAAAGTGGACGCTCCACTCAACGCAACCACCCTTCGCGATGCTGCCTCAATGGATGTGATCAGCCGAACTATCCATTCAGGCACCACCATCGGATCAACAAAAGACAACGGCCGCGTCGAAACCACATATTCGGAAGTTAAGTACACCAGTGCCGGCGGTTGTATGCCTGTCAGCGGCAGCATTTCGGGCTCCATTTTTGAAGCTGGTACCACGGAAGCGAAACTCACTTACTCCATCAGCTTTCTGAATGAAAACGCAACCATCGAATTCTCCGATGGGCGATCGCTTGAGTACGCACCAGAGGGCTGTGATTTGGAGCAAGACGGTGCCGAAGTTGAAGAAATCTAGGTGTTGGGTTCACGGCTTCTAGCGCTTCTCTCTCGCTAGAAGCTTTGACGATAGGCAAGTGCGAATTCGAAGTGATTTCCGGTTTCTCTCCATGCCAGGATTGGCAACAGGACGCGCGGGGCCGCCTGAGAATCAGGCGGCCTCCGGTTTTCCAGGCTGCGATGATTCACCCAGCCATCAAATGCCCCGTACAGTATTGTCGCCGCTGCGATGTTCATGGCTAGGCGTCTTTGCTCGACAGAGCGAGCCAAGAGACCGTAACCGATCAACGCACCCTCAGCCACAGCAAAGCCAACCGCCTTACTCATTTCTCCATTCTTCATTTGGCCAACGCCAAAGGGAAAAAAGGACAATCCGTACCGCACATACTCGGCTCGTCGCGCATCACGCCGCATCAGCTCAGGCACCAAATCCAATACTTCATAACCCCAAGTGCCCATGAACAACAATTCAGACGCACGATTAGGTAGAGTGTCACTTCTTTCGCGAAAGTATCTTGGAGACGACTTTTCGATTCCACGAAAATAGGGCGATACATAAAGGGTCAAAACCTCGGCGCCCAAATAACCAAAGCCCTCCGTGAAGCGACCATGATCAAAATGACCAACCCCAAATGGTAAGAGTGAAACCCAGAAGCGCGCTGCCGAGCGTAACTTTTGCTCTGGCTCATCGGCACCAGCGGTTCCTGCATCGGTTGCATCCAACGACTGCGCGACAGCAGCCTTTTCCGCCGCTCGCTTTGCAGCTGCTGCAACTCGAATTTCCTCCCACATACTATGGGCGGCCGGAGGATCCTGAATGGGGTCCATGAAAAAATCAGGCGCCAATTGTTCCAAACTGATCATCCACGGCCGGGCGTCTTCGCCACGATCAAAGGCAAATGCTAAACGAATCCCGAGAATAATAACTCGCTGCCTGATCGGCGCATCCAGATGCGCCAAATTCAAAATCAACGGCTCAAGCTTCCATTGCGACTGCTCAAAGTCTCCTAGCCGATACAGGTCCTCAGCCATCGCGACACTTTGAGAATGAGCGTCCGCGGAACTGCCATCTATGGATTTAGCGGCCGAATCAGCAGCTACCGAAGGCCCTGGAGACCCCGCCGAGGAGACGACATTTGCAGCAGGGCTATCGCTTGACTGCGCATAGACAGCGCACTGCGCAGGCCATTGTAGAATCAGCGCCACACCAAATATTCCGCAGATGTCTCGTTGAATCGTCATTCATCAGACCCCGCGAATACCCAACTGTTCGATGTAGCGAAACAGGGTGCGTTGTCCAATTCCTAAATTTTTTGCCGTCTTCGCTCGATTGCCGTCATGCCGCTTTAGCGATTCGCTGATGTAAGCCTTCAGCCACTCCTGTTTGGCGTCGGCTAAACTGCCGCCTTCAACTTCAAGTCCCTCTACGTCATGAACGTCGTCATCTTGGTGATGATCATCAGGGCTAAGTTGCAGGTCTTGAGCGCGAATGACCTCTCCATCCGCCATGATAAAGGCGCGGCTCACCGCATGTTCAAGCTCACGCACATTTCCCGGCCATGGAGCACGCCGGAGCGCTTCAACGGCATCCGGCGACCAATGTCGCAAAGGAAGTCCGTGACGAGTTGCAAACTGCTGGCGAAAAAAATTTGCTAACTCAAGCACATCACCGCGACGCTCGCGGAGGCTAGGCACAACGATCACCGTACCAGCAATGCGGTAGTAAAGGTCTTCGCGAAATTTTCCCTTTTTAACTAGCGCCGGCAGATCCCGGTGTGTGGCTGTGACTAGACGAAAATCCACCGATCGCGACTTCTCATCACCAATCCGTGAGACTTCACGCTCTTGTAAAACACGCAGCAACTTAGCTTGGAGTGGCAGCGACAACTCACCAATCTCATCGATAAATAGAGTGCCCTCATGCGCCATTTCCACCATACCCTTGCGATCGGTCAGCGCGCCGGTAAATGACCCACGACGATAACCAAACATCTCGGCTTCAAAAAGCGATTCAGGCACTGCCGCGACGTTAAAGACAATGAATGGCTTATCTGACCGCGGTGACAGGCGGTGGATTTCCCGCGCTGCTAGCTCTTTACCCGTGCCTGTCTCACCAACAATGAGAGTATTGATATCAACAGGAGCGATTCTGGTGATCCGACGATAGACATCGGCCATCTCCGGAGAAGAGCCCAACATGAGGCGGCCATGCGGAAATGCGTCGCGCGCAACTCCTTCTCCAAAGCGGACTGACTCAACTTCTGCACGCAAAAGTCCCCGCTGAACAATCAAGCCCAGCACCGCGCACGATTGCTCTATATCAAGCTGCAACTCACGCGATAACTCACGCATCAAGTTATGAAAGCCTAAATACAAAATAGCTAATAGGCGGCCTTCGGCCTGCACCGGAAAACCAACGATGCTGCGCATCCCACGGATATATACGGTGGTCTCAGCGGAATTTTGATTCTGAAAGCCCTCAGGCAGGAGCACGCGCGCTTGCGTTCGCAAAATCTCAGCTGACAGCTGCTCGGGCATCGAGTCCCAAAAGCGATGCGCTTCTTCTAGGCTTAAACCTCGATAGGAGGCTAAGCTAAAGCCATCATGGTCAGCCAGGACCAGCATGCCGCTGATCGCTCGCGATCGCTCCAATGCGAGATCGAGGAAATCGACAAGCGCACCGCGCAGATCTTCCCGCGCTCCCATAGGGCGCGCCATCCAGTCAAGCAATCGACTTGCGAGGCCGGCACCCAGAGGCTGCACGGAAGCCGCTTCCACCGGGTGACGCACAGGGCTCTTCAATACCGACCAGTAGAGCATCCCCACCCGGGCTGTCTCACCGATCGTCAATTCCACGGTATCGCCTGGTCGGTGATCAGAGTGCTGATAAAAGATCAGAACCCGATCTTTTCCCAAGCGCAAAAACACGCTGTCATCACCCAATGCCGGCACACTGATATCGCAATCCTGCTTTCCAGACAGAGACACCGTACGCGCCTGAAGATCTTGCTCAACAACCAAAACACCCTCCTGGCTCCAAGCCAAAAGGCGCAGATTCATCTCTGGCTGATCCACATTCTTGTCCTGCAGCCGCATCAATCCTACTCCAACTCAAGCACATCAGGCGTGTTCGGCCCGATCTGAATCTTCTTGCTGAACATGATTTGCGTACCGCGCTTGACCCATACTTCATGTTCACCATAGGACAGAGTTACAGACTTCTCGCGGACTAGCCCTGCATCGATACCATCCACAAACAGTTGGCCTTCTGCCTTTAAGCGCAACATCCGCACCGAAGTCTTGGGCTTCAGCGTGAAACGAAAGCGATTCTCTTGCCCGGCCGCAATCTGTATTTCTGCCTCCATCGGCTCAACAACGGGAGACTCTAAGCGAACTCTCCTCACCCCCGCGGGAATGCTAAATGGCTTTGCGCTGGGAAGTCGCCCGATGGCAACGCCATCAACGCTGACTTCAGCCCAAGCATTGGCGATCAGATGTACCTCAGCCAGAGCCTGTTCTATCGCTGCTTCTGAATCACCGGTATCCGTCAACGCCGCTACTTTCGTGCCTGCAGCACCCGGACTCGCCAACACTGCTCCCGGCTGAATTCGAATTTCAGAGGAAACTTTAGGAGAATCAGTAACACTGGGCGGCGGCTCTAGCTGGCGCGATACCACTTGCCTCTTGGGGTCGTTAACCCGCATCGCCTTTTGAACAGCTTTTTCTGCCTCGCGCTCGACGCGGGCGATGGCTTTCGGCGACTCGTCCTTTTCCTTGATGGCTTCCTGCACCGCCTCTTTCACCGCTTCGCGGACAGCCTCTTTGACGCTGAGGGCTTCGCCACCGGCACTTGTGCTGTTAGCCGTTACGACGGCACTACTCGCTGCTTGAGGCTGGTCCTCTTCATCAAAAACAACTCGCAAACTCCTGAACTTGCCGATTAACAGGTCCCGGTACAAAACGGCTGGAATCAGCCCCATGGTGAAAATCAGAAGCCCGATGGCAAATTGATTGCTGAAAATTTGCGTTCGTCGACGGTCATTCTGAGACTCCTGCGCCACCCTTGGCTTACGAGGCGGCAAAAGACGACGCACCCGGCGCTGGACAGACTCAGCAGAGATTGCATGATCGCTGGTCACGACCTCAATTTGATGCTGATAAGCAAACCAGTAGGCCTTTCGCCGCGGAGATAGATCGGCGTTTGCTAGATGAGCTTCTACTTCGTCTGTTATGGAAGTCTTGAAGGCATCTAAAATCTCAGGATCGTTAAAATAACTTGCCAGGAAACGCTCCGGCGAAATCCTAGCGTGGACATGCAACACTTCTTCAAAACGAATTGCTACAGAACGCGTCAGAGCCGCTCCTCGCTCGACCCCATCACAGGCCTCGCCGAGCAAGAGACATCGGATCATTTCAACGAGTGGGGGGTACAGCCCGTCACAATGCTCCTCGACAATACCAGTCAGGTTGTCTTTGACCTGCCGGTACAGCGGCAACGGAGCTAAATCAGGAAAAGGATGCTTGCCGGTCATCAACTCGAGAAGTAACAGCGCCGCAGAAAACAGATCTGTGGCCGCCGAAGGCGCCTCTCCCTCCAGGATCTCAGGAGCAGAATAACGAGGCGACCCTGCCACTGTCTCTCCGCTCGACGTGCCTGAAGCAAAGGCAACGCCAAAGTCCAGCAGCAACACCCGTCCATCATCGCGAATCATGATGTTCGATGGCTTAATATCCCGATGATAAATACCCGCTTGATGGGCGGCAGCTAATCCGGAGCAGATCTGCGCCATGATGGCTGCTGCCATCAAAGGATGCAGCGGCATTGCCAATTCGTTGACGACGACTCCCTGCACCCATTCCGTGACTAGCCATACTTGATCATGGATGGTGCAGACATCGTATATTTGCATGATGTTCGGGTGATTCAGTGAGGCCAGGATGCGTGCTTCGCGGGCGGCGAGCTGGGGTAAGTGCGAGTCGTTAGCTAGGCGGACGCACTTTAAGGCTACCGATCGATCTAACTGACGATCGTGCGCACGATACACTGCACCCATGCTGCCCTTACCGACGAACTCTCTGAGTTCGTAGCGGCCAGCGATCAGCTGATGCTTCGTGTCTTCTCCACGACTTTGTTCGCCGACAACCGACTCCATGGATCTCCCAAATCACGAGATCAAAAAGTATATGGTCTTCCGGTATCACAGTCTGCCAAAAAAGGCAGAGTGAACCTAAATTGGCCCATTAACTCTGCCAGTTATGACCGATGTCCGATAAATAACAATATTTATAGATAGTTGTATTTTGTCGTCGGGAGCCCTCCGCCCTTTGGGCTGCCGAAAGTGGCAGGGAATCGAGCCTGAAAGCGCAGCCCTCGCACGTAATTCCAGTTACTTACACTTTGGCACGGGTGCTGCACTAGGGCACGCCAGTCAGTACGTGCAGCTTTGGAACAAGATAAATTCACCAGGAATGGGGACCTTATGACCATTACGAACAAGATCATAGAGATCGTAGCAGACGCACTGTACGTCGATGCCTCCGAGGTAAAGCCAGACTCGAGTCTCGTGAGCGACCTTGGCGCCGAGAGCATCGACTTTCTCGACATCATGTTCCGCATGGAAAAAGAGTTCGGCATCAAAATCCCACGCGGAGAGGTCGAGCGCCAGGCCCGTGGAACTTTGAGTGATGAAGAATTTGCCATCAATGGACTGATTACCGATGCCGGCCTGAATCAGCTACGCAAGGCAATGCCAGAAGTACCCGCAGAAAACATCAAGAAGGGTCTCTACGTCCGAGACATTGCCAGTTTGTTCACACCGGCAACCTTTGGCAGACTCGTGGCATCCCAATTAAATCCATCTTTGAACGAGCCGCAAGAGTCGACGATTCGCATGGCTCAAGGCGAAAGCGTGGCCGCTACTCAGTAGCCCGCACTGAATTTTGCTTTACATGGTCACGGGTCGGACCTGAATCGATCGAGGGGCGTATAGGGAGTCAGGACCCCGACCCGTGGCTTTTTTCTCTCCGAACTTTTCCTGCCTAAAACCAATATTCTGCCTGCTAGCGGTTGTCCGCTAGCCAGAGCTAGTCTATGTTAGAGCATCGATTTTCAGGGCATAAGGAATCATATTATGGGTCTCTTCTCAGGAAAAAAAGGTATCATCATGGGTGTGGCGAATGACCATTCGCTGGCCTGGTCCATTGCCCAGTTCCTGCATGCCGAAGGCGCAGAACTTGGCTTTAATCACTTACCCGACAAGGGCGACCGCAATCGTAACGAGCGTCGTCTGCGGCAGCTCGTAGAACCAATCGGTGCAAAGCTCATCCTGCCTTGCGACGTCGCCAACGATCAAGAAATCTCGCACTTCTTTCGCTGCGCTGAAGAAGTATTCGGTAAAATAGATTTCTTCGTCCACTCGATAGCATTTGCCAATGTCGAAGACATCCGCTGCGCCACCATCGACTGCAGCCGCGAGGGCTTCAAATTAGCTATGGATATTAGCTGCTATAGCTTCATCGCCACGGCACGCGAGGCCGCGCGAATCATGAATACGGGTGGCAGCATCCTTGGGCTTAGTTATTTTGGTGGAGAACGGGTAATTCCCGGCTACAACATGATGGGTATTTGCAAGGCCGCACTCGAAATGTCCATCCGTTATGTGGCCTACGACCTCGGATCAAAAAACATTCGTGCTAATGGCATCAGCGCTGGTCCTGTACGCACTCTGGCGGCTTCGGCGGTCGGCGATTTCCGCGACATGATGGGCCTCTATGCGGCGGTTTCGCCTCTGGGGCGCAACATCACCGGAGAAGAAGTTGGGAAGAGTGCTGGATTTTTGCTCAGTGACCTGGCGAGCGCCACCACTGGCGAAATACTTCACGTTGATTGCGGATACAGCGTGATGGGTGGACTAGGTGAGGGGATCAAAAGAATGCAAGCGAGCGCAGAGTAAATGCCGCCCCCAGGCTTTAACCGCTACAGAGGGGCGTTCCGCGTAAATCAGTGCGATTCGGATGGAACGCCCTTGCACTTCTGAAACTCATCTTGCAGTGACGTGTTCATCTCTCGCATCACTTCATATTCTCGACCGGACCGAACTCGGCCGTAGTATTCACTAAGCCGGACGGATTCCTCGGGGTTCATCGCCGCCAAGATTTCCATGACCTGCTTCTGCGGGACCAGCTGAAAAAGCTCCACGACTAAATCCCGATCCAACTTTTCAAAAATGGGAGCCGCGACTTTCGGCTTCATTTTGGCATAAAATTCACCAAGAGCTTTAGTCCTCTGATCCTTAAACTCCTTTTCCTTCTGGACAGTCTCGGCAAAAAATCGACGCTCGTCTTCAAGCCGCTTTAGCTTTTCCTCTACGCTCTTCTCGAGGGATTTCAGTGTTTCCTCTCTCTTGCCCAACAAGTCCAACCTCTCGTTGACCTGACGCTCCTTGCGCTCAACCAGCGAAAGATAGCGACCAAGCTCCTCGCGTTTGACTTCATCAGGGGCAATGCTAGGCAACTGCAGCAGTCCGTCCAGGAATCCTTTTCGCGACCTTTTTCGAACGGCAGGATTCTCTTCGGCCTCGGCGATCGCCGCGTTGCTCTCTGAGCCGGCGCCCGAACGACCACCGACGGAACTATCTACTTTATTCTGGCCCAGAGAATCCTGATCCCCAACAAAAATCTGGCCCTCAATCATAAGCCACGCAAAGGCCAAAATCATGACCTTCGCGATAATTATATTTCTAAGTGTTGCCATGCGCTCAAACATATCCACGATTCTACTTTCCTAGCCACGTGACTGACTAAAGAGACGTGCCGCAGTTTCATCGAGAATCTTCTGCTCGATGAGCCGCTCTTCGTCATTGACCATGACGCCGTACCGATCCTTTAATTTCTCCAATGCCCGCAGATTTCGCTGAGCAACCATGACATTGGCTAGTTGAGCATTTTCCCGCGCCTCAATTTCTCGCAGTTGGAGCAAAGTTACATGCCAACGGTTTCTGACAAAGTCGACGCTAGATTCAAGCGTCAGCATATGCCCATGGTTCGTGCCCATTCGTTCCTTGTTCAGGCGTTCCACACCTTCGAGATAAAGCCTTTGGTTCTCTAAGAGCTCCGCCATTTTCTGCTTCTTCACTTGACGGATTTGCGCCAAAACCATGGATTCTTGATCCAGCTGAACTTGCCTAACCCGAATGAGGGGCACCATTCGCTTCTGCTTTTGCTTCGTCTCACTCATGTTTGGGGGGTGCCTCTCATCATCATTGAAGATCAAACACACTCACACTATCGATTTGCTAGATGGTTCCGCTCAAAATCGCCAGCCGTTGCCACGATACGTCGCAAGGCCTCCAGACTCTGCTCCAGGTTGCTATGGTCATCGGCAGCTTGACAAAGAAACCGCTCCAGTTGCGGCATAAGACGAATCGCTTCGTCGAGCCGCGGATTCGATCCAGGCTGATAGGCGCCAATCTGCATCAAGTCTAGATTCTCCTGATACGAGGCAAGATAGCTCTTGGCCCGGAGCGCTAAGGCCAAATGCTCCTTACCAACGACATCAGTCATCACCCGGCTAGCGCTGGCCGTGACGTCAATCGCCGGGTAGTGCCCGCGTGCCGCCAAAGAGCGCGACAAGACAATGTGACCATCCAAAATCGATCGCGCTGCGTCGGCAATCGGCTCGTTAAAGTCATCGCCGTCGACGAGCACTGTATAGAGGCCACTGATATTGCCGCAACCAGGACCCTGCGGCCCCGTTCGCTCCAGCAAACTTGGGAGCAATGAAAACACGCTCGGCGTATACCCTTTAGTCGTCGGTGGCTCACCGATGGCCAATCCAATCTCTCGTTGAGCCATAGCGACTCGGGTCAGACTATCCATCATCAACAGGACTGATTTACCTTGATGCGAGAAGTATTCAGCGATAGCCGTCGCCACTTTCGCCCCGCGAACCTTCATGAGGGGTGAACGATCGGATGTGACGGCAATGACGACTGAGCGGCGCAAGCCCTCTGGTCCTAAGTCACGCTCCAAGAATTCTCGGACTTCGCGTCCTCGTTCACCAATAAGGGCAATAACGTTAATGTCGGCACTGGAATCACGCGCGATCATGCCAAGCAAAACACTCTTACCAACGCCTGACCCAGCCATAATCCCGATCCGCTGACCATCGCCCATGGTTAACATGGTATCGATAGCGCGCACACCCATACTCATGGGAACTCTGATGCGGTTGCGCTCCATGGGATTAGGAGCCGGTCGATCTGCGGGAACATGTTCCACTCGATCCGGCATGCTGAATCCTGGCTCTGACAGACAATTCATGAAGGGGTCAAACACCCGCCCCAGCATCGAATCATGAACAGGAACTTGGGTCAAACTTCGCTGTTTGGCCACAGTGCATCCGGGGCCAATGCCGTTCATGCTTGAAAATGGCAACATGAGAACACGATCATCGCGAAAGCCGACAACCTCTGCCAAGACTGTGTTCTTATGGTCAACCATAATCTCGACCAATGTACCAAGATGACTTCCTGGTAAATAGGCCTCTATGACTGTGCCAATGACGTCACACACTTTACCCCGCAGACTCCACTGTATCTGCCCCAGTGAGTCGCGCAAAACTTGACGATTAAATCGGCGAACTTCAGGCAGCATGTTCACCCCGCCCGATCTTTGGCTGCATCCTCAAACAGAGAGAGGTTCAGCTGCTCCAACAAATTCTTGATCAGTTGTCCGATATTGCCATCGACCATGCTCAGGCTCGACTCGACCTTGAAGTCGCCAACTGGAACAGAATCATCCGCGACAAGCTTATCTTTTAGGTTGCCATCATCGAGTGCAATCAGATTCTTATAGGACTCCGGGTGAACGCGAATCTTAACCTTGTCGTCTTCAACCGCTTCATCAATGGCGCGCTGCATCACTTCCGCGAAGGCCTCTGGGTTAATTTGAAATTCACGACGAAAAAGCGACTCGGCAAGTGCTTGGCAAATCTCGTAGAAGTTCTCTTCGACATTCTTCAAGACTGATTTTTTGAGGCCCTCAAGCTCTCCAACGAGATCGGATAGATTACCCAAAACTTTTCGACCTTGCTCTCGAGTTTGAAGAGCGGCCTTCTCTTCACCATGGCGATATCCATCGGCATAACCATGAGCCCGTGACTCTTCCGCAATCTCATCTAAAATTTGTTTGTTCTCTTCCTGAATCTGCAGCCTCCGTCGGTACTCATCTACTGCGGCTACTTCCGTACCACGATCCGAAACCGTTTCATGCACAGGCATTGCGATGAATTCGCGATTTTCTGATGTGCTATCCGCAGACTGATGGTGGTCCGACTGCATCTCTGACGCGCTTGAAGGTTGCTGCAAAGTTGTCGCCGAGGTTGCTGTGCGAGTAATCGTCGGCGCCGGATCCTCCAGCATGTCTGACGACGCTAGCTTCTGAATCTGCCTACCAACCTCCTCCATGCTCATAGCCTGCTTTTGAAAGAGGTCTGTCGGTTTAGCGGCATTCGCATTCTTGACCAGGCTACCTAACCCAGCCGTAGAAACTTCCTTGGCTGAATTGGAGTGTGATGCAGTTGGTGATTCCTTGGGTGCATCCTCTGAATCGGCTTCTCCGCGCAGGAAGGCGCGACGGGCTTTCTTTTCGCGCAGCTCGCGTTCAATATCAAACTCATCATCTTCCTCGTATCTTGGATCGCGCTTTGCACTTGCCCTGGCGCGTTGGCGCTCCCAGTCCTCCGTGAAGTCGAGTGGCTGCAGCAAAGGACGACGATGTTCAGGTCGGCGCAAATCCGCATCAAATGTTTCATGCGGACGCACTGCACGATCCAACTGGGATTCATCGTGCAAGTTATGGCGAATAACATTACCACTGGCATTGTCGGCATAGGCTATGGGCGCTTCGCGAATTTCGTCGAAGGAAAACGGCAAGACCACGATGTTCCGCAGAAGGCGGGCGTCGTCCCCCCGAATAAATCGCCCTACTTTCTTTTCGCCATCCTGTCGGCGGCGCATCTTATCAGACATTCAACGATCCCATCCGCCTAGTGTTGCACTGTTTGATGTGGGTTCAAGAGCATGCGAATAGCCTCGGTTGTCCGTACCGGCTCGTGCTTTGCCAAATACAAAACTTGCTCTTGAGGCGACAGTTTATCGAACGGTACATCCTCCTTAACTTGAACATGCTGGATGGCCCCCAGTTCCAAGTCCGGCCGGTACTCTTCGACCGAAGCCTGACTCTTTTTCCGCTCTGGGTCATATGACAACCAGCGAAAGTACGGGCGAACGATGAACGCAAAAAAGAACACAAGTGAAAGCGCAACAATGACGGATACCACCAGTGTTGAAATATAATCCCTGTTCTCTTTTTTCTGCTCGGCGATTGCCTGCACTTGGAAGTGATCAAGCTGGAACAGCATATTATGCACCTTGACGACGTCACGGCCGTCTACGAAGCCCACTGCACTACGGACCAGTTCATCGATCTTGCGCATTTCATCTTCGGTTCGCGGCTCAAAATCCGGCACCGTTCCATCGACCGGATAGGGCTGCTTGCCATCGACGAGCACGGCGGCCGAGATTCGAGTGATATTTCCGACTGGGAGAACGCGCTTACTGATGGTCTTAGCTACTTCATAATTCACTCTTTCTGTCGTGCGCGAATTTTCCGTGGTAGACGTGGCGATATTCAGCGCCTCTTGCTCGCCGGGAACGTTCGATTTGGCTCCCGGCACTCCCGTGGGGTTTAGCCCGGACCCAGCCAGCTCCATGCTCGAGGAACTTTGGGACACCACAACCGCCTTATCGGGATTAAGGTCCGAAATGGTTTGCTCTTCCTGGGTGCTATCGACAATTACGTCGACTTTGGCTTCAACGCGCTCTGGGCCAACGACGCGGCCAACGATGGCCCTAATTCGCTCTTCAAACTGCTTTTCGATCTGAGCTTTGTACGTCAACATCTCCTTGGTCTGACGCATGGCCGGATCTTTGGTCTGCTCCTCCGTCAGCATCTTGCCTTCAAAGTCAATGACGACAATGTTTTCCGGCTTGAGGCCTTCGACCGAGCGTGAAACGAGGTGGACGATCCCCTTTACCTGGCGGCGATCGATCTCAAAACCACGCTTCGTCTTGATGTACACGGCGGCCGTTGGATCCTTCTTGTCCTCGACAAAGAGAGCGTTCTTTGGCGCCACGATATGCACACGTGCCGACAGAATTCCCTCGACGCCCATAATCGTTCGGGAAAGTTCCCCCTGTATGGCGCGCATTTTATTGATCTGTTGCTCAAACTCGGTCCGAGTGAAGTCCGATGTATCGAACTTCTCCCAGCCAACGATTCCCTGTGCCGGCAGACCCTCCTGCGCCAACTTCAGGCGCAATGAAGTGACCTGCTCTGTTGGCACCTTCACACCTCGATCATCCACAACATAGTCATGGAAATTTGCTTTCCTTAGATGCGAAACGATCTCCGTGGTGTCTTCTGGCGATAGATTTACGAAAAGATACTCAAATGGCTCTTTTGCCTGCATGGAAACCAAGAGCCCAACACCAGCAATAATCGCCAGCAGAGTCAGACCTGCGGCGATTCTTTTTGCCAGACTCATCGACCCCCAAACCTTTTGCATCTGGGTACTAAAGTTAGCAAAAAACTTCTTGAAACTTTCCACTCATCGACTCCCTAGCGTCAAGCTACAGATAAACAGATTGAATCAGCCTAGATCTGCATGCGCATGACTTCTTGATATGCCTCGAGCACTTTGTTGCGAATCTGGACCATGAAGTTAAAGCTCAACTCGGCCTGGGTCGCAGCTAACATCGTTTCATGGATGTTTTGATTCTTGCCTGTAGCCAAGTCGACGGCCAGGCCATCAGCAGCCTTTTGCATTTGGTTGACTTCAGAAACGCCAGAACGCATGTGATCCATGAAGCTCTGTCCACCGCCCGGAGCCTCTTCGGCCGTAATCGCCGTTGGCTTTTGGATCTGGCTCTGCATATCACGCAGCTCCGCCAGAATCTGCTCACCAAACCGTCGACCTATATTGACCTGGCTCATGGACATCTCCTAGACAAGGCAACGCTTATCGACCGATTTCCAGCGCCTTTAGCGCCATCTGCTTGGCGTTATTGATGGCGGTTGTGTTGGCTTCGTAGGCACGGGTTGCGGCAATCATGTTCACCATTTCGGTCATGACATTGATATTCGGCATCGCGACGTTTCCACTTGGGTCGGCGTGCGGATGCGAAGGGTCATAGACCATTCGCGGCTCCTTCGTATCCTCATGGACACCAACAACCTTGACTTGGCGAAGCTGCGTTCCGAAGTCCTCGTCAAGAAATTTCTCGAATGGCGCCTCAGCTGGTGCAGCAGAAAAGACCACATCTTGCCGCTTGTAAGGGCCACCCTCGGCGGTCTTGGTGGTCTGGGCGTTTGCCAAGTTTGAGCTCAGCACATTCATTCGGACTCGCTGCGCCGCGAGACCTGAGGAGCTAATTTTCATCGAGGTGAAAAGTGATGACATAATTATCTACCTCCGCCTGTGATCGCGTACCTTACCGTTCCAAGCTTCCGATTAATGAGATCGACAGCGGCGCGGAACAGAATCTGGTTTTCAGCCATATCCGCCATCTCTCGATCCATATCCACCGTGTTACCGTCTTCGCCCACAGACTCGCTTGGCCTGACAAACACATCCGCTTCGATCTGTCCGTCTGCTGTTGTCTGATCCGTAAGGAAGTGCCGTGGATCTGTTACTTTCATCTTCAAGTCGTCATCGCGATCGGAGATTCCGCGCAACTGCTCCTCAAAGTCATAGCCGATAGCACGAAATCCCGGCGTTTCAGCATTCGCTACGTTTGCCGTGATAACTTTATTACGGACTAGGCGGTGATTGATTGACTCAATCTGCACCTTATCTTCAAATGCGAAGATGCCGCCAAAAATACTACTCATAGCGCTTTGCCTGATGTGGGCGCAGGCACTTCATGACCACCCGCAGTGAACTCATTGATCTTGTTCCGAAGAGTGCGCAAAGAGATGCCAAGCGTTTTTGCAGCGTGCGTTCGATTGCCGTTGTGGTGCTTCAGCGTTTCGATGATGAAATTTCGCTCAACCTCTGTCATGGTCCGGCCCAACGGTAGGTGCTTGACCCATTCGGTGCTTAGGGAGACCTGGGCGTTGGATACGGGGATATCGGTGGCGGTAACGGTGTCGGATTTGCAAATCAGCACGGCGCGCTGCAGAACATTCTGCAACTCGCGCACGTTTCCCGGCCAAGGATACTTCAGCAATTTGGCTTTCGCATCACTCGCCAATGTCATGGGCTTACGCCCGAACTGCTGTGCAAACTGCTTCAGAAAGTAGTCCGCTAGTAGCTCGATGTCTGCCGGGCGCATTCTGAGGGCCGGCACTTCCAAGTTGATGACGTACAATCGATAGTACAGATCTTGGCGGAACTCGCCGCTACGAACCGCAGTGGCAATATCGCGATTGCTTGTGGCAATGATCCGAGCATTAACGGAGATGGGGCCGCTGCCACCAATGCGCTCAATCTCACGTTCCTGCAGTGCTCGCAGCAGCTTTGCTTGCGTCGATGGTTCGATTTCGGTGACTTCATCAAGAAGTAAGGTGCCACCGCTGGCCTGCTCAAAACGACCGATGTGGCGCGCATGAGCACCCGTAAATGCCCCCTTTTCATAGCCGAACATTTCGCTTTCAAGAAGTGACGGTGGGACTGCAGCGCAGTTGATGGCGACAAATGGCCGATCCGGTTGCCGTGACATGGAGTGGATCATGCGGGCGATGACTTCCTTACCCGTTCCAGACTCTCCCGTGATCAATACCGGCACATTTGCGTCGGCAATCTGCTCGATAATCTCAAACAGCTGCCGCATCTTGTCGTCGGCAGTTAGAAAAACGCCTCCCCCAACATTGATCGGGCCAATGACGGGATCCTTTCGGCGCTCTCGTACATAGTCGAGAAATTCGTTACCACTCACCGAAGGCTGAACTTGGCTGTTCGATAGCCCTTCAGCTGTCGCGGGTCCAAAAATGGACGATTTCATCTACCCCTCCCGTTCCGGTTTATTCTTCCAGTCGATTGATGCGCTCTTTGGCTAGATTTGCGTAAAATTGATTGTTTCCGTCCTCGCTGGCCTTGCGAAAGGCCTCCATGGCCTCTTCGCGCTGACCCGCGCGATAGAGCAGCAGACCTCCCTTATAGAGAGCCTCCGCTCGTCCAGCCCAGTTTTCGCTTTCCGAGCCGGTGTATGCATAGATTCGGCCAGCTTCCAAGAACTCGCTGGATTGGCGATATTCATCGGCGAGAGCAACCAGTTCGCGTGCCCAGATTTGCTTGGCCTCATTATCATCGAGCTGCGCTGGCTTGAGATGACGAAGCAGTCCAGCTGTCTGGCGACGACGATTTTGATCGCCGAGCTCAGCAAAACGTTTGGTGAGGTCGTTGAAAAGTTTTACGGTATTTGAATTGGCGACGAACGCTGTTTCAGAAGCAGAGCCGGTCTCCGACTTTTGAATGCTTTGATTCTTCAGAGCCTCGGACCAAGCGTCGAGAACAATCTGTGCAGGACTGCTCAACTTGCCTGCACCTACTGCCGCGCGCTCGAGATCCTCCTTGTTCTCTGCAAGAATGGCTCGTCTTTCTGCGGCATCTAAGTCGCGCCATATAGCAGCCATCGCCCTATCAGCATTCGCGGCTGACTTGCTAAGTTTGCCGCCCGCGTCCTCACCTTTGCGATCGCGCAGAACGGTTGACGAAACCGTCGCGAGGCGAAAGTTGGCTAGGAACTGCTTCTTCTTCTCGGAAAAAGACTCGGATGCAATCTCATAGAACGGAATGGATTGGGCATCCTGACCAAGAGCCCTGTGAGCCTCGGCAAGGGCCCAGCTCGTTTGGGGAGTCTTACGCACTGATTGCAATGCTGCTGGCAATTCGTTGTATGCATTGATGGCTGCTAGGTGCTGCTTTTGATCGACAAGGCCCTGGATTTGGCCATCGAGCTTCTGCTTCAACATGTCGCGAAGAGTTTCCCGAAATGGCGTCGTTGCCGGACCTTTGAATCGTTCGAAGTAATCAGCAGCAGCCAATCCTGTTTCACTCTGCCAGGGCTTTGCAGCGCTGAGCCGATCGTGCAATAGGAATGTATTCGTTAGAAATGCGGTCTTGCTACTCTCGACGCTATCTCGGGCCGTGGTCAGCTCGTTGACCTGGTCCGCTGTCAGTTCTGGAATTGCTGACTTGTCCGCCTTAACTTTGGCAACGTCATTGGCGCTAAGGCCGCGCCAATACGCAGAACGCAGGGCAACCTGCGCCCGCAACTCCATGTTATCCCCGGCGGGAACTTGCCGTAGGGGAGCCGCGAGGGCAGCTAGCTGTTCAACTTTTCCTTGTTGGTACGCACGGATCGCTTGCACATCCAAACGTCGAAGTCGAGCAAATCGCGATAGCTGGCTATCCGGATGCTTTTCGATGAGAGTCTGAAAGTAGCCGTCAGCCAAGGTTAGATTGCCTTGACCAAAATGCCCATCCGCGAGTCGCCATAGATGGAGAGGATCTTTATCGAAGATGGAGGCATCGCGGTAAAGAACTTGTTGGTACGCGAGGACGGCGCGGTAGTCGTGACCGAAGTCATAGAGCCGACCAGCGTAGTCAGCCATAGCGGCGGCAGAGCTTAAGGCTTTACCAGCATTCGCACGCAACCACTCGCTGCGTCCACGTTCGTTCTCATAGACTGCGGTTTGAATGCGATAGATATAGAACGGGTACTCCGCCCAATGCTTGCCCGGCCCGGCCTGAGCCTTCTCCAAGGCCTCCACCAGCTGGTCGGGACCATGCATTACATCGGCACCAGGACGCATAAGCTGATGGCTGGCTACACGGGCGTTGTCAATTGACGGCGTCGACTCAAGAGGAGGCCTAACAGCCAATGGCATCTGCCCCTGATTCGCGCTCTGAACATCGAAACTCTCTGAAGTACCGTGTTTCTGTGCGGCTACCAGTGGCATGCCTGTCACCGGATCACGGTCTTCCACATAGTCATAATCAAAGAAGTCTAAAACGATGCGGAACGGATCCGAGAAGTGCGCCACGCTCGACCGCAACATTCTATCTTTGAGGGCGAAGGTGACCTGCACACCGTTCGCACCAAGATCCTTGACCAAAACCCGGCGTATGACGCGTTCGTCATACTGCTCCAGAGCTTCCAGCTCAACAGCGGATGTGCCGAGAATCTCCAAACTAATTGCATTTTCCGACGGATCGTAGGAATAGTTGAATGTTCGCTCAGAGGCGAATGGTAGGACCATCTGGGAGAAGCGCGGAGCTGCATCAGCAAGGTAAGCCTGCGTCCATATGAACGACGTACAGGTCAAACGTATGAGATGTCGAGCGCAGCCAACCATGTGTCACCCAGAAATACTAATCGATAGGTTTTCAGGAATGGATTGCGAATAGCAAAGCAAGTAGCATGCCACTGAGAACCCTACTGAGATCATTAGAGGGACTAGGCAACCGCCAAAAATTCGGCGGGCAAAGTTGGGATCGGTGTCAAGGCGCTGACTGAGAGCGACGGAGTTTTGACGTCAGCGCCATTTCTTTAGCGATCCTCGCCATTGTCTGGTGGTGCAAATTGGTGCAATCTGCAAAGGACAACGCTATGAGTCAATTTTTCGGCAAGTTGCCTTGGGTTGGACGTTCGCAACTCGTTCGGGTAGCCGTCATTGGCGACTTGATCCTCGATGAGTATCTAAAGGGAAGTGTTGATCGCATCTCGCCAGAAGCGCCAGTGCCTGTACACCTGGTTCGTAATTCAATAGCCACAGCAGGCGGCGCCGCCAACGCCGCCCGCAACGTTCAACTCGCCGGAGGGTCCGCTGTCTTATTTGGCGTCATGGGCGATGATGAAGCTGGTACCCGATTGAAAGAGATCTTGCATAAGGATGGCATTGATGTGCGCAATGTCATTGCCTCGAAAGATCGCCCGACCATTCGCAAAACTCGCGTTCTTGCTGGTAATCAACAGATCGTCAGAATCGACTGGGAGCGCACAACGCCAATCAGCGAGGACTCGAGGCAGAAACTGCTGAAAGCACTCGCTACCTCCGAATTTGATGCGCTGCTCTTGAGCGATTACGGCAAAGGCGGGCTGCCGACAGAATTCCTTCGAGAAATCATCAGTATTGCCAAGGCGCGATCCGTACCGTGCGTCGTTGACCCTAAGGGCAGAGACTTCGCAAAATATCAGGGCTGCTTCTTGATCACACCGAATCGCAAAGAGGCCTGCGAAGCGCTCGACTTAGATAGCAATGACGCCATAGAACGGCAGGCACTCGCTAAGCGCTTGCAGGAAAGATTTGGGCTAAATCACGTTCTAGTTACCCTTGGCGCTGATGGCATGTACCTTCAGCCCAGCCCAAACGACACAAGGATCCAGCCCGTGCACCTTAGTTCGAAGGCGAGGGAGGTCTTTGACGTCTCTGGAGCTGGAGATACGGTCGTTGCCGTTGCGACACTTGCAGTTGCAGCTAAAGCAGACCTCATTACTTCCTTGACCCTAGCTAATGTCGCGGCTGGTTGTGTCGTTGAGAAAATTGGAACACAGCCCATATATCAGGCTGAGCTGGAGGCAGCCCTGCTGGAGCCGTCGGCGAAACCTTCCTTTGAATCCTCGGCTGGAAAAATCCTCACCGCTGAACAGTTACATTCGCAGCTCAGCGCCGTTCGCGGCCGCAAGAAGATCGTCTTCACCAATGGTTGCTTTGATCTGCTGCATGAGGGCCACGTAACTTACTTGGAAGCAGCTCGGGAAAAAGGTCATTTGCTGGTCGTTGGTGTGAACTCCGATCGTTCGATCTCCGCCATTAAAGGTCCGCGACGTCCGATCGTCAGCCTGAATCAGCGGATGCGCGTCCTCGCCGCAATGCAGTGCGTCGATTTCGTCGTGTCGTTTGATGAGGATACGCCATTGAATCTGATTAAGACCATCATGCCCGACGTTCTCGTAAAGGGAGCCGACTGGGCCATTGATGCCATTGTTGGCGCTGAAGTGGTCATGGCGGCAGGGGGCCGCGTGGAAAACATCGAACTCGTCCCCGGGCAAAGCACGACTGGCATCATCAATCGAATCCTTGAGGAAAGACGCTAGATGATTGCAATCAAGTTAATGCCAAGGTCTACCCCCGGCATCATTCTTGCTGTTTTTACGTGGAAATTGTGCGCAAGCCCGGCTGCGTATGGCGGCGAACCTACCGAAGGTCCTTGGGTCAAGTGGGAGAGTTTCGGATCACAAGCAGCTTCCGAGACCGACGGGATCAGCGCCAGCGACTATCGCGCCGCGATGATTTCCGCCCGAGTGCTGTTTCCCTTATCGACGAACGACAAGAGGTACACCTTGGTACCTTACTTGCGCTATAGCCAATCGGAATCACAGTGGCTTCGCAGCGGAAAAACAGAAGACGTTGCAGGCACCCTACGTAACATCACTCCTGGACTCATCTTGACGTCGATGACCTTCCCCGAGCAATCTGGTGTCTACGCTGCCTTTTTTCAACACCGGCACCCCGACACTTCGAGGTCGTTTGAGCCCCTGAATGAATACATCGTCGGTATTCATAGTGAGCGCTGGCTAAACCGCCTGCTCGGCAGCCCGGACTTTGAAGTATACGGAAGGTTGAGCGGCCGCATTCGCGACTACCCGGGCCGAAGGACTTATCTTCTCGTCCCTGAGGTCAGTGTCCTAAAAAATGATGGGTGGCTATTCAGTGTTGGCTGGCCATCACATGTTATCGTCGGCAAGTTCAACTCAAGCCAGAGCCGATTTACGTCTGCCGAAATGGAAATCAGCTCTTATAACTATCCAGGGGAATTCGAGGGAATGGCAGGTTGGGTAGACGGTTATACGGCAGCACTTTTTGCCAGCTGGCGGGAAGAGGTCTATAAGCCTCTACACTTTGGAATTCGGGCCGGAACAGCCTTCCAGGCTATTAAATTCTACGACAACGATGGCATCCGAAAATGGACCTACTCTGGGAAACCGGCGACCTATTTAGCGTTAACTGCAACAACGCTTTTTTAGGCCATTAGACTTCTACCCTCGAGACTTTCTATGGCGATAATCACAGCGGGTGAAAGAGCCTTCGGGCGCTGCTCGACAAGGTCGAAGTAGACCAGCAAAGCGTCACCGGTCGCGGCGATGGCCCCATAAGATTGGCTGTACACGGCGTAGTGCATCGAAAAGCGCGTCTCGTCGATGTTGACCGTGCGTGCGCCGATCCAAATCTGGTCCGGATACTTCAACGGGCGCTTAAACTTGCAGCTCGTGCTTGCCACCACCACGCCCATACCCGGGTCAGCTGCCGACATTTTCAACTTCAAACGCTCGAGATAGGCAATTCGAGTATCCTCGAAATAACGGAAGTACTTGGTGTTATTGACATGTCCATACGCATCCATGTCGCCCCAACCTACGTGCTGATGCAGCACAACCGGAAAGTCCCTAAGTGCTTCTGGTGTATGACTGGAGTCAAATTCATTCATTGTGGGATGTACTCGCGCGTTAGATTGCGATGCCCATCCGCCGTAACCAGCACGTCATCTTCAATGCGGATGCCGCCACACGGAACGAGCTTGTCGATGAGACTCCAGTTGAAGTGTTGGCTTAAAGCATGCGTTCGCATTGGCTCCAACAGCATCCCAATGAAGTAGATACCTGGCTCAATCGTCAAAACCATCTCGGCCTCCAAAGTACGTGTTGTGCGTAGCTTAGGATGTTTCGGATGACGCTCTGCGGGTGTGCCGAGTCGATCACACTGCTGGCCTGCAACATCGTGAACTTGAATTCCCAGAAGGTGGCCAATGCCATGCGGATAGAACACGCGAGTGACATCCTGAGCAATCATCGACTCGACGGTCAAATCGCGAATAATCCCCACATCTAGCAAGAGTCGGCCAATGGCCTCATGCGATGCATGATGTAACTCACCAACACTGTATCCCGGCTTAATCGACGCACATAGGCCAAGCTGAAGCGCTTCCGCGCCCGCCAAGAGCTGAACAAACTCGTCGGGCGCCTGCTTATTCACATAGGTTCGAGTAATATCGGAACCAAAGGCTTCGAACCGTGCGCCGGCATCGATGAGCAACACGCGGCCTTTTCGCTTTTGACGCTTATGCTCATAATGTAGATAGGCACCCTTCTCATCAAGAGCAATGATCGCGTTATAGGGCAAGTCGGCATCGGTGCAGTTAATGGCTTCAATGTATTCATAGTAGATGCCAAGCTCACACTCGCCAGCAAGAAAAGCATTCTTGGCTGCCTGATGCGCCGTAGCCGCTACTCTTTGCGCCTGCGACAGACAATGAATCTCATATTCTGACTTAAAGCTGCGCCCCCAGTCCATCATCGCCGTGAGCTTTTCGGGATTGATGTCAAAGCCAAGGGATTCCATACCAGCCGTTTGCGGCCCAATCCAAGCACGCCGACCACTTCCAGCCAAAGCTCCCCAAAGATCCTCCACCCTAGTGACGACCTTAATCTCAAACGAACTCGCCCAGTAAGGCGAACCGAGTGCGGCCTGCTCGTGCCAAAAATCATCAGGACTGTAAAAAAATAGTTCCGGCTTCTGGCCAGGAATGATCCTCACCGTATGATAGGGCGCTCGTACCGGACACCAATGCAGAAAGTGCGGAGTTGCGTTAAACGGAATAGGACGATCATCTGCAAAATAATAACTTTGAGTGCCGGCGAAGATAACTAGCTCGTCATATCCACAATCCTGGAGACAGCTATCTGTATAGTTTTGAATCCGGCCAATATGCTTGCTGTGTAATTCGCCAAGCTGAGTCATGCGCACTCCTTTATCCACTTCTCACATTAAGCCCATGGTATAACACGACTAACAGGCCAACTTGTATCAACAATTTTAAAGCAACTCGCCGTCGCTACAACGACCTTTACTCGATCCAACCGTCTGACCATGCTAGGATTATCGTCCACAGACCAGACTTATAGGTGAGCACCATGAAAGTATACATCAGCGCCGATATCGAGGGAGTCGCAGGGATTGCCGGATGGAATGAGGCAAAAAAGGGAGACCAGGACTATATCATTTTCCAGGAGCAAATGACGCGGGAAGTGGCGGCTGCATGTGAGGGAGCCATTCGCGGCGGAGCCTCCAGCGTGGTTGTCAAAGATGCCCATTGGACAGGCATGAACATACTGCACGAAAAACTACCTGAGCAGGTACAGCTCATTCGCGGTTGGTCAGGCCACCCATACTGCATGGTCCAAGAACTAGATTCCTCTTTCGATGCTTTGATGTACGTCGGCTATCACTCCCGAGCAGCCCACGATGGAAATCCCCTGGCACACACACTTAGTTCATCGAAAGTTTCACGAATTATCATCAACGATCAGCCAGCTTCGGAATTCCTGATACATAGTTACGTGGCTGCCATGCACCGTGTCCCCGTCGTCCTGCTGACTGGTGACGAAGCTATCTGCGCGGAAGCGAAGTTACTCGTCAAGCACATCAAGACAGTATCCTCGATGCGAGGTGTGGGAGCTTCTGTCATTTCCGATCACCCCAAGACGGTAAGAGCAAAGATTCGCGAAGCCGCTGAACAGGCACTCATGGACACACATCTTGAAGCTTGCAAAGTTCGGCTGCCGGACTCATTTGCCGTTCAGATTAACTTCCGCGCACATCAGGATGCATACAAAGGTGGCTTTTATCCAGGAGCCGAGCGAATCGATGCACATACCGTCGGCTTTCACTCTGCTAATTTCTTTGATGTGCTGACCATGCTGAAGTTTCTCATCTAGGGCGATAAGAGCCTGGAAGCCTGCATCATGCACCAAACTTCCGGGCCCTGCCTCAGGCTGCGCGAAGATACGCACTAGGGTCATCGAAGTCTGATTTCTTCGGCATTGAGCGTAGACGATAGAGCGTCCACGACTGCGAATCCACATCATACACAAACCAATCGATCCAACGAATCGAATCACCATTAAATGTTAGCTCTGCCATGGCGCGACAGCGGCTGACAAGTTTGATGGCATTGTGCCGCAATGCTTCGCTAAATCGACGCGTCCGCCCGCAAGGTGACAGATGCCCATACACTTCCTCAACAACTTGGTCCTTGGTAACTGACATGGCGGGAGATCGCAAGAATAGCTCGAATAGCTTAGCAGCAAGTGGCCGCTTACGCAGATCTAGCATGGCATCATCGCAATAAAGAATTCCACCCTTTAGGACTACAGTGACTCGTGCATCCATGATCTCATCCTCTCGCAGATGGCCGCAGTATTGCGGCAGGACGAGACAGATACGCGATTCAGACCGATGCTTCTAAATAAAGTTATCCACAGGGTCATGGCAACTAGGGCCTGTCCCTGTTTACTGGTCAGCTAAGCAGCCACTGCAACCAGTG
>CAZLMG010000042.1:0-41125 GCA_964560765.1 uncultured Oligoflexales bacterium
GGCAGCATCAACCGCAGCATTGGCCTCATCCCAGCTAATCAACTAATATCGAACGCATTTTAGCTGACTACTGCGAATTAGCCAAAAGAAGGGCTGGCCCCAGACAGAAGCTGGCTTCTTGATTCAAGCAGAATTCCTCTTGATGATTTCGCAAAATCCAAGAAACACAGGCAATACTCGAGAGTCCGCCAGCATAAGCGGCAGCTTCACTGCTGTTTGGAGTCGGGAGCCCCGAGAATTCCCGTGAATTTTCTAACAGCCCCTCAAATTCCTATAAAAGACTCGACACGATCGGATTCTGGAATGCCCATGGGCAAGCGTAGTTCAAATCTATGCGCAGGTAAGTACTCACAAAAAATTCTGCTGCATGGGCAATCCATTGGGTCAGTTCTCTTGCATATCATATCGCCAGTCGCTGGCACTTCAAGGAGCCGCAATAGGGGTGCGAACCATGGACGTAAGAGTATTCGAGTTTGAAGACTACAAAGAATACCTACTCAGGGCGATAGCGCACTGCGGAAAGCGTGGAATCTGCGCCCGACTCGCCCATCACATGCGCGCAGATCGCTCGCTGCTCAGCCACGTACTCAACAGTAGCCGCCACCTAAACCCAGAGCAGGCGGTCCTGGCGGCTGACTTCCTCAAGCTCGACGAACGCGAGACAGAATACTTTCTGCTGCTAGTTGAGTTTTCTCGATCCGGATCAGAGATGTTACGTCTGATCAAGCGCCGTCAACTGGCATCCATGCGGATAGCAACAGGTACTTAACTCATTCGTGAAATCGGCTCACGGTATCAGCTTACATTCACCAACGGCAAACCGATCGCCGTGCATGAGATTCAGATACACCTATTCTTGCCCAAGTGTCGCCGTCGTCACCGAAGACGTCGCTCGCTCAGCCTCCAAGCGCATGGCGAGCTGTCGGTTCGAACTTGTCGCTATGGGAAACAGGATGCTTGCATGGCATTCTAGCAAGCTTTGGCACCTAAGCAAAACTTGCGCTTTGTTTTGTGTAAATTAGCGAAGTTGGAAACCATCGATTGCTGGCAGAATCGAGATTTGGGCAATCGCCTGACCCGCAATGCCGAACGATCTCGCTCTACCTCTATCCAATGAGCATTAAGAACTCATCCCAACAAGCCGATAATATTGTTAAATTGGCCCTCCCACTACAGGCAGATGCGTGTTCATGTGCAAACACCTTATCATCACTGCGCTAGCACTCTGCGCCGCCGCTATCCCCTCGATGGCTACCACCGTGCCTGAGAGGCACTGGCGGGGGATTACCAACATTACGAACCGCGAGCAATCGCAAGGGCAGATCATACGAGAAGCTACCCTGTCTGCGGAAACGTGGCATGAGCGAAAAGCCTTCGGTCTCGCGATCCTGCATGCTGAGCGCTTCGTCGCTAGAGCGACGTCGTTGACAGACGCAACCGTGGAAGCCTATGGCTCCTATACAACATCGAGTTCTTGGCGATTCCAACCAACAATAGGCTTCGGAATCGGTCGCGAGTTTCTCTATCATTCCATGGCGCAGATCAGCGCCGAGCATACGCTGAAAAATGGCATGTATTATGGCCTCGGTGTGCGGCGCACCACGTATGCAGAGGCGTTTTCTGCTGTTTGGCATCCTATCATCGGCGTGTATCACGGTCCTTGGCATCTCATGGCCAAAGGCTTCTTGCTCGCAACTGCCGATCAAGACGTTAGCCTCTGGCTGCGCGCCCAGTACGAACTAGCCAACTGGATCGTTGAAGCGTCGGTAACCGCTGGTCAGGGCGATAGCAGTCGACCTTACCTTACCGGCAGGGAGCAAGAGCCGTTTCGCATCTTCGGACTGGGACTCGGCCACCTCGGAATAGGTCGATGCCACGCCGGCGCCAACTCGGAATGGCGAACAGAGTCTGCATTCTTTGAGCGTGCTGTTTCGGGGTGGCTGCGATGTACCATTTAGTCGCAAACCCGAAAATGGAATCGCAGCTGTGGGGCATGGCGCTAGCACTGGTAGCCATATTGCTGCTGATGATCGCCACTGTCGTCGCACTCAGGCTGCTGCGTAACATCCGCCTGCAACGCGGCGAGCGTCAATTTGCCAAGTTCCGCGAGCCCCTACTCGCTTACCTACAGACCGGCAACCCGCAGCAAATGCCACTCCTTCCCACCAACGAGTCCGTGCGCAACGCGCTAAGTCGCATGGGTTTGACGTCGACTCCGGAGCAGAGGCAGCGACTGCTTTACATTTATGCCCGTCTTGGCTTTGCCCAGAAGGACTACGAGCAGCTTAGCAGCATCATCCCCCGTCGTCAGGCCCAAGCTCTACGCCGTCTCCGAGATGTGCTGGCGCCCTTGCCGGACCGTGCATGGAGGGCTTTGCTTCTGAATCACAGTCCCATTTTGCGTTGGGGAGTCATGGGGTATCTTGTAGCGGTGAAACAGCGTCACGCCCTGCCATGGTTCTTTGGCTTTATCTTTCATCCACATAATTATAATCGCCGCGTCATGATTCACTTGCTCAGTACCATGGCGCGTCATAGTACCGAAGCGGTTGCCGCTGTGCTGAGCCATTCCGATGACCCCATTGTCCTCGAGGCTTGCTTGCGCGTCTTAGCGGCCTACCCGAACCCCCAAGCGCTGCCAACAATTGCGCGCGTCATCCGCAGTCAGCAATACGAAATTGTGATCGCCGGTATTCAGGCGTTGTCGGCCACCCCGACTCCAGAACTGCAATCAATCTTCATCGACTTCACGACCCACTCCCACTGGGTCGTGAGGATGCTTTGCGCTCGTGCCATGGCCAGTTACCCAGATCATATGTCCGTCGTCACCTTGAACTCACTCACCGAAGACCAAAACTACTATGTGCGGCGTGAGGCGATTCGTAGCCTCATGCACTTTGAGCCTGAAATGCCAGGAGTACTCGACGAAATCCGGCACTCACCCAGCCACCCCAGTTTTGAATTTATGAGCGACTCGCGCGAATGGATCGAAAGGACCGCGTCATGACGCCCCCCTATGATTGGTTTGTCTCAATGCTGTCTGCATATTATCAGTTTTCTTTGCCCTTCTTCCTATTGGCGAATGGCACCTACTTGCTCATCTTGATCCTGGGCTATTTCAATGCTCGTCGGCAATATGCATACCAGTCCGTAGGCATCATGGATCGACTGGCGGTCATGCGCTCCGTCGAACCCATTAGTGTTCTCGTGCCTTGCTACAATGAAGAGCGCGTCGCTGTTGACTCTATTAAATCCATGCTCGCTCTCGACTATCCCGAGTTTGAAGTGATTGTCTGCAACGATGGGTCCCGAGACCGTACCCTTGAGGTGCTCAAGCAGCACTTTGAGCTCTATGAAATCCACGCACATCCACCGCAGCAGATCGCCACAAGGGAGGTTCGCACCGTCTTTCGTTCGCGAACGCACGGCAATCTTTTGGTGATCGATAAAGTCAACGGCGGCAATGCCGATGCGTTGAATGCCGCAATCAATTATAGCCAATACCCCTTGATTTGTTGTGTCGACTCCGACAGCATCATCGATGCCGATGGTCTGCGCCGGGTTGCCATGCCATTTTTAAGCAGCGATCTCATCATCGCGACCGGTGGGACCATACTGACCATTTTTGAAAAGAACGACGCCAACTCGACAATTGCCAGCCCCGGTATCGACAAGCCTCTGATCCCTTGGACGTGGATGGGCATGATCCAATCCATGGAGTATTTGCGCGCATTTATGGTGGGACGACTAGGATGGGACTTTCTACGCAGCGATATGATCATCAGCGGGGCGTTCGGCCTCTTCAAAAAATCACTGGTGATCCAGGTCGGCGGATATTTGACCAACACCATTGGT
Source organism: uncultured Oligoflexales bacterium (assembly GCA_964560765.1). Classification (GTDB taxonomy): domain Bacteria; phylum Bdellovibrionota_B; class Oligoflexia; order Oligoflexales; family CAZLMG01; genus CAZLMG01. The sequence continues at coordinate 3,856 of CAZLMG010000042.1, forward strand.
GAGGATATGGAGCTCCTGCTGCGTATGCAGCGCTACTGCCTGCAAACCAAGCGACGGTATATCGTCAAACTGTTGCCAGATCCAGTTTGCTGGACCGAGGCACCTTCCGACCTGCGCACATTGAGAAATCAGCGCGTCCGCTGGGCCCAAGGCCTGGCCGAAAGTCTGTGGGCAAATCGGCGGCTGTTTTTCCGATCTTGGAGCGGGCAGCTTGGATGGGTGGGAGCCCCGTATTTTCTGCTCTTTGAGCTGCTGTCCGCCCCCGTCGAGCTTCTTGGGTATGCGCTCATGGGTGCATCCATCGTCCTTGGAGTTGCTGACTTTTCTATGATCGCCGCACTGCTCGCAGTTACTGTGCTCTTTGGCTGCGTCCTCAATCTTGCGGCCGTGCTCATTGATCAGCTGACGTTTGAGAAGTACAAGAACGTGGGTGACCTCGGTCGCTTGACCCTAGCGGCATTTGCTGAGCACTTTGGCTTTCGGCAGGTTCACCTGTACTGGCGGGTGAGCGGCATAGTGCGATGGCTGCGCGGCAAGCACTCCTGGGGAGACATGCGACGTGCGGGCCTAAAACCCGCCGCCTGAGCCGAGTGTCCCGCTAGGGGCCAAGCCATCTAACTTCATACAGGTCATGTCGGCGATCTTGGAGGTTGCGCACGGTGCCGGAAACTCGCGACGTCAGCAACGACTGCAAATTCACATCCGCAAAGACCACCGCCTCGACGTTCGGCGTCGTATCGGCGGCGACTCCGTCACGGGCAAAAGGAAAATCGCATGGCGTCAAAATGCAGCTTTGCGAGTAGTGAATATCGATGTTGTGAACATTCGGCAAATTACCGCAGCTGCCAGACATGATCACATACATTTGGTTTTCCACGGCTCGTGCCTGGCAAGAATAGCGAACTCGGCAGTAGCTTTGGCGCTCGTCCGTGAGAAACGGCACAAACAGCATCAGCGCTCCCTGATTGACCAAATGTCGGCATAATTCCGGGAACTCTGAATCGTAACAGATCAACACCCCAATCGGACCAGCGTCCGTATTGATGACCGACACTTTGTCTCCACCTTTGACATTCCACCAGTACCGCTCGTTAGGTGTCGGATGAATCTTATCCTGCTGATAGAGAGAGCCGTCGCGCAGAAAGATGTGAGACGTATTCCTGACTTCCTCGCCGCGTAGGCTAGGCGTCGACCCGCCGATGATGTTGATATTGTATTTGATCGCCAATCGTTGAAACATCTCAACGATCTGTTCTTCATAGTCACACATGGCCTTGATGGATTCGTGGGGCGGCATTTGTTCGTTCTTGATAGACAGCAACTGCAGGGTAAAGAACTCGGGAAACACGACAAAATCTGAGCTGTAGTCGGCGCAAACGTCGACAAAGTATTCAACGCAGCGCACAAACTCTTCAAAGTTCTCGATGCGCCGCTGCTGATACTGAACCGACGCGATGCGAACGATGTCTTGCGATCGAGAAGCCTGCGTGCGCTTCGCGGCGTTCACATCCCGATATTTTGGGTTGTGCCAAACATAGTGAGCACCGACTCCCAAAGAGTGTTCGTCCGATGGCAGGTAGTTTTCCATGATGCCCAAATAGGTAAAGCCCTGGCGCAAGTGGAATCGAACCACGGGATCGCGAATCTCGCGATTGATAACCTTGCGCACGTAGTCATCGGGATCTTTTACCGTCTTTAGCTTCTTTGCCAGGTTTGGCAATCGGCCACAGAAGACCACTCCCTTCTTGTTCAGTTGCTCGCACAGGCGGCGTCGCGCCTGGTAGAAACGTTGCCCAATGCTGTATTTGCGATAGTCCGGGTGGACGCAGACCTCATAGCCGTAGAGATACTCGCCCTTTGGATTGTGCGTCGTACCAAAACCGCCTCCTGTTATCTCGCGCCATGTGTGCTTGGCCATCACTTTTGACTCTTCGATCACCAGCGTCGCGCAATAGCCAATGATCTTATCGCCCAGGACAGCAACCAAATGCCCTTCTGCGAAATTCGTGATCTGCCCGCGCAGCATGGCCTCGCTGTAGCCCGATCCATAAGTATGGCGAATCACTTCGTTGATTCCGGGAATATCAGCGATAACTGCGGGGCGAATCTCGAGGCGCTCTTGAAATTTTGGCGGCATGAGTCACTCTCAGGAAGCACAACAGGCATTGTGGAAATAACCGGAGTTAAACGACGTCAATCAGCGACGTGGCATCTCGTAAAAAACCCAGCGCAGCCTCGCCAGACATTGCCATCGGTGTAAATTCACCCGAGATTCCATAGCGCAAGAACAGTTCGCGATTCGCCTTGCGGCCATTGGCAAGACCCATGGACCAATCCCCGAAGTCGCGCCGAGCGATCTGCCGAAAGAGCAAGAGTACAGAGTGTGAATGCCGCTCATCGACAGCGATTCGATGATATAGACGACTCACGGAGTCACGATCGCCCTCAATGCACTGAATAAAATACCGATGATCAAAAAACAAGACCCCAGCGATGCCATGTTTCGGGTTCTTTTCCGTCGCGGTTCGGTAAATCGACCGAATCACATCCGGGGTCAGGGTGCCACGAACCTCGCTTGCATAAATCAACTGGCTTAAATACATGCGTGTCTCCCATATGAAATCGAGCCTTGATGGGCCCCCGCACGTTTTGGCTGTCGCTCATTTATCCCCGCCCACAAGCACGGCATCCGTCACCTAAGCCGCCTCCGGGCGCAGGCGGATTGTTGGCCCCTGGTGGCAAGCAATTGTTTCCCTGCAACCAAGTGGGGCAGCTACCACCATTGGAGGCCCCCGAGGATGCAAGAGTGTCGCCCCCGCCTGGCAGTGCCCATTTTCCATGATCATTCATGGCACTCAAAGTATCGTCACTTACTCCCATTTCCTTCAGCCTTTCTGCAATCTCGTCATTTGAGTTCAAAGCAGCAAATTCTCTTTGTGACCATGGCACACTAGAATCTGAAGGAGCCGGATTGGGCTCGTCAGTCTTGTAATCATTCCCCGGATTGGAGATAGAAGTCTCCTGAATCAAGTTCATCGCCAACGCTGCCGGCGGCCCCGCATTACCGTAGAGATACATACAAGCCTCGACTCGTTCGCCCTTAGTTGCTTGCTCCATCCCAAAGTGCAATGCCAGTTCGGCCGTTTCCGATAAGGTTTCACACTCGGCGGTCGTCACGGTGATCGAACGATGCAACTTATAATCGATGGCGCGAATGGCGGCACCGCACTCATCCTCACTAGCGGCACCTTGACGGCCGAGCAGGGCACAGAGGGATTCTTCCCGATCCACACCCACAGACTTGGCGGATGCGACTTGATCGGTGCCGCTGAGGTTCTCGCCGCTGTCCTTGTGATCCGAGGCAGAGAATCGCTCACAACCTAAAGCTAGCCATCCCAGGACTAAGACTTTTATCGTCCGACGCATCGTCATTTCTCCTACAATATGTTGCTTGCCAGCTCCGTGCTTTGATCCCTTAATGATTCGCCCCACAATTCCTGCTTTAGATTATCGCAAATTTTGCGATTCCAGGCACATAACACCAATTGGCGCTATTCACATATTTCTGGGAAAGCGCCAACGACCCCGTGCGCCTACCGCTCGTCCGCTCGTACAGAGATGAGCGAGCGCGATTTGCACGGTGCATAGGATCTGCCCCCCAGACCTGCTATAATTATAATCAGTCCGCGCACGCCGCGGTGGTCAACGCTTTCAATTGGGGGGCCGCATGAAAGCAGCAGGAAGCTGGATTACGAATCTGTTTTTTTTCGTCGGGGTGATGGCATTTGCATCAGCGGCGCAGGGTGCTGCCGAGATGGTCATACCGGGTACTTATGTTACCGAAGGGCGCAGTCATTATGAATCGGGCGCCGTGAACTTGCGCGAACATGGCTACGGCTATGTCATGACCGCGAATCTTGTGCGTGGCGACCATCGCTTCGCCACAGAGGCGTATTTGGAGCCGGTTGGTGCCCATACCCTACGCGGGAATGGATTCATCACGGTGCGATACAGTGAGACGTCCGGCTGTCGCCATCGCTTCGGTGTACGTATTGAAGTGAAAGACGGCGAGTTGTGGCTCTATGAAAACACGCCGCGATACATTCCTTACAATCCGAATGGCGCCTGCACAGCTGCGGGTCCTTATGAGTGGTTCTATCACCCAGAGTCTTACAAGCTTCAGGAATAAAATTCGGCAACCGCCAGGATGTTGGCCCGTCGCAAAGCAGGCGGGCTGGCATCGCCACATGGCACTAGGACTTACGCCTGGACCATTTATCAAGTAAAAATTGGGCCAGGCGAATCTGTGGCAGGCTCCACGACTGGACGTAAGCCTTTAAGTCCCCTTCCAACTCCCCGGCAAATTCCGCGCGCAGTTGTTCTGGGCTTTCACCAACCTCAAGATAGTCCAGCAAGGCTTCCTGAAATTCAGCGGGCGTCATGTGCACTCCTTAACGAGGTTCTTCACGGCCAGATAGTCCTGTTCGAAATCCAAACACTGGCCTTGTTTCGCGGCGAGATCCAAACCAATCCATTCGTAGATGACACTCGTCGCCTTTGGACACAGGCTCAACGCCAATCGTAAACCTTCATAGACTTCTGGCGGAATGGGACCGTCATGAGAATCTCGGCGCAGAGTCACCTCAGCCCCATTCTCCAGAAAAGTGAACCAGCTCCCACCCGAAATATGAATCTCGCGCACCAAGTGCAAAGGATAAGCCGAGAGTAGTCGGGAAATAGGAATGTTGAAGTTCACCGACTGACAAAAAAGGTTATGCACATCCAACAGCAAGAAGCCATCCACAGGCTCCAATAGTTTCTCCAGAAATTCCCCCTGGCGGAAGACGTCACTTTCACAAAACGCAAACGCAAGATTTTCTAAGCCGAGAGGACCCTGCACGACATCGTGCAGACGCAACATATTTTGCTTGGCCACAGCCAAAAATGCGGGCGTCAAGGGGACGGGCAATGGCGTATTGTACAAAAAGCGCCCCGCATGCATGAAGCCAAAATGCTCCGAAACATGTTGATAGCGATAATGGGTCAATTCCTCGGCTAGCGACTTCAACCAAGAGCTTTGAAACGCCTCTTCGTCCGCCGAAAGCAGTGAGTAGCTGACGCCGTGCCCAAACAGCCGATCGCGGTCCGAGAAATCGCGCAAAACCCCACATAGCCACTCCGAAGGCTTAGCGGAACCCCAAGCCGTGTCAAAACTCCACTCGACGACATCGACCTCTCCCCGTTCGAACAATCCTCCAGCTACCTGCCGAAACTCCGGCTCAATCATCGCCGAGATTCCCACTTTCACCTGTCTATTTGCCATGCTCACACTCTCCAGCAAGCGCATCGTAATCCGGCGGTCCCTTTGGCAGCACGCCATCGAACACGGAGGCATCGAAGGCACCGGGCTTCATCTCAGTGGAAACCAAGATGGGCCCCGCGTACACCACCCGCAATTGACGGGCAAAATCGGCACCTGTGGCCGCCGAGAATGCATAGTCGGTGACGACCACGTCATAGCTTGGCGAACTCTCACGCCAATGACCCCAAAAGTCCTCGGGCGAAGTAAACGACTGCACCAAAAGGCCCGGTGCCCCTTTCGCCCAAATGCTGCAGAGGAACACATTGTCATCAATGTAGGCGACACGTACCCGCTTTCTATCCGCGGTGCGGGCCGTCGGTCTGCTCCCGCCCGCAGCCAGGGGTTGGATGACCCCGAGCTGAGTCGTATCGATGGGCCATAATAGATGAAACTCAGTGCCCCGCTCCCGATCAGAGTCACACCAGATCCGAGCTCCGTGATCCGTCACAATCTTCTGACAGATGGCCAATCCCAATCCCGTGCCCTGGGGCTTGCCTTTAGTAAAGAACGCTTCAAAAACCCGCTGGCGATCCGACTCTTCAATATAACTGCCGCTATTGCCAACGGTAATCTGCACGCAGCCCACTTCCGAAGGTCTGGCCTCGATCCAAACATCGGCCATCGGCGGCGCGGCACTTACTGCATTCTCGATGAGGTTCTCCAAAACGCGTCGGAGTCGACTGGGTTCTGCGCGCACAAAGGCAGCGTCATCGACGGCGACGCGTAATTGCACGCCTCGTAGCGACAGTGCCGGCTGAATCGAATCCACGACGTCGGAAACTGATGCCAGCAGGGACACCCGCTCTGTCTGCAGCGCGCAGACGGCTCCAAGCTCGAGCATGTCGTCAAACAAACCCTCGGCAGCACGAATGGCCGAACTCGCCTCTTGGCCCATAAGCGCGATGGTCTGTCGCAGATCCTCGGCCGACTGACTCATCGCCGATTGACTCAATGCCAACTTCAGTGCCGCAAATGGCCTTCGGAGGTCATGCGCCGCCATTTGCGCCATCTGGGACATGCCCTCAAACTTCCCCTTGAGAGCAAGCTGCTTCTCCAGCTCGGCGGCGTCCGCAGCAAACTTCAGATACGCATTCCGTGTCTCGGCTACCGACATGATCGCATCTGGAGGCGGCTGCCGATGATTCTGCTGGCTCACGTACTGTGCCAGTGCCTGCACAGGTCTCGTCAAGTCGACGATGAAGCGTCGGGATCGCCAAGCCATCCACACCAGCGTCAGCAGCACAAAGCCGACCGCCGACGCCAAGGCCGTCAGCAGCATACCAGCGACCTCATCATTCCGGTGCAAGATAGATAGCTGAATGGGTTGGTCGACGAACACCTCAAAGCTGGTGTGAAACACCCACTGGGGCGAAAAGCTCTGCAGCAGAGCCGCGGCCGCAGATGTCGACTGGCGAATTAGTGCGTCGCCAGCAATGCCGTCCTGCAGCGACAAGATGCGCTGGCCATCGGGCATTCGCAACTGAATACCCAATATGTGCTGACGCTGGGTTAGTGTCGCCAGGAACTGGCGAATGGCAAATTCATCGCCAATCTGCAGAAGTGGCGTTAGCGTCGTGCGAATGTGTTCCGCAATTTGCTCGGCCCCGCGGCGTTGCACCAAGCTAGTAGTGATCGCCAAAGACAGCAAGAATCCCAGAATGTAGGCCAGCGCCAAGACGGCCAACATTCGGGCCCATGCCCGCGCCATCAGCTTGATGTAGGGTACAGCCGCCATAGACTACTGCGCCCTTTGCGGTCGCTGAAAGATGCGCAACAAGATGTACGACAATAAGGCGATGCCAGCCGCGGTCGCATACATCTCCGCCACCTCGGGTGCCCCGCCGCGCCATTGCACTAAATATGAGCTGTATAAGCCCACACCGATGAATGCCGGGATATTGAGTACACTCAGAGCCGTTGCCCGATAGGTGCTATCGACAACAGGGTTCAGAATATCGATGGAAATGAGACCAAGCGCGCCATAGGTTACAAAAAAGCACAAAGTGTAGAAGAATACCGCAATGGTCAGGGCCAGAAGACTCTGCGTTGCCACCACGCCAACCATACTGAAAGCCGCTAGCGCCTGCACCCATAGCAACGATCGCACGTATCGCTGCTGCCCCAGCCTTCGATGCAATGGTGTCAGCAAATAGCCGCGCAATACCGGCGCCAAAGCATAGGCAATCGCAAAGGAAATTAGCATCGGCCAAAAGTACGGCGAACTCTGGTTCACCAGGCGCAGTAAACTGACAATCATATAGCCGGCAATCACGACTCCCAACATGTAGAAGGCGACCCGCAAGAAAACGGCAAATCGAGCCGCCCGCGAATGCAAGAAGATCGGCAGCAAAGTACGCATGGCACCCTTTTGTGGCACCTCCTGGCGATATCCGAAAAAGCGCGCATCCACCAGCACTCGATAGGCGACGTACACATAGATCCCGATGCCAATGATAAAAATGTGCTCCACCGACCACCAAGATGCTAACGAATACAGTGCAAGAACGGCCGCCACGGTTGCTATCAGCGGCACAAACCGACCGAACTGGCTGCTCTTGGTGAAGGAGTTAACGATCTGCTCATTCAAGGTAGGGTCGCTGCCAGCATAGTGGCGAATCGCGTCCTCGTAGTAGGCGTGCATAGATCCGGAAATCAACGGTTTGGCAAACCCTAACAATACGCCATCTAGATAGATGAGCAGTACCTTCACCTGGGGATTATCCGTCAGTAGCGCCGCATAGATGCAAGCAAGTGCCAGCATAATCAAAAAAATGCCGACGATGGTCGAGCCGACACGCCCGAAGCGATCACCCACATAACCCATGGGGACTTCCAGCAAGCCATTGAGTATGAACTCTAGGGTGGTGACGATGGCCACCGCTTCGGCCGGAATCAGACCCATGACTCCGACGACGACTCGAAATCCGATGGAGTTAAAGGTCACCGCACTCTCGTAAAAAGCGTTGAACAATCCCAAGCGCCGTACGCCCTGGTGCACCATGATCGACGGAGTCATCGGCACTCCTCAGACTGTTTTGCGATGTGGACGGCGCTCTCGATGAGGTGCGACAGGGTTGGCTCCATGGCAAAAACGCCGAATGGCGCCGCCGTCGCATAGTCCCGCAGCAGGTTTGGCGCCATGCGTCCCAGCAACGCTTTCGCATCCGCGTGCTCGGCGCTCAGCGACGACTCCTGCAGAATTCGCCAAGCGGCGTAAACCATAAATGTCTCCGCAACCACCGCGTGCATCACGCCCACTAAAGGGCGGTCCTCGCCACGAATCGCCGAGTGCACGAGCTGATCCCACGGTGCGGGCACTCGCTTGTGAAAGGCCGCGTAGATGACAAACAGATAATGATGGCCCATCTCATGCACAAGAATTTCCACCCACTCGACGGGCGTCTGTCGCCGCATATTGAAATGAACCTGACCAAACGTCTTCACATCAGAGACCGACTCAGGCCGGGGCGATCTTGGCAGATATAGACGCGGCTGAATCACTTGCATGAGTTCGTAGAATTGCGGCCATGCTGTCTGCAGAATTTCGCAGGCGCGGCGAAAGAGTAGCCGCTTACCCGCATCGTACTCGACAAGATTTGGCTCAAGGATATTCACTGACAGGTCAAAATTTGCCGCCCGTCGATCAGCCTCCAGCAGTTCATTGAACGCAGCGATTTCCAGATCGCTGTTCGCCAAATGGTAGATGCACCAAGAGTGCAGGATGGATGAAGCATCCTTCGTGTCGACAGAATCGGCACCGTGCCGCAGCAGAAACTCCTTGATCGCCGCCTGACCGCGCACGCGGGTCTGCTGCAGATATTGACGCACAAGGTCAATTTGTAATACGGGCCCACTCATTTTTATTTCCGCCATTGAAAGTCGCGATAGGGGAACTCCCAGAAGCGCAGCTCGCTGTGCGGATTCAGGGGAACCTTCAGTTGAGAGTGGTAGTACCCTCTGGTGACCGGATAATAGAGTGGCAGAATGGGGATGTCTTTGGCGACAACCGCCTCTGCTTCCGACAAGTATTTCAGTCTTTGTCCAGGATCGCTGCTACTTTGCGTTGCGGCAATGGCTGCCTCCAGCTCCTCATTCACATAGTTCGAAACATTTGAGGCGTTGCCCTTTATCAAGGTGACGTAAATGGTCACCGGGTCGTAATATTGAACACCGTCACCCTTGAAGACCATGTCATGCGTTTGCAAGCGCATGGCTTTCAGCGTATCGGTGAACGGCATGACGTCGGACTTGAGCTCCAGTCCCAAACTGGCAAGCGTCTCGCGTAGGTATTGCTCGACACCGGGAGTTGCCAACAATGAGTCCCGATATGCAAAGCGCACGACTCGCTTACCAGGCGGATAGGTGGTGTTTTCCGCAAAGAATTTTTGCATCAGTGAGTTGGCCTTGGCCAAATCGAATGCGGGGCGCTCCGATCGATGCCCCGGTAAGCCCACGGGAATGTAGCCACCAGCGACTCGACCCTGAATGCCATGCGCCTTGAGGACACGCGTCGGATCAAGAGCATGCGCAAAAGCCTCGCGCACGGCATAATGCGAAAATATTCCGCTGTTGGTGTTGAAGACAAATTGATAGGTGGCAAAGGAGCTAAAACGAATTTCCGTGGCTTTGGCATTCTTTATTTCAGCCGGCGCTAGTTCTTCCGCCCACAACTCGTCCAACTCACCCTTGAGAAACGCCGTCTTGGCGGCTGCCGCGACCATCTTAGTAACTTGAATGGTCTCGATGTTGGCACGCGGATCACCGCTGCGCCGTTGCAGGATAACCCCTTCCGGCGAGTAACTCGCGATCACATAGGGACCAGTACCAAGGAGCTGCTTGCCATCACTCTTAAACACACTACCAATGGAGCCGGCAACAGCGCGCATCAGCAAGTCATAGACGTGATCTCGCAGGTGGATCTTGATGCCCTCGCTCTCGACTTCAATCGCCGGACAGCGCGCCGGTCCACACTCGGGATTCGGGCGAACCAAAGTCGCCAAGAATGTGCCTTTCGCGATGGATGCGGTCAAAGAGCGACGCACATCCTCAACGGTCACGGGCGAACCATCGCTAAAGCGGTATCTACGATCCAGGAGAAAGCGCACAGCCTTTTCGGCGCGCAGGACGACCCAACTCTTGGCTACGGCCGGCAAGGGATTGCCCGAGGCATCGTACTTTGCCAATGAGTCAAATACCTGCTTGGCGATTTTATTGGTGGAAAATTCGTTTTGCAGGGGATCGAGAGCCTTGGGGACTTCCGTCACCGCGACACGCAGCTGGTTGATTTGCGGATTTGCCATGGACCGCCCACTCCAAGTGCAAGCCATGAGCAAAAGCTGAGCAATGATTGCAAAACGCATACGCCCATCCGACATGTCTGCAGCTTTGGTGCCACTTTGATTACGGAAAATTATAGGGCAGTTTGCTCAACAATTTCTATGTTTTATTAAAATTGTCTTTATCGCCCCCAAGAATCGATATAGAAGCCGCCTCGACTTTCAGGCCTGGTGCGCGCCTTGCACCATAGAACCCGTCAGTCGAAGGCCCCTAACTTTTTCGCAGGAGTTGCCCCCATGAATAACCAAGTACAAAATGCCATGGAATTTGATTTCGCCGTCTATACCGACGCGGTCATTGGCGAAGAACGCGCCAGCTTCTAGTCTTTAGGCTTCTTACCGCAGCGCCGGCCCGCAGCGCTGCGCATTTACGGTTATTTCTGGGGGATACGACGAAACTGGGCGCGGACCGAGGCCCGCGCACAACGTCCAATTCCCCATCTTCTCACTTTCCTCAATGTTTTAAGAACATTCCCCAGATTCCGCGAAAGCCTCGCCACCCATAACGTCTGCAATCGAGTCATCGTCAGCAGCCACAATCAACTGTCGTTTCTATAAGTTACGAGGATGACTCATAGGCACGGCAATTGCTCAATCACGATATCAGCTTTTCAAATTGATATTTAGTCATAGCAAGTCCACGGTCACGAGGCAAAAGACATGATGCACAATGCGCGCACCCGTTACGCCCGAAGCAGAAACAGGTTGCTCACGTCGGTGGCACTGACCATCGCATCCACACAGGCAAATTTGACGGCACATGGTCAAGCCGAAATTCCAGAAATTCAGATCATCAACAATGCCATGCGGACTGAGTTTGACTTCAAATGGTACGAGACAATAATGACACGCCAGATTCAGGCGCATTTGAAGCCGCACGTCGATCTGGTGACGAGCAATCACGGAAAAAACGCATACGCGATTCACCAGCAGGCAGAAGCGGCGATCGCTGCCGGCATAAGTAATCCTGGGACCATTGTCTGCCATTCTTGCGCAGCCGGCGGTGGCGAATGTGACGCAGCGGTGATGAGCCGAATCTTTCCTCATGCCAATGTTTACGGCACCAATAGCGGCAGAGTGCTTTTGAATGGACTTGCTCAAGTCGGATGGGCTCCAGAGGAAGTGGCTAATCAGGGGACTCTCGCAATGCTCAAAAACTTACAGGTTGCCAATGAGGCGTTCGGACTATACCGAAACGGCGAATTTGTACGACCTGCACAATTGAGCGAAGTCTATGAGCCTGGAGTTTTAGAGCCCTCTCAGACGTTCGGCATCACCCATCCCTGGGCAACGATGAGTCCCTCCAACGAATGGCTGTTGCGAACAGGACTGACGACGATGGTTAACGCCGAAATCAATCTGCCGCGCCTGTATCCCGCTTTGCGTGATCTGGCTCGCCCAGGTGGGCGTACATTGTATGCTTTGAGCCACCCTACAGGAGTATCGGATGTCGGAATCTATGGGCGGCGCCTCGGCAGCGCGGTGATTGGCGCCTACGTCGGTCAAGTGATCGATACCCAATGTGGCGGCGATGGGAGAATCGGAGGTTACGTTGGCGGGGGACTCGGTGTGGGACTCATGCAGAAAAGTCTTTCGAAGGGGTTGTCACAAACTTTTCGAGGTGCTCCTTACCTGTATTTGGCCGAGCAAGCCATCACTCCCACGGAAGAGAGCAGCCTGCATCAGATCTTGCACGATTCTGAGGGAAATGATCGACTCATGCAAAGCATTCTCCGACCCTTTGAGATGGCGATTGACTGCGCCTCCGGAACGGCATTGGACGTTTGTGGTTACGGTCGGGGCCCCGCCCATTGGACGCGGGTGCAAAACATGATTGTCCCTGACAATAAAACAGAGCAGCAGCTCGGGTATCGGCCTTGGTGGTAGCCGAAGAGTCATTGCTGACTCTTCGGCCCAAAGTCTGGCTAAAGTGTGATCAGCTGCTGGGTTCGCCTGCTGTTGGATTGCGAGATGATCTGGATGCCACTGCCCGTCAATTTCGCCACAATGAATGTGCTATCCGACTGGCGAATGCCGCTGAACGTGACTTCTCGGCGATCCTTGGCATAAGAGATACTTGTGATCAAGTATTCACCGAAGTTGACGACCATCGATTGCTCATAACTTGTCATCTCTGCCGTGGATGATGTCAATCGCGCAATCGCCGTGCGATACTGATCATCCATGACCAGCGCATAGAGCTGATCCATGTCCCCAACAATCGTGTGCACTGCAGGCGCTCCTTCGATTGGAATCTTGACGGCGTCGGTCTGCGACACCCTGACCAAGAATGCGCTCTTTTGGCCTCCTGAGCCAAAGTCAGGAGCCCACACCACAGCATCGTTAGTGCCCAAGATGCCGCTGCAGTATGAAAACTCAAGAGGACTATTCATGCGATCCCACGGGTGGTTGGCGACATCCAACTGCCCATTAGACACACTTGCCAATTGGATCTGTAAGCCCATTTCCGCGCTTGAGTACAGGAAGGTAGCCGCATCCCACGGCGCCGCAGACATGCAGCTCACCCAGTCCGCACGACCCGCGGTGTGCGTGGCCCCCTCTAAGGTTTTCACCATCAAGACTCGGCGAGCGAGCACGCGCGAATCCACAGCGAACATGACATCACCTCGGCCGTTGGCGGTAAAAGAGCCGATATGCCCATCCCCGCGGTGCACCAGATTTAAAGTAAGGTTGCTGATGTCCGTCAGATTGAGCTGATAGAGGGAGGAGTAGCCGGTATGCTCACCGGGGATTTGGCTATAACCACTGAAGTAGATGATTTTGCCGCTGGCGTCGGCACTGAAATTGGCGCTAGTCTCCTTATTAACATTGGGAGCGCAGTACAGCTGGCCCGTGCGAATCGCCAAGACGATGATTTGGCACGTTTGTTCTCCGCGATACAAGACATCGGCCATGGTCAATAGGAGATAGTCGCCAATTCTTTCCAAGGCACTGATACGATCCGTTGCCTGCGTGGATACAGGTGCCGGCCTAGGCGTTGTGCTGTCTCTCCCCACGAGATACAGGGTCCGTGCCCCGCCGTCACCTTGCAATGACAGTGAAGTGCCCGATTCCGCCAGCATAAAGGCAGTGATCTCATCCGGATTGTAGCCCGCTAATGCAGTCAGCAGCTCGCCGCCGCGACCAAAACTCGGCTCGGATTGATCCACTTGACTGGGGACGGCACCATCCGCATTTGCTTGTGGGGCTGCAACATCACTTACGGGTGCGGTTGTTGTCACGACCGTCTCCGTGTGCGATTCACATGCAAGGCTGAAGAGCGTCAAGACGATGCCGATGTTACCAACGATTCTATTCATAACTTGCATCACTCCAAGATGATTAGCGGCAAGAGGCCGCGTTCGGTGTTTTCTGACTCAGTCTTCTCGCGCGTCAATATTTGCAGGTCGGAAATACCCAAGCTGCCATCGCGATTGAAATCAAAGGGGTCGTCGATGGGCAGGACAGGCGGCAGGTTCGGATTGCCCAACGCTAACGCAAAGGCGTCCAAGTCGACGTTATTGACGAGTGTGTGCTCGGTGCTATCGCCCGTTTCGGCCACGGCGTTGCCAAATGCAAAGACTTTTGGAGCCAACAGACCCGTGCGTGCATTGGCCTGAAGCGCGACGCGCAGCCATTGATTGACGATGCTGCCGTCGCGCCAGATGAGCGCGAGACGGTCCATGCCGTTCGCCAACTTGATGCGGGTGATGGTGGGCCATTCTGCACGCGGCCAATCAAGGGGCGAACCCACATTTCCGACCTGAAGGACTAGGTCATCTGGGCTGGGTATCGCGCGCAGAAATTCGACATCCAAGACAACTCCGTTGAGCCCCTGGCTAAAACTCGTGTAGTTGCGGAACGTCGCTGTCTCGCCCGGATTCAGCGGCACCTTGTCGGGAGCAATCGCATCAGCATCGGCAGCAGAAAAGTCGGCCGTAAATCCGTCATACGCTGAGTTATTGTAAAAGACGTGGACCGCACGCACCTGCGCCGCCTCACGCAAAAGATCGATGGTCAAAGACTCAAAGTAGCTGACCAGCAAAGATCGAAGAATGGCGGCCGTTGGCTCTTGGCTCGTCGTAGCCACCTCGATGCGATCCGATGGCGCAAGAGGATGCGTCGAAAGGATCAGCGCATTGATATCACTGCGCCGCATCCGATACTCAAAAGCCCCATTCTGTTCCACGCGCAGTCGATCTTGAATGCGGCCTCCGACCTGAACGGGCACATCGGTCGCCGCACCCTCACTGGTCAAACGCAAGCCCTCAAAGTCGCGGCTCGATGATTGATAAAGGGAAAGCTTTACGCGGGAGGGGTCTCCTGCATCTGTGGCTCGAACGCTGTCTTCCGGCCCACGAATGAGAATGTAATCTCCATCTGCAGACACGGCGATGGCTTCGGGATTCCGCAGGTAGCCAGGAACACCCTCACTGTCGCCGGAAGGTTTGCCGCTGCCCGTCAATTTTGCTGAGCCGGCGTCTTCGGCTGTAGGTTTCTCGGCACACGAGCCCAGGAGGGTCACCCAAGCGCCAAGACAAAGCATTCGCGCGAATGGCTGTTTCCAGGTTGTTGGTCGTTTCCCCATGAGAATTCCTAGACGTGTGCAGGATTCTGTCCTATCGGCCCGATTTTGCTTAAACTTTACAATTTTTTTAGGGGCGGAAAGCCACCTCCCGCCCCTGCTGCCCCCTTATTCAGCCGTTGGATATAAATACCCGCCACAGCTCTCGAACTTGAGAACCGAGTGGTCGCCTGGCCGCACCACAACCAATGCGCCCTGGCAGCCGTTGTGCACGTCAAACATGCCAAAATCCTGGACCTCGAACGAACATTCACGTTGCCCTGCTTCGGCGAGACACTTGCCGAAGACGTCAGGATTTTCCAGATTTTGGTAGTAACAGATATTTTTCATGCGCGGGTCGCTGAAGACGCAGGTGATCATCGCCGCATCAGGAGTGGTCGGCGGAAAGATCAAGTCAACCAGGACGCTACCCAAATCTGGTCGCTGCATGATTAATTCAATACGACGGTCGGCAAGGGTAAAGCGCTGGCTGTTACCGGTGTATTGTAGCTCACCAAGATCATTCCAAAGGTGAACCTCGACCTGATACTGCAACTGAGCAGAAAGTTGGTTCAGCAGCAATTGGATTGACGAGCAGCTGATGGAAAAAGACTCGGCGTACTGGGATGCGCCGCCCGTGTGATCATATTCGGTCATGACCACGTGCATTTTGCCGACGATTGGAACCTGCGGACCATCAGCGCAGCCCACTAGAATGCGGTTGGGTGCAGCTGGATTCTGGTCGGGCATATCTGGCCAATTTGGTGGCAGTGGGGCAGCGTCACCTTCATTAGATGGGATGCTGGACGCACCGCCTTCATCACCACTCTGCAACAGTGAAAAGAAGCCCTCGGTCGGAATCTTCAGTGAAAACTCGACGCTATCGCGGGAGTCATCGAAGGTGCTGACTGTCCCAGGCCGCGTCTTGGTTTCCGTAGTCTGGCGAGCCAAAGGGCCGGCACAGGCGGCTAGATTGAACAAGGCGACGACGCCGACTATCTTGTTGAAACCCATGGCGCACTCCTTTTGATTTTCCTGGTTGATGACTGTTCTGGTAGGGGGTTACCAAGCAACCGCCGTGCCCGCCCGGGACCCACCTGGGACCCACCTGGGACCCACCTGGGAGGAGGTAATATAAATTAATAATTACAAGTTGTTATCAGGCGTCTAGGCGGCTGAGGGGGGGTTACCAGGGATGTTTACAAGCCTTACCCTACACGATCATAGCGACCCAAGAACCTTCGTATTTATTCATTAATATTGTAGAAAATTGTTCCGACAAGGAAACAGTGGCGTCGCGGCCCGCATATCAGGGACATGTAATTCCATATCTTGTTGTATTTTAAGATTAATTACTATTTATCAGCGTGGAGATCTCGTGTCCTGGAGCCGAGTTCAAATCGATGCAGCTAAAGCCAGGATCAAACCAGAAATTGACGCCCTGCGCGCAAGCTCGCCCCCCCAATCCGTCTTGCGTGCAATCTTGCATCGTATCGAAACCCTCAAGGATCAGAGCAACAGCCAAGCCCAGATGGAGCTGTACGTTTTCTGCATTCATGCGTTGCTGCAACACGTGCGATCTGGCGGTCTGACCGACCGACAAATTGAAAAGCTGCGTGATCTAGTCAACTCCCTGCTATTTTTGAATGGCATTCAACCAGGAACCTCGCATCTCGGATTCTTGTTTGGTGAGTTGCATCTGGCCCTCTCGCAGATCTTTCGAAACAAGAGCCACGTTCGCTCGGCATGGGAGCAACAATTAGCCATGCTCCTTTCGCGAAGGAGCCCGGCAACTCCCGCTGGCTTTCACGAGTTCACGATGGCCAATCGCTCCCTGCGTCTCGGCAACGCAACAGTGGCACTCGCACAATTTCAAGTAGCTCAGCAGCATGACCTATCACCGGCTGCCTACGAACGATGTCATGTGGGCCAGATCCAATGCTTGCGCCTATCTGGTCAAGTCGAGGCGGCGCAGCAGTTGGCAGCCGAACTGCAGGGATCGGAATTTTCTGACCCGGACGTTTTCCGAGAGCTTTCCTGGGAGCGCCTTCTGCTACGTTGCCAAAGTGAAAAATCACTCGAGCCAATCCTCAGGGCGGTGCGCAAGGGCCATCCACACTTCTTGGCGCCTTACCTCGTGGAAGCCAGCCTGTGGGTGAAAATCTTCCCTAGCACCGACATCATTTCGTCCGTACCCAAAATGACGACACTGGCCCGCATGGCAGACATGCAGCCGCGTCAACTGGGGCAAGTTTTTCTCACGGCCTTGCAGCTGGATCAATGCTACGACTTTGCCATTCCGCTGCATTACCGGATCCGCGATTTGGGGGACGCCGTGCACTGTATGGATCTCGTCCCAGCCATTGATCTCGTGCTGCTCATGTGGGCAGCTGCCAGTCGTTGGCTATCCCGGTCCAAGGCTTTTGAATTAGCCGATGTCGCGCTGAGCGAGTACATGGCTCTGAGTTTGCGCCTGAGCTGTGGTCGATCTCGCGACGTGCTGGGCTTTGTCGGCGATCTCTACGAGCGCGATTGGTGCCATCTAGGTTGACGCTAGCGCTGCAAGTCGCGATACTGGGGGCATGAAATCGAGCCGCCATCTTTTGTTTCCGAGGTCCTATCCGCGAATGCCTCTCTACGCAGTGGCACTGCTTGTCAATGCCGCACATGCGCAAGCTTCTACGGAGATTCCTGAATACAACCTGACCGTCACCATCGCCGAAGCGGACGAAGACGATCTGACGCGCGTCGTGACCAACATGGAGATCATCAACTGGGGCACGTCAGAAACGCCTCCCCGAGCGCGCTGCCTGTACCTACCATATAATACTCCTGACTATGATTTCGATCCAGCACGCAACTTTGACTTGTTACCCCAACGCTATGCCAAATCCACGCCACGCTCCGGCTCGTCCGTCGTGACGATCGCCACTCCAGGTATCACTCAAGAGTGGGTCGAACCCTATTTATTGAAATTGACCAGCCCCGAACCGATCCAACGTCTGCAGCTGACCATCGATTCTACTCCCCCGCGTTGGCCAGATGCCGATAATGATGAGTGGTTTTATGCAGACTTTTTCGGGTCACCACTGGCCGAATGCCCGGACGACAGCGATAATTATCGCAGCTTCAAAACCATCGACCGCGCCGCGATTCGTGGCACCTTGAACTTCCCCGTCAATTGGCAAGTCGCTTCCAATGCTGTCAGCGGTCCCGTGGCCTCGACGGTTGAAAAGAGGCTGCAGGCACCCCTACGCCTCGAAGCCGGAAAATTCGCTTTTGCCCTCGCTCGCCACTACCACCACGTCGTCGAGCAGATGGAGGGCGTCACCGTCGAAATCTTTCATCGCACCGACGAATTCTTGGCCATACAATCCAGTTTGCGCCTAGGCATGCAGCAGCATGTACGCCTCTTCGGTCGCTTTCCATTCGAAAAGTTAGTCTTGGTTGAAACAGCCGAGCTCGAACGTTCGGCACTGCCCGGCATGATTGCGCTCAACCGCCCCCATCAGCCGGGCTTGGACAAAGTGCAGAAGGATATCCTCAACTGGAGTCAGTGGCAGCTCACAACGTTCTTAGCCGAACAGTGGTTTGGCGCATCCATTTCAACATCCCTCGACGACTTCTGGCTGCTGCGCGGATTTGCTGAGTTTGCTGCAGGAATCGCGCTCTTATCTGATCCAGACACCCACGACCTGTTTGCCGATGGTGCCAAAATTTCAGGGAAACTCTCTTTCACCTATCGGCAAATGCAGGATCTCGTGGCTGCCGCGTTGACTTACTTGCAACCGGAAAATGCGCTCACAACGAACAACGGAGTCAGCAAAGATGCCTTCGCCGATCAGCATGCACTGAGTTACATTCGTCATTCCTTAGCGCTGCGCCAGTTGTATTGGAGTCTGGGTGAAGAAAATTTCCGATCGATGCTGGCCAGCTTTGCGGAAAAGAACCAGTTTCGTCGGATCACCCCCGAGTTGTTTTTACGGCATCTGCGTCAGCAGGTTACCAAAAAGGACGATTTGGCATCAGCTGGTGAGATGCTGCTTTGGTGGTGGACAACCGATAAGTGGCCAGATTTTTACATCCATGACGTCAATTCGGTCGTCGAAAAGTCCGCATCCAAACCTGAACGCTGGCGCACCCGAATCGAGGTCGCGAGCTCCGGTGACTTCCGCTTTCCTGTCGACGTCGTCGCCGTCGATCGGCAAGGCCATAAAGTGAGGGGCACCACTAAGTCGACAGCCAAACCCACGCTCGCAACGGTGGAATTTCTGTCGGACTCCCCCATCGACCGGGTGATCATCGATCCGGATGAAAAGACGTTCGACTGGAATCGTTTCGACAACAACAACGCCTGGCCAAAAGTCTACTTCTTGCCCGGCGGAGCCAAATCATTCCCCAGCGATGCGTATACAGTTTTCTGGCTACCTCTGTTTTCCAAGCTCCCCGGCGAGCCCTTTACCTTGCTGTTAGCGGCCCAAGGATTCAAGTACATCCATAGCGCCTTTACCGGGATATTGTCGTACGTGCCATCGGAAGATCGACTTGGCGGATCTTGGAGTTACTTGGCCGACTTTCCGCAAATCGGCGGTTACACCGTTGCCGAGGTGATTCAAGACCACGGCCTATCGACGCGCGGTGAGCGAATTATGCAAGTTGGTTTCTATAAAATGCCATTTCTGATTCGCGAGCCGAGTCTTGAACTAGGAATTCAGGTGCGCAATCGGCAGACCTTGGGCGATCCAGAATCGATGCATCAGGTCGTTTCCTTGCGATCGATGCTGGTACCTCTGAATAGTTATGGCCCCTGCAAATACTTTCTAAAATCGGACTACGAATATGCAGTACCTTCCGATCACAACGCCATCGACTATCGCCGGTTCACCTTTTTCGGCGATACCTCTTGCCGCATATTTTCTGGACTTGATATGGGCCTGCGGCTGTTTCGGGGCTCTCTGGATGTGCGCGGCGAGGCCCCCGAGAACACGTACTTCATCCCCCAAAATTTGAAGGAAGCTCGGCTGCGCATCGATAGTCCGCTGCTGGAAAATGTGTCCGCCGTGACGTCGCTGGGCGTCGACGCGCTCGTCCCCTTTGGGCTACCGCTGCCCGATAGTTTGTACATCTTGAAGCGCGATGCCCGCTGGCGACTGTTTTACGATTTGGGAAGGACGTCTGCCCCCGATGGCCGTTTTGCTGATGCTGGTTTTGGGGTTTCCCTGCCCTTTGGCGGCGATCTCGTGGGAAAGGGCTCGATTTCTGTTTTGAACTTTTCTGCACTGGTGGTGCTGTTTCGCGACATAGACGGAGTCAAGTCCACCAACCCGGGTGTGCTGTTTGACTTTGATTTTTTCGGCAAGCTTTAGCGCAGCAGCTCGCCGCCTCATGCGATCTCATTGCCCATTGATGCAGTATAGGGGAAAGGCCTGATCACAATCGAAGCGCGCGTCTTTTATCCAAAGACTCGTCGTCCTTGTGAAATCACCAATCCCGCCTTCGTAATTGACCGGATCGTTGCTCGTCCAGTTGTTGCAATTGTCATAGGCCGAGGTCCCGTCCACTTCGGTTCCTGTCCAGGCGTGCCGAATGCCTTGCCAGGTTGTCTCGCCATTTTGGTCGAACTGAACCGAGTGTTCCAGTTCAAGAATACTTGTGAGCCACAGAGCGCTGAGGTTAGGAGCTATGCGCTGCCCTAACATGTTAAAGACTTCTCCCGTTGACTGCAAACGACTTGCCGCTGACGTTCCCGTGTCACTGAGGACAGCTTTCCACGTACCAGGTAGGCTCGCCGCATTGGCTGAGAATTGGCAGACAGCATCGGCACCCGTCAAGCCACCCAGGTCTCCCGGATACGTATCGGCCGTCACAAATATCAGGTGGGCGCCGGACGGCACATCTGGAGGTGGCTCTGCAGGCGGACTCCACGGCGCGAGGTCAAAGGTTGTTCCAGGGGAAGCGATACCAAGCGCATCGATCGTGCAGACGCGCACCAACCAACTCTCGGCGGGGTTAAGTTCATCGATGGTGGCCTGATAGACACCCGGCTCATTGAGTGCGGAGTAGCCACCGGCACAAGTGTCCATAGGTTGAGTAGCCCGATTCATGCCAAGCATGTGCCGTCGCGACGCTTGTCCAGATGTCGAGGCAAAGGAAATTTGTGCGGGACCCGTATCCGATGCCCAAGCTGCTGTGAGGTGCGTCGGCTCCTGGTCGCGTGACACGGCGGTATACCCTGCTGGCGGGCTGCCATCAATCGCATCCACAAACACAAATGCTTCATCGCCATAGATTAGCGAGAACAGAGCCGCAAAGCACACACGATGTTCATCAAAATACATATGAGTCGGCGGGATGAAAATGCGCTGGGAAATGAGCGCAACGCCAGTATTCGCTGATATACCTGCAGCCGTCGTACATACCTGAACGGGCGTCGTGCTAATTTCATCCCCTGTGGGGACCTCCGACATTTGAATCTCGACAGGCGAGGTCAGGCCGGTAATGCCCGTATTGCCCGAAGTAACATAGGCGGCAACGGCACCATTCAGAACATGATCGGTGATGGTTCTCCCCACGGGAAAGTGCATCTCAACCAGTCGATCTGAAGTAAATACTAAGTAGCCCGGTAACTCTCGATCAGAGCCGGCGCGCGTTCCACCGCCCCGCGCATTTCCCGCGTCCGCGCTCTGCGAACTCGTACGCGTGCAGGAGATACACACAACCAGGAACAAGACGTTGACGATGCGCAGCCTGTGTAACATGACCTGCCCTGGACAGTTCCCTTTCTAATCGGTCAGATGGAGGGAAACATTGAGGATTAATTTATGAAAGTTAAGCCATACCCAAAACATGCCGAAATGCTGGAAAAGGTGGCGAATTTTGAGCATTTTCGGTCGCATCCTCATCGCAGCTTTCGCTATCGCGGTCACCTTGGGCGCAATGGCATGTACCAAGTCGCGCTCGGGTTCCGCTGAGAGTCGCTCTCCAGCGGCTGCCGCCAAAAAACGTCCGGTCAACACCGATGGTGAGATTCCGGGATACCTGGCAGAGACTCCGGATGGCCTGGCCAACATGTTCGTACCGGCAAGCATCGCTGATCCCGATATCCATCCCATTCAAATCAACTACGCCAAGACCACCGATGCCTGGGTGATCAGCCAAGCCCTGAATCAGCCAGCACAGGTCTCGATTGAAGATGGCAGCGGAGGCACACTGCCACTTGCCGGCGAAACGCGGCATCGCGTCTATGCTCGGCGCGATGATGTCGCTGCTTGCAGCGGCCTGGCCATGACCATCGAACTTGATCAAGAGCCGGGCGCACTTGTCTACCGGAAACCTGTCGGCCAGGACTGGACCATCGATCATGATGCGACAACGGACGCAAATCTCTATGCCGGTTCGTTTTTTATTGATCGCGACGATCGACCAACATTGTTCATGGATTCGACAGCCTATTCATCTACCATCATTCAGTACCAAGCCAATTCTGATGGAACCTGGGGTTCAACGACTCCCGCGGGGTCAACCATCGGATCGGACGGAGGTGTGTACAATGCCATCGCGAAACAAGATTCAGTTGGGGGAGTGCGCCTTGTCTCTACATCAAATGACGTCCGCCCCATATATTGGCGGGGTAAGTCTTGGCTCGATCCGTGTCGGCAGATACGGTCGACCCAGCACCGCAAGTAGTCGTCTCCTCGAACAATGAAGTATTCTTGTATCTCTTTGAGTCAACTTCCGCTGCCAGCAGTTCCTATATTCTGAAGCTATCGTCTGACGGTGCCGCATTTATAGCTCTCGCCACCCTTGACGGCTGTGAGCAACACAACAGCACAAAACGTGGTGGTTTGTTAGCCATTGATTCCCGCGACTATCTCCATG
Organism: uncultured Oligoflexales bacterium; assembly: GCA_964560765.1. GTDB lineage: Bacteria > Bdellovibrionota_B > Oligoflexia > Oligoflexales > CAZLMG01 > CAZLMG01. The sequence goes on from CAZLMG010000042.1 coordinate 26,996, forward strand.
CCGTATGCACGGGGCAGAATGCCATCCGCCACTACGAAGTTTCGCCGACGGGCGGGATGGTCAGCCACATCGCGGAAGAAGGAAGAACCGACGTCCGCTTCTGGAACGGCCTACAGGCCATCGGCACGCGTGGCAAAGGCAATCGGTAGAAATCATCCGACCTCAACATCAGGACAAAGCGCTTGCCGCGGGGAAATCATAATCGATAAATTCTTTTCCGCCCTATACGGATTGTAGGCGCGGCAGAGCACCTGCAAGTTACCGCTATCGCGTGAGGACCATGCGTTGTAAAAACTCTCCCCTCGGTCAAACGAGGAATCATCGCTGTCGAGTTTGCGCGCGAACTTTCCTATGAACGGCCGCACCGGCGAGACTTCTTCGGTCTTTTTTGGGTGTTATCGGCTGACAGCAAATGGACTGCCGCAGCTACGGTCAGCGCCGCCCTGAATCCCGATATTTTAGACATACTTTCTGGTAGTTACGACTATGGCCACAGCAATTCTTCGGTACCCCACCAACATCCAAATTGCGGCGCTGTCCCGTCACGATTACGATTTTTCTGCGGGCTGACGCACGATGTCGCTGGCGCTAATGCTGCAGCGATCCATCCACGAACTCTCAACCGCCAGGAGGAACGATGCGAATGCCCCGACTTGTACGAGATTATTTTTACTATGCGACGGCTACAGTGATTTTGCTAACGTCGAACTTCGGCATTGCACAAACAGCAAAGTTTGTCGCCGCGCCCCATGCTTGCTCGGCCGCCCATTGCAACAACCAGAACTCTGACTTGGCGCTCTTGCCACCATCACCCACAGGTTCAATGCTCTTGAAAAAGTGGAACCGCTACGGCGGCAGCACGTTTGGTTTGGGATGCTCGTCAAATGGGACGCGCTTTGCATGTTCCTTTGGGCCAACGACCCTGACGCCTGCCACCAACGTGGCCGTGTTTGATAGCAATGGTAACTTGCTTTGGGAGGCTCCATCGGCCTTCCGATCCAACGGCTTGTCCGGACTTGCATCCGGTTCAGCACCCATCATTGACAGCAGCGGTGGCATCATTGCTACCGATGAGGAGCGGATCATTCGTTTTGATGCCAACGGCAACATGGTGTGGAATACTCCGCACCCATCCGATGGACTACCTATCAGCCCGGTCTTGCTCGACGATGGCTCCCTATTTCTTGCCCGCAAAACCCTTCCCAGCTCCGACTCGGCCTCTATCGTTTACTACGACAGCGCGACGGGATCCCTCTTAGCAGAGCTGCTTTTGACAGCTCCCCATCTTGACGGTCATTTTGATACAGCGAACACACCGGCGACGCGGGGGAACCGCGTTTATGTTTTAACTAATTTCGTGCCACAGCAGAGCGACGATCCGAATGCTAAACTTGGCCGCATGTACGCCATCGATAGCTATCCGAATGCCGTCAACGTCCAAGATCGACTGCAAGTTGCCTGGCACTTTGATTTCCGTGCGCCAAGCGGCGCCAGTCCGACTGTCCATGGCAATTACATCTACTTCGATGGCTTGGGGACGGATCCCTCGGCGGCCGGTATGGATAGACCGACGATTTTCGCGCTAGAAGATATGGGCAGTACCTATCGCGTCGAGTATGCCTTCTCACCGATTGCTAAACAGGCGCAAGCTTCCTTTGCGCGTGATCCTCGCGGCGGCTTCTGGATCTATGGCTTGGGCGAGACAAAACTCTATCGCATCTCCGACCGCGCGCCGGGTCAGATTCTCGACACGATCGAAGTGGGAGAGCATCTAGCACCGCATAGAGGCGCCGCATTCGGTCCGACGTCAGCTCTTACTATCGCTGGAGACGCTTCTCGCCCGGTATTGCACTTTGCGGTAAAGACCACCACCAGTGATCTCTTGAGTCCCACTTACGTCTTCAGCATGGACCTTGTTCGCAAAATACCCGATTGGCTAGTGCAAACATCAAAGATACTCGATGTGCCGGCAGGACAGTTTCCCGTCGTCAGGGATGCGAATGGGCAAAGCCGCGTGGTATTCACCACCTTTTTCTCGGGCCCGTATGTGATTGGTCGCCCGTAACGGTCGGGCGACCTCTCCTCCAACCTAGAAACTCTAGCATTCGCTGAACGATGCGCCGGTCACTACTGACCGGCCGTTTGCGCCGCCCGCATCCACTCCTCGCCAATCCGCTGAAAGCCTTTGCTCACTTCCAAGAGCACCTGTTTGGCTTTCGCCGGCTCGGCCGCGGAAAGGTCCGTCCGATATTCCACCTCGGTCATCACGGCCCGAATGAAAGGCTTCCAATCGGCGAACAGGGGATTGATGCGTCGGTATTCGCTCTCTTCGGTCTGATAGTAACGATCCAGCGACATCTGCAGCGCACTCAGCACCACCTTGGTTGATGAAGTGTGATCCAGGGTTGCGGCGGTATCCTTCAACAGGACAGCCAATGCGTTGCTGGTGCGAATAGGATAGGTGTCAAACTTCGCGACAAAATTGCGACGACCGGGTGCCGTGTTCCCCCAGTCCTTGGCCCGAGACATAACCAGCTCGTCAAGGCTGGCAAACTTTTCCGTACCGAAATGAGCCAACACTTCCGCCTGCAACGCGTCACCGAGCTCCTCAAATCCCTGCGCCACCTCGAGTAACGCTTTCGCATACGCCGCATGGTCCCTGGTATTGAGCTGACGTTGCACGACCATCTCAGCAAGCACCACGTCGATGAATGGTTTCCAGTCGGTCTCGCGCGGATTGATGGTTCGATATTTGCCGTCAGTCTCCAGATAGAACTGATCCATCAGTGGCCTCATCGCCTCGACTGCCGCTTGCACATCTTGCTCCTGGCGCATCGTCTCGGCCGTGGTGCGCAGGACTTTGCTCATGGCGCGAGTCGTGCTGACGGGTTCGTGATCGAACCTCACAACGTAAGGCCACCTGCCCGGCCCCGACTTCTGCCAGTTTTCCGCCTTTTCCATGACCATATCATCCAGGAAAATGTAGCGGACCTTGATGCCCTCTGCCGTTACGTCTTCGTTGACGACGGACGAATTTGAATTCGTGGTTTTGCAACCCATCATGGCAACTGTGAACGCCGAGATGACTACGATCCACTTCATAACATGCTCCTAGCCTTGTGGCCGAACCAGCCTGAATGCGCCATTGCCTCAGTGTGCTTGGTTCTAACCCATTTGATTCAGGGTCAGGACGAAGCAAGGGCTGCGCCAGCGGCGTGCACCGCCGTACCTGGGCCAGATCGCGCTAGAATCTGTGGAGGCTGCGGTGTCCTAGCCGAGGTCGACACCGCCTACCGATATTCTTAGGATCCTTGCCGATGCGATGAACGCGCACAAACAGGCGGAAATCACAGCAAAAGATGCCGATGTCGAGAACCTATTGCAATAGCCCGCCCCAAGTTCTGCAAGTGTCGCGCTAATCCCCGAATGTAAGGCGCATTTTTGCCATGGATCGCGCTAGGGATGCCTTAGTAGCAGCGAACACCGCTGTTCCAAGTTCGGACGGGGACGGGTCGACCATAAGAATCCAAACGAGGATTTGGAATGTGCTCGCCTCTTGGAATCGCATCTTGCAACCCACTAGCCACATCGTCTGCCACGTGCCGGCAATGATCCCCTACCGCCAGAATGGGGTCATAAAGAAAGTTGGCTGTGGCCAAGTATCGTTCCAAGTATCCGCCGCTGCTTCGCAGGTAGCAATCATGGGCCTCAGTACCGGCATAGCTCTTGTCATTGAGCATGCGGTAAGTGCCGATGCAGACGGTGGTCGCCGAGGCCGCGGCTGCGGCTCCGGCTACTAATGGCGGCGCAGCAGTCGCTCCGTATGCACTGCAGGCCTGTGTGCCGAATCCATAGCCGAGGACGAATTCTTCGCCAACCAGGGCCGTCGCCCCGAGGGCTGCTGCCGTTCGACCATGCGTCCGCACGGCATTGCCCACACTTGTTGCACACGAGCTCAGGCAACGAGATGGCGGGGGCAGGCCCAGAACGACAGCTCGCTTCGGCAAGCCCGGCAGTCCATGTTCCTCTTGAGATAAGGGGCGAGCGCCCTTTACAAGCGCAGAACAGCATTCGTCAAAGTACGCGCTCGTATCATAATCCCGCCGTCGCCACGTCGGGGAACTCTCCCGGAGCCCAGCTCATGCCGCGTGTAATCACCACGCAGTTCTCATACGGCAGAGCCGGAACCGCCCCTGATTGCGCCATCGCCTCGCCGTTGAGGAGGGGGAGAAAGGAGAACAGGGCCGCCAGAATCCATAACACGTTTCGCTGCTCTCGCATGCGCCCTTCCCCCCATGACAGAGTAATGATTCAGGAGCGTTGCCAAGGGTTTTCAGAGAGATGAACTGTACCTGACGACCGCTTCAAACTGCGCCGGACAGAAGCCTTTCGATTGATGCGCTAGGGTACTGACCCACTTCTCAGGCGAATGGTTCGGAACAGCCTCGGCGTTGTAGAAACCCCAAAACCCTTGGAAGTAGTTACGCTGAACTTGAGCACTGTACCGCTGCATGAGTTTAGGAATCGATTGGAAGAGCTCCAGAAATGGCTGCTGCGTGCTCGCGCACAGATTACCCTTAATCCCCGTTCCCACCAGTTTGACAAATGGTTTCGACAACAGCCCCATTCGATTCATGGCATCCAGAAATTTCACCTGGGCACCCGTATCGCCAGCCCGCAACTTATCCGTGGTGTAGAAATCAAAAAAGTATACGTCGGCGCTATCAGGACTGTAGTACCTATTCACAATGTTGGCTGGCAGATTCCACAGAAATGCCTTCTGCGCGATGTAAGCATTATGCGACAGCATGATCGGCATCTTCGGATCGAGCTCCGTCAGACGTCGATAAAGGAGTTCGGTGTATTGCCTGGGCACACCGATGCTCGATGCCTCATCAAAAAGATAATACCCAGCTAGCCGCGGTCCAAACACTTCGCCAATTTTGACCAAAGTACTCAACTCGTCGTTCAGTGCTGCCACCTTTTGCGAATGATCCTTGCCCATCGCGCAATCAGAATACACCCTGACAAATTTATTCATGTCGGGAAGCGTAAAGTTGCGAGTGGATGGAAATCGCACGATGGCTGGCTTAGCAGCAAACGTGACGTTCTTGCCATCCACAACCCTGTGGCGATAGTACTCCTCGTTGCAAATCGCACGACTTGCCAATCTGACTCCCAAGATCAGAAACTGACTCTGCCGCAGATGCGGATTTTTCTCGATCAAGGCCACCGCCTCTTGCGCTTCATCCAAGCCACGTACGTGTATGACCCATCGACGGTGCCCAGCCACATAAAGCCGCTTGAGCTGCTCTTTGTGTTTGGCATTCAAGCTGCGAAGCGTCGGCATATTGAGGTAATTGGGAAGCAGCCTTTTGTGCAGAAAGTTTTTTTTCAGGTGCAACCGAGGGCTACTGAGCTTGATCACTCGATAGGATCCCACTCCCTCTGCTTCAGGCATGACGTCCAGTATAAGCTGACTCGTTTCCACATCCTTTGTTGGTATTCCAATATTGACCACCGAAAATTTCCGCGTTCCGGAGCGTGGCATCACTCGCTCTGTATGCAGAGTTGAGCGAATGACACGGCCTTTCGCATCGCGATCGACCGATCGTATCTTAATGTTAAAATCCGATGACTTTTTATCAACATGAGTCGCGGCTTGAAATGTCCAAAAGCTCCCCGGCGCGGACTTTAGACGCCAGCGCAAGGTATATGTATCCATCCGCGCACGAGGGATATACAACGTCAACTCATCTTCCTGAGGATCCCAGCGATAATAGCCACGACTCGATGCTTTCTCCGTCAGCATTACGTCGCCGCTGCTGATCTCAACGCGAGCTCCCGCATCGTAGCTACCAATCTTGTCTCCTTGCAGATGAGCTTCCGGCTCCAGCGCAGACTCACCGGGCGCGATCGCCGCGGCAAAGTCCGCAGCCATGTTCTCTTCCTGTGACTTCAATTCGCCGCAGCCGATGAGCGCCGAGGAAAGCAGCACCGTTTGCAGCATTCCTTTCAGTCTCTCGCAAATATCCATGTAGCCTCCAGCAGTCTGTGTTGTCACAACAACTGCAAAGATGGCTCCGTCCAACTCAGCATCAGCAAGTCCTGAGGTATTGAGAACTTGCCTCATTTTGCACTGCCCCGAGGTGAAGAATGCGTCCATTTTCGCACCAGGCTTTCTTCGCAACTAATTGTATGAATTACATTATTGTCGCATCGCCACGCCCAGCGTGGGTCACGGCAACGTCAGAATTCTATGTCCTACCCACGATACGGAAATCAAAGGACAACTGAGCACCTGGCTGCGCAAACTCATCCTTGATGTGTGGATCCGCATTCACTTCCTCGGCTGGATAGATGTGCACCCTTGGCCTGTTATTACAACTGCCATGGACCAAGGAAACGATGTGGCCGGTGAATTGCAGGTTGTGAAATTACGAATGCAGAACGATGGCCACGGAGTATGACGATGAATGCTCGATTAACCATTTTCAAAGACCTCTGTCAGCTACAACCCCGACACGACTCTGGGATGTCTTTAGTATCTGTAATGGTCGCCATGGTCATTGGTGGTATTGTCGCTGTGAATGCGACTCAACTCATTTCAACGCAGATGCGAGCCCAAAAGAAGGTCATGGACGACTTTGGGCTCACTGCTGCTGCTCGTTACATTCAAGACAATGTGAGCTGTCAAACTACTGTCGACAAAATCGTGGCTTCGGGTATGTCGGTCGAAAAGTGTGTCGAGCGCGAGGATATTATCCGGCTCTGGAATACTGGAGAACCATCGCGGGTGCTAGTGAAAGATGACTCTGAAAAGCCGACCTGGATCGGCGACTGGATTGTCCGAGCCACTTGTGCTCCATCAGGAGTTCGCGTCATGTTCTCGCGACCTAGAAAGGATGCCGTCAATCCTCTGCGGCTGCTCAGTACGGCCACGGGGCGCTTCGAGAAGGACCCCCTTACCCGCAAGGCCATGAACTGGGCAAATACTCCTCAACCATTTGATCGTCCACTCTGCGCGGAACTCTTCAACAAGAAGGAGGATGACAACAAAGCCAGAACTCCGTTTGGCAAGTGCGTGTTCTATGATCAAACCTTTGCCCGCACAAAGACACCCCGCAGCCGCGACCCAAACTGGCGTATCTCTAAATACACCTGCCCAAGCAACTATCCTGTAGCCGTATCCGCCAATGTCAACCCAGCGTGCAATTCGGTGGATTCCATTGTGCATCGAGTCGAGAAAGCCGATTCGGGTTATCCCCGTGGCGTCACGTGCAATGTGCTTTTCTATCAGGATGCCAATTTTCTGAGCGCCTCTGATAAGGCGGCCAGAAGGGCTCAGTGTCAAGACTTGGATATGAACCCGGAGATTGCCCAGTGTGAATATCTCTGCTGCCAGCTGTAGGCTAGGACTTAGTACCCACCTCAAGGCAGTGGTTGGTAGGCGCAGCGAAACCCAACGAAGGTGAGTGGCTCGGTGGCAAGCTTTCCCAGCACGGAATTGTAGATCCCCGTGGCGTTGCCACCACCGAAACTGCCGCCCCGGGTCACAGCACCGGGTGGGTAATTCAGATAAGCAACTCCAAGCCCGGCACGGCCAGAGTCGGAAGTTTTAGCCGCGTGATCGCCAGCTGGACCCCATTTTGCCAAGTCATAGCCTTCCGCGGCAGACATCAAAGTCGCATTGACGAAAGCCATTTCATCTTCTTCCGTAGTATCGATCAGCACCCACTCCGCAGCATTTGCCGCCATGTCCCAAATGACATCTTCGCTAGGAAGCGTGTGCGTACGTTTGTTGATGTGCCAGACACCACCACAGTTATCTGCTGGATCGCCGTTCGATGTGACCCCCAAGCAGCCTAGGTTATCGTCTGTGGAAGCAGCCAGTCGACCAGCCGGCCCATTATCCGAATGCCCGCGATTGAGTTGGTCGGTGGCGCTGGTAAAGACGCCTTCTTGCCAATTCAAGTATGAGCCCCCGGCTGACTGGGCCGTTTCAATTTGCCGCGCTACTGATTGCCACATGGCGTTGGTAATCAGGGTGTAGTCCTCGCCAAGGGCCGTGCATAGCTCATGCGCCGTATCTCGACTCACATTGACGAAAGGCTGTTCGTTGGCTTGTGAGATCGGCTGACCGGTTCCATCATCTTTCGCTTCGTATTTCATGACGCAGAATGAAGGCTCACTCCAAGCGCTCCTTGGAGCGTCGAAGTAAGGCAGAACCCTAACCCAATGCCCTCCGGGCAGCCCGGCACAATCGATCGTGCTGCTGTATCCCCATTCCGCGGCAACACCGGTAAATATCTCGTAATTTACAGTCGTGCCATGCTGGTCGGGCTTAAGGACCGCCGATTGCTCACTGCTAGTAGGTTGTGCCTGAAAAAAATAAGCCGTATCCGTCTCGACCGCTGCGGTCTCACTCAACCGCCTCGCTACAATGACCGGTTCCTGCTCGTAGCCATCGGCAGCACTTGTCAGAGTAAACGTAATCGGACCCTGCATGGTTGCCAGCGCCCCGTCACTCTCCTGGGTCACGCTGACGGCATAGGAGAGGGATTGGGATGACGCTCCGCCGGAGTCTCGACTCCGACTCTCAATGGAGATGACATAGGCGTCCATGACATCAGGGGAAAACGAGCCGGCCGGTATCTGCAGGGTCAATTCATCAACGACCACAGAGTTATCAATACGCGAATCAATGCGAGAAGAATATCGAGTGATCACATCGTAACCTGGACTGGTCTCCTTTCCAGACGATGGCCGAGTGTCCGCATTGCTGCTGACTCGACGAAAGCAAGACGATGCCAGAACAGCCAGCACGCTCCAGGTGATGGCTGGGGCGACGATGATGAGAATGCGCCAACTTGATGTCACGGAAAATCTCCTCCCCCTAGTATTCGGCACAATCGATGCCCAAGTTTAGGAACCAATAAAGAAATAATCCCCTATATTCTTGGATCGTTACACGGATTGCTCGGCGTTTCCTAAGTCCGTACAGGCTATTTCGACCACCATCTAAAGGATCTATGCAAATTCACCGAAACAAAGTGCGGATCGGTTGATACTATTTCCAGGGAGACGGCCGGATGTCAGCAGTGCGCGCAAATCGCCAGCGATACTGGACGACGGAAACTGTCGAGTCCATGAAGCGTGACGTCGCCGACTCCATTGCTGCGCGTGCCGACGCGAAGGATCCCGCGAGCCGCCTGCCGATCATTCTCGCGGATTTGGACGAAGCGCAGAATGCAACGGATAGCACCGAACTTTGCCGCCTCTATATCTTGGCGATGTCCGCACTGACTCAGCACTTGCGTACGGGTGGGCTCAACGAGCGCCAGATCAAGCGCCTGACGGAATCCATCCAGAATATTTTCCGCCTACAAAATATTCATCCGTGGACCTCACGGTTGACGTACCTGCACAGCGAGTTTCGCACCGTCTTGAGTCAGCTCATGGCGGCCGAGGGGAAGCATTGGCGTTCCGCCTGGAACCAACAACTGGCTGTCATGTGGGCGAACGATGCACCTTCTGGCGGTGACTTCCACTTTCAGCGGGCGATGGCGCGTCGATACCTACGCATGGCACAAGGACCAGCAGCGATCACCCATTTTGTGAGCGCCTTAGAATTGGCCTCCACTCCGGAACAGACGAAAATAGGGCTTATGAGCCTGGCGCACGCCCAGCGCCTCAGCGGCTTGAGCGCCGAGGCGGCCGCGACTTTGACGACAGTCGTGCAAGATCATCCGGAAATGATGAACGATCGGGACGTGATTTGGGAACGAGCCTGCTTGGAATACATGGACAGCAAAGACGTTCGTGTTTTCCTCCGTCTCACTCGGAGAGGTGATAGCCACAGCGAATCAGGCTACGTCTCTGAAGCTCTATTTTACGCGCATGCAACCCAATCCCAGCCGAAAGCTAATGCCATGCCAAGACTATCGACTCTGGCTCGCAACGGCATCCTAAACCAACGAAATTCTGGCTCGACTTATCCGGGCGTACAAGCAATCGATGCTTGCTACGACACAACCATTCCTATGAGCATTCGGCTGGACGGGTTGGAAGAAGCGCTTAGCAAATGCAGTGAGATGATTAGTTGCAGCAAAGAACTGCTGTTTCTCGCTGCTGCGGCCCGCTGGCTGACGCGCGCCCATCACGCGGCGCTGGCCGGACTCGTCATCCAGCAATATCGTTCGCAGGCTCTGACTTTGACGGGTGTTCCGAATCTCGATCCGCTTGCCATCATCCAGGATTTGCTGCAGCCCACCGTATCTCGGACCAAAGCACAACAGGGCTAAACTAGAAATTCGCCGGTTGGCCGGGCACAAGACCTGGCGACGTAAATCAACAATTTCAGCTTATATTACAGCTCGTTATAGAGGCGCCGTCTCGAGCAGGCTGCATGTTTAGGCACATTTTCTCCATAGAATATGCTGCAATTTCTGATCGTTAATGCACGGCCTTAAAATTGCTTTTCCCACGTATCGCACCACTTGGGAGAAGCGTCGCATGTCACGAGACCAGGCCAATAATCCGTCCCAACCCACGCGACGATTGATCGGATGTTGCTTACGGGGCCAGCACGGGTTTTCAGCCATCGAGTCCATCATCACCCTTGCCGCTCTAGCCCTCGTTGGGACCTTGTTCTTTCAATATGCTGGCGACAGCACCAGATTCCAAAAGTCGCTGCAGGCACGATCTATAGACCAAGCTTACGAAGGCCTCTTGCGCCATCAAATATACGCGTTTCTTCGAGGCGGGATTCAGGGCGAAAAGGTATGGCCACAAGAATGGGAACGCTTACGCCCCACGGAGGGTCCAAGCTTTGCGATGATGCCCTTTTCTCCCCTGGGCGTCGTTCAACTCCTAAGTCGCTTGGCGTTGCTGCCCGAAACCTCGGACACACGACGCCTGCTCCTGGGCAGTCTTGAGGAGCGCCTGCACACGATCTCTTGGTACAGCCGCAAATACGATTGCGGGCACGCCTGCATCAGTGTCACGGCGCTGCCCTTTCCCTATGGCGTGCACTTTGCGGCAAAACTCGAAGGCGCCAGCGGCTTGTATCAGAACTACAACGTCTTTGGCATCTTTTCCGTGCACGAAGGTGACCATATGACGCCAGACTCCCTCGATATCCGCTACACGCTTGCTTGGTTTGCTGAGCAAGTGCAGCACAACAGCAATGCCCAGGTATTGGGAACCTCGTTTCGCTTTTCTTTGCCAACGGGAGGCGATCTTGCGCTTTGATCTTCAGACGCATGCATCACTCATACCCTTGCGCCGTGTCGGGTCTGATTCAGGAATGAGTCTGCTCAGCGTCATGGTCGGCATGGGGCTGGCAGCTCTCGCCGTGACTTACGGCTTATCGATGATGAATCATAGTTTCCAAGCCACACGATTTGTGACCGATAACGCAGACGCTTCGGATACTCTGAATGGACTCTTTCGCTATTTTCATAAGACTTTTCAACGCCGCACCCAGATTGATTTGGAAACGGGCGTCGGGATCTACAGCGCCGTCGCGCACATCCGCGCGGACGACTTGATCTATGGCGGCTTCCAGATCGAGACCAGGTCCAGTCAAAATTTGACGCAACTGATTACCTATCGCTTTGAGAATGTTTGCGCGCCCGTTGAAAGTCATTTAAGCATTCCGTCGCCCCCCATAGATGCCTATCCAAACCTGGGATCGTGCCTCGCACCAAATCGATGGACCATCCAGATTGTGTCTAGCGCCCAGCCCAGCCGACGCATCATCATCGGCCGCGGAAAAATCGGCGCATTGAGCAGTATCTTTCGCATTCGCAGCATCTCGAACGACAATGTGAGTTTACTCGTTGCCATCGCCCAACGAGGTGCCAATGGCAAAGTTCATTGGCAAATGCGCGATCTAGAAATTTGGGACGAGATGCCGAGACAGGGCGTGGAATTCTTGCAGTAGGGGGTGAGCATGAGACAGGAACATGACAATTCGAAGCGCAATACTGACGCCCAACGAGGATCATCGGGCCTCGCCGTACTTACCACCATCGCCGTCTCACTGGGTGCCGTCCAGATCATGTCATCAGTCCAATCTTACCAAGCGAAAAACACCACCCACCTGAGTCACGGGGTGGTGGCTGAACACTATGGACGCCTCGCCATTATAAAGCTGAAACAGTTGCTGGACCAAGGGACTCTTGACATCAAGGTTGATGATCAAAGCATACAGCGGCCCGAGCTGAGCTACAGTGATCCGACAAGGGAGGCTGTTCCCGCTGTTTGGTATGTGGAAAGCCCTGGTCCGAACGGCACATTCATCTCGCACTCCTGTCCCAGCGGTTTGAGCACGCATCTCACACCAGTTGGCCCTGGCAACCCCCTGGCACCACCCCCCATGCACTATGACGCCACGTGGCGCTGGAGTGACACCGGGTGCTTTGAGCGCGGCGTCGCTGTTGCAACCCGCGTTCGCATCGTCCAGTTATCAAACTCGCGCGCCTCCGTTGTCGTCGAAGCCACGACTGACCTCCTTGGAACGGCGCACAAACTACGAGCCGTGCTGATCGTGCCCCAGCGGTTGCTGTGTGAGGCGATGCAATGCAATCTTGCCGTCAGTCGCCAGCAAGCGCTCACCAATCAAACTTTCGACTTCACCGTTACCTATGCCCAGCACCTAACGAACGAAATCCGTTATCGACTGCGCCGATTGGATGGCCCAGCTCCCGGCACCATTGTCTCGGAGTTGATGCTCACTCCCGCAACGAACACGAGTACTTTGACGCGCTCCGCCAGCATTCCCACGGCTGGACAATACGAAATCGATGTTGAAGTAGCCGGCGGGGGTTGCCCGTGTAGTGCACAGCAGCCCCTGCAAATATCAGCGCCATCAACACCTCCGCCACCCATAAATTCCTGCAAGTGGGCGGATCCGAACTACAGTGAAGTGACCACTTGGAAAGTCTGCTCTCAGGCGCTCAAAGCAGCGCCAAGAGTCGTCGAGTTCGAAATGCGCATCGGGCGTTCAGAAGGAACCAGCGGCGCGCCGGGCGGTTGTGCCCAATTTGGCTTTCCCATGGACGGCTGTCGCTACTTCCCGTCAGTTTCGCCCGTGCGCAATCTGGGCACGACCTCGGCCGCAGAGTGTCGGAATCTGCGAGGGGCGCATCAGATGGGAGGTTATGGCGGCAAAGTGCTCATCGGTTTCAGTTATCCGACCGACACATATCCCAATCGCAAGTGTGGGTTCACAGTCGTCAATGTGCGCAATCCGTCGAATGGCTGCCTGCCACCCGAGAGCATGATCCGCATGGACGATGGCTCACTGCGCTCCATCCGCGACATTCGTGTCGGAGACCGGGTGTGGAATCCACGCATCGGAGACAGTCTGCCGGTAAAGACGGTAATTGCCGGTCCCGAGGCCGAACCTCTTGTACGATTGCAAGTGATCGATCGCACTTTCCTGGTGACTGAAACACACCCGATGCTGACGCGGCGCGGGTTGATTCAAGCGCAGTTCGTGCGCACGGGTGATGAGCTATACATTGATCACGAAACGACGACGCGCATCTATCGGGCCGACCGGGCGCCCGTTGATCCAGAGCAGATGGTCTTTAACTTGGAGTTGGATGTGCCAGCAGAATTGTCGGACGAGGGGCCATACTTCGAGGCAGATGGCATCGTCGTGGGAGATTATTCCTTGCAAGTAGCGCTCAATAAGCCAGCATTTCAGGTTGAGTAGACAGCAACCGTGCGATGGTACCGAGAGCGCGTTACATAGGGTCCATCAGCGGCGGCTCCAACCCGCCAAAGAACAGGCGAGCGCAAGCATCCACCAAGAGGCGTTTGAAATTATAGTTTACCTGTCTGCAACTCCAGCACCGTTGGAATAAATTTCCACTGCGGCAGCGATTCAACGGGTGAATTCATGGTTTCGCTTTGAGCCATCGACGAGGCAATCACGGCCACAAAACAGATGATGATTGGCCATAGAGCTTGCATGTCCGCCCTCAGCTAGATGAGACACTTTCGCTAATTGGATATGTCAGGAAGTATATGCGAATGCCTATCCGAAAAGCGCAGCATCGGTTATAGTTGGCTGAGAGTATTCGGAGCTGACAAATGGTTTACGAAGCATTTCTGACG
>CAZLMG010000043.1:0-38304 GCA_964560765.1 uncultured Oligoflexales bacterium
GAACACTGGTTGCAGTGGCTGCTTAGCTGACCAGTAAACAGGGACAGGCCCTAGTATCAGTTAGTTAGATGCGGTCGCGCATCATCATCCGCGCCAATGTCACCGATGGCACGTCGACACTCAAGAACTTTCTCTGTGCCCAGCGAATCCGTGCAAGTCAGTTTTGGGACGAAGTCGACTGGCGGCGGCTCCGCTTTATCGGCTCCAAGTGCGCTATTGGCCCTCGATGTACCGCCCCGGCATCCGACCGCAGTTGTCGCCGATGGGCGCACCTTGCGTACTGAGTCCATGCTCAATTCCGAATTTCGTCGCCGCGAGGTCCATTTCTCGTTGCCGCTCAATCCAAAAATCGCGCTCGCTTTGATAATTAGAGCTCTTTTCATAAACGTCTCGCGTCACAGGATTCATCAGCGTATCCGCGGCGCGATCCAGGCGCATGATCACACCATCGAGTCTTAGATCGATAGCGCGAGCTCGTCGTTGCAGGTGGTTACTGCGAATCTCTTCCGGCGTGGCCGTAGCGGTGACTCCCAGTAATGAATATAGATCCATGCTTAAGTAATCGGCCGGCAACGGCTCGAACATGGAGGATTGAACCCGGCGCATAAACTCCTGAAATTCGGCAGATCGTCCTTGCGGAAGTTCGACGGGCGCGCCGGCCGAGGCACCGATAGGTTGAGAGGTTTGACTCATCTTGTCGAATTCAATGCGAAGATCCTCGGGCAGGATACCAAATACCATACGCAACATATGCCCCTTGGTTGCCTCCCTTCGAAAACCAGCGTTCTCAAGAAATTCGATGCCTTTCGCATTGTTCCGGCTGACGTCAATAACAGCCAGTTTGCGCCGTTGCTGCGAGAGCTTGCCCTTTAGTTTTTCCACGAGTTTTGTTCCGACACCGGTGCCTCGTTCTTCTGGGGCCACCGTCACATTCAAAATGTACAGCGAACTGCGCTCTATTGCATAGACGATGTAGCCCACGATTCGATCATGGCGCTCGGCGATCATGGTGATGACGTTTCGTCGTTTCATGGCGCTCAGAAAATCATTCCTTGTCCAGGACTCCTGCCAGGCCGCGCGTTCTATTTCGACGACCTCAGGTAAGTCGCGGCTGATGAGCCAACGGATATTCAAATCCTCTTGCGCTAGTGCGGGCGATGAGAAGATGTCGGTGAATGCCCCGAGAAATATGGAAGTGATGCAAAGAAACCATTTGCCGATACGTGACATAGCTTCCTCCGGCTGCGGCGCCTGGCCGCTCTGATCTTCAAATGCTGAATTCCTGACAGCAGATCTGCAATGGTGGGGCCATAGTTTAAAGTAGCGATCAGGGTCAACGGCGGCGCAGCGGCGCCAACCAACTTCGCCCGGCATGTCGGGTGGTTGAAGGTCGGGGGGCATGGTAGCTTGGATCGAGATCCCTTTTTTTTGTTCCGGCCACGACGCGATGAGAATGGATTCACCTAACGCCTATGCCAGCGCAATTATTTCCTGAAATAGAGAATTTGCAACGGACCTGTTGCATTGGCGGCGTCGGTGAACTGACCTTGAAGTTTTTGTCTACATATTAGGTGGTTGCGAATGGTTTTCGGCGGAGCTCAGAGATTTCAAGCCGGATAGTAAACATAGCCCGCATATGGCCACAGGACCGCTGGCAGCGGCTGATGCCGCATATGGCCACAGGACCGCTGGCAGCGGCTGATGCCGCATATGGCCACAGGGACCGCTGGCAGCGGCTGATGCCGCATATGGCCACAGGGACCGCTGGCAGCAGCTGATGCCGCACATTGCTACAGCATGGCAGCCATGGGCTCGCGCAGCATCTTCCGCTCACGGATTTCCACTTGCAACATGCTGACAAAGTCAGCGCGAGTCATTGTCTCTTGCTGTTCGACACCATAGCGACGAATGGTGACCGTGCCATCCTCAACCTCTTTTTTGCCTAGTATGAGTAGGATCGGAATCTTGCGCATGGCATTGGTGCGGATCTTCTTGCCAAAACTGTTGTCTGACTTATCGATCTCGACGCGAACCATTTGTTGATGCAGATCGAGGCTCAGTTGATCGGCGTAAGCATTGCATTCGTCGCTGACCGGGATCATGCAGACCTGCGTTGGTGCGCACCAGGTGGGAAAGGCGCCACCATAATACTCGATCAAGAAACTGAGGAAACGCTCGTGGGTAGAAAGTGGTGCCCGGTGAATGATGATGGGTACCTGCTCTTTGCCTTCGCTATCGATGTACTTCATATCGAAATTGTGAGGACTCAAGAAGTCGACCTGTATGGTCGACACAGTCTCTTCGCGACCCATCAGATTGCGGAATTGGATATCAATTTTTGGCCCGTAGAACGCCGCTTCGCCTTCACCAACAAAATACTTCAGGTTCAGGCCATCCATGACTTTTGCCAACATCGTTTCGGCGCGATCCCACATTTCGGGTGGGCCCTTGAACTTGTCCGCATTCTCAGCGCCGCGAATGGACAGGCGGAACGAGTATTGTGACAAGCGGAACGTGTCGTAGAACTCCATGTACATTTGCATCAGACTGCGGAATTCTTCTTCGAATTGGTCCAGTGTCAGGTAGATATGCGCATCGTTCATAGTCATGCACCGAACGCGAATCAAGCCGCCTAACTCGCCGGACTTCTCATAACGATAACAGGTACCGTATTCCGCCAAGCGCAGCGGCAACTCCCGATAGCTGCGGATACGTGACCCATAGATCAAGTGGTGATGCGGGCAGTTCATGGGCTTCAAATAGTAGCGCGTTTCCACGTCTGAATCGTCGTCCTTCACTACCATCGGTGGAAACATGGAGTCCTTGTATGCCGCAAGATGCTGTGAGCGCACGTAAAGCTGTTCCTTGGTGATGTGGGGTGTCGCCACGCGCTTATAGCCGTAAAGGAACTCTTTCTCTTCTGCAAATTTTTGAATTTCATTGCGAATGGTGGTGCCGTTCGGCAGCCAAAGCGGCAGGCCTTTGCCGACGATGTCTTCCTGGTGGAAGATCTCTAGTTCTTTGCCTAGCTTCTTGTGATCAAATTGCTCCGCCAGCTTTCTGCGCTTGAGGTAGTCGTCCAATTCGGCGCGTGTCTCGAAGGCCAATCCATAAACGCGGGTAAGCATCTTGTTGTCTTCGCTGCCGAGCCAATAGGCGCCCGCTATCCGGTCGAGCTTGAATGCGTCTTCGGGCAATTCACCCGTATGCGCCACGTGCGGTCCTTCGCAGAGATCGGAGAATGGGCCGTTGCTATAAAAGGAAAAATTGCTCTCTCCGCGGGACTTCAGGTTCTGAATGTTTTCCGCTTTATATGATTCGTCGCCGATCTCTTTGACTTTGGCGAGAGCGCCAGCAGCATCCAAATCAACGCGCGCAAACGGCTGACGCTGGCGAATAATCTTCTTCATGATCTTTTCGATCTCAGACAAGTCAGACTCATGCAGGTGCGCATCACCCAAGTCAAAATCGTAGTAAAAGCCATTATCTATGGGCGGGCCAAACCCCAGCTTTGCAGCCGGGAACTTCGTCTTGACCGCTTGCGCGAGCACGTGGGCCAGCGAATGGCGAAGACGGTAAATGCGGCTTTCGGGGTTCAGCGAATCTTGCGCAGCCATGCGAATTTCCTTACAAATCAGCGATCATATGCAATTCAAATGTTTACCATGAATGGGGGGCGGTGGAAAGGTTTGGCGCGCGTCCGGTCATGATTGGGCTGGCAGATTGGCGAGATAGTTCAGCCATGGCTTGCATCGTCTCGCGGCTGCAACCCATGCTTTTTCGGCAGATCTCTGCCTCATTTGCTAGGGTCGAGGCAAAAATACCGGGATCATCAGCGCCCAGAATCACCGGCCAACCAGCAGCTTGAAAGCGAGGCAGCGGGTGTGCCTCATAGCTGGGCAACTGAGCAATGATACGATTGGAAGTGGGGCACGACTCTATGACGGGTCGCGCCGATACGGCTCCCGACATGACAGCGCCTTGGAGTTGCGACAGTGATTCTATGTCATCTTCTGCGTAGACATAGGGCAGTTCAGGGGGGGGATGGTCTGTCAGGATCTGTTCATAACGCTGAATATCGATATCACACCGATCGTAGCCCGCGGCACTTAAGCTTAAGACATGTTGTCTCAGCCAGGTGACGTGGCACTCCAGGTTTAAGCGAGATTCCAGTCCCGACGTTCCCAATAACTGTTCCGGTGCAATTCCTAATGCGAGCGCATGTCCCAGGCGATGGGCGCCCAGGCTGGCTGCCTCCGCAACTCGCTGCACCGCCGTGCGCAGATGGGTGCGCTGAAATGACTCTCCGACGTGCACCAGAGCGGCAAGTGCATGCCTTGGCTCCGCCGTATTGTCTTGATGCAGTCTGGTTAAAAGAGGCGCAAGATCCACCGGGGAGTGGGGTTCTTCGTCGCCGCAAAAGTCAACTCCGACGATAGCATCAGCCAGCTCAGGCTCTCGGCGTAGCCACTGTTTTAGTGCCTCATATTGCTGTAGTCCCAATTCGGGTTCGCGGCTCAACGAGATGACTAATCGCGGTCTGAGTTGTTGGGCGTGTTCGCTCCAAGCCCGCACAGTGGTCGCCAAATAATGAAAATAATCCGCGACGGTACTAACAGGCAAACGATAGGGAAAGAGCAGCCGGTACTCGGCGTAGGTCAGTTCTTCGCGATCATGGCGCTGAAAAACCCGCGTCATCACTTCCGCATCCTGAAATCGATTGGAGCAAAGGGCTATGATCAAATTGAAGCGCGCCTGGAACTGCGGAAACGGAGTCGCCGCATGTAGTTCATAATGCTGACGCAAAAGTTCGAGGCCGCGCTCATCGTCGCGCCAGAATTCATCAATGGGTGGGGCGACGCCATAGGCCTTGGCATATTGGTCCTGGTACCAGCGCAGGCCCAGCGCGCAGTTTCCGTGCCGACGCTTTCCCATCTCCCAAAGGTCTTCTGCCGTCAAACAACCGAATAGGTGGAGGTGCAAATCCGTGGAGGGCGCTCCGTCGAATACGGATGAGTGCGGCGAGTTCATGCGCCACCTCCGGCGACGGCCGTATTCATGATCTCATCCAACTCCTCTTGCGTGTAGCGAATGAAGATAGTTTCCGACTGATCGATGAGCCAAAGTCCAGGTGCCAATCCCTTGCGCTTGCGCAGAAAACGCCGTGCGGTGCGATACACCTCTCCGGCCATATCCTTGCGCAGTGGAGAAAAATGCAAAGCCAAAATAGCGGCCTGGCGAACTGTCGTCGGCGAGATGCTGCCTTGGCGGGCCGCGATAATGACGTGCGATCCCGTCATCCCTGAGACATGGAACCACAAGTCATTTGCCCGCGCGGCTTTGGTCAACGCATCATTGTCGGCCGCGCTCTTTCCCACCTGAATCAGCAGGCCATCGCGCGAACGAAACTCCCGATAGGGTTTGGCAACGGGCGGTGCGACTCGTCCTGTTACTTCGACGCGAAGGCCTAACTTATGACGGTCCGCAACTGCGGCCAGTTCACTTTGACTTTGTGGCGACTCTTCTAACCGCTGAATATCAGCTTGCAGTCGTGTTACATTCATTTCGATATCGCGCAGTCGCTGCACCCCGATATCCTGAGAGCGTTGCAGTCGCTTTCGTTGCCGATGTGCTTGATCTAGATTTTCGCCGGGAGTCAGTTGGGGGTCGAGTTCAAGAAGGAGGGGGTCGGGGCTGACTTCTGGATCGTCGATGCGATGCTGCTCCACCCCCGAAGGAATTTCGTGGAGATGGGTGCTGAGAGCCGTGATTTGCAATTCCAGAGCCGCCATTGCGGTCACTGCGGGCAGCTGCTGCTGCTCTCTTTCTAGAGACTTCCGTACCGTCTTCAGGCGCCGCCGTAGACGGCGCAGCAGGTCTCGTTGCTCCGTACCCATAGTTGCCGCTGACGGCGTGCATGCAGGTGTTTCGGTAGTTGCGCCCGGTCGCAGGCTAGCCCACACATCTTCCAAAATCGACTGACCAGTGGACTCGCCTTGCGGGATCAGCTTGCGCTTGGTGAACGTGCCGCCCAGGCCCCATCGCACGAGCATTGTGCCATCCGGCATGACTAGGCTCAAG
The DNA here is from genome assembly GCA_964560765.1 of uncultured Oligoflexales bacterium. Classification (GTDB taxonomy): domain Bacteria; phylum Bdellovibrionota_B; class Oligoflexia; order Oligoflexales; family CAZLMG01; genus CAZLMG01. The sequence continues at coordinate 6,082 of CAZLMG010000043.1, forward strand.
GCAGGTGGCTTTTCGTTGCTGAGCTGGAGCTGCCATGGGGGGCTGTCGTGTGGGCCGCAAAAGATATGGATATCCCCATTTCCACTTCGTTGAACATCACGAATTTCTGTATGGGGGAGGTGCTTGCGCACCAAATTACTCAAGGCCATTTGCGCTGATGTGGCCTCGGGTTTATCTAGGCTGAGGCGGACGGCGCGTGACTGTTGTCGCACATCCAAGATCAGGAAAAACTTTCGGGGCAAGTCTACAGCCGCTTTGCCTGCCGCCGACACCTGCCAGATGAATTCAAGATCTGGCGTTTGCCAGCATTTTCCGGTTCGCAACAGTGGCCAATTCATGGCGCCTTCGAGCGTTTGAGCAGCTCTAGGCCGCGTTGCTCCACGTCGTCCAATGCCTTGGCCATGGCCTGCTTTGCCGCGCCAAAACGCAAGCCGCGCGCATCATCGTCGACAATCCATGGCTCGCCATACACGATCAGGAGGCGAGAAAATGGCTTCGGAATGCGCATCAAATCCCAGGAGTTCAGTTGCCAATAGCGCTCGGCGATGAGGCTGGTGGGCAAAAGCGGGAGTCGGCCATCCCGCGACATCACCACGGCTCCTGATTTTACTTTGCGACGAGGCCCGCGCGGACCATCAACCGTGATCATACAGCCATCGCCGTCCAGGCAGCGCTGGAGGAGCGCATCGCTGGCTTCCATCCCGCCTTTGTTGGTGCTGCCGCGGACGGTCTTGAAGCCGCAGCTCTTGGCGACGAAGCTGATCAACTCGCCATCGGTCGAGGCGCTGATGAGAATATTGATTCGGCCTGGTGGATGGGCTCCGATAAAAGACCAATGATGCTCGTGCCAAATAGGCAAAATCATGCCGCCGCGAGAATGCATGCTTTCGGCGCAGCGAAAGTGCTCTGCTCCGTGAACTTCAACTCGGTAGGTGGCATGCAAGGCTTGGAAAATGAAGCGGGATAGCCAGCACAGGACGCGCAACTTGATCCTTTGGAGTAGAGGCAATGCTTGGACACGATGACTGACGGATAGGTCGACTTCGTCGCTACCATGCATCGACGGGGCCCTCCTCAGGATGGGTTAGTGGCGAAACTACTGGTGTTGGGCTCGGCACTGCTGACTCAACACCATCCGCAACGAGGGGCTCAGCACTGGCATTCGCTGGGCTATGTTCTGTGGGCGCTGCCAAATTGAATAGCAGCGACGACGAGTTGTCCGCAATGCTCATCGTCGGTTCAGATGCGTCAAGGTTCATTGAAGGATTCGGCGACGTTGTGGGTTCTGCGCCGGTGTCATCCTCCTCAGGGCTGGACTGCGCTAGCCACTGGCGTAATCGCTCTGCGGCATCCTGGTCGGACAGTGCCGCAATTTTTTCAGCTCCAGCAATAGGTCCACCAAAGTTACCAGTAATGACGACATTTTGCCATTGGGCCGCAGTGATGTAGCCGTTCAGCCGCATGCGCGAGGCAATGGTCGCATAACGCTGATGGCCAAAGGGAGTTAAATTGCGTTGGCGCAGTCCGCGCGACCAGGAGTTGGGGCTGGGAAGAACTAGCGCCAGGTGCACGGCTTGCTGAATGGTCAGCAATTCAGGTTTGGTGTTGAAATAGCGATCAGAGGCCTCCCGCAATCCGTAGATGGCATCTCCGAATTCAGCCAGGTTGATATACCACTCCAGAATTTCGGCTTTCGTCAGTAGCTTTTCGACCAGCAATGCACCAACGGCCTCGCGGGCTTTGCGAATCAACGTCTTTTCTCGGGTGAGGAATGCCATTTTCACGACTTGCTGGGTAATGGTGGAACCGCCTCGCACGTAACGGCCGTGGCGCATGTTCGTCTCGTAACTCTTGGCCAGCTCGATCATGTCGAGGCCATTGTGTTGATAGAAGCGCGCATCTTCGGCGACGATCATGGCGTTATAGACGTGGCGAGAGATGCGTTTGCCTTGAATCCAACCGCGCTCTTGCGGACCGACGCGAACGTGGACCTCGCCTCGCTTGCGTTCCCATCTCGTCACTTCCACGGACTCGCCCTTGAGGCGCCAGACGGGTGGTATAAACCAATAAACTCCCCCAAGCACGGCGACCAGAAACAAGAGCATGACTCGTTTCCATGTCAGCTTTGGCAAATAAAGTCTCTTTGCTGGCGGTGTTTCTTGCATGGGCGTCCGGGCTACGACATCACGTATTCGACAGATAAGGATCCCTGCGCCATATCGTCCAGCTGCTGCAATAATAGATCGCTTGGATCACTTGCCATGGAGTCGACGCCGATCTGCACCGAGCCCTGTGGGAAGTCGAGAGCGATCTTGAGCGGAATGGGGCCGGGCTGGCTGGCACAAATCTGGCGTATGGCTGGCAAATCCACGTCTAGTTGATGACCGGATGCGGCCGCACGCGCTTTCATGTTCAAGCGCAGGCCCCTGACTTTTTGTCGACGAAATTTGGCCAGAGTGGTGATGGACTCGACGCGAATGCGTGGCGCACCACCATCGAATCCTTTGCTGACTTTGAAGCTGACCATGACCGGTGTGTCCATGGGTGGCATTTCTGCCGGAATGTCGTCTTCATAGAGGTTCACCTGTTGTTCGCCGGATTGGTCCTCGAGATTAACGACCAGGCGTCGTTTTCCATCTTTACTGAAACGCTCAAAATAGTCCGACAACATACAGGGGATCAGGATGCCGCTGCGATCGACCATCTTCGGCAAATCGTTGAGCTTGGTTTTGCCAAAGAGGGCCATGTCCTGGCGATACAAGTCCAGTGGGTGGCCAGTCAAGTAGGTGCCGAGGAGGGCTTTCTCCCGCTTCAGCCATTCATGTGGCGCATTCGACACGCGAGGTGCTGCCAAGGTAACATCTTGCCGAGCATCATTAGCTGCTTCCGGAGCCGCATCACCATCATCAAATAGCAAGCGTTGCCCGCTGGACTTAGCGTTGTGATGATTTTCGCTATACCGTACCAATTCCGCCAAGGTACCGACTATTGCTGACCGGTGGGCGTGTACGAAGTCCAGTGCGCCTGACTGGGTCAAGAGCTCGAGAGTTTTCTTGCCAACTCGGGTGAGATCAACACGGCGAGCGAGTTCCGTCAGCGTTCGGAACGGTCCATTGCGCTCGCGCTCCTCGACGATTGGGCGCACGCTGGCGGCACCAATGCCCTTGATGGCAGCCAAACCAAAGCCGACATGTCTCGGTCCTGGCACATCAAACTCAAGACGGCTGCGGTTGATGTCGGGTGGCATGATCCTGATGCCAGTCTTGCGGCACTCTTGGACGTAGCGGACGACCTTTTCGGTATTATCCATATCGCAAGTCATGATGGCTGCAAAGAATTGCTCGGGAAAGTGTGCTTTCAAGTAGGCTGTTTGGTAGCTGACGAGGCCATAGGCAGCCGTGTGCGATTTGTTAAAGCCATAGCTGGCAAACTTGCCCATCAACTCAAAGAGGTCTTCCGCGGTCTTGGCAGCAATCTGATTGGCAACGCAACCAGCGACGAAGCGTTCCTTCTGCTTGGCCATTTCCTCTGGCTTCTTTTTACCCATGGCGCGACGGAGGAGGTCGGCCTCTCCTAGGGAGTAGCTAGCGAGATTCGCCGCAATCTTTTGCACCTGCTCCTGAAAGACGATGGTGCCGTAGGTGTCTTTGAGTACGGCCTCCAATTGCGGAATGAGATATTCAACCTTTTGCCGGCCGTGCTTTCTCTCGACGAAGTCGTCGACCATGCCAGATTCCAGTGGTCCAGGGCGAAACAGTGCCAGAATCGAAATGATATCTTCAAAGTTACTGGGCTGCAATCGCGTGAGCAGCTGCTGCATGCCAAAGGATTCCAGCTGAAACACGCCAGCCGATTCCCCTGAACTGATCAGCTCATATACTTTGCGATCGTTCAGCGGCAACAGGGTAATATCGAAGTTTGGATCTTTCTCTTGCCGAATCATGGTGACCGCTTTGTCGATCACCGTTAGTGTTTTCAGGCCCAGGAAGTCGAACTTTACCAAGCCGACTTTTTCCGCATTCTTCATTTCATACTGGGTAATCAAACTGCCATTTTCGGCGCGATAAACGGGAACGTGACTATCGATGCCACCATCGGCAATGACGATTCCGGCGGCGTGCACCGAAGTGTGTCGGCTGAGGCCTTCAAGCTTCTGGGCTAGTTGCAGCAGCTTGGCGATGTTGTCATCGTTACGCGCTTCTTCAAGAATACGTGGTTCACGTGCCAGCGCATCCTTGAGCGTGATGCCGAGTTCGTTGGGGATTAATTTGGCAATGCGATCGATCTTGGAATAGCTAATTTCTAGAACTCGACCCACATCTCGGATCACCGCCTTGGCCAGCATTTTTCCGAAAGTTGTAATTTGAGCGACGTTATTGGAGCCGTAGCGCTGCGTGACGTAGTCGATCACTTCGTCGCGACGATCTTGGCAAAAGTCGACGTCGAAGTCGGGCATGGACACCCGCTCTGGATTCAAGAAGCGTTCGAAGATCAAATTGTAGGGAATCGGATCGAGATCAGTAATCCGCAAGCTGTAGGCAACCAGCGAGCCAGCCCCCGAGCCGCGACCCGGACCGACAGGGATGCCCTGCGCTTTCGCCCAATTGATGAAGTCTTGAACGATCAGGAAATAGCCAGGGAAACCCATATCGATGATGACTTTGAGTTCGAATTCCAAGCGGTCACGGTATTCCTGGTCCCGCTGTGCCGACCACTTTGATCCATAGTGCGCGTGAATGCTCGGCCAGCGCTTTTCGAGCCCTTCGCGCGCCAGGCGCAAGAGGGCCTCAGCCGCTGTTTCGCCTGTGTCCAAGTGAAACTGTGGCAATACATAGTTACCAAATTCCAGCTTTACATTGCAGCGATCGGCGATCTTCAGGGTATTGGCTAGGGCCTCGGGCCAAGCGGAAAAAGTCGCCTGCATTTCGTCGTTATCCAGCATGTGAAAACGAATCTGGCGGCGACGATCGCGAATCTTAGACATGGTTAGGTCGTTCTTGATGGCGACCAAAACCGCGTGCGCCTCCATATCCGTCGCGTCCAGGTAATGGGCATTAGCCGAGGCGACGATGGGTAATTGTAGGTGACGGGCAGCGCAGACGAGATCCGGCAGCACTTGCCGCTGCGGCGGCAACAGGTTGTCGCAGAGCTCCACATAGAAGCCATCTGGTCCAAAAGTGTCGCGTACCAACTGGGCGTAAAGGCAAAGGTTGCCATACGCTGGCAGCAATTGAAGCGTCGGGTCTGAAAAGTCCAAAGCGCGGCCGAACTGCTGCCGAAGCTGCTGGACGATGCAGCCAAACTCGCCCTGGGTGCCGGCGGAAAGCGCGATGATATCCTGCGCGTGTTGTCGCAAAAAATCAGCAGGAACCGCGGGAATAGCGCCAACCGCATTTTCCAGGTAACCGCCACTGACGATTTTCATCAGCTGATGGTACCCCTCTCTAGAGGCCGCCAGCAGCACCATCTGAAAAATGGGGGCTGATGCTTGGGAGTTTGAATCACTTTCTGTCAGATCAGGCTTCAGCAGAGGTTGATGGTAAATTTCTGCGCCTAAAATAGCCTTGATGCCGGCATCCTTCGCCTTGCTGTAGAACTCAACCGCTGCGAACATGTTGGCATGATCCGTCACGGCGACCGCGGGATGCCCCAGTGCCTTTGCCTTTTTGATCAGATCATCCAGGCGAATGGCGCCATCCACCAGCGAATACTCGCTGTGGGTATGCAAATGGACAAAAGGCGCAGAGCTCGGTTCGTTGCCGTTCATTATTCCCACTCGATGGTTGCTGGAGGCTTAGTGGTGACATCGTAGACAACGCGATTGATGCCATTGACTTGGCGCACGATCTTATCAGCAACAGACGTGAGAAAGCTCATGGGCAAATCGGCGACACTAGCGGTCATTGCATCCGTGCCGGTTACGGCCCGCAAGGCGCACGTCCATTGATAAGTGCGATTATCACCCATAACCCCCACGGATTTTACGGGCAGCAAGACGGCAAAGGCTTGCCATATCTTTTCGTAAAGGCCGTGCGCTCGCAACTCCTCGATGTAGATGTGATCCGCGCGTTGCAAGATGTCTATTTTCTCGGCATCCAACGCGCCGAGAATACGCACTGCCAACCCAGGTCCCGGGAAAGGATGGCGGTGGATGAGTTCGTGGGAAATACCCAACTCGGCGCCGATGCGCCGCACTTCGTCTTTAAAGCAATAGCGAAACGGCTCGACAAGTTTCAGTGCCAATTTCTCGGGAAGCCCTCCGACGTTGTGGTGGGACTTAATCACCTTTGCTCCGGATCCGTGTCCAGCCGATTCAATGACGTCGGGATACAGGGTGCCCTGACCCAGGTGAGTGAATTCATGGGCATGGCTCTTTGCAAACGACTCAAACTCTTCGATGAAAGTTTGGCCGATGATTTTGCGCTTGGTCTCGGGGTCGGAAACTCCGGCTAACTTTTTCAAGAAAAGCTCGCGGCGATCCAGGACGACGAGTTTATCGAGGCCCAGTGCGCGGAGTTTTTCTGTGACCCACTCAGCCTCTTGGTATCGCAAGAGACCGTGATCGACAAAAACAGGAACGATGCGCTCATGGCCGATGGCGCGACTGATGAGTACGGCTGCAACGGTCGAGTCCACGCCGCCGGAGACCGCCATCATCACGCGGCCATCACCCACCGTTTCCCGCACGGCATGCAACGTCGCATGCAGCATACCGGCAGGTTTCCAGTTCAAAGGCGCGGCGCATACATCCGAGACAAAGTGGCGTAGCAGATCCTTGCCATGAGTGGTGTGCTGCACTTCGGGGTGAAACTGCAGTCCGATATAGGGCAGTTCGCGGTGCATGATCCCAGCTACGACTCCAGCATCGGTGACGGCTGCGGGGACAAAGTTTTGGGGGATGACGGCCAAGTCGTCGCCGTGACTCATCCATACTTCAGTTTGTGCGGGAATGCCCGAAAAAATCGGCCAACCGGGCGCGCCCGGGGCATCGCGCCGCAAAATCTGGGTTCGTCCATATTCACGTTTGGTGCTGCTGCGCATTTCGCCGCCGAACAGGTCGACCAGCAACCCCATGCCATAGCAAATACCAAGAACGGGCAAGCGACTTTGCATCACCCAGCCAGGCATACGCCGTGAACCTACATCTGTCACCGAGTCGGGGCCGCCAGAAAGAATGAGGCCGTATGCTGTGAATCCTTCGGGCGGCGTCGGACTTTCGCCATCGATGATTTCAGAATAGATGCCGATTTCGCGCAATCGCCGTGCGATCAGCAGGGTGTACTGCGATCCGTAATCCAGGATGAGAATGCCGTTGTTCTGTGGACGCAGACCAGCTGGATGCATGGTGACCTCAGTCTAGCTTGTAGTTGGGAGCCTCGCGCGAGATATACACGTCATGAACGTGACTCTCCTTGAGGCCCGCGGCGGAAATTTGCATAAATCGCGCCCGCTGTCGTAGACCTACGACGGTTGCGGCGCCGAGATAACCCATACCCGAGCGCAAACCTCCGGCTAATTGATATAGGGATTGGCTCAAAGGCCCCTTGTAGGGCACCCGGCCTTCAATCCCCTCCGGCACCAATTTACCCGCTTGATCGACGTTGGCTTGAAAGTAGCGGTCTTTGCTGCCGCGGCTCATGGCGCCAAGGCTGCCCATCCCGCGATAGCTCTTGTAGCTCTTGCCTTGGTATATGATCAGGTCGCCGGGGGCCTCGTCAGTGCCGGCTAACAAGCTGCCGACCATCACGCACGATCCACCAGCGGCCAACGCTTTGACAATATCGCCGCTGTACTTGATACCGCCATCGGCAATGACCGGCACATCATGCACCTGCGCCACGGCGGCGCATTCTAAGACGGCAGAAAATTGGGGTACGCCAATGCCGGCGATAATGCGCGTGGTACAGATGCTGCCTGGGCCAATTCCGACTTTGATGCCATCGACGCCCGCATCGATCAGCGCGGTTGCGGCCTCGCCCGTGGCGATGTTACCAGCGACGATATCGACGCCCTTGCCGCGCAAGCGCTGGCAAAGTTGACGGACAGCGGCAAGCACTCCCGCCGAGTGCCCGTGTGCTGTGTCGATGATGAGGGCGTCGACTCCTGCGGCGACAAGACCATCAGCGCGCTCTTGGTAGTCGCCGCCGGCACCTATGGCCGCCGCAACCAACAAGTGCCCGTTACTGTCTTTGGCGGCATTCGGATGCCGTTTGGCATTTTCAATGTCGCGAATCGTATACAGCCCGACGAGCCGGCCGCGATCGATCACGGGCAGCTTTTCGATGCGATGCTTGTGCAGAATCGCCACAGCTTCATCATGCGAAGTGCCCTTTGGAGCGGTTACCACTTTCGCCGTCATGACTTCGCTGACGGGACGCTTCATATCGGTTTCAAAGCGAATATCGCGACCCGTGACAATGCCAACGAGCTCACCAGAAGCAACGACGGGTAGGCCGGATATACCCCGACTCTGCATGATGTTGATGACATCGCCAACGGACATATCAGGGGTCACCGTGATGGGATCAGAGATCATTCCCGACTGGCTGCGTTTGACCTGACTGACTTGTTCGCTCTGTTCGGCAATGGTCATGTTCTTGTGGATGACGCCAATGCCGCCCTCTTGTGCCATTGCAATCGCCATGCGCGATTCAGTCACGGTATCCATGGCCGCGGAGGCGATGGGTGTGCGCAGCACGATGTTGCGGCTGAAGCGCGTCTTCAGATCCACATCTGCGGGCAAGACCTCTGAAAACTGCGGCATGAGTAAGACGTCGTCATAAGACAGACCAAAAGGAAATGGACTGCCGCGGTGATCACTCATGGAACCTCCGTGCCTCGGGGACTGGGGCCCCTCTATATATAGAAACAGGTGCGGGCCGCAAGGACTGGACCTTTAATCAGAGGTTAATAACACCTAGGGTGCTGATCCTGCAAGGAAAATTCGGATTCGGCAGGTCTTCGCGCTCGGCGGCATCGCCCGGGCGCGAAGCTATTCCGGGTGGAATCACGAAATTTTATAGAGCAAATCGCCAAGGCCCAGCTGCGTTTCCACTTAAGTCGCGTTTTTTGAATCGTAAGTTTTGCAAGATTTACACAATATGTCCATCTGTTAGCTCGCCGCTATGCCTGCCATTTCCTGGTGTTTGGGGGCGGTTTTCTTCGCCCAGAAAGGGTGTGCGGTACCATTCGTAATCGTCAGCAAATTGGCGCATGGACGCTCAAGGCCGATTTTTCAAAAAAATTCTTCGGCGAAACGCCAGCCGAATCAATTGCACTATTTTCCGCAAATTTACTTTCAACCCAAGTGAAAACTGAATCGCATCCAAAAAAAACTTGCAGCGACGCTATAGCCAAGTTGCCAATAGTCGATAGGTAGGTTGTCAGCGCACTAAAATGGTTTTTGGTTTCGTTCAGCGCATGCTCAACCAATACGGGAGGATCGAATCATGGGTATGAGGATTAGGACTAACGTCGCTTCTTTGAAGGGTCAGCGTAACTTGGGTCTGACCAACGAAGAGCAACAAAACACGATGGAACAGTTGTCGAGCGGTTACCGCATCAACAAGTCTGCCGATGACGCCGCCGGTTTGGCGATTTCGGAAACTTTACGGGGCAAGATCCGTTCTGAACAACAGGCTCGCCGCAACGCCAATGATGGTGTTTCGATGATCCAGGTGGCAGAAGGCAGCATGAACGAAATCACGAACATCCTCGTTCGTATGCGTGAACTGTCAACGCAAGCAGCTTCCGATACCGTCGGCAACCGCGAGCGTTCATATACTAACAAGGAATATACTCAGCTCGTCAACGAAATCGATCGTATCGCCAACAGCACTGAGTTCAACGGCTTGAAGCTGCTGGGCGGCTCGGACAAGAATGATGGTGCGAGTGAGCTTGTTTTCCACGTCGGTGCTGGTGACGGCACGACTGAAAACAAAGACACGATCAGCATCAACATTGAAAACTTCAAGTTAGATTCGGAAATGTTTGAACTGGGTCAAGAAGAAGAGATCGGACCAACCGATCCTACGGGAAGCTTCTCTCGTGAAACGGCAGCTTCGCGCTTGACCACCATCGACAATGCCTTGAACAAAGTTACTGGCGCCCGCGCCGAACTAGGTTCGAAGCAAAGCCGATTGACCTCGACGATCAACAACTTGGGCGTGAGCTTGGAGAACATGAGCATCACCAACAGCCGTATCCGCGATGTGGACTTTGCTTCAGCAACTGCTGAGTTTACCAAGCAGCGGATCCTCGGCCAAGCTGGTGCCTCTGTTCTGACACAGGCGAACTCGGCTCCAGAATTAGCACTGAACCTTCTTCGATAATTGGTGGCGTGCGTAGGACCAACCCCATTCAGCCCTCTGGTTTGTAAAAACTGGAGGGCCGTTCCAGGGACCCTCGCTGCCGCCCCAGAAGAAGGTCAGTTCGAAGGCAGCGTTTTCTAGGGGCGGCGCTAACCATGTTGCAGGTTGCGCCGCAATTTTCCGTTTTGGGTCAAGACGTAGGTATCGGATACAAAATAGCGCAATTTTAAATGTCGGTTTGCAAGCCAAGTTGGCTGCCGAGCAACGAGCGCCACAGCAAAAATCACCAAGCTCATGGTGACTCGATTGACCAGGGGGAGTGCATACACACTCGAACCGTAATCAAAGCGTTCCATCGATAAGCCATCTTCTCGGAATAAACTTTCCATCTGCCGCATGCCTGGGCTGCATTGGGAAAGAATGTTGGTGACCAAGATAAACTTGCACTCATCGTGGTTCGTTACGAGCGATTGCGCGCCCTTAAGAAACAGGCGCACTCCCATGAAACTGCAAGGGGGGTCCATCAAGACGACGGCATAAGATCTCTTTAGCGCAGGTGGTGCCGGTTGCGTGAGGTCGTGTGGATGGCATTGAATCGCGCCAGAGCTGGCTACTTGAATACGTCTGAGCAGGGAATCATCAATGTCCAAGACGGTAATGTCTCGATAGCCCGCATTCACCAAGGCGACTCCCACTCCGTCATCATCTCCCAACAGCAGAATAGCATCATCGACCTTCGCGTATTGACGAATGAGTTCGACCCGAAAATCGACGGTAAACCTCGTACAAGGAAGCTGATTGAAGGCGCGCGGCAGCCAGTTTCGAGCGGCAGGCAGAACGGGAGCTAGGTCCTGAGGTTTGGTGAAGGGTAAAATTTCAGTGGTTAGCCGCCTATTTTTCGACCATTGGTCCTCGTAAAGACGAAACAAATCGTGAAACTGGGTGGCGCCGACGGCTGTATTATCTTCAATATCAGCTGGGCGAAGAAGCCAAGTGACCATGCGCCTGAGCGCTGCCACGATCGCCGACTCATCAAGGCGTTCTGCTAACAAGGGCAGGTAGGCGCCATAGTTTTCCTGAAAATCATGGCCCTCCTCCACAAAAACATGATGAAGCTGTTCCCAAGTGAACTCACCTCGATGCGTCCGCAGACTGTTCATTTGGTAAATCCTTTAGCTGCGGCCCAAATGCCGGCTGCAACCATGCAAGCGCCGACAACTCGTTGTAGCGTACCCATCCATCGTTCCGGCGATCTCTGCCGCCAATACCGCGCCGCAGCAATAACCAGAGCAAACCATACACCGTCCCCCGCAGCCACTCCGAGCAGAAATGCGCCTCTGTCGGTTAGGTTTGGATTGGTCAGCCATGATCCCTGCAAAGTGCCAATCGCAGATGACCAAAAAATGAGGAATCCTGGATTCAGTGCGCACATGGCGAATCCATATGCGGCTTGGCGCCAAGAATTTTCCATTCTTGGCTGAAGATGACTGGCGCCAGTTATGTTGGCTGTTGATGGGCGCAACAGTAACATGGCCCCCATGAAAACGAATATAAGAGAACACGCATAAAGGATTGCGGGGGTATGAACGCTGTGACTTAAGGCTTCGTGAATGCCCCAAAGAGCACTGCCGGCAACCAAGAGGTCAGCGGCAACAACCCCCAGAGCAAAGGGCACGGCGGCGCTGTGGCCGCGCACCAAGGATAGGCCGAACAACCAAACATTGATGGGCCCAATCGGCGTTGATGACAAAAAACCTGCGCCAGCACCTATGGTCAATGCGTGCAATGTCAATCGACAGCTCCAAAGGCGATGGACTCACTCCGTCCATTCTGCGATGTCGCTCCGTGCGTCAATTCCTCTGCAGGTGCCTCACCTCGCCGCATAATCTGTGAGCGATGGGTTCGCGGAGTAAACATGCCCAGAATATCGTTCTTGATTACGTTGAGGTCGATATCAGACTTACACATGTAGAGATCGAGGCTCAGATATTTGTGCTCGGGATACGTGTGAATGCAGAAGTGCGACTCGGCTAGGACCATCACATACGTAAGTCCCTCTGGCTCAAAGTCGTGGCCAATCTCTCGGACCACAGTAAATGTTGAGCGCACGTAATTGCATAGTTGCGAAAGTTGCTCCGACGACAGGGAATCACGAAGCCAAAGATCGAGTAATAACTGCTGTCCAGTTGTCTGCATGACGCAAAACTCCCACATGCGAGGTTCGTTCAATGTCTACAAATTAGGTATGGCGATTCCAGCTCGCCAAAACAGGTGTCTCAAGCCGCGGGGGGGCGTTCCAAGTGGTTGTGCGGTTCGAAGGATCGCATGTGACCAGGATGGAGGCTATCGACGACGCCGACAAGGGCCGTGCTGAGCGGCAACCATTGGGACGGGGGAAAGTACATGGCCAAAGCGGTTGAGCTAGTTGCGCCTCCTTCTGGAGGGGTTTCCTCCGGCTCTGCCGCATCCTCTATGATCAAACTGACGGTCCCCGGCGTCAGCAGAGACTCGCCATTTTTCACGGGGGGAGCTGAATTTATCGTGAGCCCGACGCGGCCATGGGCAAAGTCGCGAACGCTCGTCGACGAAGGGTCGACGAGCTCCACTAGAAACGCCAAGAGGAGTAGAATAACCATCACCAGCCGCACGCAGTCCGCCTGCAAAAAATCAATCAATTCTTGGAGGTTAGTTTATATAACAGGCTCACGGAAGACAAGCGTGGGGCGATAGTCTAAGTTCCATCTTCAGGAAATAGGCAATGGTGGTGATCGATACCTTGACCTAGCCGAGTCAAGGTGGCAAAGGAGCCCTTGTCGACCAACGCGGAAAGCGACTCATGGAGGTTTCTGTTGTCAAATAGCGAGTGGTTGTTGCTGTCGCATCCGTGGGGACCAACTTGTCCAGCTTATGCTGATGGCGACCGCATCCGGATCTCAGAAGCTTCCCGGATGGCGTGCGGTGATTCTTGCAACTCGCTGCAGTTCGCAGCATCTAATCACATCGGTACGCATATTGACATGCCGCGGCATTTTTCCGAGTTGGGTGCGCGTGTCGGGGAAGTTTCGCCCAGTTATTTTGTGCACGAGCACGTGGGCGTGGTTTGGCTTGACGCCGAGCGCAACGAGTTGCTGACTTGGCAAAGGCTGCAGTCGAGTTTCCTCTCGGATTGGTCATCTGATGCGACTTTACTGCTTATCCGCACGGGAGCGGGTACTTACCGTCAGCATCGGGATTTTTGGGAATGCGGTCCTGGTATCGCGTCCGGAGTTGCAGCCGAGTTGCGTCGGCATTTGCCGCAGCTGCGCAGCATTGGACTGGATTCGATTTCGCTAACAGCATTCCAGCACCGTGACACGGGGCGGGCGGTTCATCGGGAATTTTTGCATGACGTAAGTCCTATCACCATCGTCGAGGACATGCAGTTAGAGGTCCTGTCACGGCGTTGCCCTCAGCAAGTCTTGATCGCACCGCTGATGATCGAGAAAGCAGATGGGGCCCCGGTCACGGTCTTTGCTCGTATTTCTTAGGCGAAAATCATTGGGCGTATCCCCTCATAATCATTAGTAATAAAAATTAGATGTTGCGGGATCGCAAACAACCCCGTAATCGGGCGCCACCAAAAAAATATGAGAGGTTTCTCATGATTCGCGGCTGGTGGCACTTAGGGCTATTTGTTCTGGGGGGAGTGTGTCTAGTCGGGGCGACGAGTTCGGCTTATGCCGACCTGGTGGCAGTGGATTCTGGTGACCATAGCGTCGAAGTCGACGCCGCCGTGCAAACGGTGTTCAGTCAGGTTCCGATTCCAGAAAAGTGCCGCGATAGCTATGCACGCGGCATTGAAACATTCCATGAGGCGCATTTGGCCGAAGTCCTTCGCAGAGGGGACGAAGCTTTGGCGTCACATATGACCGCCGCATTAGCTAACGAAACAGGCGCAGCGCATCCCGACTGCGCCTTTTTCTTTTCGATGGGCGCCTATGACGCGCACGGATTGTTACAGCAAAACGTCATCATGGAGCTCTTCTTAGAGCTGCAAGCGGTTGAGTCCGATGATCGTCTAGCCGATGCGGTGCGAAAAGCGCGCGTGCAGGGAGTGCTGGCGCTGTTCCGTGAGCGGTTTCAGCTTGCCGGTTTGGAGCAGGCGCAAGTCGAGACGTTGTTGACGAGTTCTGAGCGCGCAACGACTACTCAGTCATTTATCAAAGAGCTGCGCCAGATCGCACGCCAGAAGCAGGCAGCCATTCCTTTTGGGCGATTCGTTTTTGTGGCCTTGGAAACGTCCTTGCCCCTAACCCAGTTTGAATATGTTTGGACTCCTGCTGGCCAAGTTGCTGTTGGTGCTGAGGCCCAGCTAACGGTCAAGATTGGAAGTTACCAAAAGCTGGCCGAACGACTATTGAATGATGTCTACCATACGGCGCAGGATTATATTAAGTGGCAGCCCGGAATTCTATATGGCGAAGATAGCTTTTTGCATGGGGCATTCTGGCGCTGGTGGCGCAACGATCCGTACGAAAAGTCGATCCGAGAGATTAAAGAGGACCACTACTTTACGGTGATCCGACGTTTTTCCCAGATGGCCAATCAACTGCATCTGAAGATGGAGCCGTTTCGATCCATCGAATTGCACATGGTCAAGAAGCAACGGGCGTATCTGGAGCGCGACATTCAGGCATTCGATCGTGTACGAATCGCGGTGATGGCAGCGCCCTTAGTGCCCGTTGGCATGTACTTGGGTGCGGCGGGCTTGGCCTATGCGGGCATGACGTCGCTTCCAGCCGGTGCCTCGACGTTTGCCTTGAGCTCCTACTCCCTGGCCTATGCATCGAACTTGAGTGCTGCCGTCAGCGCCGCAACCATTCTTGGTTTTACTGGCTTAGGCGTCAAGAATGCCGTTGATGATTATCGAGCGCGATCGGCTGCGGGATTGCCTTATCGCATGATTGACGTCTTTGATGATGTGATGGGAGCCGCGGTGGCATCCTTTCCGCTGGCAGCAGCACTGCCGGCTGCCATTGGCGGGTTAGCTGCAGGGGGTAAGTCGGCGATCTTTACCATTCGCTCGGTGATTGCGGATGGCATGTCCCTGGCGACTGCGGCGCGCGAATTGGGCTGGCGTGGATCGGTTGAGGCATTAAGATCCATGCCGAAGCAAGCGTTGCGTCATTGGGCAACGACCTGGTGGAACAAGCGCAAGGTCCTGCTGGTGCACTATGCAGTCGACCTCTCCACTTCCGTCGTCTTTGAAGTCACGTATCGACAGTTTTTTCGCGATGGCGACGAGCGCTTTACCTGGGTCGATGCGGAAGGTAAGCGGCACTTTAACGAAAACTCTATGTATTCACTGGGCTCGGGTGCCGTCATCGGCGTGATCAGCAAGCCCATGATTTATATTCCGAGTTTTGCGGGTCGCTGGTTGAGTTGGCGTGCCATTAGTCTGACGGGAAGTGTCATCGCCCAGCTCAGTCTGGCTGGATACCTAGACAAGGACAAGATGACGTTCAGTGAAACCTACGGCGCAGTGGTGGGTTCGTCGCTCGGCGAGTGGGAGCGGACCATCCGATTAACGAATTTTGTACAGTCGCGTTCGGCGGCGCAGCAGTATGCGCTGTTGACGTTGTTGCGGTTGGCTATCAAGGCGGGCGAAACTCCCGTACGCGTGTCTTTGATGGAAGCCTTTCTCAGTGGCAATCTGCACCCATTGGACTCGCTGCGTTCGACACTCAAAGATTGGTCGCAGATCGACATCGACGATATGGCCGATGACGTGTTGCGAGCCGCGCTGATTGATCTGCGCGCCGAACCTGAGGTTCAAGCTCTGCTCGAACGTCGCTAAGAATTAGGGTTCACAGTTTATATCGTAGTCCTAAGATGATCGCTTGAGAAACCTCATTGAGGTCATTGTACTTGATGTCTGGATTACGCACGTCGGCGTAATTGACATAACGACGATAACGCAGCTCGTATTGGTTGAAGAGTTCGAAGTATCGCAGAACGGAAAAGGCGTCAGTTGTGCGGAACGATAGGCCCAAGCCAATCCGTCCGCCAAGTATCAAAGGATACAGCTGCTCGCGTGGTGAGTCCCCGGATTGTCGGATATGGGCAGAGTGTCCATCAATCCCGATGAGCGTCAGAAGCTTGATGGGAAGCTTGGCAAACAGCTTGCGATTGAGCTGGGCGGCGGCACCTCCGCCCGTGGATATTATTTCTTCCTGGCCCGAGCTGCCGCCGATGACGCTTGGCTCTCGATAGGTGCTCTTTAACTCAGAAATCTCACCATAAACGGTCAGCAACTTTTCTGTTGGTAACTCCTTGCCAAAGCGGTAACTGACGGTTCCGGTGGCGCTGAGGCCACTGTAGGTCAGTTCTTTACCTTCGCGTCCAGATACAGAAATCGTGGACACGACTTGGGCGATGCTGCCGGTAAACGAGACGAGGCCGTAAAACGCGGAGGCACTATGGGCGTGCAGTGCTAGGTAGATTAGCCCCATCCAGAGCATTGCGAAGTGTAATAGGCTTTCCCTTCTCGCAGCCGAGAAAGCTAAACTGCCAGTCCGTTTCGTAGCGTTCGTCCCAAAGGTCGGCAGCGCTGGCCGAAAAGAGCTGATTGCCTTCGCCGGTGATCGCCAGGACTTCCGGTTCGCCATCGGCGGATTCGGGCGATACCGCCAAGAGCCACAAATCGGCATTCGCTGGCGTAATGACCGGTTGTGAGAATTTGGTGATAACAAAGGTACTCGTTGTGCTGATTTTGCTGCTGGCGATCTCGGAGACTCCCAGGAGGGCGCCGCTGACAAAGTTTTCGCCCGCTTCGTCAATAACCGGTAAAATGGCCGGCAGGCCGATAGAAACGACAGCCTCTGTTGTCGGGGTCCGCAATTCCAGGCGCAAACTGCTGCTGGTATTTTCCCGCCGGCGTAAGCCAATTTGCATGCCCCATAGCGCCACCTCATCGTCCGTGGTGCCCGCATATTGACCAAGGGTTGCATATGACCCGCCACCGACAATTCCTTGCTCTTCTCCGCTGATGGAGCCGCCGACAATATCGTCAGCATTGACTTCACAGAAGTTGTGATCGGTGATGAACCCGTCATCTTCTTGCTCGATGCTGCATCCGAGCATGAAGTTGATGAACATTATGACGCACCAGCTTCTTAGCGGCTGTAGCCATCGCCACACCATCGTTCCTCGCGTTCATCGATCCGTTTCTGCAAAGTCATTCCCAGAGTTTTTCGGTTGGTTTTGCCAAAGGATGAAGTTGTGGCTTTTTGGAACCGCTAAAGTCTGTTGAAAGTGGCGGTGATTACGGGCAGCTAGGGGCGGGAGCGCCGCCCTGAACGACAGCGCCCGCCGGGTCTTGGATGTTGGCGTAAGTCACGTGGGCGGCGCCAATGGTGGCATTGACAGAAATGCTACCAGAAGGTGAACCCACGCTGCCTTCAAATGTTGCGAGGCAACTGCTACCAGCAGCCAGCGAGGTGCCGCAGGTGTCGCCGACATAGGGTGCGTTGGGCATAAAGGTACTGATGCCATCAAGGTCGTAACCAGAGGTGTTATTCAGTGTGCAAACAGAGATGGGTTTGTTGGCGGAACAGGACCAATTGCTGCAACTCCAGCCATAGTTCTTATTAATTTTCGTCAAATTCATCGTGGTCGCTGCCGTCGTGCCTGTCGTGCAGGTGACGCTACCGTTCACGTGGTAGGTCGAGCTCGTGACTTGTGTCGTATGGGCATTTGCGGTGTTACTCAAGCCGGGGGGGACGGCGTTATAAGGGACGCCGTTGCTGTCGGTGTAGCTCCAGCTGGCACACTGAAATCCCGGGCCAATCTCGTTGCCGTAGTCGTCCCACGCATAGGAATATAGGGTGGGGCAAGTCACTGTTGTACCCACAGAGCAGTTGATGGCGTTCAAGTGGCCACCTGGTGCGGGTGGCGAGCTGAACTGACTGAGGTAGATGGTGTTGGGCGTGTCGTTCGCTTCGACGCTGTAGCCCTTGCTGGTGTTGTGGCCGCAAGCACTCAAATTCAGTGTATTGGTACCCGCTTTGAACAGCGTCACGGACGCCGTGAAGTGTCCTGGATAATCGTGACTCGTCGCGCCCGGAAGGGTTGGTCCAGTTGCAGACCCGCCATACAGGCCCGAAGACGTATTGCCCCCTGGATTGGTGATGCTCAGCGTGCCACAGTTGCTTTCCAGTTGATTCTGATAGGCGTCCAAGACGCGTGCCGTCAGGTTGAAAGCTGTTCCCGCGGTCTGCGTTCCGAGGGTGTCAGCGACGAGTGAGGCTGCCGGGCCGGAGGCGACGCTTAGCGCCGATGATGTGCCATTTGCACCTGCTTCCGCTACCGTTAGAGTGACGCCGCTATTGCTGGCGTTATACAGTGCAAAATCCGTGGCGTCCGAGGTGAACTGGCCGGCGGTAAACGCGCGGTTACCGTTTGCAAGTTTCTTTGGTGCGGTGCCGCTTGGCGCATTGCTGGCACCGTTCCAAGTCCACGTCAGATTATGGTCGGTGTTATCCGTGAGAATCGTGTTGTTGTTGACATCCTTTGCCGTCACCGTCACGCTAAATGTCTCGCCGGCCTGCACACTTGGGCCGCCGTTCACGGTCAATGCGAAGTAGCTCAATGCACCCGGATTGATGGTAATGGTGCCCGTGCTGTCCGTCTTGCCACCGGAGTTTAGAGTGATAACGCCCGAGCCAGCGGTATTGGGACTCAATGTAACCTGGCTGACGCCCGTGGTTGTGCCGCCCAAACGCCCGTCAATCTCGCCGGTTCCTGACCAATTGCCCGAGGCGGCACCAACCCGGTTGCCGTAGATATCGTAGGCATGCCCATATACGGTTAGCGTGGAGGTGGATGGCATGGTGTGATTGCCTAGCTCACTACTCCAAACCGTTGCCGTACTAGCAGACGTATGAATCTTGACGTAATCGATCGCTGCCGGGTCGACATTGAAACCCGAGACATCGACGTTGGTTGTGCGGCCACTGCTGGCGGACACAAGGTCCAAGGTGATGGTGCCATCTCTGGCATTGAACAGTGCAAAGGGCTGATCGGCAGAAGTGGCCACGCCATTGGTGAAGTTCCAAACACGCGGCGCGGGAATCGCACCGCCGGTGGTGTTTCCTGAAGGGTTGGCGGACGAGGTTGCCGTCGTGCCGATCCAGGCAAATGTAAGCGTATCGGAACCATTGAAGTTGGTTGCAAGGTTATCGTACGGATCGAAGGCACGAACGCGCATATCAAAAGCTTCGCCGGCGACGACATCGGTGCCGGTAACGTCTACGAGCTCATAGCGTGAGGGTGTTGCCGGACCGACCGCAAGGCTGCTGATCGTGTCGGCGGCACTGTAGAGAACGAAGCTGAGCATCTTGCCGGAATCCATCGTGATGAGATCGAGCCCTTGCGATGTCGCGCAGAATCCAGTGCCGTTGAAGGTGCAGGAAAACGGGTTCGCAACACCAAGATTCTGATCGCCTTGGAGTAGATCTGTAACAATCGCGACTTGCCGCGCACCCGATAGATCGTTACTCACCGATTCGACGTTATTGCGTCTGTGATAGGCCTGGATACCAGTTAGGGATAGGTTATTATTGCCTGCCGAGAGGTTCAGCGTTGCACCCGTGGGCGAACGTGTCGTTGCAATGCGTGATACGCCACCCCATAGCAGGATCTGAGCGGCAACACTATTGTCGGTGCATGTCAGGTTCCCGTCTAGATAAGAGGTGTGGGTGATCGTGCGAGACGCGCCAGATCCCGTGGCCCCGGCGGGATTGCCGCTACCGCTGATGTTGCTATAGCTCCAGGCCGGGCAACCGGTGGTACGTAAGTTTCCGTATGCATCCCAGGCAAAGTAGTAGATCGGGTCACATGCCGTGTCACCGGCACCAGTCACAAATGTATTGTGACATTGCAGCTCTGTGGTCATCGGCGGTACTTGCGCTGTAGGCACGCTTGCCGGGTCGTTGACCAGGGAGAAATAGCGGGCGTTTGCCGCAGCGGGCGTCAGCGTAATCGGGACCGCAATCGTTTTATTGCTACCGATGAGCGCGTCGCAACTGCCATCGCCCCCTGGGTTACTTGGGCTAGCGGTGTCGCTGATGGTGAAAGAAACGATTTGCGCCACCGTCGCGTTGTACAGCGTCATGGACGTGGAGAGGAAGTGTCCCGGCGGGGTGTTGTCGGAAAAGACTGCGGCCCCACCATAGGTCGGAGATGTGATGCTGCCTTGATGGCCGCCAGGTGATGCCGTGGCTGCCGAGATGTCCACAGTGAGTTCTGTGTCTTCGCAACCATAACGATTGGTGATGTTGTTGTGGGCATCGACCAAGGAAACGTTCACCGAAAACGTGCTGCCGGCGACGGGATTGCCAATGGGGGTCGTGACGGCGACGCCGGTCGGCGTTGTTGCCAAAATGTTGATTTGGGTGATCGAGGCGGATTTTGCGCGCACGGCCAGTGTCAAGGTCCGATCGCCATTGCCGAGCGAGGTGTTTTCCGCAAGTGTCATGTCGAACGGGAATGCCGTTGTGCACAGGCCGCTTGTATTGAAGGTGCACGGCGTGGTGGTAGGTTGGCCAATGTTGGTATCAAGAGAGGTGGTGCTGATCGTGATCGTCTGGGCCGTCGGCGCCGAATAGGACATGACCTCTTCATTGTTTTGCCGTACTCGATACAGCTGAATGCTACTCACCGTAATGTTGTCGAGAGCTGCGTCGATGGGGCCGGGTGCCGGGTAGTTATGGGCGATGGCGATGCGAGAAACGCCGCCATACAATTGTGTCGAAGCCGTATGAACGGTGTCGCGGGTACAGGTCAACTGACCATCCAGAAAGCCCGTCGATGTCACTTGTGTGGATTGAGCAGCCGCCGTACTGTAACTCGCACCCGGTGCGCCATCACTGATCGCGCGCGCCGAGTGGGCATAGCTCCAGGAATCGCAGGCCAGGTTCGTGTGCAGATTGCCGTAAACGTCATACATAAATGCATAAACAGCTGGGCAGGTGACATTGGGTGATGAGGCGGCGCCGTTTTGCGTGCACTCCATCTCCGCAATCGGGACTTCTCCAGGTTCGGTACTGGCGTTGATGTTGTTGAGGTATACGGCATTGGTCGTAGCTGGATTGACAGCCACATTGACGTTTGCCGTGATGCCATCACAGGCGGTGAATGTTAACGTATCCGTGCCGCGGAGATAGAGGACAATGCCGGCGATGGAATAAGTGCCCAGGCTCGCCTGAGCATTATCTTGTGGTTGGATGGGGCTTGTCGCTGCCCCTTGGTGTCCGCCCGGCGAAGCTGCGCCACCGGAAATATCGAGATAATTGCTGGCAATGGTACAGTCCTTTGCTGTGCCAAGGCCATCGGTCAAATTGTTGAAAGCATCGCGCGTTCTGGCGGTGGCGGAAAAGGCGACACCAGCAGTCTTAGCGGTAATGGCGTCGATTTGCATCGTTGCGGCAGCTGCCGGGCGAATGTTGATGTTGTCGATGGTATCCGTCTTGGCAAACACCCTAAGAGTTATGATGCGATCCCCCAGCCGCGTATTGACGGGGAAGCTGGTCGGGGCTTGATTGCTTTCGTGCAGGGTCATATCGAAGGGTATAGCCGTCGTGCAAATGCCGCTGGTATTGAAGGTGCAGGACGTCGTCGCCGGTTGGCCGATATCCGTATCGGCCGAATCGGTGCTGATGCCGATGGTGACACTGGTGCCACTGCTGTATGTGTGCGCTTCTTCCATCCCACCGTGCTGCAAGAACAAACTAATGGCAGATACAGTGATGTTGTCGAGTCCGGCATAGATCGGCGTTAGCGCCGATTCGTTATAGTTATGGGTCAGCTCGACGCGAGACACGCCACCATAAACGTTGACGTCACTAAAGGCGGTTCCCTTATCGCAGCGCAGCTCTCCGTCGATAAAGTTAGCGGCCGTCAGAGTATTGCTACGGACGCCACTGGCGGTGAAACTAGGGACAGTTGCCGCGCCGATGTGCGGTGTATACGACCACGCGCAAGTTTCATCTGTCAGCCGATTACCATAGGCATCGTATGAGAAAGCGTACAGCGCACTGCAGGCCACTGTCGATGTCAGGTAGGTGCCATTGTTGTTGCACCGCAGTTCACTGATACCTGGGGCCACCGCCGCCATGGCAGGTTGCGTGTCGACTGTGTTGAAGTAGACGGCGTTCGCGACTGCGTGTTGCACCGTGATCGCGGTGCCCTGACTGACCCCATTGCAGCCGGCAAATGTCAGGTTTTCTGTTCCGGATTTATACAGGCGGATGCCGTTGGCGACGAACTGGCTGGCAGTTGGGGTGATGCCTGTCAGAGATGAAAAAGATGTGGCTGTTCCTCCGCGTCCACCCGGAGAGGTGCTGCCGCCGGTGACACTAAGGGGATACGTGCTGCAGTTCTTGCTGGTGCCGCTACCATCCGTTGGATTGCCGTAGCTATCCGTAATGTCGACCGTGACGTTAAAACTGGCGCCAGCCGTGACGGGTCCAATACTAGGCAGTTCAAAACGCGCCGGAACGTTGGGAATGATGGTGCCAATGCCCTCCGTTCGCCCGAAGCGGGTGATGGAACCACCGGCATTGCTCAGTGCAAAAATCACCGATTGATCGGGGATGGTTTCGGCTCTGTAAAAGGTGATGCTGCCAGTGGCGACCCCGTTGACAAAAGTGAGGGCGACGGGAAAGCCAATCGTATTCCCCAGAGGTGAATTGTCCGGCGGGGTGCCATCCGCGTTGCCCCAGGTGCGAATCCCCGTGTTCAAAAAGAAATCTTCGTAGATTTCAATCTCGGCCGCGTAATTGATCGCCTCAATGCGAAAGGGGACGGAGACACCTGCTCGGACGGGAAAGCTTCCCGTGTAGGTGATCCGAAAAAAGTCGATGTTTGTGGTCGAGGTATAGATGAAAATTTCAGGCGAAGAAATTGTCGTTGAATTGAATGCGGGCTGCGATGCTGAGCTGACGATCATGCGATACATACCGCCGTAGTCGTAAGCAAAGTTATTAACGGTGACCTCGCCATTCGTCAGTGTCAGGTCGGCAATGGTGCCATCACCTAAGAGGGCACCCGGGACGGCGTTGCCATTGCTGAAGCGCAGACTGACTCGTGGGTCCGAAGGGCATCCTGTGGCGACGTTGCCGTATCGATCGCGGCATTGGATGATGGCGGTGAACAAAATGCTATGGTCTATTGACGAGTCAGCCGTCTCGGGGGGGATCACGCCAAAGTGATGGGCGGCGGCCGGATTGACGCTGATGGCCGCAGAGGTACCGGTGACCACGACGTTATCACTGCGCACCAAGCGAGCCCGAACTTGCGGCATGGCAGCGCTATTATAGCTGACAAATCCGGAAACTGCCCCCACGCCTTCTCTAAAGCTGACAACGCTCGAGGCTGGCAGCGTGAAGAGGTAACCCTCTGACGTCTCAGCGCTATTCAGTAGTGACCACGTTACAGTGGCCTGGCCAGTGAATGGTGTGCTCAAGTTACCGTACTGATCACGCCCGGACAGTGTGACTTGAAACGCGTCGCCAGCCTTGGTGCTGCCACTGACGCTGGTCACGACGTCGAAAGTTGCAGGTTGACCAGGCTCGACTTCATAGTCCATCGCCAGCGGTGAACCGTCAGCCATGGACCAGGTAAACATGCCGGTACCCGGGGTGCCGCCCGGAGTGACGCGGATGCCCTGGCCATCGGCCGTTAAGGTCACGCGGGACTGTAAAACACCAGTAGCCCCCAAGAATGTGGCAGCCGGTGGTGCCTGGTCTTTGTAGTTGCCGCCCGCATCGACGGGCGAAAGATAGAGCGAGACGGGATCGTCGTCGGCAGTAAAGGTTGCCACAACGTCTACCTTGGTGATGTCATCGGGGTTCGCTTGCCCGCGGGTGCGGGCGCGCGCGCCCGACGCCGGTCCACCCTTGCCGTTCGCCAGCGTCAAGTAATTGGCTGAGCTAGGGGTGATGGTGATGCTACCTTTACCGGTCATGCCGGTACTGGTTTCCGTTAGGCTGAGATTGGTCATCTGCTCGGCGCGCATGATGTACGGACCGCCGCTCACGAGGCAGCGCCCTTTGGTGAAGGTGCAGGTGAACTCCGTCGGTGGCAGCATGTCGGCGAAGTTGCCCCACGAAGCCTCGATCTGCCCATCCCAACGCAAACTCAAATCGCCGTTGAACTCATAAACCTGGACCTGGCGCAAATCGCGTGCGACGACAAACCAGTCAAAGGGAGCTCCGGCTTCTTCCTGGCCTTCGTTCGTGGTGGTGAGGTGGAATGTTGCGAGTTCGCCGTTGCGACCGCTGGTCGAAAAGCCTGCGGGGTAGACCTTCTTGGCAACCGACTTGTCAGCAGAAGGCGGCTTCGAGCAAGAGACCGCACCCAACGCAGCGCTCGCGGCAAAAGCCAGCGCTATGATGCGTACCCGGTGCTGAAGTTCGCGAAAATGCATCCGAAAGCCTCGTTGGGATCATAAGTATGATCGGCATCCTGTGGGTGACTTTAATGAAATCCTGCGATTGGAAATAATAGTCTTTGATATTGGGCTGTTGAAGATGATTTAGGGATGGGGTTTTGGCTCGGGTTTCTCGTTGCGCGCGCCCGTTCTGGTGGGCGATGGGGTTAGGGCGGTGTCGAGTTCCTGGACATCCACCCATCCGCAAAAGCTCGTCAAGGGAATCTAACGAAGTGTGGCCGACGCTTCGAGTTCTGCGCGCAGGAGTGCGTCAAAGGCAGCGCTGGTGAGTTTATAGCGCGCCTGTAAAGCGGCGCGCGACACATCGTTGCAATAAAAGGAATCGACGGTTTCTGCATAGACGATGTCTGGAAACATTTCGCTATCGATCTTATCAAGAGTTGATTTTAAGGCGGTGACCCGTTTGGTTCCTGCTGCTTCCGCGCCTTGCGAGTTGAGGTCAGCGAGAAATTCGTCGCTCAGAATGCGGCGAGTTTGCAGCAGATTAGTGTACGCCTCACGCACGGTTGCCGCCTGCTTTTCTAACTTTTCGTCACCTTTTAGATCTGCGTTATTGAGCTTTTCGACCCATGCTTCGGCGCGAGTTCGAGAGTAACGGCTATAGACCAAGGCCATTAAGCGAAGAGTATCGGTGCGAATCACGGCATCGCGAGTCGGCCACTGTCCAGCGGCGGCTTGCCAATAATACAGCACGGGCGCACCGTCCTTTGGTGCGTGCATGCACGAATACAAGGGTCTCTGCGCATCATATCTCTGGAAGTATTCGTTGAGCGCCGCCCGTTCTGCCAAGGGCGACTCCTCGCCGCCGCATTCTTTAGGCTCGCTTTCGACGGCGCGTATGGTTGTGCCAGCTGCTTTCACGAGCACCAAAAGATTTTCGGGAGCTAAGGTGAGAGTTTCGGCCAGGGCTTTGCGCTCAGTATCGGTCCCCGGAAAGCGTTCACCTTCTTGTAGCCAAGCAAGATGCTTCTCCACTTGTGCCTTGAAGTCCGCAGAGTCTCTGACGGTGGCGCTGGCCTCACAGGGCTGGGCTGCGGCCGAACCGCCGCCGACAAGATCGTCTAGGGTTCGAGCATCACTCTGGCCGCCGCCGTGTTGCTTTTTGCACCCGGCAACGACGAGCAAGCTAGATAGCGTCCATGTCAGGTATTGAGAGCTGGCGCGCATCGTTTGGACTCCCTCTTAGTAACCTGGAATGCCGGTGTTGCCGGGATTAGTATTGTTAAACGGGTTCTGATTGAATCCATTGTACCCTGGCATACCGGGCGTCAATGTGGACCCAGGGAACTGCGTGTTGCCGGGGAACTGCGTGTTGCCGGGGAACTGCGTGTTGCCGGGGAACTGGGTGTTGCCCGGGAACTGAGTATTGCCCGGGAACTGAGTATTGCCCGGGAACTGGGTGTTATAAGGATTTTGCCCAATGCCAGGATAGCCGGACATACCTGTATAACCAGACAAAGGATTGGTACCAAACCCGGAGTTAAAGGGGCCATTCTGTGTGCCGCCGAGGAGAGGCAAAAGCTGGGTCATGTCGCCATTCCCCTGCAGGACATTCAAAATGACGGGAAGAGCGGCGAGTAGGCGAATGGTGGAGCTGCCACCTGTCGGTTGATTCCCGTAGGGGTACTGACCGTAAATCCCTCCACCCTGCATGCTCCAGCTCAAGGTTCGAACTTCGTCATATTGACCAGGGAAATTGAAGTCGTTGCAATTTCCGCCACCACCGACGGTTTGGCAGCGTGTCATGTCACGAACGGATACACGCAAAGTCCCCGCCGCCGGGTCGTTTGTCTGAGGCGTCCAATTCACCGAAACGTTGCTGGTGCGAGCGCCCATCAATTGCAAGCGCTGCGGGTGTGGGGTTGGCACAACGTCAAAGACGGTATACTGCCGCATTCCGGATTGCGACCTTGCCGTAAACATCCAGTTTACAGGCTGGTTTGGGATTACTTGGAGAGTTGTGCCGATGGCGCCAGAAACAGTGACCTCAAACTGTCCGGGAGGACAGTTCTGTTGCGTGCATTCGCCGGTTTGTCCGAATCCAGACGATGTCGTCCACGGGTTATAAGTCGATGGTGAACCGCTGCTGGAATATGGTGAACCACTGCTACCATATGGGTATTGATAGTTTGAACTAGGACGTTTGGGTGCGGCACTTTGCTGCTCTTGTTTGCAGCCCGAGCCCATCGCCAAGGCCAAGCCGAGCGCAGACATGATGAATACTGAAAAGTGGGTACTCATAGCCAGGTCCCCTATGCGACAAAACCGTTCGTCTCCCTATCGGCGGTTGCTAAAAATCCTAAATAGGCGAAACGACTCAGCACGACCTCTGGTGACCCCTTCTGTGGGGCCACCAAGGCTAGCGTCATCAATAAGATTTGGCGAAAATCACTTTATGTTTGGCGGGTTGGCCGGAAAATATGCAGTTGCCAGAAGTAGGCTGGCTCTCCAGAGGGATGCAGCGAGCTGTGACTTTCAGGCGTTTCAACGTCTCCTGAATCTTGGGCTGGGCTGCAGGATCGTCACTCATGTAACAGAGGGCAAACCCTCCCGTATTGGTCGCATCTTCATCGCCAGCAAAATAGGCTTCAAATTCGGCGATACTATTCACGTCATGAGTCGCATCCTCGCGAAACTTCCTCGCACGCGCCAGCATGCCATCTTGCATGGATTGTAGCAGTGAACCAATGTTTGCAACCAACTCGGTTCGCGTCATCGATGCCTTATCTTTTGGTGAACGATCACGTCGACCAACGAAGGCGCTGTCGCTGGCCATGTCTCTGGGTCCCACTTCCAAGCGCAAGGGAACGCCGCGCTTAATGTGTTGCCAGGTCTTGTCGCCACCGCGCATGTCCCGTTCATCCACGTCCACCAGCACATGTCCATCGGCAAACTTCTGCGTGCGCAACTCCGCCGCAAGCTTGTGACAGTATTCAAGTACCGAGGGCTTTTCGGCGTCGCTGCGGAAGATGGGGATGATCACGGCGTGTTTAGGTGCGATAACAGGCGGCAAGACGAGTCCATCATCGTCGCTATGCGTCATGATCAGACCGCCAATAAGACGCGTGGAAACGCCCCATGATGTCGTCCAAGCATACTGGAGCTCGCCGGTCTGATCAGAAAAGCGGATCTCCTGGGCACGTGAAAAGTTTTGCCCGAGAAAATGCGATGTGCCCGCTTGTAACGCCTTGCGGTCCTGCATCATCGCCTCAATCGCGTAGGTATTGACCGCGCCGGGGAAGCGTTCATCAGCGGTCTTTTCCCCCTTGATCACGGGCATCGCCAAGCATGTTTCCGCAAACTCCGCATACACGTCTAACATCTTTCGCGTCTCGGCCATTGCCTCTTCGGCAGTGGCGTGTACCGTATGTCCCTCTTGCCAAAGGAATTCAGCCGTACGCAAAAACATCCGCGTCCGCATTTCCCAGCGCACGACGTTTGCCCATTGGTTGATCAAGATGGGCAGGTCGCGATAGGACTGGACCCATTTGGCGTAAGTTTCGCCAATGATCGTTTCGCTGGTAGGGCGCACAATGAGCGGTTCTTCCAATTCACCCGCTGG
Organism: uncultured Oligoflexales bacterium; assembly: GCA_964560765.1. GTDB lineage: Bacteria > Bdellovibrionota_B > Oligoflexia > Oligoflexales > CAZLMG01 > CAZLMG01. The sequence continues at coordinate 34,445 of CAZLMG010000043.1, forward strand.
CCGTAGTCCTCCCTTGCCATCGGGTTCTAAGCGATGATGCGTGACCACGGCGCACTCCTTGGCGAAACCTTCGACGTGCTTGGCCTCCTTCTCCAGGTAGCTCATGGGGATAAAGAGAGGGAAATAGGCGTTAACGTGTCCCGTCTCTTTAAAGCGCCGATCCAGCTGCTTCTGGATATTTTCCCAGATGGCATAGCCCCAGGGTTTGATCACCATGCAGCCTCGTACCGCCGAAACTTCCGCAAGGTCAGCAGCCTTGATGACCTGCTGGTACCACTCGGGATAGTTCTCGTTGCGAGTTGGGGTAATGGCTGTTTGCGCCTTTTGGCTCATGCTGGGCTCCGCCGAATTCGTCATCTGCGATAATTGTGAAAAGCGCGTGAAAAGCGCGAGGCTCTAAGTTATTACAGAGTTGTCAGGCAAGCCACTGAAATTCGAGGAATTCGCAATGACCCACAAGGGCGTTTATCAGGATCGACGAGAGTTGGGCGAACTTTTGAAGGTCGCCCGCGGTGATGCGCCTGCGGACCTAGTTTTCAAGAATGTTCAGTTTGTCGATGTCTTCACTGGCGCCCTGCAAACGGGTGACGTGGCCATCCACGGGCAGACGATTGTGGGGATCCAAGATTCGTATGCGGGGCGTCAAGAGATCGACGCGGCTGGCTGCACGATCGTCCCCGGCTTTATTGATGCGCACGTCCATATTGAAAGTAGCATGATGACCCCCGTGCGCTTTCAGGAGTCGGTTCTGCCGTGTGGAACCACGGCAGTCATCTGGGATCCGCATGAAATCGCCAACGTCAAGGGGGCGGCAGGAATTCAATGGGCGCTGGAGGCCTCAGAGGGGCTCGACCTAGACGTTTTTGTCATGGTGCCGAGTTGTGTTCCGTCGACTCCTCCGGCCCTTGAGTTCGAAACCAGCGGTGCTACTTTGAGCGTCGACGATCTCGCCCCATTTCGCAACCACCCGCGCGTGTTGGGACTCGCAGAAATGATGAATTTTCCGGGACTCATTCATGGCGATGCGGATGTCGTGGCCAAGCTCGATGCCTTTCGCGCGATGCGGCGAGATGGACACTGTCCAGGACTCACCGGCAAAGATTTAAATGCCTATGGTGTTGCCGGCATTCACAGCTGTCACGAATCGACGACCCTGGAGGAAGCTGCAGAAAAGCTGTCGAAGGGGATTCATGTTTTGGTGCGCGAGGGATCTTGCGCGAAAGACGCAGCGACACTCTTGCCGATCTTGACGGGCAACTCGTCACCGTGTGTAAGCCTTTGCTCTGATGATCGCAATCCTTTGGATATCCAGCACGAAGGTCATATCAGCTTCATCATTGATATGGCGCTGCGGCAGGGAATTGAACCGGCTGCGGTGTTTCGTGCCGCAAGTTTCGCTCCGGCGCGGATGTTTGGCCTCATGGATCGAGGGGCCATTGCCCCCGGCTATCGCGCCGATTTGGTATTAGTGAAACCGCGTCAGGGGGGTGCGTGGAATTCCGGCATGCAAGTTGAGACCGTGTACAAAAGCGGGCGGCGTGTTGATGCGTCGAGCCTTTCTGGCCGCCGCTCCTCCGTTCAATTGGCTGGTCATGGTCCCAACTTGCGCCTGTCGCCACCGACTACAAATTCATTTCGCGTGCCGGCCGCAGCCGACTCCAAAGCGGACTCCCGCAAGGCGGGTCAGTCAGGCACCGGCACGGCTGATGTGCGCGTGATCGGCGTGCGACCTGGTCAGATTTTAACGGATGCGATCCAGGCGACGCTACCAGTTGTCGATGGCGCGATCTTGGCAGACATGTCGCAGGATGTGCTGAAGATTGCCGTCTTGGAGCGCCATCACGGCACGGGGCGCATTGGTCTGGGCTTTGTGCGAGGTTTTGGTCTGCGTCAAGGTGCCATCGCCACTTCAATCAATCACGATTCCCACAACGTCATCGTCGTCGGGGCAGACGATCGAAGCATGAGTGCGGCCGTTGAGGCATTGCTTGGCATCGATGGTGGCATTGCGGTCGTGGATGGGTGTGGCACCGTTGGCAAACTGTCGCTGCCCCTAGGTGGATTGATGACGGATGCCCCCCCGACGGAAGTTGCGGAGACTCTCGCTTACCTAAAGAGCCTGACCCGGAAGATGGGGTGCCCGTTGGCTGAGCCCTTTCTGACCCTGTCGTTCTTGGCACTGCCGGTGATTCCTCAACTAAAAATCACCGATCGGGGACTGGTCGATGTTGTCGCCTTTCAGCGTGTCGATGTTTGTTTGTGAGGCCCTGGCCGAAAGATGCCGGCGCTGAGCTGAGGCGGCTTCAAAAAAGCCAATATTTCTGGTATTCTGAACGAAATTCCAGAACTCAGGTGCAAGTCAGGTTGGCGGGGATTTCCCTTGCCAAAGCTCTCATCTTTAAGAATGATTAAAGGTTAAGGAGCAGAAATGCAGCTACCAATTTACCTAGACAATAATGCCACGACGCCCGTTGACGAGCGCGTGATTGCGGCCATGATGCCGTTCTTCACGGATAAGTTTGGGAATGTGGCCAGCCGCCATTGCTTTGGACGAGCAGTAAAGGGAGCCTGCGATCAAGCGCGGGAACAGGTTGCCGCATTATTGGGAGCCTCGGCCGGGGATATTATTTTCACCAGCGGCGCGACGGAGTCCATTAACCTCGCGATTAAAGGCATCGCAGAAGGCTGTGCCGCCGACGGGCGGCACATCATCACCAGCAAGATTGAACACAAGGCGGTGCTGGATTCCTGTGCTGCCCTTGAGCAAAAGGGTTTTGCGGTTACCTATTTAGATGTGGATGCCTATGGCATGCTGTCGCCAGAAAGCGTGCAAAGCGCGATTCGCAAGGGCGCTCTAGGAACTCTTGATCGCACAATCCTGGTGAGCTTCATGGCCGCGAACAATGAGATCGGCACCATCAACCCAACACAGAAGATTATCGACATCGCCCGCGCCGCAGGTGTGAGGGTCCATGTCGACGCGGCGCAAGCCGCAGGCAAGATACCGTGCCGAGCGGCCGAATGGGGCGCTGATTTGGTCAGCGTTTCGGCTCATAAGATTTATGGACCAAAAGGTGTTGGCGCCCTTTACGTGCGCCGTGAATCGCCGCAGGTGAAGATTTGCGCGCAAATTCACGGAGGCGGCCAGGAGTGCGGACTTCGCTCCGGCACCTTGGCAGTTCCGCTGGTGGTCGGTTTGGGCACGGCTTGTGCCCTGGCGCAGGATTCGCTTGAAGACGAAATGCATGAGCTCGCGGAACTGCGGCATCGACTCTGGACAGGTATTCAGCAGGCGGTTCCAGAGGCCCGGCTCAATGGGCATCCCGTGCACCGCCTTCCTGGAAATTTGCATGTCACCTTTCCGAACATCGACGGTGAACTACTCAGCGTGGGTATGCGTGATATCGCGGTATCCTCAAGTTCTGCATGTTCGTCCGATGCAGCAAAGCCTTCCTATGTCTTAAAGGCCATCGGTCGCACCGACGATGAGGCCTTTTCTTCGATCCGGTTTGGTATCGGCCGATTCAATACGGCGGCCGAGATTGATTTTGCGCTCGGCAAAATCACCGCAACGGCCAAGCGTTTTGGCAAAAAAAAAGTCTCCTCCAGGCCTGAGGCCTTAGGTAGGATCTGACCCGGTGTGCATTTATCTCGTTTTTGGTATCGAAACTCGCCCAGTCATTCGGGCGTGGCAGGGCGACCCCGTGCCAAGCGACGCTGCAAAGAGGTGCGTGCGAATCTCTCGGGCCGCGAGCGACATACGTTGGGAACAGCGATATCGTAACGGGCAAAGGCCGCTTGGTTTGCGGCGATAAAGTCGATCCCGAAATAGTATTGATCAAAAAGAGTCTCGTCCCATG
>CAZLMG010000044.1:0-20235 GCA_964560765.1 uncultured Oligoflexales bacterium
TCGTCAAGAACGGTGAACTTCTCGTCAAGAACGGTGAACTTCTCGTCAAGAACGGTGAACTTCTCGTCAAGAACGGCGACCTTCTCGTCAAGAGCGGTGAACTTCTCGTCAAGAGAATACAGTAAGTTTTCGTGCTTGTTGGTGAAGGGAATTTCCTGGCTCATCGCATCCTCGGCAACGGGTTCGTGTCCAATTTACCGAATACAGCGTGCATGGCCAGTGACATGTGCGAAAGAAAGTCTTAGCTTCAGAAATCATTGATGATTATCGTGAGCAAAGGCGGGGGCTGAAGACCGATGAATAGCCCGACATACCGTCACCCAAGCCACCCCCGCGCCCTACTGTCGACGCAACGCCTCGCTAACAAGGTCGCGGCCTTGGTGCGTCAGCGCCGCATCAACGACGCAATTGACTGCCTCGACTTGATTGAAGGGCTTCATCAGCAGAGACTCCCAGGTCAGTAAGCTGCGATGACTTTCCAAGTATCCGAGGTTGCCGGTCATGGCCACGCGCGTGACCAAGGGTGCCGGTGTCTCGCACGCAAGGAAGAGGCCTGAGACGCTTTTGTACGGAAAGGATAAATCATATACTACGATGTTTGGCGTTTGAATTTCAGCGGCGCGCTCCATAAACTTCGGCTCTTCAAAATTGGTGCGCACTTGAAAGCCGGCTTGAACAAGATATCGCGAAAGTACCTGACTCAAATCTTCATCATCATCGACTATGAAGACATTGCGATGCATGCGTGCGCGCACAAACTCATCTTCAACTCGTTGCAGCAGACGATCATAGATGCGCATCAGAAATGAGATGATCTCCTTGCGTCCTTGAAGCCCGCTCTTCATGCAGATGGCCTCCAAGTGTCTATTCACCGTGGCGGTTGTCACCTGCATTGCCTGGGAAAGATCAGTTGAGCTCGACTGCCCCGCAACGATCATGCGCAGAATTTCTGCCTCACGTGGCGTCAGTCTCCAGTGCGCGGCAAGACTGTTGTAGGCAGCTCCCAAAGCTGTACTAAATCCTTTTTTACTCATAAGAATCTCCTGCGGATGTCTCTCTAAGCAACTCTTGGGTTCGAAGTTGCGCCGGATTCGTGGCGAGCATCTGACTTCGTCTCTGTATGCTCTTCGGCTGCCAATGCAGGAACACGCACCGTGAAAGTACTCCCTTGACCGGAAGTGGATTCTGCAGACAATTGAAAGCCATTCAAATCGCATTGATCTTTGACAAAGCGCAGGCCAAGTCCATGTCCTTGTGCCTTGCTACTCTGGCCAGCGCCTTCCAGCAGCAGCTGAAGTTGCCTATCCTCCAGTCCTTGACCTTGGTCAATGATGGCGAATTCGATGAAATGATGGGAACCCATACCTACGCGCAGCGTGACCTTCGGCATCTGCCCAGGCCGAGCTGCCTCGGACGCATTCACAGCCAGATTGCGAAGAATGAGGAAGATACTGCCAAAATTTTCCCGTACTCGCTGATCGCTTACATCGGCGCCGACCTGCACTTCAAAATCCACATCGCGACGGACGATATCCGGACGCAGAAGGATTCGCACGTCTTCAAGGATATCGGCAATTGAGCGATCCATGATGCGCTTGGTATTATTTATGTCATTTAGGACGAGGGCGTTAATGCGCCGGATATGGGCCATGCTGCGTTCACGTTTGGCGACCGCGTCGTCGGATTGAAATTGTACCGAGTAATCAAGAATCGTGATGAGGTTATTCAGCTCGTGGGCAATCAATCGAGATTGAGCGCCAATTTGCGCGTCGCGCATCACCATCGAGAGCTGATGCTGGGCTTCGGTTTCACGGATCGCAGCCGCTTGCAAATCAGTGAGTGACCCGAGCCAGAACTGAGATAGCTTGCGTACGACAAAGAGCACTGAGCCCATGGCGGCAATGGTCAATGCTAGTGTGCGTATGTTCTGCATGCCCAAGTTCCACAGCAGCACGATGCCAAACAGCAATCCTAGGACACAAACGAAGTTGCTGTAGCGATTGCCATACAGCTCACTGCTGCAAGCGACCAAGAGAATGGTCCAGCCGATAACGGCCGCAGCTGGATCAATTTCGAGCCAAAGTGATTGAGCCGGATTTAATACGCCGAGATTCAAGAGCCAGCGCGCTGTGTCTGCCCGAGGGCTTCGCAAATCGATGGAGGTTCCGCCGATGCTCAAACGCGGGTGACTGGTAACGTAGCCATTAATCAACGCACCAATGATTCCGGCAGTCGCGGCTAAGGCGGAAGTAACGTCGGCACGAACGTAGGCGATGAAAAAGACAATAGAGACCAAACCCATGGCAGGAATGACGAACTGCGCCGTAAATCGTCGGTGCCGCTCGGCCAGCGCCTCAGTGAAGAATGGGTTGTTAGGCTGCGACGGCATTAGGATAAACTCCCTATCAGACCTTGCTTCGGGCGTTCTTGACGAAAAGATGAGGAATCAATTTTTACTGATGAATATCATTGCGTTAATTGTCGCGCTCGATGGCCAGAAAATTCCCCAGCCGGGGTAGGACCGGTCAGTCTGAACTTGGAACTTCTGCCAATACCTCTGCCTGTTCCCAACCCGTACAACCATGGGTTCACAAAACTTATTGAGAGTGGGAGTTATGGTTGTGATGCACGATGCGGTTGGTCCTAGGCGAGTTCCCTTCAGTGATGCGCTGTCCATTGAATACGCATGCGGCGGTTTGTCCCCCGAGATTCGCAGTCTCCGGCAAGCAACCTTTGGGCAAGAGCGCGAGTTCTTGGCTGATGATCAAATTGAACATGCGAATGATCACTTAGGGGTACACATTACCCTCGTGCTCAAGGAGTCAGGTGATGTGGTTGGCGCCACACATGTCATGTGTGCCGAAGATTCAGATTTTCCAGAGCATGTCGCTTTGGGATCGACAGATTTGCAGCGTTGCGCTTATTCCAGTCGAACCGCCTTACATCGCCACTATCGCAACCGAGGACATCTATCGCTGCTGATGTATCTGGCCAATCGCTGGGCGCGCATGCAAGGCCGGGAATTTTTCCTTGGCTTTCTCGAAGAGGGTGAGCCACCGGTTAAGCGTCTGCTGCATGGCGAGATCGTGGACGGGGCCAAAACTCGCTGGTACCAAGGGCCCAAGGGCGAACAATACCCATTGCACGCATGCATACAGTCTGTCGATGCGAGTTGTTACTACGCCTACCATGGCATGCCACGTTCTTTGCAAGACTGGGTACGAAAGTCTCTTTATGCGGACGAGCTGCTAGAATTGTGGGGGCGGCGACTGCAGGAGTATTATCAACACCCATTCTTTGCTGCTGTACACGCTGGCCGACTCACCAAGCATCAATACATCGCATCTTTGGCAAATATGTATCAATACGTGAAGTGGACGACACGCCTATTGGGGCACGCCATAGCCATCTCCGACCAAAAGGGACTGCGGGGTCAGTACATCGAGCACTTGCGCGGCGAGGTCGACCACGAGGAAATGCTGATTCGCGATTTGGCGGAGCTTGGATTCGACACGGAGTATCTGCGCCTTGGTCATGCACCATCTCCAGCGATCTTTAGCTTTATGTCCATTCAGCAGAGCCTTGTTGGCTTCGAGCGCGATCCGGCGCTGTTTCTCATGGTCCCATTGGTGGCCGAGGGGCTCTCTGCAAATTTGACAAAAGAGTTCTTGCGCGATCTGGAGCAATGCATCGCCAGTTGGGGAATTCAGCGGCCGCGCAGTGCCGTGACATTTTTGCGCTCGCACATTCACACCGATGGTGGTGAAGACGGGCATTGGCAGATGGTTCGAGCGCGTCTTGGAGAATGCCTAAGTTCCGAAACAGAGTTGCAGCGAGCTCGATGCATTATCCAGGCTTGTTTTGATCATCACATCGCCGCACTGAGTGGATACCTGCAAGCGCGACGCCCTCAAGTGTTTGAGCCAGCATTTCCGAGTTATGCGACCGCAGATTCAGGTTTGCCGGGCGGTATGCTGCAGTGAGTGAAGTGACCATCGTGCGGATACCGGCATATCGAGCATGGGGCGATCCGGTGCAGATCGTGCGATTCATGCAAGCGCATGCTGCAGCCGGTACCCTGTTTCAAATTGGCTCCACTCGCTTTCACTACTGTCAAGACCCGGCAATTGGCCGGCGCTGGCTGGCAAGCCGTCCTGAGCGAGTCGCTTTGAGCCCCCTTTATGATCTGTTGAAACCCGTGATCGGAGATGGGTTAACAGCGTCTCAGGGTGAAGCCTGGAAGCAGCTGCGGACAGAGTGGAGTCGACACTTTACTGCAGAGGCGTTGCGGTCGCGTTTGCCTGAACTGCGAAGACAAGTAACTCTATCCTTGTTGCAGCTGGATGCATTTGCAGCAGCCGACAAATCATTTTCTGCCATCAAGTTTTTCAATGAGTCTTCCTTGGGGTCGATTGCGGCGTTTCTCGGGCTGACCCTGTCTTCGCCGAGATACCTATTGCGTTTGTTTCGTGTGCTCAGTCTTGCCGCTGGCCAAAAATTTTTTCTTCCATTTGTTGTGCCGCGGCCGATGCTGAGGCTAGTCAGCGCCGCGACGTTTCCCATCGTCCGGCGTGTGCGTTTGGCACTTGTTCGTGGATTGAAGGACCGAGACTTCGCTACGATCGATCGCGAGTGTTTCGCGGCTCGCATACTGGCGAAAAGTTCTGATATCGAGGGTCGTCGTTCGGGCATGCGCACTGCGGTCGACCAGTTGTTGACGGCAATTTTGGCTGGGTATGAAACGACTGGATCAACGTTGTGCTCTCTATTCTTTTATCTTGAGCAGAATCCCCAAATTCGTCAGTCGATACTTGGCGAATTGCAGGGAGTATCATGGGAGGCAATTGAGTCGCCAGAGCAGGTACCGCATTGTTATGCGGCCGTGTTAGAAGCTATACGTTTATCGGCACCATCATGGCTGCTCACACGAACGGCACTAGCGACAATAGATGCGGGATTCGTGCAGGCTGAAGCTGGTGATGTCTTGATCGTTAGCCCATATTTCTTGCATCGAGACGCCAGGCATTGGACGGATGCCGAAAAGTTTCGACCCGAGCGCTTCTTGCGAGCCGGCAAAGTGGTCGTGCCCGGAGAGTTTCTCGGTTTTGGTGCCGGCTCACGCTACTGCGTTGGTGCACCCCTCGCGATTTTGGAAATGGTGCTCATGACCGTTGCCGTCTTGCAGCGGGGCAATCTCCACTTTTTGAATCGTGAGCTCATTCGTGAGTTCGGGGTTGTTGCGCGGGTGACGGAGCAGGTCCAATGCCGGTTTACGTTCTACTAACCGTCAATATATGCGCATACTGCGGCCCTTTGACAGCAGGGACGGCTCCCGATCCCTGTTAACTACGCAAAACATATGCATGTTTTGATAGGGTGCAGGCAGCACAGAAGTTGCATTCCTTCCGCCATTGGCTCTGGACGGGGGATAAGCTTCGATGCTGTTCTTTTCAAAATTGCCGCAACGACCCGTTCAAACTCGACAGCTTTGGTCGACGCTGCTGGCCTTTGCTGCGTTAGCCTGCAGTCCGCTAAAAAATCGTTATTCCTCGCCCCACATTATTGGCGGAGCCGAAATTGACAACCAACAATGGGAGCCCTTTCTGGCGATTCCCAACTGCAGTGGTGTGCTGATAACGCCGACTGTGATCATGACGGCGGCGCACTGTATTCACGACTTTGCCAATACTGGCCAGATTCGACAGAACTATCGAGCTGGTAGCACGATGGCCATCAGCAACGGACGCCAGCGCGGCGTGGATCAAGTGCAGGTGACCATTGCCGCGTCGCACATTCACCCGACGTGGGCAGCGGCTTGCACCGCGCAGAAGCCGTGCAATCCGCAGCGAGCAGGTGCCGCTGTCGATCCCGCGGTTTCGGATTTGGCACTGATTTTTTTACGCCAGCCGGTGCCAAACATTCGCCCCGCGCAAGTAGACCTTTCCCCCGTGAGTCCTGGTCAGCCTATCGTTGTTGCGGGCTATGGCTGTGAAGGTGGTATCAACACTGGTCGCAGCGGGGTGCGGAAGGCTATGGCAACGGCTGCTGTCGATGGTGCGCAGGCATTGGCCCATCCTGGTTCGGAGCGGGCATCAGCCATTCCGCAGACTCTATCCGCAAATTTTGTGACTCCAGGTCAACCAGATGGTGGGCCAAGTCTCTGTCCTGGCGACTCCGGTGGGCCAGCGTTTCGCGACTTTACGGCCGCAGAGGTTGAACGAATCCAACGAGGCGAACCCTTGCCTGCGAAGTTAGTCGGAATTCACGCCGATTACACCTTTATCGGCTCATACGAACAAACCGGAGCCATACCAAAAACCAATATTCATGCAAAATTTGATAGCCCCGGCGTTCGCGCATGGCTTCTGTCTTTGCTGCCTGAAATCGAAAAGAGTCCGCCGACAGGCACAGCCGGGCTCTTGCATTTTGCGATTGATGCGAACGCAGATCGTCCAGATGGCGGCATTTTGTTTGTTTCAACGAGCCAAAGCGCCACCGTTATTGAGTCATGCCTTGGCAAGCATGAAACATGTCCAACCTCTAGTGCCGTGTTTCTAGCCATCTCAGGGCCAACGACACGGGAACGCAGTTTTTTTCGCAGTGTCGGTAAGCTCCCTCTCGAAGCCTTGACCGTCATCGCCAGGGATGCCAATGGTGTATTGCTGGCACGGCGCGTCATTGACTTCCGGCAATCGCAAACGCCTTAAGTCGCAGCCATCGTCAAGACTTGCTAAGTTTAGATCACTCCCAGTACAATTTGACGCACCTGTTCTTTGTATTTCACTTTATCATGGAGTATGGACAATGAGTTTCCTTCGACGTTTCGTTGTAGCGCTTTCCGTATTTAGTTTCGCAAGCAGCGCCTTCGCAGGTGCGAAGGGTGCTATGAACTGTGAAGCATCTGGCAAGAAGTTTCATGCCAAGAGCAAGAAGTCATGTGAAGCCAAACACGGCACTTGGATAGAAGGCAAGAAGTCAGCTGCAGCCGCTACGATGGGAAAGACTCCTGCCGCGGCGCCTGCTAAAGCCACCGCCGGCAAAGCAGCTGCAAAAGCTCCCGCAAAAGCCGCTGCCAAGGCTGCAGCAACCGCACCAGCCCCAGAGACGGCACCTGTACCCGTTGAGGCTGCTGAAGAAGATGTTGATGTTGACGCCATGGACGATGAAGGCATGGACGCTGGCGAGTAGTTTCGCAAAAGCGGCCAGCGGTGTTAGGCGCGGAAATAGCTCCGCGCTTTTCTTTTCGAAATTTGCCAGGCGTCCCATGGTGCCCTGCCGTTCACGCCGTTGCGCTCATCCGAGCACAAGCGGAAATGTATCCTTGTCTGGAATTTAGACACGCATTTTCCGATCAAATGCCGGTGGTTGTCGAATCCTGCCGAAATGTCTCGAATAGTCCTCAAATTTACCCATGTTCATGCCGAATTCCTCAAAAGATCAGCATCAGAGGTCGGCCTTGGGACTCTTCTTCAAATTTGTTGTCATTTTCTTCGCACTCGTCGTCCCAGAAATGGCGCACGCGAAGAAGAAGTCGCGCAAGGAGCAGAGTGCCATGTTTGGACTCGGAGGAATCTACTCTTATCACAACGGCTTTGGGTATGGCACCGAGGCATTCTTTCTGCTGGGCCCATACTTTCAATTGGGGACGATTCGTTCTTTGACGGAAGACTACTTGTCTACGAGTGCACCTTCCGATGCCAGCTCTGGGTTGGTGGTTGACACGGTGCAGCTGAAAACATCGATTTCACTGTGGACGCTGCGGTGGTTTCCGTTAGGGGGCAGCTTTAACATTCTGTTGGGAACAGGCACGAGGACTGTCGAGGGCAGAATGGAGGTCATCGCCTTGGACACGCCTAGTGAAAGAGTTCATACGAACAACACGATCACGGCCAAAGGCATGGTGTTTGCCGTGGGCAATCAATGGCGGACTCGGGGATTCTATTTGGCTATCGATTGGTTTGGGCAGATGCGGCCGCAATCCGCTGATATTGACTCGAAAACCACGGCTACCGGTGTCTTGGCAGACTATTCCACGGAATACAATAGCGCCATGACCGAAGCTTTCCAGGCGGTCAGCATGGAAAAGACCCAGTTTGGTACAATAAGTATCGGTATACTCCTGTAAAACAACCCATTTGAACCAGTATTGACTTGGAGTGGCAGCGCCTCGGGTGTAATTGTGTGGGTGTCGATTCGGGGAGATGATGTTGCTTGCAATTGGTACCTATCGATTTGGCCTCGCGCTTGCCGTTACCAGCATTTGCATGGCGTTCTGCGCGGCTTCGGCCATGGGGCGAGGCTGGCAGCCACTATCCGAAGTAACCTGTGTGTTGGGTGAGCAACCATCCGTTGAAGAAGCCTATCGACAGTTGAGCGAGGCGGGAGTGGATTGTGCCTCACGGCTCCCATATTATCTGAACGATGAAGTTTGGGTGCGGATCAAAGTTCCCGCGAAAACTGCAACGAATGAGCGATGGTTAGCGATTTCCAATCGCCTCATCAACTTTCATGGCGCGTGGGCCGTGAACTCCGCAGGTTCGACCCCTCTCACACTCCGACGCAATAGAATCCCGATGGTGGCAATCGATAGGGCTGATGATCCCGTATCGGAAGTAGTTCTCAAAGTGACCTTTCCCTTTCACACTTATCTGAGTGTTTCGCTGCTCGATAGTACAGAGCGAAACGCTGTCCTCAATGAAGACAACATTATCAGCCAGTGGACGCTGGCTGTATGCGCCACGATGCTCATTTTCAATCTCTTTGTTTTTGGGATTCTTCGCATTCCCTCGCATGCGATTTACGTGCTTTATGCGACGGGCGGTTTTTGTGTGGTCATGGGGCACACGGGGATTGCTAGCAGCGTCATGCCAGCTGAGGTTTGGACCACATTCATTGATTTATCTCAGTTATTGACCACCATCTTTGCGATCATCTTTACCGAAGTATTTCTCGAGTTGCGTCAGGGACCGAGATGGCTATTGTACACTAACCGAACGGTTGCCGTGCTATGTGGATTAAGTATGGCATTATTGGCTGTAGGCTTCAGGCTAAGCTATTTGCTGTTGGCTGATTTTGCCTTGGCACTGGGCAGCGTTGTCGTCGTCGTTGTTGGCGTGGTTCGTTTACGTGCGGGATTTCAGCCGGCGCGTATCTATCTCATCGCGTGGTTCATTTTGGCATCGAGCGTCATTGTCTGGCTGATGGGAAATTATCATTTGCTGGATACGCCCTTCGTGGCCTCTCGATCCATTCCCCTCGGGGTTGCCGCAGAGATGCTGATTATCTCCATGGCCTTAACTTATCGCGTCCGCGGCTTGCGAGATGATTTGATCAAGGCCATTACGGATCAAAACCACATTTTGTTCCAGCGGATCGACCGCGAGACGCAGTTGGTGCGACAACAGCAAAACCAACTCGTGCGGACAGCAAAACTATCATCTCTCGGAACGATGGCCGGTGGTGTTGCACATGAAATCAATAATCCTCTAGCCATCATCTTGGCAACGGCAGAGCTCGTCAGCGACAACATCACAAGCATGAAGCCAGCTGATGTGCAGTCGCGCATGAGCAAGATCATCGATACAGTAAAGCGAATTCAACGAATCACTCGCGGCCTCTTGGCTTTTGCGCGCCAGGGTGGAAGCAATGGCACCATCTATGCGAACTGTAGTAGTCTCTTAAGCGATTTGGAAGCGCTGCTCATGTCACGATTGCAGGGGCGCTCGACGCGCCTAAGGATTCAAGTGACTGATGCCGCGAAGAACTGCTTAGTCGATGCGACGGTGACGCAGCAGGTGCTGATGAACTTGTTGAATAATGCCGTCGATGCCACGGCATCAATCAATGGTGCGACGATTGAACTCAATGTTCGCCGTGAGGGTGACTCCATTGTCTTTCAGGTTGTCGATAGTGGTCAGGGCATGACCCCCGAGGTGGCGCAGCGTATTTTTGACCCTTTCTTCACCACGAAGGAAGTTGGTTCAGGAACTGGGCTGGGGTTGCCCATTTCCGCTGGTCTCGCTGAGCAAATCGGAGGACAGCTGGTGCTGGTGGCCACTCGACCTGGCTATACCGAGTTTCAGTTTACCGCGCCGATTCAACGCGCCGAGACCACCGTTCGAGCCTAAGTGGGCTTTGCTATCAAGGTAGGTTGTTGTGAACAGCGATATCGATCGACCATCGACTTGGAAATCATACAAATCGGGCATGTGTGACAACTGTCGCGCTGGTTGTTGCCACTTACCCGTGGAAGCAGACCTTGGCGACTTGATCCGTTTGCAGGTTGTCGAGGACGGTGCGGAGTTATTGCCGCCAAAGAAGATTGCGACGCAGTTGACGAGGGCGGGCATCATTCAGAGTTTCCGTGCCCGAACGGGAATCTACACATTAGCGCAGAAAGCAGATCGCTCTTGTGTCTTTCTCGATCGCGAAGCCCGTTGTACGGTTTATGACCGCCGCCCAGAGACGTGCCGAAACTTCCCTCGGGTCGGACCGCGGCCGAATTTTTGCCCCCATCAATCGAAACGAGCTCCTATGTCGACGGGTGGCGGGCACGTCCCCGGAAAAGCCTCTCTACGGTGACATACAGGTTTGGAACGATGATAAGTGTCAACACCGTTGAGCTAATAATGCCACCGATGGTGGCGACTCCAAGCGCTTGACGAGCGGCACCTCCAACCCCGAGTCCGGTGGCAACGGGTAGCATGCCGGCGATCATGGCAATCGAGGTCATAATGATGGGGCGAAGTCGCAGCGGTGCCGATTCCAAGATCGCGGTCATCGGTTCTTTCCCCTCATCCCGCACCTTCTGCACGGCGAAATCAACCAAGAGAATGCTATTTTTTGCGACGATGCCGGCTAGCAGAATCATGCCAATTCCACCGTACATATCCAATGGCATATCCAGCAGCAAGAGTGCCAAAACTGCCCCTGTTGCTGCCAGGGGTACAGCTGCCATGACGGTGATGGGTTGGGTGAACGACTCGAATAAGGACGCCAAAATCATGTACATGAAAAGGCATCCTAAAAGCAGGGCGGTCGTTACGCTGGAAAAAAGCTCACCCATCTGTTCACTTTGACCGACAATCCTGTAGCGGTAGCCATCGGGCAATGACAACTGTGTAAGCTCACCCTTGAGTGCATTGACAATATCACCGAGGGCAGCACCGCTTGCTGTGTTGGCACCAATGCGCAGGATCTTTTGTCGATTCTCGCGAGCGATGACTGAGGGGCCTGCACCGGCTTCGAGATGGGCCGCACTACCGACCGGAACCGCGAGGGACCCCTGGTTGCGACTAGCGGTGGTAAAGATGCTTTTGGCGAGCAAGGTGCTAGCCGTCATCTTGTCACCATCGGCCATGCGCACCCTGATGGGAATACGGTTATTTCCTAATTGCAGATTGTTGCTGGTGTCGCCTTCAATCCAGTTCCGTAATTCTTCACTAACGTTGCGCGAGGTGACGCCAAAGTGACCGGCAAAGTCAGGAGATGTGCGCAGCTCAAGCTCCGGAAGACCCTCGTCCTGAGGGGCCATCACGTCCGCCATGCCTGGTATCTCGTTCATGATCGTTTCCACTTGCCGGGCGATGTCGCGCAGTACACCGATGTCGTCGCCTGATACCAGCACCGCAATTGGTTGAAAACGACCACTTGAGCCCGCCAATGGGTCGGCGGGCTCGGAAATTCGTACCGAATAGCCAACAAAGCCCTGCAGGGCGCTACGTACATCGGCCCGTACTTTCGCCAGACTGCTTTGATTGCGAGTATGGCTATCTTTGACCCGCAGTGTGAGATTGATATTGGCGTTTCCAGACCAGCCACTACCCGCGCGCATGCTCCACGATTGGATGCCTTCAACGTTACGTATCCGCCCGTCAACCTGCTCCCCGACGGCAGTGACCTGGTTAATGGGGATGGCTAGAGGACCGGTGAGCGAAGCGGAGAAAACTTGACCGAGTTGAGCCGGCAGAAAACTTTTGCTGATTGCAGAAAAGCCCCAATAGGCGATGGCAAGTGCCGCCAGCGCTGTTCCAATAGCAGCCCAAGGTCGAGGCAACAGCCAAGCGAGGCTGCGTCCATAGAGTTTTTCCAGATACGCAAAGGAATGCTCGAAGCGATTGAGGCCGCGATAAATCCAGGCTCCAACGCGTCCAAAGCTTTGCCACTCTTTAGCAGGATCTGGGATGTTGGCGTAATAAGCCGATAGCATGGGAGCCATGGTGAGTGCGTCCCACAGTGATATCGACATAGCAAAGACCACGGTCACGGCAAATTGGCTGAAGAACTGTCCTACCGTTCCTCCCATAAAACCGACAGGCAAAAACACGGCGACGATCGTGAGCGTGGTGGCGACGACCGCCAGCGAGACCTGGCGGGTGCCATTGTAAGCTGCCTCCTTTGGATTGACAGAGTCTTTCTGCAAATGCCTAAAGATGTTCTCGCGGACGACAATGGCATCGTCGACCAAGAGTCCAATGGCCAAGGATAAGCCAAGGAGAGTCATCACATTGATTGAGAAGCCGGCGACCGCCATAATGGCGAAGGTAGCAATAATGCTGGTTGGAATAGAAATGCCTGTGGTTACTGTTGCGCGCGGGCTGCGTAAGAATAGCAGTACGACGCCGATGGTTAAAAGAGCACCGATAATCAAAGTCTCGACGACATCGGCGACGTTGGTACGCACGAGGTCAGCATTGTCACGGGTGACATGTATCTTGATATCGCTCGGCAATTCACTGCGCAGCTGTTCGAGTAGCTTCTGTACATCGTCAGAGACGGCGACAGTATTTTCTCCAGACTGTTTGCGCACGTCCAAATTGATGGCAGGCCGCATACCTGTGCCATCATTGAAGCTGCTTACACGTTGAACTTCAGCAAAAGCAAGCTTGATATCGGCTAAATCGCGCAGGAATATGGGCGATCCATCGGTTGTCTGAATGACGGGAATTGCGCCCAAATCGGTGACACCGCGCAACATGGACGGTGAGCGCAGTAGCCAGACGCGACCTTCCCCTCTCAGTTTACCTATAGGCTCGTTGCTGTTGAAGTTGCGGATGGCCTGCACAACTTGAGCCGTACTTAGCCTCCAGGCTTCAAGAGCTTCGGGGCGCAGCTCGACGTGGACTTCTTCCGTGCGCTCTCCTCCAAGGTCAACTTCGCCGACACCTGGGAGTTGCCGGATACGCTCGGCGATGACGTCATCGACGAGGCGAGTCAACTCCGAGGCCGTTCGGTTGCCGGTCACTGCCATCTCAATGATAGGCGTGTCGTCAGGATCTTGGCGAGCTACGACCGGTTCTGACATATCGTCGGGGAGTGAGCGCCTGATGTTAGCCACTTTGGCCCGAACCTGCATTTCTTGAAACTTGATATCGACATCGGCGTTGAATTCAAGAATCACGAAGGAGCCACCTTCGCGGCTGGTCGACCGAATCGTGTTCAGACCCGAAAGACTACTGAGTGTGTCCTCCATGGGTTTGGTAATAAGCTGTTCGATCTCTTCTGGAGCCGCTCCAGAGAGATTGGCGCGAACCATGATCACCGGATAGGATACATCTGGATAGAGATCTACTGGCAGTCGCTGCAAGGAAATCGCGCCAATAACTACGAAAAACATCGTCAGCATGAAGATGAATTTTGGCCGTTCGAGAGAGAGCTTAATCAAATTCATACAGATTTATCCCTGCTCCGGGCTGACGATGTTGACAGCGACTCCATCGCCGACTTGGTTCACGCCTTGAGTGATGACTTCTTGTCCCTCTTCAAGTCCGCCCAGAATTTCAACGCGGTCGTTGTCGATGACGTAGAACGTGACGGGCATGCGTTTTGCTTTGCCATCGGTAACGACAAAGGTAAACGAGCCCTGATCAGTAATGGACAGCGAAGACGCCGGAAGAATCAAACGAAGCTTGGTCTCAAGGTCAAATGAGACTGTTGCGACCATGCCTGCCTTCCATTGGTGATCAGCATTTTCGATCTCCACCGACACCGTGCCCCGCGAAGTGGATGAGTCAGCGGCGCGCGTGATGCCGAATACCTTTCCGCTGCGAACGCTGCCGGCGACTGTGACACGAACGGGAGTCACATCGGAAACCTTCAGCCATTCCGCTGTTGGCAATTGTACTCTTCCGCGTAAGACGTCGTCATCAACCACGGTAACGATGGGCTCTTGAGCTGTAACCTGGGCGCCAAGACTTGTGACCAGCCAACGCCCGACCCAACCAGAGATGGGGCTGACAACAGGCGTTGCGAGAAAAGATTCTCCGGGGTCACTCCGATCCACACGGAATAGAGTTTCACCAGCGGTGACTTTGACTCCCTCCGCCGGACCGATAAAGGATAAACGGCCGGCAACGCGCGAATAGACTTGCGCTTGCTTCCGACCCTCGAGAATTGAAACAAGAGCGATGGTGCGCGGCAGCGATTGGGCTTGCAATTTCTGCGTGCGAACTGCGATGTTTCCGCCGCTACGGCGCCCCTGGCCCCGCTGCGATTTGCCGTCCATCTTTCCTTTTGATGCGTTGGGAGCGGGACTTGGGTCGCAGCTCAGGATCATCGCACTCATCAGGAGCATTTGGGCAATACGGTATGGCATCTGTGACTCCTCTCATTAGCGAAACAGACTGCGTGGATCGGGGATGTTCTTGGCTTCAGCTAGATCCAATACGGCTGCCGCCAAGGCATTCTTGATTCGGGCGAGCTCCATCCGCGCGTTGCCAAACTCTAGTTCAGCAGCGCTGAGCTCCAGTACAGTGGCTTTGCCCGCATTATAGCGAGCGCGCACCAGCTCATGCTGCCGTGCTCGCAGCTTCTGCTGAGCATCTGCCGACAGAGCTAGCCGCTTGGCAACGGAAAATCGTTCTTGTGCCAGGGTAGCGGTTTCCTCGCGCTGCCGCTTTTCGATGGCATCTTCCATGTCGATGATGCTTCGGCCCGCCAAGAGTTGTTCTCGCTCGGCTCGATATAGGCCGGGCCAAGTCAGATTCCATGACAATTCCAATTGCCCGGTGTAACTATTTGTTGCCGTTGTAGCTGGGCTGTCAGCTCGCTCAGCGTTGAGTGACGCGCTGAGGTTGGGGCGCGTGGCGGCGCGGAGTGAGCTCTCGGCAGCATTGACAGCCTCTCTTTCAATGACGCGCTTCTGAGTTGCGGCAGTGACCGGCGTCGCTGACCAGGATGACATGAGTGTCTCCCATTCTTCCGCGGTTTTCGCTGGTGGAACTTGCGTGAGATTTGAAGATGCTATCGCTGGCGACCCCATCAAGACTTCAAGCTGACGAATCAAAAGTGACAGCTCAGTCTGTGCCTTGTCGTAGTTCAATTGGGTGACGCCGAAGTCAGCTTCGGCTGCAACCACATCGTTTTCTGAGCGAAGCCCATCCTCGTAGTTCTTACGAGTGGCGTGAAAGCGGGTTTGCGAAACGCGCATGTTTTCGGTGGAAATGGTCAGCAAGCGTGCAGCAGCAACCATCCCGTGATAAGAACGCGCGACACGCCATGTCAGCTCCTCGTTGATTTCGTGCAGGGCGGCAGCTCGCAGTTGGGCTTCGCGACTCGCCAACTCTCTCTTGGCGCTGCGACGCCCAAAGTCGTAAATGTCGAAACTCAGGCGCGCGCTATAGGTCTGAGTTTGGCCAGAGTTTGTCATGGCATCCGGTCCACGTTGCCGCCAGGACGCGGCAGCCCCCAAGCCAGGGTAGTAGCCATAACCGACCGCGTCCTCAGCATGTTTGGCCTGATCAAGCAGTAATGCAGCCCGCTTGGCTTCGAGAGAGCGGGCTAGCGCGCCATGCAAGACGTCGGCAAAGGTAGGCATGGTGATTTGACTGCTAGGGCCTGCACTATTTCCGATAGCTGGATTCGTCACCACGGCAACAGCGAATAGAAAGTTTGCGGCTGCGAAGCGCCACATTTTGCAACCCTCCTTGAACAATGAGCGGAATAGCTGGCGGAGAAGGTTCATGAATGTGGAAATTCAGAGACCATTATCATACCATGAGGGCGCACGGTTTGGGGGGGTAAGTCTTCATGAGAATTGGGATTTTTACAATGGCCAAGTCACCTTGGCGCGTGGTCTTGCTGTTGTCCGCCATGCTTTATCTACCGTCACTATTCTTTGGTTTTTTTACCGACGATTACACCTTTATCTCTGTATTAAAGACGGATGCTATTCGCCCACGGAAGTGGGTTCAGCTCTATTCGTTTACAGGGGTGCCGGAATATACTCAGTTCTTGTTCGAGCGTGGACTCATCCCTTGGTACACAGCGCCGGATCTGCGACTTAACTTTTTTCGCCCCCTATCGAGCGCGCTTTTGTCGCTTGACCATAGCCTGTTTGGAACAAACGCACTTGGCTGGCATCTCCACTCTCTGCTTTGGGGAGCCGCGCTCCTCATCGGTGTCGTTCGACTTTTTCTGCGAGTTCTGCCGCCTGAACTCGCCTATTGGGCAGCGATTGTCTTTACTCTGTCGTCAAAGCTCGTCCTGCCCATAGTTTGGATCTCCAACCGGAACGCGCTCGTGGCCGTTGTTCCCGTTGTTTGGGGGCTTTTGGCGCACATGCGGGCGCGCGAAAATGGTTGGCACTGGGGATTTCTACTCGGGCCATTGGGGCTGATCGTGGGGCTGTGCGCAGCAGAGGTTGCGATTTCAGCGGCTGCGTATCTTGCGGCTTATGAATGTTTTGCGGCTCCTGGTGATCGCCGGCGTCGGGCTCTTGGCCTGGCGCCCTATGTTTTCGTGCTAGCTTGTTATCTTGCTTATTACAAAATGACAGGGCATGGCACGGCTGCGGCGGGATTCTATCTGGATCCATTTTCGGATACATGGGCCTATCTTCAGGCCGTACCATTGCATCTTGGGGTGCTGCTCGGCAGTGCTTTTGGATCGTTGCCGGCGGATTTTTGGCTCGTTCTCGGCAACGCGCGACCGATCTTTGCCGCCATCGGGTTTGTCGTCGCGGGGGGTGCATTCATTCTTTTTCGACGCCTTGCCTTGCGGCAAGGCCTTTGGCAGCGGACATTGTGGTTAGTCGCTGGCGCCTTTGCATCCATCATTCCCGTACTATCAACGGTGCCTATGGATCGATTGTTGTTGAGCGCTATGATTGGCTTCAGTGTGGTGCTAGCGGTGTTTGTCGAGCACGCTCTGAATCTGCGGCGGCAGCGACGGATAGCGCACGCATCCCTTCCTCCTCTCCGCTCACGTCTGTACCCCATGTACATCACGATCTCCGTTCTGATCTTATCGCCGCTATTCGCTTTCGGACAACTTGTCGGCGGCCGATCGCAGGCTCTGGAAATTGAACGAAGCACCTTGGCCTCTGAGTTGGATGACAGCACCGTGCGTGAGGCCATCATCCTTGCGGCTCCTGATCACATTGTGCCCATGTATTTGCCATCCGTGCGGGTCACTCTGGATCGATACGTGCCCTATGGTTGGCATACGCTGTCATCGGCCCCGTATGATCATGTGGTGACGCGGACGAGTGAAAATTCTTTGGCACTGAAAGTGATTGGCGGGGTGATGCAGGGGTCTGTCCTTGAATCGGTGTTTCGCAATCCACGCCGCGCCTGGGCCATCGGCGACCGGGTGCAGCAACGCTTCTTTACCGCAGAGATTCTTGCAGTAAGCGAGGGTCTGCCGACGCAAGTGGGTTTTACTTTTGACAAGAGCCTAAATGAGCCTGAAGTCGGTGTCTTCGTGTGGCGAGACCAGGCATTGCGTCGCGTCGCTCCCATGGCGATCGGGGAGTCGTGGACACTGGTAAAAGTGCCAGGACCATCTGGGTTGTAGGAGTGGATCTCAGCGATAGCGATCGGTGAATTTGTCTTTCAGCCAGGCGTCGAAGGAGAAGCGACCTGGCCCCGTAAACATCAGAGTCAAAAACGGGAAGAAGAAAAGCAGTGCGAATTCTTTCTTTTGGAACGGATCATCGGCATGCACGATAAAAGCTGCGACCAACATGGTAATGGCCACCGGCACCGCCATCCAGCGGGTGCAGATGCCGAGTGCGACGGCCAACGCAGCAAAGAATTCCGCTCCACCTGCTAGTACCAGTGAGGGTATGACGCCAATGCCGATAGGATCGGCAAAAGTGATTTCGCCGTCCGCAAAGAGCCGCTCGATCTTTCCCCAGCCGTGCCCAAATGCCATCAACAATCCGACACTCAAGCGCAAGAATAGCAGCCCGAAATCGATCGAGTCAGAGCGTGGGGCTGGGGTCAGGGTTTTCAAAAATCGGCTCATCCTTGGAATATGACATGAATGCTATGACTGCGACACCACTTTTTGCAGCCTGAGCCCGCGCGGATTGGACCGAGAGGGGAGGCAGTTTGGATTCCATTTCTGGCAAAGAAGCTGCTATGATTTGTTCCATGAAACACCGCGCATGGATTGCTTCTCACTTCGTCTTTGCATCCTGCATCGCCGTCTCGTCATCGGCGCACGGCCTGCCATCATGGCTGACGTCTTGGGTGACGGGCATTGAAGCGGGACACCAAGCCGGCGTGGCGTGGGTTGAGAGCTCGACGACTGATCGTGCCGGTGGTGATCGACGTCTTGCCGATGGTCAAGCCAAATCGGGAATTCGCTATATCTCCATGCCGTCGCGCCCGGATGGCTGGTACATCAGTGTTGGCCCGAGGGTTTCCAGTATCAACATCGCCATCGAGGATTTTGCGACATCGGTACCCATGGTCAGCACCGCCGAGAGTGAAATCGTACCGTATGTGGAAACCGAGTATGAAACCGGACTAGCGGTAGACGGTCGAGATACCAATCATTATGAGATGCAGATCGCTTCGCTGGCGTTGGTGGGAGGCGCCGGTTATCACCAGAAGTTCAGTTGTGAAAAAGGGCGCTGCTGGACCGTTGGCGCCGGACTTACGGTGCATCTGGTAGATTACCTGCGTAACGAGGTCACCATCGGCACGCGCGAATCTTCAAAGACGCAGGTTTCCTATTTATGGGCGTACGGCGGTCAGTGCTCTTTTGGCTACCTGTTTGCGGACGAAGAGTTGGCCTTTGTCTTAGCTTACAGTCAACGACAGTATCCGAAGTTCCCTTTGCCCGACTCACTAGAGTTTCGGGACAAGATCACCTTTAACGAAGCGAAGCAGGCATTTGAGCGGCGCCGCGTTTTGGTTGACGAAGTATCCATGCGGGTCGGTGATCTCAGTTTGAGCCTGGCTTATTTCTTTTAAGGATGGCAGGTCATGATCCGAAGCAGTCTATTCCTGCTCCTGATTTCAGTGTTGGCGCTCGTAGCTTGTGGCACCGGAACTGACGCGCCGTCCACTATCGCCGAGCCGCGCACGGTCAATCTGCTCAACAACAGTCAATTCGAAGTCGTGGAAGTTTATATTCACGGTGATGATCAAGATTATCGAGACGTCGAGCCAACTCACTCAGAAGCCGTAGCCCCGGCTGCAGCTGTAGCGATTTCGGTGGAGCTCTCGCCATTTCGCCTGACTGTGGTTCGGGAAAAGAACGTTGGAGGCTCGCTGCGTGGGTACACGACGCAGCGAGCATTGACTTTAATGGACTCGATGACCGTCGAGTACCTCGATGACTACTTTCGAGTCTTCTAGGCGCCAGGGGTCGCTTAACATTTCCCGCACCGTCTGCGGTTGATTCATGGAATAAGCATCCACACCCGCGACCTGTGCGTCCGAATCAATACAAACGAAAAGCTGTTCACATTCGCCAGCAGTTCGTAAAACGCGCTGGAGTGCGGCGGCACGGTCCCGTTCCCGTTCCATGCCTTTGTTTGGACTCACGGCAAGACCCCTCAAAATTCAAGATAATTTATTAAAATACTATAATTAATAACATATATTTATTAATTACTTTAATTAAATCCTTCTGTACATGTATTTTAAATATTTCGTTGACTTTCATAACCATGCTGGATATCTAGGCGTTGGTTTTTAATAATAAAAAGAGGTAAGATATGGTTAGTAAGATATCTCTTATCGTCGTTTTGGCTGGAATATTCACGCACTGCGGCAGCAAAGACGAAGATAAAAGGCCATCCAAGTCGAAGAATTTTAAGTCGACGACCCCGACCACTCTTACTTCGCCGGCACCCTCGCCATCCGGCTTACCTGAGCCCAATGTTCCTCAGGTGCAGAATCCAAACGTGCCACGCTCGATCGTTCTGCGGTTCCCGGGAAACAGCAGTGCTGGCCATACGGCGTATGGCTTTGCCGACGTTCTCAGCAACATCTCAACGCC
>CAZLMG010000044.1:20335-37309 GCA_964560765.1 uncultured Oligoflexales bacterium
TGGTCAAGCTGCGAGCTATATGGTCTTTATTTTGCGCAACGTGTCGAGCGAGCTATAACTGGCCCCCAAGATTGTTGCTGCCGGTGACGGGAATTAAGTCATCGGCAGGCATCTTCTTCCTTTGTGTATCAATGACCAATTGCGCGAAAGCCACGCGTGACTTCGGTGCATCCTGCATGGCAACCTATACAACCTGTTATATTTACTCATAAATCAAGAAATGACGGATTTCCTCTCGCGTTTTGCAAACAGCCGCCGCATGTGCGTCAGCGCTAGAATAACTAATCATTCTAGAGATTTAGTCTTCATCCGCCTGACGGCAAACTAATTGCATCTTTGTTGCCACAATTACCATCACTTGGGGGGATCAATGCCTGAGCGAATTCCCGGTATCAGACTTCGCGCTCCTTTGCTCTTTCTTGTCGTTCACATAGTCACTGCGTCTGCGGGCTGTGCCAAGACTAAAACGTCGTCCGAAAAGAAACGCCTGGGCGAACATAAAGAGGCGGCAAGTAGCGCCGACGGCCTTGCGACGTTTGCGCAACAATTTCCACCGGAAACGATCGCGGCCCTCGTTCCCGGCCTGGTTATTGGAGGTATCCAGTCGTCAGCTAAACCGAACGCATTCTTGACGATTCCTGTCAGCTCCCGGTCGAGCATGGCGTTGGCAGGGCAAACATATTCAGTGTTCGACGCTCTGATCGTCGGCACATCCCTGGCGCCCGGGCAGATTTTCCATCGTGCGAAGGTCATATTGCCGGCCCAAGAGGGCCACATATTTGCTAACAAGGTTGCGATGAGAATACTTGGTGTCTATGCTGGCATTGACCCAGCAAGCTCCGCAAGTGATCCGCTCAAGAACGCTTCCGTGGCGATTATCGTGGGCGATGATCGACCCAGTTTTGCTTCTAATCAGCTGGTCAGCTTATCTCTGTTCGAGATTCAAGTGTCGCCAACACCAACACCATCGCCCGATCCAACCCCAACGCCATCGCCCGATCCAACCCCAACGCCATCGCCCGATCCAACCCCATCGCCCGATCCAACACCCAGCTTATCTCCAACATCAACGCCATCGGCGGAACCAACGCCTCCAGCTGGTGCTTGTTCGACGAGTCTTAGTAAAGGCGAAGCCATTGCCTGCTGTCAGCAGTACTACGATATGCAGGCCTGTAGCGACGCGGTCACCAATGGCTGCGCTTCTAATCCGCCAAAATGGTCATTTTGCGCGCCTGCTGCGGGGTCCTGTTCCGAAGCTAAAACCGAGAACCAAGCCATAGCATGCTGTGAGCAATTCTACGGCAAGAGTTTTTGCCAAACAAAAGTGGATGCTGGCTGTAGTGAATTTCCACCAAAATGGCCATTCTGCGTGGGAGATGCGCCCAATCCCAACCGCTTGCAAGAGTGCGTAGAGATCTTAAGAAAAAACTCTACTTTTACCTGTGTTGAAGAAGCCATTCCTGGCGGAGTCGATATCCCATCTCGTCAAGAAATGGAAAAGTGCGGATGCGCCTACATCGGTGAAGGAAAACTCGCCGGAGGGAGGCCGATATATAACTGCGGGGACTTTCAGGTCTCTCCTGTTCCAAAAAGAGGGCGCATCGGCGTGATCATTCCTGACGAAGAAGGTTGCTTGTTTGACTTCGCCGACACAAACAACGAGGGACGTGGAAACTTTGTAGACCCAGAAAAAACCGATAACTGCTTTGAGTGTCATGACACAAGTGACCCGTGGATCGAACCTCCATTCCCCGCACCAATGAAGAAAGAACAAAGCAGCCAGCTCATGAATCAGATTTTCAAATGATAATCTTTATAAACTGGCCCCCATGATTGTTGCTGCCGGTGACGGGAATTAAGTCACCGGCAGGTTTCTTCTTTCAGTCCTAGCCCTGTGTTTGCGGGTCGGATATTTCACTAAAAGAGACGAAAAAGGTTAAAATGCGAGCTTAGCATTCAATTACCTTCATGCTCGGGTTGCCATCGTCACTATGGGCACTGCAGGAACTAAATCTCGCTTGTATGCACGCGGTGTGATCCTGCCTTTGGTAGCAATTGTGGCCCTCGCAGCGGCATTGATGCCGCAAACGGGTGGCGCCCAGTCGGGCACGGATTGCGACGCTCTGGATTGGCGTTCTCCTCGTGACGCCAAGAGCAACAATAGCGCAAAACCTGAATTGATCCGCGCGTCGTTGGGATCGCTCGCCAGCCCTGTGGCGCGCATCGCATTTGACCCGCAAGGCGCGGGTCGCCTGGCCGTTGGCGATCAGGGCGGCCAGCTTGCCGCTTGGGATGCCGCGCGCTCGGTCGAGTTGTGGAAACTGAAACTCGACGCGGCCACTGCCAACGTCGATGCGGTGGCATTTTCCGCGGACGGCCGCTTCGTCGCCGCGGGCACGAGCGGCGGCGTGGTGCGCATCGTCGACGCCCAGACAGGCAAGGTTACGGCGTCGATGGAGGTGCCTGATCCCAAGGCCACGAATCCAAACGGTGGCCTCGTCCATCCTCGCAATGCTGAGGCGCAGCACTTCGTGGCTGTAGCTTTTACTCCTGACAGTCGCACGCTCGTCGCGAGTACCATGTTTGGCCACCTGCTATTTTGGTCAGCTGAATCTGGCAAGCTGCTTGGCGCCGTGCCGACAGGGGCTGGGGCCATGCAGTTCACCTTTTCCCGGTTTGAGGAGGTCATTGCCGCTAACACGGGCATCGATCTCATCTACTACGACTTACGCAGCCAGTCGGTGATTCGTCGCATCACAAAACCAGAGAGCTCGATGATTAGCACCTTTGCCACGACGCCGGATCTGCGCTTTTGCGCCGTCGCTACGGCAGGCGAAATCCAGCTTTTGGACATGGCCACCGGAAAAATCATTCGGCATTGGTTCACCGACACTTACATTCAAAAAGTAGCTTTTTCAGAGGATGCTTCGCGCATCGTTGTCTTTGGCCGTGACCTCAAGCAGAAGTCTTGGCTTTCGGGACGAGCAACCGTCAGCCAATGGGACGTGGCCGCCGACAGTTTGGTTTATACCGCCGAAATTCCCGGCTGGATGGAAGAGAGCTACAGTTACAACTTTAATCCACCTGTCGATTTTGATCCCAACCTTAGTTTTATGGCGTCAGGTGAAGGCAAGGGCAATACCGTCAAAGTGTGGCGATTACCCTAAGATTCAGGAACTGGCCCCCATGATTGTTGCTGCCGATGACGGGATTCGCGTCATCAGCACCGTCCTGCTTTTTCAAAGGTCGATCAAGGAAGCAGGAATCACAGCGATACCATCTTTCCTTCGATATGCAGTTGGTCCTGCATTTATGACAACTGCATCCAATAAATCGGCTCCTATTCTTCTTTCCAGCCATTTCAAATTCCGGACGTCGTCGTCATTAATAGATGAACTAAGCTTTACTTCGATGGCTAGCACTTTCTGATCTGAACGTTCTACGATCAAATCGACTTCATGCTGCCCTCCTTTTGTGCGAAGGTGTTTGACATTCGCTTCTACTGCCTGTGCTAAAACTCGAACGGAAAGCGTGACTAGAGACTCAAACAGACTGCCTAGTAGCGTCCCATCACGAGGGACTGGGTGAGCAATCTTTTTAGCGTCTAACAACGCTTGTTCGTCTAACCCTAAGAGCTGAACTGCAAGTGCCGGATCGGCAAGTTGGTGTTTCGGTGGTTGGGCGAGGCCGCTGAGATGATTTCTGGAAGGGACCCATGCGGGGATTGGCTCTAGTATCCAGAGACGTTCAAGAATCTCTTTGTATGGTTGTACTGTGGACTTTGCTGGTTTGCTTCCTTCTCCACTAGTTGCAGCATCGCGAATTGTTTCAAACGATGCCGTTGTCGAAGTCGCAGCTGCATAAGCTGCCATCCAACGTCTGAGGCCTTCGGGATTGCGGATGTTGAGTCCCTGCTCTTTGAAATCACGATCGACAATACGCATCAAGTAGCCGTCCAGCTGCGCCCGCAAGGCGCGCCCTGAAAGGTGTCGCATTCCTGGAAAACCAGATCGGACAATCTCCTCAACATATTCGACCAGTCCAACGGTGGTATCCCCAAAAACTTGCGGCCTCTTGCCTCCGATGAGCTCTGTAAAGCTTACAGTAGGGGTGGCAATCTTGCGCTCCGATAGCGCGAGGGCGCGCATGCGTACAGTGACAATTCTACCAGCGCCTGAATGAGTCGGTGGATTGGCTGGGCTGGCAGAACCGGTCAACACGAATTGACTCGGCTTAGAGTTCTTGTCTACAGACCTTCTCACGGAATCCCATATTGCAGGTATCTCTTGCCACTCATCGAGAAGGATTGGCGTTTCGCCTCTAAGCAACTGGTGAACATCGGCACTCGCAATTGCTTTGATCGCTGGGTCATCAAGTTCCCGGATGGTTTTAGCTACGCGCTTAGCTGTTTCCGTTTTCCCGACGCCCTTTGGCCCCTCAATTGATACGGCTGCTAAGCTGGTCAGCAGCACGGCGAGTTCGCGATCTACGATTCGTGATAAATATTCCATATATACAGATACCTACGCGATATACGCTACCATTTTGCCGATATCTAGACTACCATTGGTATGGTATTTACGCAACCGTTCGTCATAAACTGGCCCCCAATATTGTTGCAGATTTCCTGCTCAGTCTTTGAGTGACTGTTAGCGTGCTTGCAACCTGCAAGCACATTCGGAGTCTACCCCATGAATGTGCGAGATCGCTGGCTGAGCCTATGGACTGATTTTTCCCAGGCGCGAATTTGGTTGCCGGTCGAGGAGCTCGCCGACCTGGCAGACGAAGATTTACTTTTCGGGGATATCGAAAATTGCGTCTCTATGCAGACGAAAAAGCTCGACATGCGTCAGGCTGTTAGCCGTATCTACGATACCGAGACAGAATTCATTCGCTATTATTTTGAACCCAAAGTGTTCCAAGCGCTCGCAGAACGAGGTGCGGTGCAACTTTCCTTCTTGTTCGTCCATGAATGGATCTGGGACTTTCTCCCCGTCGAGCGTGTCAACAACTCACGACTCATCAATTGGCTGCTTCATTCCAAGCAAGACGAAGGATGGCTATGGTTGCGCCTCAACCCAAACTCGAATCGACTGTTGGGGTAAATACATTCCAACTGGGCTCAATCCCAAGAATGAGTTTCGAGAGTTGATCACGGGACTTTCTGGTGGTGACGACCACTTGTGTGCGATTGTCGGGGGTAAGTTGCGCTGTTGGGGCGACGCGTCTCGATACGGTGATATTTAGGATTATGGTGGTCGAGCGCGCTCGGTGCATGCAAACGAGGGTAGCACGTGCATTCGAGATAACGCCGGTCAAATCTATTGCCAAGGTTTGATTGCAGATCGTCTCCAAGGATCCATGAAAGCTCCAGCTGGAGATCGCTTCGATCACACGGTTGTTTCCGACTACTTAGTGTGCGTTAGCTCGGCTCGGCGGGTCGTGTGTATGGGCGCCAACGGCCGCCAAGAGTATGTGTTCCCCGAGGGCGCACGACATCCAGCAGGAACATTTTTTGAGACTCGATGGACCAAAATCGTTACGGAGGTGAATGGAACCAAAGTGCAAACACAGTCGTGGTTCGTTAACACTGAAGATGGTGATGCGGTGCTGGTAAAGTCGGTTTCTGAGATGACGATGGCGGCGGGCGAGCAGAAGACCGTTATGATTCTTGTGGCAAGTAATCGCCTTTAAGCTGGCCCCCAAGATTTTTGCTGCCGGTGACGCGAATCCCGTCACCGGCAGCAAAAATCGTAGGGGCCAGTTTAGGGCGCCTAGCCTCAAGTCCCATCCTAAGTATCCGATACGTTTGCCATGCACCAATGGCAAACATGGATGATAGGATGGGCATTGTTTTCGAGCGTCGCCGCCTGCGGGCGCGAAGCTCGTCTTGGCAATCGGGGAGTCACGCTGGTGGCGAAGAATCCGGCGACGTTGAACAACGAGGCAGAGCTGCGAGTCCCTCTCCAGATAGTGCGGGTCGGCAGCGCTGCATTTTCTCGCGCCCAGATTGATGCCATGCTCAGTCGCACCAATCGTAAGTTGGCCCCAGCAGGAATCGCAGTGTTCGAGTATAGCTACGACGAGCTTGGCCCTGAGACACTCTCGGACGTCACCGCCGAAAACATAGAGACCATTCTGCAACACCGCGCGGAATCTGGCTTGCTGCGCTTGTTTCTCATCCGCGAGGATCGTTACTATGGGCTTCAGTCTTGGACTTACGACCCATATGATCTTGCAACTTATCCGCCATTCTATCGAGGGGCCATCTTCATCACGCAGGCGTTTAACGAAAATTCAGACGAACACTACGTGCAAATGGGATACCAGCCAACGAACGACACTTTGCTGCATGAGTTGGGTCATGTCCTGATGCAGAGCGGCGATCACTATCGCGAGCAAGTGGATAATTTTTTTCATGAGTCCGGCGACCGAACCAACGATGCCATGACCGACGAGCAAATCGCTCGCCTTCGCGCTGGTCCCTACATTTTGCGGTGAATTTTCAATGGGCTCGCCCTGCAGCGGACTTTCGTGCGCCGTAGGTACCGAATCACGGTGGCAATCGCGACGTCGGCGCTTGCCGTTAACAGGAACCGGAGCGGACCGACGTCATCAATTCATACAAGTGACCGAAATTAATAGAAAATCCAGCAAAGTGCCAGCGCCCCGTCACCGATTTTGGCGGCGGCTTTGCGCCCGTCCCATGCGCCCGAGCGGGTAAAATCCCCAGAAATAGCAGCCATTTCTGGGGAGGACTCAGTTCGTAGGCTGTTTCGGCGCATCACTTGCATTTGCAAGTGCATACCTTCAGCACGGGAGTCGCGACTATGGGTGCCACACATGGCAATGCAGTTATCAAGAGGCTTGGAGGCCGGTTGTCTTCCGCCATGTTGCCGATTCCTTTGTGGAGTATCTTGTCGCTCGCAGCCCATGCTTCCCCTCCTGTTCATTTCCATCAATTCGATCCGAGCCAGTACGGCGATTGGTCGTTCCTCGTCGGCGTCTTCGATCGCGAAACTGGGCAAACATTCTATGGACCAAGTACGGGTGCTGTGGACTTTCATGGGCGTCCGTTGCCTGTTACTTTCGAACGTCGACCAGCGACGATTTCTCTGGATTTGGATGGCCAGATTCGCATTGGGACCCTCAGCGCTCATGGTCAGTTGGACTACTTGGCGACGCGGCAGCAGTTTCCCAGCGACGAGGCGTGGCTGGAGTATCTTGAAAAAAATAAGTACGGCTATGGCGTCCGGATCAATCGCACGGCTGATGGCGTGGAGTCGCTAACGATGCATTACAAGTCGGCCATGTGCAACGGTGCCAAAGGCAGCGAGCTGCTGCCCGAGGGCCTGCGTCTGAAATTGGCGCAGGAAATCGCCAATCAGACGGGCTTGCCCGTGATGCGGCCGTTCCCGGGCTTTGATGACATCATCATCGGTGTTAACCTGCCGATCATCGAGCGTCCCGGCACCTCCCTCCCGACCGTCATCAGTTCAAGTCATGGTCGCTTCGGCCGCCCTGCGGTCGCAAATCCAGCTGACTTGCTGCTCCCTACAGTGGGCGTCGTCGATGCGGTCTTTTGGGGAGTCACAGCCATCGATGTTGGGTCGAGAACTTACGAGGAAACCGATAGCGCCTTTGCTGGGGTGACTCTCGGATTGTTAGCCGCCAATCTGACCGCCATGAATCCGCTGGCGGCAGGCATGTTTGATGATCCATTGCAGCAGCCCCACTTCAGTAATCACACAGACCACCGCTGGCACTACAACGAACTCATGCGTTGGACGCCGACGTCGTGGGGTGAGTTTTGGGCGGGAGTCGCCGAACCCGTGCGTGATCTCAACGAGAGTCTTTTCTTTGGTATCGGCGATGGAACCGTCACCTATCGTCCGAAATTCAATGCACTTCAAGGCGCGGACTGCCGCCGCTAAGCCGGGAAAATTCCCGCTTGTCATCTCAGTGGGAACCCGGTAATCATCTTATCAAGAACTCATCATTTCCATTTTTCCCTTGGCGCGAGGGTCGCATGCTGCGTACAGCCTGGATGTTTCCATTGGCGTGTTTCGGACTGGGCGCTCTTGCGGGCAAAGCGACTGCGGAATCGTCGCCATTGCCAGCACCGGTGGTTGTCATCACCGGCGGCTACGACAGTTGCAAATACGACAGCAATGGAAATTGGTCGGCCTTCGCAGGAAATTTTAACGGTGAAGGTGTTCGCTTCCTAAATGAAATGCACGCCCAATGGGAACAGGAACAGTGGTCGCGTACCGCTGATCGCGGTATTCGGTGGGTGTTCGCTTGCCACGATCGTACCGGCGGTCTGTACGTTCATGGTGTCCACGATGCGGCTACGTCGCAGGAGCCCATGCAGGACCTTCACCCGATCATCTCTCGCATCGAGCAGCTCTCAGAAAACTACGCGCGCCCCATCTTCGTCATCGGCCACTCGCACGGTGGATGGCTGGCGGCCCGATTGGTCGAATCATTTCGCGGAACGGTGCGCCACGGTTACTTGATCACCGTCGATCCCATCAGTTTTGTTGAGTGTAACCCTGCGACTTACGCGGATGCGCTTTTGAGTCTCGGAAAAATCTGGGAGACCATTCGGCCCTGCCGACAAGCGCCAGGTGATTTTACGGCATCGACGTTTCAGCAGATTCGCCGCAACTTAGGTGTCAATCGCTGGCTGTCCTACTATCAGCAAAACTTCATCCCGCTGCACAGCGGTGCCGTGCCTGGTGCCGATACGAATCTCGATATGAGTCCGTTCCTGAGCAAGCTGAAAGGAGGAGTTGCGGCAACTTGGAATGCCCATGTTCGTATCGCCAACCTGCGTTCTATTTGGCACAGCGCCAGAGTAGCGCTGGAAAATTTCTACCCGATCCCAGCGAATATGAATCAACAAAATCAGCAGCTATCGGCACTCTAGATTATTGCGGAATGGACGGCCTCTCGCGGCGCTGGGCACTGCGCCGATCTGGGCGATAACCGCGCTGGGCTGGCTCTTTACCGTCGCGTCCCACGGCGTGATAGTGATCGCCCTGTCGCGACTTTCCATTCACTTGTTTCATGGCTTCCTTCCGCCTCGCATCGAGAGCCTCGCGCGGTGGATTCGCCGGAATCAAGGCGTTGCAACCCGTGCCAATCAGATCGCTGCGGCCGGCGGTGACCAGCGCTTCACGCACTGCGAACCAATTTTCGGGCTTAAAGAATTGCATAAGTGCCCGCTGCAATTTTCGCTCTTTTAGTCCCTTGGCCACCGGCACCGATTCACCGGTAAAGGGATCGATCCCGGTGTGATAAATCGCCGTCGAGATATCATACGGAGCTGGGATAAAGTCTTGGACCTGATCCGGGCGATAGCCATGTTTTTTCAAAAACACGGCGAGCTCAATCATGGCGTCTAGGTCGGAACCGGGATGGCTGGCGATAAAGTAGGGGACTAAGTATTGCTTGGGCTTTCCTACTTCTTCGCTGGCTTTGGTAAACGCTTCGCCAAACGTCGCAAAGTTATCGATGCTGGGTTTGCGCATTTGTTTTAAGACGCGATCGGACGCGTGTTCAGGAGCAACCTTTAGTAAACCGCTCACGTGATGCGCGGTCAATTCCCGCATGTATTCCGGTGAATTTTGCGCGAGATCCATGCGCACGCCGCTGGCCACATGCACCTTGCGAATCCCAGGGACGGCCCGTGCTTTGCGCATCAGCTGCACCAGCGGTCCATGATCAGTGCCGAGCAATGAGCACATGGTCGGTGCGACGCAGGACGGTCGGCGGCATTTTTTTTCTACATCGGGACGTGTGCAGCGCAAGTTCCACATGTTGGCCGTGGGACCGCCAATGTCGCTGATCACGCCCTTGAAGTCCGGGTCGGCGGCGATACGCTTCAGTTCCGACAATACGGACTCTTCTGAGCGCGATTGGACGATCTTGCCCTGGTGAGCGGTGATTGAACAGAAGTTACAACCGCCAAAGCAGCCACGCATGATCGTCACCGAATCTTTAATCATGACATGCGCGGGAATCGGTTCGCTGTAAGACGGATGCGCGCGGCGTGTATACGGCAACGCATAGATGGCATCGAGCTCCGGCTGTGGTAGCGGCGGCAAAGGTGGCGTCGCGACGACCCAGCGCGATCCGTGCGGCTGTACCAGCGCCCGCGCATTGAACGGATTGGTGTTGTGATGCATGAGCTTTGTGGCTTGCGAGAATTGTAGCTTATCGGCTTTCACTTGCTCGAAGGTAGGCAGCGTGACCACAGCCTTGTCCTCAAACGCTTCGGGCGGCTTTTCGCTGGCGCCGAGTGCATAGGCGATGCTGCGCATGTTGCGCAGATCCTTGACCGATTCCCCTGCTGCCAAGCGATGGGCAATCTCAACGACAGATTTTTCGCCCATGCCATGCACGACGATGTCGGCTTTGGCATCAAGCAGGATCGATTGGCGAACGGTATCGCTCCAGTAGTCATAGTGTGCTAGGCGACGTAGTGAAGCCTCAACTCCGCCGGCGATGACGGGCACGCCGGGATAGGCTTCCCGTGAGCGTTGGCAATAAGCAAGGGTCGCGCGGTCGGGACGCAGTCCAATGCGGCCGCCCGGCGAGTACGCATCATCGTTGCGTACTTTCTTGTTCGCCGTGTAGTGATTGATCATGGAGTCCATGTTGCCGGAGCTAATGCCAAAGAAAAGCCGTGGACGCCCAAAGGTCTTCCACGCCTCGCAGTTATGCCAGGCAGGTTGCGACAAAATGGCCACGCGATAGCCGGCGGCCTCAAGAACGCGCCCGATGACGGCCATCGCAAAACTCGGATGATCCACGTAGGCGTCGCCGGTGACGATCACCACATCAACGGCATCCCAACCACGCGCCTGCATTTCGCCTGCGGTCATGGGCAGGGGCTGCATCGGCCTGTTGGCGAAGTCGCGTCTGCCGGCTCCACCAGGCTGGGATTTTGATGAATTCATCTGTGATCTCAGAGTCTTGGTTTCTAAATTCCATTACTTTAGAAGAACGCGCCGGACCATAGCATAAAACCGTCTAGATCCGAAATTTTATTGCGTTTTCGCGCAAGTAACCGGGAAATGAGCGAAATTCGTCAAGAAATTGCGAGGTTGACCGATAAAATGGGTGAGTTTTGCGAAGAGGAGTTTCCGATGGCCTCTCATTTGAAAAAGACACCGAGCACGGCGAAACGCGAACGTTGGCCCGACTCCATGATCGATTCGGTAAAGGCGGAGATCAAGGTCGAGCTGGATGCCGTTGCGGAACAAGACGGCGAAGAAGCTGCGGTGCGCACGGCCATGCATCGCCTAGCCGTTTTTGCCGAAGACCTAAGTGACGAGGCACAGCTCCGCACCTATACCTACATTATGTCGGCGCTGGTGCGTTTTCTGCGTTGTGGACGCGGAGTGTCCCATTCGCAAGTGCAAACCCTGACGGATCGGGCCTACACTATCTTAAAGCTTATGCGACTGCGCCTTGAGAACCCGCGGGTCAGCTATCTGTATGGTGACCTTCATTCGGTCTTAAGTCAGGTTCAGCGCGTGCATGGGCAGGTTTTTCGAGCGGCTTGGGAGCAGCAATTGGCCGTGCGGCTCTATCGTGGCAGCAACAAACGCAGCAAGGACTTTCAGTGCCACAACAGCGCCGTTCGCGCGTTGCGCTTGGGCAATGCGGATGCGGCAATCGAGCTGTTCCGGATGGCGGTGACCGAGGCGCAGGATGATCAAGGTAGGGTCATGGCTGCACTCGGGCTGGCAAAGGCGTTGCGTTTGGCTGGAGAAGTGCCTCGCGCCGAACAAGAATTGTCAAACATTGCGAAAACGTATGCACTCGACGAGCACGACTTGCTTGAGTGGCAGTGGGAATCAACTTTGCTGAACGTGCAGTCGACGGGTGAGTTGACGGCAGTGCTGCCCTTGGTAAGAAAAGGCAAGAGTCACTACGAGGGGACTTACGTGGCCGAGGCCCTTTTGCTAGCGCATGCCTGTCAAAGTACGCGCTATCTACAGGAGATACCGGACGCGAAATATCTCAAACGCAGCAAGACCATCGAAGTCGATAGCAACTCGCCTCTGATGCAGTGCCTTTCCATGATTGAGCAACTGTACGATTCAGCCTATCCCGTGGAATTCCGTCTGCAGAAGTTGGGCAAAATGCTTGATCGTCTCTCCGATCTGGATGCCATTGAACTTGAGCTGATGGCATGGCTTGCAGCCACTCGCTGGCTACATCGCAATCGACTGCTCGGTTTGGCGAAAGTTGCTTTATCGCAATATCAGGCCCTGTCCCTGCGTTTGAGCAGCGGAAAATCGCAAGATGTTTTGGGTCTGAGTGCCGACTTGTTAGAAAAATCTTGGTCCGCTAGCTCCGCCGATCCGCAAGAGGCCGCATAGCACGGCCTCAATCGGCGAAAGCGCGCAGAAAATCAGTGCACGATGTTACTTGTGATACCGTCTGCATCTTTCTGAATAGCTGCGGATAGAACTTCGCGGGATTCTTCTCGCGCTTGAGGAACAACTCTGATTCGTTCAGGTACATGATGTGAGACCCGTCGTTGGCGTTATGCAGCGTGCCAGCACCGTTGGCCAGAGCTAAATAGAAACGTCTGGCCGTGGAAGTCGTCAAGACTGAGTGTGTAGTCGAATTCCATGGCTGCGGGTGCAGCCACGAGGTGTTGCGGGAGTAGGGTAACTAAAGCCTACGCCGTTTGTAGAATCCAGTTTGCTTGATTCATGCTCAGTACCCTCTCAATGAATACAATTCTAGGTGCGAACGACTATAGTTGTTCGCGGCTCTTTACTTGCAGCAACTTGCACTCCTCAGCAACCATAGTGGTCATACTGCCGGTCCATGTCTTGCTGAATTGGGTTGTGATGCTGTAGTCGCGATCTTCCACTAAATTAAAAATGCGATAGGTTGCTAACTCAGGATCTGTTTCCATAAGCAGCGTGCTAATAAATCCTTCAGGCATACCGCCCGGAGTGACAAAGCTGTAGGGTGCCCGACGGAAATTCATCGACCATTTCCGCATCGAGTGACCTCGTCCCTCAAAGATATATCGCACCTTGCCCCAAATTTCGTGATCACCTTCCAAAAAGAAGTAGTTTGCATCGGCGGCGAAGACTTTGAGCGTATCCTGAATGTAAGTGGCCAATTCACCTTTCAGCTCGCGATGCGTTCCTTCTGAGAAGAACGTCTCAAAGTCCTGACAGTTGTATAGGGCGCCCATGATTGCGTATTTGAACTTCTGATAGTCGGGTGACTGCAGAATGACATGCGCCAAGCGACGATAATTCAGATATCCGGCCACCTGGGTAAATTGACTGGGAGCGACCCGCGCGTAACTCTTGGAGGTAGCCAGAAACTGCTCATCGAGTCCTTGCAGAAAGCGGTAACGGCCCTTGTTAGCTTGGCGCGAATAAAACAGATCAAAGGCCGTATGCTCGGGAGTTTCATAACCCAAGCGGTATTTTTTGCCGATGCGGCGATGATCCGTGATGAAGTATGTGCCCTCCCAAAGATTATACGACTCCCAATTCGGTCGTGGATTCTTGCCGTGACAACCTAGACAGAGGGGTTCATTCACGGGGCGGACACTGGGGAATGTTGCGATGTCAGCGTAGCTTGCCCGGTATGGGTAGTCAGCGCGCGGCGCGAAAATAATTCGCCGAAAGTGAAAGCCCTCGCTTTGATACTCGGCAGGCAAGTTGTTGCGCTCGATGGTCCGGCGCAGATCTTCGGTCGTGGGCTGAGCACGGAACTCATACATTTCAATTTCGTAATAGCCGGCGGAGTTCGGATCGCCATTGAACGTGAGGACAAAGCGCGCATCTTCCGTGTTGGCGATGACGCGCGGAAATTCGGCGCTGGCTGCTTGGCGACTCTTGCTGTCCTGCATCAGGTTATAGTTGCGGCGCAGTTCTGGATAGGCTTCGCCAATGCGCATGAGCACGACTTCCAGCTCAACTTGCGGGCCGAACTCGCGGGCGGCGTCATTGGCGATTCTGGCGATGCTATCGAGGCTGGGTGCTGCCAAGGCAGGTGAAACTTGTAGCCAAAGGGCTAGAATCCATATGCATCGAGACATGAGTAGCGCTCCTGTGAGACATTGCGGTATATGCTTTCGGCGGCGCGGTGCCGCGCGCTTTTATCGTGTTTTCCTGGCAGGGTCAACGCGCAAATCGGGAGAATGTCATGCCGTCTCAGCCGACGCGGATCACCTCGGCAAGCAATGAGAAGTATAAGGATTTACTGGGGCTCTGGAGCGCCAAAGGCATTCGCCAGTCAGGGCTCGGATTGGTGTGTGGTGCGAAGCTGGTCGCCGAGGTGTTGCGGCAGCATCATGAGCCATGTCAGATGTTAATAGTCACTGAAGGACAGGCACTGCCATGCGGCACCGCAGATCTTCCAGCTACGAGACTAAGCGACGGTCTTTTTTCCGACTTGGACCAATTGGGCACCAAGTCACCACTTCTGGTCGTGCGGATACCGGAGATTCGAGATTTCTCTGTGCAAGCCCTCCAAGGACCAGCCATCATCTTGCCGTTGCAGAATCCAGACAATGTTGGCGCAGCCATTCGTTCGGCTGTGGCTTTTGGTGTGCGTGATATTGTACTTACCGATGAGACAGCCCACCCTTGCCTACCGCGATCCATGCGGGCAAGTTCGGGGGCCGTCATGGCTTGTCGATTTTGGCGCCACCGGGGACCGATCGAGAGTCTCCAACTTCCCCATGACCGAAGCTTTGGCTTGGACGCCGATGGAATGGCATTAGAGCAAGTGACTTGGCCGAACCAGCCCTTCTTTGTCGTCGGAGTCGAAGGGCGAGGGCTTGGCTCCATCCAGAAGCAGTTGCAATGCATCAGCATTCCCATGGAGCCAGAGATGGAATCCTTGAACGCGACGGTCGCGCTTAGCCTAGTGTTGCATCAGTGGTATCGAGCGCGTCGCGAATAGCATCATTTCCTTGCTTGGCGATACTGTCGCACCAAATCAGTCAGTTTCAGCTGCACGGGGTCGATTTGCTGCGTTGCTAGAAAATCTGCATCGTAGAGTTTGGTGATGGACCGTTCTCCTTGATCGCACCAAAACGTCAGGACGCGCTTGCCAGGTCCCGCCCGCAAGGCAACTTTTAGGGCCGCAGCTACGTTCAAGGCAGCGCTGGTTCCCAACACGATGCCGTCCACGGCGCGGAGATGATAAGCGATCGTGACCGCATCACGGTCCGGCACAGTCAAGGCTTCATCAACTTGCGCTTCGGCGAAATTTGCAACCAGACGCATAATCCCGATGCCTTCAGAAAAGGACGAGCCTTCCATGGCAAAGGTGCCATGTTCGACGTAGTGCCGCAGTCCAGAACCCATGGGATCACACAAGACTGTTTTCAGTCCCTTGATATTTTCTTTCAAGAAGCGTGAGTTGCCGGCAATTGTGCCGCCAGTACCCGCAGCCGACACCAGATAATCCAGCTTTCCCCCTGTTTGCGCCAATATCTCTGGACCGGTGTGTTGATAGTGGGCGCGAAAGTTTTCCAAGTTTTCGAACTGATTGGCCCACCAATAATGTTTTGGATCTGATTCGGCAATACGGCGTGCTGTATGAAAGAAATGATTATCGTTGGTAAAAGGCACTGGATCGAGAAGTTTGACTTCTGCTCCATACATCTTGAGCGTTGCGACTTTTTGCGGCGATTGATTGTTTGGCATAACGATCAGTGAGTCGATGCCATAGCTGCGACCGACTAGTGCCAAGCCTATGCCAGTATTGCCAGCCGTGCCTTCGACGATGGTCATCCCCGCCTTCAGCGCACCAGAATATATGGCTGCGTCAACCATCCCGCGAGCTGCGCGGTCTTTGACTGAGCCCCCGGGGTTAAGGTTTTCACATTTTAGCAAGATGTCACATTCCGATATCTCGCTGAGCGACGGAATTCGCAGGATGGGAGTGTTGCCGATAAGGTCGCGAATGGTAGACTTAATGGACGTCATGAAAACTCCAAAGTTTGCTTTTGCAGCATAGCATACCTCGTCGGTACCTGGGGAGCGGTGACCAGGTACCAAGGAAGCAAGAGAGGGTGAGCGCACATGGATCCATTTATTAACGACTTAGCCAAAGATGTATTTGCCCGTCGCTATGGCGGTGCCCGCCCTGGCTTGTGTCGCGCCACGGCGGAAGCGTTGCTGGATGATTTGCTGCCAGTCCTCATCCCCGCGTTGGGCAACCGCAACTTTTCTCGCCCAGACGATTTGGCTGTGCAGCTTCGAGAACTGTTCGATCGCAGTATTGGCCTGTTGAAATGTCTCCACTCGCCAGACACAGAGCTTCCATTTTTAGAGCAGAAGGCCAAAGACTGGTTTGTCAGCTTTGCACAAGTGGGCCAGGACTTGGATGCGGACGCTCACTATTTTCACGCCAGCGATCCAGCCGCCCATTCCGTGGAAGAGGTGATGCTAGCGTATCCTGGATTCTACGCCATCGCCGTCTATCGGCTGGCCCGCGAACTGCATCGTTTGGATGTGCCGTTCTTGCCTCGGCTATTTACCGAGATTGCTCACGGTCGTACCGGTATTGATATTCATCCTGGTGCGACCATCGGTGTGCCCATTTTTGTCGATCACGGCACCGGAATCGTCATCGGCGAAACAACCGTCATCGGCAAGCGGGTGAAGTTGTATCAGGGAGTTACCCTCGGTGCGTTGGCTGTCAGCAAAGCCAAAGCCAAAATCAAACGTCATCCGACCATTGAAGATGACTGCGTGATCTATGCAAATGCGACGGTCTTGGGTGGTGATACTCTGGTCGGGTCCGGCGCCGTGGTGAGCGGCAATGTCTGGCTCACGACGAGCGTTCCAGCCCAGGCTACGGTCTACCAGAAGCTCGATATCGACATCCGGGCCCGCTCCAAAAGTCCGGAAAACTAGGGCCTGTCCCTGTTTACTGGTCAGCTAAGCAGCCACTGCAACCAGTGTT
>CAZLMG010000045.1:0-31159 GCA_964560765.1 uncultured Oligoflexales bacterium
CAGCTCGGTGTCGAAATCTTTGTCAGAGCCCCACGGGTAAGGCAGAGCTGGTTTGCGAGCTGGAATTGCAACTATCCGAAAGTATTGAAATGTTTTCGCGGGCCCGAGTGGTCCAAAACCTGCTCAAAGCGTGCGCAGGGAGACGAGTCTCCGCCGAAGTTTCTGTTGTCGCTGCTGTTGCTGTTGAGTTACTTCCTAGCTGACGTGGATTGTGGATTATGGGCTATTTTGTGGCTGCTCGTCTCCTGTATATTATGACATCGCTGGCTTTCGGTTTGGCTTTTGCGGGCAGCTCTTTTGCCCAGAATACAGCGGTCGGCACACCGGGCCCTTGGAGCTTTTCGCTGCAGGCCGGCACTGGCATCGGCTATTTCCAGGATATTCAGTTACCCCACTATATCTCCGAGTATGTCCGCAGCGATGGCCGTCCAGTTGGCGAAGAAAACGTTGTGCATATTGGGTTGCCGCTCCAGTTTCGCTTTGGGCTTGCACATAACGCGGACGCGGTGGCGCACTGGGGATTTATGGCAGATGTTACCCAACAGGTGAATCTGGATTCGCCGCGAGAGTCTGCCGACGCATCCTATATGCGCCTGCGCAGCCAAGTCTACCGCCGTTGGAACTTCGGTCGAAACTACTCGCTGCAGTTACAGACAAGTTTGATCCGTACACAGTTTGCCAACATCTCCATCGGTCATGTGGTTGATCACGTAGCGCCAGGAGTGGCTCTTACCACGCGGCTGACGCGACGCTGGCTGCTGACCGCATCCGGAGACTTTGCGGCTTTTTCAAAATTGCGCTACGACAACGGCGAACGCGTGGATAGCTTTAAGGCTGGCCGCGCGGGGCTGTGGGGCGCAGAATTGGACCTTACCTACCAGCTCGATAAGTCGGCCCAATTCCGAATGGGGAGTCGATTTGAGCAAACTGCCATCGAGGTTGACGACGATCGCGAGTATGAGGCCTTTGGATTTAGTGTCCGTGAATCTTTTGCGCCCACAAAGTTAAGCTATCAGATGCAGACAGCAGAGCTCATCTTTGGACTGCAGCGAATCTGGTAGCGAAACCTGACTCAAGATTGCGCCGTTGAAACGGCGTACGATCGACCCTTCCACTTCAACTCGCGCCGCCACACCATGTCCAAAACTGCCAGCCCGGTTACCAAGCAAAAAAGAATGATGGACCAAATCGACAGGACGGGACCCCACGCCGAGAAGCGTCCCAGCTTTGGCTGCGTTTTAAGGAGTAGCACGATCGTCAGTACGGCGATGAGAGCGTGCGGCAATTGCGTTAGTGCATGCCCAGCTCCTGTGATGGCGGCAATGTACGAACCGATTTCGAAGGGTGCCCACCAAGCCGACTGACCCAAGCCGGCGCGAAAGTTTCTGCGCCAGCCCCGAATGAACTCCGCGAGACTTGTATACATTCGGACTCGAAACAAGTTGGCACCTGTATCGAGTACATACCGGCCACCCGCGCGCAGCGCTAGATTGGCTAGCGGCACATCCTCCACCCACGCGCTGCTTACGGCGGCATGCCCGTTCAACTGCTGATAAAAAGAACGCTCAAACATCAGGTATTGGCCGACGCAAAAAACCCTGCCAGGTCGCGGGACCTGCGCTGGGCCGGTGACGGCTAGTAGCATCAGCTGAAACGGGCCCAGGAGACGCTCCCAGTTGTCTGGATTGTCGTGGTATGGGATTGCGGATAACATGGCACCCTGCTGCGAGCGCAGTCGAGATACGGCTGACTTCAAACTGTGACGATAGTGAATGGTATCAGCATCCGTGAAAAGCAGAATCTCGCCTTCCGCTATTTGCGCGCCCTGATGGCAAGCCCATTGTTTGCCGTGCCAGCCGCCAGATCGTTCCTGGCCGCGAATAGCTCGAACTCGGCCACCAAATTCTGAGGCGATGGCAAAGGTGCGATCGTTCGATTGATCATCGACAACGATGACCTCAAAACTCGGATAATCTAGGCGGGTAAGTGAATCAAGCAGCGCCGGCAGGACGTGTTCTTCATTGCGCGCAGGAACGATTATGCTGACAAATGGGAGCTCACTCACGGGCAACGATCGAGACTCCGGTTCAGCATGCAGTAATGGCAACAGTCGACGAGCCAGCAGTGCTAGGCCCGTTCCGGCGACGAGCAATGAAATGATTTCAGAGTTTAGAAACAATCGAGCCCCCTACCAAGGAAGTTTCGCGAGCGTTTCAGCGACGCCTGGGTAGCCATTGGAGTACCACTGCCACCAACAGCTAATCATGAGCACGTGGCCAGTAATGGCCACAAAGTGACTCCACATTTCAATGCGATCGAACTTCTTTGTTAAATAACGGTACCAATGCATTCCCTCATCGAGGGCGCTATAAAATAATGAAAGAAAAATCAAGGATAGAGCTGGCATTCGAAAGGTTTCTGGATGCTGATAGCAAAGGCAGAGGGCCATCACACTTGGGACAGCAGTAGCGACAATCATCTGGTGAACGTGACCTTCGCCACTGCGTAGATAGTCTTTATACATGGTGCGGTGACCAATATCATCAATCGACAATGCAGACACAAACATGCCCGTGCCGAGCAGGATAAACCAAACGTAGCCGGGAAACTCAACGCCATTGACATAGCCGTAGAGTACAAAGGATGTGATGCCGACTAACAAAAATCCGAGGGTGCCAATCCACATCAAGTAACGAATCCAATCTTCTGTTTGAAAATTGCGAATGTTCCGCACATAGGATCGAAGTTCGTGAGCTGGAACCAATAAACGGCGTAACGTATTGGTGTTAGGATTCATGCGTGCTGTACCTCTGGTAGACTTGTGAAATAACGACTGGTTGAAATGGGCGCTGAAGGCGGCGGGGGACACTCTTTAACACTTGTAGGCAACCGCCAAATGCACAAGCGAGCTTCTGTGGGAGCGAAATCCAAGTTCGGCGACGCCACGCGCGCGGCCCCTTTTCCAGAACCTTATGGCCAATGGCGCGATAAACGCGGCTGGCAGTGGCAACAGCAATAGCAGTTCGGAATGGCAGATGATCGAGCCCCTCATTTCCTGATCGATACATTTCTTCTGCCGTGACCAGCAGGCGCTTTACAACATTGGCAACTTGGCTCAAGTTTCTTGGATCTGCTAACGTTTCCGGAGTAAGAGCGAACACTTCTAGCCACGATTTAGGGAGATAAACGCGGCCCATGCGGTAGTCTTCCATGACATCACGTGCAATGTTTGTCATCTGCATGGCGGTGCCAAGATCAACGGCGCGACTAAGGGCGTGCTCGCTATTTACGCCAACGATATGGCAAAACATCAGCCCAATCACACCTGCGACCCGGTAGCAATAGAGTCGCAACTCTTGTTCGTCAGCCACGGGTTTGTGCTGCAGATCGCTGGTGAAACCCCTTAGCACCTCTTGAAAGTACAGGTGTGGAATTCCGTATTGTTTAGACACATGCGCGAGACCGACAAAAACTGGGTCGGTTGTCGGCTCTCCCCTCAGGGCGGCAAGCGTTTTCTTTTCGAGACGTTGCAAAACGCGTTGCTGTTCTTCAGCGCTGACAGA
Source organism: uncultured Oligoflexales bacterium (assembly GCA_964560765.1). Taxonomy (GTDB): domain Bacteria; phylum Bdellovibrionota_B; class Oligoflexia; order Oligoflexales; family CAZLMG01; genus CAZLMG01. The sequence goes on from CAZLMG010000045.1 coordinate 3,564, forward strand.
AGAAGATTGATCGACAACGTCATCAGCAAAACGACACCATGCGTAGAGCATTCGAATGCCGTCTCGCTTTGCCTGTGGCAGGAACTTGGCTGCTAAATTAAAGCTTAGCGAACCCTTGGCGATAGACGACTTGCCGTGAATGATGCTGGTTTGCAAGGTGCTCGAAGGCTTATCCGCGTGCATGGGCGACCTCAAGGTTTTTTGATGAATGAACATCCACTGCAGCTAACATGGGGTAGTCCTTTGCCAGTACATTAAATGTCGCCTTGGCCGAAGCGATGACTCCAGGGACACCGGCGCCGGGATGAGTGCCGGCACCAACAAAGTACAAGCCGTCCAAAACATCATCGCGGTTGTGGGCGCGAAAGTAGGCACTTTGCGTCAGATTTGGCGTCAGTGAAAATGCTGCGCCTTGATACGCATTTTGGTCGGATTGAAAATCCTCGGGAGTGTAGATGCGCATGGTTTTGATGCTCGACTTCAGGCCGGGCATATAGTGATTCTGCAGATAGGTGAGGATTCGATCTGCATAGGCTGGTCCCTCATTCTTCCAATCTGTTGGCGCCTTTTTGAGATTGGGGACTGGAGCCAAAGCGTAATAAGAATAGCAGCCCTTGGGCGCTAAATCTGGGTCCGATTTACAGGGTGCGTGCAGATATAGGGAAAAGTCGTCAGGAATGGTCGGACCATTAAAGATATCAGACAACAACTCTTTGTAGCGGTTGCCGAACATCACGTTATGGTGACTGAGATTATCGTAATCCCGATCCGTTCCAAAATAGATGACAAACAAGGACATGCTGAAGTCTCGTCGCCGAAGAGTTCGTGACATCTTCTTGCCACGCACTGTGCTCTTCAGCAGATTGGCATATGTATGCATGAGGTCGGCATTGGAGACGACGACATCATGAGCAACGTGTTCGCCATCTTTCAGATGCACGCCGGTAACTTGATTGCCGGCTGTTGTGATCTCCTCAATAGGACAGTTCATCACGACTTTGCCGCCAATGTCTGTGAATAAACGCCCAAGTGCGCGCACCAGTGCGTGCGTGCCACCCTTGGGGAACCAAACGCCCCACTTACGCTCCAGCGGATGGATTAACGTATAGATGCTGGACGCTTTGAATGGATTGCCGCCTATCAACAAGCTATTAAAGCTAAAGACTTGACGGTGAATAGGGTCGCGAAAGTAACGCGAGATACATTGATATACGGATTCGTAGGCCCTCAGTCGGAGCAGTTGTGGTGAGACTTTGATCATATCCCAAAAGCTAAGGAATGCAGCATCTGAAAGTTGTTCGTACCCCTGTTCAAAAATCTTTTGTGCGTGGCGCATATAGCGTTGGTAGCCAGCGATGTCTTCGCTGCTGCGTTTGCCGATTTCCTCATAAAGGCGTGTGGAGTCATTGTCGTAGATGAATTCCTGGCCGCCCTCCCAGAAAAGCTTATAGAGTGGTGAAACCGGCATCAGTTCGACATAGTCTTCCATGCTTTTGCCGGCCAGCTCAAACAGTTCAGATAAGCACTGCGGTGCTGTAATGACTGTCGGGCCAGCGTCAAAAGTAAAACCTTCGTCTTCGAAGACATAGGCTTTGCCGCCGAGCTTATCGCGCTTTTCGTAGAGCGTTGTTGGTAGGCCGCCTGCTTGCAGGCGGATAGCCATCGCGAGACCGCCAAACCCACTGCCGATCACAGCAGCCGATCGAGGATCGTTACCCGATGTAGGACTTTTGAATGTCATTACATAATTCCTCAATTAGATTTCGTGAGCGCTCGGCCGGCGCGCTTTCCAAGTCTTCAGCACATCGCAATCCAGAGCTGCGAGCGGACTGCAAGTGAGTCCATGCCAAATGCTTTGCAGTTTCGTAAAAATTCTTGGCGTCAAACCAAGCTTGAAGTGAAGATGCGTCTGGCAATTGCATGACCGCTTGTTTGAGCTGGTCAATGTCGGCGTGTTCATACAACTCATGCGCCGCGGCCCAAATGAATCCGGGCCGGTGGTTTCTCAAATCCTCGAGGCGCTTTCGATGCGGGTTATTGCCTAAGGCGTTGCCTAAATCGTCGAAGCACTGCAACGCGAGTCCTAGCTTTCGTCCAAAGTCGCTCAGCCGGGAAAGTAGCGCATCATCCGCCGACACAATGAGAGCACCGACTTCCAGAGCAAGAGCCGTCAGAGTTCCTGACTTTAGGTCCATGCATGCATAGCAAGTGCTGCGAACCTCTGCTTCGGGTATGGATACCACGTCTGTTCCAACGTCCAAAGCTTGTCCATAGTGCCCCAACTCGAGGGCTTGATTGTAGGCATAAATAAGCCGTCGCTCGCGATCCCAAGGCAGTTGCAATTGCGAAAGGTGGCGGAGCGGCGAAAAATAGAGCCAGTTGCCGACGCAAATCGCGCGCGGAATGCCGTACTTGATATGAATCGCGGGTGCTTGACGGCGCTCGAGACTGTCGTCTTGTATGTCGTCTATGATCAGGGTGCCTGCGTGCAATTGCTCTAGGGCCTCTGTGGCAATGCGCAGATGAGCGTCAGTTTGCTCATTAACAATACCGCCTGCTAGTTTGAAGCCTAAGCGGACCATGCGTGCTCGAATCTCTTTCTTTGGACGCGAAAAGAGATCTTCGGCTACGGCCACCAGCTGCTGGGATAGTCGTTTCGAGATTTCAGGTTCGGCCCACAGTCCCGGTAGTTCGCCGCTCCTGTTGGGGAAACTCAAGCTTACCATCGTGCGGCGGGCTCCTTGTTCGGCCAAGCGGTCGGTGACGATGTCAATTTGCCGGCATGTGCTGCCGGGGTAAAAAAATGCACGATGCCCGACAAAATCGGCACAGGCGGTCGGCCAGTCAGCAGTCGCATTCGGTCTATGACCGTCAAATCACCTCGATAGAACCGGCAGATCGACTCACCGTTCAGCCGATAGAAGCGATCGAAAATCCGCCAACGTTGTTCAGGGATTGCGGCGAGAAACAGCATGTTGTTCAGGCGTCGAAAGAACTCTTGGGATGCTTGCGACGCTTGCTGGTAATATCGTGACCTCGAATGGGCGATCTCCTGGCTTTCCGGCCACAGTCCTCCCAAGAACTCAGCAAACCGGGCGGCGAATGGCAAAGAATACCCAGTGGTCGCATGAAATAGGTTGCCAGAAAGGCCGGAGCGCATGACCGCGTTGGGCTTCAGGGCTGTTGTCGAATGATGCAGAGGAATGGGCAGCGAGGCCATTTCTGAGCCTAGGTGTTGGACGACTTTCCAATCGTGGCTTTGGCAATACTCTGCAATCCTGGATTCGATTTCGGCAACGTTTAATTCGGGACCATTGCTGTACACGGTGTCTTCGACGAGAAGGGTATCATCTGACCAGGGTAGAGCATACATGAACCGATAACCGTCGATCTGCTGAACGCGGGCATCCATTAATATCGGCATCTTCAGGTTGTGAGGTCGTGCAAGCTTGACATAATGGCCGACAAATTTTTGGTAGCCGCAAGGGTCATTCGGCGCTTGTCCGCGCCCGTCAATCACCCAGCGGGCCGTCAATTTTTCACCACTCCTGAGTTTGACGCCATGAGGGTAGACTTCGGTCACTTCCGTTTCGCAGCGCACGGATTCTTGTGGAACGATATTGCTGATAGCCTTATGCAGATGCCGGCTGCGCAGGCCAAAGTAGGGAGTCGCGAATTCTCGGCTGTAGCTAGGAAAGTGAACCGTGTATCCAGGCCATTGCCGCTCTGCCAGTTGCTTGAGCCAAAGTGGAGTGCCGCCTAGCGCAAAGTCAGAGTCGTTCCAGCACCAAGTATGATTACCACCTAGAGATCCAGATGATTCAAGGATCAGCAGGCTGACGCTGGGATGGTTGCTTCGAAAATATTTCGCAATGAGGCAGTTGGCTAAGCCGCCACCCACAAGGATGATATCCCAGTTGGTCATGTATCTCCCGTTCGCCTGATATCCAGTCACTCCGGTGCGAGTATGGCAACAAAGCGACTAAATTACACTCATGAAAATTGATTTTATCCTTAACCAGACACTGATAAACCGTTATAAAGAAAGATCTATTGACAGCTGCTGGAGCCTGCGTATGGGTCGAGAAATCGTCTATCAAAGTGGATTTCTGAATCACTTTGAATCGGAGTCTGATCCGGGCACCTTGCCGATCGGGATGAATAATCCGCAGAAGGCGCCAAAAGGTCTGTATGCGGAGCAGGTTAGCGGTACGTCGTTCCTGATGACACGGCATGCAAACCTACGCTCATGGCTGTATCGAATTTTGCCCTCAACTCGTCATGGGGACTTCCGGCGGGTGGAATATACGCAGTGGCGAAGTCCGCCTTTTGCCGAAGTGCCTTCCCCAGCCCAGATGCGTTGGGATCCATTCCCTATGCCAAGTGTGCCTACGGATTTTATTCAGGGAGTCCGGACCATTTGCGCAAATGGTGGAGTGCAGCAACAAGTTGGTTCAGGTGTGCACATTTATGCATGCAATCGGGATATGGGGGCTCGCTATCTGTGCAATGCCGATGGCGACATGCTGTTCGTGCCGCAGCAGGGTTCGTTGTTGCTAAACACGGAATTCGGTCGGCTTGAAGTTAAGCCTGGCGAAATTGCCGTTGTGCAACGCGGGATCAAGTTTCAAGTGCAGTTACCTGAGAAGGTGGCTCGCGGATACTTGCTTGAGAACTTTGGCGCGCACTTCGTTCTGCCAGATCGAGGTCCAATTGGAGCCAACGGGTTGGCTAACGAGCGAGACTTCCTATCGCCCACGGCATGGTATGAAGATGTGGAGAAACCATGCGAATTGATTCAGAAGTTTTGCGGCCATTTTTGGCGAGCGGAGCTGCCATCTTCCCCATTGGATGTCGTGGCCTGGCATGGCAACTACGCCCCTTTCAAATATGACTTAGCGCGGTTCAATACCATGAACACTGTCAGCTTCGATCATCCAGACCCCTCCATCTTTACGGTCATGTCGTCGCCTTCGCCGGTAGCGGGTATCTCGAACGTCGATTTCGTCATCTTTCCGCCGCGGTGGATGGTCGCCGAGAATACTTTTCGCCCCCCGTACTATCATCGCAACATTATGAGCGAGTATATGGGCCTCATTCACGGTGTTTATGACGCGAAACCGGGCGGAGGTTTTTCACCGGGGGGCGGCAGTTTGCATAATTGCATGACGGCACATGGCCCTGACGCAGCAGCGTTTGAGGCCGCCTCAAGCGTTGAATTAAAACCGACCTATCTTGGTGATACTTTGGCCTTTATGTTCGAGTCAGCCCTCGTGTATGTGCCCACGGCCGAAGCGATCAAGGCTCGGGAGTTTCAATCTGACTATGGCCGCTGTTGGCAAGGGCTGACGCGGCACTTTCCAAAGTCCTGATGACTACCAGGCACCGGATTTTATTCCGCAAAGGATGATGCGTGTCCGTTTCTCGATCGAGTATTTGGTTTTCGCTCGGAACATTCTTTAGTCGCATCAGCGGACTGATTCGCGATTCTGTGGTCGCCGGTGTGTTCGGTGCCTCCATATATCACGATGCTTTTGTGGTGGCTTTTCGCTTGCCGAATTTGTTGCGCGATATGCTGGCGGAAGGTGCTCTGTCCGGCGCTTTCACGAAAGTCTATGCCAGTGCGTCGCAAACAGATCCGAAGCAGGCGCAAAACATTCTTGGGGATGCATTGCGCTTAGTTTGGTGGTCCGGTCTGATTATTTGCCTAATCGGAATTTCGCTGTCGCCTTGGCTTGTTGAATTGGTGACTTTAGTGGGAAGCCGTACTGGCGATCATGAAACGCTACAGCAGTTGGCGAAAAGCCTGACTCAGTTACTTTTCCCCTATTTGCTGATGCCCATGCTAGGTGCAATTTTGATGGGGGCCTTACATCAACATGGTCGCTTCTTTGTCAGCGCCATTTCGCCCATCGGCTTGAATTTGGGTTTTGTCTTTGGCGCTTTAGTTTTCGCGCAATGCTTGGAGGCGGGTCACGCTGCCTGGATTTCCCAGTGGATTGGTCACGCAGGTATTGCAGGTTTGGCCATGGGCGCATTGTTAGGTGGTCTCCTTCAGCTTGCGGCTCAATATTGGGGAGTTAGGCAGGAAGTCAGAGAAGCCATGCAGTCGCGGCGCAAATTGTGGCCTTTGTCGCCAGAACTTCGCAACATGCTCGCCATCATGTTGCCGGCTACCGTGGCGGCTAGTGCTGGTCCCATTAATGTGATGATCAATACCAATTTCGCGACGTCCCTGGGCGCGGGCGCTGTGACTTGGTTGAACTATGCCTTTCGCTTGCTGCAATTGCCTATTGGTATTTTTGGCGTTGCAGTCGCATCGGCAGCTCTGCCTGCTCTGGCACGCAGTGTGGCCCGCGCTGGTAAAAAGGTGGATGCGCAGGTATCAGCGGAGCTTCAGGGGGCGTTGGAGTTAGTCCTGTGGTTCATGGCCGTGAGCGTGACATTTATCGCGGTAAATTCCGGTTCACTCATCAGCCTGATCTTCCAGCATTGGAACTTCTCCGCAGAAGACTCCAGGCAAACTGCGGCAGCGTTGCAGGCATATAGCTTTGGCATTGTCGGCTATGGTTTGGTGAAAGTATTGACGTCATTCTATTTCGCCGTCGAGCGTACAGCCTACGCCATGCGAGTCAGCCTGCTGAGCATTGGCGTCACCTTTGTTGGCAACTATGTTTTGGTGCAGAGTGTCGGACACATTGGCCTCGCCTTAACCAGTTCCTTATCGCTCACCCTAAATGCGCTGGTGTTGATCTTCGGATTGAGAGCCAGTCGCGTATCTTGGAACTTTGGTAGATTGCTGAAATCTTTAGTGCTAATGGCAAGCTCTGGAGCGGTCGCTTGGCTGCTGCAAAGTCTTTGCGGGAATGCCATTGGTAGCTTAGACTGGTCACCCTTGACCAACGTCAAGGTGCGATCAGCCAGTATTTTGACTATGAATGGAATTATCGTCGTTGCCTGTTTTTCTGGGGCCGCGCTTTACTATCTGCAAGTCGGACCCAAGTCAGCATGGAATCAGCTGCGCGCACGTCGCGCGCGAGGAAAGTGAGTAAGAAATGGCCGATGGTTCAGCTCTGAAATCATTCATTCCCAAGAACAAAGTTCGGTTTGTGACAGCTACGTCCCTGTACGACGGGCACGATGCATCCATCAACATTATGCGCCGCTTGCTGCAAGAGCGAGGAGCCGAAGTCGTACACTTAGGTCACAATCGCTCGGTGCGCGAGGTGGTCCAGGCGGTGATCCAGGAAGATGCGCATGCTGTTGCTATCTCGAGTTATCAAGGTGGTCACGTTGAGTATTTTCAGTATATCCGCGATCTACTCAATGAAGCGGGTGCCCAGCATGTGAAAATCTTTGGGGGCGGTGGCGGGGTTATTGTGCCGCGTGAAATTCGTCACCTCGAACAATACGGAATCACCAAAATCTATAGTCCCGAAGATGGGCAGCGCCTAACATTACCCGGCATCATCGGTCATATGCTGTCTGAGGTCGATAGGCCGCTGAATGAGTGGTCGGCTGGTACCGTTTCGGCCGAGGGTGTCTTGGCGCGCGCGATTACCTTGCTGGAAAATGGTGTAGCCAACCTGACGGACGTGCAGACACGTTTGCCCGCAGCAAAGCGAAAGGATCTGGTTCCAGTGATCGGGATCACAGGCACCGGTGGCGCCGGCAAGAGCTCGCTGACAGATGAGCTGATCTCGCGTTTCTTGTTTGATTTCCCCGAGATCCGCATTGGAATTTTGTGCGTCGATCCATCTAAGCGAAAAACCGGTGGAGCCTTGTTGGGTGACCGCATTCGCATGAATTCTGCCAGCAACGAGCGTGTATATTTGCGAAGTCTGGCGACCCGTGGATCGGGTTCAGAGTTGGCGGGTATCACCAGCGATGCTGTAAATTTGCTCAAGGACCAGGGATTCGATTTCATCATCGTTGAAACAAGCGGTATCGGTCAGGGCGATGCGGAGATTTTGCGCATCGCTGACATCAGTCTTTATGTGATGACGCCCGAGTATGGGGCGTCGACACAGCTCGAAAAAATTGACATGCTGGATTACGCCGACCTCATCGCTGTGAACAAGTTTGAGAGACGTCAAGGTCCGGATGCTTTGCGCGATGTGCGCACGCAGCTACGGCGTTCCCGATATCAAGGGCGACACGTGTCCGAAGATCAATATCCGGTCTTTGGGACGATCGCTAGCCGCTTCGCCGACGATGGAGTCAATGGGCTTTATCGGGCCTTGGTCGGTAAGCTCAATGAGAATCATGGATCGACGCGCTATGAAGTGTCGCCGCGCCGAACGTACAGTCTTTGCTCTTCAAATCGAGATGCTCTGATTCCTGTGGAGCGGGCAAATTACCTCGGCGAGATTGCCCGTAGTGTGCGCGAGTATCATGGCTGGGCGAAGGAACAGACAGATAGCGTTCGTCGCGTCGAGGCTCTAGAGATGTCGCTGGAAATGGTCAGGACGTCTGGTGCAGATGCAGGTACTCAGGCGACTCTGCAGGAAATCTGGCGGCACGAGAGCGGCAAAGTCGACGCGCATGCAAGCAGCCTCTTGGCGAGTTGGCCTGACAAAGCTAAGGCCTATGAATCGGGTGAGTATGTGTATCACGTCCGTGGACGGCCCATTCGTGTCGCGACCACGACGCAGTCTCTGTCCCACATGCCGATTCCAAAGGTCGCTTTGCCGCGTTTTGGTAGCAAAGCCGAAACACTGGCTTTTCTGCTGAAGGAAAACCTCCCGGGCGAGTTCCCTTTTGCGGGCGGTATCTATCCGTTTCGTCGCACAGGGGAAGATCCTAAACGCCAGTTCGCTGGCGAAGGTGGCCCTGCGCGCACCAACAAGCGATTTCACTATCTTTGCAAGAGCGACGATGCAAAGCGTTTGAGCACAGCGTTTGACAGTGTGACGCTATACGGATCTGAGCCGCACAAGCGGCCAGACATCTACGGTAAGGTTGGCGAGTCCGGGGTGTCGATTGCGACCCTAGATGATATGCGCGTTTTATATTCGGGATTCGATCTCTGCGCGCCAGCTACAAGCGTCAGCATGACCATTAATGGTCCAGCACCCATCTTGCTGGCCATGTTCTTTAACGCCGCCATTGATCAGAGAGTTGATGCCTTCAAGGCTCAGCACGGGCGCGCGCCGAGTATGCCTGAGCATGAGGCGATCTTTTCGGAAACACTGCAAATCGTACGTGGCACGGTGCAGGCAGATATCTTGAAAGAGGATCAGGCGCAAAATACTTGCATCTTTTCCACCGAATTTGCCTTGAAAATGATGGGCGACATTCAGCAATACTTTATCGAACGCGGCGTGCGGAACTACTATGCGGTCTCCATATCCGGCTATCACATCGCCGAAGCCGGAGCGAATCCGATCACGCAGTTGGCATTTACCCTGGCGAATGGCTTGACCTATGTTGAGTACTATTTGGCGCGGGGTATGAAGATCGACGATTTCGCGCCCAATCTTTCCTTCTTCTTCAGCAATGGGATCGATCCAGAATACTCGGTGCTTGGTCGAGTGGCGCGTCGGATCTGGGCCATCGCTATGCGAGACCGCTATGGAGCCAACGAGCGCAGTCAGATGTTGAAGTATCACATTCAAACGTCGGGTCGTTCGTTGCATGCGCAGGAAATCGATTTCAACGACATCAGAACGACACTGCAGGCGTTGATGGCGCTGTACGATAATTGCAATTCTCTGCACACCAATGCGTATGATGAGGCAATCACCACGCCGACAGAAGAGAGCGTGCGGCGAGCGATGGCGATACAGATGATCATCAATCGCGAATATGGACCGAACAAGTGTGAGAATACGAATCAAGGCTCATTCTTTTTCGAGCAGTTGACCGACTTGGTAGAAGAGGCGGTGCTGCAAGAATTCGAGCGCATTTCGTCGCGTGGCGGTGTTTTGGGAGCCATGGAGACTCAGTATCAACGCAGTAAAATCCAAGAAGAGAGTCTCTACTACGAGAGTTTGAAGGACTCTGGTGAGTTGCCAATCATCGGTGTGAACACGTACCAGAATCCGGCGACGATGGGTGCCGACTATGAGCGACCTGAGATTGAGCTCATCCGTGCTTCAAATGCCGAGAAAGACGATCAGTTAAGCCGATTAAATCAGTTCAAGTCGGAGCATCAGAGAAATCGCTCCGAGGCTTTGCGTCGATTAGCCGAGTGCGTTTTGGCCGGCGGAAACGTCTTTGCTGAGCTGATGCTGACGGTGCGGCATGCGTCTTTGGGCGAGATCACCGAGTGCCTGTATCAGGTAGGTGGTCAGTACCGGCGCTCCATGTAGCAACGCGGATAATATTCAAACTGACCAGCGCTCCACAAAACTCTGCCAGGCCGCCTGTAACGCGCTAGTTTCGACGGGGACGCTGTGACTCCCGCCGCTGTCGCGTGACGTTTTGCCGATGGCGTCGAGCAAGATCCATCGTGTCGTTGCAGTCGACGCTTGTATTTGTTTTTTATCGGCTACCATCCACTGCAAAAGCTTTGGAAAAGATTGAGTCGTCAGTGGTTCTCCAATGCGGCGAACTATGGTCGCGGTGTTGGTGAGCAGTCCTGCTTGTTGCAGCCAAGCGTCAACCTGCTGAGTGTCCGCGGAGGGTAGCTTGCTCAAACTGGTGCTGAGGTGGCAGGCAAAGGAGATTCCGATACCAACCGCTTCGCCATGTTTGATGCAGTCAGCGTCCGCAACACCGTGACTTTGCGCCAAGCTCTCGATAGCATGTGCCAACGTGTGGCCAAAGTTTAAGATAGCTCGCTCGCCATCTTCCGTAGGGTCGCGCCTTACAACGTCGGCTTTTAGTTGAATGGTCTGCATGAGATGGCCGGGATCTAGGCATGTTGGCACTTTCTGCTGCGCCAGACTCACCGCCCCAAGATTTGCCCAGTAACTGGCCAGAGATCGGTCACCTATTAACAGCGCATGCTTTAAGCACTCGGCAATTCCCGAAATGAAATCGCGCACGGGGAGCGATTCTAGGAATTGCGGGTATATGTAGACTGCCTTGGGAAAGGCAAAAAGGCCTAATTGGTTCTTACCATAAGGTGGGAAGTTGACTCCCGTCTTGCCGCCGACACAAGCATCAACCATGGCCAAAAGAGTGGTCGGTACGAGTGAGAACTCGCATCCTGCATTGGCTGCGGCGAATGCGGCCAAATCACCTGTAATTCCTCCGCCGATGATGATCCAATGTTTGGGGCGGCCGGCTTGTGCCCAGCTGCGCAGTAGTCCTGCAACTTGTGACAGTTCTTTCTTCTGCTCCGTCGCTACGACTTGCTGCTCAATGGGAACCGCATTCAGCAAAGAGTAAATCGATGGCAGGTTGCTGTCGCAGACGTAGAAACCATCAGCTGCTCCCGCGAAAGTGGGGGCAAAGCCTCCAATCGGCCACTCTTGCAACGTTAATGGATAACTTCCGCAAAAGTCCTCTGGCGCCGGCGAGGGTGGGCGGGTGACGACGCCGCGCTTATACCATCTTGCGGCAGCCGCAAATGCGGCCGCAACTCTCGGATCGGAGATATGAGTCAGGTTCCAGCCATGGGTTCGAGGTATGTTCGCCGAAAAGCCTGCCTGCAGGGCAGCCAGCGTCCCCTCGATAAGTTGCAGACCTGATTCCAGGTCGTGCTCAGACTTTGACGCAATCTTGGTGAGGTGGCAGTCATCTGCAGATGGTGTCCACCAGAAGGTTGGGCCTTGCGGTGCCACAGGAGCCGACCAGGTAATAGTTGTGGTTTGATCAATCGGCATAATTGCCCAAAATTCCCTTCATTTACAGCAGTTCTAGAGAAGTCCTTTTAAGTTGTAGGCCGGCATCATAGACGAGGCCCTAAGGTCATTCCTGGCATGGCCGATAGCAAGTTGAATGTTGAGTGTGAAACTACCACGGAACGGGAAAACCGTCACAGGGAAGGTAGAGCTATGAGCCTCAGGCTTATTGATTCGCCCGAAATCGTAGAAACCGTCTGCGCTGACAAGTCCTTGCGCAAGCAGATCGAGTCCATCAAGCGACAGAAGATTGTTGCGAAAAAAGTCGTTTCGTTGACCGACTTTCGGGAGCTGAAGAAATCGATCGATCTGCGTACGATCCTGGTCGTCGATGATGATGAAGTCATGCGCGCAGCTCTGAAGCGCATTCTGGAAAACGAAGGCTACAAAGTCGTCATGGCGGAAGACGGATTGGAGCTGAGCAAGGTTTTGGAGACCACCCGGCTGGATATGATCCTGCTTGACGTTAACCTGCCTTGGGTTGACGGCTACGAACTGACCCGACTCATCAAGCAGCACCATGCCTTGCGCCACGTGCCGCTGGTCCTAGTGTCGGCCCGCAAGTCCAAGGAAGATGTGGAAAAAGGCTTTGATGCGGGCTGTAATGATTACGTAACTAAGCCATTTGATGTCGATTACATCACCGGTGCGATCAGCAAACTATTGCTGAAATCCAGCTAAAGCTACGGAAATAACAACATTTTCCCTCTTGACGCCCCACTCGATTGGGGCTATTTTTTTGGGTCTATGCCGGAATTCCTGAGTAGCTCAGTCGGTAGAGCAGGTGACTGTTAATCACCGGGTCGGCGGTTCGAGTCCGTCCTCAGGAGCCATCCTTTAGGGTCCAGCAAATTTTGGCCCTACCCCTTCGAGTTCCCAAGTGTCGAAATTTACCGAAATCGAAGGTCCAAGCGTAAAAGCGAAGGCCAGCGAGCATGAGTCTGGCCAACCCATGATTGCGTTTCTGCCGTTTCGCCCAAACGAAAAGAGCCCTGAAAAGATTGGCAAGCTGCTCGAAGCTGCAAAGTCCAAGCTAAATCCAAATGCCGCTGTTTGTCGAATATGCATAGAACCATCGCAAGTTGAAGAAAGAACTATCCTGGAACAAATGGGATTCGTGATTGATGGTTTTGAATACGGCATGAAGTTAGCTCATCTGTCGCACCTTATCGCATCCGCAAAGGCTATTCTGCCGAAAGAAGTTTCCGTTAGAAAGTTTGATTATCAGTGCGACATCGACTCTGTTGTGGAAATTGAGAAATCCGTACACTCCGAAGATAAGAGTACACGAGTTAACTTTGATACAGAGCAAGCGGTGGAAAGCATGCGCCGTTATTACAGACGTGCCGCAAGTGAAATTGGTGTTTATGTGTTAACGAGACAGGATCAGATCATCGGTATTTTAGGATTCATTCCGGATCGCGAACGTACAAAGACGGTTCATATCAGTTCTGTAGCGATTTCCATCGCGTATCAGCGCCAAGGATTGTTTTTCCCGTTTCTCCTCAGGTGTCTTTCTATGCTCGATCCGAGCAAATATGAAATGGTAACCGGGGTAACATCAACGGCAAGACTTATAGATCTAGCCAAACGGTACTCTGTTGACTTAGTCGGCCTTTCGCTCAGCCGAGCCATTTAGGTGGAAGCATTTGCCGATTTGCCAGCGCGTACCCGCTTTCTCCACGGGAGCTGTGCTTTCGCAGCGAAGTCTGCATTGAGCTTCGTTACAATGTCCTCAATTCGCCTGATCGCGTCTTCGGCGCTTACTGCACGCAGAGCTCATTTGTTGAGTTGAAAATTTCATTCCCCTTGGGGTGGCCCCACCACGAACCCTTAATGGGTTCGCCTACAATAAGCGCCGCAACACTAGGAAAAGATGCGTCTGCAAGCATCAAGATGCCATGATGTTTGAGAGCAGCTTCTATTTTTGCCAGAGATGATCTACTCATGTTTGTTCGCATTGGAGATGGCGGTTGAAAATGAAATTCCATTGTATCTGGCTCTGCTATTGTTTTGAAGTCATCGCCCTCATGGCATCCAGTCGCGCCCTTGCAGGTACCAACTCTGTTGAGATCACAATCGGAGTCTCCAGTGATGGATTGATGACGAGTGAGTGGGCTAGGGCGATTGAGGAGCGAAACTCGAAGGGCGATGTGGAACGCCTGATGAATGAGAAGGTGCCGCTATCTACCGCGGATCTGGTGTGGATCGAGGTTATCAAAGGCCAGATAGCGACATGGAAGCAATCGATGCCCGGGTTAGCAGTTCCTTTCCCGAACACCCCCGTTCCTGAGAAAATTAGGGTGCTCATTGGCAATAGAGGTGGAGATGACGGATTCACCTATGGCGAATCGACCATTGCTATGGATGTTCGCGCACTCGCCAAAAATTACGGCGAGGCTTCGACTCGGGAAAATCGGGAACGAATCAATCGATTGCTTGACCACGAATACACTCATCTTCTGCATAAGTTGTGGCTCAGCCAAAATCAAGTTAAGTTAGAAACGCCCTTGGATCGAGCCCTTTGGGAATGTCTCTATGAGGGGCTAGGAAACTATCGGTCGCTCTCGTCTAAATGGGTTTCGCCGGATGGTGTGATCAGCGCCACCGGGAGTGCAACATTAGATGAGCTTGCTCCCATCTTTGTTGAGCGAATGGAGCGACTTTCCAAGGCAAATACTTCTGAAGAGAAAACACTCAGTGCGGGGCTATCAAGTGGGCCGTTCCATAAGAAGTGGGGCGCCTTACCGGTTGCATTATGGCTGGCCAAGGAAGCGCGCGGCGATGATGCACAATTGGCGAAATGGGTGGATCAAGGACCGCAGGCCGTGCTGACACTTGCAAAGAGAAATTTGCCTGCAAGTTATCTGCCTCGACTTGAGAGACTGACTGCATTGCAAGCTGGCGCACAGCAGTCGGATATCAAATTGGTAAACCTTGGGCTGAATTTTCGAAAGTACTGGACCGAGATCCGGCATCAGAAGATAGGATCCGCCGACATTGAGGCGCATCTTAGGCTATTCAAAAAACACGTCGTTATGAATCAAACCCAATTCTATCTGGATGTCGTCTTTGACAAGCGGCCGCCGGGAAAGGAATTTGATGTTCTCCTCCGAGAAGCGTTGGCGGATTCAATTCCAGTATTTGAGAAGTACGAGAATCAGATTGCGTCGAATATAGACAGTTTCGAGGCCAAGGCCAGAGTACAGATACAGCGACTCCAGAGTGAGATCCCCGGATTTCGTGCGGACATACCGATCTATGGCATGGCGTCATTGGACAAATTTGCAGGTGGGGTTCGATTGCACGATGGCAAGCAGATCCTTGTGATCTCGGTGGATAAGCTTGCCGCAATTGATCGTGACTTCGAGATGGTTTTTACGCACGAGGTCTTTCACGTCTACCACAATCAGAAAAATCCAACGCTGCGCGCTGACCTTAGCAGGAGTGCTGATCTGATCGTCGCTGGTATGTTCATTGAAGGAATTGCAACGTTCGCCGAAGGCCATCTGAATCCGAAGCAGAAATCCAGGCGAATGGTCAAAGAGCTGGTGGAATGGTGCGATAACGGCCACTACAGAAGGTACATTCCCGAGTTGCTGTCCGACAATGCTAAGCTAGCGGCGTTGAACTTCGAGGCGAACAAGCACCTGTATAGAAAATGGTTTTATACGGCCCGTGATCAGGCGTATCCATTCCCTACCGAGGCAGCCTATTGCATCGGAGACCGAGTTGTCTCTGAGCTGGCAACGCAGCACAGTATGCAGACGATGGTATCCTGGAATGTGCCAAAGTTGATTATGGAATCGAAGCGCGTACTCGATCAATGGATTCGTTAAAAGTCCAGTATCTACGGTGTGTTTTTGGCGCGGTCACCTAGTTCTGGCAGCGATGCCGTCGGCGTCGGAGAAATAGTCATTGCATATGCTAGCCCAAAGTTGCTAACAACCCCCTCCAATTTGAAATAAGGGGGGGGAATTGTGCGTAATTTTGTCATCGTGATTGGACTTTTCTTGCTGGGGGCTGGGACTGCTCAAGCCCACAAGTGCGATGGATTTTCAAACGACGTCTCCACGGTCATTAAGTGCAAGCGCCTTGATCGTTCGGTAGAAGTGATCAATGCCTGCCGCGAAATGACGACGTCGCCGCAAGTGAAGGGTGCTTGTCTTGAGCGTAACCCGTCACTGGATCTCATCGCCGCATGTAGCAGTTTCTCCCAGGATTGGGAAACTAAGGAAGCTTGTATTCGTCATGCCCGTGATGCCGAATTCGCTCGCGAATGTGAGGCCTTTTCTTCGGGTTACGAGCCGAAGCAAGCTTGCGTCAGATTCGCTCGCTCCATCGAGTTCATTCGCGCCTGCAGGGACTTTTCCCAGGGCTTTCATCCGAAGGCCATCTGCATTCAGTACGCGTCGGACATGTACGTGATTGAGGAGTGTGGGAAGATTTCGGACCACGCGACCAAGGCTCGTTGCATCATCGAGAATTCGTAAATCAAATCTCGTTACACTCAGTTTTTTGGTACATGGCGATGACAACACTGCCCCGCTTGCGCCCGCTATCGACACGCGCGTGAGCGGCGGCGATCTGCTCTAGAGGAAAACTGTGGTCGATAAGCGGCTTAAAGGTTCCAGCCTCGGCAAGATCTCTGAGAAGTCTTAAGTCCTCAAGGCGTTCTGGCGCGCCTCCTACGAGGACCTTATGCTTGCTGATGATGGGACTGATCGCGGCACCAAGCATTTGGGGCAGGTCAGCTGCAGCCAAGAGTAATCGGCCATTGGGCGCGAGTGCCGCGCGATAATCAGGGTAACCACCTACACCGACCGTATCGAAGATCAAGTCCCACGTCCTGTCACTTTTCAGGTAGTTTCCCTTTGTGTAATCGATCACATGATCAGCACCCAAACTTTGCACGGTCGTGAGGTTGCTGGTACTTGCCACGGCCGATACTTCAGCGCCAAAGTGCTTAGCCAGTTGCACGGCTGCGCTGCCAACGGTTCCAGACCCACCGATGATCAAAACCTTTTCGCCGGATTGAATTTTTCCAAGGTTTCGCAAGAAGTAAAGTGCCGTTGTGCCGCCGAACGATATGGCTGCCGCGTGCTCGAAATTCATGTTGCCGGGCATGGGCAAGATGGGGCCCAGTTCGGCCATCGTCCGATACTCAGCATGGCAGCCCAATCCGATGCCAGGAAATGCAAATACGCGATCGCCGACTTTGAACCTTGAAACCGACTTGCCGATTGACGCAATTTCCCCAGCCAACTCGGTGCCCAACACTTTCTTGCGGGGACCAAACATGCCGAAGGCTGGACGCGCCATGAGTCCAAAGCCTCTGGGCATGTTCAGGCCGCGAATTCTGGCATCGCCGGAGTTGACGGTGCTAGCACGGATTCGGATGAGGACTTCATTTTCTTTTGGATCTGGTCTAGGAACCTCTTCAATACGTACAACCTCGGGAGGTCCGTATTGCCGATAGATGGCTGCTTTCATGGTGACCGCTCCACATGCGCGCGAAAACGTGGTTTGCATATTCTTAGTGGTAGCTTACGATGTTATCCCAAATGCCTGCAACTGGAGGGAGTGCGAGCTTGCGAAGAATTCTAATCGCTATCGCAGGAGTCTTGCTGATGGATGCTTCCGCCTATTCAGGAGGCTCGCGCCAGTCAGACCTCAGTCGGCACTTCGACGGCCTTGATGGCTGCTTCATTCTCCACGACTTGCGCACAAACAAGGACGTATTGCACTTTGGTGGTGAGCGGTGTCGAGAGCAGTTGGCACCATGCTCAACTTTCAAGTGGCCGTTGGCGCTCATTGGCTTCGACACCGGAGTACTGAAAGATATCGATGAAGTTATCAAATGGGATGGCATGAAGCATTCGATCCAATCATGGAATGCGGATCAAACGGCATCTTCCTGGGTCAAGAACTCCGTTGTCTGGGTCTCGCAACGCATTTCGCCGGCAGTCGGGCTAAATAGAATGCAGACCTATCTTTCGGATTTTCGATATGGAAATCAAGATTTGTCTCGAGGTTTGACTAGCGCTTGGCTGACCGATCCTCCCAACGCCACTCTGAAAATATCAGCCGAGGAGCAGATTTCGTTCCTGAAGCTTTTTTGGCGTGGAGAACTGAAGGCGTCGGCACGTTCTTACGATTTAACGAAGGCAGTTATGCTTCTCGAAACTACACCTAGAGGGTTTACGTTGCACGGCAAGACAGGATCTGGATTTTCTGGTGTCGATCGCAAGCTCCGCTTGGGCTGGTTTATAGCCCATCTACAGCGCGGCGCAGAGCAGTACATCGCTGTATCCACCTTTACCGACCGTCAGCGGCGCACGGGCGCACAGCTGTATGCGGGTCCAGAGGCGCGAGACATTATGTCCAAAATATTAGTAGAACAAGGGTTCTGGTAGACGAGATCAACGAATGCGTAGCCTTGCGGGTACATCTTGGCAGATCTGATCGATGAGGCTTTGTTGCAAGCGTGGATAATAGGGCTGACGAAAGTACTGAAGCATTACGGGGACCTTTAGGGGCTTATAGCCCCTAACAATACGTAGATCCGGCTCCTGTCTGATCAAATGGTGGGGCAGTACGGCGCGTCCCCAACCCAGCTTGACCCCGTCGATCAGCGAGTAGACTTCATCCAAGTAATTGCGGCGAAGCTTGTCAGCGGACTTGCCATTAAATCTAAAGAATTCCGTTGTCGTCGAATCATCAGGATCGTGATCCAAATAGACATCGCTGCGGCCTTCCTCCGAGGTCGACTCTACCAAGACGTTGCTCTCAAAGCCGAGTTCATGACTGACAACATCCTGGCGGTTAGCTACCTCTGCCGTAATGATCACATCGGCTTCGTTGTTTGCGAGCATGCGCGGCAGTTGTCGGATCTCGCGCGTAAACAGCTCGACATTAATATCGCTGTTGGCGCGTATGATTTTGCTGATTGATGGAGCGATGACCGAACGCATCACGGAAGAGAATCCGGCAATGCGAATGGAGCCCCTGAGTTCTTGGTTGGAGGACGTTATTCTAGCGAGAATTTCAGACTCTAGTCCCTGCTTGATCTGGCAATAGCGGACGAGCTCTTCGCCTATGGACGTCAGGCGAAGCCCGCTAGGGTCCCGGATGATCAGCCCCACTCCGAGTTCGCGTTCCAAATTTAGTACGCGCTGCGATAATGCGGACTGGGTGACATGTAGATTCTGCGCCGCCTGCGAGAAGCTACCTGTGCGCGCCACTTCCGCAAAGGCTTCAAGTTGTGACGAGGAAAGGGCCATAGCTCATCAGTATATCTAATGGGCGATCAAAATCAATTAGCAGAGCGTTGCAGGCGCCGCCTTTGTTGTCGGTGCTGCTGGGGTCGATTGGCGCGGGCACTTAGAACTAAATCGATAAAGGGCTCTAGGGACAATCCGGATGGTTCGAAGCGTCCATTGAGCTTATTGTAGACATCGCCCGGTAGAGCAAACTCCGCGACCTGGCGGGCCATAGATTCTACCGGCTGATCGCTGACCTTCAATACGGCATGTGATATGTCGATGAGTTCTTGCATAGCTCCGCCCTCCACGTTCTTCCTGATCCCTTAGGAAGCAGCAAGCATGCCAATCATGTCCGAACGATCTGAACGGATTCTATGGAGGAATTCTATAGTCCTTGCGAACCTCCGTGGCGACACCGTGTTGGAAAAAGCCTACACTTTCTTAGGTCGAGGCGACGCCTTAGCAAACAGTGGAAGGGTTTGAAATGCGAATATTGATCATCGGAGGGACCCGCTTCTTTGGGAAGAGACTTGTTCATCAGTTGGCGAATGCTGGGAACATGGTAACGGTAGTTTCCACTCGGGCGGATTCCGCTGAAATGCCGGCATCAGTCAGTCGACTGTGCATGGATCGCGGGAACATAGATTCCCTGAAATCAGCTCTCGGCATGCAAACCTGGGATGTGGTTTATGACCAGATATGTTTTGACGAAGCATCGGCCTTGGCAGCCACAGAATTGTTGAAGGGTAGAGTTGGACAATTGGTTATGGCGTCAACCATGTCTGTGTATGGATATGGAAGCGGGACCCGCGAGTGGGAATTCAATTCACGAAC
Organism: uncultured Oligoflexales bacterium; assembly: GCA_964560765.1. Lineage (GTDB taxonomy): Bacteria > Bdellovibrionota_B > Oligoflexia > Oligoflexales > CAZLMG01 > CAZLMG01. The sequence continues at coordinate 23,455 of CAZLMG010000045.1, forward strand.
CTACCAGGGGAATCCTAACAACGAGAATCCCTATCAGGAAGGCAAACGGCTCGCGGAAAGAGCCTATTCTCAGCAAGATTTTTCCCTGTGACCATGGTTCGCTTTCCTATCGTTCTGGGCCATGACGACCCATCAAATCGCCTCCGCTGGCATGTGGAACGAGTGCAGCGTCAAGGGGCGATATTTTTTCCGAGTCTCAACGCCAAGCTGTCTCTCATCTCAGCGGACGACGCTGCTATGGCCTTGGCACAACTGGCTGAAATTTCAGTGGGTGGGCCTCTCAACGTTGGCGCTGAGCAGCCTTTGGCCATCACCGATCTGCTCAATTACCTAAGAATTCAGGTCGGTGAGCCCCATTTGACCGATGACCCGGGTGCGCTGGCGGCGCACTCGCCATTCGCAATCGAGCATGACTGGAATATGTCTATCGCGCGAGCTCGGGAGCTGGGGCTTTCATTTCAAGCAATTGACGATTGGCTGCCGCCGCTCATCAACCACTTTCGCTGCTAGTATTTTAGCCCCTTGATTGGTCCAGGTCGTCCACGTGGGTCCCGGTAGCTGAATGCATAATCAAAAACGGCTTTTGCCGAGTCTCCGTGCACCTTAGTGATGAAGCTACGAAAGCTACGATTGCGCCACCAGCGCATGCCAGAACTAATGCCGACGATCTCTCCATTGTCATTGAATACTGGACCGCCCGAGTCCCCATGAAGAACGCCAGTCTCATCTTCAGGCTGCAAATCCTCATAGTCGCCAACCTCTAGGACAAAGTGAAATGCAGCTGTGCTGCTAACCTTTCCGGATGCGGTGTTCTTTGGCCCTGGTGCATCACCAAGTTTTTTTCCGCCAAAGCCAAAGAGAAAGATGGTCTCTCCTCTTTTTGGAGGGCGGTCGGCGATACCAGGAAAGTTCTTTGCGCCAAGTGCCGTTCCCGTACCTGCTTCAAACACCAAAATGGCGAGATCATAGCGCGGGCAGAGTGGGACTTGATCTTTAGGGTAAGAGCCATCCGTGCAGCGATTGGCGACGGCCGCTAAATTGATGTAGTGTGCAATAGGTTTAACCTCTGGGTGCGAATGTAGGCTAATGCCGGCATCCGGTTCTCTAACTGATAAGCAGTGCGCAGCGGTCAGCATCGTTGTGTCATTGACGAAAACGCCGGTGCAAATGCCGCCGATTCTTGTGTTGTTGATGCGCACGACTTCTGGACGCTCATCTGTGTCAACGCCACCCAAAACTTTTGGCTCTGAGTCCGAGGAAAGTGTGCGGCAGCTTAGAAAAAAAAGGGCCGAAAGGATAAGATAGATATGCTTCAAGGTGATGCCCCTGTTCTGGATGTTGTTATTTGCGTATGGTTGACACCATACTAGGCTAGGGGGCCGAATTCTGCAATGCATCGATCACTTGCCATCTGCACAGACCTCATGTTTGCCCGATTTAACGGGGAGGTCATCGATCGGGGCGACTACCTCGTTGTTCGCACGCCAACCAATCCTGGATACCACTGGGGAAATTATCTGGCATTTATGGCCCCCCCAAGTTTGGGTGAGGCGCGGCACTGGATTGACCTGTTTCACAAAGAGTTCGCTGATCTGAACGGAATTAGGCATGTGGCATTGACTTGGGACAGTGAATCACTGGGCAAGGGAATTCAGGAATTTCTGGATCAGGGTTATCAACTGGACTGTAACAAAGTGCTGGCCACAGGCTCTGCGTTTGAGCCAGCAAAGTGCAACCGCAGTGTCATTGTCAGAACAATTGAATCGGATGCAGATTGGGAAGCAGCGATTCAAAATCAAATATCGATCAATGACGTCCATGAGGCGAAGCGATTTGAGGCATTCAAGCGCACACAAATGGCCAACTATCGCCGCATGTCCGAAGCAAGACTCGGCCACTGGATGGGCGCCTTCTTGGGTGATTTGCTCGTCGGAGATCTTGGCATTTTCTGCCAGAACGGACGCGCACGATTTCAGTCGGTGGTGACTCATCCAGCCTACCAACGCAAGGGGATTTGTGGGCGTTTAGTCTATGAATCAGCGAGGTTTGCGATGGATGAACTGGCTGCCGATACATTGGTGATGGTGGCCGATGAAAATTATCACGCAGCCAGAATCTATGAGTCGGTCGGCTTTCGACCTGTGGGCATCAACTTTGGACTGTCATGGTATAAGTAATCATCCTAAACGTTGGGTGGGTAGATGAGTTGGTATGTCGGGATTGTCGTCGTTGAAATTGCCCTAGCCCTGGCGGTTGCAGGCCACGCTTTGATGTACAAGCGCGATACGCGGGCCGCGACTTTCTGGTTGCTACTCATCATCTTTGTGCCTTGGCTGGGCATGGTGTTTTATTTCATCTTCGGAATCAATCGCATACGCCGTGATGCTGCGGAATTGACGGGTCTCCCACTCGAAGAACGTGCAGACGGAACTGAATGGAGCATAAATAGCCTCCTATCCTCATATAGGGGGTGCACTGGACTGGATATCTTGCAAGATGGAGATGAAGCGTATCCTAAGATGTTGGCGTCTATTGAAAGTGCTAAGCAGGAAGTCATGCTTTCGACTTACATTTTCGACGACGACCGCGTCGGCGATCAATTTGTAGAAGCGCTACAACGAGCCCACGCCCGACAAGTGATCGTCAAAATTTTGGTGGATGGGGTCGGCATGTTGTACTCGCGCCCGCCCATCACTCGCAAATTAAAGCAGGCTGGAGTACCGGTCGCGGTGTTCTTGCCAACATTTCGACCATGGTCGACTCGCTTTCTGAATCTGCGCAATCATCGAAAGCTATTGATCGTGGATCGGCAGCGGGCGTTTTTAGGAGGCATGAATATTCGAGAAGGGCACATGCTTTCTTTAGCTCCGGGGCATCCTGTGCATGATGTGCACTTTGCCATCGTGGGGCCTATTGTGGATGACTTGGTCCGACAGTTCGCCAGCGACTGGGCGTTTGCAACCAAAGGTCGCTTCCGGCGCCGAGGTACGAGAGAGGTGCCATCTGCCCCGGATAGGCCAGACTTGGTAAACAGTGACATCAAGGCACGCGTCGTCGCCGATGGGCCAGATCTGTCAATACCGCGCTTGGCATCATTGTTCATGGTTAAGTTGGCTGAAGCCAAGTCGCGGGTTCGGATCGTGACGCCGTATTTCTTGCCAGATCGTGTCTTTGTGTCGGCATTGACCACCGCCGCTCTGCGAGGCGTGGAGGTGGAAGTTATCGTGCCCGCTAAGAACAATCTGCCGTGGATGCAGTGGGCCATGCACGCTCTCGCCTGGCAGCTATTGGAATATGGAATTCGCATTCATGAGACAGTTGGAGAATTTGATCATTCCAAGATTTTTTTAGTCGATGACGACTGTGCAATCGTCGGTTCGAGCAATTGGGATTCGAGAAGTTTTCGACTGAACTTTGAACTAAATCTGGAAGTGCAATCAAGTGACTTTGCGCGAGCCTTGCATGCTTTGATCGATACTCGAGTGGAGAAATCGCATCGACTAACCTTAGCTCAGCTAAGCCGGCGCAGTTTTGCGAAGAAACTGCGCGATGGCATTGCTCGCACCTTCTTGCCGGTGCTTTAAGACTTACTTGTTGTTGATGGCAGCGATCCAAGTGAAGCGCAAGAACTGCTCGGTTTGATCCTCGCCGATCAGCGCAAAACGATCCTTCTGCACTTCAGAAACTTTGCCAACCAGCTCCTCTGTTCCTGATTTCAGCCGTACACGAATGCGTAAGTCGTACCGGTTGATGCTTTCACAAAAATCGCGCATTTCTTGAGGAGACATGCAGCACTCCCTGGTTGTTTAAAATTCGAGTTGATTTATAATGTTTTTATTAGAAATAGTCAAATTATATCTTGATTTAATATTCTTTAATCATTCCCCGGGCTTTCATTAGCAGTGGCAGAGGCGGTGCAGAATTCAGTCCCCCTCGTCAGAGAGTACTCAATGATCGGAAAATGATTTAAAATTGTTTTGATAATAGATGGTTATGAGTTTTGAGTGGCGGCAACGAGGAAGGTGGCATCCATGAGCAAGATCCTCTTGGCTTTTCTGCTGTTCTTCGCGGCCTCGTGCCGAAGTTCTTCGACTACCGAAACTTCGGAAGCGATGGAGCAAGAGCGTGTGGAACGCAGTGCACGCCTACTGTCCTGTCGTGTCGATGATGGCACAACAACGATCCATGTCTATCCGGAGGTTGATTGGGGTTACAAGACCTATCCTGGAATGGGTAAGGTCACCAGCACCAACGGCAAAGAGGAGCTTTTTCCACTGGGCGATCTTCAATGCTATCCCCCATCAAAAACAGGACGCCGCTTGTTGGTGCGATGGAACGGCATGCAGCCTGTACACGGCAATGCGACGTTGTCAGACGCCATAATCCTGCGTGAGGATCTCCAGACCGAATTGGGCACGAGCCTGGTTTCAGTTGATGCACTGTATCTTGATGGCACCATGAAGACCAACTACGCCTGTCGCCTGGGTCGCTACCAGGGCGAATTTCCGATGCGCCTGAAGTCGGTGGGTAGTTTATCGTCGGTGATGACAGTAGAGAGTTTTGCGGAGTTGTTTGCCGATGCCAGTCATCCGGCTCTTTTTGATGATGGCGCGGTCGATGCGGCAACCGGGCAAGTTGGTCAGATTTTTCCAGGTGAGCGGTCCTATGGTTGTATGGCTGCAGCGATAACTTTATTTGCGAATAGCCCCTATTATCCCGATCGAGCACAGAGGCTGTCGTTTTCACAAGCGATCGTGCCGCTGCTTTCGCGGTTGAGCCTGCGCCAACAAGATGAATTGTTGAACCGTCTGGCCGAGCGGAAAGAAGCCCAGGGCCTATGGCGAGTTGTGAAAGCTGCTTCGGCTAAAGTGAACCCGCAGGACCCAGTTAGTGCTTCGCTGGTCCTGATAAGGGCTGGGCTGGCGAGTTCTCGCCATGAGTCGAGAAGTGAGTACGTGGAGGAAATGGGGCGTCCTTTAGTTGAGCTTGGCCTTCGACGTTATCTGACAGCGGAGGAGGGACTTAAGCCGGCTTTGCGTCAGCAGTTTCTTGAGCAGGTTGCCGAGCTGATGCAGCGGTTGCCTTATGATGAATTTCAGGCGTTTGCCAGCAGGCTGCCGGAAGACGGCGTTCGGCTCATGGACGAAATTAGTCGAGTGCCGGCGTTTGCCCGCATGCAACTCGCACAAAGTATTGCCGCAGATATTGAAATCGCCATGAGTGGGACCGTCACTCAGTCTGAGCTCATGCTCATCCAAGACAAAGTCACGGAGTTTGCGACCAGTCAGGCCAATCAGTTTCCAATCTCTCGGACTTGGTTTGTTCAGAAAGTAGGGACTCTCTTGAACTCGTCCTATTACGAGCCATTGAAGAATTGGCTGAAAGGGCAATTGCCCAAATTGAATGCGGCGTCTCAGCAGCTGGTCAGAGACCTTCTAGTCCAACCCAGTGCAACTTGAAAGTGATTGCGATACCAAATGAATTCCGCAACACTGTTCACGCAGTGTTGTAATCTTATTTGTGGAGAGGCCCGTGGCCATCGACAATGAATATGGTTTTGCAGATGTGGTGAGCCGGAACCATCTGGAGCTCTCTCCCCTCGATTTCTCCACACTGCAGATCAACCTAACCAAGATGTGCAATCAAGCGTGTTTGCACTGCCATGTCGATTCATCGCCGCGGCGACGCGAAGCTCTGTCGGACGAAGGTATCGTCCAATGCTTGAACCTGCTGGATCAGTTTCCCGAGATCAACACCGTAGATTTGACGGGAGGCGCGCCAGAACTGCATCCGGGGTTCCGGGCATTCGTGCAGTCGATTACCCAGAGGGACCGCAGAGTCATCGTGCGGCATAACTTAACTGTGACTTTGGATCCTCATCCGTTGACAAAGGAAAGCCAGGTAGACCTGCCCGACTTCTTTGCGGCGCAGCGAGTGGAGGTCGTCTCGTCTTTGCCATATTACGAGGAGTTCTTCACCAACAAGCAACGCGGTGATGGCGTCTTTCAGAAAAGCATTGAGAGTTTGCGAATGCTGAATGCTCGCGGTTACGGAAGGCCAGGGACCGGGCTAACCTTAAACTTGGTATACAATCCTGCGGGTGCGTTCTTGCCGGCTCCACAAGCACAACTGGAAGCCGACTTTAAGCGTGAGTTGGCCTTGCGCTACGATATTTCGTTCAATGGTCTATTCGTCATCACCAATATGCCTATCCATCGCTTCAAGGCGCAACTCCGCCGCGCCAAGACCTACGACGCATACATGCAGAAATTAGTTGCTGCCTTTAACCCTGATGCTGCTAGGGGCGTAATGTGCCGAAGCATGGTCAGCGTGTCTTACGAAGGGAATTTGTACGATTGTGACTTCAATCAGATGTTGGAAATGAAAATCGGCGGGCCAGAGCCCATAACGATTTTTAATTTCTCGCGTGAGGCGATTCTGAATCGAAAAATTCAATTTGCCGATCACTGTTTTGGCTGCACTGCGGGAGCGGGAAGTAGTTGTGGCGGTACGACTGCTGAAGGTTAAGAGTAGTATCATCCATTAGAGGATTTCATGAGCTATTACGAGCCAGAGGATCTGAAGAAATTTCGTGAGGTCGGCGAGTTTGCTCCAGAGTTGATGGGGAAATTCTTCGCCTATTACAACGCAGCGGTGGGCGAGGCCGGCGCCCTTACCAAGCGGGAGAAGGCGCTCATCGCCTTGGCGGTTGCGCATGTGAAGCAGTGCCCATATTGCATTGATGCTTTCACCACTAGCTGTCTTGAGTCAGGGGCCAGCCCGGCGCAAATGACCGAGGCGATTCACGTAGGTGCCGCCATGGAAGCGGGCGTCGCTCTCATTCACGGTGTGCAAATGCAGAACGCCTTGCGTGAGAAGGGCGTCCTGTAGCTCATCATTCGCCCGAGCAGCGAATGAAGACTTCTGCGTCTTCTGGCGACAAGAGGAAGATTCTTTCCCACTCGTCCGCGACGATACCCGTTTTGGTAGTTTCTGCGGTTGCGACATAGGTCACTTCCTGGTGCATTAACACTGACGGCATCGTGGCTTTAAACGCAGCTCGGTAGTGGGCTTGGGTTGGTAGCCCCCATTTGATTTCAGAGTCGCCGTTCACGATCTCGGGCAGGCCGCCGCAAGGCGACGGGTCCGCTCCCTTGCCCACAACGTTGGTCCAAAGTACGCCACTCAACGAATCAAGCCAGACGTGTAATCTTGGTGTCCGCTGAATCATCACCAGCTGCCATGTGGGCCGTTCGTCGGTGCTTCTGGCCCGAGAAAATGCAGGATTGACGGCATTGCAATGGCGAATCCTGGCTGCCACCGAACCAGTGTGCCCACATTTCAGCACATCCATATCATCCCGCGAAAAGGCTATGACTTTTGCGACATATTCGGGCTCGGAAGTTTGCCCGGTTACGCAGCCGGCCAAGAAGGTTGCTGAAAATGCTAAAAGGCTCGCTGAATACGCCAGAATCACACTTATATTTCCGCTGGTTAAGAGTGATTTTTAGCATATCATCCGCGACTCATCGCGAAAAGTGTGGGCTCTGTCCCGGCTCAATCCGTCAGATCTCACGCTCTCCGGATCGATTAGATACAGAATCTCTTGCTGAGAAAATCTCCGCCGTCCGAGATCCGGTTTCTATTAGTGGTTACTGCGGGTTATGTGGCGAAAAAAGTAACAATGGCGGAGAGGGTGGGAGTC
>CAZLMG010000046.1:0-30737 GCA_964560765.1 uncultured Oligoflexales bacterium
GAACGCATTTTAGCTGACTACTGCGAATTAGCCAAAAGAGGGACAGGCCCTAGTTATATTCGCGAGTTTATTCCTGATCATTCGGGAAAACTGACCAGTCGACTCAAGATTCTTATCAATCCTGACGATAGGTTCTTGTACCCAGACTTGGATCTACAGCGAGAGGAGCCCGGTATGAATTCTGAGATTCTACTGGTTGATGATGATGAAGCTATTCGCACTTTGATTGCAACGCTACTGCGTCGTCCGGTACGCCCATTTGCTGACGTCGAGCAGTTGTTCAATATATCCGGGTCAGATATGCCTGTGTCTGAGCCGCAGGTTCTGTTCATCAATGTCCGGGCTCATCGTCACGATGAAGGTGTGCGGGCGGTCACTCGCCTCCGAGAGCGTTGGCAAAACACAGTGATCATCGTCATCACCTCCGATCACGATGAACAATTGTTGGCATCGACGCTCGCGAGTGGGGCCAACGACTTTATTCGCAAGCCGCTGCGGGCTGTGGAAGTGCAAGCTCGCGTGTCAGCTCGACTTGCAGAAGCCGAATTGCGCATTACGGACGATTGTATCGATCTCGGTAACGGCAAATTGCATCTTCGTCATCGCTATGTGATGGTTGGTGAAAAGAGGGCAGATTTGTCGCCGTTGGCGACCGAATTATTGCGCGCCCTCGCTCGCAGTAAGAATGCGCCGGTCTCGCGGCAAAAGCTGGCGGAGATTCTTTGGGCCAACTCAACGGTTTCGGCTAATGCACTTGACCAGCGTGTCTTGGAGGCGCGAAGAGCGTTGAAGGACGTGGGTTGTTCGGCCTCGATTGAGTCGATTTATGGCAAGGGACTTCGTTTGGTCTCAGAGGACGTGGGCCCGCACGCGGCAAAGGCCCACAGGAAAGTGGCAGCCTAAGAGGCCGCCGACGTGGCGTTTAGCTTTCTCCAGCGGTCTCGGTTTCTCCTTCGCCGCTTGTGCTATCTTTCAGCGCTTCCAGGGCGGCGATCAGCTTTGGCCATTCCGCAGTCGCTTCTGTTCGAAGCGTCTGGGACTTTTCCGCCAGTCGCTGCTGCCAAGCAACTCCCGCGTTGCGCACCTTCTCACCAACAATCATCAGAGCAGCATGGGCTTTCGAGCCAGACTTGGCGTTCAGTCGATTGGCCTGCATATGCTCGAGGAGTTGCAAGGCATTGCCGCCAGGAAACGGCGCGTCCGTCGACTTTTGAAAGACTTTTCGACCGCGCTCATCGGTGACGACTTTATAGGCACCGGCGGTGGCGAATTCATCGGCAGCCAGAGCTGGAACGCCGATCTCCAGAAGTTCTTGCATGGACATACCGCTCGCATTCGCCAGGTAACGGATGGACGTAAGAATGTCGGCGCTCATGCTGCCTTGGGTCGTTAAGCGTGCTACGTTCTGAGCATGCGTACGAATCTGCCGCTGGGTGTTATCGATATCGGCAAGTTTCTGCCGCAACCTTGCCAAGTTGCTTTCGACTTCTGCGGTCAGTAGGCGAAGGGACTCGGTCTTGGCGTCGTTCAGTCTGGCTTCGGCCCGCGCTTTGACCAGCGCGGCTTCCGCCTTGGTCATCAGCTCGTAGAGGTAAGCCCGTTGCTGCTCCAGGTAGTAGGAGTCGCCATAGCACCCCCAGTTGCCGCATGCTCCAAAGCTGTAGGTGCCCCAGTTGGGGTATCCCTGCCCAGGCTGGTGAGCGACGTGCCGACCTGCTGCGGTGCGATTCAGCATCGAGCGGCCCGGTGCGTGCGCCTGAAAGGAATCGGAGCTGACTTGGGCGGCGGATGGGGCGGTACTAACGGCGTCGTCTTGGCCACAGGCGGTAATAAGAGTGAGGGCTATTCCAATCGCGAAGGCTGATCGCATTTGTGACATTCAGGACTCCTTGGTTGCGGAGGATCTCTTGTCCTGGCTCATTTTTTTAGTAACGAATCACATTTAATATACATTGAATTATAATGCAATAAAATTATTCGCAGAACAAACAATAAATAATGATTTCCAGCTAATTTCGTTAATCTTGATAAGGTTCATTTAACTGTCTCTAAACCTCGACAATAATTGTCGAAGCTTTTGCCGCAGCTCTGCGGGTCTGGTCGAAGTGCCTTTTGACTCCCGCCCTTGCAGATCAAATTATCCCAATATATTCAATATCTTATTTATTTCTGCGAAGCGCGGACGCCGATTTCGGGCGCGTCGTACCAGTGGCAAGGGAGTTGCAGTCATCACAACAGGACTCTATTTACAGCGGGTTTTTGTATGTTGGGTTCATCCCCATTCTGCCGTCAAAGGCTGGCCCTTCTCATCGGCCTCACGCCTGTGGCGTTTGCCTGTCGGCCGGTGCCGCAAGACGATATCGATTACGGCTTGGACTGGGGTCATCTACCATATGTGACGACGGATCGAAACAAGCTCATCCATGCCGATCCGGACGACAAGATTGAGATCTGCGGTATCAACCCAGAAGTCACCATTTGGGCTGTCCTGTCGTGGGCGCAGCCCATTCAACGCTTTGAACGACTGAAGCAAAATTTGGTGCCGTGCAATTCCGGTGGTTCCGGCCGAAAGGTGCTCGTCGAAGAAATCAATGGTGGTAATAAAGCGCCTGCGTGGACAGCAGGCTCGACGGTGACCATTAACAAGGACAAGATTCATAACTACAACGACAATTTTTTCAAAGCCATCATGTTGCATGAGATCGGGCACGCTTGGGGCCTTTGCGATCAATATGCCAGCGTCAACAACTGTCACAGTGGTGCTGGACCGAAAGTCAATGATGCTGTGATGGGCAGCACTCACCAAGGCAAGCTGCAGCTACATAACGACGACATGATCGGCATTAGAGAGTTGTCGGAGCGCGGTGACCTGCCTGCCAATTCGCTCTGGCGAACTGCTGGCCCGGTAACAACGACGCCAACGATTGCTGCACAAACACCGGCAAGTACGATACCGGGGACAACTACCGGCTCGACGCTCCCAACAAATACAGTTGGGCAATCGATGCCTCCGACCAATCAAGCCTATTCGCCATTGCCGCAGACGGGGATGAATCCCATGCCGATTGGTGGAACGGGCGCGCCGCTGCAAGGTGATCAGTTGACGATGGGTTACATCTTGCAAATCATCCAGCAGCTTTTCTCTGGGGTTTAAGCCTACGGTTTCATGAGCTAGCTTCCCTTAGTTTGCAGCATTTCCAATACGCAAGCATACTTTGCCGTGTTACGGTGCCGATATGACCAAAATGCAGCAAACATCCCGTCAACGCCATGGCATTGTCATCCCTCTCTACAATGAGGAGGAGTCGGTGGCATCGCTCTTGGGACGATTGCTCCCGGTCATGGACGGCAGTGGTCGCGCGATTCAAGTTTGGCTGGTGAACGATGGTAGTACCGATCAGACAGGCAATTTGATCGATGAAGCTGCAAAGAACGACAGTCGGCTGCACACGATTCATTTATTGGGAAAGTGGCGCCCTGCTGGTCACGAGCGCACGGCTGCGTCGATACGGTGAGTCGCATGCGAAGCGTCTGACCGCGCAGTTGTTTTATGCTCTAGGAAAATATCTTGGCGACCACGAGCACCCTTTGCCGCAGGGTAGTTTCATTTTGATGGATCAGAGGGTTTGTCGATTTGTTTGCGCTTGGCAGCATTCCGATCGCCTGCTGCAGGCTCTAATTGCCTGCTGCCCCGTCGAGCGCACCGTCACCTTGTTCGAGCGCCCAGGTCGCGCTGCTGGCAAGACGAAGTTTAAGTTTGGCGATATGCTGCATTTGGCGCATAGGTATTTTCGATATCATTCATTTCTCTACACGACTCTACTGACAACGATTGGCCTGGTGCTGTCGCTCGGAGCAGCCATCATCTTTTTCAAAGCGATCGGCGAAGGCAGCCCAATGGGCCTACTGTTCTCTGTCCTATTGGGTGTAATGGCTGGAGTCTTGCTCATAGCCGCAGTACAATGGGAGGCTTATAGGTCCTTGCTGCGATTGGGTGCGGGCGAAGCTGAGGCGGATGCTCGTTGGCAACAGGATCGCGGTCAAAATGTCGCTAATGCAGGCAAGCAAGACGTAGCATGAGTGAAAATTACGATGTTGTCGTCGTTGGTTTGGGGGTTATGGGCCTTTGCGTGGCTCATCGCGCGGCGACACAGGGATTGCGCGTGCTTGGACTTGAGCAATTTTCTCCCATCCATGATCTCGGCAGCAGCCATGGCGCGACCCGCATCATTCGCAAAGCTTACTTTGAGCATCCCGACTACGTCCCTTTGTTGAACACGGCCTATCGCAATTGGCGTCAATTGGAAGCAGCATGCCGCACGCAAATGTATGAGCGAACTGGATTATTGATATTTGGCAAAAGGGGAGCAGGCTCGATTTTAACGGGAGTTCGTCGGAGTGCTGACGAATACGGCGTGCCGGTACAGTTTATGTCCGCAGAAGCTGCCATAGAGTTGTATCCTCAATTTGAACTGCTGGACGCCGCGGACTGGGAAGCTGCTTTGGAGGCAGACGCAGGGTATTTGCATGTAGAATCGACATTGCGTGCTATTTGGGCGAATGCGATTCAGCTTGGTGCTGTGTTGCAGGGGAATACTGCCGTGCAGCGGGTAGAGATGATGGCGAATGGCGCACGCATTCACGTGCAGGGGCGCACGATCAGCGCCAGTAAAGTCATCGTGTCGGCGGGACCTTGGTCCGGTCACCTTCTACAGAACATGGGGATCAACTGGCCTTTGGCGGTGCATCGGACGACGCTATTTTGGTTTGGCTGCCAGCCGTGGCAAGGTCAGCAAAACGGTATGCCATGCTTTGGCTTTGATTTGCCCGAGGGGTTCTTGTACGGCTTTCCTGCATTGGATGAACGTGGTCTGAAAGCTGCGTTACATCGACCCTTGGCCCTCGTGCCTCAACCTGAGGCCGTGAATCGTCAGATCAGCGAAACCGATTGGCGAGATGTGGCGCCCATGCTGCATGAAAAAATACCAGGCGTTCAATCCACTCCGCGCGAGGGAAAGGTGTGCTTATATACGATGACGCCGGACGAGCACTTCCTTGTGGATTTTCATCCCGAGTATCGTCATTGCATTGTTGCCTGTGGATTTTCGGGGCATGGGTTCAAATTTGGTTCAGCATTTGGAGAGATCTGTTTGGATATGGCGATGACTGGTGAGTACGCGCCGTCGGCGCGATTTTTGTCGGCGGAACGCTTCACGAAACGGAACTAGCGCGATGGAAAAAAAAACAGGCGGTGTGAAAGTTTGCGGCAATTGTGCTCGGAAATTCGAGGCTGAGAATGACTTTCTGTATCACTCCAGTCGGTGGCGACGTTGCAGCGCGGGGTATCTTTGGTTCAATTGCGAGTGTGACTCAACGCTGATACTGCTCGAAGGCGACCCTCCGTGGTTTCGTCCAGATATGTCCATGTCGCCCAATGCCGCCTCCGTGTATCGTCGCTTTGGCTCGTTCGATCGTGTGCCTAAGATGCCGACGGCGGTCTTTCAGTTTCAGGCTGCCCTCGACGATGAAAGGGCCAGCGCTGCATCTTTGGCGAAGGCGGCCAAGCAAACGCCCTTTATTGCGGCATCGGTTTTGTCGACTGCGAACGCCATGCGTGCGGGGTCGGGCGCGAAAATCATCGGATTAGAACATGCCATAGCTTACGTGGGGCGCGATGTTCTGAAGACACTGGCGGTCGTCGCGGCCGCCAAGACATTCGACCTGCCAACGAAAGTGTTTTCGTCGCGAGTTTTCTGGCATGATTCTCTGGTCGCAGCCGGAGTTGCTGAGCGGTTGGTGAAGCTCTACGCCAAGGATTTGGATTCCGATGAGATATACGTGGCGGCTTCGTTAGCGAATGTAGGTAAGGCGGTGATGGCCATGCTACTGCCAGATGCCGTGGATGGGATCATGTTGCAACAAGAGGCGCCGGAAACATCCAAGAACTGGTCCAGCATGGAGCGCGACATCGCGCACACCAGTCACACGACGATTGGCGAGATTGCCGCGGCTCTTTGGGGTTTGCCGGAGTATGTGCGCGAGGGAATCATTGGGCACCATAATTTAAGCAATGTTCTGGTTACGTCCAAGGAGGAGCCAGCGCCTTTGGATGCCATCGATATGGTGGCAAGCGCCATTCAACTTTCCCATTTCGTTTTATTGCGGCCGCTGCAAGTACAGGCGCCGATCGTCGAGCGCTTTCGTAAGCGCTTCGTGGCAGCGGATGCGGCTTGGGATCAGCTACTGGAAAGCTTGTACCCCATCTCACAGGCCACGACTCGCCTTTTGAATGAGATGGGGTGAGCCTGAGTTGGTTATACGCCCTGAATGCCGCAGGTGTTGCGTGCCACGGTGCACTTGGTGAGGCCTGTACGACGCGCGACGCACTGGCTCATTGCCTGCTGCTCGGCAGCAATAATGAGCTGTTGTGGATTGTGGCCAACAGCGCGACCGTAGAAGCGTTCAAGGTCAGAACCCCAAATGGTCTCAAGGACCACTTCGCATACAGCCGTCAATAGTCCATGGCCGCCGCCACCACCACCAATGCTGCGCAGTATACGCCCGAGTTGGCGGCGTAGTTGCTGGGATTCTCGCAGTAAGTAAGCGATATCTTGTGGCATTGCAGCGATTACCGATGCCGAAGACTGAAGCTGATCAAAGTTATGCTCGAGAGCCTGAAAGTTTTGGCGGACTATGTGGATTCGTTGACCTTGGCGCAGACCGCGAACGATTTGCGTCTGCACTTCGCGTGCTAGGATGCGTGCGTCTTGTGCTAGCGCTTGAAAGCGTTGAGCTCGAACTTGTTGACCGCGGCGGCCGGCTTCGATGGAAACCTCTCGGGCCTCGCGGGCGGTTGTGTCTAACACCTGATTTAGTTCCTGGGCCTTTTGCAGGGCTTCGTGGTTGGCATAAGCGGGACTCGCTGCTGTGGCAACCAGAGTTGCGAGTAACAGAGTTTTATTGAACATGCGTGGTACCTCCTAGAAATTTGCTACGTGTCGATGAAACGTTCCGCGTCTCGTCAAGCACATGCCGTGCCAAAGGGTAATCTTCTAAAATAATTGGGAAATTTATAAATTCATAGTCTTGGTGGTGGTAGCGAAAAGTTTCGTTCTGTCTCTTGTAGGTAAATGCTGGTTCAATCTTGATACTTGATACTTTGGGGGTCGGAAAGGCGATGAATCATTCTTAGTTATCTTTGGTTGCTAACATACCACACGCGCCTTCAACCTCTTCTCCACCGCTGTAGCGCACGTTCATCGGGCATTGCAGTTCTTCCGCAACAATTTTCACGAAGTCTTGGATCTCTTCGGCACTTGGTTTGGCAAATTGGCCCGTATTGTCGTTGACCGGGATAAGGTCCAGAATGATACGCATGTCGCCAACGAGCGCACGCAAGGCCCGCATCTGCTCCCGGCTCATGTTAACCCCGCGAATCATCGTCCAGGCTAAAATCACCCGGCGATTCTTTGCGGCTTCGTATTCCTT
This sequence comes from uncultured Oligoflexales bacterium, assembly GCA_964560765.1. Lineage (GTDB taxonomy): Bacteria > Bdellovibrionota_B > Oligoflexia > Oligoflexales > CAZLMG01 > CAZLMG01. The sequence goes on from CAZLMG010000046.1 coordinate 7,489, forward strand.
GAGGGCGCTGATGATGGCCGCCAGAGGGTAAAACTGGTTGATGGGAACCAGCTCGCGGCGCAGCTCGTCGGTTGCGGCATGCAGGGAAGTGATAAGACGGTACGGGTGACGCTCGCGGGCAAAGCGTCGAATCATCGGCACGATCCCGGCTGTTGACACGGTGATTGACTTGCCGTCAATCGACATGCCGCAGGGGTCGCTGAAGACTTGAGCCGCCCGGACTGTATTGTCATAGTTCAAGAAGGGCTCGCCCATGCCCATGAAAACAATGCCGCGTACGGGATAATTCGACTCCAAGTGGATTTTAAATGCTTGGTCAACGATTTCCCAGGTTTCCAGATTGCGTTTTAACCCCATCCGCCCCGTGGCACAGAAGGCACAACCGACAGAACAGCCGACTTGCGTCGAGACGCAAACGACATACTTTTCCTGTCCCGGGCGATGCAGTAGCGGAATTCGCACGGCTTCAAATCGGGCACCATCATGACTGCGAAACAGATATTTTCGAAACCCATCAAATGACGACGTTTGGCGATCGATGATCTCAAGGTCTGGAAAGCAGAGCTGCTCTTTTACCGAGTCCCATTTGGCCCGTGCCACGTGTTCGAGTCGGTCCGGCAACGTATTGATTCCGCGTTTAAAAATCATGGTTTGTAGTTTGCGGGCGATGCGCGGAGGTAACATGGCTTCGCCCACCACGGACGACAACTGTTCGGCGGTGTAGCCCTTCAGCAAAATATTGGGTGCGGCGGTCTCAGCAAATTCCATGAAAGCCCCTCGGGATGTAGGGTCCTATCACATTCCCATGGGGCATGCACCTTGGGAAGCGTGGCCTGCACGTTTGGAACCGCCGTGACCTGTCCCAGTCACAAAAGTATACCGGATATTTGCATATGGTGGATAACTATCCAACACTTTTGTTGTTTTAGTCCGGTCACTTAGCCTTTCTTGTTGCCCATGGCATAGCCGTTGCTCTATGAGGCCGCACGGCGGATGTGCCATCCAAAGATCTGTCCGCAAACTCATAAGGGGGAACTGTGAAAATCTTTCTGCTGCTAACCAGCGTCTTGGTAGGTCTGACGGGTGTTCGAGCACTGGGCGAAGATCTTGACGTGGCCCGGGCGCGTGCCACCTATGAGCGAGAGCACGCCGAGGCCGAGACTGCTAGGCGGAATCTTGCGATTGCGGAGCAACAACTGGAGCCGCTTGTTCGCGCCCTGAGACAAGCCAAGGCCGATCTTGTCGCGGCGGATCAATCCTTGGCGAATCAACGGCAGCGATTGGTGGATGTTGATCAGCAGATTCAGTTCCTGGAGCGGACAATTAGTGACTTGCAGACAGAAATTGACCGCTACCGTATCGATCTAGGCCTTCGCCAATCGGAGCTGCAGAGTGGTCGGCAAAATCTGCGACAGTTGCAACAAAGAACGGAGCGTCTAGCCGAGCAAGTTGAGCGACTGCGTGAGCAAGTACGGCGACTGGAATCTCAGCCAGGCACCGGTAATTGGACTTGTATCTTTGTCGATCGCGGCCATGAAGAGCACGGCAATCGGCACCGAGCGACTCATGCCGATCGGAGTGTGGCCATGCAAGAGGCGGAGGCGGCATGTCTGGCTGTCCATGGAAGCTGCAAATTGCGCAGCTGTACGCAACCAGAAAGCCAACAGTTGGTGGAGGCGCGTCGACGCTTGCAAGAGAGAGAGACTGAATACCAAGAAGTGTTTCGCGACTACGAGGCCCAGCAAAACTGGGTTGTGCGCGCCGAATCGGACATCGCGGCACTGCAGCGTGTCATTCAAGAGCGTGAACAGCAAAAGCGCAACCGAGAAATCGATCTCGCGGCGGCTTGGCGTCACCGCGATAATATCTTGCTCGACATTCGCGCCGCTGAAACCCGTCGTGGCGATGCAGCCTTTCAATTACAGCGTGCCGAGGATGCTGTGATCCGTCAGCAACCTTATGTCGATGAGGCACGCCGCGTCGCCGCCATTGAGTCGGAGCAAGAGCAGAAAGCGTATAACTACTATCAAACTGTTTTGGCCAACTACGAGCGCGCGCGACAACGAGTCATCAGCCAAGCCCAGAGCGCTGGCAGCCGCGACAGTGATCGCGAAGCTGGCGATCGAGCGCCGGCAGCGGGCTCTGCGCACGGCAGCAAGGACGGGCAAGCAGCGGGACTGCAAAAAGGTAAGGCCGATGGTGCGGTGCTGGCCTTCGCGCAAGGTTATCGAGCAGGGCGTACGTCCCCATCTTCCACCCCCGCATTGGCGGCGGTGTGGCGTGATGGCGTGACCCGTGGTGAAGCCATGGCGAACGACAAGGCCCGTTCTGAGAATATGCCTGAGGGTTATAACGCTGCAGCGCGGGAGGCGCTGAACGCGATTCCAGATCAGCAGGAGACTCTTGATATCTCGGTTGAGGTTCCGCCGGCGCAAGGGGGCAATGGTCCCGATATGGCAGGCAGTCAGCGCCAACCACAAGTCGTGGCGGCTCCAAGTTACCCCATTCCTGGCGATCCAGTCGTTGCGATTCCCGGGACGCCAGCGGCGCAATTCAATACGCCAAGTGTTGAACGACGATACTTTTCCTATCCTTGCGATCAGTTGCCTCTCGTCGAGTTCCTGCAAGAATGTAAGAAAACCTATGAAGGTGCCTACGATCAAGGATTCCGCGACCATTATCGACGCCAATATGTCAGTGCTTTCAATCGTGAGTTTGCCAGCAGTGCCAAGTCTGCCTACGAGCAAGCGCGAGCGGGCAGTTATCCTGCAGATTTGGAGCGCGGCCAGAAGCAAGGGGCGTTTGACGCAGGCGTGCTAACCGGCTTTGAGCAGCGGTTGGTAGCTGCTCGCTCGGAGGCGGTTGCACAGGGTCGGAAGGAATTTGCTGAACTCCTGGCAAAGGGTCACTTGTTAATTGTCCGTAGCGCCAAATTGGTGGAGACATCTGGCGATGGGGTGTTGATTACTGGCGAGAAAGCGGCGCTGGAAGTCGTCATCGATAACGTCGGCGGCACAGCGAGTCCAAAAGGTGGATTGAAACTGGTCGTGGAGAGCCTCACCGGTGGATCGGAGCTGTCCTTCCAGGTGCGAGAACTGCCGAGTCTGGCGGGCGGGACCAGAACCACCCTGCGTGGTGTCGTCACCGCGACGAATACTGGCAAACTCGCCGGCGCCTTGTTGAAGTTGCGCGGTCGAATTGAGCGCAACGGACAGTCTGTCGGCACGTTGGCGCCTGAAATCGCGACGCACTTTCCGGTCGAATTGGTGGATATAGCCCTGCAAGGGGAAGCGCAGGTGAATAAGCCTGTTAACGCCAAGTTGAAGTACGTCAATCTGTCAAACACTGTCCAAACAGACATCTCTATGAAGTTAACGTCAAGTCCGGCATTGGTGGAGGTCGCGACGAATCCACTAGCTTTGGGTACGCTTGAGCCAGGTCAAGCGGTCGAAGTCGATGTTCAGCTGAAGCCGGGTGTTTGGGTTGGTGCGAACAATGCAGTTAATTTCCTGAGCCAAGATCTGGATGCGGAGGGAGCCGCGAAGTCTGTACAGAACTTCGAGAAGATCATTTCCGTGACACGCAACGCGTCGATCGAAGTGTACGATGCGAATGGCCGTGCGATTCCCGCTTCGGGGCTGAATGTAACGGCCGGTGGATTATTTACCTTACAAGCTCAGTTCCGTTACCATGCGACGCGCGCCCTGCCAGGTCCCTTTGTCATGAAGTTTGCCAATGGCAGTGACGCCGGCCTGCGCGTGGAAAACTCCACCAGTAGCGTCAATTACGGATCATGGGGGCCAAGCTATCGCGCCCCCGATCGAGTGGTCATGCGTATTCGTGTTCCGGCAAGTTTGAAGGGCAAGTCGGCATGGGTAATGTTGCAGCTTAACGAGGGTGTGGGCGTCTTGCATGCTCCATACGTCCAACTCAACGTTCAATAGGTGTGTGAAAGCCGCGCGAGGTAAAAGACTTGATGCAGGAAAATACTTTTTCGACACGCTCGCCCCTGACCGGCAAACTAATTCGCGAGTTCGCCTTTGATCCATCAGCACGAATTGATGCGACTGTGCAGATAGCCTCCGCGGCGCAAAGAGGATGGGCGCAGGCGACGTTAGCGGAGCGCGGTCTGGCACTAGCAAGATTTGCCGATGTGCTGCAGGCACAGCAGATGGAGCTGGCGCAACTGATGGCGTTGGAGATGGGGAAGCCAGTTCGACAAGGTCGCATCGAAATTGAAAAGTGTGCGTGGAATTTGCGCTTTGTGGCGGAGCAGGGCGCAGCATTCCTCGCTGATGAGTCTATTCAAACTGAGGCCGCCAATAGTTATTTAACTTATCGTCCACTCGGGTTGGTATTGATGATCATGCCGTGGAATTTTCCATTTTGGCAGGTCATTCGGGGTGCGGCCAGCGCCCTGATGGCTGGTAATGGTGTCATTATTAAGCACGCACCGAATGTACCTCAATGTTCACTTGCCATTGTGCGGTGTGCCGAACAGTCGGGATTGCCGGCGGGTCTTGTGAGTCAGGCTTTTGCCAGCCTCGACGACACACATGCGTTGATTCGCGATCCGCGTATCGCGGCCGTGTCGTTTACGGGCAGTACTCAAGGAGGGCGAGCCGTTGCCAGTGCGGCTGGTGGGGCGTTGAAAAAGTGCGTGCTCGAGTTGGGCGGGAGTGATCCCTACGTGATTTTGACCGACGCCGACATGCCGCTTGCGGCCCGTACTTGCGCCACGAGTCGCCTTTTGAATGCCGGCCAGACCTGTATCTCTGCCAAGCGGTTCATTGTTGTTGAAAGTTGCTATGCGGCATTTATCGCGGCTTTTCAACAAGAAATGGCCATGCAGGCAGTTGGCGATCCTATGCTCGACACCACAGATGTGGGGCCTATGGCGCGATCAGATTTGCGGGAGCAACTGCATCGGCAGGTGGAATCCTCGATTGCGGCGGGGGCCAATTGTCTCTTCGGCGGTGCTTTGCCAGAAGGGGCAGGATATTTTTATCCGCCAACGGTGCTGGTAGATGTGCGTCCAGGAATGGCAGCTTTTGATGAAGAGACATTTGGACCGGTAGCCGCGGTCGTACGAGCTGCGAATGACGAGGACGCGCTGCGGCTGGCCAATGCCACGCCGTATGGGTTAGGGGCAGCGATTTTTTCCCGTGATGTGCTGCGGGCTGAGGCTCTGGCGCGTGAGCAACTAGAGTCCGGCAACGTTGTCGTCAATGGCTTGGTAAAGTCAGATCCCCGCCTGCCTTTTGGTGGAGTGAAGGCTAGTGGCATCGGCCGTGAATTGGGACGGCATGGAATGCTGGAGTTCGTGAATATCAAGAGCGTGGTTGTTAGTTGATGGATTGAGCAGGTTTACAAAAATTCTATTTTCTTACCTTTTTACGGCGATTTGTGACTGGTTTACGGGGCCGTAGTTGCCCACTCGTTTCAGAAATATGAGCCGCACGTCGATGACTTAAGTGTCGAGAATCATCGCAGGAAAGGCTCAGCTTGAGGAATCGATTCGCACCACTTTCAGGGCAGCGTGGCCTTTGGGTTGTCGTCATCGTCGTCGCGGGACTTTTGGTGATTGCACTCCAGCAGCCAGCGATCGTTCAGCTTGAACGCAGCCTAGCCATGCGCGCCGAGTATGCAATGCGCCAAGCTTTGAATATTTGGCCACGACCGTGCGAGCGCTGCCGAGTCTTTGTTATCGATGATCAAGCCGTAGAAGTGTTCAAGACAGAGAGATTTTCGCTGAACTCTTGGCTGGTTTTTCTTGAGAAGTTGGCAAAGTCCAAGCCATCCACCATCATCATCGATAGTCTTTTCATGGCGCCCATGCGCGCATCGGCGGCCGAGAGCGCTGATTTTGTCGCCCGTGTTCGTGCCCTCGATGTGCCACTGCATGTGGCCGTCGCCACCAGCGAACGCCCCGTGTATCGCGAATTTGATGCGAGTGAGCGCCCTGAGTTTCAATCGGCGCGATTTGTGAACAGCACCGCATTGCATAGTTATGCTGCCATTCAACGGAACTTTGTCTACGGAGCGAATCCTGCGTTTCGCGCTGCCTTCGAGCAACTTGGTCACATCGAGCTCAGTGCTGACACGAGGATTGCGCCTGTGCTGCGGGTGGCCAATGATGAGCATTCCGTCATGGTTCCGCATATGGCGCTGACCTTGTCGCGGCACATCGGTGTTCAGCGCACGTATGTCGATTCGGACCGTAGCCGCATTCATCTCGATGATGATGGGTTGGTCTCGTTGAACATCCCCGACCCTGAGAAGTTTCGCAGCAAATTGCGCAACGTCCTAGAAATCACGGAGCACATCGCGGAAAATGGCATGGACGTGCCGATGCCGACGGTGGGTTCCGGTGATATTGTCGTCATCTTGCCCGGATATTTTACGGGCGGAACGGACTTCAAAACCACGCCTGTTGGCCGCCATCCTGGAGGGATGCTGCTCATGGCAGCTATTGCCAATTACGCCAATGGCGAGTTCATCGTGCCAACGACATGGGGTGTGCGCTTGCTATTGCACATCGTGGTGCTGGGGGCGGTGCTTTGGCTCACTTGGGCGCTGCCAACTGCTTTCGGCGTCGGTGTCGCGGCTGCCGGACCTGTTGTCTTTGCGGCTCTTGGTTTCGGAGCTTTGTTTTACCTGCACTTCTCCCTGCCTTGGCTGTCGCTTGTGGGGCTCAGCTCGGTACCTCCACTCATGGTCGTGTCCATGCGCTGGCGCTTGCAGGCGAATCGCGCGCGGGAAGTCGAGCGTGCCTTTGCTGGGGCACTACCTAGCCAGCAAATCGAAAAGGTGACTTCGCAGAGTCTTCAGTTGAATTTGGCGCCACGAGGTGCCGACTTAACGATTTGTTTTATCGATATCGTGGGATTTTCACTGGTCGCCGAGATGCTGCACCCGGATGAGGTGTTTGAGTCGCTAAAGATTCGCTTTGAGCGCATGCGTGCCCTCATCCATCAGTATGGTGGCTTCGTGGATCGTTCCTTAGGGGATGGGTTGCTCTGTTACTTTGGCTTGGACATTACCGGACGTGACGTCGTGCGCGATCATGCAATCCAGGCTGTGCGCTGTGCCCGGGCCCTGCAGGAAGACAGCGTGCGCTTTAACCTGCAAATGATGGCGGCGGGATCACCCATATTCCCGCTGCGTATCGGTATCAATACGGACTTTGTCTGCGTCGGCGATTTGGGCAGCGGGGGGCGGATTGACTTCACGATCATCGGCGAAGGCGTTAATTTCGCGAGCCGTCTTGAGGGTGCGTGCGATCATCATCGTTTATTGCTGGGGCGAAATACTTTCAAGCGCCTTTTGCGTGCTGACCGAGACGAGCTGGGACCCGTGCGCAAAGAGATTCAAATCAAGCACTATGACCAGCTATTTGATGCCTTCGAAGTGTCCGTTGCTCCCGAACTAGCGAGTGATATTCATCGTCTGACTCAGTACCATCGCGAGCAAAATGGGAAAAAGCGCGTCGGTGACCGGCTGCGCTGGGTGCGGGATGCTGCGATGATGGAAACTAATCGCGGTGCGGCGGCATTGGTCGACTTTTCCGCCGGCGGCATGCGGTTGCGCTTGGGGCGTTATCTAGCACGCGGCGTTAGCATGACCATCGAAGAGTTTGCGCAGTTTCCCGAGTTGAATGCGGCGCTGCGGGCTACTGGGGTGCTGCCTCTACATACGCAGGTTCGCTGGAGTGATGTGAGTTCGCCACAGGAATTTGAACATGGCGTGGCCTTCACTAATCTGAATGCCGAGCAAAGCAAAATGCTCAGCCGAGAATTGTCGCGGCTGAGCGGCCAAGAACGTCGAGCGGTGGACCGAGCGTCCTGATCAGCGATTACCATGGATCGTGAGAGTCACGGCGTCAAGTGTACCAACATCTGCGGAAACGACATCCGCAGCGCGCAACTTCCAGGTGCCCTGTACGGGTTCGTCATCAAACTCCGTGTTCAAAACATAGTTGCCGATGAGCGTCGATTCCTCGTTGTGGACGACGACTTCCGTCCCATTGGGACTTATCAGGGTTAAGCGCAAGTCGCTCTTGTAGGCGTGGGTGACACTAATATTGATGGTGATGGAGGTGACCGTACCCGAGTCGGCGATCGGCATGTTGTGAACGACGCCAACATCATCATTGTCTGGGATATCCAACGGCGGCGAGATCATTTCCGTAGCTTCATCTCCATAGATCACAGTGAAGGGAATTGTTGGAGATGGATAGTTGAAGGTAAAAGTGCCACTGAGATTTGCGGCAATTCCAGCGCGCGACTGGTAGCTCGCCTCATAGGTTAGATCATGTGCCGAGCCTATGGCGCAGTTGGCTCCGCTGGATCTGATGTTGACGGTCCGTTCGATGACAGCCCCTGGCTCCATGCTGTTGATGGTGATCGAAGGTGGGTCGAGGTCTTCGAGGCAACTGTTTCCAGCTAATGTAACATTTACCTGTTGCAGGAGATCACTTCCTGAGTTTCTGAGCTTAATCGCCACGGGTATGGTCTCGCCGCTGACTAGGTTGATGGTGGAAGTCGAAGCTGTCAGCCTCGAGCGTGCGACAAACAGGGTGATGGTTTCGTACCGCATGTTTCCGTCTTGAAGCACGTAGTACAATTTGACCTTGATGGGTGTGTCGCGGGCGATACCCTCGTCGGAAGAAATGCGAATCCTTAAGGAATTTGCGGCGCTAATGGTTGTGATACTGTTGCCGGCGAGGGCGTCAACGGTAACGTCGTCGTCGACAATCGTGGCCGGCCCCTCAATTGATTGAATGCGCAGCTGAAATGCTGGCTGCCGCAGCTGCTTGTTATGTATGGTCATGCCGATGCCCACTTCTTCATCAAGAGAGACCCAAAGAGGGCTCCTTCCATTGACATTCCAGCGCGTAAACTCGAGAGGAGAAAGGCCTGTTGCATAGGCGATGCCGGTGGCATCCGCCTGTTTTACTTGCGGATCAGCTAGACTGGGACGCATCCCAGAGAAGACGTAGAAGCGGTGTGGACTCATCATGGTCTCCGCCAAATCACGCTTCACATCGACGACTGTGGACGCAGATCCTTGAATCTGGTTCGGATAGGTTCGCCACGACTTTGTCGTCAGATCAAAGAGGGAAACCCAGCGGTGACCCACGTCGCTGCCATCGAGGGCTCCCATGGACCAAACGCCGAAATGTTCGCCGGCATGCCGCACTTCGAATTGGCGACTTGGAGACCGACTGGGACGGCCTTCAGGCGGCAAGTTCAGAATTTCGTTGATGGAGTCTGCACTTAGGGGAAGTTGCAAGCCACTCAAATACTGCGACGCATTGAATGAGTTATCATCCGCGTAGTAGTTGCCACCGAATGCGTAAATCTGGCCACCGCGCGCCGCGATTTCAAGGGTGTGGGCGCGCTGTCCGAACGCAAGCATTTGCGTTTCTGACCGGTCGTAACGTGTGAGGGTGGCGCCGATCGAAGGATATGAATGCCAACTGCCATTGCTGTCTGTTTCTGGATCAAATGCCGCGCCGAGGTTGTTGCGGCTGCCTTCGCCGCCTAAAACGATCATCTGACTCCCTGTCCAGTGCAGCGCGTGGTAGTCTCTGGCCGTTGGTGCGCCTACAGATTCCATGGTCGTCCAGCTATCTGACGTCAGATCGTACATGGCGCCAGTATTCACCGGTGCGGGCGTTCCGGTGCTGCAGTCATCGATACATGCGCGTCCACCCCAAACAATGAATTTCTTGCCGGTCCAGACGGACAACGCGCTGTCCCGGTGGTTGATTCTGCGATCGGTGTCGGGCTCGCCGTGCAGGCGAAATCCAGGACTATTTTGTTGGCTCATGGGTCGCCAAGTTAGTGTCGCTAAATCAAGAACAAATCCTCCGGATAAGAATGTCGACGAATCGGTTTTGCCACCAAACACGATTAATTGACTGCCGGTAAACTGGACCATGGAATGAGATACGGGGTTGCTGAAAGGAGCTGCGGGTATGGGGCGCCACGCGTTCGTTTGAGGGTTGTATAATCCCCCATCCACGCGCGGGTCAATGGCTTCCTCCCTCCTTGCGTCGTAGTTGCCAAAGCCTCCCCAGATCAAGAATTCAGATCCCGTCCAGACCGCAAATGGGTTGAGACGGCGCCCTGGGGAATTGACGGAGGATACGGGTTGCCATGACTTGCTGTCCAAGTTGTAAAGCATTCCACGGTCGATAGCGACAAAGCGCAGCGCTGAGCTCACATTCGGTTGGTATTGCAAGCCACCATAAGTGAACACATAGCGATCTCCTTCTAGTACGGTCGCTTCGTTTGATACGATCTCCTCGTGCTCAAATGTCTGACCGCATTCGTAGTGAACAGGGCGAGAAACGATGGTGGAGAGCTGACCTGACCGCTTGTCGCGTATCGCCATGTAGATCGTATGCCCGCCGCAGGGAAAAACTCCAGGAATTCGAAAGTTCGTCGTCGCCGTAGAGGGTATGACTGACGCGTCACCCAAGTTGGCGTTCGTTGATAGAAAAATCTCGGATTCCTTGATCGGGCTTTTGATGTTGATGATTGGAAAAATGGGGTCATAGGCGGCGTCTAAGGTGGTTGTCTGTAGATCGAAGGCGACGCTATTCTGCGGAAAAAGTTCCACACTGAGGGTGCGGGAATAGGTATCGCTGACAGCGCCATCGAAATTGCGAAAGCGAATAAATACGTGATGAACGCCTTGTTTGAGAATATCGACAGAGGTTTTTGGTGAAAATGGTAACCAGTTGCGGCCCACGAAAGGCAAGTCGCGGTTAAAGGACAGCGTGCTGGAGCCAAGATCGTCCGCATGCAAGACACTTAACTGCATGAATGTTGCGTCCTTGGGGGCAGGATCGATGCCGATATTCAAGGTCAGCGATGGATCGTCTTCCGTGAGATTATCGACGATCAGTAGATTCTTGCCGCGAATCTCGGAAAATAAATCCAGCACCAATGGATACTCGATGGTACTAAGAGTTTCTCCCGCTAGAAGCTGAATTGACAGCGTCTTGCTGGCCATGCCGTTTTCGCGCAAAGCATCTATGGAAAATGTATAGGTAGCTGTCGTCTGAAAAGGCACAAAATTCTTATTGGCGAAGTTGTTATCCTCGCTGATCTTCATCAGCGACGGGCGCCCCTTGGGACGCATGGTGAATTTCACCGTGCGCGTCGTCAGTGTTGGGCGAACTTCTTCGATGATCGCGCCTTCAGGACCAATCAGCGTCAGCAGAGCCTCGCCGGCTTCTGGGGTTAGGACGATATCTGCAGCGCTGTAGCTTTGCGCGGACTTGACTTCGACATTTTCAATGCGCCCCTCGCTGTAGCCGGTTTTACGAAACACGAGGTTGTGTACTCCGGGTGGGATATCGCCGTTAAAACGATAAGTACCAGCCGCATCGGTTATCGAGGAGTAGCTCGTGCCAGGAATGTAGACTTCAACTCCTTCATGATTGCTAGATCCAGCAAGCTTTGCAACACCGGTGATCTGTCCGACGGTAAAGAGAAAGAGGTCTTGTGCCGTGGTTTGACGGGCCGTAGATTTCACGCTGTTCATGCGGTTACCAACCAAGAAGGTGCCGGTAACATCCGTCGGATTGATTACGGAGCCATCGCCCTTCTTTTTACCCGTGACGATGATGTCGTGCTCACCACTCGGCACATCGGAGATCACGTAGGTATTTCCGTTTACGCGTTTGACTTTGGCATCGTCCTTTTGGCCGACGATGTAGCCATCGACGGTGCAGGGATCGATGGAGTCTTGCTGCAATTTGAACACGATCACGCCGCTGTTGGCGGATGGTTGCGGCAGTATCGGGTCGCCATCCGCATTCTCTTGCAACTTGAGGCCACTGCCGCAGTCGACTGCGCCGCCCGTATCGACGTCAGCGTTGTTGCGGTCTTTGCGCACGGCAAGCCGATTGACCTCGTTGGCGCTGCAGGCTGATAAGGCAGTTGTAATCAGCACTAGGTACAGCGGGAACTGTCGGGCAAGCAGCGTCGGGGCGAAGTTGCGCATGCGGAAACTCTCCTTCGTGCGATCGACTCAAGAACATGCTGAGTATGAGGATCTATCGGCTTGGGTTTCGGGATTCTTGATTCAAACTGGCAATGCGCGGTAAAGTTTCAGTAAATACAGTGCATTACACCGGTGTTTTGCCGCCAAAATACGGTGAGCTTGGAGCGCTGCGGCGGCTCAGCTGTCAGGATACGCATTAGCCGGCTAACTTTTTGGATTAAAAGGATTTTTCTTGCGCCAGGGCCGACGCTGTGGCAATTACCATGGCTCTGAGGAACGGTTCCGTAGTGAAAAGGATATCACGTTGCCCTCCGAAGGCAGAGTTGCAGGTTCGATTCCTGCCGGAACCGCCACTTCAGCCAATTGGCGTGCCCGTTCGGGCATTCTCTCAGCGGCTTGAGCCACGAAGAGATTCTTTGACAGCCTTGTCGAATGAACGCCGACATCCTTCCATGCATTGGCCGAAACGATTCACAGCTAACTCCAGCTCGAGATATGGGGTTGTTGCTTTCCTATCCATGATGATTCGATAAGCCTGATTACACCCTGCTTCGCAGGCCTCGCTTTCTCTCAGGAGTTGTGTCTGGCGACGCTGATAGTCTTCGCGAGCAGCAATATCAGCAGGATCAGTGGTAGGGGATGAATGCCGCGGCTTGTAGCCCGTCGGGTGCATGACTTCCGAGACGCACAATGCGTCTCCAACTGGCACATGTCGCTTGCGCATCGCGCCTAACGCTTCGATATGAATAAGGCGTTCGACCTGGTAGACCCAATCGATCTTGCAGACGAAACCATCTCTAAAGCTGGCGACAACCTGTGATCCGTATTTATCGCCATCATTTGCAAAAAACACGCGCGCCGAATCTACTTTGCCTGTCTCTTCCTCAAGTCGATAATCAGTTAGTCCAGGTATGTTTTGACCTGCAACGAGCCTTCCGCAAAGTGACTCTGTACCGCGTACGATCTTTCTGCTTCCATACTGGGTCAGGTAGTTATCGCCCATGAAGACCACATGCTTTGGAGTTTCAATGAGCTTCCAGTCGAAGGGGGCTGCTTGCGATGCCAGCCTTGTACATGCTGCCCGGGCCTCATCGATCGATTCCACATCCACCGCTGCCAATCTAAAGATCAGGTTGGTCTGGTCGTCTACATATTGGTTGAACTGGGAAACGTGATCCGAATCCTTGTTAGAAATCTGACTTTCTATGGGGGACATATTTCTACCAGCTAGCTGGCATCCCATTAGAAAAATCAGCAAACAGATATTGGCACATAGCCTCAGCGGCGCGCATTTTCCCGTTATGAGGGTCGATATAGACATAATTTTCTCCGAGTCGAGCATGACAAACTCAATAGGTACTCGGTGAGAAGCAAGGATGAGTCCTTGTTCAAAGCTCTGCAAAGATCGTGGATTGTTCGCGCAACAGTCGGCAATAGGCCATGTATGGGAAAACGGACCTGGCTTGAAGATGCAATCAAGGCAATGCGTTATCGGCAGTTGCGCCGGCAATTCCAAACCGTTGAGAGCAGAGGAACATCTAGGGCGACATGCAATACAACGCTACTTGCGGCACGAAGTGCTTGATCTCGCAGATGCCCGGGCCAATCCAGCTGCTCCACGAGACGATAAAATTCCTTTGAAATTTCATAAGTTCGAAAGTTATTCATTGTTCCCTGCCGTCTGGTCGGCCAACTGCAGCGGTTACCGGACCCCGGAACACTGAGCGGCAGACAGTATCAGTCCAGAAAACAGTAACTGAACAGTGAACGGAAACGGAAGTGACATCTGAACACTGGTTGCAGTCGCTGCTTAGCTGACCAGTAAACAGGGACAGGCCCTAGCTTGAACATAGATAGTTGTTATCTGTCAAAAGGGCGTGAGAACCATCGCCCCTGGCTCGCCTGGAGTCTTGCCGATGACTCGAAATTCGCCGTTATCTAAGGAAATGCTACTGATGCGATTGGCTGGTGCGCCTTCGCTAATGTAGATAAACCCAAAACTATCGCAAGCGATCGATGCCGGATTGATCAGGCCTGCGGCGACTTCCTCCGTATCCAAGGTGCCACTCAATCGAACAATCTGACCCGTCTGATCGATCGGATTCACAACGAGCGCGAAAACATCCCCTGATGGCGATACCGTGACGCTCCTGAGGCCATCTAGGAATGGGCTGACGATGGTGCGAACGCTTGATGGCGCAATTCTTGAAACAACGTTGTTACCTATTTCGACAAGAAAAAGGTCGTCTCGACTGTCGAAGACCCCACTTTCGGGCGAAGAGATCTCTGTATCAATAAACGCAGATGCAGTGTCCGAGCCATCGATCTTAATGATGCGATGCTTGCCATTCTCCATTACAAACACTTGACCCAGACTATCGACGGCGACGCCTGAGGGAAGGTCGAGGCCACTCAGGTAGTTTGCAGCCGTTGATGATCCGGCAAGTATCTTCTGAATAGAGCCATCCGGCTCTGGTAGTAGTTCGCTGATATAAAGGTTTCCTGCAAAGTCTTGCGCCAATCCAAGCGGTTGATTGAGCCCGGAGACCAGCGGCGTACTCTCGGCTGTTTCTCCATCTGCAGCATTGCCCAAACGGTACAAGACCCCGGCATTCTCGCGTTCGCCAGCAACGAGGTAATAGAGGGGGAGGTTAGCCGGTTTGCCGAAGCGGTCGGCAATGGATCCTGAGCCTGTTCCACACCCATTTAAGCAGGTCCAGTTCGCCAATGCGACTCCGTAAATCAGATGCTTGCTGCTCATATCTTCAACCCAATGCCTAAAAATGGCTGAGTTTGGACTTCGGTCAGCGGGTACTTCAGGGGTGCATTATTCTGCTTGTCGTAGACTGTTGTGCGTTGGCGTAGGCCGAGCTCGAAATACAGGTAGTTGAAGCTAACGGAGTCCATTCGCAATCCGATACCCATAGACTTTTGTAGGCCGCGACGATTGCTCAGCGTTTGATCAGTGAATGACTGCTGGGTCATTCCATATCCGAACTCGGCAAAGAAGTCGCCTAGGATGATTTCGCCCTCTAAGCCTATGACGTGAGTGGTTTGATAATCGCCGATTTTATGCAGTTGATAGTTAAGGCCAAAGCCAAGAAAATATTCGATGAAGGCATACATGATACTTATATTTGAATATGAACTAGAACCTCCGGGTAAAGTCTGTCCTCGCTGTTCAGAAGTCTTGCTGAGATACAAGCCATCAGCGCTCAACAACAGTGCGCGAGGTTTGTATTCACGAGCCATGGGCATGGTGGCGATCGGTAGAGCCGATTCAGATCCTCCAAACCAAGCCAAGCCGGCTTCTGTTGAAAAGCAAGAATACAGCAGAACACTTGCAGCGATGGAGCTGCGAAGAGATTTGCATCGTATTCCTTGCATCATCATCGACTTATTCTTCCTCTTCGCATGAAGTTGCATACAGCCAGTTGTTGGGGCCTATGTACATAGTGACCAGGGAGCCATTTTGACTGCGAACAGATGAAGCGTTGAATCCAGTCATCCCGAAGTTAGTTGCTGAGGCGCCAGATACAGCCGCCGCAGGCATTGCGGAAAGATCCGTCGATACAAAGGTGCCGCTTGAATTGTCGGCGATAGCCAATCGCTGCGTTGCTGCGGCGATGCCATCCATGTACGTAACAAATGCTGTACCAGCTCTGCTAAACGTCAATGATGTCTTCAGAAGTTGCTCGTTACCTGCCGCCATACCGCTGACGCCCGCGGTTGAGGTGACCGTTGTTGTGGACCAGTTACTTGCAGTTGCACAATTGTTCATCGAGGTTGTGCAGTATGTGTAATGCACAGCATTGTTGGCTCGATCATAGTAGCTAATGGCCGGTCTTGAATTGCTTGGATTGATGCCTATCGAGAGTCCTTCGCGGCCCGTACTAGCAGCCGTAATCTCAGGGGGCGTTCCCAGCCAACTGGCGCCGTTGGTGGTGTAATTGAACTTCGCTTTTGTCGCAGTGATATCATAGTGAGCAACGACGACATTGCCGCTCTTATCAAAACTAGCTGACAGGCTGGTTCCCCAGGCTGCACCTACAGTTGCGGGGGTTGTCAGATTTGTAAAGGAACTAGTTTGCGGGTTAAAGAGCGCAGCTCTGACCCCCGTGCCACCAGCAGCCGTTGAATTCAAGATGAACATCAAGGGCTGGGCGGTACGCTCCGAATACAGCATGGCCATTGCGGTGTCGTCGGTCGCCGGTAACACGGCACTGGCTGTTTTTGCGGTGATGGGAAACTGATAGTACGACCAATCTCCGCTGCCGTCGGTCTCTGAGTTTGTGGCCAGATAGTAGCGAAACGTTGCGCTGTCATAATAGGAGATCCAGGGTGTATCATTGTGGTCGAATGCTAGGGACGGTAGAGTGGGGCTTGACGATCCCTGCATTGGCGTTGCCACCCACGCAGTTTGGTACGATGTGCCATCACGAAAGGCATACATCAACTGGGCGCCCGCCGCAGTGCCGATGGAATTGTCAATATAGACGACAGCCGGCCGGTCGTCGCTCGTCACAGCGGTGGCGACGTTGCGAGTCTGGCCAGTGGCGAGTGGCAAGTTTATCCCACCCGAGAGATCTGGGTACAAGGAATAGAAAACGGCTCCCGCGTTATTCGAGCTGACGGTGAAATCGCTAATTACGCCCATTGCCAGATTGAAGGCGTTGGTCGAGCGTTGATACGTTGAGTAGATCTGAAAATCCGTATTGTTGATGTCGGCACCGCCATTTCCAGAGCCAACCGCCGGTAGCGCTAAGGTATCGACTGTGCCGGCGGCATTCCAAGTCGTCGTTGTGATCGTCGTCCCTACGCTGTTGTAGTAGTTCACCGCCGTCGCGGCCAAATTGGCAACCACATGATAGTAACCGTTGGCGCTCTTTAGGAGTTCAGCCCAGGCATTGCCGACGGTCGCGGCTCCCAGTGTGTTGCCTGCGGTAAAGGAGTACGCTGGGGCGGCGTTGCAGGCTTGATTCATTTCAAAAACTTGCAGCAAAGTGTTGCCGGCGTTTCTGGCGAGAATTTTCGGCTTGTCGCCGACAACTGTCGAGTCCACCAATACCTTGGCGATGACGCCCGTGCTGTTGACAACGGACGTCTGCTGACCGACCCAGCCAGCAACAGTTTGGCAGGTCGAAAGATCACCCAGGCAGGATGCATAGCGAACGCTGGTGGAGTTATTGCCAGGATAGACGACGACCGGGTAATAAGTTGTCGCATCATGTTTGCACCAGGCAATGCCAGTTGCCATGTATGCGGCAATCACGTTCGAAGCTTCGATGGTATCGCCAGCGGCGCTCATGGGGACAAAATCGCTGATACTTGTACACGCGCCGCTGCAATAGATAAATCGCGCTCTGCCCGCTGTGGTCGTATTGGTTAAGTAGATGAGACCAACGTCGTCCCCCGAGCTCACCGAAACTTCAAGCGCGCGATTCGCTGCGCCGGCTACGGTATCCAAGACGGCTGCGCTCCAGGAACCCTCGGTGCCAAGAGGCGCGCTGCGCATGGCGCCCTTGACGATAGTGCTGCCTGTCAGCCAGAAGACCATGGGCACGCCGGTGCTCAAAAATGCTAAACGAACATAGGTCGCTGACCCGGCGGCGACTCGCATGTCACCGGCGACACTCTCTACTTGGAAAGACGTTCCATTCCACCAGCTAATTTTGATCGAGGCTGTCCCACCAGTCGCCGAGCCATCGTAGTAGGCTGTCGCGGGTCTTCGCGTGCCCGGAATCAACGCCACGTCCGACCACAATCCGCGGCCCGTATTTGTGGAGTTGCTCTTGATTCCCTTGGCGACGACCGCAGTCTTTGGTGAGGTGCAGGTAGCCGTCGTAGGAATGGGAGGCGTCGAAGATGTCTCTTGCGCGTTAGTGTTGATGTCGTCACTGGTAAGCCAATCGCTGCTGCCGTTGCCATTTGTGGTCCGGACTCTGAAACGATAGACGGTTGCTGGCTCTAGGCCTTCTTCGGTGACGCTGGTGGTATCTGCTGCGAAAGGCGACTTGGCTACCGCTTCGAAGGATTCACAGCCTGATCCTGCACATTTTTCAACTTCGTAGATCAGCTCGTTCGTTGCTGTGTCCGTCCAACTGATCGCAATGGATTCAGAGGTTGTGTCCTGAACGACCAGATCTGTTGGCGCACTTGACACCGAGCGTGAACTGGTGCCGCTGGTGCCACCTGCGACCGAGCCTATGGGCACGACGACGCCGCCGCCGTCCGAGTCATCCTGGCAGGCGACTAGGACGGCTGACAATAGTGCTGCCAGTAATGTTGATGGCGGCCTTAAAATCTGCGTCCCCTCCCTACAAAAAGAACGAGTGAAGACATAGAGGTGTCGGATCTTTGCTGGATACAATGAAGGAATATGGGTGGTTATAGATTGACGTATTGATAAACTGCGTTGAAAACTGTTGGGAGTTTGGTGGCTTCCTTGCGTGAATGGGTTGTTCAGATATAGTCGTCGCCATTGGCGGGCTGTGCGCACGTGGGCTTCCAGGCGTGGTAGCAGCAACATCCGAGTGTAGGAACAGATGGGGAGATGGAATGTTATTAAGCAGGGGTCAATTCATGGCGCTTCTCATGGCGGCCACCTCGGGAAACTTATTGGCGGAACCCCAGCCGTCGAGCGTGCCGCTGCCGAGTGCAGTTGATCCTTGGGGATTTCGCGCCTTGGCTGGATATTCGCGTTTTTATGGTGATCTGACCGATGCGCGGTCTTCGCCGACCGCCATGGGCAGTTTCCGACGAATGCAAGGTGAAGAGAGGCGACGCTGGGGTATTGGCTTTGATTATCTGAAGACCTCCGTTCGCCATGATGAACAGTATTTTCCCCATCCGGAACATACGGAACTGGCGATTTCCTGTGTTCTCATCATGCCTATCGTCTGTGAAAGCGCCGGGAATTTCGAGACCTGTGCTGGACTCGGACTTGGCACGGTCAATGTCAATTCCAAGGATGTGCGGCAGGACTACGGCTCATGGCACTACGAAGTATCGGGGCGATGGTTTTTTCATCAACACTGGGCATTGACCGCGTTCACCAAGTATGTGGGTTGGGTCGAGCAGCGAAACTTTGGCGTCGATTCTGAGTTTGCTTTCCTCACCTACGGCGCAGGAGTCGGCTACGCTTACTAGCCTGACATAGCATCATTCTTGCACACCCTCAGCACGCGATTCGGTCTCAGATCGGTCGTTGGTTGGATGTTGCGGAAACTATGAGGGGGGAAGAGCTCATGGGGTCGACGTTAGCCGTGCTGCTAAGTGGAGTCATTGCGACTCTTTTTTGGATCACCCTCATGATGACGTTTTCGTGGCGAGGGTTCCGACACGGCGATATGATTTCTATCGTCGGCAGCGATGTAACGCGAAAGCGGTCATGCTTCTTTTCGCGTGGAATCCTTGTGTACGCGATCACGGGAATGCTGCTCGCGCCATTCTATTATTGGCTGTTACGGGCTTTCGAGGTGTCCGACATCCTAACTGGCATCGGAATCTGCACTTTCTCGGGCTTCGCCCAGGGCTTTTTGCTCATGCATCTTTTTTTTGAAGGACCTTCCGAGATGCATCCAGGTGAGCGCATGCAGGTATTTCTGATTCCAGCGTCAATGGCCTACTGCTTTGGAAGTATGGGCTACGGGGTTGTGATGGGCGCCTTACTGACGTCATATATGCTTTATCAGAGTGAGGGTGCGGCGATAACGGGATTCATTGTGCTCATCATGGCGCTAACACTGGCCTACTTTGTCAAACGGGGAGCGCATGCACAGCTGGTAGCTAGCAAATAGTCCTGAACCGGCCCCCAAGATTGTTGCGCTGTTGCCAGTCTCAGGATAACTTCAGAGCCATACCCCGATATTAAGGCCAATTGCCATATGAATTCCGTCCGAACTTTCGCGTTTGCGTTGCTGCTTCTGGAAGCGACAATGCTGGTCCCGCAAGCTGGTGCGGAGAATGCGTGCCAGATTCTTAACGAGAGCGGCATTTCGGGCGTTCTCAGCAAGTTTTTCTTGGGCCGTGATTTGCACGCGCGCCGCATTGCTGGATTGATTCCTATGCAAGCAAGTACTGCAGCGCAGCACGATCTGAGCCAGATCCTCGATAGACTTCCGCGCGATAGCAGCCGTATGAGTCAGGACCAGTCCCAACGCGCCGTGAAGGAGCTTATCGCACTAGCTTCAAAGCATGGCATCGTTGTGGAAGCCGGAGTTGGTGGCCCTGGGGTGTATCCGCAGGGTCTCTACAAAGTCGTAACCTCGGGATTGCAAAAGGACGCTGTCAGTGCAAAGTCTGTAGGTGTAATCGAATTGCATGAGTTGGCGCATCTTTACCATGTGTTATTAGCTCGAATCACTCTCATAAATGCGGTGAAAGGTGCGCCTCCGAGTCAACTCATCACTGTCGAGCAAGCCGAGCAATACCTTGATTATCTGGAGGGTGGGCCACGCTATCGCGCTTTCGAGAACATGGTGACGGCTACCGCATCGCCGCTGCATTTGCTGTTTCCGGCAAAGATCACTAGCGAAGAGTACGTGCACAGGGTAACCCAGATTTTGTCTGCGACGCAGCGTGGGATTCATTCTGCTGACCTAGTACCATACAAAGAAAGCCACATGGTCGATCTCTACGCGGCGTTCATCTCACGAGCTCCCATAGTCCTTGGAAAGTCAGTTTGGGGTACGCTGGCGCGAATGCCTTTTATATTTTTCGTGATTTACTATCTTCTCGACCCAGATATTCCATCGGGAAGTGGTGGTCCCGTCCGTGACGAAAACGGAAACATACCGACATCGTTCCGTCAGTTAGTGCACGCGCTGTTTGATATGAGCAAAGTCTAGCTCGAGCGTGCGGGTGCCGGCAGGGCAATCGTGGCTCTCTTTAGTTCATCCACAAGATGCTGGACGAATTGCTCCGCACTTCGCTGCACCTCTTTAAGGTCTTGAAAGCGCGCGAGTTCAATGAGATGCGCAAAGTGGGGTGGAAAGTGTGTCAGCAGGCCACGGGCATTGGGGTCGATGGACTTCCGCTGCAGATGATCCAGGATGACGCGCAGGGGTACAGATCGAGTTTCATCGTCGTAGGTGACAGGTTGCGCCAGGTCATCGAGCAGCACTCCCGCCAGATAGGGAAGAACGAGCGATGCTAGAGATGGCGTCGGAGCGTTTTGCAAATACTCTTCCATGACCGCAAGAACTTCACGTCCCCTTTCCTGTAAGCGAGTCCATCGTGTACCGTCGGTTGCCGCAATATGAGCGACAAAGTCATGAGTGCCCAGAAAGGGAATTTGTCGTTGGCTTATCAGTCTAGCAAATAGGCTGGTGTCGACATTGGTAAGCTCCCACATGTTTGTCTCGTAGAAGTGCATTTTGGGGTCAAAGCGACCAAAAATCGTGTTGAGCGCCCACGGTCGAACTAGCACCGCGTTGACGCCCCGTTGTTCCAGGATGCGTGCGACCGATGCTGGAAAGATGACCAATTGCTGGAGTTTTCCGTCGACGTCAAAGGACAGCGTTGGGTGCAGCAACTCCTGAATACCGCGAAACTGGATATCGATGCTTTGAACGCCCTTAGCCCGAATTCGCACTCCAATTTTCGAACCGTAGCGCACCAATTCGGAGCCAAGAGCGGCCCGGTCGATGGCTGCGCCGCTCCTTTGGTCAAAGAGGAAGCGCGCCAGCTCGTCGTTATAGGTACCGACTTCTCGACCCATGCCAATGGCGGCGACGGCCCCGGCAAAGGCCGGGTCGTCGGAAAAGGGGATGATCTCTGGGCTGCCTTCTACCCGACGCGTGAGATCGGCGAGCTCAGTATCCGTCGGCTCCCAGACGGTCAGCGCGTTCATGCACGGGCCCCATCCAACTCAGCATGGATGCTAGCCACTTCAGCCGAGAGGGGCTCGCGTCCTATGTGTACTGGCATGGCGGCAATGCTGCGGGCTTTGCAGGCCTTCGGGATGTTTAGCCAATCGGCTTCAAGTGCCAAGGTCTCGGCGAGCGCAGCAGCAGTTGACCCGTCAACGCGTCCCTCCATGGTCTCAGTTATTTGTCGGGGCAGTGGCTCTTCGGCGAGGGCGGTGCCTAGCCCCAGGCTGGCTAGGGCAATTTGTTGAGCCAACGAATTTACTTTCATAGTCACTCCTTCTTCATGTTGCGTTCTTGGTGACAACCATTTGCACCAGGGACAAAGTATGACTGGAAATAATATTTCGAAAAAGGATACATTTCGAAACGATTGTTGCGAAAATCAAAACATCAAGCGGGACTAGGGCGTGGAAATATTTCAGCTAAACTACTTTTCGGTGGTCGCGAAGCACGAGAGCATTCACGCGGCGTCGCGGGAAACGGGAACGTCGCCAGCATCGCTCAGCAAAGCCGTAAGCGCCCTCGAATCCGAACTGGGGGTCCCGTTGTTTCGGCGCGTCAAGCGCAAGATCGAGTTGACGGCTCAGGGGCGAGCTTTACAAGTTCACGCCCTTGATATTCTAGATCGGGAGGCAGCAGCACGCTTTGAGTTGAGTGGCCAGCGGGGCATGTTGACCGTGGTCATGGCGGGTCAGGAGATTTTATTCTCGAAGGCACTTCCCATGATGACCGCTAAGCTTCGTCAACGGCACAGTGATCTGTCGCAGATCATATTGAATCGTGACGCCGAGGCGACCATTCAATCAGTGGAACGGGGCGAGTCGCATATTGGCTTGGTGACAGGCGAAGTCCCTAAGCATCTGGCGCGACGTCAGCTGTTTCATTCCTCGTTTCAAACCTGTGTTGGAAAAGGACACTCACTTTATCGTCAGGCTAAGGCGGCAACGTCAATCCCTGTAGCCGAGGTGTTGAAGCATAACTTTGCATCCATTAACCAAGCCATATTGGGAAGTGTGGGACCGCGACAATCACCCGATGGTTGGCGCGATGACAAGTTCCCCCGGCGAGTTAGTCATCGAGTTGATAGCCTGCGAGTTCTAGAGGCGCTGGTGACGAGCGGTGAGGCGATCGCCTATTTGCCCGACTACTATGCGAATCAAATTGGGGTTGCGGCGCTAAACATTACGGGCTGTCCTTATCACTGTGAACACGATGTATTTATGGTCGCCCGTCGACCCGAGTTGCACGGCTGGTTGAATATGCTGTTCTCGTGAGGCAGTTAGCAACAGAAGCCGACAAATTGTTAACTGACTGATGGATGGTTTCGCTCGTGTCGAGCGAATAGGCTTGCATCCG
>CAZLMG010000047.1:0-30269 GCA_964560765.1 uncultured Oligoflexales bacterium
TCGTAACGAGTGGCGAATGCCCGGAAATGCTTCAGCCTTGCGAACAGATTTTCGATTAAGTGTCGATGACGGTAGAGGTCTCGGTCAGATTCCTTCTACTGACATCCTCAAATTTTCGGTCCGGTAGGCGCGAGTGTCATCAATTGCTTCTAGCAAACGAGTCCACAGTGAATCAGGCAGCATCAACCGCAGCATTGGCCTCATCCCAGCTAATCAACTAATATCGAACGCATTTTAGCTGACTACTGCGAATTAGCCAAAAAGAGGGACAGGCCCTAGACTACATCAGGGGTTGGGACTCGGTAGGTGGAACCACTTCCGGCGCTGCGTGCGGAACTTCCTTGATGAAGGGAAGTTTGTGCAAATCAGCTGGCTCCTCATCAAACTCTTCGACGTAAATGATGTTATGAAATGGGATGTGCAGGCGTTCGGTGTTGCCAAAGCGGCGCTTTGCATCGTCTTCGTTTGGCATAATGATCGCGCGTTTACTATCGGAGAATTGAAAGCCCTCAAGGACGACCAGCCCCATGTATTCGCTTTGTGAAACGGTGGTCACGACGACTTCGTGCGTATCTTTGGACTCGCGTTCACAGAATTTGACGCGAAACAGCGTGCGGCGATTGTTTGATTTTTTTTGCATGTCGATTGTCCCCTAGTGGCGCCCTAACATAGTCGCTGCACCAGATCTGTCAAGCATTCAGAGCGCACTTTGCGCGGGTCAAGGACGGTGTGATATGGTAATTAAAATCGAAGGTTCCAGGTTTCAGTTACGATCTGTTGACAGTCTGAATTGAAACATCTAAAAGACGGCACTTTTTTCATGGGGACCTCACGCTTGTCACAAGAACCGTCTCAAATAGAGCTGGTCGCCGGGAATCTGCCGGCTATCGTCGCTGAAGAACTGGCGCTGCACATGCAAGTCAAACTGGCTGTGCGTGATGCGGCGATTGCGCGGCAGCCGGATATGGGAGATGTCGCGCGACGCTTGGTCGAGTTGAGAGACGAAGCCAGCGTGGCCGCAGCCCACGATCTGCCCGCGCTTTTGGATCAACTGCACGTCCACCAGAGTTTGGCCGCGCGAAGTTACGACGTGGATCTCCCGGATCTGCGTAGCCCCTACTTTGCCCACATGCGCATCAAGGAGAATGGGCGCGTGCGCGACATCCTCATCGGGCACAAAACGTTCATCGACAGCAAGCGTAACATCACCATCATTGACTGGAAAAATGCGCCCATTGCCCGCATATTTTTCAATTATCGCGAGGGAGACGCCTTTACGGAGCGCTTACCGGGTAAGGTTGCGGAAGGGGTGGTGGAGGCACGTCGAGTCATTGCTTTTGAGCGCGGAGAATTGCGCCACATTGGCACTGGTGACTCGACGTTTCTGCGCAATGCTGCCGGTCAATGGGTTGAGTCAAGCGTGGCAGAGACGCCATCGCTGGGTGGTGGCGAGAGAACGGCAACTCGCGGCGTGCAGAAGCTGGGGCGTGGTGCCAATGATAGGCCAGCATTGGATATCGCAGCTTTGCTTGACCCCACGCAATACGCACTTCTGCAGCATGATGACGAGGAGCCACTTCTTATTCTGGGTGGTGCCGGCTGCGGAAAAACCACCGTTGCATTGCATCGATTGGCGGCGCTGGCTTATCGCGATGGGCGCAAGTTCCGCCAAAATCGACTGCTCGTCATTGTGCCGGAGAACGGCTTAGTTCGACTTTGTAAGAAGTTGCTCGCTAGCTTAGGGCTGTCCGACGTGCGTGTTTCTTCCTATGACGATTGGATGGCCTATCAGGGCAAGCACCTCTTGCGCTGCGTGCCGACCCGACTTTTCCGATCTACACCAGCTAAAATCGTGCGATTTAAGCGGCATCCTGCTTTGCTTGAGGTGTTGCCGGATCTGGAGCTCCAGCGGCGAGAGAATTTTGCTGACCAGATTCAGCGCGAGTTGCCATTTATGCAAAATGGCGGCGCCCGATTCGAGGAGATGAACGCCAAGAATCTTTTGCAGCGAGTCGAGCGCATGCGTGCAATTGCCGAGCGCCAGGCGCGTGAGAGTGATGACTTTGAGCGGGTGCAGCTGCAGTTAAAGTCGGTGTCCAAGACATTTGATAGCTTAGTAAAGCAAATCTACAACGTGGATCTGGATCGACGTGAACTTTACACCAACGAAACCTTGTTGCGCAAAGTCGCCGCCATGGCCGACGGGGCCTTTGCTCCGCAAATGATCGAGGACTTGATTCGATATAGTCGGATCCAGTTCGCCAATCGAGAGGACGCCGATTACAGCGATATCGATGCAGAGAACTTAGTAACCGTCGATGGCCAGTTACTGCCGGACTCCGAAGGAGGCATGGAGAAGCTTGAGGGTACCGTCGATGTGGAAGACTACAGTGTGCTTTTTGCGATTCTGAAGATGTATACCGGTCGCTTAGCTACAGCTACCGGCGAGTACATGCGCTACTCACACATCATTATTGATGAGGCTCAAGAGTTAGCACCCATCGAATTGCATCGCCTGGGCGATGCACTCGACGAGGACGGAAGCGTCACGATTGCCGGTGATGCTGTGCAACAGACTGATCCGACTGCATCGTTTACCAGTTGGGAGCATGTGCTAGACCAGCTCGGTGTCAATCGGGTCCATGCGGCGCATCTGACGACAAATTATCGCTCGCCAAGACCGATTACCGAATTCGCGCATGCGGTGCTTGGACCGCTGGCTCCAAAAGAGATGCCTCGCTGTGATCGGGATGGTGATCCTATCTTGCATACGGTTTTGGTGGATCAGGGGCATGCAGCTATGGTGCTGCGTGAGGCTCTTGAGGATTTGATGTTGCGCGAACCGCGGGCTTCGGTCGCGGTGATCTGCCGCGATGAAGATAGCGTCTTGCCGGTGTTTGATTTGTTGCGCGATGTGCCAGGCATCCGCTTGATCGAGGACGGTGAATTCGATTTCGAACCAGGGATTGATGTGACGGATATCGCCCAAATTAAGGGGCTGGAATTTGACTACGTCATATTGCCGGACGTGACGATCGACAATTATCCGGATACGCCAGAAGCCCGCCGGGCTTTACATGTTGCGGCCACTCGGGCCATGCATCAACTGTGGGTACTGGCTGTCGGCAAAGCTTCGCCTTTGCTAGCGGGCTTGACGCCGCACATCGGCTGAGGCGCCCCCACTTTTTCCTCTTCTTCCATGCACCAGTAGATTCTGTCGGGATCAATGCCGGCGGCGACGCAAAGTCGTTCGACGGTCCGCAAAATATGGCGCCGCATTGGCCGTGGGTAGCGAATCTTGCCATCGCAGGAGCTATCAAACTCCTGGTAGGTCAGCGGCGAGTCCGGATAGTGCCGGCGTAAGGCGTGCAGCACGTCGGCCGTGAAGCGCACGACTCCGAGGGATACGTAAGCGATATGACTGGGTGCGACGACCGACGTCAGCAGCTGCAGCATGGAGCCGTAGGCCTCCTCGAAATTGGTGGCGGCGATGATCGGGTCCAGGTGAATGCCAATCGGATGTCCCGCCTGTGCCAAGCGCCCCGCCGCCTTGATGCGGGCAGCCACGGGCGGTGCGCCGCGATCGTAGCGAGCCGCTTGCTCCGCAGAAGACAAGGAAAACGTTGTGACTATACGCGGGCATGGTGCAAGCGCCAGCAGCGGCCGAATATTCACGGATTTGGTGCGCAGCTCGAGATAGGCATTGGGTAATTGTCGAATCGTGTCAAAGTACGTGGGCCATTCGCCGGTTAGTCCAGTAAGGGCCAAGCAGTCCGAAAACTCGCCGCCGTGAAACCAAACCTGTGATGACTGGGCGTGCTCACCGACGCACAGTTGCCGGATCGCGTCACAAATCTCCTCGTGATTCACAAAGAACACGATATCGGGCGAGGAAAAATATCCTTGCAGATAACAGTACTGGCATTCGTAAAGGCAATTGTACTGATGCACAAAATAGTAGTGCGCGCCGTGACCTTCGCCGTAGGCGGGTGGGGCTGGCTTGATTAACGCGCCATCTTTTTTGCCGATGAAGAGATTCAGTTTGTCGCGTTTGTGTAGATAGGGCTTATGCACATTGCCAAACCAGTCACCGATGGCGTCGATGGAGTGAATGCGAGCATCATGTATTTTGTTGAGAATATATTGCGTGCGTGCATGCGCTTGGACTCGGCGTTCGACAAAGACGTTAGCGAACATCGGATAACTCCGCAGTTTCGTCGCCTGCAAGGAGCGCCTGCAGTTGTGCGATAGCCCTGGCATCGAGAATCGAGCGCCAACGTAGCACGTCATCCGGACTCACCAACGGTCCTTGCAATGTTAGTTCTGGGTGTTCGCGATCAGGGCTCAGCGATACGCGAAATCCGGCATGTTGCAAGGGCCTCAGTTGTCGCTCCAAGGCATCACCCAAGGCGGCCCGAGAGGGATATGCCAAGCGCTGCAGAGCTGCGAGGACAAGACGCGAACGATCTTTCGGGCGATGTCTGTGCCAATCATCGCCGCAACTGGCAACAGCATGAGCATAGGCTGTGTCCAAAATGTCTTTCGGCGCGCGCTCGTCGCGTTTGGCGGTCATTGCCGTAAGCTTCTGCAATAGATCGCGCTGTGATTGCGTCAAATGCAGATCGTTACCTGGCAACAGGCTGGCAGCCGGCTGTGTCGTCAGCGTTTTTGTTGCCGTAGCGCTCGGCGTCAGGATTCTGTTTTGAAATTGTTGCCACAGCTTTGCCGAATAACTCTCTGCTTGCTCTCGGATTTGCGCGCAGCTGACAAAATCGTCGGCCATATCCGAGATGATCTTCACGCTTTGCCAAGGTTGTTGCAGTAAATGACACGCGGCTGCAATTCCCCATAACTCCCGATCGACCACATCAGCGAACGCCGAAAGCGCGCTGCGCCGTTCGGAATTCAAAACGCGCTGGTGTGCGCTGAGGCAATCATGTCGGGCATCGGAGTCGGCGCTGCTATGCGAATGATACTGCAAAGGCCCGGGAAATCCCTCGCCATAGACCGTCCGAATGCAGAGGCACTGACCCGCACTTAACGAGTCATCGAGACCTCCGACGACACCAAAGTTCAGCACCAGACAATCTTGCGCCAGAGACGCGAGGGCCGCCGCTGTCGTCGCCATCGCCGACTGCACGCCTTCGCCCGTCACCAAGATGGCGTGCTCACCATCCACGCGAAAGAGCTGCAACCCCCGTGGTCCCACACGTTCCCGAATGGCGCCCGGAAAGAACGCTGCGGATTCTGGGTGATGGGCAAAACAAAGTAGGCGCATGTTTCGGTGTCGCTCGCAAATGGTGGTGGCAGTTGATATAACGGCCCCTGGCACATTTCCCAGCCAGTAAATATAACTAGCTGAAATTAAAGACAAGAGGTGGAGCATGCAGGTTCGCGATATCACGGGAATGGGTGACTTGGTTTCCGTGATTGGCTTTGGCGGCGGTGCCATTAGCGGCGAGGGCGGAGGCTACGGATTTGGCGCTATTTCAGAAAAGGACGCGATCGAGTTATTAAGACGTGCTCTCGACGCAGGCATCAATCTTTTTGACACGGCACCCATTTATGGATTCGGCACGTCTGAGCTACGAATCGGCAAAGCATTTCATGAGCGCCGGCAGGATGTCTTCCTTGTCTCTAAGTGCGGAGTGACGTGGCATGAGAATCGGCGCGTCAATATGGATAACAGTCCGATCATCGCGGCCCGTATGTTGGACGAGTCGTTGCAGCGTCTCGCGGTCGACTACATCGATCTATACATGATTCATTGGCCCAGTGATCTCGTGGATATTCGTCAACCCATGGAGGTGCTGGTTCGGGCACGTGAGGCAGGAAAGATTCGGCACATTGGCTTGTGCAACACTTACTCGGAAGATTTGCGCAAGGCGCGTAGCATCGGACCAATCACCACAGTGCAAAGCGAATACAATCTCTTCAACCGATCCGCCGCAACGGAACTGTTTCCCGAACTGCTGACGCATGACGCCAAATTTATGAGTTATGGCACCTTGGATAAGGGAATTTTAACAGGCAGGGTTACGGTCGATCGAAAGTTTGATGCTCATGACGCGCGAGCCACGGCTCCCTGGTGGAAAAGGGCGGATCGTGCGCCCAAATATCGGGCCATGCAAGTCCTATTGCCCTGGCTGCAAGAGCGCGAGGTATCACCGCTGGCCCTGGCCGTCGGCTTTGCCTTGGCAGACCCGGTGGTCGCGACAGCTCTGTGCGGAGCGCGGAACGAGGAACAGCTTCTCGGTCTGTGCCAGGCGGCGGAACAGCTTCCGGATGGTGATTTATTGCGAGAGGCGCAAACGCTTATGGATCAGGCATTGGCGAGCGAAGTGTAGCCGCCTGCCAGCGATTCTTTTGCAGGCTGTCGGTGATCAGGCCGAGGAGGGACATGGCCTGGCGGCGCATGCCGTCAAAGCACGTCACGGAGCAATCGGTGGTGGGTTCTGAATGCTTCAGCAGGGTGTCGCCCTGTAGCCGGACAAAACCCTTGGTTTCCAACCAGACGGTATTGCCACTTCGGGCTGGGATAAAGGCTCGCCCCGCATCCCTGTCGATCGCCAGTAGATTCTGCCCGACGGTCGTCATCGATCCTTGCCAACCGGCGAGATGCGCCACGGTTGGTAGAATGTCCACATGCGACCCGTAGGTCGGAACTTCCGCTCCTTGCTGCATGCGGGGCGACCAAATGACCAGAGGAACGCGATACAGCTCAGGCAATGCGAAGTCGCCGTACTTGGGAAACGTATGGTCGCCCGTAAAGACGAATAGCGTATCCTGGAACCAGGAGCTTTTTGCGGCGGCCTGGAAAAAGGCCCCGATCGCTGCGTCGCTATAATACAGCGTGTTGAGAAATCCGTGCTCTCCCTCGGGGTCGTCGTGCGCATTGGCGCGGCGAATGGGAGGCAAGATAAATGGAGTGTGAGTTGTTCCGGTAAACATGAAGGCGCAGAATGGTTCCGACGCGGCGTCAAATTTTTCGCGCATAAATTGCAGCATCTCATAATCATAGCCAAACGCGGGCGGTGGCCCATCGCCGTAATTTAGGACCATTGGGTAATCTTCCGCGCCATAGTATTGCTGAAAGCCCAGCGCACCGGCGATGGCTTGTAGGCGAAACGAATCACGGAGGCCACTCTGGGCAAACATCGTGGTCACGGAATTTTGCCGGGCAACTTGTCCCAGGCCCGTGCGCACCAGCATTTCCAGCCCCAGACCGAGATGTGGTTGGCCGGGGGTGGCGGGCAGCGAGGTCAATACGGCTTGAATGGCCTCGATGCTGCGCGTGCCGTTGGCAAAGAAATTTGGAAAACGCAGTCCTTCCCGCGCCATGGCGTCGAAGTGTGGCGTGACTGCAAAATTATTTTTCCCAAAGACGTCCAGATAATGATTGAACCAACTCTCGAGCAGGATGATGACGACGTTGCGGTAAGGTCGAGCCGTCGCCATGGTGCTTTCAGCAACCGGTGTTGCTAAAGCGCTGGGGTTAGCGGCGCTGAGATCGCGCAAGAATGGAAAATCTGCAGCTGGATCGAATCCCAAGTGCGTCAGCACTTGCCGTTCTTCTGCGGCGGGTAGGCGCGGCACTTGCAGTTGCTTGCTATTTCGGCTGGCATGCCAAGCGGTAAAGGCGCCATTTAAAATCAGGTCGGCGCGCGCGGGGTCGCCATGGCGAAACGCGTCGGGAATATTGAGCGGCTTGAGTCCAAAAGATCCACGCACGGCAGCGCCCAGTACCAGCAGCCCAAGGGAGGCCTGCAGCCAAGGTCGAGGACCATAAGCATAGGGCAGGCGATCTCGGCGCGCGGCGAACCAAACCAAGCTGATGACCGCACCGACAAAGGCCATCGTGTGCGGCAGAAACCCTTGGAACGCCATGTCGAATACAAAACTTAAATCCGCCGAGACTTGAATGATCTCATCAAACATGTGGCGCTTGACATAGCCGTAATAAAGGACATCTGCTGCCAATAAGCAGATCATCGCCGCCCCCACGGCTCTAACTAACCATAACCACGAGGCTTGCCATGGGGTGCGCCAAGATCGGGGCACGGGCGACAGCAAGAGAAGAAGTGGCAACCCAACGAATGTTGCCAATACGGAAGCATCGAAGCGAACTCCTTCCAACAAAGCCAGGGCAATCGTCGGCCACGGCAGGGCTGAAAAATGTGCGTCGTAATATCCTAAGAGCAATGCCAGTCGGGCCGCGGTAAACAGTCCTAACATGGACACAACAAGACGTAGGGCGAGCCGTGTCGTGGTCATAGGGACACGCTGGGTGTGGTTCGTTCAGGCAGCTGACGATAGCTGTACAGGCTTGTGCCGTCGCTATCGATAAATTCCCATTGCAGATGACTGTCCTGCGCGGTCAGTTGCAGAAACCCGTGCGTGGACTTGGCGAAGGCCGTGCGGCTTTCGCAGTGGTCGTGGTCGAAGGCACGCAATTTTGCCCCCCCGGCTCCGCTAATGAACGAGTGTGCCGGGCAGAGTTCGCGATCATAAACGTGCTCAAGAAAATGCGTGTGCGCGGTGACGTAGGTATCGACCTTGCCGCAGAGCTGGTGCGCAATTCCCCAGCTGCGCCAGATATCTTCTCGATAGGGACGATCCGAGCAGCCAGAGGCAAAGGGATGGTGGCCAAGAGCGATCCGCCAGCGAGCCTGACTGTTCTGCATTGCAGTCATCACTTCATTGCGAAAGCCTCCCCAGGTCGGAATAAAGAGGTCTAGCTTATTGGTATCGAGGGCAAAGAACTGCACCAGCCGGCCGACGCTCGCCGTATACATGCGTCCCGGCATGCGCCAGCGTGGATTGAGGCGGGAGTATTGCACTTGTGCCTCCGCATTGCCCTTGTGGTCATGATTGCCCAGAATGGGCAAAGTCGGGATGTTGGCGAGGCACGGGCTGCCGTAAGGCTCGGCAAATTTCGTACGAAAGTTATCGTCGTCAGCTCCAGAAACGCCGTTTTGATAGAAGTTGTCCCCCAGTAATATCAGAGCGATCGGCGCCCCCTGTTGCTGACAACGCGCTTCCATAGCCTTGGCAACGGACCGCTGAGCGTCATTCCCCATTCCCGTATCGCCGAGTAGAAAAAACGTGACAGGTCGGTCTGCCGGGAGCGGGAGTTCCTGGTTCAGCGGGCCAGCGGCGTTTCTACTCACCAATGAGCGGTAGGTTAGGTGGCCATAAGCCAGCGTAACCAAGACTAGACCGCCCCAAAGTGTGACCCGCCATCGCCGTTGCATGACGGCCAATGCCAATAATTTCAACACCACCCTCAACCCTCAACAGTCCAACTTTCGGACGGTCCTAGCAATATACGGTAAATCCAAGCATAATTTCTATGGCATTCAACTTGTAAAGGTTGGGGTCTGTGAGTCCTGAGTCCGGGATAGTGACCCTTCTGTTGCAGACGATCGAACCGAGAGGTGTGGCGATGAAATTTCGGCTGAATACGTTAGTTGGCGGTATTTTGTTCATCGTCGCGGCGGCGACTGGGTGCTTGAAGCAGGGGCGACTCGAGTCATTCGGCCCGGGCAAGGGCGGTTCCATATTAGCGGATATCGGCGGCTTAGAGGCGGAAGATCGGGCATTGGCTGGTATTCGCTACGTTTTGAAATGCGAACGCGCGGGGCAACCATTAGAAAAAGTTCCTGCCGACAAGCAGACGAACGACTTTGTCAGCTTTCCCGCGGCGACATTGAAAGATGGAGATGCTTGCGCCATGGAAATCTGGGCCGATGTTGACCGCAAGTTCAACTATACTTGGTATGGCGTGGACGGTGCTGGTGCTCCGGTCGTGGGACTGTATTACAGTTCGGATAAAAAGCAAATTGCCAGCAGTAAGCTAGCGCTAACGCTCTATAAGCTATATAGCAAGACTCCTACCGATTTCTTCTCGGCGACAGTCCAGGTAGCCTTCAAGCTGAAAGAAGGCACTACCATGCCTGCCGATGACAAGACGATCGCTAATCTGCAATGTGGCGATGCCAACTATCCTTCGGCCAAGGCGGAAGCCGTGACGGGAGCTGCCGATGCTCGCACTTTTAAGTTTACCGACCTTTCGGTAGCAAAGATGAAGCCTGCCGCTTGTACGAAATTGACTGTTTTGGTCGAGAATCAGCCCGCATACGTGACGAGCGAAGTCCTAGCGATCAAGTTTGAGAACGTACAAGTCGGTACGGAAGTGAAGTTTGGCCCGTTCAATGTCGAAACAGCACCATCGGACAGCGTGATCGTCGAGACGGTCCGCGGCATTGAGTGTACTTCATTTGATACAACCACTCGTCAGTGCTTGTCGATTTCTCTGCCGCGCTACAAAAACTATTGGTTTGCTGTTGTCGCCGGCGAAAAGGCAGGGGCACCCGTGACCTATGTGGTATCGGCAGCGCAAGGCTTGCGCCTCGATCAAGGCGATCGCGTCAAATCAATCGCGGCCATGAATGCCCAGATCGCCGGCGGTGCTGCCAGCTATACCTTCTATGCAGTCGACGCTAAAGCGACGATTTTGGGCGCAGAATTGGGTGCGCCTGTGCAGGGTTCACTGCAGCCACTCGGCGCAACTGATTTGACGGGGGTTCAACTTCGGCGGTTTGCTGAGTTTTATCTGCATGGGTTTCAGGAAGTGGGTGAGTCCACACTACGCACGCGCACGGCGTCTGCAAGCTTGGCGCGATGGTTTGCCTTGGTCACGGCGACAGAAGGTACTCGCTCTGGTAAATTCATTGTTGCCGGTGGTCAAAAGTACATGCAGTCGGCGAAACTAGCTGATGGCAACCTGTTTAGCTGGCAGGCATTTCGTGCGGAGCGAGATCAGAGCAGCAGTCGCTACCGGACCTATGCCGTCAATAATGAGAGTCTGGTCACACATGATTGTAGTGCATCCATCGATTACTATTTGGACGACTTGAGCGCGGAATCAGCCGAAGGCCTTTCGAGTGCGGCCCAACACCCCGTTGCGGATGCCTGTGAGATCTCCTCATTTCCTGCCGAGTTTGACAATTGGCAGATTAGAGCGCAGATGTTTCTTTGGGGCTGGCACGCCCAGCAGTTGTAGTGGTCATCCGCGCTGACGCGGTCACTCATGAGACTTTTGCAGGGCCCTTAACGGGCCCTTTTTGCTTAATATCCCTTGCCTAAACCGCTAGTTTCAGTAACTATTCTAAAGGAGAGCGATCGTCAAAGTTGCGAAGATTCAACGCTATGACCATGGTGCGTCCGGCAACTTCGCAGCGTGCAGGAGAGGGAACATGATGCGTATTCTACGAGCTTTGATCTTGGGGTCGGCGGTTGGCTTTGCCTCCACGTCTTACGCGATTTTTGACGCGCAAGTTCTGGCTGGCATGCGCAGTGGCACAGTCAAGGCGGATACCGATGGCGCAGAAGAGGAAGAGTTCAACTCGACGGAGATTGGCTTCGCTGCCCACATCGATCCCATTCCTTTGGTGCCAGTGGCCTTCGGGGTATATGCCAATACCTCCACGTTTTCAGATTTGGACGAAGAAGGAACTGGATTCAGCAAGGGTGCTGGCCTGGAAGTTGGCGTTCAGCTGTACGCGTGGCTACCGATCGGCATCGCTGGTTTAAAGCCATACGCGAAATTAGGCTTGCCACTATACAGCGCTTACAAGATGGATAGCATTGCGACCGTCGGTACCACCGAGACCGAGTATCCGGCAGTATTGGAAACCTCTGGCATGCACTTCGGATTTGGCCTGGGATGGTCGCCGATTCCCCTGGTTCCGGTTGCTGTCCTGCTTGAGCTGGATATTGGCAGTCAAACCATGAAGTACACAGAAGCCAAAATCGGCAGCACGGATTTGACCGACAGCATGCCGAAGTTGGACTACTCTTCGAAAGCGTTTCTGATTGGTGTCCAAGCCGGACTCTAAGAGTCTACATGATGGCGGCCCGGTTGGGCCGCTTTCGCACATTCAGCGAACAGTCTCGTTTGCCTCGACACTATAAAGACCACCCGAACGCGGTGGCAGTCGCATCGAAAATACATTCGATTCCGCCCGCAGTGATGTTCCGTTCAAAATGTCGTGCATTTGAGCAGCGCCTGCGAATTCTTGGCTGATTCGAAACACTCTTTCTGTCAAGGACGTGTTGAAAGCGGTAAAGCACATACTGCGACCATCGTGACGTGCAAGTACGAGGAGCTCCTCTGAGGACTCGACGACAGCAAGTGAGCCTTTCTGCAATGCGCTAAGCCGTCGGCGAGCCGTGATCAGCCTTTGGACAAATTCACGAAGCTCGTGATTCCAAGTTCTATCGTCCCAATCAAAGGAACGTCGGCAGTCGGGGTCGTGATTCCCAGCCATACCAATCTCATCGCCGTAATATATACAGGGTGCTCCTGGAAACGTGAATAGGCAGAGAAACAGCATCTTCAATCCATGAAGATCGCCGAGCCCGCAGTTCAAAATGCGCGGTGTGTCGTGACTACCCACGAAGTTCATCTGAGAAATGGTAACCTCAGGGGAGTAAATTCGTGTCAGGTGAGTCAGTGTTTCTGCAAATTCATGGGTATTGAGCGGTCGAATCTCCTTGTAGCCACACATCTTGAATTGCTCAAAGTTCAGACTGCTGGCAAAGAAATATCCGATCGCAGCCTTTCCCAGTGGGTAGTTCATCACTGCATCAAATTGGTCACCTTCCAACCAACGAGGTGCTTCGTGCCAGATTTCGCCGACGATATACGCGTCAGGATTGCGCGCTTTTACCCGGGCTCGAAAGGTGCGCCAAAATTCTGCGTCAGGGATCTCTTCCGGCACGTCGAGCCGCCAGCCATCGATTCCGAAGTCTATCCAGAACTCAGCCACGCTGAGTATGAATTCACGCACTTCTGGATTCTGCGTGTTGAATTTAGGCAGGGCTGGCATATCCCACCAAGCGTGATAACCAAATCGATCCACGGCTGGAGCTGATGGTTCGTTCGCGAACTCGTGTGGGTGGCTGTACGCCTTAAACGAATGCCCGTTCTCTAGCCATTCGCGATTGAAATGAAACCAATCGAGATAGGGTGAGAAACTGCCGTTTTCAAGCGTGTGGTTGAACTGAAGGAAGCCACGGCTTGCGTGGTTAAAGACGCCATCCAGCACGATCCGCATCGACCGCCGATGCATTTCGTCGATGAGGGTCCGCAGAGCTTCATTACCGCCGAGAATGGGGTCAACGTTGAAGTAATCATGAGTGTGATAACGGTGATTAGCCGTCGATGTAAAAATCGGATTGAGATAGACCCCGTTCACTCCAAGTTCTTGTAAGTAGTCGAGCTTGTCCAAGAGTCCCCATAGATCGCCGCCTTTAAAGCCAAAATAGTTGGGTGGCGACGACCAAGATTCGAATACCCCGCATTGCGATGGACGTTTGCTACGCGCGAAGCGGTCAGGAAATATCTGGTAAAATACGGTTTCGGAAACCCACTTTGGGATGTGTCCTGTTATCTTGACGTTCGTCATAGATCGTCGAGGCCTTCTGCATGGAAACATGTGTTGTTTGGAACGTTTTGATTGATTTGACGCTTTGTTGAATTTTAACACAATCGGCCAACGCGCAGGAATAGGGGCCGTGAAAAACTCTCAGAAAATTATGTAGATTCAAACGCCAGCCGGCTCTATCCTCTCCGCAGGTCATATTCTTCAGTCTTATGTTCTGCAACACACATGGAAGTTCGTCAGATGAAAGTTCTGATGTTTGGCTGGGAGTTTCCTCCACTGATAACCGGAGGGTTAGGCACCGCTTGTCATGGTCTTAGCACGTCATTGGCGCGGCTCGTCGAAAAGATCACCTTCGTATTGCCGAAGGTCAAAGGTCCGCATCATGCGGAAGGCGTTCACGTTGTAGGTGCAGCGGATTACCACTTGGACACGACAACTTCGACCAGGGACACGTATCTTGAAATCTATAACATTCAGTCTACCCTGCGTCCCTATCTTACCGAAGAGGACTATGTGCGTTCTCTGGAGAAGATTGGCGAGGAGCGTATGCGCGTGGCTGCTGGCGGCGTCTTCAACTTTTCCGGTGATTACGGTGGCGACTTGATCAGCGAAGTTTTTCGCTATGCTGCGGTCGCGAGCGCAATTGCCGGTAGCGATGCATTTGATGTCATTCACGCGCATGACTGGATGACTTACCCGGCCGGCATGGAGGCCAAGCGTCGCTCGGGCGTTCCCTTGGTCGTTCATGTGCATGCTCTGGAGTTCGACCGATCCGGCGATCAGGTGAATCAAAGCATCTTTGATATTGAGCGACAAGGTATGGAAGCCGCCGATCGCATCATTGCCGTGTCTCGTCGCACGAGAGATTTGATCGTGTCCCGTTATGGTATTCCGGCTCATAAAGTCACTGTGATTCACAACGGGATTGCTCCACTCGCTGCCAACGAAACGTTGCGGAGAGATGATCCCGTCAAGGGCAAGTTGGTTGTATTTCTTGGGCGGATCACCATGCAGAAGGGGCCCGAATATTTTCTTGAAGCTGCCTATCTTGCCGCACGCGAACTGCCTGATGTTCGCTTCGTCATGGCTGGCTGTGGCGATATGATGCCGCGCATGATTCGCCGGATGGCGGAGCTCAACCTGATCGACCGATTCTTTTTCACCGGTTTTATCAACGACCAGAAGCGCGATCAGCTGTTTTCAATAGCCGATCTTTTCGTCATGACCTCAATATCTGAACCATTCGGCCTCACCCCCGTTGAAGCAATTCAGCATGACGTGCCAGTCATCGTCACCAAGCAGGCTGGTGTGGCAGAGGTCCTTCAGCATGCGATCAAGGTGGACTTTTGGGACACCCGAAGGATCGCGGATGCGATCATCAAAGTTCTCTCTGAACCCGGCCTTTCTCGACAGATGATCGAGGGCAGTCGGGTGGATCTTGCTCATATCACTTGGGACCAGGCCGCAGACAGAGTCTTGCAAATTTACAAGGAGCTTGCCTAATCATGGTTGCTGTTTGTTTTTACTTTCAGGTGCATCAACCGTTCCGCCTGCGGCGCGATTTCGACTTCTTCTGTATTGGCACAACGAAACCCTACGAGGATGATGTCAAGAACGCAGAAATCTGTCGCAAAGTCGCCGACAAATGCTATCTACCGACCAATAGGATCATGCTGGAGCTGATTCGCCGACATCAAGGAAAGTTTCGTATTTCCTACTCCATCAGCGGCACAGCGCTTGAGCAATTCGAAATGTATTGTCCGGAGGTTCTCGACTCGTTTCGTGAGCTCGCAGAAACTGGCTGTGTGGAATTTATTGGTGAGACTTACTATCACTCGCTGGCTTACCTCTATTCGCAAAAAGAGTTTCTAACTCAGGCGAAAATGCACCGAGATAGGATCACGACCTTGTTTGGCATCCGGCCAACGACATTCCGCAACACCGAGCTGATCTATAATAATGGTGTAGCCGTGCTGGCAGAGAAACTGGGGTACAAGGCGGTCCTTGCGGAAGGAGCTGACCGGGTTCTCGATTGGCGCAGTCCGAATTTCGTCTACCAACCGGCTGGTACGCAAAAAATTAAGTTACTTCTGAAAAATTACCGGTTGTCGGACGATATCGCCTTCCGTTTTTCAGAGCGAAGTTGGAGTGAATGGCCACTCACTGCCGAAAAGTACGCTTCATGGCTGCATCAGATTCCTGGATCGGGCGAGACGGTAAATCTGTTTATGGATTATGAGACGTTTGGCGAGCACCAGTGGGAGGCTTCCGGGATCTTCGATTTCCTGCGCCATATGCCAGATGCGATTCTCCAGCATCCTGAGTTTGAATTTCTGACGCCGTCGCAGGTCGCGGCCAAGTTGAAACCCGTGGCTGAGTTGGATATTCCTGGCCTCGTCTCTTGGGCAGATGTAGAGCGGGATGTTTCCGCGTGGCTCGGTAATCCTCTGCAGGATGCCGCCGCCGGTTTTATTTTTGGAATCGAGAAGGATATTCTCGCGACGAAAGATGCAAAGCTG
This sequence comes from uncultured Oligoflexales bacterium, assembly GCA_964560765.1. Lineage (GTDB taxonomy): Bacteria > Bdellovibrionota_B > Oligoflexia > Oligoflexales > CAZLMG01 > CAZLMG01. The sequence goes on from CAZLMG010000047.1 coordinate 15,971, forward strand.
CTTCACGCTTGGCGTAAACTCCAGACATCGGATCATTTTTACTATATGTGCATCAAGTGGTTCAATGATGGCGATGTCCACAAATACTTCAGTCCCTATGATTCGCCATACGACGCCTTTATTTTTTTCCAGAATGCGGCAAACCAACTGCGTTGGGCAGCGAGCGAGGCAAAGAAGCAGGCGCGGGCTAAGGCTCCAAACAAAGTAAAGAGGCAAGCCGCGATGGCAGTCACGGTGCCTTCTGCCGACTTTTTCGATCCTGTGACCATCTCCCAGTCCGCCAAGGGCTTAGGGGACTGACTTGCTACCAACTTCGCTAGCGGTCGTGAGCACGTTTCGCGACCGCACGCATTCACTCGCCCCAGCCTCCGCCAAAAAACCATGGGGTCCAGGAGTGAAATGTGTCGGCCCAGGTTGGTGGACGCGAGTTCCAATCAAGTTCGTGAGGCAGGGGGCGGTTGCTAATCACGGCTTCGACACCGCGTCGCATTTCGGAAGTCCGAGAGCCGTCCCATTCATGGTTCTCCGATGCTTGGTGCAAGAGCACAGCAATAGCTCCCGAAAATACGACCTGAGGACCTGAAAACCCAAAGGCGATTCCTGTTGCCAGCTCGCTACCCAGGAATGATCCGGCATTGTTTGCCACCGGCTCCGAATAACCCATCTCGCGCGTCACATGCGATCCAGCGACATCGCCGACGAGCCCAACACCCGCTGATGTGGCGACCCTTGTACCGACTCGTATCAGTTGCCTGCGCCAGAGCCGCCCCCCTGGCTGGTAAGCTTCTTCAAGGCATTCTTTAAGCACGTCTCCGACACGGCCGTTGGCATTTGCAAAAGGGTGTGTGTGGATGTACTGCTTGTAGACGACCTCTATATGCTCTTGCGACGGCTGCCATGTCCTTGGTCCTTTCCTGATCATTTCAAAGAGCTCGTCCATTTGCCTCTGAATGTCATTGGGGTCGGAATAGCGGATTTCCAATGTGGTAAGCCCTTCGGACTCGCCAAGCACGGAGAGCTTTAGGAGGGGATTTTCCTCCATAAAACGCCGCAGGTCGTTCGAAGGAATTTCCCATCGGCCGTTGCCATGCGGACCTCTCGGTCCCACCTCCCCAACTCGATAACGACCGCGCATGTCCCAGGGGAGATCTGTGGCAAGTTCCTGGTGCAAACTCTTCAACTGGTATTCGAGATTGCGGGGCTGCGTCAGGTCGTAAGTATAAAGTCTGAACCTGTTCACGGCCGGCGTTGCCACCTCAGTTACGTATGCTCGACTATATTTTCCGCCGTCCGCACAGCCAATTTTTCGTGACAGAACATCGGACACTTGCCGCTCAGTCAGCGGCGCAAACCTGTTACCCGCCAATAGATGGTGACTCTGCAGCCAGGCGATAAGCCCAAGGATTCCGGCAGCGCGTGGCCGGGTCAAAGCCACGACCTTAACAAGACGTCCGATAGGACCCATGTTCTTGCGCATGCATGACCTCCCTAATTGCGACATTTGTGCCCATCATTACAAGAATGGGCCCAGTTCGTAGCGCACCGGGTCAAAATCCTATAACCAGCGAAGACATATGACTTTGGGGATGTTTGCGGAATTGATGCTTGGGTAGATATCAATGCCTACATCGATGACGGGATCATCGGAAATTGGGCAAGATCGCATGGTAACACTTGGGATTTAATGGAAAAGGCTGCGACCGATCAAGATTGGCTGATGCGTAAATTCAATAACTCATCAGGCGGTGAAGCCAAGGTTTTGTAACGAAAAGCTCTTTCGCTCGGGATCAAACTTGACCTGCAGTCGTCTATGGCCTGAGGCTATCAGAGTTCTCGCCCCGTTGCCGATCACCAACGCCCAGAAATTGATCACAATTAAACTATAGATATCATGGTGTTGCATCTATTTCTTAAGCTCATTCAAACGATTCTAAAGTTTCCGTCAGAATTGCCGATAAATACCCTGCACTTTGGAGGGCAAACTATGTCATCGAACTTCAAGAGCTCAGATAAGATCCGCAGGGAGCGTAACGCCGAGTTATTGCGGCGGATGAAGAACGGTGAGGTACTCACGTCTTACGAAAGTGCGGCGAGCTGGTTTCCGCCGCGTCCGATCATCGAAAAAGACCGCCGTGCCATCGAACGCCTCTATGGCAGCAACGCTCAGCCGATCGATACCGTTGCGAACACCTCGGAGCCAGCGCAAGAGGGTTCAGTGGAAGTGTTTCCGCTGCGCCGCGCCAACTAGTTCATCGTCCAGTCTTCAATCATCGAAAACGCCAGGCCCAGTGCCTGGCGTTTTTCTTTTGCTGGAGTCTCAGGTATTCAAGCAGAATGCCGAAGAAAAAGTGCAATACGGAACTCGCAGACGGGGATAGTCTTGGGGCGTCAAGCGCACAAATTGCGATGGACAAGAGTGCAACTAGCACCTGATGTTCCGGAAATCGATCTCTCTTTGCCGATTGGCACCTATTCGGGCGTCGGTGCATGGACGTACGACTTCGGCACGGGAAAGACATGGTGGAGTGAGGGTGTTTACGGCATCTATGGCCTCGAACCCCCCATGGATTTTGCCCCCGAGTTGGACCAATTCTTCACCCCAGAAGATGCTGAACGAATTTTGAAAGCGATTGAGCGTGCCCGAACATTTGGTGAATCCTGGGATATTGAGGCACCGTTTCAATCGGCAGATGACCGAAAATTATGGGTGCGCTCGACGGGGTCGCCGGTGCGACGCGGCGATGGTACCATCGTCATCCTGGGTGGCTTCTTCGATTTGACCGTGCACCATCAACTTCGACAAGACGCCAATGAAAATCATAATTTCGTAGAGTCCATTCTCGATAACTTGCCTCACATGGTTTTCGTGAAAGATGCCCGTGATTTGCGCTTTGTCAAATTCAACAAGGCAGGCGAGAAGCTTTTGGGCGTGGATTCTTCGCAGTTGATCGGCAAGAGTGACTATGACTTCTTTCCAGCCGCGCAAGCCGATCATTTCGTCGCCAAAGATCGGCATACCTTAGCGCAGCGCGTCACCATCGATATTCCCGAGGAGCCGATTCAGACGCCAAACGGCGTACGCTATCTGCACACACGCAAAGTGACTGTGTTAGATGACTCGGGAGAGCCAGCGTTCCTCTTGGGTATCTCAGAAGATATTACGGAACGCAAAGAGCAAGCCAAGCTGATCGAGAATCAGCGAGCTGCCCTTGAGCACTCTAGCCGTCTTTCATCCCTTGGAGAGATGGCTGGCGGCGTTGCCCATGAGATCAATAATCCGCTAGCGATCATCAGTGGCGTTGGCGAGAGACTGGCGAACTTGGTGGATGAAGCAGAAACGAGCACTGTGGGCATTGATGGTTCCCAGTTAAGGCACCTCTCGGAAATTCTCACCCGGACTGTGCAGCGCGTTGCGCGCATTGTCAGTGGGCTTCGAGATTTCTCTCGCGATGGCACGAAGGATCCCATCGAGGCTGTGCCTGTGATTCAGCTCATCGATGAAACCTTGGGTCTCTGCGCCGAGCGCTTTCACGCGCATGGTGTGGAGTTGGTTGTCGATCCCATCGCAACTGAATTAGTCACGGATTGCCAACCCGTGCGCGTGGCGCAAGTCTTGATTAACCTACTCAATAATGCATTCGATGCCGTGTTTTCCCAGAAATCCATCAAGCGCGAGATTCGCATTCATGCCCAACACAGTGCCGATGGCAAGTTTGTCGAAATCTATGTTTGCGACTCGGGCCCCGGAGTGGATCCCATGATTGCCGACCGCATTATGCTGCCGTTTTTTACCACCAAGCCGCTCGGCAAGGGGACGGGGCTGGGGCTGAGCATCTCCCGGGGCATATGCGAAGCCCAAGGCGGGGCATTACACTTCGTGCGTGACTCAGCGAAACTGCCCGGGGCATGTTTTGTCGTCCAGTTGCCTGTGTCAGGGCGGGATCATCAGGCCGCCTGAGCGTTCCCGTATTCATCGCATAACAGACCAGTCTGATTGGTAGTTTTTTTTACACCAAAGCCAATGCGGCGCACTCGGGAACGCTGTTCCCGCACCTTTGGCTTTTCTGGCTGGTCCGAACTTCTCATTCCCGCATATAATCCTCGCAAATCAATTCGCAGCGCACTTTTTGCGGTTATCGAGGAGGAGCCATGGGGCTAAGATTTGCTTTGTTTCCTATTTCCCTTCTCGCGTCTGCTGTTACCCTGCTGGGTGCCTGTGGACGCGAAAGAGATGGTTCCCAGTTCGCAGCTAAGGGCTCGTCGGCGAATGGGCGACAATTGCTCAGTGTCGAGCAAGTAGCTCGCTACCGTCAGCTCATGCCCAGCTCTGCAGCGACAGAGTTAGCGGCCATTCTGCAAGATGAACGTCTGATTTGGTATGACAAGACCGCCATCGTACCGGGATACCAAGACTCTATGGGCGACCCAGAGGGGATGCGGCCGAATACCCTACGCAAAGACTTGATCAATACGGCTGTTCCAGGGGGGCACGAGCGAATTTTTGCTCGGCGCGGTTTGTTCCAGTTCCCATTCGGGACGGGCGGTATCGATGAGTCCACCAACGCTTCAGGCTTTAACTTTTGGCTGCCCCCCATGGAAAACGGCAAAGAATGGCCGGTCGCTTATTGGCGTTTGCCTTGGTCGCGTTGGCGCTGGGTTTTCCCTACGGGCACCGTCTTGGGCGAAGTGCTGACGGTGAACTCTCCAGACGGCCGGCAAGTCGTTTTTGAGATTCGCACCCGAACTCGCTTAGAAAACACCTGGGCGAACGACATTTACCGTCCATTTCGTACAGCGGCCGAATTGGCTGCAGCTATTCAGCGACTGCGACCCCAATGGGCCAGCAACACGAAACTGAAGACCTTGGTGCAACACCTGCAGCGTCACGATAATTTAAAGCCGGCATCATTGGTCGGTCGCAGCGTTTTTGCGAGCGCTTTCCCGCAGGTGGATGGCTTCGAAGATGTGCTGCCAGATTTCGGCGATCCCCAGTTAGTGATCGATCTGCTGCAGACGATGGAATTTCGCTCGGTGAAAGGGCAGGTCTGGAAGCAAAGTGGCAGTCAAATCACGTATGCGCCAACGACAAATCAGAGTTTTGGCGTGACGGCTAACAACTATCAGGCCGGTCTCTTTCCCACGGATGATGAATTTTGTGCGCGTTGTCACAAGGATGCTGGACGTGCCTTCATCGACTATTATGGTGATGTGGCGGCGTATGGTGAGCTTTGGGGCGAGGATCAGGCCTTTTCTTGGCATCTCTTCGAAACAGCAAACTTTGTCGATCCCCGAGGCGAAGTACGCAATTTCAATGAAGACAATCGTAGTTTGCGCAGTGACATGCGTGACGCTGGCCTAGTCGTTCCATTTCAACAAGGCGTGCACCCGGAAGGGCGCTATCGGCAGTTGCCACAAGATTGGAAGTATCGGCCCTTTTAAGGGCGGCAGCGTAAACTGAACTCAGAATGAGGAGTATCTGGATGCGGCGTCGAGAATTTCTGCGTGCGACAACGACTGGTGCCTTGGGGGCTTTGACACTTCCTTTCTGGGGATGCGGTAGGGAAAACAAGCAGCATTCGAGTGCGCTCAGTGGCGATGAGCAGTGGGTGACCATTTATGATACCTACGCTCAGGCTCTGTATTTCGATGGTAGTCTTGGGCCAAAGACAGGGACGATTACAACAGCGATGATGGTTGCGGGTGAGGCGGTGACTTTGCAGTTTTGGCATGGGCACGGCGGCCGGCAGCATACATTTCAAGTGTCGGGGGATGATTTTGTTCAGCTAAAGCGTTTGCAACGGGTTTACATTGAAACCAGCGATGTGGATGGGCATCGCCATCGGTTGTTTATCGACCCAAAAGATGCGCGCTGGCGCGTTCCTGGTGCACCTGGGGTTCAGGTGCCGTTGCCACCTGGGTCGTGAGGACTTTCGGTTAAGCATCGGGCGCATCAAGCTCTTGACGCAGTATGCTAGTTAGCTCGTCGATCGGAAATGGCTTGCGTAAGAAATGTCGAACGCCATATTGAACGAGTCCCTGGTCGTCATCGGAAAATCCCGTCATGGCGACAATGACCGTATCCGGATGCTCGTTCGACAAGCGTACGATAATATCCTTACCGCCGATGCCTGGCATATTGATATCGGTAATGACTAACTCATAAGGGTGTTGATCAAGTTCGTCGAGTGCGTCGGCACCGCTCGTTTTGCCGGTGACCTCATAGCCAAGTTGGCGCAAGCGCTGCCCGATCAATTCTACCAAGTCAGGTTCGTCATCGATCAGGAGAACTTGCCGCATGTTTGAACCTCAACTAGCAGTCAAAACCGCCAGTAAAAATTGATATCCGACGCCGGCAGGACTCCGGCTTGGTCAATGGATTCGCCGTCTAGGTCCCGCCCAGAGATCACCATATACTGCACGCCGAGGCCGATGCGAAATTGAAAAGTTTCCCAAACCCACTGTTGCGCCGCAGTTACTCGAAAATTATTGGCTCGCAGCTCTTCGATTTCCAGTTTTTCGATGCGGCTGGAAATCAAAATTTTATTGCCACCGGCGCGATCAAATTCACCCGTAATCTGAAACGTGTCGGACATTATGCCGGTAATTGAGGATACTTGCAGGGTTCGCTGGGCAAAACTATCCGTTTCGTTGACGGTGGCGCGCGCTTGATTTCGCGGCTGCTCTGGATCTTCCCCTGGTTCTTCGCCGGCGTCTGGGTTGTTTCGCTCATCATAACTGCTGCCAGGATGCTTTGCCTCGTAAAGTTTGCGCTTGCCGAGTGGAGACAATGCGACTTTGATCGTGCCAAAGCCTTGGGTCCAGTAGGTATGAATACGCAATCGTGGCGATAAGCTATTGGTCCAAGAGATGCCCGCCTTTAGACGCCGCGCGCGCAGTTCCGAGAATTGATCGCGGACGGAGCCCCAAAGCATGGTCTCGCGATCCGCATAGGCGATGCGCAGGCCCAAGGAGATAGCGTGGCGGCCACGTTCGTGCACCAGGAACTTTGCCTTCAGCGAAGGAACGCCGAATAGTGCGGCAACGATATCAGTGCCCAGCATGGACTGGCCGCCAAGGCCAAACTCGACGTCTGTGCCAATCTTCACTTCACCTGGTGCCAAGGTCGAGGCGGTGAAGTCGTCCACAAGTGGTAACGTTGGGCGGGTCGGCGCATCCAGATCAGGCCGATCCAATTCCTTCAAGTCGGGTGCACCGTACTGGCCTTCAAATTCTTGAGGAGGGGCGACAGGCAGTTGGCCCAAAGCCCGCGCGCCGAAGCTCAGGCCAAGGGCAATGACGCCATGCCAGCAGCAGGCTTTGAATGCGGGTTTACACTTTTGCAAATGCATAAATTCCAGCTATAAGGAAGAACTTACAGAGGTTACCGCACGGCAGACGAAGGAGCAATAGGTTGACGAAACAAACACGCGTCGAGCCCCGCAAGCTGAAAGGATTTCGCGATTATCCGCCCGCAGAGTGCTACGGACGGGAGCAGATTTTGGCCACCATTCGGCGGCACGCACGTTTAGCTGGCTATCAGGAGATTGCCACGCCGGCGTTGGAATACGCCGACGTCTTGCTGGGTAACGGCGGTGAAGAGGCAGACAAAGAGGTTTATAGGTTCATGGATCACGGCGACCGACTGGTAGCTTTGCGCTATGACCTGACGGTGCCCTTCGCGCGGTTTGTCGCGGAGCATCAAGGGACGTTGCCTTTGCCCTTTAAGAAGTTTCAGACGGGCGAAGTTTGGCGGGGAGAAAAGCCGCAAAAGGGCCGATATCGGCAGTTTTGCCAGGCGGATTTTGATATTGTCGGCGCTGATACGGCCCTGGCGGATGCGGAAGTGATTGGAGTCTTGGCAAGCGCCCTGCAAGAACTCGTGCCGGTGCCGTTTACCATGGCACTAAGCCACCGCATTGTGCTTTCGGCGCTGATTCGCAAACTATTGCCGGGTCTGGATGCGGCGCGTGAGCCGCAAGTTCTCGCCGCGCTGGATAAGCTTGGTAAGATCGGACCGGAAAAAGTAGTCGCACTGTTGTGTGAACAGCCGGGTGTTGCCACCGAGGCGGCGCAAGCTTTGTTGGCGCTGCTGCAACCGTCTGGTCCCGAAGGGACGCCGCTTGATCCCATTGCCGAGGTTTTACGCGGCGATGCTGCGGGCGAACAGGGACTCATTCGCCTGCGTCAGGTCCAGGCTATGGTGCGGCTATTAGCCCCGTCCGATCGCATGCGGGTTCAGGTCGACCTTTCCATCGCGCGTGGCCTGGGTTACTACACGGGGATCGTGTTTGAAACATTTATCGATGGTTTGCCAGGGTTCGGTTCGATCTCTTCTGGGGGGCGCTATAACGAACTCGTCTCCCGTTTTTCTAGCCAAGAACTCGCCGGAGTCGGGGGCAGCATTGGCGTCGATCGCTTGCTGGCAGGCCTCGAGGAGCTTGGGGCATTGCCGCATGCCCTACCGGCACAGCTCTTGATTGCGGTCATGGGTGATGAAGTTGCCGAGTTCGCCTTGCAGGTTCTGGCAACGGTGCGCGCGGCCGGCATTGCTGCTGACATTGCGGTGAAATCTGGGAAATTGGCGCAGCAGCTCAAGCATGCGGATCGCTTGCAAATTCCCTGGGTGGCCGTGATCGGCAGCGATGAACAGGCCCAGTCAGCAGTGATGCTTAAGCACATGGCCACGGGAAAACAGAACTTGGTGCGGGTGGCCGAAATCGTTCCGGCCTTGACCATCCCAAGTTAAGTTAGGTCCTTGGAGTAGGGTAGCTCGAGGGTGACGCGTGCGCCCTCGTCGGTGTCTTGCAGATAGATAACACCGTTGTGTCCGCGCATCACCTTGTCGGCATAACTCAGGCCGGTACCGACACCATAGACAGCGCTCTTGGTCGAATAAAAGGGCAGCATGGCCATTTTCAAACGCTCTTCACCAAAGCCGCTGCCGTTATCCTGAAATGAAATCGTAACAACATTTTCCAACATCGCTAGCGAGACCGTAATCTGTAAGTCGGACTGTTCCGCATTTGCTTCGAGGGCGTTCTTCAAAATCTGCTGCACAACGGCAGTGAGCTCCCGCGGCATGATATTGACCGCCAGCTTCAGCCCGTGCGGCACATGCATAATCACACGCTGACCCAATGTCGGAGTCGCTCGCTTGGCAAAATCAATGGCCGCGTTTAAAAACGACAAAAGATCCATTTGCCGAAAGTCGGCCTTATCCGCGAATCCGGACAGGTCAGCAATTTCGTTCAGGGTTTTGACGAATCCCTCTAGCCGTTCGCAGACGATGTGCATGCGGCCGAGAGAGGTTTCTAGAGCTGGACGATCATCGGCTTCGAGCGATTTTCGCGCACGGCTCATGATGATAGGAGTCACTGCGATGATATTGTTAATGTGATGGGACACCCCGCCAATGAACGAAGAAACGACGTCCTGACTGATGGCATTTTTAAGCATTTGGTCGCGCATGCGTAGATACTCCAGACGCTCTTCGTCGTGCGTTACATCAAAGCGAATGGAAAAGAAGTTGGTCAGCTGGCCACGGGAATCGAAATAACCGGCGATGTAAGATTTAACGACATAGTGCTGACCATCTTTGCGGACGTTGCGTACCGTGCCGGTCCAAACGTCACCGCGGGCGACGGTTCGATACATGTCGGTCCAGAATTCTGGAGGATGGCTGCCCGAATTCAAGATGCGATGGTTCTGCCCCAAGACCTCTTGCTCGGAGTAGCCGGAAATGGAGCAGAACTTCTTATTAGCGGAGATAATGCGCCCGGCAGCATCGGTCACCGAAACGATGGCGATCTTATCCAACGTGTCTTCGTAAAAGCGCAAACGCTGCCGCACCCGATCCGCATCCAGATTGCTGTCGGACAAAGCGGCCTGTTCCACCCCGGTTGTCGAGTCACGGCGGCGCAGGGCATTATGCACAGCAATCTGCAATTGCACCGGCGAAAACGGCTTCACAACGACCGCATCGGGGTGAAATCCAGACATGCGATCGAGCAGCTCGTGATCCGTATGACCGGTTACAAAAATGATCGGAGTGCTGCGCCCCTTTGCTTTCACAGCCTCGGCAACGTGAAAACCGTCATATTGCGTGCCCAAGCGCAAATCGACTAGCGCGGCATCAAAGTCCTGATCCTCGAGCGCAAGTTTGGCTTCTTGTAGGTCGCGGACTTGTCGCGCCGAAGAACCCTGAAACTTTGCATGTAGCATCGAGCAAATATCAGCACTGACCAAGGCTTCGTCTTCGACCACCAGAAAGCTACCTGCCACGTTAAGACTCCAGGCTAAATATAACAGTCATTATACCGACTGGCGGAGAATTCATGAATAGCGCATTTTGCGCGGCGGTCGGTAAAGATGCAGTCGTAGTGCGCTTAACATGGGCGCGCAGAGCCCGACAAAAGATGTTGATCAATTCAGTTCCGACTCCGCCTGCGGCATTTCCCACTTCTCGATCGTAGTAACCACCTTCATCGCGATAGAAGAATGTACAGCGATCGCCTGCGGTCACAATGCCGAACCGGACTTGCATGGAATGGTGGTCAGGAGCGTGTTTGAACGTATTGGTGAGGAGTTCATTAAAGAGCATACCCAAGTAGACCCCCGCCTCGGACGTTGTGAGAATTGGGGTCGGAGGGCAGTAGTGGTGAATGACGAGGCCTTGCTGCTGGAATTGTTGCTGGGCGTAACGTTCCAACATCCGCAGCTGCAAGCAAAGATCGAGAGGGCCTTGTTCTTGCACGGCGAACATGGCTTGGTGCACTAGGCCCATGACGTAAATACGTTCGCGAAAATCATTGAGGGCGGCGGTAACAGCTGCATTGTGCGACTTGTTGATAGTGATTCCCAGTAGCGAAGACATGATTTGAAAGTTGTTTTTCACGCGGTGCGCCAATTCACGCAAGAGAATTTCTTTCTCGCGACGCAAGGCGACCTCCGTGGTCATATCCTCGGCGTATACAAGATAGTGTTGATCATTGAAGGGAACGATAACCCGCCGTAGATGGCGAACGTGATCGCCTTGTTTGGATTCGTAGCGTACGTAGCCTATTCGCCCATGACTGGCTTCGTGCAGCGCGGTGCGTGTGTCTTCCAATTGCTCGGGGCTAACGGTTTCTAGTAGATTTTTTCCGTGCAGAGCGTCCTCGGAAACCCCGGTCAAGTAGCGGGCGTTCAAAATCTCGACGATGCATTGCTCTCCATCGAGGATGAGCAGATAGGAAGGAATCGCGGTGATCAACGCATCCTTTTGCCGTAACAGCCGAGACAGGGCCGTAATGTCGGTGAATTGCATTAAGATTTGTCGCTTTAACCCGACGCGGCGACGCCGGGAGAGCATCAATGCCATCGTCGACAGGCGACTGCCCATTGGCGAGCGCAGATTCAAGGCGCCATACCAGGACTGTCCGGCGGTAAGCGCCGGCACGCAATCTTTGGTAAAGATTGCCCGATCCTCTTCGACCAGTGCGTCGATGAATTTGTGCCCGCGCATGTTCCCGCACGCGCGAACGAATGCAGCATTGATGTAGTCGATGGCGCAGTCTTCGTCGACGACTGCGACCAAAGTATCGGAACCCTCTAGAATTTCCTGGTATTGACCGATCAGATCGCTCTGGTAGGCGAATTTCGTGACATCTTGAAACGTTCCGTAAAGGTGGGTGATGGTACCGCTGTCATCGCGGGTAGGTTGGCCCGTTGCGCGGGCGCGCATCAGGCGACCCGTGGCGGTGACCAAGTCAAACTCCTCGTCCCAAGAGGTACCCTCCTGGGAGCATTCTGCCACATGCCCCCGAATGCGCTCTTGTTCGTGCGGGGCATAATAGGCAATGGCGCTTTCGACGTCGACCGGTGTATCGATAGGTAATTCATGAATTCGATAGGTTTGAGGACTCCAGCGCAACTGATGAGATGCCAAGTCCAACCACCAGCCACCGCTATTGGTGACGGACTCCAACCCGGCAAAGGCCAGCGCCATGGACTCATTGACGTCCTGTTGATAGCTATGACGCTGACTTTGCTGCCGGAAGAATCGAGCGACCAGCGTCAGAATGATCACGAGGGTCAGCAGCAAGGTAAACGTTATCAAGAGCGAACCCGTCCATATGGGCTTCAGCACGGAGTCGAGATGCTGGTGCGATATGCCGACGAGAAAGGCGTAGGGACGTTGCTGCTGATCCTGATATGAGTCTACAATATAGCGGCCACCTCCGTCTTGATGCTGGTAGATTCCAAGCTCGGCGTGTTCTTGTGGGTGGCTCTTGTTCTGTCTCAGTTCCAGAGCAGCCTGCGCCTCACGGCCTTCAAGTATGGAGCGGACAAATGTCGAGGCAGCGTCCAGATTTGGAGGATAACCCGTCAACGTAAGCCATTGGCCCTCACGCAGCTGCGCAACCACGATGAAGTCCAGGTCGAACTGCTCACTGATATCTTGCCGGCGATTTTCAAAGACGCGCAGCGCCTCTTGATCGTATACCGGCGATTCGCCCATTTTATTTGGAAAATCATCGGGAAATAGCGTTTTAATGAGGTGAGCTATCGCCACCAGTCGGCCGTCAATCAGGGAGCGGCTCGCTCGATATTGGTACACCAAATTCAGCAGGACTAAAGCGATCACGATGACGGTGCCGCAGGTCAAGACCATCCATGGCTGCAACCGCCCACTAGATTTCTGTGATTTATACTGCATACGACCTCGGATTGCTTGGTGAATGCGCAATTAAAGTAGGTTTTGCAAGGTCCATCAGCATCTCGCAACCAACTCGCCAAGGCAAGGGCGCGTTCCGTCCAGCAGCCGGTCGAGGGCAGCTAAAGCAGATTCCTGGCGATACCGATGGGTGCCAACGGGGGTGAGTCTCTATGGCGGCAAATCGGTCTAAAGAATGCGCGCTACCGGTTGTTGATGATGGGGCGAACGATTCGTATGTCGACGTGCAGTCTCTTGGCGTTTCGGCGGCTGGCGTACGCGCATTTGCCGCTGACTTTATTGCCGCCGGATTGCGGGCGGGCGATGGCGTTTTGATTTTGGCGACAAGTCAACACGGTCATGAAATGGCATCAATTTTGGCCAGTTCTGGCGTATCTTGGGCCTCATTCCTGGCTTCCGGTCAGCTGTGTTTTACAGACTTGGATGAGTTGATCGCTCGGCATGGTCCGGCATGGGTGCGGCACGGACGCGTCGATGAATCCGTGGCTGCGGCATTGATCAGCCTACGCAGCAGCTATTCCCGAATGCGAGTTTACGGATACGTCGCTAACTTGGCTTGCGACGAAGGTGTCCAGCAACTATCAGCGGATATTAAGACCGTGATCGAAGATCTCCGGCGGCAAAACGTCTGTCCGCGTATGCTGTGGGTGGATGCTCCCAAACTTGCGACGTTGGCCACGGGTGAAGCAATGCTGATTCGGCAAGAGAGCGCGAAGATGCTGCATGATTTCAATAACCCATTGTCGATCCTGTTAAGCTGCGTTTCGCGCTTGGAGCGTTTGTTGGTGCAACAGGAACAGGGCGTTCCCATGGATTGGGATCGCTTACACAAGACAGTCGAAAGTCTTAAGCTGGCCGGAACTCGCATGCACGGAATTTCCCAGGATTTTGCCAATGTCCTGAGGCAAAACAAGAATGACTAAGTTTCGTAAAAGGTGGTGCGAGGGTCAGTTAGCTGGCGGCACGCATGGCACGGGCCATCATCAGCCAATTGTGCTCCACCGGTATGCCTTGATTGGCGGCTTCCCACAGTAGGGCCGAGTAGGCTAGGGCACGTAGCATGACCACTTCCATCTGCTTGCGCTTTTCGTCATCTATCATCTGTTTAAGGTGTGGCCCGCGACCGGCGTAAAATTTCAGGCATTGCTGCCGGTGCTCGGAATAAATCGCGCACACTAAATAATCGACCAGAGAGCGAAAGTGCTTCAGGTCGGCTTTATCGACGACGGAATCGAGGGCTTCACGATTATCAGACGACTCTAGCAGCCACTTTTCGACGGCTGGGAACATATCATTTGAGGCACCGCCCTTGGTGTCGATTTCAACTTCCACGTCGATATCTAAATCTTGCTCAAAACCAAGCATGTTTAATCCTCTAAAAAGAGCGCCTCAAGGGCATACGATCCTAGCGGTTTCCGGGGTCTTATCGGCACGTTTTGCAGAAAACTTGAGGGTAAATTTGCCCAGTCCGAAAATTGCAGAGATTATCCGGCGTTCGACTCATGCCAGCAGCATGGGCGGGTGGCGGCGTATGCCTATCCGAAAAGCGCAGCTTGCGGTTAACGGGCCAGGGGACTGGAGCAG
>CAZLMG010000048.1:0-30078 GCA_964560765.1 uncultured Oligoflexales bacterium
AGGCGCCTGTCTGCCAAAGGCGATGGCAGTTAGCCGAGCTTTTACGCCTAACTATCTAACCTGAAAGATGAAATGTAATGTGATGAGGGGATTCCAAATCGGAGAGTCACAAGCCCGCCCGATATCCCTGTGATTTTGCTGGATACAATCTATAGCGGCTCACGTCCAACCCGCCCAGGGTGGGCTCCATGACGAGCCGACCACATCGCCCCGATAGCGAAAAGATTAGGAATTTCTCGGGCACGTGCGGCGGCACGCAGCTTGCGATATCTTCCGCATCTCCAGACAGAAAATTTGACCACCAATGATGGGAGCACCATATGCGTCACACCTTTGCGACGATCCTTTCGAACCTGGCACTCCTAAACATCGCGGCATGCAGCCAAGATCCTCACGACAAGTCCAGCACCAAAGAGTTCACGAGCCAAGCAGTGGCGACAAAGGACTCGGGAAAATACAGTGAGATGGACCTCAGCAACGCTTCTCAGGCTGAGCTGCAGCAGCTCTGGATGGCGGCTGCAATTGAAGGGGCGAACTCGGAGATTACCAAGGAGAAAGCGGACGAGATTCTCATGGGAATGATCGCAAGACAGAGTCCGATCGCGTTTAGCGATTTCGTCTCGGCCCTTGGCAATTTGAGCGCAAATCAGGAGCATCATGGCGCAGGATCGACAGCACTGCACTTGCTGCAAGATGATCGCCATTGCGGGGTTCACGAACGGCTGATCTGGTGCGAGGGTGGAAAGCCAGGCCCATCGGAAAATGAGGAACCGGATTGCACGGGCGAACAAACGCAAATCCAGCCAACTGGTAAAGTTCTATTGACCTCCGACGAAGCCGAAGCTGCCAAAGAAAGAAAGTTGAGAGCGGGTGCGTTGGCCAAACAAGGGCAACTGGAAAAACAGTCGTCCAGCACGCTTAACTCGCCAACCGCATTCGCCCTTTGGATAGACAATTGCTACGAGATATATGGGACTCTGTGCTACCGGATGATGTTTGGCACCGCCAATGGTGGCGGCGCTGGCGCTGACGCGGACGCGGACGCGGGCGAAGGCAAAACGATCCCCAGCGCCGACCAATGCGCCAAGCCAGCGGCAGACTTAGAGCCGTCTGTCACAGTTTCTCCAGACCCGATCATCGACTTAACGCCAGCACCCACAGAACCCACCACTGATGGCTCTGGCAGCAATGGTAGCAATAGCGTGGCGATCTGATGAATGGTGATACGTGCCCCCCGGAATGGGAGTCTATGTGCCCCATGATGTAGGTGTTGAACTGGTCGCTCATCCTCAATCCACGCCAGCTCCGGTAACGGCCCCTGGGGCACCCGTCTCTGCGACGGTGCCCGTCTACCAGGAACCTGCCTGCCCGCTCCTGGATGATCACCATCATACAGGGACATGCCCTCCGCTGACGCAGAGCCCCCCTGCCCAACTCATGGACACCAGCCAATTTTTCGACCACTCACCATCCTCCGCTCATTGAAAAATCTCCGTATTTTCCGACTCCTGCACCTGGCTTTGGACTTGCTCCATCTGCAGGGAGTGGGTCCCCTTGTTGCTGACCCGGTGGCTGTTGATTTTGTTGTGGGAAGCTGTTGCATGCTGTTGTGGCGTCGAAGCGTTGTGGTTGCGTTCGCGGTCTGTTTGGCCCTTGTCCTTATGGGCTGGGCCAAGTGGCAGATCTTGCTAGAAGAGAGCGCCGAGGCGGCATTGCGCGCGACACCTGTGCATGCGCCCGAGGCCGAGCCTGCTGTGGCACAAGCTTCCATCGACTTGGCCATGGACCTCTTTCAAATTCAGTTACCCCACAATGTCAATGCACCATTATTTGACCCGACGCTGGTAGACCGCGGGATCACCAGTCGTGCCAGCTGGTACGCGGAAGCGAGTGTGCGCATTGGACCGGCGGCGTTTTCAAGCTGGGCTTTGCTGGGATCCACGTTGGCACATGAGATCGAAGTACATGGTCGGCAGAATTTTTGGCTGATCGGCATGATGGACGCCATGGGATTAGATGGGACGGGCATGGCGGAGCGCCAAGCCTATCTGCACGAACTCTCTGAGGCCGAGCGCTTCAGCCTGTCTAGAATGGATCGCAAACTCATCGCCGATACCATGCACTTTTACTATCCGGAAGATGGCAGGCGCAGCGTCACCGCCTGGCGGTCATTTACCGCGCGCTTGACCCAAATGTTTGCGGTTCGCTGGATGCTGCCTCAGTAATGTTTCTTGTACTCCAAGTAGTGATCCACTGAGTCACGTAGGGATGCCACTTCTGCATTCGTCAGGGCTCGCGCGACGCGAGCGGGGCTGCCGATGATCAGCGAACGAGGTGGAAACTTTTTACCTGGCGTAACCAACGCTCCGGCTCCGACTAAACTCTCCTGGCTAATGACGGCGCCGTCCAAAATCGTAGCCCCCATTCCTATCAGACAGAGATCTTCAATTGTGCAGCCGTGAATGATAGCCCCATGCCCGATGGTCACGTCAGCGCCAATGACCGTTGGTCCGGTACCGTGTGTAACGTGGATGACGGAGCCATCTTGGATATTGGTGCGGGCGCCGACCCGAATAAAATTACAGTCTCCGCGCACGACGGTATTGAACCAAACACTGACATCATCGCTCAGAACCACATCGCCGACGATATGGGCACCAGCCGCTAGAAATACATTGGCCCCGAATTTGGGGGTATGACCTTGATAGCTGGTGATTGTTGAGCCTGGCATGGCATGCATGTATTCTCTCTCCTATAAATGTCGCGAATGACACCTTAGCAGATCCAAGGAGTTCTGTGTCGTTTTGAGTGGGCATGGCTTACAATCAAAACTGGATGAATGGAGGGTTCCCTATCTGGACGTGGTGATCCTCGAGCGTTTTTCCGTGTTGCCACCGTCGTTTTTCGATCCGCAGCAAAGTGCCGCGAATTGGACCGTTGAAGAGCTAGCAGAGAAAGCCGGGGAATCCCCAGCGACAATCATCAAGGAGTTGGATCAGATGCAGGACCTGGCTGCCAATATCGAAATTTCAGTCGATGAGTTGGCGCGGTCGCGTCAAGAAAACGGGCTATTTCCCGTGAACTGGGTCTTGCTAGATGTTCGCGAGCGCTGGGAGTTTGATACGGCGAAGATTCAAGAGTCCATTCTGATGGCTGATCAATCCTTTCCCGAGCTTTTACCAGCGCTACGCAGTGCCGCAGCGGTGATCTGCATTTGTCATCACGGCATTCGCTCCTTTAGTGCGGCCATGTTCCTTCGGCAGCAAGGGGTTCCGCAGGCTCGGACACTGTCTGGAGGGATTGATGCTTGGGCAAAAAAAATAGATCCCAAAGTCGGGATCTATTGATGCGAACGTCGAAAGAAACCGTCTTAGCCTGGACTACATCTCCGGTACAGACGCATCCTCATCATCGCCGGTTCGGCCGCCAATCGATTGGGTGCCCGTGCCGTGGTAATCCTTCTGCACGACCATGCCTTCGGCAATTTCTCGCAACGCGGTGACCGCTTCCTTGTTCTTGGTGCGCAAAAGTGGCTCATCTCCACCCATGATCTGGCGAGCGCGATCCGCAGCAACGGCCACAAGAGCAAAGCGATTTTCAATAGATTCTAAGCAATCTTCGATAGATACGCGAGCCATTCAGATGCTTCTCCTTGTCGTGGCAGCAAAATCGGTTGCTTATTGTTTAGTGAAAGGTTTATCAAAGGTCAACATCCTTCCCATTTCTATGTGATGATGGATGCGCTCGTAACGGTTTTAGCGTTACTGGAGGCTTTAGCATGCCAGGTCGATTCCTGATTTTCACCCAGCTGGTCCTACTAGGTCTCCTATCTGTGGGATGTGGGGATGATCTCAGGTCTCCCGCAGTTGATGAACGAATCCGTCGCCGCATTTTGACCCCGGACCCCCCCGCAGATCATTATTTTGTGGCGGATCAAGACTGCCAAGGTCGCCGAGACCCCCTGACGCTGAGTTCTAGTTTCCTGACAGGTATGGGCGGCGTCGGATTGGTGGCGTCGGCGACTGAATTTGAAGAGATGCGAACGGCCTTGAGTCTGCAGACCACCGGCGTTGTCGAGACGATTTGGGGGCGAGAGCATTGGCGCAAGTGTGATCAAAATGATCTCTATGGCCGTCGCTGCTTGGACGCGAATGGCGATGAACTGCCTTGGTACCACAGAGTTACTGATCGCAAACTGCTGCGCGTTTGCAGAGACCAACATGCCTATGAACGCGAGTCGTATGAGGCCATTGGCCTTGCCGCAACCCATTATTTGGGGACAGCCCACCGGCGCATCCAGGAAGCGCGCCCAGATCTGAAGTTGGCACCGATCAAGCTGGAAGTCATGGCGAAATTTATCGATCATCATCTGAATGTGGAGCAGCAGGGTAACGAGGTGATCGATCATTCGTACATCGAAGTCGACAATATGGCCTACTTTCCTGATGTCCAGATGATTGGTATTTTTCCAGAATCGGTGGGGAGAGCGAATCAGCGAGATCAACTCCTGCATCTGTGGGAATCCCCCTTCGTCAATTTTCACGAATTTGGTCACCACGTGCAGAGCATGTTGATGAGGCCAAGTACCGACGCAGTCTCTTTGACTTGGCTTCCCGCACAGCACCGTTACGGTGTGTCCGAGGGCAGCCCACAATACACCCGACGTCAGGAAGTCTTCTGGTCTTCCGTGGCCGAGGGGTTTGCCGATCTCATCGCGCTGTACGTCGCGCGTGGTGATCGCACGGCGTTTTTAGGGTTGGAAGAGGAGTTGACGACGGGGCGCGATCCCCTGCGCAACACGTTTTCTGATGGGCGAACGGCGAAGCGATTGACGCACGACGCTGTGCAAAGTCTCATTGGCGGCGAGGTCAATGTCGAGTCTTTGATTTTTCGTGACCCACACCATGTCGGTGCGGTGCTGGCTTTTGCGCTCAATCGCCTTTTTGTTTCCTACTTTTATGGTGATCAAGCCGGCATGGTGCCTGAATACAATCGGTTATTGAACCTGGCGATGGATTGGCTGATTCATCTCAAGGTGGCCGAGAAAGAGCAGCAGAACCGGGCGATGTCCGCGAACGATTTGTTTAATCCGCTGGCGACGGCGTTGGAGCGGGCTATGTCGCAATTTCCGGCAGCCGGACGGCTGGACCCAAGTTCCGCATGGCGCCGCCGAATCTGCCTGCAGGCGAAAGACTTGCTTCCAGCGCTTGAATTCGCACCATTTGCCGATCCGTACTCAGGTGAGTGCCCTAAGGCAACTGACGATGGCGAGGGCGAAGTCTAGGATTGAGTCTAGGTTTTCACTGCGCATCGTGCTAAAACTTCTTATAGTCATCGTAACTTAAGTTCGAATCGCGAGGCGACCATTGACGGCTGCTGCACGACGCATGATGCGATATCGGGTTGGTGTGTTGTCACGCATGGGGCTCATTCTTATGGCTGCCCATGTGTGGCCGTTGGAAGCGGTGTTCGGCCAAGCCAGCCCAGCAGTCCAGCGCCCTGCAAAAGCCAAAGCTGCACCGCGGCCCGCTGGACCAGGAGTCATCAAAGAGTTTCGCGCCGCAAAGAAGCTTTATGATGAAGAAAAATACATCGAAGCAACGCACGCCTTCAAAGCCATCCTAGCGCGCTATTCTGGGCATCAGCCCACCATTCAGCTCTATGCCAAGGCTCTCTATAAATTGGAGCGGCCGCAAGAAGCATACTTTCTCTTTGCCCGACTCGATCCCAACACTCTAGATGCGGAGACAGCCTACGAATTTGGACAGTCGTTTTATCTGCAGAAGCAGTACCAAGGAGCGCTCTTTGCCTTTCGTCGGGTGCCCAAAGATTATCCCCTTTTCGATTTGGCCAATTACTACGGTGCCATTTGCGCCGTGCGTCTGCGCCGTTACCAAGAAGCCGAAGAGATGCTCGACAAGGCCGTTGTGCTCCCAGAAAAGCTGGCGCGCAGCAAAGTCCTCTATCAAAAGCATTTAACGGAATTGCAGGCGATGGCTGAACGCCAGGAGCTAGCTAAGGAGCGCCAAGGGGAAAAGGAACGATTGCGTCAGCAAAAGCTCGCGGAAACCATGTCGCAAGAAGCTCAGGGTGTGAAGAAAGATGCCGAAAAGGCCGCGACTGCGTACCAGCATAAGGGGTTGCAATACGTTGAGAAGGTGGCGAGTGTCGGTGCGGCTCAACGCAGTCAGGAGCAAGACTTTCACGGCTATGCCAGCAATCGAAGTTCGATTGCCGAGACATACTTTCAGTTTTCCGGCGGACCTTTGCTCCCTATTTCCGGCGAAGAGGGTGCCGTGAGGCGCGCCGCATTCGGTTTGCAACTGAATGGAAAAGCTGCCCAACGCGTTCAAAGTGGCGAGGAGCGGCGAAACATTGTGCGCGAGGACGATCCCGAATTCGTGCTGAATCTTTCCCAGCGGCAGCGAACTTTGCGTAAGAACGGTCAAATCTCGGCTCGGACCTGGCTCGAATTTCCACTGCCTTCAGATGTCTGGCTCAGTGTCGGTGGTTCAATCTTTTATCTCTTTCCCGATTTTGAGCGGCTGAATCGCACGGGCAGCCGCTCTGGATTCGGCAGTGTCGGTGGTAAATTTGGCATTGTGGGTGCCAGCACAACGGCTTCCTATCAGGAGTCGCTGGATACCAATACCGATGTCGAGGCAACCCGTCTGCACTTTGATGTGACGTCATGGGTTACCCTGCAAAAGTCGTTTACGATTACGGGCGCAGTTATCCATGAGCAGTTTGAGTATCTCAACGCGCTGTTGAACGGTCCCGACTCCTCGACTCGTCTGCAATTGAACTTGGCTCAGACCTTGCCTCTGCAGACCACAGTGGGTGCCAATGGGACGTTTGAGTATCAGCTCAATAACATTTTGCACAACATGCCGACTTTTGAAACGATCGCCGCGGACGGGCAACTGCTGACAGCAGAACTGTATGTTTCGGCGGCACCGCTACCATGGGTATCACTTCTGATTTCACAGATGTGGACGTTTTCGGATTGGGTGGTCACTCCGGCCGTCGCCCAGGATGTCTTTGAGCGAAACGAGGTGTCACAGCTGAGCGAACTTCGCTTACAAGCGGCATTGAATCTGCTTTTTTGAGGGAGGGATTTGTGGCTGATGAAACCTGGTACCAGCAGCTAGCCAGCGCATCTTTCACCGGTGGACATTGGCAGTTACAAAACCCGGCTGCTGTCGCGGCTACGGCTCAGCGAAAAGTAGCCACCGCGGTCGAAGAGTTATTTCTCGAAGCGCAAGATGCTGTTCAACTGTTTAATAGTTATGTGGAGTTGGCGCGGCAGGTTCGCATTTTGCGAATGGATCTCGATCCTGAGTCTGCCGGATTTGTCTTGTTGCTTGGCCCGAATCAAATGAAAGTTTGGCAGCAGGGATCAACACTGCATGTGAGCCTGACGCTGCAGATTCGATTCCAGACGAAGACCGTTCCTTTGTATGTCTTTGCGCCTGAGTTTGACGTGTTTGGTGCTGTTCGTTGGCGGCATGCGTCACAAGAGGCGCTGAGTATGAGTTCGTTGGTGCAGCGACTGATGCAGGACCTTTGTCGTGCGTTTTTTGAAGTCCAACGCACCTAATAAGTATTTGAGGAGTGTTATGAAATTTTCCTTTCCCAAGAATGAGCCAGAGAAGATTTTGAATGCCATTATCGACGAGCTTGGTGGCCGTGAGCTGGGTAAGCTACTGCAATTTGAGCGCGTTGGATCGGATCTAAAAGTGATTATCTCCAAGCTGGGAACTTCTGTCTTTGAGTTTAAGGGCACTAGCTCGGACGCGGGACTTGAGTACAACTTGGTCAACGAGAAGGTCGCCTTCACTCATAAAGCGTTCAAAGCCGACGTCATGGAAAAACTCTGTCGCGTTATTGAAAAAGTTGGCGGCAATGTCATCAGTCGCGGCTGAAACCTCTGAGTCACAACGCTTGCATTTGTGGTCTCGACTTTGGGACTTGCGCTTTGCGCGTATGGTCGATGAGCAGAGTTGCCAAGATTTGGGTGTTCCCGCCGCGGCTTTGATGGAAACTGCTGGTCGAGCCGTGGCTGCGGCTGTTCGGCAGCGCTATTCGCCCAGTCGACCTGTTCTGGCTCTATGTGGTCCAGGCAATAACGGGGCGGATGCCATGGTCGCGGTTCGGGTCCTGATCGATGCCGGATATTCGGTGCAGGTGGTGCACGTTTCGCAGACGTTTCCCGCGCGTTTGAGTGCGTTAGCAGCGACGCAAAAGGCTGTTCTCGATAGATTGAACATCCCGCAGGTTCGCTATGCGCCGGGTTTGCTGCAGCGAGCGGCCCTTCAGAAGCCGATTCTCATCGATGGTGTTTTGGGGGTTGGCTTTGCGGGTGCGCTGCAAGCGGGCCCGGTCTTGGATGCATTGCGGGAGGCGTCGAAGCTGCCTGAGGCAACAACCGTTGCTGTGGATTTACCCTCCGGACTCAACGCTGATGCTGTCGGGCCCGGGTTTGCCGAGCCACCCTTGCCTGCGGATGTCACCGTCAGCTTCGGGGGCAGCCGACCATGCTTTATTGGATCACCCCAACGCCAATACTGCGGCCAGGTACTCATCGAAGAGATCGGTTTTCCCAGGGCCGCAATCCAGCAGTCTCGGACCCTGTGTGCTCCCGTTTGGTGGCACGGCCGGGATGTGGCTATCAGCAACCCGTATCAGGCGATGGGACCCGATCGGCATAAGTTTGATCGGGGGATGGTGGCAGTCATTGGTGGCAGCGCTGGCAAGCTCGGCGCGCCTTGCCTGGCGGCTATGAGCGCGTTGCGGACCGGATGTGGATGGGCGACTGTCGCTATTCCTGGAGGCACAGCTCCATCCTTGCCCGTCGATCTTACGCGTGAGGATCTGTTTCAAGGCGAGGAGCTTCTGCCGGATCGATTGCGCAATTTCTTGCAATTGCGGCCCGTGCGCGCTTTGGTGCTTGGCCCCGGTGCGACGGAGAACTTTCTGAAACCAGAGCACATGGGGATCTTGCGGACTTACTGCGAGGCTGGAGGATTTCTGGTGTTTGATGCGGCTGCGACGCATGGGTTGCGCGAACTTCTTGCTAATTCGCCACTGTGCCGCGAACGAGCCGTAGCCACGCCGCATCCCGGAGAGTGGACGAAGATGGGATTGCCGGAGCAACCTGGAGTTGATCCCAAAGCCGTGCAACAACTTGCAGATGTATTAGGGGTAACTCTCATTTACAAAAACGCGACGCCGTTGTTGTTCACCGGACAACTTCCAGCCGGAGGTATCTTGGACTTTGGCGGGCCCGAGATGAGTAAGGCTGGTGCAGGTGATGTGTTGGCGGGCTGCATTGCAGCGCTCGGTGCTGCGGGCTTGTCAGCCGCCGAAGCCGTGCATCAAGGGCTGCGGCTAGTCGCGCGGGCGGCGAGTTTGGCGACTGTGCGCGTTGGGACAGATGCAGTTACCGCCAGTGATATGGTGGAATGGCTCGGTATCGCTTTGGGTGCTGAGTCACAAGTTATGATGCCGTAAATTGTCGGGCTACAGGCGCATGCCAAAGAACCCTTCAATTTGGCTGCTCTGCAGCATCAAGTCGACATCGTTCACCAGAACGCCTTGTCCCTCTTGCCACACTCTAGAGCCCGCAAACCAAAAGCCGCGGTCGATTCCGAAGATCATTCGCACATTGTTTTTGTAGCCACTTTCGTACTGGCCTTGAACCGTTCCATCGCGAGTTTCGGCGGTCATTCGATGGAACGACGGTCCTGTGGCCAATGCGATACTGGCGTACAACCCAAAGCCAGTATAGCCGGTCAGCCCGAAGCCACCCAGCAAACTAGCGGCAACGTTCTGCATGCTCTTCACCTGCTGTCGAGGATCGATGGTTGGGTCTTCGGTCGGCATGTTCGTCGCTGACTGTTCGTCCGCAGAGAGCATGAGTAGCCAGGTTCCGCCAGATTCAGGTTTGTACTCCGTCTGGGTGAACGCCGTGTCGTAGCTGAAGCTTTCCGGGTCACTCATATAAAAGAAAGTGACTGAGTTGCGCTTGATTTTCATATCGGGAAAGACTTCGTAACCAGGAAAATCCAACGGCAGGGGATCAGGAGCTTCGACATGAAAGCCCTTCATGGACTGGGTTGCCAAGTCGAGACCAAAACTTCCGAGCACGAGATGCAATTGAAAGTCCGAGCCCGTTGTCTTGCCTTTTTCTGCAATCGCCGCTTCGTCATCTACGGGTCGAAAGGGCTCCATGTACGACGCCGAAATCCACTTTGTGCCGATGGCAATTCCTGACGACTTGAAATCCTGGGTTATATACCGCCTGGCTTCTGTGGGTAAGCCGGCGGCAGCGACGGCTGCTTTGGCGCTTTCCTGGATTTTGACTTCGGCGCTTGATTTTGCGGAGCTAAACGTGGGGCGAACCATGACGAAGTTCTTGCGAACCTTCGGGGTCGCGCATTGCCACATCAGGGGCAGCAGAAGCAGTATGCTGCTCACGTGATGCAATTTTGGTATCTGCGGCATTTGTTGGTGACACCCCAGCAAAGCGAAATCCCCCAAAGGCGAGTCATCTTTGCCCGCCAAGTCCTCTTCGTCGCATTCTGGTGATACTTGAACGATTCCACTAAAAACTAAGTAGTATTGATGAGTTGGGTGGCTACTGTCGGCAAAAGGTCATCCTCCTGCCGGAAAGGTCGCTTTCAGGTCGATCCCTGCGCCTGTCCACGGGGTTAGCGCGCTTGACACGCCCGAGAAGAAAACCCTGTAAGGCTGCGGGGCTGGATACGTGTCAATCACTAGAGTGTGTTTTCGTACGTCGTCCTGTCTGTAACAGGCCGCATTACCTGTACTAATTTCATCAAAAAATGCGAGTAGGTGGAGCGAAGCTGATCGCGAGCGGCCAGGACAGCAGCCGTTTTCGCAATACAATCAGCCAGATTAATCTGGTGACGGACTCGGCATTCAAATTGCTGGCTTTGGAGTTGCAATTGAAACCATTCTTGAATGGATAACAGCTATGCTTAGGTCTTTGCAGTCCTATTTGTTGATTTCTGCAAGCCTCCTTCCCTGCGTGGTTTTTGGTTTTTGCATCGACGTCGCGGGTGCGGCCGAGCACGACCCTTGGCAAACGTTTCAGCAGATTGCGTTTCCGAGTCATCCGCAGACGACGACGATGCTCGCAAACGGCTATGGCTTATATGGCGTCAAGTTTCATGGATCGTTAGCTCCAGACGAGTTGCACTTCATGTATTACGCGGTCACAGAGAAGGGCGCCACCAAGTGTGAATACCGTGCAGCACAGCTGCCGGATGGGCGCCTTGAGCACTGGTTTGAAATGAAGGAAATAGAAAAACCCTTCAACTTTGGTACGCATGCATTGAGTCAGCCTGTCGATGTGGTCAGCTATTCGCCTCTGGCTGAGCGGGAGCTTGGGTATGTCGTGCAGCGATTTCGCGAATTAGCGGCGATCCCTCGTCAAAGTGGCTATGTTTTTCCCCGAGATATGACCCCAGAATTATTGCATGCGACATTGACAGACCCAGCTCAACACCTGAATTGCTATCAAATTGGTTGTCTGATGCCCGAGATTATTGAGGAGGCGAGAAACGCTGCTGAACTCGATCGGCTGATGATTGCCCAGATTGACACGAGAGGATCGGTGCGGACGACCGCAGGGTACAAGCCGGTGCGCGGGTTGAGTCAGATCCGAGCCGCGCGGAGTGGTATCGGCTCGAGTGCACACAGTCGTCTGCAGGCGTTTCATCTCCGGAACCCAAGTGTCTTGCCTGCAGGCCGGGATCTCGGCGTCGGATTTGCGGGGAGTCTGGCGGGAGGCTATGTCGGGCGACAATTGGGGGGTGATGAGTACTGGGCTAACGTCGGTAGCAATGTTGGGGGAATGGGCACTGAGTTTGCTATGGCTGCTTCGGCGGCTAAGGGATCATGCGGAGTTCGTGCGGCTATGGGGATGCGTGCGGCTGGACTTTGGGCAACGCCCATCAACGCCGCCGTCGAGGCTGTAGACGCTGTTGGCATCCTGCCGCAGTGGGCCGGAGGCACTGGCATTGGCAACTTTGGGTGGAGCGACGAGCTCGAATTTCGACAGCAGACGCTGCCAGCGGGCGGCATGGGCAGCTATCTTTCCTCGGGGCTGAATGCGTTCACGCACCCAATACGCAGTACCTACACACTGATTGAGGGATCCATTGAAACGATCTACCTGCTTGTTTGGTAGGTCTAAATCAAATGCTGGCTAGGACGTCCGCTCTGATAGGGGCAACTCCAGCGGGTGCAGTACTTCATCTCAGATTTGTAACATGAGTCGAGGGAGCTTAGGGGATGATGGAAAAAAACTGGATGATTGTTTTTGCATTTATCGCTCTCCTCAACGGAGGGTGTAAATCACGCGGCAACTCCGTTCTTCAGAATGCCGCACCGGTGGCAAAGCCCAACCTTGCGGAGCAGCTAGATGCTGCACTCACTGAGGCAGAGGCTATCGAAGGGAAGTATTTGTCTTTTGTTGAAGGTCTGAACACCTCACAAAAGCAGACTATCTTAGCAACCTATCAGTCAATGTCTATAAGCACGAATGACAGTCTATCTCTTTGTGGGGAAAACTGTGGCTTAGCTCGTAAGCCCACGAAGACTTCTGAATTAAAGAGAAGGATTTCTGATCAGTTGGTGTCTTTGGAGTCCAAATTAGAATCGGGGGCAGTGAGGCATGTGGATAGCAAGGATTTTGAGGCTGTCCTTATCGAGACGCGCAATATTTTTTCAGAGTTTCACCGAAATTGGAGCAAGGTAACGGAAATGGAACAAGATCTCCAGAGACTCAATCGTGCCGCCCCTGAGCTTATTGAAATTTTGTCAGATGCAGAGGAGATCGCATCAGGCGTCGTCGAGATTGCACAAAAAAATAAAGAGCTGTTTGCGCTCTATACTTCAGTCGTAGAGGCACGGACTAACCGAGGCGAACACCTTTCTGCAACCCTCCGAGGCTACCATAGAGCCTATGACAACGTTCTTCCGAAGTGCACGACTAAGCAGACTGAAAATCAAAAGATGGAAATTAGAAACATCAAGATTTCAACAAAATATCCCGACGAGTTTATTATTGAAGCCGTTTGGGACAAGGACTTGTTCTACTTTAAAACAAGCCTTTACATGGAACGAACGGCAGACAGGGCTCTCTCCGAGGGTGAAGGGCCTCGTTATCATGAGAACTATCTCGAACGCGCTGAGCATGCACATTTGAGAATGAATGAACCCGAGTTTTACTTAGCAAAGAACAGAGGGACTGCCCTTTTTACTAACGAATCTCTGCGGCAGTATCCGGTGTTATGGACGATAGACACCAGAGGCAGGACTCCACGGTTGATTCTCAGAAAGGTTTACCCATTTCAACGGGAGAAAAGAAGTCTACTTCGCATAGATGGTGAAGTTCCTGAGAAATTCTATGCTGGGTATTCATTTCCCCTTGATGACCAAGGTAACATTCAAATCGACAGGCTTAGGAATCCAGCAGTACAGGGCCATCTAAGTGTTAGTCATTTCGACCGGGGGTGGTTTTTTGCTCGCAGGCCAGGTAAGCGGTGTGTGATCGTCTACACAGACGAGACTCTCGGCTGGAACGGTGGCCTAAAGATAAATAGCTATGAGCTTTGAGCTTTGAGCTTTGGGTGTTGCCCCCTTATCAGCCCCGCCTTCGATAGAGACTAGGCATGTTATTGAGCTTAGTCGAAATAAATGAATATTTATGGATAGATGTCAAAAATTCATACGCTCCAGATAGGATTTGACGTGTTGATATTGACTAAGCAATTGTTACTGTTGAATTATTTTCATAATTCTCAGGTGTAGATCCTCGCGCTTCCTTGGCCGCGGCAATTACAGGCTGCTGTAATTACTTGTTTTTTTTCGACGGCCGATCCAATCCGGTGATGGCACCTCCGTTGCAGACCCCTCTCTGTATCCCCATGCATTGCACCATGACAGCGAGTCCACGGTTCGGCTTACTGCTACTTTAACTTGCGCTTGGTTCACCGCTTCGATTCGAGGAGGCAACATCGATGGGCTCAATCACAATCGGCCGAGCAACACCATGGTATGTCGTTTCACAGCTCATCACCGCATGGCTTTTCGTCGTTGGCTGCTCCAGTGCGCCTGTACCTGCACACGACGCAGATAGGAATCCAATCGGCGCGCGCTCATCAAACCAGCTGCCAGTAGAGTCAAACGATGATGGGCAGCAGCTCGACTCGGTGTTGATCCCAGAAGGCTATTCACTCCTAGTGCAACAAGGCTATCTGGGGCTGACAGATGGCGAGGCGATGATGCCGCTCATGGTGGCTTCTGGTGATGGGACTGTTTCCATCGCTTACTGGCCGGTTTCGACAGACGCTGATTCTGACCTGGGATTGATTGCGGTAAAGTCTGAAGCGAGGTCCGCAAACAATTTTGGTTTTCGCTGGATCAGTATGAAGTTGCAGCTAAGTTATCGGGAGCTGCAAGGCATCCTCGCTAGCGGCAGCTTCTGGCAAGATTTTGACGACGAATGGGCCGTTCGTGTCATCGCGTGTCTCCAAGCAAGAGAGTCATCAGCTCGGCAAGGTGAGTGTGCACGCCTTGATGGTAAGCTACCTCAACGTCTGCAGCAAGACTTTGCAGAAGATTTACAATGCTCGTACAAAATTGAGAATGAGTTGTACGAAGGGTCATGTTCTTACCAGCAGATGAACCGGCAGCTCTTCCAATACGTGTCCCTCTCGTCCCGATTAGGATCAAAGGCGAAAACTTCCGCTCCGACACAGAGCGATAACAAAGTGAGTTCGCAGTTTGCTCGCGATCTTCCGCAATGGGTGTGGGACGAGATTGCTGGCAGCAATAATCTGCGACTATATCTGAAGCTATGGGATGATAAGTTCCGCGATCTGCGAAATCTGGGGCAGTTGGTAGGTGGATCTGCAGGCCCAGAAGCTGACGCGCTGAGAGCGTCCTACGACGCTGCAGCTCTTGCAGCTGCAGAGGAGTTACAGCGGTTCCAGCAGGAACAGGCAAGCAACTACAGCCGACGCCTCGAGTTTCAGGAAATGAGTGACGAACTGGCAATTCAGGACATTGATCGACGTCAGAGTGAATTGGCAGTCTTCATCAAGATCGCCGAAAGTAACCAAAACATCGCGAAAAGTTTAGCTAGCTAAGGTGATAGCAACGTCGCTGCGTTGATAACGGACCGGCAGCTTGAGGCATCGCAGCAAAACTTTGTAGAGGAGTCAATGTCATGGAAGCGTGGTCTAGCGGACTGAGGCGACGAGTTGGCATTGCGCTCTTAAATTTTATGGCTCTGGCCTACGCGACTCCCGTGTTTGGGGGTGACGATGAATATTTGTGGGCGCAATTCGTAGCTGCCATTACCGAACTCCTGACTGAGAACGATAGGCGAGGCACCTGTGCCCATGCCGCGTATATGTCTGGGCAAACGCTCGAGGAGATTTTTGGTCCCGATCGTGTGCGTGTCGCCACTCGAGAGTGGCTGAGCCCACTTAGCCGCCGGCAGATTGTTAACGGGGTCGATCCCCGCACTGCCGCACAAGAGGGGCATGCCATTGCCGTAGCAGCTATGCCGGATGGCAGATTCGCGGCGCTAAGCTGGGGGCGGGTCTATGTCGGTGATTCGCTGGATGCCGCTTTGCGCAGCGTCTACGCAAACATTCCCATGCAGAGCGACTTTCTCGACTTGAACTTGCCGCGAGGGGAGTTTGAAGAGTATTTGCGCAGGACTCGCTGGCTGGTGGAATCACCACAGCCACCACACTTTGGTCGGCCGCTAGATCCCGGAGGGCTTACTTGGTGGCAGAGGTTGAAGATGCCACAAACGTTGAGGACCATGGACCGCGGCGCTGCGAAAATCATTCGTGAAGCGATGGAATCAGGTGTGCACCCCAATGACATTTTGCGCATTATTCAGGCCTCTGGAGCGGGCGAAGATGCATTCTCTGACGAGGCCTTTCGGCGAGCAGGGCTACGTGACGCGAGTGGATTCCGAGGGGGCGCCCGTTTGCCATGCAATGGGCGGCCGTCCATGGGCGTTCCCTTGGCCATGGCTGTCGAGGCCCTCGCGGGAGCCTATGTTGATACGGTGATTTCTGATCACGCTGCTCTGCCCACGTCGCAACTGCCCACCAAACTGCACCCCGGCTTGACGACAGCAGCAGCCATCGGTGCCATTTTCAATCCTTTGGAACTAGTGATGAATGGCCGCGCAGGAATTCAGAACTCATTCATTGAAGAGAACTTGCAGATAGCAGATGAACACCTGAGAAATCACGAACGCGAGGCCGCCAGGCAAGCTTTGATTATGTTAGAACAGACAACGGGGGGAAGGTACCACTTGTATAACCTGCCCTCGTTTAACGAGAGAACCACTTCGAGGTGACGGCGGAGTTTTTAGGCGAGTGGGTTCTGCATGCTTCCGTGCGATAAGTTTGTTAAACTAATGACGGAGTTCCCGTCACCAGCGAATAAGGGTTAAAGCGATGCAATCAGCGAGAATTCAACGCACCCGATTTTGGACAGTCGACGCTCTTGAAACCATGAAGAGCAGCGTCCGCGCTGACATCGAGGAGCGGGCTCTTGAATCGCCGAAGACGGACCGCCTGAAGCTTATTCTGAAAGAGATGGAAACCCTTGGTGATGGTTCTGATAGCGAGAGCCTGCTTCGGCGGTATGTATTATCAATGGCTGCACTGGCGCAACATCTGCGTACTGGGGGACTGGGCCAGCGCGAGGTCAAGAGACTCTGCGACTCGATTCAGGATATTTTTCGCCTTCAGCGCATCCATCCGGGAACGTCTCGCTTGGCGTACCTGCAAAGTGAGTTTCGCACCGTGTTGAGTCAGTTGCAGTGGGAGCAGGGCGAGTTATGGTCGGCCGCATGGAGCCAACAGCTGGCCGCTATGTGGGCCAAGGACGGTCAAGCCGCCAGTGAGTTCGTGATTCTACGAGCCGTCGGTCGGCGCTATCTGCGCCTGGGTTATGGACCCGCAAGCCTAGGCTATTTTCGCCGAGCCCTCGACAACGCAGCAAACGATGAACAAGCGCGATCTGCGTTCCTGACATACATCAACGCCGCTCGACTAAGTGGCCAACACGAGTTGGCAGTGGATTTACTGAACCAAATGCAGGCAAGGTTTGCCGATGCGATCGATGACTTGGACGCACAGTGGGAACGCAAGTGCCTGGAATTTGTCAAAACGCCGGATTGTCGTGAGCTGACTCGCTATACCAAGCCTGGTAAACCGCATCATCTCGCGGAGTATATTGCGGAGTCACGGCTTTACACCTTCGCCAGCTCAGCCCAGTCGAAGATTGACGATTTGGTTAAGATGTCAACGCTGTCGCGTAATGGCGTACTCACCCAGGGCAATTGTGGCGTCTTGTTTCCAACCCTTATTGCCCTGGAGTCCTGCTACAACTTCGATATCCCCACAGACGTCCGCCTGCAAAACTTGGAGGCCGCACTAAACAAGGCGACAGAGATCATTAGCCTAGAGAAAGAGATGCTGGTGTTAGCGGCAGCTGCGCGTTGGCTCTCGCGGGCACATCTCCTGGGATTGGGCAATTTGGTGGTCCAGCGCTACCGGACTTTGGCGATGACTCTGACGGGATCGTCTGAACATGATCCGTTGGGGGTGATTGGTGATCTCTTGCAGCGCCCGTGGTCTTATTAACTGGCCCCCAAGATTGTTGTCGGCGGCGGAGCCTGAAGCATCGCCATCAGGCACCCCCTGCCGTCCAGCCAGCGATTGTGAAACACCGTATAGATATCTAAAAGATTCTGCAATTGCTCGGGCTTCTTGCTTGTGCACCAAGTCCGACGAGACATGCGCTTGAGATTATCGCGAATCATGGCACACGTATGATTCAAGTAAAAGAGCGGGTCGTGGCCACCAGCCTTCAATTCACCCTGGCCGACGACGCAGCCGCGCCGGCCTTTAAAACGCTGATGTCTAGCCCCTGGAAAATTTTTCGCTACCAACTTTGGATACCGCGGTGCTTTATCAGATTTGATTTTAGTGGCGCTGGGGTTTGCGCGAAGCATGTCGCACATCATGCTTTGCAGTGCTTCTGGGCGCCGGTCGACTCGTAATCCGTAGCGTTTACGCGCGACAGCCGCTAATTTTCCCTTCGCTGGCATCGCGGCCACTTGCGTTGAAATAATAATGCGCGAGCGCTCTTCGACCGCGATGGCTATTGATAGCGGCTTGCATTTTGTGTGCTCAAATGTTTCCATTTCATCGAACAGTAAAGTCTTGCCGAAGCGCCGCTGCTCGATCCAGTTCTCATGCCATTGCCGAAAATACGGACCATATTTGCGAATCTTTCGCGCCACAGCTTCTCGCTTTATGTTCAGCAAGAGAGCTGTTCGCCGCTGCGAGACGCCTGAGCATAGAGCATAAAATAGCGGGCGATTAACCTGGCAGCGCTTGTCTTGCTGCTGAATGCTTCGCGACTCCAAATGAAACGTCTTGCCGCAGCTTCGGCAGCGATACCGCTGATTTCTTTGTCCAAATCCCCAGAATTTTCCATGCTTGATGAAGTGATGAGAATGGCAATGCGGGCACATGAAGGTCTCCTTTCACAATGAAAGGAGGCAATAAACTGACAATCAATACTCTCGGGAAGTGACATCAGTGCCCCGGCGCAACAGTCAGAAGGGGGCAGCTTATGATGTGGCCTCAGCAACAATCATGGGGGCCAGTTTATGGGGGCCAGTTTATGGGGGCCATTTTACCATCGTGCTAATCCCGTTAAAGTTGTTGCTGTCGACACCACCCGCCAACTGCTCGGCTCTTAGGCGATCAGTACCCAAAACATACACTCCGTAAAACGACGCAATATTGTTAGCCCCATCGCTGGCTTGAAATGCGATATGGATCACGCCAACCTCCTGATCCAGCGCTGCCGACAGTCGGTCTGCACCACCGGAAAATGCCGTACCGCTGGCATCCACGTTGATTTCGCGGACAGTCAATTGACGATCAGAGGTAAGGTGACCATGAAACAGCTTGAGACCTGAAGTGCTGCGAAAGAGGTAGTGAGTGTCACCGTTGCGACCCAAGAGAATCGTGGGCTGATAGGCACGGCTGACGTTACTGTTGGCGATGACTGCATCTTCGGCAAGTTTAAACGGGACCAAGCTATAATTTACCGCATCGGCAGCGGTAAAATGACCTAGGTAAATAGGCGATACGGTGTGGTTGGCGTCAATCTCACGCTGGCAGGTAAAGGTAAAATGAACATCGCCATTTGCTGCCAAAGAGGAGGCGCGACTGTAAATATCTATACAGGGCGATCCATTATCATCTTCAAGATTTGCCGTCTCATAGAGGTGATATCCCATATCCATCAGGCTAGAAACGCGCAGAATTTGCTCGTCAAAAAAGGCAACCTTGTTCCCTTCAATATTTGAGGTTCCCATGATGGCATGGCCGCGAAAACCCTCGGTGCCATTGATTGAGGTGAAAAATCCGGTGGCGCTTGTGCGCTCATCGACAAATACAGTTGGGGCTATATCGCTATGCCCGCGCAGCACGTAGGTTCTCTCTTGTCCGTTGACGATTTCGGAGCTGATACCCAGGACCTGGAACTGACCAGATTGCCATGAAAGGCCTCTTTGTACCCAATCATCATGACGGTATTCAAACAGCTCATTGTAGTTGGTGCTGATGATGAAGCCTGCGCCATCCGGCAATGCTGCCAAGATTGGGTTGGCACTGGCGGTAGGGGTCTCCTGGATAACCGACCGCACCATGCTGCCGGACCCAGACGTGGCGAATATAAGGCGCTTGTCCATGGGATCGTTTGTGACTGCATCGGCTCCGATAAAAGCAAAGGCCACAGCTCCATTTAAGGGGCGATACCCTAATTCGGTGGCATTATCGGGCAGCGCGGATGCCGCCAAAATCGCAGAACATTCGGACCCAGCATCGGTCTTGGACGCTGTCCAGACCAGAGCATTGCTGTCGCCATCGTAAATGATGCTGTCTTTCTGCGTCAGAAAATAGCGGTGCTGTGACTTGTCAAAGTCTTTGGTTTCTAACAGCGACTGAAACTCGTCGCAGGTTTGGCCGCGAAAAGGGCGAAAGATCGCAAGTTTGATGTCATCGATATTGTTGGGGCGGCGATCAAGGGCCGTCGAAATGACATACGTCTCTGCAACTGGCTGCAAAATCGACGAGGTGAATAGGGGACGATTCGTGAGTAGTTTGCCGCCAACATCGTCCTCTGAGTAACCGAAGTACTCTAGGGGAATGAGGTAGCCAAAGTCATCCGTGCCCTCGGTGGCCTTCTTCTTCTTGGCAACGGCCCCCGGATCGGCACTGCTCTTCTTAACCGCCGTGCACGCCAAGGACGTGCTTAGCATGGAGACGACGAGGGCAATGGTGGTGCTGATGTATCGCATGCGAACCCCTATCACGCCGCGAATCAGCAACGGGCCTTTGCGCATACCCATTGCGAATTGGCGGCTTTCTCGAAAGATCGGAAGCAACGCGGAAAATATTGAGCTTTTGGGCAAAACTTCTGATGTTATAGGGATATGAGAGCAGGTTTCGGGCCAGATCCCGAGCTGCTGTTAACTATCTGTAATCAAGTGATTTTAGTCGAGCATAGCATCCTAAACCTGCGCAAACCCCCGACGAGGTATCGAGTCATCTTGTTTAACAATATGGTTTTATTCAGGTAATAATATTGTGTATAAGCCCGAATGCGATTTCTAGCTGTTAATTTCTTAAAAATATAAATTATATCAGTAAGATGAACTATATTTCTGAGTCTTACGGCGCAATGCACAGGGGGACCTGAAAGAGCTCAGACCAAGCCATCGGGGTACCCGCCAAAAGGGGATGGCCGAGCGGCAGCGTATTTCCTGGGCCGACTGTTGCCCGTGCCTCAAGGACGATGGCCCGCTGAGTTGGATCGCCAGGGGGGTGCGGTTGGCAAGTGGCTCGCAGTTGATAGGACCCCAGCCAGTTCACGGGATCAGCTGCGTTCGCGCTGACAACAATGCTGCCACCGACACTGCGCACATCAACCATCCCGCCGGGCGCATCATCGCAAGCCACAGTCGGCCGAGGAGCCACAGTTTGCGGGCAGCTCACCCGGGAGCGCAGTGTTTGGCGAATGAGTTCGTAGTCTGATTGAATTTGATGCATCTTCGCGGCTCGCAGTGTGTTGGATGTGTAGTGCATCAGCGCGTGTACCAGAAAGCCACTGATGGAAATCGCTACCATCATGGACAACAACGAAAAACCTGCGGCTTCATTCTGTTTCACCATGAGCGCCCTCCTGGCTGCTATTCCCGCTATTCCTTAGCGAGGTCCTATTGACGATGACGTCTAGTGCCTTCGGCATTGGCTGACAAGCGTTCCGGTACTCGTTCCGCTGCCGGATGAACCTAATCCACTTCCATCGCACATCGGTGATCTCGCAGTGATTTCGACGCGGCCGAACTCATAGACTCTGCCGCCATTGCCGAGTTGCCCCCAGTCATTGGCTCCCCAGCACAGTGACTGACCGTTCTTTTCCGCACATGCGTGACCACCGCTGCCCATGCTTAAGCTGGTCACACCGCTTTCTAGATTCGGAATGACTTGCGGAGTCGCTGTGATTGATCCGTCCCACAGCTCTCCCCAGCACCTGACGCTACCATGGACGATCGCGCAGGTACGATTCCACTGGGCTGCGATGGCCGTGACGCCGGAATTTGCCCCGAGTGTCAGCACCGGCAGATTCGGTGAGTTTACCGTGGTCGGGCTGTTTAGGCCGAGTTGGCGCTTGCTGTTATCGCCCCAGCAGACGGCACCACCGCGCATTACGGCACAGGAGTGGGCGTACCCTGCCGCGATATCGACGACAGGAAACGAAAGAGCCGGTGGCGGTGGCAATGCGACGACCGGAGCGTTGAAGTGCAGAGGATCGGCAAAATAATACGTACCGTGGTTGGCAACCGTACTTGGTTCGCCGAGCTGACCGCTGGCGTGCGCGCCAAAGCAAGCCACACCTCCACCATTGAGAATGCAGGTGTGCGTCCCCGAACTAACGATTTTCTGGACGTTTGACCCAAATCCGGGGAAATATTGACCGGAGCCGGAAGCGAAGGGTGGCGTGATATAGGATTGAAAGTATTGCAGCGGAGTCACCGCATGGACGTCTTCATAGCGACAGGACTGCCACGAGCTAGTCCCCCAAGTGGAGCAAGGCGTCCCGTAGTCGATGGTGTTGGCGGTGATCACCAACCCTCGGTAACTTCCCAAGCCACCATATCCGCCTCGGCCCCAGCACTGGGCCCTGCCGTCTTCCATGATCACACAGGCGACCTGGTGATCAGCGTGCACCACCTCTTTGACCGGTGTTGCTAACATGCCAAAACGCGTCGGTTGATTCAGATAGGCATCACCTCGAAATTCAGGTCCGAGGCCACTCATGCCATCGACAGAGACTCCACCGGTCACCCGATTGGCAAAATTATTGCCCCAGCACCAGAGTTCAGCGCCGTACTTGGCGCAAACATTTTCCGGTCCGGCAAACAACCGGTCGGGTTCGGCGTCTGGTAAGCCTTTGATCGGTGCAAAGCACGCTACCATGTGGCGCGAGTCAATCGTGTGGGCTGGATCTGGTATGACCGTCGAACTCACCGGTGCGTCGTGGTATCCAGGGACTAAGGCATTGTCACCTAGGACTCCGTTGCGATTGGTGCCGACGCAGTGTACCCGGCCCTGGATGACTCCGCAGGTGAATTCGCCACCAGCAACCGCCTTGCTAACGGTGGCAGCCGCCATGGGGCTATCACCACAGGTCACAGGAATTCCGCGATCTAGTGGCAGCCAGGCAGCATTGGCGGCGGCGTTGCGCTTGTCTTGATACTCCAGTAGCAATCGATTGGAGCCGATATCGGTGCCGCATTTCGCGCGCACGCGCCACGACGCAACTTCTGAAAATGGGCTTTGGTCTCGAAGCAAGTTGGATCCGTCGCAGGCCTTGGCCTCAACAATCGTGACGGCTTCGGAAGTACAACTTGGATTCTGTAACGCCTGGGCACAGTCAATGCGCTGACGAATGTAGTTTCCGACATCGCGAACCTGTCCCATCTGAATGGCCTGTTGTTTAGCGAATTTGGCCGTCACTTGCATCCTGCCAAAGCCAACGATCACCATGGCGAAGATCCCAGTCGCCAGCACAGCCTCGAGTAGCCCAAGACCAGCTTGGCGGATGTCGAAATTGTCGGGCTTTGCTTGCATACCACGAGCTCCTGCATGGGGATTACGCTGATATCAAGCAATTCAAGTGCCAAGTAGAAGGCCGCGGCTTTTACCAACGAAGTTCCATAGGCCTGCTGTCTGGAATATGAGGGTACTGGTGAGTATTTAGCGGTAAGAGTCTGTGATCATGTGTGAGTTGGTAATTTGTCGTTGTTTCCTAGCAAATCCTAGCGACAATTGAGGTTAGGCGCGCCCATGTTCGGGCGCATCACGGGTAAGACTTACCAAGTCAGAATCAGGGAACTGATTCCGGTTATGTAGGGAGGCGGTGCGATTGGAGCGACTTGCATGCTAGGGCTGCCCAGTACATACACGCCGTAAAACAAAACCGGATCTGCACCAGATCGTCCGTAGAGGGCCATGTGCAGGACATTCCGCTCGGCATCGAAAGCGGCAGAAAAGTCGCTAGCGCCAGTAGATTCCAGCTGAGTGATTGCGTAGTCGCCGGCAAACTGCAGGGAGATTTCCGTGACACTGACGGCGTTGTTTTCATCCAAGCGAGCGTGCCACAGGGTTAAGTCATCACCACTGCGATAAATGAAATGCCCTTCTCCATTCTTGTCGACGAGAATGGCTGGCGGTCCTGGGCGGCTGACCCGCGTATCAGCTGCGGCACCAGGTGCTTCGCCGCCAATCTGCAAACGGCGCACGGTCAGGACCTCACCCGCGGCGGTGAACCTACCCAAGTTCATCGGCGAGACGGCGATACCTTCTGAGTCTCGTTTACAGACATAGGCAAAGTGAACATCGCCATTGGCAGCCGTAGCCGTCTGCATGCCATGCATTTCGGCGCACCATGTATTGCTCTCATAGTCCTTGAGATCCTCAGTATTTCGCAGTGTGGGGACTGCGGACTGCGAAAGATCAAAGACACGAACTGAAAACTGTGTAATCTGTCGCTCAAAGGCCGCCATGGTTCCATCCGGGCCCATGGACTCGCCAAACAAGGGAAAAAAGCCGGAACCGGAAGGCGTTGTGTTCTCGAAGCTCGCATTTTGGCCATGGCGTCGATGCACATCGAGTAGGGGATTCACCTCTTCATTGCCGCGAACCACCCATGTCTCCTCTTCTCCATCAACGATCTGTGTCCGAATCCCGCGTGCGATGGTGCTGCTGGCAATAGCGGGTAAGGTCTTCGTGCTCCAACCGCTGGATCCGCGCCGCTCATAAACTTGTGCCGAACCATCAGCAATCACAAACCCCGCACCATCTGGCAAGGCATCCATGGCCAGACTCTCGCGCATTCCGCTTCCTGCGGCGATGGAGGTCATCCATTCCCCTGTTGCATTCGATCCAAAGCTAATGGCTGAGCTGTTGGCTGGCTCACTGAAGTACGCCAGTGATACAGCGCCATAGAGTTGGCGATAACCAATCTCGAAGGCATTAGCCGGTAGTTCTGTCGCCACCACGATCGCAGAGCACGGAGCGCCCACGTCTTCGGTCGATATTTCCCATTGCAACATGCTTTGCGCAGTGTCAAATCGCAGACTGCTACCCTGATTGAGGAAGTAGCGGTGCCGCGTCATGTCGGCGATGTCGCCAGACAGTAAAACTTGCTGAAACGCGTCGCAACTCTGCTCGGGCAAGGGGCGAAAAATCGCCATTTTGATTTCCCTGGTATCGGTAGGGACGGCATTGAGCGGGATGGAAACGACATAGGCCCGGTTCACCAGTACCTGCGGTAAGGAGGCCACCGAAACTGGACCGTTGAGAGTCTGAAAGTCGTCAGGATAGCCGAAGTACTTGAGTGGAATGAGGTAGCCGAAGTCGTCGGTGCCTTCCGTTCCTTGTTTCTTCCGAACCCCATGGCCTTCGTCAGCACCGCTCGATTGGCTGCGTGTGCAGCCGAGCAGTAACACCGCGGCGAGTAAAAAATGCATTTTATGAGTCCTTTTACGCATCCGCAGGCCTCCCCTATGAAAGAAGAACTGCCAAGGATCTTTTGCGCCGATGCTCTGTCACGTTCGAATGCTTTGAGCTGGATCGGACGTAAGTCAAAAATCCTTGAACATGGTCTGAAAATTGTGATGGTTAATGCAAGGTGGTCATGCACGAATGAGGCCAGGCATAAACGCTGGGGAGAGGTTCCTAACGAGCTGATTTTCTTGAGCTGACCGAACCAAACGGAGACGAGGCACAGTTTTGCTCATATGCAGTCAGTCCCAGCGACTGCGCATAGGCCGTTAAAATCTTAGCCGTTCACGGGGAGTTGGCCAGTCGCCTTTGGCGTGGCAATGGCCCCTAGCTGCATGATCTTTGTAATTCTGCCGGATTACTTGGGAGCGTGAGAGTGCACACCATCACCACGATGGAAGTGTCTAATGGCCGAGCGTGTCCGCAAGCGATTGGATGGAACTGTAGTTAAACCGCATCGCTAGACGAATGTCACTCGCCAGGAATGGTCGGCGCACGTCGGACGCCAGGCAATGCTCCGTGATGGGCGCTATTTTCTCCCAAGTGACACGTTGCGAGCGCGGGTGGTCAAAAGCCAAGGGCATGCCAAACTAGGACGTTTTCCTAGTGTAATCAGACAAGCGGGATGGTGGATGCGATTGGCATTTGCTTTGCTCGGCTGTCAGATGCTCACGTCACATCATCAGAACACGTTGGATGACCGCTATGATCAAGTCTCGACAGCTTTGGAGCAGGTTCTCGCGTGGCATCATCGTCTGCGTTGGTGTCAGCTTTTCTGGCGGGCCGGCGCAAGCAGGAGAGAATGATCCCTGGGACATATTTCAGGGGATTAGCTTTCCGAGTAACCCTCAGACCACGGATGTGCTGGCAAACGGCTATGGGCTATACGGAGTCAAGTATCATGGATCGATCGATCCCAATGAACTGCACTTCATGTACTACGCTGTGACCGAGAAGGGCACAACCAAGTGTGATTACCGCGCTGCTAGGCTCATGAATGGCGAGTCTGTGCATTGGTTCGAAGTGAAGGAAACGAAAAATATTTTCAATTTTGGAACTCACCAACTGAGTCGGCCGGTCGATGTGGTTAGCTATACCCCCCTAAATGAACGAGACCTCCAATACATCTTGCGACAGTTTGAGAGTTTATCGGCTTATCCTCCGCAACCGGGATATACGTTCCCCAAGGATATGACGCCTGAGCTGCTGCATGCTACGTTGCGAGATCCGTTAAAACACTTGAACTGCTATCAGATAGGCTGCCTGATGCCCGAGATGATCGACGATGCAAGGCGCGTTCGCGAAATCGAGGAAGCTTTGATCGGAGCGATTTCACCGAGCGACCCGCGGCCGACGCTTGGTCGCAACCCATTCCGAGGAATGAAAGCCGTGGGCACAGCTTTGGGCGGACTGCCGGCCGGTGTGGGCTCAGCTGCCAGCCTGTTCCTTGAATACAGCGATCGAATTGGTGAGCAAAAGAAACTAACGGAATGCGGCGTACAAGGCATATCTTCTTCGCCCAACATCAATGCTATTGGCGACGCGGTCGCAGCAAACACGATCTTTTGGGGATCAAACTCGCATAACCTTGGTCCTCAGGCCCACGGCTATGTTGCCTCCATTGGCCCGAATGGTCAGCTCCAATATGAACAAAAGTTGATACCAACGGGGCAAGGTACATATTATGACCCCGAAACTGGCCGCGAATACAACAGTCTTGGACGGCCTGTGCCCACATTAGCTGATGTCGGCGAGTTCGTCCGAAGTGTCATGAGCATTTTACAAGGTCCATTTGGCCACCCTATCGGCTGGTAAGGATTCGCTGCAATGAGTGCAGCGATGACGTAGAGTGCCATATGTCACCGGAATGCCCTAACTTATCGTCTGAGATGCTGCTCGCTTCCCAGTGCGGTCTATGTGTTGCTTGAGAAAAGCAAAGGATTTCAAATTTTTATGCGGTGGTTCTAACCCATACTGGCTGAATCAGGTAGATCGTTAATCGCGAAATGTTGCTGTTTGCGGTTACTTATCCAAAGCACGATCCTTGCACACCTCTTGTCCATCAACTGCATCAAGTTTTGAGATGGATCAAATCAGAGCAAGGAGACATTCACCATGAAGTCTGCCAGCGTGATGCGCTACATTCGGTCGGAAACGATTAACTGGAAGTCTGGTTGGCATACTTTAGCTTTCGCATTAGCGCGAAGCATCGCGTGGATGTTTGTCAGCATTGGCGCTGTGCATTCCGAAATTCTGATGGCGGGTGATCCTCCCCAGCCCATAGGGCCGATCTGGTACGGCGGCGCAACGCCTGGTAGACCGGAGGTTGGTCCTCGCCCTCCGCAAATTCCTTCCACCTATCTACTTTACTTTAACGCGCCAACGCCGGTCACAGAGTTACTTCCGAACGGTGGCGGTGCTTTTGTGTTTGGTACGACAAATTTGCGAGATGCCATTAACTACGCCTATATGAAGTCGGGTTTGAACCCAGGTGGTCACCCAACCGTCTACCAGCTGCCAAACAGTTCGGGCTGGGAGCTGCCTCAGACATTCGGACACGACATTGACTTGCCTGGTACCTATGTTTATCCGAACGGTGCCTTGCCAGTCGTCCAAGAGTTCAATTTGCCAAATGGTCGACTGACGCAAGTGGCGAGGAGCGTGCTGCCAAGAACGCACGATAATCTGCTGTCGTTTCACTTACGGAACCCGAACGTCCTGCCTTCTTGTCGTGATCTTGGTGGCGGTATGGTGGGCAGCATGGCCGGGGGATACATCGGTCGGCAATTGGGCGGTGACGAAAACTGGGGAAACGTTGGCAGCAACATCGGGGGAATGGGCACAGAATTTGCCATTGGTGCAACAGTGGCAAAGGGGTCCAGCGCTGTCCGTGGTCTCGCCGGTCTGCGTGCGGCCGGACTCTGGGCTACACCTATCAACGCCGCCCTCGAGGCTGTAGATGCGGCGGGTGCACTGCCGCAATGGGCTGGAGGCACTGGAATGGGCGTCTTGGGATGGAGCGGTGAGATCGATTTTCGTCGAGAGACTTTGCCAACAGGTAGTGTAGGCAGTTATTTTTCTTCTGCCTTCAATTCATTCAGTCACCCGGTTCGCAGTCTTTGGACCGTGGGTGAAGGGGGGGTGGAAACAGTCTGCATTCTAGGCTCAGAAATGATGCGGTGAATACACCGAAGTGATCACAGAAGGCGATTGTATTTTGATGTAGGCTCAGGCTGCTTCTTACGCAGCTTGCAAATCTTACCTTTCTGTCAGTAAAGTCCTAAACCTCAAGCCATGACAATACTCACGGTCAGATAGCTACTTTCTCCTCAAGAACCTGATCAAACTACCGATGTCTTTCGCGGCTTTGTTTTTTCAACCTCGGAGGATCACGCTATGTCCGTTTCGAAACTCGCGGCTGCGATCGCAGTGACCTTGGCTCCGGCCATTGGGTTTGCTGATGGGGCAGCAACTGAAGTCACCGTGACGCCAGAGTTCTTGCTCGGCAACGTCTGGTTGCTATTGTCTGCTGCTTTAGTTTTTGTCATGCATCTCGGATTTGCCACTATTGAATCAGGTTTTTCGCAGAGCAAGAACGTCGTCAACGTCTTATTCAAGAACGTATCGATCGTCGCCATTGGTTTGCTGACCTACTTTGCTGTGGGTTTCAATCTCATGTACCCGGGAGCCGATTTCGCGGGTGGATTCTTTGGTTTCAGTGGCTTCTTTATCGGCACCGATGCAGCTGGTGTCACCCCAGCCTACAATGCAAACTACACCTATTGGACCGATTTTATCTTCCAGGCGATGTTTGCAGCAACAGCCGCTACGATCGTGTCGGGCGCTGTCGCTGAGCGTGTGAAGCTGCATTCGTTCCTGGTGTTCAGCGTCTTACTCGTGACCTTTGCATATCCTATCGTTGGTATGTGGAAATGGGGAGGTGGCTTCTTGAACACCTTGGCGACACCGTTTTACGACTTTGCAGGAAGTACCATTGTTCACTCCGTAGGAGGTTGGGCGGCCTTGGTTCTTGCCTTTATGGTCGGACCGCGCCTTGGAAAATACGTTGGCAATAAAGTTAACACGGTTCCTCCGCACAGTGTGCCGCTGGCGACGATTGGCATGTTCTTGCTGTGGTTCGGCTGGTTTGGATTTAATGGCGGTTCTGTTTTGTCGGCCAATCCAGGTGCGATCAGCAAAGTCTTTGTCATCACCGCTCTTGGCGCCGCAGCTGGTATCATGGGTGCGATGTTTGCGTCGGTGCGCGCCCTAAAGAACTTGGACCTGGGCATGGTGCTGAACGGGGCCTTGGCAGGTCTTGTGGGTATCACGGCCGGTGCGGACCAGTTTAGTCCTGGCAATGCTATTATCGTCGGTGCTATCGCTGGTGCGCTGGTCGTTTATGCGGTTCTCTTTATTGATCAGCGCTTGAAAATCGACGATCCCGTGGGCGCCATCTCGGTGCACTTGGTATGCGGCATTTGGGGAACGCTTGCGGTTGGGTTGTTCGGAGCCTTGGCTTCTCCAGCCCAGTTTGGCAGTCAGCTAATCGGTGTGGCTTGCACTGGTGTGTTCGTTGCTACTTTCAGCATTGTTGCGGCAACTGCCATCAAGGCAGTGATGGGCATCCGTGTTTCACAAGAAGAAGAAGTGGAAGGCCTAGATCACA
Organism: uncultured Oligoflexales bacterium; assembly: GCA_964560765.1. Lineage (GTDB taxonomy): Bacteria > Bdellovibrionota_B > Oligoflexia > Oligoflexales > CAZLMG01 > CAZLMG01. Next base: position 29,887 of record CAZLMG010000048.1, read on the forward strand.
GCGAACATGGTGCTTCTGCTTATCGTGGCGAGCATTTTGCTTGGAATCGTCGTGCCAGCGACAAGCAGTTAGCGATGACAGCGCTTGAGCAAAGCGAAAGCGAGATGCCGCCGCTGCGCAAAGTAAGTTAATTCATCATTAACTGGCCCCCAAGATTGTTGCTGGGGGAGGCGCTTCCAGCAACACCGTAAG
>CAZLMG010000049.1:0-29383 GCA_964560765.1 uncultured Oligoflexales bacterium
TTCACAGCAAAGATCGGAAGTTTGTGGCATTTCTTTAATGTGTCGGGCGCCAGTTCTGCGACGCTGCCCATGTACCTGGTTGGCGCGCTAATGAATCCATTTCGCAACAATGTGTGGCGCATTTCCTGCGCTTTTGCGCCCCATCATGCAGCGAATGCCACTACACAGGCCCTTTCTTTCATGATATTCCACCCCGTCAATTTGGCATCCATGTGGTCGTTGGTCATTTTGGCAATGTCGCTACGCAAAGTCCGACAGTTTTTCACGCATGCGACCTAACAAGCAGGTAACTTTTAATTGGACGCAAAACTTAAACAGAGAGTTGCCGAACTCGACGCGGAATTGGTGCGTCTCGCCAAGCCCGTGATCGTGCTCAAGCACTTGAGCTGGCCAGATACCGCCCAGGACGAGTTCCTCGCCGGCTGGCGTGCTGGTCGCCCGGTGCTGCCATCGGTGCAGCTGAATATTCCAGACTGGACCGAGATCGTGACAGCGCTCGACAAATTCATCAGCCGTTGCCAAGGCGATGATCCGTTGCTCGACTTCTTGAGAAACACCGCCTGGAGCTACGGTGAGGCAGCTCGCATGCTCATGGCCGCTGGCAAGCCCGAGTTCACCGAACACTCGATACGCTTGTACGGCCGCCCGGACGAAGCCTACGAAACGCAGAAACTGACGGGCCTAGACGCCGCAAACTTTCTGATGGAAAAGACTGACCAGCTTCTGAGCGGCAAGTACGTCGCCCCGACCAATCCGGACGTTCCGGCGGAAGCGTTTGCCGAAAGGTTACGCCGCGTCATCAACGAGTACTTCGCCGATGATCCGGTGGAAGTCATCGTCGACACGAAATTGAGCGCCAAAGCCATTGCCGGCAAAAAGGGTATACGCATCCGTGCGTCGGCCTTGTTCTCGGACCTGGACTTTGATCAGCTTTATCATCACGAGGCCCTGATCCACACGGCAACGGCGATCAATGGCCTGCGACAAGTCAACCTGCAGTCCTTGAGCTTAGGGGCGCCACGCACCACCCGCAGCCAGGAAGGAATCGCCGTCTTCGCCGAGCTGGCGACCCAGTCCATCGACATCAACCGGTTGCGTCGACTCGCCCTGCGCGTCCAGGCTCTGAAAGCTGCCATGGATGGGGCTGACTTCATCGAATGCTTTCAACTATTTCTTGAAGGCGGTCAAGATGAACGGGAAGCGTATAATTCGACGCAACGCCTCTTTCGCGGTGGTGACGTTCGGGGGCGAATTGTCTTTACCAAGGACTGCACCTATTTGAAGGGGCTCATCGAGACCCACGTCTTTATGAATATTTCCATTCGCGACAATCACCCCCAATTCATTGAGCGCATGTTCGCCGGACGATTGACCCTGGCCGACGCCGTGCGCTTTGAGCCTTACTTTGAGTCCGGCTTTTTGCAGCGACCGCGATACGTTCCACCCTGGGCGCGAGATACGCGGCGTCTGGCGGCAAGTCTTGCTTACTCTTCGTTCATCATGAAGGTGAACCTAGACGCGATTTCTATCGACCGGTTTGTCCGGGTGAGCGCTGAGCGGCAGGATATGGCGCCGTGAGGACTGCCTTGGGGCCCGCCCTGCCGGCCCACCTAGGGTCCAAATATCCAAGGCAACCAAATAATATTAATAGAGTAAATAATTGCCCTTGAGGTTAGCCGCAAGGCTCCGATAGGGATCTTTGATGGTCCCGTCACGGCCCCACAGACCTGACGGTTCGGAGGTTCCCATGGCAGCCAAAAAGCAACAGATCGGTCAACGCGAACACGCCCGCACGCAAGTCGTGCCGACCGAGGTGAAAGGCCTTTTGACGCGCCAGCTGCGTGACCACCAGCAGCCTTTGTTGGTCTGGGACGTTTCGACAACGGGCATGGGCCTGTGGACATCCGATCAACTGGCGCTGGGTGAGCGCATCAAGATCACCATCGGGCAACCCTATCTCTTGTTGGTGGAAGCCGAGGTCGTATGGTGTGAGCCGCACCTCGGAGGCGAAGGCTTTCGCTGCGGCGTGCATGTCATCCACCAAGACGAGAAGCTGACCTCGCTCTATCGCGCGTTTACCGAGATTCACTCGACGCCAGTCAGCGAGCTGGTGGATCCGATTTAGCAAAGAAGCGCCGCGCCAAATTCGGCATTTGCCGCCCCATCGCCCAAAAATCCCGCAGTGTTGGTTTCGCCGCACGAAATAGAACGGGCGTTGCCACGCGCGCCACCATGATCCGTGGGTCAATGCCGCGCGCCAGGCCTTCAATAGTGACGAGACTCTTGGCCATCATCAGTAGCCCGTCCGGAATGGGGATCCGCAGCCGATCCGCTGCCTGCAGACAGGCCTCAATGAGCTCGTGCAGGCCCGGCTTTCTTGGTGGCGGCTTACCAGAAGCCGAAGGTGCGAGCATCCGCGCCACTTTCTTCAACTCACGGCGAATCGCCTCAGCTTCGACATCGACGCCACCATCAGCGGCCAAGGCTTGCAATGCCTCGATTAACCGCTCCATATCCATGGTAATGACCGAACGCAACATAGCAGCGATATGCTTACGATCCGTTTCCCCCAATTCACCCGCCAAGCCCCAATCGAATAGTCCAACCGATCCATCATCGAGTAAAATCAAGTTTCCTGCGTGTGGGTCCGCGTGGAAGAGTCCGACTTCAAAGACTTGGACCAACATCTCGTTGAGCATCGATCGCGCCAGTTTTTTCCGCTTGCTATCGTCGATCGTGACCTCGCCGGAAACTATTTTCGCCAGGGATGTGCCGTGAAACCGCTCCACCACCAGTACCGATGCACTGGTCAAATCGGGATGAACTTCGGGCACCCGCAACACGGCCTGGCGTTTCATGCCGATCTTTTCCCGGATACGAATGATCGTGTCGCGCTCCTGCCGCAGATTCAACTCCCGACGAAAGGCGGATAGCAGATCTTCTAGCTCGGAAAGTAGCCGACGACTTCCTCGCGTCACCGCCAAGGGCGCTAGGACCGAGGCAATCTGCTCGAGGGCCGCTACCGTTTCCTGCAGTCGCTGCCGTGCATGCGGCTTGACGATTTTTACTACCCAGGCGCGCCCGTCAGCGTCGGTAGCCGCATGTACCTGCGCGATGGAAGCAACCCCCAAGGGGAAGGGCTCGACTGTCAACGTGCCCCGCCATAGTGGGATCTCTTGGTCAAGAATCACGGCGATATCCGCGAATGGCATGGCGGGCCAGCTGCCGTAAAGACGATCCAGCCAAACCGACTTTGCGGCCTTCTGCCAGGGGCCGGATAGCCGGCTCAGAGTCATTTGCCCCAGCTTGCCGTAAACGGGCCCCAGGTCATCAAAGAGCCCTAACAACTCCTGCCCGATCGCATCCCGAATGCGGTCGCCATCGTTGAGGTTTTCCAGAAATGGCTTGAGCCACAAGGCTTTCACCAGCTGCTTGGGCAAACCAAAGACGCTGTGTCGGACCCATGCACGAGTGACCCGAGTCACTTCAATGGCTGTGGCCAATGGCGAGGCGGGTGGCACATTGGTAGCCTGATCTTCACTATCTCGAGCTCGATTTTGCTTCATCAGACCGGTCATTCCTCCGTGCAACACTTCCAGCGTGCACCTTGCAAGCTGAAGTAAGTCTAACAGCTTCCCGAACTGCCGCCAATTTCACGTCGCCATTTAGCCATTTCTTCACTAAGATGCAGAAACACAAAGAATGTTGGAGCACTACGGAATATGCGCACGAAAAAGGCCATCGTTGAAAATTGGCTTCCTCGGTATACCGGCACGCCGCTCGAAGAGTTTGGTGAGTACATTCTCCTGACCAATTTCGGCAACTACGTCCACCGCTTTGCCGACAAGTTCAAGGTCAAGCCGCGCGGACTGGAACACCCTTTCCAGACGGCCTCCAATCAGGATGGGCTGACCATTGTTAACTTCGGAATTGGATCGGCGAATGCGGCGACTGTTATGGACTTGCTGACGGCTGTTCGCCCCAAAGGCGTGCTGTTTCTTGGCAAATGTGGCGGATTGAAGCGCTCGACCGAGATCGGACACTTCATTTTACCCATCGCTGCCATTCGTGGCGAAGGGACCTCTGACGACTATCTGCCTAGCGAAGTGCCGGCACTGCCCTCGTTCAAACTGCACAAATTTGTCTCGGAAAAGATTATCGAAGCCAATATGGACTATCGAACGGGCGTCATTTACACAACCAACCGCCGCGTTTGGGAGCACGATTTAGAATTCAAACATCGGCTGCAGGACCTACGCGCCATAGCTATCGATATGGAGACAGCCACAGTGTTCGTTGTTGGTCACCACAACGAAATCGCTCGCGGTGCCTTGCTGCTCGTTTCTGACGTACCGATGACCCCAGAAGGCGTGAAAACCACCGAAAGCGACAGGAAGGTCACGGGAAAGTATACTGACCTGCACCTGGAAATCGGCATTCAAGCCATGACCGAAATCGGCGAGCGAGGCGAACGCATCAAGCACTTTCGCTACTAGCGCATGACTCGAGGATTGCGGATGCTTCAGTTCCCCCAACGCCGGTTGTGCATGCTCATCGTTGCCGCATTGGCGTTTTGCGACCTCACGACGACCTCGGCTGCGGCCGCTGATGCACCCGCTACTTCTTCTGCTAGGACTACTAGTTCGTCGCCGGCAGAAACCGGCCAACGCGTTCCCGTCTATCGTCTGGAAAGTGTCGAAATTCGCGGCTCCGACCGGATCAGTGCCGAGCAACTCGTGGAACAGCTTGGACTCCGGCCCGGTATGCCCCTAAATGATACCGTGGTGATGAACACCAGGCAGCATATTCTGTCTTTGGGCCTTTTTCGCTCGGCCGTTTTGCTCATGCGCAAGGGATCCCAACGCGGCCTAGCGAAACTGATTGTAGAAGTTGAAGACGACCATTCGGTACTCACCAGCTGGGCTTGGGGCGCAGAAGTTGGGGTGACACATGGCGAAGCACAGGCCGCCTCGGCCGATCCCGACTCACCGCCACTGGGCTATCGGCTGCGTTTAGTTAGTCGCAATCTGTTCAAAAATCTTTACCGTGGAGACATCTTTGCCGACGTCGACGCGGACGGCATTTTGCGTGCCGCTCGGGTGGCCGCCGGACTCCCAAGGTTTGCTTCCGAAGATGTCCAATTCGACGTGGAGTTGGCTGCTGTCGATGTGACGCGTAGGTATCTTGATGCCATGCTTTTCGCGGGGCGTTTGAATACCATTTGGACGTCGACTGCCGGGGACTATAGCGAGTTGCAATACGGCGTCTCCATGTTCGTGAACCGGCCACCGCGCTTTGGCTATGTGGACTTTCCCACCTCACTGGCAGGACCGCGCATCAGCTATTCGCGCGAAACTCGTCTGCAACGTTTTTTTCCAGGTGCAGGATATCGAACTCAACTCGGCTTGACCTACACACCCATACAAGCCAACCATTCGGTTGTTGAAGCCGGATTGGCCAAGACATTTGACCTGTGGAGCATGGGTTGGTTAACCATGCAGGTTGACTCCATGGCGATCGGCGCGCATGGATTGGGAGTGCGAGCCGAAACGCGACTGGATGTTCCGCTGATCAGTGGCCGCTCCAGTAACGATCAGGCCCTGCTCTTCGTGCGCCTACGCGGTGGCCTGGATGACTACAAGGACAAATACTTTCAGGGCGCCGCCGGCCTGTTCGGTTTGCGCTACCATAGCTCCGGACTGATTGCCGAATTGGTCCTGCAAATTACCAAGTCGCCGCGCGAGTTCCTGGAGGAGGACCTACCAGGAATCAAGAGGGGCGACCTATGAGGCCCCCGCGCCGCCTCGGTATGATTTTACTCGCCATCGGCTGCCTAACCACGCTGACGCAGGCGCCGCGAGCTTTCGCCGCCGACCCGCCGCCGCCAACAAGGGTGACGGTTGGTCGCTGGACCGTATCAGCGGATGGTAAGCCCCTGGGTATCAGCATCTCGCTGTTAGATCAGATCTCGGAACGGCAGCGAGAGCTCATCAACTCCGGTTTCACCACATTTAGCCAACTCAATCTGCGCACTGTATCCGCTCAGCGGCAGGTGGATCAGAGTCCCGTGGTTTCTACGTCCTGCACCGTACGGTTTGATCTCTGGCAAGAAGTTTATGAACTGGCACGCATCGACACCAAGGTTCACACTGGCTCCGTCGCCAGCCTGGACGAGTACGGCGGCCTGTGCATGACGGCGAAACTCGAGCCAGGGCCGCTGCTCGATCGGCTATTTAAGGACGGGGGCGTTCTCGTCGCCACGCTGTTGGTCGATCAGATTTCCGCGCAAAAAGCGGGCGAAATCAAGGAGTGGCTCATCCGCCAACAATCAGGTGTTATGCAGAACTTGTTTTCGCACATGCTCGGCGATTTGAAGTTGACTGAGCGCGTCGACGTTCTGGTGCAAGTCCCACCAGGTGCGGGCGGTCAACGCGACATCGAGGTTAAAAGTTCCATTGGGAGTCGCTGATAATAGATGACGGATGAACGAGTGATAAATCCAGCGCCAACACCTGCGGGAGCTCCGTGGCCGCGCCGCCGCACGCCGCGTGTTCGGCGCTTGCCTTGGCACGAATCCTGGGTGGTCCGTACAGCAGCACTCGTCAGCGTCATTTTGATCTGCGGCTATGCGGCCAGCATGGTCATTTCTGGTCAGGGTATTTCTTCCATCTCACGCATCGCTTATCGCAAAGATATTGAGCAGGCACTCACGCAACAGTTACAGCTGATAAAGGAAAACTATCGGCAGCGGCAAGAGCTGACTATCGGCCGACTTCGCGACACCATTCCCCCCCAGCAACGGCTGCAACGTGGAGAAGGCGCCGCCGCTGACGACCTGACGCGCTGGCTTGGGCAAGCCAATATCTCCGGCTGGTTCGACACCCGCGAGGCCAAGATTCGACCTCTCACTTCGTCCGAGCGGTCACAGGTATTGTCGGAGAATCGACCGGATATGGAATGGTCATCGCAAGAAGACCTGCGCGTGTATCACTTTGTCGTGACGTTTCCGCGAGGTGAAACCTATCAATTCTTTCGAGAAATCGAATCTCTCTTGCAGGGTTACCAGCTTATTGGCGCGAAATTGAATGAAGAGATTCAACCAGCCATGGTGCGCGCGCAAGCTCTCGTTTTGCTGTTCATGTTCACCTTTCTGGGGCTGACGTTCTGGCTCTTGGCGCGCCGCTTTAAGGCGCGAGTCGAGGAAGTGATCGATGGCTTTGTCCACTGGTCGGAGCAAGACGCCCAGTTTCGCTTTGACGAAAACTGGTCGGGTGAATTGCGCTTGATCACTAAGCAATTCAACTCGATGGCCGACGAAGTGGAAGCCAATCGGCAGCGCAGCCTAAATTTGGAAAAGTTGGCGTCCTGGCAAACGATCGCACGCAAATTAGCTCACGAAATCAAAAACCCACTGACGCCAATTCAGATGATGGTTTCCCAACTGCATCGACGCTATCAAGGTGACGACCAGGCCTATCAAAAATTGCTGAACGACGCCCAGACCATCATCACCGAAGAGGTAGCCGGTCTACGCCGCATGGTCGATAACTTTTCGGAGTTTGCCCGCCTGCCCGTACCAAAATTCCATGAGGCAGATTTAGTCAGCCTCGCTCATCGGGTCGTAGAGTTACAAAAGGTCGCCTTCGAGCAACATCAAATCATCGAGTCGCACAAGCTCGGTACCGCGCTCTGTCAGATGGACGAAGATCTTATTCGACAAGTCCTCATCAATCTCATCAAGAACGCCGCCGAAGCAAGTTCCGGCCGCAATGCCGTCATTGAAGTGTCCGTTGGTGACGACGGAGATGCCTACTCTCTGCTGGTAAAGGATGATGGACCAGGCATCCCAGGCGACCTACAGGCTCGCGTCTTTGAAGCCTATTTCACCACGAAACACACCGGCCCGACGCCAGGCATGGGCCTGGGCTTAGCCGTGTGTCAGAAAATCGCCCTCGACCACGGAGGCGATCTGCGAGTCACCAGCCGGCCTGGTGATACCCGATTCCTGATGCGCATTCCCAAACAATTGAAGAGCGAGCTCCATGACCACAAGAACTGACTCCATCCGCAACAGCAAGATCCTCGTGATCGATGATCATCGAAACATTCGGGTTGCACTGCGCCTCGCCCTCGAAGGCGAGCAGGCTACTGTAAAAGAGGCTGAAAACTGCGTCCAGGGTCTGGGCGCCATGGGCGACTTGAGCAACCGGGAATCATTTCCCTTCCACGTCGTGTTGCTCGACATTCGATTACCGGATGGCTCGGGATTGGACATTCTCAAGAAGGTCTCGGCGGCGGGATTGGCCTCCCGGGTGATTATGATCTCCGGCGAGGGTACCGTCACCGAGGCTTTTCAAGCGACCCAAATGGGAGCCTTCGATTATATCGAGAAGCCATTTGCTCCCGAGCGGATTCTTGTCAGCGTTCGCCGCTGCCTCGACTTCAACAACATCCAAACCGAAAAAGACGACCTAGCCAAGCAAATCATGCGCGGTCAAGAAATTCTTGGCGCCCACCCCAAGCTCAAAGACATGTTGAGCATGATTGAACGCGTCGCTCCGACCAATGGGCGCGTGCTAATTTTAGGTGAAAGCGGCACGGGCAAAGAGTTGGTCGCACGGGCGATTCACCGTCTTTCCGAGCGCGCTACGAAGCCGCTGATTAAAGTAAATTGTGCGGCGATTCCCCACTCTCTCATCGAAAGCGAACTCTTTGGGCATGAGAAGGGGGCGTTCACGGGGGCCATGAAATCACGCCGTGGACTTTTTGAACAAGCGGATGGCGGCACCCTATTTCTCGATGAGATCGGCGAGCTCAGCCTAGACGTGCAGGCGAAGTTGCTGCGAGTCCTGCAAAGCGGTGAGATAACGCGCGTAGGTGGTGAAAAAACCATCTCCGTTGATGTCCGACTGCTTACAGCTACCCATCGCGACCTCAAGGACATGGTCGAACACCAAGAATTTCGAGAAGACTTGTATTATCGGCTGAATGTGGTCACTTTATCGGTACCGCCCCTACGTGATCGCGGCGATGATATCCTCGATTTGGCGAATCACTTTCTGCATGAAGCCTGTCATGAACACTCCATCGGTTTCCGACAGTTTGGCGATAAGGCCCTCAGTCAGCTGCGCGGTTACAACTGGCCAGGTAACGTTCGAGAACTGAAGAATCTCGCGGAGCGCGTCGCAATTCTGAGCGACCATCAGACCATCGAGTCGATTGACGAGCTCGAGCAAAGGGAGAGTCGCGGTGCCAATGCGCACGATCAGGAGCCCCAGAAGTCAATGACTCCATCGGGTAGCGTGGGCCACGGCGACTCAAAACTGTTTCAATTTGAATCGGAGCTCTTGCCATGGCAGGAGTTTCACGGACGGCTGGATAAGTCCTACATTAAGTACGTATTGACGTTTGCCAAAGGTAACGTCTCTGAGGCTGCGCGGCTCTTATGCCTCGAACGCGCCTATTTGCATCGCTTGATGAAAAAGCTGGGTGTCCAGCGGGATATAGTAGTTTCCGATTAACCGAACACCGCAGCGCTGACTCCGCTAGAGTCAGACCAGCTGCAGAGGAGAGTGAGTCATGATGTTTGATCTTTTGCCAACGGTCGGTGGCTATGTCTTAGCCCTAGTCATGATGGTGCTGGCGATCGTTTGCTGGCGTAAGGCCATTTACCTCAACACGCTGCTCATGGAAAACGTCAACCTCCAGCAAGAAGCACGGCGACACCTGCAGCGCATGGAGTCGGAGCTTAAGCGATCGCAAGAACAGCTTCAGGAGACGCGTCAGTCTTTGCAGCGCCAAGAGCGGACCGCCCACGATCTGCGGGGGCGCGTCATGCAGGAGTCGAGCCGCCAAGAGGAACTCTTGGCCGATGCCGAACGGATTAAGCAAAAGGAACGCGGCCGTTTTGAAAACCTTTCAGCACAGGTTGCCGCCTTGACGGAGCAGCTGACGATGGCCGATCGTGAACGGGCAGCCGCCTTGGCACAGGTGCGAAACTTAGAGACTGAGCTAGAGCGCCGAGGTACACAGCACGCCGAACAGGCGCAACGACAAGTTCGTGAAGTCCAGACGGAGCTGAATAAGTTGCAGCGGCAGGCGGACGAGTGGCGCGGCAAGGCTGAGCGTGCCTTGGCGGATCTAGCCAAAATTGACCTGAACGAGATTCGAAAGATTAAGAAGCGCAACTCGCACCTCGAACACCTGTACCAAAGTATGAAAGGACTTCGGGAGATGGCTGAAGAGCGCTCAGAAAATTGGGAAGTGGCGCTGCGTAAGCTTTCGTTTTGGGTGTTGGGCACTCGCAGTGAAGTTACCGCCAATCGTTTGGCAGAAGGTCCCATCGGCCCATTGGTTGGTGAAGCCCTCGCCGCCATTGGCGCGGAGCTGGTTGATGACAGCGCCGAGGGTCCCGACACAAACATGGCCACGAGCCGCGATCGTGATCATCCCGAAAGTACAACGACTGCCAACGTATGACATCCATAGTCGTCAACGCCGCCGGCTTCCCCTTGGATGCTTGGCGGCTGATCTCACCGCAGCTCACTGCTGAACGTCGGCAGCGATTTCAGCAAGTCGTTGCCGCCCGTACCAATTTCATTCGACTGGTCATTCAAGACATCCATCACCCCCACAACGTTTCAGCATGTTTGCGCTCCGCCGAAGCCTTCGGCGTAAACAACGTTCATGTGGTGACCATGCGAGAAAAGTTCAAACCAAGTACGGTAACACGCGGCGTCGAGCAATGGATGAACGTACACCGTCATAACTCCGTAAAAGACTGCGTAGGCCAATTACGTCAACAGGGATACCGTCTGGCAACTGCTTTACCATCACCCACGGCAACACCTCTGCAGAACCTGCCCATAGATAAGCCCTTGGCTGTCATTTTTGGCAATGAGCACGATGGAGTGGACCCGGATTGGGAGTCCGAAGTTGACATCCGGTTCACCGTGCCAATGGTTGGCTTTGTCGAATCTCTTAATATCTCGGTCAGTGCTGCGATCACGCTTAGCAACCTTATCGACCGTGGCCGCGCATTGCACGGTACAGACTTCTTCTTGAGTGAAGCCGAGCAAAACGCCGAGCTTTGTACGTGGTCTTGCCGCCAGCTGCGCAGTTATCGCCAGCAACTGGAGCGACTACGCGCCGCTGCCAGTCAGGAGCTGCTTTCCTAGAGGAACATGCTCAACGACAATAGGCGAGTTTCTATTCGCAGTTTGGAGCCATCGGCACCTGCGACAGTTGCACCCTCAGCCGAAGAATTATTGCTCTCGTAGAGCACGCGCACCGAGCTATTCAGCGCCACGTGATCAAAAATCATGTAACGGGCACCAAATACGATTTTAGTGAAGGTACCGTCGTCGCTAAACTTGCTCTTGCTGGCGTCTCCCTGATCGGCCGTACTCTGGCTGAACCCCGCCAGAAACCCAATGTAGGGTATCCATTTCGCACGCATAAAGGCAGGAACGTTCCACTGCGTCGCAGCGTCCCGAGCAGATGCAGGTTTGGAAACGACTGGCAAGTTTACCAGGAGTCCGAAGGCAATATCCATCGTCTGCTCTTCTCTCGTAAACTTATCAACGGTGCGGGTATCTTGCTTGAACTGCACTTCCAAAAGCGGTTCAAGATTGTCGTTAATGAGATAGCCATACCCCAATTGCATTCCGATCAGGGTTTGCCCAATTTCGGTGCTGGCCGATGTCGCGGCATCTTTGACGTTACCGGTCGACATGTCGAAATTCATCCAGCCATTGACTTCGTGTACGTAAGTATCTGGCGTGCTCACGCCTGGGCGACCCTTGGCCGGGGCTGACGCCTTTTCAGTGCTGACCGGTACTGGAGCAGAAGTCTCAGCGCCAGAAGCTGCCGGTGGTGGCTTCACATCAGTGGACTTTGCCTCAGTCGCAGGTGGCTGCTGCGCATGCGCCAAATTTGCCACGCTTAGGAACAGGAAAAAGAGAGATGCCAGCCCCGCTCGATGGATTAAAGTCGTCATATCAATTCCTCCAATATACGTAAGAAGTCTTCGGTGAAGTCTTAGAATTCTTGAGGAACTGTGCCAACCTCCGCAGCAGCAGAGCCAGCCCCTTCCGGGTTACGGCGGGTCATAACGTTCTCAAGGCATTGTATTTACAGTGCTTTAGTCGTTAAATCGACGATCCATGCATTTCTCCTTACATTTTTCCTGCCCGTGCCGATAGTCAAAGAGTGGGTTTCAACGATCGATTGCTTTAGGAATGCCATGAGCCAGGACATGAAAATTAAGCGTTTCTTGATTGCCGATCCCGACGAGGCGTCACGGCAATCCTTGAAGGCCATTCTGGGTGAATTGCAACTGCAAGATGTGACCCTGGTCGCCAACGGGCAAGAAGCACTCGATGCGCTCGATCCGAAGAATATCCAGTTTCTAATCATGCGCTGGGAATTGACTCCCATGACCGGAGTCGCCTTGGCCCAGCGCATTCGCAGCATGGCCGCTTGGCGCTACCTGCCCATCCTCATCATCACCTCGAAGGTGAAACTTGAAGATCTGCGCCTTACCAAGGAAATCGGTATCGGCAACGTTTTACCGTTTCCAATCGACCGGTCGCTCGTCGCGAGCACGCTCAAGGAAATGATCGCCAAGGAAGAACAGTTCGACGCAACTTACCACAAGCTGCGTCAAGCAACGGGCTTCATGCTGGATGGCAGTTATGGAGACGCGCTGAACTTGGCGAAGGAAGCTGCTTTGGACGTCAAGTACCAAGCGCAGTCGCAGACGATTGTTGGGGAAGTCCATCTGAAGAAAGAAGAATACGACGATAGTGAACGCGTGCTGAATACAGTACTCAAGGCCTCGTCTAGTCACGTACCGGCCAAACAGCTTCTCGCAAAAGTATACTCGCGCACGAAGCGGCACGCCGAAGCCATCAAACTACTACAGCAGATGGCGGAGTACTCACCGCTAAACCTTTCCACTCTCTGTAACTTGGGACATGCCTACATCGCCAACGATGAACTGGACAAGGCCAAAGAGACGTTCCAGAAAGCTGCCGATCAGGATCCCGACAGTCCGGCTGCAAATGTGGGTCTCGGCACAGTCGCCTTTGCACAGGGAGACTATGCTCTCGCCAAAGAGTTTCTCGGAGAATCGGAAAGCAACGACGAGATTGTTCGCAGCCTGAATAACATTGCCATTGGCAAAGTCATGTCGGATCGCTTTGACGAAGCCATCAGTAGTTATCAAGCTGCCCTGCAAATTGTTGGCGCTGACAACAAAGTCGCGCATATCTTGCATTACAACCTAGGACTGGCCTTGAAGAAGAAGGGTGATCTAGGTAAGGCCCTAGAGTCCTTGGGAGCTAGCTATCTGCTAGAGTCCGCTTTTGACAAGGCGTTCGCTGCCTTTGCGAAGGTCTTGCGGGAGCTGCGCGATACCAAAACCACTTACGATGAAACGCTGGTGACACGAGTCGCGGAGGCTCGGCAGGTATCACGGCCGGAGCCAAAAGCAGCGTAGTCCGCCGCCTGGCTATTCCTTGATCAAATCGGTGTGATAGATAAACTGAACAGGCTTTCCAGCCTTATCGAACATGCTCATCCGCTTGATTCGCACATCGCGAACTTTCGCCATGCGTCCATCTCCGGGAATCTTCACCCATTTGATAGCACTCCACTTCGGGTCAAGGTTTTCTCCGGTTATCTGCGCCTCGACAATATCACCAACTTGATTTTCAAATATGATGATGAAATCGATGACGCTCAAATGAGTGGCAGTGAAATTGTAAAGTTCAACAGCCACATGTGCTTCGCGCCCGCGGAGTTCAGGTGGCGTGATCTTAACGTTGATATGCGGAGCCTGAATGAGCGGCGATTTGTAAGCTTTGGTATGCGCCACTTCACGATGGGAATGCCACTGACCCCGTTTCACAATCGGCGAACTCTTTGCTGCCATTGTCAACATAGATAGAAACAAGATTCCCAAAACATGGCGCATCTTAGTCTGCATCCGTTCCCTTTCTGTGATTCAGTGCCAGCTGCGTATCTGGAAAGCAAAAAGCCGGCCACTAGGCCGGCTTTATCATTTCGCACAGTTGCACTCAAACCAACTCGGGTCAAAAGCGCTAAGGACTATGCACTGTAAAGTGAAAGCCCGCACCAAAGTTATCATCCTTGCGAGTTCGCCCGGAAAAAGATGTTCCCAAGTAAGACGCGACAATCTGCGTGGCACCTGTTGACACAAAAAAACGACCATCATGCTTAGTATCGCGCCAGTGCAATCGATCTATCAACTCACCATTCTTTCCCAAAACATCAAACACGCCTTCGACGCGTGGCTCGATCAGAGTCACACGATGCGGTTCTGCTCGCAGACCAAGGGCCTTGATCCGATCGAGTTCATAGCTAAGACAAACTGTATCGCCGGCTCGAATGCCGCCCGACTGCTGGGGCGGTAGCCAGATTCCTTCGGCCGTGGGCGCACGAAAAGTCAGACGTTTGCAGTCCGGCTGCAAAACGCGGACAAAGTAGTTACGACCATATTGGCTATCCCAAACATTCTCACCAGCGTCGGTTTCCAGCTTCACCCAAAACTCGACTTGCTGCCTAGCGTCTGCCGGCACCGGAATGTCTGCCCAAATATCTGGACGGCTATTGGTACCGCCCACGGGAAACCACGGAACTTCCATGGTCTGTACCGCTCCCCCGTCAATGCGGTAATAGAGGTAAAATGTTCGCAACAATCCGCGCCCGCCAAGATCGGCTGGCGACTTGCGATAGCTAATGGTCAAAGGCGTTCCGGCCGTGACATAGGCGGCAACCAAAGTATGCTCATCGAATCGCCAGTAGTAATCCTGCGCATTGCGGGTTGCTTGCACCTCCATGACTTGCCCAGCGGGCAAAGGTTCCTGGACATGCGAAAAATATATGACGGAAGGCAAGGCCCCCATGTCCGACGAATTTCGAACAGTATTTTGTAAATCAGAGGAAGGCCCAGCTTGCCCACAACTCAGGACACTGGCAGCCGCCACAATATTGGCGAATAGCATTTTCATCATCGGAAGCTCTCCCTAGTCTCGAACGCAATTCTGCTAGCAGTTTTAGCGCAAAGCCAGGGCAATGGGAAGGACTAACCCGACCGCTTGCGGGTAACCATCAGCGCCCGCAATTCCGCAATATTTTCCGCGAGGCGCCCGTCCTGCTCAACGGAGCGAAGAACCTGCTCGGCTTCCGTCATTGCACCCGACAAGATCAGTGCCTGCGCCAAGGCCAGTCGAGTCCTGGCAAAATCGTCTCGAATCGCGTCCGCACGGGGCCCTGACTCGACTGCCAACTCACTCTGTAGCTGTTCTTCCAAACGTCGGTACAAGGTGACGGCGTCCGCGGCACGGCCCGCTTCTACATAGGCGGATGCCAAGTCGCGTAATGCCCGCGCCCGATCCTCGGAAACTTCGGCCACTTTCTCCAAATGTTCAATCGCGGCAGCCTTATCGCCCGTGCTCGAAAGCAGTTCGGCATACGCATAATTCAAGGTTTCGGAATCCGGGTGCGCTTCCAGCAATCGGGCAAATAGAGCTTTGCCGCGCTCCACATTGCCGCGCTGGCTGAGCAGCTCTCCCAGTTCAAACGCGACCTCATGATTACGGGGATCAAGCTCCAGAGCTTGACTCAAATAAATCTCGGCCTTTTCGGCATCGTCAAGCATGGAGCTATAAAGAAAACCCAATTCGGCTAAGGCAGCAACATGATTGCTATCCAAAGCCAACACGTCTTCCCAAGCCTGTCGCGCTGCTTCAAAATCGCCAGCATCCATAGCTGTCTCGGCCCGGGCAAAGGCTTTAATGATGAGTTGCTCGTTCGACTCTGGGGCAGAAGCACCTTCACCGTCCGCCACTTTGACTTCACCTGTCGCGGACTCCGTCGCCTTTGCGCCCACAGCCTGGGGAACAGCTGCCTGATCAGGGATCGTCGCGACTGTGCGCTCCTCTGGAATGGTCAACCAAAGGTTCGAGCTCACCAGGTTCCAGAGGGCAACAACTAAGATCCCAGTCGCTAGTCCACCAACCCATCGCCACGATCTTTTCTTGTTCGTCATCATCGATCTCAAAGTTGAATGTCGAGCCCGGTCACAAAAAGCGTCGCCTGGCTCTGATAAAAACCTGTATTCGCACCGCTGCGGCCAACCTCACGCGATCCACGCCAGTTTTGCACCGCACAGGTCACTTGAAAAGTATTTTCTTGATGTCGCCAGCCAAGGCCGACGCTTTGTCGATCCGTCGCGTCCAGCATCCCGAAGTCAACGCCAAGTACAGGAGCCTCCCCACCGGAACCTTCACCCCAAGGACTAGGAAGTTGCGCATAGCTCAGAACAGCTTCATCCCGCAGCCCCATGCGCCAACCCAGTGCGGCACTCCAATCTGTCGTGTCATGCACATCGGCGCCAGCATTTTGGGAAGTCAGACCGTCATACAACGCCGTTCGGGCCGGTGACCAAAAGCGATGATTGGCATGCGCCGAAGCCTGAATTCGAGCCGGCAGGCGAGCCGCTAAACCCACTCTTAAGGCCGCAGGATCATAACCCGTAACCGTTGGCTTCACGTAGCCGGTGTCGGTCACACCGCGTTGCTGTCCTTGATAACGATTGACACCGCCCGTCGTATACGACAAGCCAACGTCGAGCATGGGCAGCTCGGCCAAGACGCCAGCGACCATGCGTCCGCCATTGCGTTTGCCATCAAACTCAACCAAGGCCCGGTCCGAGCCTACGAGGGACACGGTCATCGATCGCTGTTCGAATGTATGAAGCAAGCCCAGTCCAATGTGTACCCGCGAAGTCAGCTGGTAACCAAACCCAAGCCCCGCACGCGCCTTGTCTTCCGCCGATTTGATCGCCAGCGGTCGCATCTGCCCGGCCACCGACCTTGGTAAACCAGGAACGCCGACTTCACCGCGTTTTACCGGATAAAACAACAAACCAACAGCCAAGCCCTGTTGCCGAAACTTCTGCGTGTGCCCCACACTCATCAACGGGGTTCTGACGTCGACCACAACGGGATCAAAATCTGGATGCTCGTAACTTGCAGAAATCGCTCCAAAGCCAACTTCCGCATAGGGGTGGGCACCATCGCCCGAACCGCGCGACAGGGCGGCTGGGTTCAAGGCCACCGCAGAAGCACCATCTGCCATGACCGCCGACTCAACACCGACCATCTTACTATTCGCGCCAACCGGAAAGAGATCTTGGGCGATCGCCACAGATGAGAGAGTGCAAGCGGCGGCAAATGCAGCCACGCGAACCTTCCACGACACCTTTTGCATGCTGTTCATTACCGCCCCTCCAGATGCGCACAGTGGTTGATGGCTTGCCCCTGCAGGTAGTCTCGGCAGTATTCAACGTGCATTTCCGCAAACAGACCAGGAATAGGATTCCACTCTGAGTTACTGACCAATCCAATACGAACGTCCTGGATGGACTTAACAATGATGCCACCGGCCTCGTTGATAAAATAGCGAGAGCGGTGCTTCAAATTTGCCGTTTCATCGACGTAAGGGCGCTCGTTCAAGCCGTTACCCAACTGTTCAATGTAGACATCGATAGCAAAGTCGGCTTTGGGTAGCGTCGGTCCAGCGACCAGCCGGCGCATGGCTGGGTTCAACTTCTTGAAGCGAACGATGATGCGGTCAACTCGATCTCGCACGGGATCGGCGTCGGCACAGTCTCGATTCTTGCCGCGCAACTTCAAAACATCGAATGGCCCCATGACCACCGTTCCTTGGTGTTTGGCAAACTCAGCATCATAGTCGCGTTCCGCGTACATGGGTGAAGGCGAGTATGGAAGGGGCACCAAGCGCTGCTGCTGGCGGTCGTAAAAACAAAAGGTGCGACCAGACTCACCACCGTTCGTCGCGGGTGAGGTCGGCGCAAAGTCGTACTTGGCCATGCAAGACCACATCGTCCCGCAGCCCTCTAGGCCGACGCCCCGATGCATGACCGATGTGCCGCTACCGCTCTCTTTGCCCAAATAGACCCCCAGATCAGCTAGTTTGCTAAAAGAGGTCTGCGTCAGGATACCACTGCCATTGCCATCACCATACTCTTGGCGAAAATACACTTTGGCGTCTGGACCCGTGGGGATTTGCGCCAAGAGCTTACGGGTGAAGGCGCTCTTCTTGGGGTCCATCATCTTGCCATTCCAATCAATGGCACGGATGGACGCGATATCGACAGCGCCACGGTAAAACCCGGCAAACACAACGCGACGCGGATCAATCGGCGTCGCCGGCTCTTCTACTTCCCCCGGATTCTCAATGACGACGGGCGGCGTTGAACTCGTCGGTTCGTTCCGCTCTGGTTGTTCCGAAGGTCCGGCCTTCGGAATCGGATTGGCCTCAGCCTCTTCGACTTCCGCCTCTTCTTCGACAGCCGGCGGCGGGGCACCAAAATGTTTCTTGCCCAGGTAATGTGGATCTTTGCTGACACCACAACCCAGCACCATGAAAATCGCTATCGAACTGGTGACTCTGCTCATCGAACGCATGTCTCACTCCACTTTCGCGTTGTCGAGAATGGTCTGCATCAGGCCCACATCCATATCGCGTAGGGCGCTAAAGGCCACATCGTGCAGACCGCGATCGCCCACCTGCCGCTCCTCCAACATGACTCCGTGATAGGCCCCGTCTGCAGTCGTAATGCCCAGTGCTAAACTGCGCTTCATCTGCAAGCCAACAAACTCATCCACACCAACGTTGAGCGCGACATCCAAACCGTTATTGATTTTTCCGGTGATCACGAGCCCGCGAAAACTAACTTTGCGCATCCCACTCATTTCGTATCGGTACTGAAATTGCCGACGCCCACTGGGCAAAGCTTCCACCGCGCTCGCCGGGGTCACCTTGGAATTCTTTGGATAAATGAACCCATTCGCCAAGTACTGGGCGGGATCCGCATAGCCAAGAAAAAATATCTCCGCCGGAGGAATTTGCGCATGCGCAAAAGGAAAACGATAGGCAAACGTGGCGACATAGTGAAAAGTCTCACCGGGGTCCTTGAGGTCCGTTCGCGCCAAAACTCGCAAAAACGAGCGAGACTTTTCATTGCCCGGCCAAGCGCAGCCACTCTCGAACATGTGTGACAACTCGCGCTGCTCACATATGCGGCGGTAGGCCTCGGGAAAATGCGCTTGCAAATCCTCGCGCCACTCGCTGCACATGGTGGCTAGGCCCTCGGGAAGTTCATCGACCTTCGCTAAGCAACTGACTACTTTGCCTTCGGGAGTGCGTAGACCACCGCTGCCGCTTTCTGGTTGTCTTCCTTCGCTACCTGCGGATTCGCTGGCAGATTCGCCTGCTGGTCCAACTTCAGGTGCCAGGGGATTGAGTATGGGCTTCTTGTGACTGTTTCGACCAACGTGGACCTTCGTTCCGCAGGCGGTTATCGCCAATCCAAGAGCGAATATCGCTCCAAGCGTCTGCAACACCCTCACGCCCCCTCCCACTACAAGGCAAGGCCCTGTAATTAAAAGACATTCAATTAAAAAATCAAACAGGCGGGCGGATTTTAACAGATCTTTTTATGATTACAAATGAAATCTTAAATGCCACAGAGAAACAGATGCTTGTCTTTAAAGACGGTATTTTCACCACAAACAACTACCCGGGTTCACTGTTGATATTGGAAGCTCTAAGCTTTTTCTAAAGTTTTTAGTTGGATGCGCCGATAAGGAAAAAGGACTAGAGGATTATGAAATGCAGTACTCGGCTCACTACCTCGGCATCGGGATCCTAATGTCCCTGACTTTAGGCACTGGCCTATTGGGATGCAAGGACACCCAGTTTGCCTCGGGCGGCCGAACTGGCGCGGGCAATACGGGCGCGCCGCTGAATGGCGACCAGAATCCCTGGAATCAGAATAATATGGGCAACAACCCCAATATGGGGAACAACGGCCCCGGTATGGGCGGCGAGGGACCGCTGTTAGGCAACCTGACGCCACAAGAGCAGTGTATTCGCACCAAGGCCGCTGGTTATAACTTTGCTCTGATTTTCGATAAATCTGGCTCGCAAGCCAACACCGATCCGACCAAAGTGCGCCGCGATGGAGCGCTGGCCTTCGTCGATCAATTTGCCGCCTTTCAGGCAAAGAGCCCTAACACCGATATCTTTTTCAACTCCTCGGCTTTCGATAGCCGCATTCTCGCCGGCCAGATGGGCTGGGTGCGCGTCGACCCACAGGGCATCAACAGCATCAAGAACGACATCAATTTTGTGACCGCTGATGTGGGGTCTGGAACTAGGTACGTTGTCGCCTTGCAAGAAGCCATGCGCATGTTCTCGAATAAGGTCAGTCCCAACAGCCAGAAAAAAGAACTCAACTACGTCGTCTTTTTGAGCGACGGAAAACCGAATGATGGCCGCCCCGGAATCCTTACGGCCGTGAACCAGTTGGTCAGTCAATACAACGTATCCATGATCGCTATCGCCTCGGGTACCAATCTTGATTCCGACGACGAAGCCTTCGTTCAAAGTATGGCCATGCCCATTGGCGGCCCAAATCCAGGCATCTACAAACGTGCCCGCAGCGCCCAGGACCTTTACGGCGTCTGGCAACAGATCTACAATGAAATCGGAACCTGCAACTAGCAGCTGCGGGCACCGACTCAATCTGCTATTCAAACCGCTATGGAAACACAGCGGAGTTGGTTTTTCATGCCGCGAGCAGAGCGCATTCATCTAGAGCCAAGTTGGAAATCTCGTCTTCTGCCGGAATTCGATGAACCCTACATGCACAAGTTGCGGGCGTTCTTGGTTCAACGCCGGCAACAAGGAAAAACCATTTATCCGCGCGGCGAAGAGTTCTTTGCAGCTTTCAACCTGATTCCATTCGAACAGGTGAAGGTTGTGATCCTCGGACAGGATCCGTATCACGGCCCCGGCCAAGCCCACGGTCTGTGCTTTTCGGTACAAGACGGGGTCCCCTTGCCGCCGTCACTCGCCAACATCTTCAAAGAGATGAAAGCCGACATCGGCTGCGAGCCGCCAAAGACTGGCAATCTCAGCCATTGGGCGCGACAAGGCGTGTTGCTGCTCAACAGTGTGTTGACGGTCGAAGATGGCGCTGCGGGCTCACATCGAAATCAAGGGTGGGAGCGCTTCACCGATCGCATCATGCAGCAACTCTCCGCCGAGCGCGAGGGTCTGGTTTTCGTCCTGTGGGGTGCCTATGCCCAATCAAAGTTGCCCCTCCTCGACAGCAAGCGGCATCTCATCCTGCAAGCACCACACCCCTCGCCACTCTCGGCACATCGTGGGTTCTTTGGCTCGCGACCGTTTTCCAAGATCAATGCTTACTTGCTCGCTCGGGGTCAAACCCCGATACAGTGGCAGACAAACTGACGGCGATTTTACAAGAAGGAAGATGCTCCGCAGGCTCTCGAAGATGCGCGCTATGTCGTCACGGCGGTGCGCTCGGTCACCCCGAAAGCAAGGGACTGGTGATTTCATGTTGCTATTCGTAGGGGTTGTCGAAGAAGTACTGATAAGTAAAGCTGCATGTATAGTACGCAAGGTGACCGACATCACGGGTCACATTCACACCGAGTGCAACAAAAGCCCCCGCAACGCCGCCAACGGGTCCGCCACCGATGGTTCCCACACCAGCACCCGTCAGAACCGATGAGCCATACCTTGCTAAGGCTCCGCATTGCTCCGCGCGGTCTGGATTCATATAGGGCTGAGCCTTATTTTCAACAATGTCCCCGACTGTAAAGCCAACAAGCGCGGGGGCGGCGGCTTGCGCCGTCATCTTTGGTCCGTACTTCAAAGCACCTACGACAAGGGCGCCACCACCGATCACAAGTGTTGAATTTTCTGGAAGCATCCCGTCTTCCTCCGCGGCTTCCACGACTCCGAAGGCGAGGGCAACTGGGTTTACCGGTAATTGGGTAAAGAATACCGTCGATGGGAGAGGCCGCGCAGGACCGCACTCGGTCGCCTTTACCACCGGAGCATTCTTGATGGCGTGCGCCAGGTTCTGTTGATGTTGTCGCAAGCCACCCTCACGGGATCCAGGTCCGTGGTAGTGCCCAGATTGGTCGCCAAGAACAGGAACTCCACTTGTACCGCCTCGCGGACCAGCCGTACCAGGGAAGTAATCTCCTGCGGCGGCCACAGTACGCCCGGGCCGATCCGGAGCCAATGAACTGTGATGGACAAAAGTCTTGCCGAAACCTAGTACAAGTCCATCGTAGACCGTGGTCACGCGCCACGCAAAGAACTGGCCATTCGTGTGCATAATGTAGTTGTGCGGCCCCTTCAATGGATAGAATCGTCCGTCCCGTCCCACCTGCCCAAGCGTCGGCTCATTTTGTGGCCCCACCCTCCTGAGTTGGACCTCGAACAAGCCTCTATTTGCGAGTGCTGAGATATAGGCGGTCGGGCGGTGCGTCCCATGCATGGCACTGCCTCCCGAGTTTTCTCCTTGGTAGCCAGGATTCATGGGGATCCCCTGATAGCACCAGAATTCAGGAGTTCCTGGACCAAAAGAGACTAATCTCGGAGCTGCCGGGTCTGCGGCCAAAGCATCCTCTTGCGATGCCAGGATTAGACTGCATGTGACTACCAACAGTAGGTACTTTGACCAGCGAGCGGCTCGCATAAGCTGCATGCTCCCCATGACGCCTCCTAGGTTCTCGTTTGTGCAGACGCCAATAGTTGCAAGAAACGAATCAACCTCGCGCCATATCCCCAGTTGAGAAGAAACTATTGTAATCGGCTGGTTAGCGGCTCAATCGCGTTGGCGCCCGCGGCGGCGGAGTATGCACCCGAATTTTAAAATGTAAGGTAACGCACCAGTATCACCGCATAAAGTCTCGATGCCATCCGAAAGTATGACCCAGATCGAGAACTCACTGATGCGGTTGTGTTGCCTGCTCCAACTGAACCTGCAACGCGTAATCCCCCACCACAATTCCGTCCGCCTCAAAATAAGATCCGTCCTCACCAAAATCTGCCGGCACATCCAGTTCGATGTTAAAGACCATCTGCTCCGAATCAAGTGGGGCGCGATCCGCGCGGTAAACTCGCGTCGTTGACTTTTCATCGACGAATAGCTCATCACCTGGGCGGATATGCTGCGCCTGCACAAGGCCCCGCCGCGTCAACATGGGGTGTGTTTCTGTGACCAGAAAGGTCCGCGCCAAGACCTCAAGCCGCACCAGAGGCACCTCCTCCGGGCCTGCGACCACTCGCCGCACTGGCAAACTGGCGTTGACGCGCGGGTTCCAAACCAAGTCACCAGCGCTGATCTCGCCAATGGGTCTCAGCGAGCCATCACCCATACGAATCTGACTCTCGGGGGGGAGGCAACCATTGTGTTTATTGCGAACATTCACGACGGTGAACCCGCATTTTCGCCTTGGGTTTGTTGAGGTCGGAAAACTAAAGCCGACGATGACTTTGTCGCCGTTGGCGCTAACGATGTGTCCGCCGCGCATATTGCGGCAATCCTGCGCGTTAACATGACGCAGTGTCCGTGTGGCGTGCACGGACGAGAAAAATCGACAGCCATTCAGGGGAAAGCCAAAATCACTGCAGGCCTTCGATCCCGCTTCTTGACCGAGTCGACGACCAACGCGCAATTGGAACTCCTTTGCTTGCGGCGAAAACTTTGGCCGCATCGAACAGGCGGTCCAGGTGACGACTTCTGCGTAATTCGGATCCGCCCACTTACACTCGGGCTCTGCCGGGGGTGGCGTCGCTGGTGGCGAAACGTTCACCGTTTGTTGGGCGTTGCAAGGGCATCCACCACCAGCAACCTCGATATCGATTTCGTACTGACCAGGATTCGGGAAATTTACGGTGCGCGTCATGGAACTTCGACCGCTCACCGGCGCCAGGGTCAGCTCGGACATTAGGGTTCCTGCTGGATCGAGATCGACACGACGCAATCGATAGCGGATCTCATTGGTCAAATGCTGGGCGTACTCAATCGTAATTTGCACATTCTGATTGGCTACAGCATTGGCACGACTCACGGAAAGATTGCACTGCATGGCCTCGCATAAGAGTCGCTGTGGCACAATGACTACAGCGCGTAAAGCATGTGACTCACCCAGGTGCTCGGTAATGGCCTGGACCACCACCGATGCACGTGATGCCGCTAACTCCACCACACGGACCTCTGTTGTAACCGCAATTCCTCGGCCCACACAGGCCGCGTCGCTCCACTGCCAAGTTGCATCGTAATCCGCAGCCACCGTGCCACCAAAACTCAATGTGGTCTCTGGACCTAGGTGCGTGCTCATGCCACTCGGACAAGACTTTGAGATAAACACCGCATCTGCGCCTGGGTTCTCGACGTCCCAGACTTGCACTTGCCTTACGGCCGTCGGCACCTTGACCGTGAGTTCAGGCCGGCGCAACCCTTGCCGATCGACCGTCAAGTCAAGCACCGATTCATCGAGAAGGTGTTTTAACTTCAGCACCGCCAAACGGTTGTAATGCTCAGCAACAACGCTGTAGCTCAGGCGCGTTGTACTCTTGGCTTGCCTGGTTTGCACGGTCGACATCGTTTGCACGGCACCGAGAGCGACACCGATGGTGATCAGCACCGTCAACAAAGATGAGCCTCTTTGGGGTCCACCCCCACCATTCGTGACTTGCATCAGCCGCCTCCTACTGCAAGAATTCGACGCCCTGCCTGGGCATCTCATCCCAAATCTCTAAATCTCGAACCTGCCAATGAATCTGTCCTTTCAGACTAAGTTTCGCCGTGCCAACCAGCAGGCTGACGTTATCGTTGGACACGCTTCTGACTTTGAACACCGCACTTAATGCCCCATGCTTGCCGTTGCCGATAAGAAATCGACGAGTCGGTTGCGCGCTCGATACTACTTGAATCAGCCAACGGCGCGGTGGAGAGCAGACCGGCAGGCCGGGGAATTCCATTTCTGGGTGAGGAACGCTGACGGTGTTGCCGACAGTTTCGCAGATGTTCTCGAATCGATAGGTGCTGATTTGTGCCAGGTCCTGACTCGATCGCGCTTGGATGCTGAAGCCGCCGTACGTCGGGTTGGCGGCATCCAGATAGTCCACAGCATCATACAGCCCGACTCCGGTCTCGACGTCGATCTGCGTGCGCCTTTGAAACGTGAGATGTAGGTAGCGGAACAGTAGCGCCATGTCTTCTGAGGCAGCTGCATTGTCAAACGTGAAGCGCTCTGCCTTCAAGGAGTGCGATATGACTGACATACCTAGTATTATTGCCATGGCAGATAAAGCCACGGACAGCACCAGACCTACCAAACCAATACCCATTTCTGATGGATGCCGAGTCTCGGACGCAGGTGCGAGGCTTGCGGATGGGGTAGAGTTCATTCCTCACCTCCCACGGGCAACGAAAACCGAAAGGAGGTTCCATGGACTTGATTGCCAGAGTTTTGAGTTGCCTGTGCTGCGAACCAAACCAAGGTGTAACGAATATCAAGCGATGGCGCCGTCTGCGCCGTCTGCGTCGGCCCCAGTACCAGCAAGTCAAAGGGGCGAATGGAAAAGATCCCAAACACATGATAGCCGGCGTAGACACCGCTGGCATTCTCAAGTTTGACGGCAAAGTGCACACCATACGGAAAAGGCAACGCTGTGTCTTCCACACACCGGGTGCTGCATCCATATTCTCGCATGTATCGGCCGATCATATGCATTCGCTCTTCAAGGCTACCCAGCAATAGCCGACGGGTATCGGATGTGGCTGGCAACGCGGTCAAACGATTGAGCAGCTGCAGGACTCCGAGTGGAGAAAATGGCAGCATGGCGAAACTTGGGCCCTCCGTCGGCCGCAAGCGCTCCCACTCACGGGGCCATATTTTGTTGGCACCAATGCCCGACTGGACCAAAGCATAGATTTGATGTCGTAAGAGTCCCTCGTAGGATTGATCGATGGAGCGTGCATTCATAGATTGTTGGAAACGGGTGCTGTCGCCGCTGTATTGAAATAACCCCATGGCCACCAAGGCGATGGCTGCCATCGCCATGACCGCACCCGTCACCGAAAATCCAGCGGCGCCGGCTGGGACGGCATGCGGACGCTTGTTCTCATGGTTAGCCATGGCTTGGACCTCTAACGATGGATATGTCGTACTTTGAATGGACAGAGCAAATTCTAGTCCGAGGAACCTGGAGACGAGAATTGCAGGAGGAATTGGCGGTGAGGACTGTCAAAAGCCCACTCTCGCAATTGCGAAAATGGGCGCAAGCGGGCGTCAATTTAGTGCTTTCAGTGGAGTTGTGGCGAGGGAAATGCTCGCCGGCAAGAATGCACGGCGCGTGCTGTATGCGCCCCAGGTTCCAGGCATCAAGGCTACTACTTACCTCGGATAAACCAAGGCTTTTCCAAGAGATCGCTGACAATCCCCAACGGGTCTTCGATCTTGCCGTCGCTGAGACAAAGGCCGTAATTTCGATACTTCTGCAGCACTAGGTTGGACAGCGTTTGGAAGTGAGCGCGAGCCAACCACCTTGCTGCGGCGGCAAGCAACAGCAATTCCTTCTCTAAACTGATGATCTCGGATGTCTTTGCTAATGCGTTCTTCAAAGACTCAATCCGGTGCGTACCTGGAATAGCCGCATCATAGCAGTCTTCCAGAGCCACGAGACCCGCATGAATCACTCCAATGCTTCCCGCGCTAAGGATGCCATATCGCATCAACGTACTCATCCGCTGAAAGGAGTCCATATAGTTCTTTGCAGAGACCGCATAGGCGTATAATTTTGCTTCCGCGAGGTAGCTGGCCGCATGATGAGGATTCCCAGGTTTAGATAAGAGCTTAACTTCCAGAAGACTTCCGCCACGGGCAATCTTCAAACCCGCCTCTTCCCAGACGAGGTCATTCAGGGATGGCTCCTCGATGTCGCGGCAGCTACGCACCTCGGCAGCGGTACGATCAGCATCATCCCATCGTCCCGAAATCCGATAGGCGTTCAACAACCCCAGCAGGCCACGTACGCGCAAATTTTCACTCGCCGCACTGTTTATGGCCTGCTGAAAATGATGGATGGCGGCCGAACCAAATCCAAGCCGCAAGTACCTTCGCGCCAGAGCCAACTCGTGGCTTACGGCGGCACCAGGAGCTTGATCCTGAGTGCCGTGAACCGCCAAATGCTGATCCCAGGCGGCTTGCCATGGATCACCTTGCAGCCAGTGTACCTGGCTCAGAATCATGTGAAATTCGCTGAGCAGATACGCCAGCCGCGACTTTCCAGGCAGAATGTTCTGAATCTTCAGTATCGAACGGACAGAGTCGCACAAACTGCGAATCTCACGATCTTGCAACCCACCGCTGCGCACATGATGCACCAAAGCAGACATAGACAACACATAGGTGCGCAGTAGGCTGGCCGCGTCTGTCGCATCGCCGATCACATTCAGTTCAGCCGTGATGGCGGGGAGGCGAGAGGATGGACCACCACGCTCTTCCGCTGCCTGCAGAAACTCTCGCACTTCACGTTTGACCCGGTCGACCTCGCTGATCGTCCAGAACTGGTTTTTTAATTTCTTGACGGCACCCATTTCAATCGTCTCCGCGCGCCGATCGCGTGATGCTTCATGCCTAAGACCACCTAGCCCACACAAGGGATCGGAAAGAAATCGATGGGACTTGAGGGAGCTGTGACTCGCTAAGTACCCACGCCCACGCAAGTAATGAGTCTTCGTTCGGAAGCATTCTGCAGCCAACAGGATAACCGCTCAATAGTTCCTTTGATTACAAATGGTTGTATGATCTTTCGGATTCTGACACTTGAGCCTTAGTCACCCGGCCCCACCAAGTCTCGATACTTTTCATCTTTCAAATCTTGAACTTGAGGCGATCATCGGCGCCGCTAGATATGGCCAGCCCTTTGCAGAGAAGTCCGTACTCAACAAAACTTGCGGACGCGTCTTTCGACGAGGAGCGAACAACATGCAAATCAACACATCTCACTTGGTGCACCGATTCGTCTTCGTCGCCATAGGCATCGCCTTGACGGTGCCTCTTGCCGCCTGCAACCAGCAAGAGTCAAATACGGGCAAGGCGATGCGGGAAACCCGAATGGCTACCCATGCAGATACTGTAACAGCCACGGCTACTGATATGACAATTCAGCAGGCCGTCATGTATATGACGGGCCACATCCTGCCGATTGAGTCGCTGCGGGACATTCAGAGCATGCTCGTTTCGGAGTCGATGTCATTCGAGACGTTTGCCACAGAGCTCATGCAGACAAAACAGTCGCGGGAGTGGTTTTTGACGTTGCTGCTCGTGGCGTCACATCAGCAGGTCCCGACAGAGCAACAACTTGAAACCTGGCTTGCATTCTATGAAAACGAACTTCAGGGGGACATGCTCGCTCTCATCACCAACTTGCTAGACGATCCTGCCGACCTGACACTCGCCAGGGTGCAGGGCCTGAGCAACGCAGAAATCATTCGTTCCATGGCCACCAGCTTAAGCCAGGTGTTTCTTTTCTTTACGGACGATCATGACCACCTTGCCGCTTCGATTTCGCCAGCCGTCATGGCCGATCTAAGCAAAATGGCCGAGGAAAATGCACCCTACCTATCTGTACGGGTTCTCTTGGCGGTCATGCCAGAAATTGAGGCGCAAATTGATGCTTGGACTGCCAATGCGGCAGCGGCCGACGGACTCGCACTGGTGCGTAGTTTCACCATACAGCCAAATTTTTCTCGGAGTGTGCGGGGTGCCATTACGATCGTTCGTAGAGGCGGAGGTGGCGGGAGTCGTGGTGGTCGGACAATTCATATGCCATTCCCCAGCAGCAAACCGGCTTTGACTCCTAGCTGTCCTCCAAACGCGTATTGCGCCATGAAAATCAATGGCGGTACGACTCCGCTGCCCAGCGCTCCCATACCTCCCCTCGGAGGTGGTTGCGTCACTGCTGGCTATTTGGCCTTGTACGACGCAGCCTACGCGGGTGGAGGATCTTGCAGTGTCGTCTCGAATCCATCTTCACCAACTTGGCCGCCAGCCAGTCCAAGCTCGCCGAAAGTATGCTTGACAAGCGGCCTATATGCCGCTGGTGACTGTGTTGTCGATCTTCTAAAGCGGGCTACTCCCAATATAGACAAGCTACGACAGTTTGTCGCAGACGCAATAAGCACAGCCGCGGCAAGTGGGCCTCAGCCGACAGCGTCAGACGAGCCAGTACCAAATGACGATGATCTCTCGGAGTCTGACGAGCCAACGTCGGCACCTTCAGACGAGGCAGATCCAGGTTACTCGGGCGACTCGGAGGACTGAGACGATCGGCTTCGCAATACCTGGCCAGGCTGACTGGAATCACCGGCAGGATAGAACTAGGGCCTGTCCCTGTTTACTGGTCAGCTAAGCAGCCACTGCAACCAGTGTTC
>CAZLMG010000050.1:0-29335 GCA_964560765.1 uncultured Oligoflexales bacterium
GCGGCGATAAAGTCGATCCCGAAATAGTATTGATCAAAAAGAGTCTCGTCCCATGTTCCGCAAAATGCGGCCGCAATAAAGAGAGCCTCGATGGTTGCTAGTCCGCCATCGGGATCGCCAACTTCACGGCTACGGCGTGGATAGGCCGTCACGAAATCAGAGGGTACGCGAACGGGTGTTGGCAACGGTTTGGCGATACCATTCAGAATGGGTTGCAGCCGGCGCCAAATACAATCGACGGCAGCGATGCTTTGGACGCTCGCTGTTGGTGCTTCTCGGCGCCATTGATCTAAGTTCAAACCCTCGTGGTGTAACAAGATGTCACTGCGTAACGCCGCGATGGTTTGGCCGCGATGCACGTGCTGTACAAAAAAGTCCGGCCGATTTTTCAGCGGTAAGATCGTACACTTGTTAAGTGTTTCCGTGTGATCTACGAGAATTTCATATTGCATCGATCACGCTCGCTCAGCTGACATCTGACGGCCAGGAAAAAAACTGGCCAGCCGTCCAATTGACATATTGCAACCCGCCGTAACTTCTTATATGATCCACATAATTTCAGGAAGTGCCAGCGTCAAAACACAGTTTTTGCGGACCCGATGCCCGTCGAACGGCGTCGTCCAAGGAAGGGAGAACGTATGAGGAAGGGAGCTCTAAGCTTCGCGGCAAAGCGTTTGACTTTGTCTGCCATTGCCTCAGCAGCGCTGATTAGCGCCGCCGCCCATGGATTGGGTGAGGTAAAGGTCGATCGAGGTGTGGTCATCCGCACCAAGCGCATTGATACCGTTGCGAAAGATCGAGTTGTGAGTCCGATTCGTCTGAAGCACCAAAAGATTAACCCGGCTATTGAGCCAACCATCGATATTCAGCAGCGTCCAGGCTGGTCTGTAGCCGCAGCCGACCTCTTCATTGTGCAGTTTCGCGATGGCTTGACGACGGAAGATCGCAATTCTTTGCGTGACCTTGGGGCTGAGCTGCATCAGTACCTTCCTGAACGTTCCTACGTTGTCCGGATGACTCCGCATGTTGCGGCTTCCGTAAGTAGCCTGAGCAACGTAGCTTGGGTAGGTGAGTTTAGCGCTAAGTTAAAGGCGCAGCCGCGGATGGTGCAAAACTTTGCCGCTGTCAGCCGTAAACCTGCACGCTTTGACTTGGTTTTGGTCGATAAGGCCGACCGAGCCCGCTTGATGCGCAAAGTCGAGTTGCTGGGCGGCAAAGTGGCGAATCCCAATGCTGGTAGCATCCTGATCGAGGCGGAGCTGGATGCAGAGCAGCTTGGCTCTGTTCTCGAATTGCCAGAAGTACTTTGGGCTGAGCGCACGCCAGAAATTGAGCTGGACGTGGACAAGGCGCGCGTTCAAGGTGGGGCCAACTATCTTGAGAACCAACTCGCGCCTCCGGGTTATACCGGAGTTGGCGTCAATGGGCACGTGATGGAAGGTATCAACCCGACTCATCAGGGCTTTCGCGAAAGCCAATTCCGCAAAGCGCCCATCTCAGTTGTCGATGGCGCCTATGACGATCATGGACAAGCTACTTACGGCATCATTTTTGGCGATGGCACCGGTCGTCCCGAAGCCCGTGGTTTGGCGCCGAACGCTCAAGGCTTTTACACGAACTACAACGCCGTTTATGCGGCCCCGGAAGGATCTGAGGCCGAGGGTAGTCGATATCACCTCATGGGCGTCTTGAAAAACGAACATCGCGTCATGTTTCAAACGGCATCTTGGGGATTTAGCCGCGTTACGGAGTACACGGCTCGCTCGGCGGAGATGGATAACCTGATTTTTGATCACGACATCACGATCACTCAAAGTCAAAGCAACGCTGGTACGCGTGACTCGCGTCCCCAAGCTTGGGCGAAGAACATCATTTCTGTCGGCGGCGTCATGCACTATGACAACGCAGATCCAAGTGATGACCGTTGGAATGGGCGGGCGTCGATTGGTCCTGCCACCGATGGTCGCATCAAGCCGGATCTTACCGCCTACTACGATCGCATTTTGACGACTAGCCATAGCGGTTACGACGAGGATTTCGGCGGAACTTCCGGCGCAACTCCCATCGTTGCTGGTCATTTGGCTCTCACCTTGGAAATGTGGACGGACGGCATTTTTGGCAATGAACTGCCGAGAGTTGACGGCGACCGCTATGACAACCGTCCTCACTTCACCACCGCCAAGGCTTTGATGATTAACACGGCTCAGCAGTATGCATTTGAGGGTGAGGCGCACGATTTGACGCGCGTGCATCAAGGATGGGGATTTCCAAGTTTGTCGAACATGTTCAACGGGCGTAATCAAATCTTTGTCGTCAACGAAGATGTGGTCCTCGAGCAGGGTGAAGCGGCAGAGTTTACCGTCACGGTCGCTGATGGCACGAGCTTGACCGCGCCGAAGCAGCCGGAGTTAAAGGTGACTCTGGTATTTGCGGATCCAGAGGGTAACGTGGCTGCAGATGTCGATCGTATCAACAACCTAGACCTAAAGGTCACTGCGCCAGACGGTACCATTTACTGGGGTAACGTTGGCCTCCTCGCAGGCAACTATTCAAAGGCAGGCGGGACTGCTAATACCGTCGATACGGTAGAGAACGTCTTTATTCGAAATCCTGCCGCTGGTGAGTGGAAGATCGAGGTTCTCGCCACGGAACTAAATGCTGACGGACATGTAGAGACATCGACTGTCGACGCAGACTTCGCTCTCGTGGTGAGTGGCATTCAGCGTCAATGAGGATGCGCCCCATAGGGTCGGTTCTGGTTCGAAGTTTCGTTTGGTAGTTTGATCGATCATCAAAGGCGCCGCTAGATTAGCGGCGCCTTTTGCGATGGCAGGATACCAGGGCAGGCAGCAGCCACAGCGCCCAGGCAAACCAAGAAGAAGCGCTGTGTGCATACGAGCCACTCGCAAACAAAGTTCCGCAACTGGCAAAACCGAATGGGCCATCATCCTTCCGCGATGAAGTCGAGGACCTTTTCGATACGGTTTCGCCATCGGTCTGGCCGTCAGCGACTTCTTTGTCGCTGACAATGCCGGCTTTGTCACCGGTGCAAGCGACTTCTCCCTCGCCCACGAGTTTGCGCTCCTCGGCGGCCACGACAACTTCACAGCCGTACTGACCATCTAATTTCACCTTATCCGCCATCACCATTGCCTCGATCATTTGCTTAAAGCTCGATGCCGTGGGCAGATAATCAATGGCGTTATATACGAGTGTCGTCAAATCGGCCTTGGGAACGCGGCCGTCCTGGTAGAGAGACCAAAGCATGCCCGAGATAACCTGACTCTGCAGGTGATACTGGGTGTTGCTCCAGCTTTTTGACCCCACATTGCCGCCCACATAGAAGTCGTTGTCGGCTGTGCGCAGGCACGTCGGGATGAAGCAAACGCTGCCGCAGATGGAGGGGGCGAGGCATGGATCCTCTGTCATCATCATTGTGAAGAAGTCGGCCAGGCCTTCGTGAATCAGGACGGAGGTGCCAACGGTCGTCTTTAGGGCGCGAAAGATGACATGGTGGCTAAACTCGTGTGCCACGACATCAAAGGAAAGCGGCAGATACTTTAAATTGACCCCATCGCCGTCACCGATGACGATCTTGGGTCGGCCCGTCGTCTCGTCAATCAGATAAGCTGCGTTGTTGATGTTGATGTCAGGTGTCGATGGACTATTGCCATAGTTCATGATGACTGGCATGGGTTGGCTGAAGGGGGCGTTGAAGCCCAAGCCCTGAAAGAATGAGAGAATGCGATTCAAGTTTGAAAAGGCCGAGACCTCGGCGAAGTGATCGCGTGCAAGGTCGGGGTTGGGTCCAGCGACCGGCGTGAATACTTGCCCGGAATAGTCATAAGTACGGGTCGCCGCATCGGTAGGTGAGGCGCGGCTTATCCCGCTGGCGCCTAAGTCGTCATAGGTGGTGACGAAGAAGGAGTTCTGCAACTTGTCCGTACTCGGTTCAAGGTCCAGTAGCGGATAGCTCTCGAAGTCGTCGCCTTGAAATGGATCGCGCGGGTAAGTTACGGCCGTGCCGTCGATGGAAAAATAGCGACGTTGAATGTCATAGGTGTCATTTGCGTCGGCCAGCACGTCGATGATGCCGATTCCGACAGCAATGGACATTTGCCACGCGGGAATCAACAATACGTCGATCTTATGGTAACACTGAGTCTCGCTCGCAAAACGGACCGCATAGCCCAAGCTGGCTCGAATGTCTCGCAAGGCGGTGGCGCGGGCTGCCTCAATGTTTGGCCAGGTATTGGCTTCAGGTTGCTGGATCATTCCAAGCGGGGCTTGCCCCAGGATGAGTGGTAAGCCATCATCGCCGCGAAAAGCGCGGATCCGGGCACCGCATAACGGCACGCCGCGGAAGGAAAACACATAGTCCTGAGACTCGACGCCGGGAGGATTGGTCGTGGGTGCCACTGGCTGTAGCGTCATTTGAGGATCAAGGCCCTGCTCGTATAGCGCTTGCTCGACCACGGTGACTAAAGCTGGGTTGCTGCCCAGCAGGCCGAGAGACATGCGTGGTTGTGTGGGCGACTCGATAACCTCTTGCAGGGTTGTGGCCGGCTGGCCTGCGGCGCTAGGGCGCAGCTCGGAAAAGCCATACCCGTTTTGGCTCATTGCCGATTGTGGAGTGAGGCCGCATAGGGCGATGATGACTGCAAGGGAACGCTTCCATGTCGAACACTTGTTCCATCGCATAGACTGCGTCCCGAGTGTGATTGATCGCCCACGAAAGGGCCGATTCGCCCTGACTCTAAACACCATCGGTCAATACGGGGCGCGCCTAAGAAAAAAGATGCAATGCCTTGAATTATATGAAGAAAAATGAGATCGTTAGGGATCAGTCATGACTGGTAAGTTCCCGCATGCGCTGAGCTTGTTGGCTGTGCTGGGGGAGGATTTGGAATTGCAGCTTTCTAAGACCGCGCAGCCCACGCTTAGCGCAATCGTCGCCAGTTTTGCTGTTGGTTGGTTGATGCTCGCTTTGTCCGCAGGTGCGGCAGAGCTCGAACTGCTGACGGCCCGCTTTGCCGTTCAAGATTTGGAACTCAGTGGCTTGGTGTTCGTCGATGGCGATCTCTATGCAGTTGCCGACGACAGTCATCAGGTCTTCCGCGTCGAGTGGGAGGGCGCGCAGCGTTTTAAATTTGTGCCGACAATCGACTTGGATCGTATTGAGCAGTTTCGCCAGTATCGCCTTCAGGCAAAGGTCGTTGCCAAGGAAAAGGGGCTCAAGGAGTGGCTGGATTTGGAAGGCATCGCCCATTGCCCTGGTGGGCGCTGGTTTTTGGTTAATGAACGATTGCGCGATGTCTTCTTGCTGCATCCTGGGATGCGTTTTGAAGTCTTGTCGTGGAGCAAAGACCTTGTCCCTGACCTTTTTGACGGCGGAGCCAACGCAGGTTTGGAGGGGGTTGCCGTCGATTGCGCCAATAATCTGTTGTATCTGGCCAAGGAGCGAGAGCCTCGATTTATTCTGGAAATGCCACTCCGAAACCCAACTATGCTGCGCAGGATGAGCATGCCCCCATCGCAACGCGCGGGACAACGGGTTATCGATTTTCGCGGTGGGCCAGGGCTGATCGAGCTAGCCGACGACATCTCCGACATGACCTTTACCGATGGTCATCTTTACATCCTTGAGCGCAACACATATGAGGTTGCAAAAGTATCCGTCCGCGAAGGCAAGGTTTTGGCACGGCATTCATTTTTCAAAACCGCTGCCAACTTGTATGACAATGACGAGCCGTACGGGTTGGCCGAGTCCTTGAGTGTGGAGCAAGGAAAAATTCATATTGGTTTTGATAATAACCACCGCCCCTTGTCCGCAAGTGCGGCCCAACAATGGGGGGTTTCTGGAGCTGTGCCGGCGATTCTGACGTATCGTCGGCCGCCTGGTTTTTGAAGTGTCAGTTTTCAGCCTTTCCTAGCTAAGGTAAGCTGGAGCTGAGTACCAATGGGGGAAACATTGTCAAAGTTTATCTTGCGAGCGCGCCGGCGGCGTGCTGGGGGCGTTTTTCACTTTTTTAGTCAGCGCTGGTCCATGGTGGCTGGGCTGGCATTCCTAGTCGGTTTGCTGCCGGCAACTTATTTGCTGAAGGCCGGCGGCGGCACTTCTTTGCGCTCATTGGCCGGTTTTGGCCTGCTGGAGACGGAGCCGCCCGATACCGTGATGATGGCAGCCCTGGTGCCGGATGCTCCTCCCTTGCAGGACGCCGAAGTCGCAGTACCCACGGAAGATGTCCGGACGCTAACCATGGGTAAGGCGCAGACGCTCTATAGTCTCTTACGCCAGGAGCAGGTGCCCGGATCAGAGATCTTGGCTTTGGTTGGTGCTGCAAAAGCGCATTTGGATTTAGGTCGATTGCGCCTGGGAACGACATTGAGGGCTGTGTTTTCGATCGAATCTCCACACCTGCTGCGACTGGAAGTTGATATCAGCCCGGTTCGACTGCTGATCGTCAAGCGCACCGATAGCAGTCGTTGGGAATGCGACAAGTTTGACCGTGAGATTCGGCGCGAATTGGTCAACTTTCAGGGGCAAGTACAAAGCTCATTGTGGGCATCCGCCGTTGCTGCGGGCGTGGATTTTGCAGTCATCCAAGCCCTCACGGAGGTGTTTGCCTGGCAGATCGACTTTAGCCGAGAAGTGCGGCCAGCAGATCGTTGGCGAGTGGCGATTGAGCGACTTTTTGTGGACCAGGAGCCCATCGGTTGGGGTGAGATTCGCGCTGCTGAGTACGTCAATGTGAATGAGACCTTTACGGCACTGCACTTTACCGATCGTAATGGTCGTAGCGGCCACTACTTTCCAGATGGCAGCAGTATGAAGAAGATGTTTCTACGCAGTCCTATGCGTTTCGCTCGAATCTCTTCAGCCTTCAATCCTGAACGCTTTCATCCGATTCTTCGCCGCAGCGTGCCCCACAACGGCGTTGACTATGCAGCAGCACCAGGAACGCCAATACGTGCGGTCGGTGACGGGGTCGTAGAGTTTGCCGGCGTCAATGGCGCCAGTGGCAATCACATCAACGTCCGCCACAATGCAGTTTATAGTACGTCGTACTCGCATCTTCAGCGTTTTGCTTCGGGTCTGCGCAAAGGCTCCCGAGTCGAGCAAGGCGAGGTCATCGGCTACGTTGGTTCGACAGGATTGGCAACCGGTCCACATCTGCACTTTTCCTTCTATGAAAATGGTCGTTTCGTCGATCCATTGGGTAAGAAATTTCCTTCGG
This sequence comes from uncultured Oligoflexales bacterium, assembly GCA_964560765.1. Lineage (GTDB taxonomy): Bacteria > Bdellovibrionota_B > Oligoflexia > Oligoflexales > CAZLMG01 > CAZLMG01. Next base: position 7,239 of record CAZLMG010000050.1, read on the forward strand.
CGGATCCTGTGCCAGACGCCGAGAAAGCAGCATTTCGCCAGCAATCAGCTTTAGCTATGGGTCAACTGCCAACGTGGACAGAAGCGTTAGCCAGTACTCCCGCCAAGAATATTCGCTTGAAGGCAGAAGCTACGACCAACGAAGAGGGGGACTCTCGAGTTGTCATCCGTTAAGCTGCTTTGCTTTGCATCGGTTGCCTGGATGCTGCTGGGGTGCCGCGGCACACGCCCTTCAGGGTCGGCTTCTGATTCTGCAGAGACCTTGCCTGGGCCACCGCCAAGCGTTGCTTACTGGCTTGACGCCGGCTGGTTGAATCGGGGCTTTTGCATCCAGTCCGCTGATGCTACGCCTAGCTGCAAGCACTTGCACTCTCGTATTCCTGAGTCCGCATTTCTCTTGGCTTGGCAGCGGCAAGCGGCCGTGCGTACGGCATCTTTACAGGCAGCGATGGCGCCATCTAGGGTGGCTAGCCGCCAGCAGTCACCTCCACCGAAGCTGGCAGAGGTGCAACGGCGCAATTTTCTGCAAGCGATAGAGGGGCTGCAAAAGTTTCGTGATTCTGGTCCGCGCTGGCTGGCGGCATTGCCAGCGGAAGGGCGGCGTTTTCCTTTGCCTTTGGTAGGCGTGCCGGAGGGTGACGGTTGGCAGACGCAGTTAGCTCACGATGCTTTCGCTGCTGTGCAGTTTCGCTTTGTGGACCAGCGGGGGGTCGCTTGGAGGTTTGGCGGAAGTGCCGTGCCATTCTTGACGACTAGCAATTATTGTCAGGACCTTTTCGGAAGCTACCGACTGCCATCCGTGCAAGATGCGACATTCGCCCAGCAATCGGGAATCGATGCGCTCTCGGTCGGGCGTATTCTGCGTGTCCACTATCCGCAACTCTCGGTAGCGCAAGGCTATTGGACCAGTGATATGCCGCAACTCAACCCGAAATCGACGGCGATCAAAGCGTATGCGGCTCGCGCGGCCTGGATGCAAGCCTGGCACGCCGGTGAAGTTGCTGGGTTGATGGTAGAGCGGCAAGGCTGGGCAAGCGTGTTGTGTCGGCAAAGTGACGACACCAATCTAGCGCCAGCTGCTAGGAGTTTTTTGACGCCCGACAGGAGTCGTGGATAGAGCCGTTGAATTCAGATACGAGCCATCTGACAGTCGAGACCAGCCATCTTCAGTCCAAACAACGGGATGATCCCCACGCTCAAACGAGCCAACAACTGCACCCTGCGGTTGAGCTAGTATGTTGACCTGTCGGAGAACGTACTTCACCATGCCGCCCGCTCTCGGGACCGGCAGATTTGCCACGGGTGCGACGGGCGCCATATCGGTTGGAATTTCGTTTGCGCTCTGCCCGGTCGTGAGGGGCGGAGTGTTGCTGAAGGGAGCTTGGTCGGTGGTTTCTGCAATCAAAGTTCCGCCATCTTCCATGGCTGCATTCATGCCCTCGCCCATGGCGATGTTGCCAGATTGGCTTTGGGCATTATTTAGTAAGTTAGAGAATTCATCTTCTGGCGCGCTGTTGACGATCTCGCCATCACCTTCGTTGTAATTATACGCACCAGCGTTGTTTTGCGTAAGATCGGTGTTTTCCGGGTTGCTGATGTTCTCGGAATAGTTGTTTCCATCTCCGCCTGCATCATTACCGGTGGCTTCCCCGTTGGAATTCTCGTAGCCGTTATCGTAGTTCTCGGATTGCTCTTGAGTGCTGGCACAGCCCCACACTTGCATCAGTGCCATTAGCATGGCGGCGTATGCCGTTTTTGCTGCAAAGCCATTGCGTCGCATAATCTCTCCTGCTCAGCGGAAGAACAAGCTCCCCCTCCCGAGGTTCGGCGCAATTCGCGTTGTCTTTAGGCAAAACTTGCAGCCCGCCATTTGGGTCGAAGCGCAAATCTAGGTATGATTGCTTGCAATTAGAGCGCTATGGCGACACCGTTGCGCCGTGCCGCAGCGGCGAGGTCTGCGCAGAAATGCGCGAGTCAGGTATAATGAAAACATATCTTACCCAATCTATAAGTACACAGTGAGCCAGATGCAGCGAGTCTGGCGCCGAAACTTAGCAACTTCCGGGAGTGAAGCGTGGCGACCAATAAGTACACCGGGGCGCAAAAAGCTGCGATTCTGCTCTTGTCATTTGGTGAAGAGATCTCTGCCGAGATTTTTAAGCACATGAATGAATTTGAAATCAAGCGCATTGGCGGTGCGATGAGTCGCCTGGGTCGTCTAGAACAGGATGTGGTCAACGAAATCATCCTCGAGTTTTATGGCATCCTGCAGCAGAACACCAAGTTCTTCTATGGCGGTAACGAATTTACTTTGAATGTAATCGGTCAAGCTTTTAAAGGAACGGAAGCGGAAGAGATTATCGAATCTTTGTCTCTCGATTCTTCGGCGAATTTGGATTCACTTGAACTCATTGACCCACGAACGTTGGCGACGTTCATTCGCCACGAGCATCCGCAAACCATTGCTCTCATTTTGGCGCACTTGGATCCGAAAAAATGCGGTGAAACGTTGAAGTTGATGCCGGAATCGATTCACACTGAGATCTTGTTGAGGATTGCCAACTTGGAGTCGGTTGCACCTGAAATCATCGATGAGATTGATGATGTCTTGCGCAACGAAATTCAGGCTATGGGTAGTATCTCGACGCAAAAAATTGGCGGTGTGGAACCAATCGCCGAGATGCTGAACCTGATCGATAAGGCGACCGAAGAGCAAATTCTCGACAATTTGGAAGAGCGTGATCCAGATCTTGCCGAGCAAATTCGCCAATTGATGTTTGTATTCGATGACCTGGTGAAGGTCGACGCTCGCGGCATCCAGGAGTTGGTCAAGAATGTTCCAAACGATAAGTGGAAGATTGCTCTAAAGACAGCTTCCGAGGCTGTTTCAGAACTGATCTTTGCCAATATGTCGGAGCGCGCCGCAAAGATGCTGCGCGAGGATATGGAGGCCATGGCTGCCGTCAAGCTTTCCGATGTCGAGTCAGCGCAGTTTGAAGTCGTGCAGATTGCCCGTAAACTTGAGGAAGAGGGCAAGATCGTTATTGCAGCGGGTGGTGACTCTCAATTCGTCTAAGGTCCCCACGCCGATAGGCTCATGGGCTGGTGCTGCATTTGGACAGCATCCATTCGTACTGGTAATGAAATCCACAGTTGTCGACCGGTGTCGGAATCGCTCACTTCCCAGTAGCACGCATTCAAATTTGGGCAATTTCTCCGCAAGTCAAACTGACTCGGGTTTCCCCTGGCTCCAGAGGTGCTGGTTGTAGCGGCGACCCAAGAATACACCGAGTCATCCTGTACCAATTCTCGATGTTGAAACGGTGCAGCTACCGACCATACCTGAGTCCCGGTACGGACGAGAATCCTGCTGGTTGCCGCGTGCTCCCAGACCAAACCTGGCTGGCCCCAGTTATCTCCATCCCAAAGGACTTGGGTGCTATCGGCCTGTAATGCATAGATGCTGTCACGAGTCTGAGCTCCATGCTTGCCAATGACGATAAAGCCATCATCAGGCGTCGATCGCACCTGCAGCTGGCGAAGTTGCCAGGAAGCAACTGGCAATTGGCCGACGATGGCGAGGTCCTCGCGATTGACACGCAAATCCTTGCCTTGCTGGTATGCCTGCTCAAGATCCCTGGCGGAGACAGTGGCGCGATAAACTCGCGTGGTGCCTGTTCCAATGGCGTCTGTAGCGGCAACAGTGAGAAACTCATCTTCCCCAGCCTCCAGCCAAACAGCAGAGCCAACTCGTTCGGCACCCTGCAGGCGTAAAAACGGATATAGGGCAGAAACAATCTGGCGGTGTAGCGGAACGGCGCTTTCCCCGGAGAGCCGATAGGCGACCACTTCTCGGTGATAGCCCTGAGTTCGAGTCGAGCCGGCCGTTGTCACATCCTCAACCCCCAAAAACCAGCGTGCTCGTTCCGTGCCATAGGACCCGCGAGAGGCAGACCCCAAGAGCCCGACCGCCATGGTTTGCTGCCTGCCATCGGTTGTGATGAGGTGTGATGACGATGGAAGCTGCACCAATATATGAATGCTATCATCCAAGGACTTTTCCTGCGCAAACGCAAATTGAGCACAGACGAATTGTGCGCAGGCTAGCCATTTGCCCAGATGGTGCAACATAGACGGAAGTACCTCCCCTTGCGATTTCGGCTGACGCGACTGTTCCTATGAGGGATTGCGAGAATATTGGGGAATTTTCATGTGCCCAAGGTTCGTCGAACGGGCCCGAACAGTCTGTGGCTTTCCCAGCAATTTGTTGGTCTACCAAGTCATCTGCCTTGCGTTAGCTTTGCCGCATTGGGTTACTGACAGCAACAGATCTCAGTGAAAGGAAAGGTTATGCGAGCATTGATTTTTCAGGTGAGGATAGCGGCAATATTGCCATTTGCGGTGTCCATGAGCTGCAGTGTTTCGGACTCCTTCGAAGCGCCAGAAGTCGTTACCTACGGTGCAGTGGAACTGGAAAAAGAAGCGAAATTCTCTGCAACACTGGTGGAAAATGAAGATAGATTCTCGGAAGACTATCCTTATGGGATCGATTTCGAGTACAAGCTGGACCTCGCCGAAACCACGACGCTGATGATCACGGAGTCTCATAGTTACAGTTGTGACTTTGGGGTGAGTTTGCTGGGTCCAAGCTATTACCTCTACAAGGATGGCAAGCAGGTTGCGGCTTACGATTATCTCCAGCGCAGCGTCTATCCGACCTATCCGCTGTTAGGAGTTCCGCAGTTTCCTGGCACCATTGAGCCTGCAAAGTACAAGTTGCGGGTGCGTTTCATGGCCGATGGTGAATGTTCACCGTCTGGCGGCGTGACCGTGCACGATCGGTACTCGCCCAAAAACAACCAGCCTATGGTTCTGCACGCCGGACTTCTAGGAACTTGGACTCGCGAGAACGAAGGAGTGACGACTTCCATGACGCTTTCGGCCAGCGGTTCTGCGGTGCAAACTGTATCTAGTGCTGAGCAGCAACTATGGCGCGCCGAGTACTCGGCCTTCAATTTCCCACAAGATGACCAAATTCTGCGGATGGTATTGCAGGTGCGAACGATTACGGTCACTGAAGGGGTTGAGGTATCCATGCCGCTCAGTGTTGGCGAAGTCTATTACTGTATCTATGATCTTGGCTATGTTGAAGGGCGCTCGCAATTTGCGTACGAGTGCTCGCCAGCGAATAAGCCATACTTTCCTTCCCGGCTGTCAGAAGCCGCCGAAAAGCTACGCGGCTAGCGTCGGACTGCGGGCGGCTCTGCCCAGGCTGTGGTGGCACACTTGGGTTGCCGCCGCAGCCCTCTGACATTCGGCTATTTCTTGGCCTTGCCCCATACGCGTTCCAGAAACTGATCGCGGCCCGACTGACTGCGATAGTATTTATAACGGATGGGGTTTTCCTTGTAGTAGTCCTGGTGATAATCCTCGGCTGGATAAAAGGTACTTGCGGCTGTTATTTCGGTGACGATGGGCTGTTCAAAGCGCTTGGATTCGCCCAGCCGCACCTTCGATTTCTCGGCTTGTGATCGCTGCTCGTCGGAGTGATAAAAGATTGCTGTCCGGTATTGGGATCCCACATCTACGAATTGCCGATCCTTTGCCGTCGGATCGATGTTCATCCAAAAAACCTCCAACAGAGTGTCGTAGGTCACGATGCTGGGATCAAAATGTACTTGCACGGATTCGGTATGGCCGGTGCTGCCGCTGGTCACCTGCTCATAGGTAGGGTTGACGACGTGTCCGCCCATATATCCAGAAACAACTTTTTGCACACCCGGCAGATTTTCAAATGGGGGCTCCATGCACCAAAAGCATCCACCGGCGAACGTGGCAATGGCGAGCCGGCCTTTGGGCTGGGATTGGCCGCTAGCGTTTGGGACTGCACTTGAGGGGTCACTTACCGTGAAGAGTCCGGTAAACGACGCATACCCAGACGCGGCGAGATCCTCAGCGGCGATAAATCGCAGGGACGCGGAGTTCATGCAATAGCGCAATCCGGTAGGCGCAGGACCATCGTCAAACACATGGCCAAGGTGCGAGTCAGCATGCTTACTGCGAACCTCTGTGCGCACCGAGAACAGCTTTCGATCCTGGCGCGTGACAATGTTGTCGGTAACAAGCGGTCTGGTGAAGCTGGGCCAGCCCGTGCCCGAGTCGTACTTATCCAGCGAGCTGAACAGGGGCTCGCCGGATACGATATCCACGTATATTCCAGCCTTTTTGTTGTCCCAATATTCATTTTTAAATGGTGGCTCGGTGCCATCTTGTTGCGTCACTTTGTATTGCATCGGGGATAGGCGGTCGCGCAATTGACCTTTGTCGACGGGCTGCGGTCGCCACTCGGATTTTTCTGACATCTTCACCTCGGCATTGGCAAAACTTTCCAGAGCGATGAACATGGCAAGCGTGGCTGCCAGGCAAGACCATACCATAGAGGGCTCCTTGGGCAATAAGTCTAGGCTGATTTCCATACCTGATGGCCACCGGTCTGGCTATGGGACATGGCGCGACGCAGGAATTCTGCATTCTTGCCGGAGGCTTGCATTTTGGCGGCGAGATGTGATCGGACACGCTGCAGCGGCTCCATAAGGTCTTGATTGGCGGTCCAGGCGCGCGCACCAAGTGCTTTGATCTGATCGTTCTCCGCCGCATCGAGGCCCTGATGTTTGGCTAGGGCGTCCAACGCGCGAAGATTGGCGTAGACCTTTTCGCGGTCCTTGAGGACGCTCAGCACTTGCTCGGTCGCACCCATGGAGGCGAAATGTGCCGCGCTCTCGCTGAGTGTGATGTAGCGAGCGAGTGCATTCGCATATTTGCTTATGAGTTGTTCCAAGGCTTCTTCCTAAAGCTATGAAGGAGAACCGGCAAAGCGAGCTCCAAGAAATTGTCCTTGTGCCTCCAGACCGGCCATCTTCTGATTCAGGTTGGAGAATTGCTGCTTCAAAACTGCCCGTTTTTCGTCCAGGGCGACGGTTTGCCTTTCTATGTTGCGATCTTGCTCCTGGATGCTCTTGTCGAGCGTTCGCATGCGTTGCCCGATGGCTCCAGACGTTGGATCCTTAAACACTTTGATAGCGTCATGTAGCTGCGTCGCCAGGCCATCACCCTTCTCCGAACGAGCGAAGATCGCCACGACGTCATCATAGTTGTCAGCAAGAGCTTTTTTTACTTTCTCTTCATCAATCATCAATTGCCCGTTCTTGGCATTGGTGCTGATACCAATCTCGGACAGAGAACCATACTGTTGCCCATCCACCCGCTTGCCCGTCGCGTCTTGCAGGCGTCGCATGACCGAGCGCAGGTTGCTGCCGTTGCTCATTCTGGTGGCATTGGGTTGATTTGGATCGAAGGTAAAGCTGTCATTGGCATACTGTGCGATTTGATTATACTTCTCTGCAAAGCCCTTGATGCCTTCGAGTGTCTTGTCAATGTCGTGCCCGACACTGACGCTGACTTTCGTGCCGGGCTCAGCGCGTTTGACATCAAGGTTTACGCCTTCAAGCAGGTCACCCACGGTGTTTTGCTGGCGAGCGACAGGCATGTCCTCGAAGACCATATCGAGATCGCGGGCCTGCTTGATATCCTGCATTTGCAGGTAGGTGGTATCTTCGTCGATGGCAAAGCGTGCTGGTTGACCGGTAGTCTTGCTGGACACCATGAGGCGGAACGGATCATCACCCATGCCGGTATTGACGACCTGCGCATATACATCGCTGTTTGTGTCGTTGATGGTGCGTGCAACATCCGTCAATGTTGAACCGGGTTCGATGGTGATTTCTGATTCTTTTCCATCGGCACCCTCGATGGCCATGTAGCCAAAGCCTACCGGTGTTTCGTGCGCGTCTGGAAATCCAACATCGGCTTGCCGTTGGGGCTGCGCCAGACCGCGAACCTCAAATTCGTACTTTCCCGGTTTTGCGACCCCGGAAACGTTGCCCTGCACGATATCGGGATGGGAACTTTCTACTTTCAGGGCGCTAAACGTATCGGGGGAGCGCAGTTTGCCTACGCTTTCGCCCAAGCCATCGAGCATACCGCGCAGGCTGTTATACTCCGCGCGCTCCGCATCCATCTCTTGCCGTCGCATGCGGCTGCTTTCCAGGCGAGCGCGGTCTCCTCGTGTCATGCCTTCTATCGGATCGGTGGCAGATACTCCCTCGCTTCCCACGGGGGCAGGGGCACCGGGTCCTGCGCTGGGAGCGATGTTTGGACTTGGCATAGAACCGATACGCATCGTCCTACCTCCAGATGATTCGTCAGAGACGCGTTCTCAATCTTCTCTATCGACATAAAACGAGTCGTCATAAGTGCAAATTTTTTTTGCCGAGAATTTTTTGCGCTTAGGTTTTTGATCTAGGGAGTGAAATTTGTTGTTTTGGAATATGCACCAAGGTCTACCCCCTAATGCTCCGAGACTTGCAGCCGATAGGAGGCGTGCTTACCAGGTGGTAAGGAAGCAAACGACTGACTTGCGACGGGAGACTGGGACATGGGTGACGCAGTACGTAAACTTGAAGGCCATGTTGATCATATCTCTGCCGAGGAGTTTAAGGCTTTCGCCGAGTATGCTCCAATCAACATCCTGTATTGCGATGAAGATTTCACGATCAACTATGCGAACCCGCGGTCGATTGAGACGCTGCAATCCATCGAGAAGGTGCTGCCAATACCCGCAAGCCGAGTTGTTGGGTCCAGCATCGATATCTTTCATAACAACCCAGCTCACCAGCGCAAGCTGATCAGCAACGATCGCAACTTGCCGCATCGTACGGTCATCCAACTGGGCACCGAGAAGCTGGAGTTGCTTGTAGCAGCTGTTTACAGCGGCAGTCAAAAGCGACTGGGGACAATGGTGACCTGGGATGTTGTTACTGAAAAGATCCGCATGGAGGAAGAGTCCGGGCGCGTATCCAATATGATGGATAACGCACCCGTGAACGTGATGTACTGTGATCGCGACCTCAACATCCGCTACATCAATCCTCGCTCATTCGAGACGCTAAAGACGATCGCCAGACATCTGCCGATTCCTCCAGAGAAGATCTTGGGAAGCAGCATTGACGTGTTTCACAAGAACCCAGCACATCAGCGACAGATGCTGTCAAACGATCGCAGTCTACCCCATAAGACTGTCATCAACGTGGGTCCAGAAAAGTTGGATCTGCTGGCCACCGCCATCTATGATAAGAGTCGTAACTTTGTCGGCGTCATGATTACTTGGGATGTGATTACCAAGAAGTTGGAGGCTGATGAAGCGATGGCGCGCATGACCGCCATGGTGGAAAACGCCCCGATCAACATGATGATGGCTGATACTAATCTAAACCTTGTTTATATGAACCCATCGTCAAAAAAGACACTGAAGACTATCGAGAAAGAACTACCCATGTTGGTCGATCGCATGGTTGGGCAGAACATTGACGTGTTTCACAAAGATCCACGGCTACAGCGGCAAATTCTGGGTGACCCGCGCAATCTACCGCATCGCGCCAAGATTCGATTAGGCAACGACACCATGGACCTTTTGGCTGCTGCTACCTATGACAGCGCTGGTAACTATATCGGACCGATGGTGACATGGGAGCTGATCACGGACAAGGTGCAGCTGGTGTCTCAGTTGACAGAAGCAGCCCGCATGCTGAGCGATTCTGCATCTGAGTTAAGCTCGGCAGCTGAGCAGATGAGCACGAACTCGCAGAATACATCGGCGCAGTCGTCAACAGTCGCTGCCGCATCGGAAGAGATTTCTCGCGGAGTTGAAACAGTTGCCACCAATACGGAAGAGATGTTGGCGTCGATCAAAGAGATCTCGCGCAATGCCAACGAAGCGTCCTCGATGTCAAATACGACGCGTGGTCAGGCTGAATCCACGAATAAGACGATTTCTAAGCTGGGTGAAAGCAGCACGCAGATTGGTGAAGTCATCAAGGTGATCTCGTCGATCGCTCAGCAAACAAACCTACTTGCCTTGAACGCCACCATCGAGGCAGCACGGGCCGGTGACGCGGGGCGCGGATTCGCCGTGGTTGCCAACGAAGTGAAGGAGCTTGCGAAACAAACCGCCACAGCCACCGATGACATTACGCGCAAGATCGGTGCGATTCAGCAAGATACGGGTGCCGCAGTATCTGCGATTGGCGAGATTGGCGAGAGCATTCAGAAGCTGAACGCCATCGCTGGTTCGATTGCCGCTTCCGTGGAGGAGCAAATGGCGACAACGAATGAAGTGGCTCGCGTTGTCCAGGAATCGAATACGGGTGTACAGAGCATTGCTGGTAACATTCGCAACGTCACCGAGATGGCTGACCAGACGTCGGTTGGAGCTCGTCAAGTACTAGTGGCGGCACAGCAACTATCGAAGTTAGCCGTGACCTTGGATGGTTTGGTCAAGAAGATCCAAGCCTAAAACATGACAACTGTTCGCAATTTCGTCAAGAATGCGTCCATGCTCGGGGCCAGTGCCCTGGGTATGGGGCTTTCGCGAGTCAGTCCAAAACTCGCCCAACAATTCGTCGCCAATACACTGGGGCGTATGCCTGGGATTCCTGCCAAGCTGAGTCAGTTGGTTCAGCAACAGTTTGGCTGGCAAGACGTTGACTCACCGCGCGTGGCTCCACTGCCTTGGCCTACTATTGCTGCTATGCTGCAAGTGCAGGCACCGGCTTTGTTCGCTGCCATAGATGAAGTCGACGAAGTCGGCAAGGTGGCATCTATTGGCCAGGTGCACTGGGCTCGGCTGCTCGATGGTCGTGAAGCGGCGATCAAGGTGCGATTTCCGGGGGTTGCAGATGCGGTGGCGAGTAGCATTGACGCCTTGATGATGGCGGCGCGTAACTCGCCTGCGGCCCGTTTCGGCTTCGACGTCGAGGCGTATCGAGAATTTCTGCAGAAACATATTGGGCAGGAGCTTGACTACGCACGCGAGGCCGCCGCGCAGAGGGATTTTGCTGCCGGGCTGTCGCACCTTCCTCTGGTCGTCGTGCCCGAGGTGTACTCTGAATTCTGTACGCCCTCGATTTTAGTGCAATCCTTCGAGCCTGCCATGACGATTGCCGAGGCAGGGCAGGTGATGACGTCGATCGAAGCAGCATCTGCTATGCACACCGTCATGACGACCTTGGCGACGATGCTTTTTTCTATGCGTTGCCTGCATTCCGACCCTCATACCGGCAACTGGGGCTGGCGCCGTCTAGAAAGTGGCGAGTGGGCTCTCGTTTTGTATGATTTTGGTTCAACCTGTGCGGTTGATCGTGAGCATGCGCGACTTCTGGCCAAGTGGCTGCGACAGGCCATCGCCGGCGAATCTATTCCAGTTTTTGATTACTTGGTGTTTATCGGCTTCTCGCCCCAACAGCTAGCACCCATTGCCACAAGACTGCCCGCCATTTGCGAGCGGTTGTTGGAGCCATGGATTCAGCAACGTCCAACCGCGCTGGGGCGCGGTGAAACCGGCGAGAGTTTGAAAATGATCCTGGGGGAGGAGGCTTGGTGGTTTCGCACGGCAGGACCTCCCTGGTTCCTATATCTCATGCGGGCCGTGTCGGGATTCACGAGCGGACTGTCGCAATTGCCGCGGGCAGGAGTTATCACGGGCAAGATCATCGAAACCGTGATTGCCGAAGCCCAATTAGACGATGCCGCGCTGGTCGTGCCGGATGCTTCGGAGTACTTACATGGCATTCGACCCCTTAGCTCGGATTGCGCTCGGTGGTTGCGGGTCTTGGTTCAGGAACACGGCCGGGACGTTGTCAGCACGGAGCTTCCGTCTCGGGCTGTTGATAATCTCAGCAACATGATCCCCGAAGACGTGCGCCTTCGATTGGGTGAGGCAGGGGTCGATCTTGAGGCGATTCGTGTGCAAGCCATCCGCTCCGGTTATCGCGCTCAGCAGCTCTTTTCCCAGCAGCTAGGCCAACGCTCTTATCGCGTTTGGCTGGACTGATTTCTCGCAGCCGGCGGCACAGATGCGTATTTTCGGACGCAGTTGCGCACCGACGGCTCCTTGCCGAACCGGGATCGCGTTAAAATCTAAACACCACTTTATTAAAATGCAACATTGATTTCTTATCGACATATAATCAAATAGTTGGCAAGGCACTTGCTTTAGGCGGCGTACACTAAGCGGCCAAGAGAATGGCCATTTCAACAAAGGTGCACCGGAGCGAGTGCCGTTTTCGAGGAGAATATTGATGCGAGTTTTGAGTTGTGGATCCATGATCAGTTTGGTGGCAACCCTGGCGGCGTGCGGCGTGGCGGCTACTGATTCGAACAGCAGTCTGGATTCTCAGGAAGGGGCAGTTATGACGCCCGTCTCGGAAATGGACGCCGAGGCCCTGCGCAGCGAGCTAGATGATTTGAGTCGAGACTCGACCTCTTTTTGGGCCAGTAGCTTTTGGAACGGCGATGACATCACAAATGCTGACGCCTGCATGCAGCAAATTTTTGCCGCCCACAATTTTCAAGCGACACAAGAACAAGCAATATTTACTGGCAAAATGGATATGGCGTCGTGCATGAACCAGGTAGAAAGTGCAGGGCAATTTGAATTTGCCAGAGCCGACCTGGAATTTTACTTCACAGTCGCATGTGAAGGGCAGGATATGTCCGTCGTGAATGCTTTGACAGTCGCGGAAGGTGTCGCGAAGGTGCGTGAACTTTGCCAAGCAGCCGGCAAAGTCTCTTACCGTGACGAAGTCAAGTATGACATGCTCGGTCAGTTCAGCTCGGAGTTTTCAGGCAGCACATTCGACGTTTGGTCTGAAACCTCTGGGCAAAGCACATTTGGCTCCATCGAGGGTGGTGCGTGCCGTTCGAATCGACTGGAAGGTGATCGATACACTTTGGATGATTGCGCTGCAAAGGAGCGCGTTATCACCAAGACGCGTACGAAGATGGTTGATCCCAATGGAGTCGTGACGGAAGAGCCAGAAAAGATTGAGCTTGATATGACAGAAAAATTGTTTCGTGCCGTTTCGGCCCACGTGCAACGGATTCACGTTCCAGAAGAAGAGCAAGAGACTGTGTTTGGTGCCGTTGAGGCGGGATCGATCGAAGTCAAGCGCAACAACTGGACGGGGCTGTATGAGTTTCCCAGCGCACCGGCGAAGCCGAACTATCATTTCCACGGCATCGTGGCTGGCAAGGCTGAAGAACTCAATGGCGAGCTAAATCTGAACTAGCATGTAGTGAGATTGATACGAAACGCCGCGATGGTTTCACATCGCGGCGGAATCATTCTACGGTAAATGTTGCTGTGACCGGCTGCGCCGGCGCGGAAACGGCGGCAGCGCACAAGGTATGAATCCCTCGCGTGAGAGAATCCGTGTCGACTGCATAGACGAATTCCAGAGTTTTGACGCCGTCATCTAGCGCTGTCCAGACACCGCTGGTATCCTCCGCGTGACACGGAGCGGCCGAGTTTCCAGGGGCCATGAACACCGCCCAGTCGGCATATGACCAGAAGCGGGTCACAACAATTTCGACCTTCAGTAATTCACCTTTTTGGACGGGGCCTGTCGTTGAGTTCGGGCTGACAAATCTGAACAGAGGTGGCGCCGTCGTGCCCGATGGATCGGCCGTATAAGTGCTCGCCTGGACTGGGCTGGTGTCGCGGGCTCCTGTAGCGACGACCTGACTCTGGGTTGAGTCGCTCGGCTCTTGTGGGACCGTTTGTGCGCAGGCGCTAACGAAGGCGAGGCCAAGGGCTAGCAGCGCAACCCGACCTGGAATGCTGTTGTGTTGCAGATTTACTCTCATGCATGACGTTTCGGTTGATCCTGGCGAAAATTTAAAGGAATCGTGGAAATCAGCGGAATGTTGGCATGATTTTGCCCGCATTTCGCTGCACCCAATCGCGAAAACTCACGTCGACATCCTCGATTTTACAAAACGTTGCCAGATACTTTTCTAGCTTTCTGCCCACCGATAACATCAGCAGGTCGTTCATATTGCAGCGGTCTGCGATCATGGCGGCTGCCGCCCCTGAGGCCTGATAGTGATACTTGGAGCCAGAAGCATCGCTGTTTGGATGTACGAGTGAGGTGACCGGCGTCAATTTCTGTTTTGCGAGCCAGTTATAATCAATGGCACGGCGACTACCGATAAAGTTGGCAAGGCCCTCTTCTAACCAAGCGGGGATCGCGTTCTTATACTTCTGATGAAAGATGACGTGCACCAATTCGTGTCCAAACGTTGCATCAAACATGTCCTCAGTTACACTCGGGCTCACGTGCACCGATTCGTCACTCGGTCGAAAGAAAGCATTCACCGAAAACCGTAAATTGCTAGCCTGCTTAAAATGCGATGCGTGGGCATAAAACTGGACGCGGATCCGACGAATGCTCCATGCAAGCGCCTCGCTAATTCGGGCATCGATAGACCGCAGTCGATCGGACGTCGCCCAGCTGGGGGCATCCTTGACGTCGCAGCAGTTCATCCTAAAGTCACTGGCGGAGGCCAAATGTGCGGCCAGAGGGGCTGCCAATAGAATGAAGAGTCGTATGCAAATATTCATCGTAAATCTCTAAAGTTACTGCTGTTATTCCAAAAAATATCGACATGTGCGCAGCGAGCTGCCAAAATAATCGCCTTCGCGATTTTCGGTTCATCAGGCATCGTCAGCAATAGTTCTATTCAAGAGGATAACGGCATGTCCACCGGCAGCGCAAGCAGCGTTCCCAAGACGCACTTAATGCACAATCAATTCGATCCCCAGACGTTATTGCAACGGTTGCACTCGGAGCCGTTTACGCGTCACACGGCATCGTTTTACCGCTATACGCACATCGAAGATCCGCAGGCGTTTCGTGACCAGCTATTTCTGGACTGGGAGGCTCTGGGCGTCCTTGGGCGTGTCTATGTCGCCCGCGAGGGGATCAACGCCCAGATTAGCATTCCTCAGCCCAATTACGATCGTTTTGTCGAACTACTGGCGGCCACTTTTCCGGGAACTCCCGTCAAGTTAGCGGTGGAAGAGGCTGAGTCGTTTTTGAAGTTGATCATCAAGGTCAAAGAGAAGATTGTCGCCGATGGTTTGGACGACTCATCCTTCGATGTGACCAACGTGGGGCGGCATCTATCAGCGGCGGAGTTTAACGCGGCGTTGTCGGACCCTGATGCCATTTGCATCGATGTTCGCAACGCTTATGAGAGCGAGATCGGTCATTTTGAAGGGGCTGTTTTACCCCCAGCAGATACGTTTCGCGACGAGCTGCCGTTGATTCGTGACATGTTAGTTGGGCAGGAAGAGCGAAAAATCTTGCTCTATTGCACGGGCGGCATCCGTTGTGAAAAAGCCAGCGCGTGGCTAAAGCATCAGGGATTCAAAGACGTCAATCAATTGGATGGCGGCATCATCAATTATGCGAAACAAGTGCGTGAGCTAAATTTGCCGAGCAAGTTCATCGGCAAGAATTTTGTGTTCGATGCTCGCATGGGTGAGCGCATTACGGATCACGTGATTGCCAAGTGCCACCAGTGCGGCGAGCCGGCAGACACCCACACCAATTGCCGCTGGGACGGTTGTCACCTTCTTTTTATTCAGTGCGCCACCTGCGCGGAAAAGCTTAACGGTTGTTGTGATGCGGATTGTCAGGCAAAGACTTTGTTGCCCGCCGACGAGCAAACGGCATTGCGAAAAATCGAGGCCGCCAAGCATGCGGGCCAATTCCGGACCCGCCGTCGCCTGCAGCACTGAAGCCGATTCTCCAGACGATCCACATGATGCTAGCGACCCAGCCTAGCATTGTGATTGCGTGTGCTGCCGTTTGCCACCATGGCTCAGGCCATGCCGGGTCCTCGCGTGCCAAGAACTGCCGCAGTCTTTCTTCGTCTGCCTTGCCGACGCGGCTAAAGGGGGGGCCGTTCTTGCCGGGGAAGACAAACGAAGCGGGGTTGTGAAAGTTGAAGGCGCCATCGAGTACATCCAGGGCTGGTCCAGGCCTCACCGGAGTCTTAAATAGCTCACCATCGTAGCCAAACATAGGCTGATAGACTTTCAGACTACTGACGCCGCGAGCATAGGCCTCATAGTCGGCCACCTGGCTCACCTCTTTGACAGTGGGCGCAGAGCTGATTGAGTCGCGAAAGTTTTTGTACGGTGTATCGATCCATTCGCGAGGAAAGGTGAGGGTATAATTGACGTTCGCCTGGGCGTGTTCTTGCCAGTAGGACGTGGAATGAAGAACGACACTGAGACAGCTCAAAGCGGTAACGAAGAACCAGCGACGTTTTGCTTTCGTCGATGGCTCGAGGCGGGTCAGCGCCCACCCTGTCAACATGCAGATGGGTACGAGCCAAGCAATCGAGAAGCGAGGCATGACAACATAAGAATCCAAAATGGGCAGCGATCGCAATAGATCGAAAGTTGCTCCACGACCTAGAACCAAGCAACAGAGCAGATAAGAATAACCGACCATCATGGCTACGAAAGTTGCTTTTAACGGCGGGAGCTGTCGCCACGATCCTGCGTAACTACGACGCGCTCCAACGACTGTAAAATAGCAAAGAACAAACGTCGAAAGGACAATCGGCACCACGGGAATGCCGAGATCCAATTCCCACAATCCGAGGTGCGGTGCAAAACTTGCCTGGAGGGGGTTGTTCGCCGGTGAACCTGAGCTGCTGTTAGTGAGTTGATCGTAGCCACGCGCTACGGGCAGGCCCAGGTATTGCCAAAGGATGGCTGCTATTGCCGATTGGCCCTCAGGGAGACTCCAATGTCCCATCTTGCGCGGGAACTGGTCGAGAAACGCCAACATGGCGACCAGTTTCGATAGGCAGAGCGTCAGAGTCCACCCAGTCGTTGCGGCCAGCCGCCATGCCCATTCGCCAAAGGGTAACGGTTGTGCCGCCAGCAACCCGTATGTGAGAAATATGATCGGCAACGAGGCTGCGATGAGGATCAAGATGTGGAGTCCGCCGGCATAGAAGTTACTCAACATCGCGAGAGTGGAACCGGCAACGGCCCAAGCCCGTGGCAACCGGGGGTGCAGGAGGGCCCATAGGAACAAGGATAGGAGTGGCCATGCGTGATAATAAACATGGCCAACGATCATGTGTGAAAGGTAGAAGGAACTGGCGCCAAATGATAGGGCGCCGATGGCCGCCCCCAGGCGCGAAAAATCAGTGCCAACGCGCAGCATGCGATAGCAGAAGAAATTACCCGCGGCATGCATAACACCGATCGCCGTCCAAACAGCCGGCAAGGGTGGTAGCAAATACAGCAGGAAAGTGGGCAGAGAGAATTGCAGACTTTGCGGATTGGCCCAGACGGGTAGTCCTGCGCCAAACATGGGCGAATATGTTTGCACATCCCAAAAGCCGTTAACGCGCATGTGTACGAAATGGTCAAAACTCCAGATCAGGGACTGCGCGAAGTCATGGCCGATCAGCGGGTCTGCCGCGCTGCCAATTGCAATAATGGTGGCAATCTGAAGGGCGGTGACGACGATGAGGAATGCGTTGATCAGCACGTACGCAAAATGGCCTTGTGCGCGACGGATATTGCCGTTGTGGTTTGCTTTAGTTTTCTGTTGAATGGACGTCGATTGGCAAGCTGAAAGTTGGTGACAGCGTTGAGTTTCAATTCCGTGCCATTGGCGGTATTCATTTTTCTAGCCGCGTTGCTGTATTCAACCGTGGGGCATGCTGGGGCATCGGGATACCTGGCGGCCATGGCCTTGATGGGTGTGGCGCCCGATGTTATGAAGCCCACGGCTCTGATCTTAAATGTTGTGGTCAGCATCATTGCAACGACCCGCTTTGCGCGAGCCGGCTGTTTTTCTTGGCCAATTCTCTGGCCTTTTGCGCTGACCTCCATTCCTATGGCCTTTCTCGGTGGTAGCATCATGCCGTCGGCAGCAGTCTACAAGCGTTTGGTAGGTGGCGTTCTCATTTTCTCCGCCTATCGTCTCTGGCGTCGAACCAAAGACTATGTGGCTCAGGTAGAGCGACCACCGCTGTGGCCGTCGCTGCTTTGGGGGGCAGTGATCGGTTTTCTTTCTGGAATCACCGGCACGGGAGGAGGTATTTTTCTCAGTCCGCTGCTGCTGTTTCTTGGATGGGCCGATGCACGACGGGCGGCTGGTGTATCTTCCGCATTCATCTTGATGAACTCATTGGCGGGCCTGTCCGGTCTTGTGCTACGTGGTTTTCATTCCTTTGCATGGGCCGAGCAGATGACTTGGTGGATCCTCGCAGCTCTTTTGGGCGGCCTTCTCGGCTCCGAAATTGGCAGCCGACGGGCTGGGCACAAGGCACTCCGGCGCTTACTGTCGTGGGTGTTGGTTTTGGCGGGCGCCAAGCTGTTATGGGCCGATGGGTTCTAATTGAATTCTTGGACAGTTTGAGTGACCGGAGCCGATTAGCCCTATGAGGCCGCCTCAACGGGGCCGCTACTATCCTCAATTCGGTTCAGAAGATCCTCGGCAAGACCGAGCGCATCACCGGTGACACCGCCCGAAAGACGCAGGCTCAGGGCCCGATACTCGGCAAATACAGTTTGCGCCGCGCCAAAAGCCCGACTGCGCACCAGCCAGCGGGTTGCCGCTAGCCAATAAAGCAGTTCAAGTTCAATCGACTCCAAAGTTGAGACCCGCGCGAGGGCCTTACCCAGCAGCTGCAGGCGATGTTCCAGCGGGTAGTCCGTGTCGTAGACTTTATCAAGAGTCGACAGCAGCTTGGTTAGCGGGGCTTGTGCGTCGATCTCAACGATCCAGCTGCGTTTGATGCTTTGTACGCTCGACAGCTCTTCAAGAGGTGCCGTCTTTTGACCGGCATAGGCCCAGAGCAATGCTTCGAGCAAGTAACGTCCTTGAAAATGACTCTTGCCTCGGCGCACAAGCTGCATCATGGGCGCCAGGTCGTTGGTTGATTGCGCCTGCCAGAGGGCGTGTTCCCAAATCCATTCTAGCTCTGCAGATTGATTGAGCTCGTGCTGGGCCTTGACACGCGCTTGCACTTCTTGCGCGAAATCCAGCCTCCCAGAAAGTCGATGAGCCTTGGCAATCGCCATGCCTGACTTAATGCGATCTGCGGCTTCACTGCTGTGTCCTTCCGCTTCGGCAAATAACTCCACAGCCATCTTCGCGTCGCCTCGGCGCAAGGCGCGAACGCCTGCATTGTGAGTCTGAAAGCCTACGGAGCGGGCATCTCCACCCTTATACAGCCGCAGGGCGAGTTGGTGTTCCCATGCAGCTGCAAAAATGTCTCCGGAGCGCAAATAGATCTGGCTGACAACGGCATGCAGATCGCCAAAGAGATAGCTGATACGTGTATTGTCCAGACGAAAGCGCATCAGTTTCATGATCGTATAAACACGGTCCACAAAGGCTTGTACTTGATTTAACGTGATGCCCCTACCGCATCGCAAAAATCGCACCAGTGCGGACATGATGTAAACGTATGCTTGCAATTGCGATTCGGAATTCACGTCGTCGGAGACGGTGGCTAGGCGGTGCATCGCTGTGCGAACAGCTTGTTCTTCCCCTTCAGCCGCAGCAATCGCATCGAGTTCAGCTTTGATGGCGGCTCGAGTGGCGTCAATTTGGGCGCTCGTCCACGTTGTGGGTCGACTGGCGCGACTCTTTCGAGATTCGCTCATGGGTGAAGGATCCCTTTTCTTACAGAAAAACCCGCAGGAGACTTTCTCAAGCCCTGCAAACCTTAGCTTAGCATTACTGGAGATTGCGGAGAACCCTGGGCAGCCGATTGGTTCCTTATGGCAGTGCGAGCGCTTTCGTAATCGAACGGCGGCAAACTGTTCCGGGCGCAGACTCTGCATGAATCGTAATGGTGGAATTTTCGAAAGAAACCCAAATTAGTCGAGAGTTCATCGTTGGGTGCTTTTGGTGAGCGTCGACATCACGGCTAAAACTGCCGAAATCCATACCACGAGTTGGTGCGCAAAAAAATCCGCAATTTGGGGATGCCAGTTTCGTGGCCAACTGATTTGCTGGATTTGTGCACTGATCCACGACCAGATAAGTAGCGGCCTGCAAGGCTTCCATGGACGCAAAATAGACGATCGGCGTCCAAAGAATTTTTGGCTCGCCCTCTTTCCAATAGTAGTACCCCGAGGCGTAGCCAGCTGCAGCTACGACGACCGATGCTTCCCCACTCCAGCACATCGTCTCAAGTCCGCGTGAAAGTGCTGTGAGTTATTTTAACACATATCTATACCCCTTACTGAAACGTACAGCACAGCATATCAATGGTCGGATTTGTGTGATTGGCAATGGGCGTAGCGGACAAGTTGGTGCAGGCTGCGGAGCGAATGCTGGTCAGGTTCTCGCCAAGACCCTGGGTGCTGGCGCAATTTATACTCATGATAAATGAGTTCGCGAGGGCGGTATCGGCGCTGCCAGTGCCGTACGTTCGACCGTCGCAGAAGTAGGTGACAGATGAGGATGCACTAGCGGCTTGTATTGGATTGACGTATTTGCGGATGCAAGAGAGCTGCTTGGCAGCACCGTTGAGCTGGACGTTGTTGTTCACTGTGTTCCCAGGAGTGGAGTTGTCGAAGCAGATGGGCGTTCCCCCTGATCCAGCGCCGAATAATAGGGCCTTTGGATGATTCCAGTCCAAGACCTGACCAGTCAGTTTGTCCTTGGCGAAACCACCCGCGCCATCACTGAGAGCCGTTCGGATCACCAGTGATTGCTCAGACTCGGAGCAGGTAGCACGTACGTACCAGTTGCCGATGCGACCGGCATTGGCAAAGTTGCCAGAAGTTTCGAGAGGGCCGGTGATGTGGTGGGTGCCACCGCCTACTGTGGCGCGACGAAGTCGTAGAAACTTACCGCCGGTTTGTCCGCTGAGCGCGGAGCTGGTTCCGCAATCGATGGCCGTATTGACCGCTTGCGAAGTAAATGTGGCGTTACAATCCAGCCCATTCATGATCAAGTGGCGAATTGATTCTCGATCGGCGCGATTCTCGATAAAGCTCATACTCTGCATCGAGATGTTCGTGGTGCGAAACAAGGCGTTTATGGCAATTACCGAGAGGCTGACGGCGATCACGGCCGACATCAAGGAACTGCCTTGCTGGTTGTTGTTGCCGAGCGCTCGAATAAGAAGCATAGCCCCTCCTAGGCGTTGGTTCGCTTGCATGCGAGTATTTTCGCTGTCAGTTGCATAGGGGATGCCAAGGAAATTTTCCCGGCAAATCCGGCCTGGGCATGTAAATATGTGTCAGCGATGAGCGCTCTTTCGATCGCTCAAATCCCCGAGTTTCACGCCGAGTGATTTGCTAACAGCCTCTGTTGACAGAGGTTCGCGCCACGTCAGATCGTATTCAGTTGTCTACGGCACCCTGCGGAATCCAGTATCTGAGCATTATCCCGGAAATATTGGAGAAAATAGATTTCCCTAGCAATTGCAACGCACAGATCTTGGTTTGCCCTCCCCAGGCTCAAAGGCAACCGAACCCTGCGTGCGAAAACTGAAGCGCGCGTGATAAGATAAGCGAATGCATTGTGGCGTAGGGTCGTGACTCATTCGGAGGCGAGTACATGTTTCGACATTCTTGGCTGAGCCTATTACTGATCCTGGGCAGTTGTAGAACGCCTGATTCTGGCGGTGAAGCAAGTTCAATTGGTACAAGTGCCGATGTTATCGCAGCGCATAAGATATTAGGGGGCGAGCAACAGGTGGGGGATTGCCGGATGGCCACGTCACTGGTCAACGCGCAGCGTGGCGACTCTTTGTCCGTGAAGTTTCGCTACCAGTCCGAGTCTGAGGAGGTCGAAGAGCAAGATCTGCTGTTTTCAAATCACGAAAACGCGTTCAGTAAAGTTGATGTCAAATACGGTGCATTTGGTTTCGGCGCACCCTATGCGATCGTGCTCGAGCGTGTCGCATCTGGGGAGGCCCCTGCCCGCAAATTTCAGTTAACTATTGCGATTGCTGACGAAATGCTCACGGGAGTTCAATATCGAATCATGTATGGTCACAGGTGGAATGTCTTGAAAAGCTTGGAATGCCAAAAGTAGCAGCTACTTCGGTTGTACACCTCACAATCAACAACGCGAAAGCGCGAGGCTAGGGCCTGTCCCTGTTTACTGGTCAGCTAAGCAGCCACTGCAACCAGTGTTC
>CAZLMG010000051.1:0-28748 GCA_964560765.1 uncultured Oligoflexales bacterium
GTAAAGAATGTAACTCGCTCCTTAGTTGGATTAGTCGAATAGATCGCCGCACTGTCGTCGAACTGGATGCAAAATGTGTACGACAATTCCGGTACAATGACGCCATTTTGATCAGCAAAAACCAAGGAAAATGAATTACCAATCCCGCCCGGCGCCGAATTGCCGGAAATCTCTGTGGCGCTGACTACGTATTCGAGTGAACTCACAACCCGCAAGGGGGTAAAAACTAATACCTTCCCGTCGAGTAAGATAATTTCATGCGCTTCAGAATTGGCCAGATAACCTGGTGTAACAGGCGTCGTACCACTCGTTTTTTTAACTCCGTCTTCAACGGTATTCTGACCGATCTTCGGCCCGCAACCTTGTAGCAGGAGTGCAACCGCAACGATGCTGACCCAAAAAAACATACGTAGTGACCAATTGTTCTGTCTTACACCCAGTTTATGATCACTCTGCTTATCGGCGGCTAGCTAGAAATCTCAACAAAAAGCCACAGGACCACCACAAATCGCCCTTGTATCGGTATGTTGACGCAATTCGAATTGGCAAAATTCAAAGTAAGCCAGTACGACGCTCTCGCACACTTCGCTTTGGTTGGGCAGGCAACCATCGAATCGATCCTTGACTTCCACCAGGTGAAGTACGTACGCGGAGTGCTGCTACGCCTCTGCACAATTGACAGCATAGCGCGAAACTTTGCTCTTTCATCGCGACACTTGCCTTTCGAATCCGCTTCCTCTCCAGTCACTTGATCCCGCATTGCGGTGACCGGTGAAACTCCTAGCGGGCGTGGGAGGCCTGCGAGGCTTAGTCGCGGTATTGTCGGTAAAGCAATCAAGCCCCCTCCACTGAGTCGGCACTGCCCCCGCTCACCCGCCTCTACCGCTGGTTCGATCTGATTGACCTAGCGCATCATCGGCATTGATGGATGATCCGCGGTGCTTCCGACCGACTATCACCGCTTCAATAGCTCCATATGAGCGATTTAGACAATAGGTTCCTGATCCGCGCCCGGCACTATTCGTGCGAGGAGAGCGGGAACGCAGGCCGCGTCGCTCGGAACGACGACGAGTGAAGGCAGCTAAACCATATGCTCGTGATCTGATGTCGCCAGGTCGTCGTCAGAAACGGCATCCGCGAAGTCAAACTCCCTCCTCTCGACTCGCGGAGGACACCGAGCAGGTGGAATGTGATCGATTTGCAGCGACTTGAGGTAGCGTGTGATCGAGTCGGGATCTTGCACGGCACAGACCGCATGCATCTTGCCGCCGCAGTGATCGCACGTGGTCACGTCGATCTTGACCCCATGTGCCAGCATCCAATGTCACGGCGTCATGCTGCCTTTGCTCGCATCCGAATCCAGGAATTGGAGAAAAACATAATTACAAATAAATAGGCTAAATATCGCTTAGTTTATCAGCCTGCGTCGGTATGCTCAGGCTGATAAATGCTAAATGTTTTTGGTCAAGCAAGTTCAGCCATTAAAGGTCCCCATCCCTTACACCGAAACGTTCGATCGGAGGGATATTCCTTGGCACGAGCTCAAAAGCGAAACCCGTTTAACTGGACGAAGGCCGACGCTGACGCGATCAAACAGGCTGTTAGGGATACCTTGGCCGGCTTTGGCGACGATATTGCCGCACAAAAAGATTACCTGCTATCAACCATCCGTGACTATTCCAAGTCGACATCTGGGCAGCAGCATCTTTCGTGTTTCATTCATATCATTGCCGCAATGGTGCATAACATCCGTCACAATTCCATTCCGGCAAAGACCATAGAAAGTATCGCGGATATCGCTCAGGCGCTATTGACGACGCATGGCATCGACAGCAACTCGAAATTAGCGTTTCTGGCGAGTGAGCTGCACGTCTGTCGCAGCCACGAGTCGCAGCGCAAGGGTGACCGATTCATTGCCTCGTTTCGGCATGAGCTCGCCAATTTCTATGCAGGCGGACAGATGTCCGGAGGCGACGCCTACTACCGCCTATTAGTCGCAACGCATCGCATGCGCCTTGGCCAAGCATCAAAAGCTCGACAGCTGTTCGCAGAAGCAGAAATAGGAACTGATAATGACGATTGGCGGCGCTATTGCAACATCAATCAGATACGTTGCCTTCGACTTATGGGGCAGTACAACGAGGCCACGACACTTTTAGGTGAGTTTCTGAAAGAGGCCCAGCCACACGAGAACGCACGGCTGGAAGGTGAGTGGGAGCAATTATGTGCGAATGCCATGGCTCACGGCGATTTCGAACGCCTTGGCAATGCCGTACGCCACGGTCAATCCCATTGTCACTCCGTCTACATCGCCGAAGCTCACCTTTGGCTAAAGGCATGCGCAGACCCAAAAATGGCCACGTTTCTGCCAAATGCTCGAAATGCAGCGGCATCTGGCGCGATGCGCTTAGCCGACCTTGGCCATCTTTATCGTGTCGTCATGACCCTGAATGACTGCTACGATAAGCAGATCCCCGCGCACACCAATTTGGAGAAACTTGAGGAGATGTTAGCGAAGGTACACCTGCTGAACTCGATCGACTATGAGCTATTGACGTGGGCTGCGACGATTCGCTGGCTTAAACGAAACGACCTGGACTCTTTCGCTGATCTCTGCAACGCTGAGTACGCGCGTCTATCGCTGATCATTACCGATGGCCGCTCTCAAGATTGCCTCAACTTCTTTGCTAACGATACCACCCAATCGCTAGTCGCATAACAAATGCGACACTTTTCAATCTTGATCCTCGTCGCTCGCTGACTAACTGCTAGCCAGATGCCACCTCATCTGCCGCGAGGCTAGAACGCTTCGGACATTCTGTGCAGCATCAGATTACTCCGCGCAGGCTTTCATCTGAGATTTCGCCACAAGTTTGTCCTTCAGCACTCTGGCACCCTCATTGCTTGACCACAATCAGCTCGGAAACTGCATGACCGAGGCGATCGATGAAGACACACAGCTCAATTATCAGGAGTCACGATGAAGTTCCTTGTCCCCACAACCTGCTTGCTGGCGGCGCACCTGCTTGCCGCATGCCGCACTCCAGCAAGCGACAGCCAAAGCAAAGCCGTTGTTGGCACCAGTTGGTTGGATTCAAGCTACCGCCACGTCGTCTTTCCCTTTAGGGAGACGATTCCAGTAAAGACTGGAGCAACAGTACGCAATGGCGTCACAGGATACGTAACCGAGAAAACACGCCCAGTGCATTCGTACTGCTTTTATGCCTATCATTTTTTTAGCGGAGATCTTGACATCAAACATGCCATGTACCGAGCTAGTCGGGTCAACCTCCATCGAGTCGATGTTGAACAATTGAATTATGGATTTCTTCGTTTTGTCGTCAATGCGACCCTTCCTGGCGATACCCGCGGCACCGTGCTGCGCGCCCTGTATATCGATACCGAATATGCCAAGAACGTCGTTTATGGGCATCAGTCATCGGACTGGTATCAGCAACAAAACGAATCCGTATCCGCGTCAACCCTAGAGGCCATTCTGGATCGTGCTGTCGAAAAACAAGATGCAACCCTCGGCGAGTGTCCGAAGGAATATCCCTACACCAGTCAATTGATAGGAGACAAGAAATGAGAGTTACAACAAAAGGTGCATTACTGGCGGTCGTTTTAGCAGCTGCAACCGCAGCCTGCCGCACCGCAGGCCACAATGGAAGGGCTGATGCCGAGCTTGCCGAAACCAGGATTACCGTGCATAGCAGCAGCAGCAAAGAGATCCCCCTCCGGGACTTTGTGCTCATCGCTGGTGATGAAAGCGCCTGTGCGACCACATTGGCAAATCGATTTATGGCCAAGACTTTGGGTGAAAGTTTCTCTGTCTCTCCGGTGTATAAGTGGCGCCATGGCATCACTGATGGCCGCAAGTTCTGGTTTGAGGTTTTGCAGAATGGCTCGCCAATAGGGTACCAGCTGAATATGCGGATTTCCCTAAAGCAAATGGAAGACAACCGAACCTTCTGTCAGCTGGACATTACCTCGATCAATCCGGCCTATGTGACGGACGGAGACGGCGTGGTGCACTTAAGTATGAAAGGATCGCATTCCAGCAGCATCGCAAAGCTCCTCGAAAAGGTGGCCGTGCTGCCGCTGGTTGGTATCGTTTACCTCTTAGAGAAGTTCCCAAGTAGCAGCGGTCGCCCAGGCGGCGGCAGCTCTGCCACCATCGGATCTGGGCGATAACCAGGCGAATCGAGATCCAGGGTTGGTAGGCGGCCGGCCTACCAACCACGATTGAAGGTCCGAATTGTTCTATCCCTCCCAAGTGGATTTGCGTTAAGCCCCCCTGCGTCTTGAGGCTGTCTCAAGAGTCCCGCACCACCAGGAAACCGCGCGCGGGAAGATGCATGCCATTCAATTTGGAAAGGGATCACATGATGAAAACGCTTATCAGCACCATGGTATTAACAGTACTGACCGTCGGCTGTGGACGAGAACAGGTCGGATCGACGGCTCATGCCACGGAATCGGAGCTCATTGGCGCTAGCCTCGAAACGCTGTATCTGGACGAAGGGTTGGGCATCGGTCGCACATACGGTGCCAGCGTCTCCATCTCGGATGTAAAGAAAGAAATCCTCGTCCAGATCACCACTTGTCCACCCAATGAGCTGTGCCAGGTTACCGGTCAAGAGTTCGCGGCAAAACTGTTGAAGAAGTCCTTCGACAGCTGCGGCGCAACCAAGTACATCGCCCAGACGGATCGTCGGTTACTCGACGGCATGCTCATCGATATCCAAGTCATCGATCACAGCACGGCACCGTGCGAGCGCAACTCCGACAACATGACGGAAGTCTATCTTCGCACCAGCTTTTTCAGTCAGGCCAATGGCGAAGAAATCAAGACGACCTCCCTCTTAGTTGGCAGAAGACGACTATTGCCTCTCAAAAAACAGTAATACCCTTTCCTTTCAGTAAGTTGGCGACCCGATCCTGATTCTTGGCGCAGGTTTTCGGGTGCGCCCCCTGGATAGGGAAAAAACGTTTATATTCCAGGGCGTTACAAAAGGCGCTTGGAATGGCTGCCATGCCCCTACGTAACTTAGCCACCCGCATCGGAAAAAAGAGCTGTCATAACGCCACCGGCCACGTTGGCCTGCGCTTTGCTTCATACTCCGCACACAATCATCACCGGGAGAACGACACATGCTTAAAGCAGCCATGCCCATTTTCGCCATGGTCCTTGGTATCTCGCTGTTGGGTTGCGGCACGGAGACAGCACTCTTGGATGGCGCCGAAGACGAGGAAAGCGCGACGCAACCTCAACTGAATAGCAATGGCAGAGCAGGTAAGCGCAGTCGCGTTGAGGAACTCTATCCGGAATTGCTAGCTGGTGCGAGTAAACTCAGCGGTCTTACCGCAATCTTTTCTGATACGGGCGAGACAGCAGTACGTCCGAACGTGAAAGTGCCTACCGCCGGTGAACCGGAAGAAACCAAGTACACATACTCCGAGGCGACTCGCAACCCTATTTATCCAAAAGATGGTGGTGAATATACCCCTGAGGGTAGTGGCACGCCAACTCGCTCCACGCCAAAAACGCTCGCACTCCAAAGCGAAGGAGTAACCAGCCCATGCATCGACGCAACCTCTGAGCGCGTCAAGCATCATGACGCAAGCCTTGCCGCCAGCAATCCGGCCTGCGACGCTGCCATCCTGGCCCTCGTGCTCCTGCGCGTCAATATCGAAAGGGATGGCGTCGAGGAAATCGTCGACAGCGGTCGTTACTTCAACCATCGGCTAGAGTCCATGGTGCACCGCGTTGCAGATCCTAACTTCTTCTTTATCAACACGCATGCGGTCGTTTCCGAAGTCTGCGCCAAACTTGAAGGCAACAGCCTTTGCCGCAACTTCATTCCGTCTCCCTTGGTTCACGAAGCCGGCGAGAAACTTCTTCGCTTTTGGCTGAGCTTGGTAACGGAAGATCCAGCGACCCTTACGCAACTTTTGAATGATCTCGATGACGTCATAAAGTCTCTCATCTCTCAGTATGACATCTCTCAACTTTTGGAAGAGCTGAAGAAACAGCAGTAATTAACGCAGTGCCAGCTCACCATTGGGGGGACAAGACCATGAAACTTCTTCAATTGGTAACATTACTAAGTGTCATGCTTGGCTGTACAAATGACCGCACGAAAGAGGCCCGAACACCTTCCCGCGCATCCGGCCCGAAACACGGGAATGGCGATTTTTCACTAAGCGCCCTAACCATCCGCCAGTGCGCCGGGAGCGATGCCGACCAGAGTCGAGTTGATGCCAATCTACAGGCCATTCTGAACCCGACATCCGTTGAATTGGGCTCGACGCAGCAAGAGTCACTCGTCTCGACGCTTTCTGCGGTTCCAAAATCGATTATCGGTTTGCTCGGTCCCGGATCCATTCTCGTGACCGATGATGTTAATAAAATATGCCCCACGGGCCTCGATCGCGTATCAGGCTGCTATTTCTTCGATCGAGACTCTGGTGAATTTGGAGTGGCGGTCGCTAACGACACGAATTCTATACAATACTCTCTTTTGCGGAGTATTGCCGCACTGGCCTATGACTATCTTTTGTTGATCAACGAAGAAAACGCTGAGCTCATCGCCACGCTGCAGCGGTCCATAGCAAACTCGCACCTTATCGATGTTGCACTTCATCCCATGTTGAATCTGCATGAACTAGCTCCTCTCTTGCCGGATAACACCACGAAACAAGATCTGATCACGATGAACGCTTCGAGCCTCGACATCGTCAGTCAAATTCCATTCGACCAAGAAGAGCAGCGTACGGATCTGGTCAAAGCGTTGGCTATCGAGTCCTTTCTCATGTACTATTGCACGCCAAAAGGCTCGCTATCCTCGGAATTTCTCGATGAGTTAACCATCACCACGCTGTCAATGGTTGATCCGTTGACGAGCTTTTACGGCTTCCAGCACTACATTCAGACCATGCCAAACTCCCGCATCCTCATGGGTAGCGTCTTCCCAACAGCCTTTGAAATGAGTGCGATGCTTGACTCGCTCCTATTCAATCCAGGGCTGACTGCACAGAATTCTAGATTGGCCTTATCTGATAGCTACAGCGACCTGAGTGAGACCCTTCCTAGCCCTTCACCCGCGGTGTATGTCTCGGAAGAGGTTTATGCAAGCACCGGCACGTATGAAAATACATTTGCCAGTCAAGCGGACTCTTGCCGAAGTCCGCAAGAAGCATTCGGACTCTTGGGTTGGGGAGAGACGTGCCTTGCCGCAGTCGAATGGGCCGAGCGTCGTCGCGAGGAGATTGCTGATGTTACAGCCGCGGGGATCGGAGTGTCTGCCGAAGTGGCCACTGCGGTCGGGACAGCAGGCAAGATGGGCATTAACGCCGCGGCGGTGCCCTTCGCCCAGGCTCTTGGCTATACCGAGACGGCGAATGCGGCTAGGGAAAACTTCCACAAGGCTCAGAAGCAGCTCCTCAATGCCGACACTTACGACACGGCATTTGCAGGAGCCGCATTGCCGACAAAACAAGCCATCGAAACGTACGCCGGCCATTCGGGAAAGGCCCTAGAGGATGCGGGAGCCCTGGCTCTCGAACTCGTAAACCGCAATGAAGCCGTAAAAAAAGCGCTCGCCAAAGCAAGAATTGAGTCAGATGGATATGACAGTGTCACGGGAGATTTGAACGACTGGATAGTGTCGACATTCTATAACTTCGAGGGGGCTCTCTTACCCATCGACGCGGTAACTGGACAGCAAGACACCGTGCAGGTCGACTTCACGCGGTCGGGAGAAATAACCCTTAGGCCAAAGACGCCTGAGGAGTTACAGCAACATGACATTAACGCGGCGAGTGCACTTGGCGCTACGTTTTTGCCATCAGTCCTGGCACCGAAGTTGTTGGGCAGCGGTATGGTTGAACAAATGATCAAAAAGTCCAAGCCAAGTACGCCGCCCGCGCCGACGAAACAGGCCATGGTCGCGACGCTCATTCCAGAAAATGTAGTAGCTCCCTCGGCGCCAGACCCGAAGAAAAAGGGCAAGATGCTGGCTCCCTGGAGGCAGTACTCGCGCGAACAATTGGCCAAGGAGTTTAAAGAAGATGCTCGCAACATGATGATTGCCTTCGCCGATGTACACGCTCCTGTTGTGTACAAGGACGGGCTCCTAGTCATCGACAAAAACTCCCTCGCGTATAGGAACCTCATGAACACGTTAGAGGAGGCAAAAGCGATTGCGGGAGAGAATATTCAAGATACACTTTTGTTCTGCACCGGCGATTTGATTGATAGTCCGCAATTTCTGAGGGCGGTCGCGGCTTACGAGAAAGCTACTGGTAAGAAGATGTCCCCGGAAGAGATGCAGATCGCCATGAACTCCCTGACCAACGAACTTCTCCGAGAGGTTGAGCAGAAGCTAGGGAAGAAACTGGACGGAAATCTTGCTGGAAACCATGGCCTGCCAGCCAACAGGAATGCGGCGGGCCAACGAATTGCAACGGCCGAGCAGCAGCGGCTTGATAATCTTGCGCGGGAAGAAAGCGGCGCAACAATTCTCACACATAGAGACAATGAGCAGGCCATTTTTAACGTCAACGGCAGGGACATCGGGGTGTCTCACATTCCCACGGTCAGAGGCGACACGATTGACAACATCGTTGGCGTGGATAAGAAGAGTCCATTGACGACAATCCTCACCCACATCTTGGCGCTCATCCTCAGTGATAAGCACACCCCGTACATCATCAAGGGCCCATCATGGCTGGACGAATCGAGAACCTTTGTGACCATTGGCCTGCCAACGATAGGTGGAGGCACCGACAACGTGCGCGGCTTGTCCATTATCAACCTTCGAGATCCTGAACTTTACATCATAACCCCAACCGCATCTGGCAAGGGCATCACCATAAACGCACCGCCCATTCACGAGGGTGCACCCAAGCCAAAAGGAATGTAAGACGGCCAAGGAGGTTATCATGAAGATGCGCTTTGTGGTCATTTGGCTGCTCATAGGAGTTGCCTGCAACCAGGAAATCGGCACCAACACCGTCGAGCCGAACAAGTCCGTCAAGCCGAGTGGCGAAACCCCCTTGCCGCCCGGCTACTATTCTAACAATTTGGCGAATACGATTGACTATGATGGTTTCACGGCGATTTTCCCAGTCGGTTTTGCCCGAGCAGAAGAAGCCTACGCAGTGCCGGTTGTCGAGGAATCATCTGCCGAGTATGCGACGTTCGTATCGTTTTCTATTCTGGATTTAGAAAGTGCGGTCATCCCAGAAGTAACCAGCTTCACGGTTTGCCTGGCAGAAAATTTCAGCGGCCATAAGATTGAAGGCGGGACGGCGACAGCCCTGTCTGTTTTTAACGGGCCAGAGAATCAATTCTGTACCAGCGTTCCCGGCGGGGGTGGCGAATTTAAGCTCGGCCTCTCGCCATCTTCCGAAACCCCCTCTGGCAGTATGCCCGCATTTGCCCTAGTTTATGCTTCGGCTCCAACAACGCTGACCCCCGTGTTAGGCATCCCCATCGACAAGAGCGCGATGGATCAGGTTTGCGCGGATCAACGACCGAGCAGTGTGCCGACGGATGCTAATTGCGGCGCGATCATCGCGACTGCTCAAGAGACGTGTTTTAACGACATCCTTGATGATATGGGACTTGGGCCGTATGCAAATCTTTTGACTGTCGGACTGGGCGATGATGTAAAGCTCGCGTCACTGCAAAACCCGTATGAAATGTCAGTCGATAAAGTGATGGACTATAAAGACGAGTTCCCCGAATTAGTTAAATTTGCTGTGGGTGCGGCCACTCTCTCGGGTTGCCCCGCCGAGAATCCTTGTGTTGATAGCGGTAATCTTAATCATAATCTGGACTACCTCACTGATGGCCCTGACGTTGGACTCCTGACGACGAGTTCCATGATTCGAATTCGCTGTGATTCCCCGGCTACCTCGCTCCTCTGCATTTGCACGAAGTAATTGGGTCGCGTTGGTTGGTTTGGGGTAGCAAAGACTTGTGGCGTAAGAGATGGATGAGGGCTGCCCCCGGTGAAGCACACTTTTAGCCATTATTTCATGCCGTTAGTCGTGGTTACCCGATTTCTTAGGTTGGAATTCGGGAGCCACTGATTCCACACGGTTTTTCCTATATAAATCAGGATATTACCAGGATAGGTCGGCGACTGCCGCCAGGACGACTCCCACAAGGAGCGGGTCCTAGTGAAAAAGTGCAGTGTTTTCTGAGGTATGAGTTTGGTCGGCCGCTTGCAATGGTTACCGTATTCAAACATGAATAGGCGCGTATACGGGAGCGAATGAGTCACTGAGCTCCTTTGTTGCAACCTCGGGAGGCGAACTATGCATCATTTCAGCATCCATGCATCGGCCATTATCGGCATCGTGATGTCCGTCTACCTCGTCAGCTGCGGCACAACGGAAAGTGAGAACGCTGCTAGCGCGGCGAAACCCATGTCGGCGGCGTCTACTACGTCTCTGAGTGATGATGAATACAAGGAAAGATCAGTTTACTCGAATGCCTGCCTATTTCACTGCGTAAGCAATGTGACGACTAACGAGATTGGGATCACAGAGCGCAAATTCGTCTGGATACCGCAAAAGAACTTTTCATGCGTATCCAAACATGAATGTCCGGCTGTAATTTCCTTCAGTGATCATGGTGTTTTAAAGGTCAACGAAAGGCCGGAACCTCACTTGTGTAATAGCACCGACACCTACAATCAGTTTTCTTCAGGGCTTCTCTTTCCCTGCGTACCGGTCACTGACCCGAACAATGTAGGGCAAGGCACCCCGGCATCAGGCGCCTCTTCGCCTCCTACCAGCAGCGTTGAACCACCTGCGCAGCCCAGCACCGAGCAGCCAGCACCTTCCCCCAGTATTGCGCCGTCCACTTCCGAGAGCGCTGCTACGATCCACCAGGATGATAACGCAACCGTAACTACGGACTAAGACGTTATTGAGTTGGTCGACGCACAGCACTGAGCGCTTACCAGCATGTCGCTAGCAAACGACAGTCGAACTAAGCACCAAAATCCTTGGAGCCATCAAATGCATTAATTCTGAATAGCGGACACTTGATGGCGCTTCGCTCGCCAAGTATCTGTGCAGCGGAGAAACCTGAAATTGGCTACTTCAAAACGAAAGATGGCCTGGTTATGACGCTCATGGCAACCCGGTAAAACCGCCCCTCCCGAATGCCCGCATACCGTTACCTATAGTCCCGGCTCCAATTTTGACTAACCCTTCGCCGCCAGTGGTACCCGCTCTTGTAAACCCCTTGGGACTAGACCTACCGCCACCACAAAGAACAGTTCCCCAGAAACAATCGATGTTTCCAATTTACCTAGAACTCCCCCCCAAGAAGGTGATTGTGGGCAGTGCCATGACCGCTATACCTTTCGCTATTGGTGGCATGATTTATGAGGGACACTCTACACAGAAAGCAATTTCTAACTGCGCCATTGGAACCGCTGTTGGAGTTGCCTTGTCCAAAGCCGGTCACATTGGCGCTCTTGCACCAATCCATGCTCATTTAACCGCCCAACAGAATCGGTCTGTTCATCACACCGAAACAGCACTTCGCGCATATCAGGATGGTGTAGGGACTCCTCCCGGCGCATCCTGGAATGCACATCCAGATGGAGACAGCCTAGGTGAAGACATGTGGTGGCTTGGAGAAACTGTTTGGGATCTGGTTACTAGCCCATTTTACCACCCAGGCAGTTCGCAGGGACATCGAAGTAATTGGTGATGAACTGACTCCATTAATTGTGCTTTGGGTACTCCCTAAGCGATGCAGGGTACCCGACGCTCCAGCCGCATAATATTATTGCGAATCGTGGCGCACGTATGTTTCAGCGCAAAGAGGGGATAAAAGCCTTCATCCTTTCACTCCACGAGCGCGTTTTGCCATGCACAACATGCTGCTGTTGAACGTCGTACGGGCGAAGAAACCCTTGCGGATCAACGTTCACGGCGTCAGTTCGAACTTGTTAACTCTTGGGTATTGAGATAAGAGGCGGCACTCTGGCCTTGGAAGCAGATAAAGGAGGTCATTCGTGCAAAGCAAGATTCGCCTTTTAGCCTCAATTCCCGCAGTTCTTACATTATTAGCTGCGTCGACTAGCTACGCCGCCGTCGACATCAGCAAGCTAAATCGGAGCGACTACATTCGCTTATCAGATAGCGATAAGCTTGAGCTGTTTTCGGCCATTCATCCAGAACTGCAAATGGCCCCGACGACACGGCCGTTAGTTTCGCGCTATGTTAAGCCAACCACTCTGAGGCGGCAGCTGGATCGCATCATCAGGGCGGAAGCGACTCTGTGGCTGGACACCGTCCTAGAAGGTGACGTCGCTCTCACGGGATCACTAGTCGCCGATAATGTCGAACTTCTGCTCATCAGAGATCAGCTGTATGGACTTACGTTCGTCATTTCGGCGCCCGCTGTTGGCACTTTTGCCGATGACTGCAGGGAGCTGCCGTCTGGTGAGTGGTCTGAAGAGTGCCCTCGCGGCCGCGTGAGTGTACGGAAATACGTAGACTTTCGTTTCATCGAGATCAAAACTGACCTTGTAGCCGAAGCCGAGTTTGACTAGCGAACGCAACGAAGCGCCGCCTTGCCGGCGGCGCAGATGGGGGTGGTGGAGGCGGTCTATCGGTCTACGCAAATGCACTGACAGTTGCCACTTCGATCCTCGTATGCCTTCGGCTGTAGACTGAACCACCAACTTGTACAGGAGTTTTGAGTAACCTGGCAGGTAGGTTCGAGGTTGAGATCACCAATCCGCATGGCGGTGCAGTGATAAAGCTCTTCGGCCTGTTCAACGCCTTCGAGTGAGAAGGTAGCTTTTTGACCGGTAGATGTGGATTGCATTTCCGATGTTTCCGTCGGGCGTTGCTGCACCTCAGTCTCATCACCGCATGCAGCGAAGGTCACGGCCATCATCATCAGGAAAGTGTTGGTTCTGATTACTTGTACGAGATACATACTCTTGACTCCTTTTGGGGTTAGCCAGGAGGACTTTGCGAGAAGCGGGCCAAATCCATGTTTTTTGGGTCGACTTGGTAACACCAAGGCGTTTCAGCCAAATCTCGAAGAGGGGTGGATTGTACGCCCGCGCCGCCGACGTCAGGCCGTTTTCCCGTAAAGACTTGGTTTTACTTATCCCAATAATTATGGATATTTAGGCCCATACTCATGATTTCTCGCCCATGAATTCGTGGTCGCCGCGCGATCAGGCCATTATCCCTTTGATTTCGTGCAGTTGATTTGCCGTATCAGAATGTGTCGATCGCCCGACAAGCGAGTCTCAAATCTAATAAAAAATCACTGAAGAATTCCAGGACACATGACTTGGATCGCGACTTGCTCTCAATCCACAAAATAAACTCTCCAACGAACTCGTGGCTCAATCTGGAAGGTAGAAGGGTGACCAATGGCGGTCAGGTTTAAAAGTGCGCTGGCATTACTGGTTGTTCTGCATGCCGGCTATGGCAACGCCGGTCCTGTGGATGAGTTTCTGTGGTATGTCGCGTCCGAAACAGAAAAAGTCTGCAAAAATAGCACGGAGCTAACATGCGCCTCAGCCGCGATTTCAAATGCTGGCGCCATCCAAATTGCCGGTCTTCCGGGTACTGCTCATCCGGCTGTCTTTTCCAACCAGCACTCTGCCCATGCGGTGACTGTTTGCAATATGGCCGGTGATCGCTTCGTGATTAGTTGGGGAAAAATCCTCAGTGAAGAACAAGCCGTACAGTTGATGATCGATAAGGAATGGAATAAATCACAGACGTTTCACCTTGCAGACTTTGTGAACCTGATCACAACGGGTAAACTCAAAACCCCGGCAATCCTGCCGGCGGTCTTGGACTACGTGTTACCCAATGGCGATCTCTACTCTCAGGAGCATCACTCTCGGCAGCATTGGCGGCCGTCTCCATGGGCGCGCGCCGCCAATGCAGCGCCAAAGCTTCTTGGTGGCGTCGGCGCCGCAGCAACCGCTTGTGCAAGCATGATGCGAGTGAGTGATGTTGCGGCTGTACGCTACTGCATCATCGATGCCAAGAAGGGGTGCCCTCTCAGCAACCAATACGTAGCCGATTCCCTCTGGCCCCGGGGGCTCGAAGTATGTGGAGTTGAGACTTTTGTCCCGCACCCATGGGGTAATCCTAACTGCTCGAAAAAAGCTGTCCAACTGAATCCCATCTTGCAGGCCGCGAATGACGGACACATTGAACAGGCGTATTCGCCCACCTGGGCTGGCATCGCCTCCATCTGTGAAAGCGTTGCCGGCATTCCGGCCGGGGTGCGGAGTCTATTGCCGGACATCAGCACTCCCCCACCGACTTCGTCGGTGGATGCACCTTCTGCTGGCGTTCCCCACAACAACTGTAATTCTCGACCACCGCCGCCCAAGCATGCGGGATTACCAGACCTTCGCAGTTTGTATGACGATTATCACGTTCCGCTGCCGAGTCCACTCAAGTAGGAGTGGTCCAGGAAAGACAATGCAACTAAAGCGACTTCCAGCGAGTGATGACAATCTCGTCTGTAGATAGTCGATGTGATGCTCCATAGAGAAGTCCAGAATCTTGCACGACCATCAATTGGTGGGCGTCGGAAGCACTAACGACTTGTAGAAGGCGCCCGGATCCTCGTTGATATTGCAGGATGCGACCGGTTACGAGATTCAACCGTTCCACTAAGAAAAAATGCGGCAACTGGGCGTCAAAAATAAGTGCCGGCATCATGCCGCCCGTCATCGGAAGCGTCACCTCGCCTGCGGTACCAAAGCTATCGAGTGGTTGTCCTTGACGATTGATCGCTAGCACTGACGTGTTGGGAATGGAGGAACCAGGCAAAGTCACATACGCATGAACCAAAATGTGTTCACCGTCATTGATCACGCTGCGCATTCCAAATCCCTGTCGAGGCCAGTTAGCAAACTTGGGAAAAAACTCAAGACGCCCCCCGGTCCCGAAGCCTGGATCTAGTTTGCCATTCGCATCGTGAGCAAGAATCATGAATCTGTCGACCAAGCCACATCGCACCGTGGAGAACAGAAAAATCGTGGATGAGGCTTCGTCGATGGTTGCACTAGGTATTTGGTCGCGTGTGCAACCCATAGGCGGTTCGTACTGATCCAGCATCACGACGCCATC
This sequence comes from uncultured Oligoflexales bacterium, assembly GCA_964560765.1. Lineage (GTDB taxonomy): Bacteria > Bdellovibrionota_B > Oligoflexia > Oligoflexales > CAZLMG01 > CAZLMG01. Next base: position 15,154 of record CAZLMG010000051.1, read on the forward strand.
TTGCCCAAAGCGCAGGTCATGGGTCCCATATTGCCGAAGGCGGATAACAGAGGAGTCCGATTGCACGTAAATGGCGCGCCTAGTGGCTGAGTATTTGATTGCCGTCGGCACCGAGTTCAATGTGACCCATCCCAGGTGACCAAACTCCCGATCGATCATTCCATTCGGAAGCAACTGAACTAGCTGTGCATGGCCACCTGCTGGCGTGGCGATTAGAACTTTGCCCCCTGGCCCCTTGGCAGCAATCAGCGTGGAATTCATAGGGTGGCGCGGATCGGCCAGGAGATTCTCGACTTCAGGATCAAGCCGAAAGTCAGTAGCTAGCTGACCCTGAGAGTTTAGCTTGCGCAATTCAAAGCGAATGGTAGCCTGGGCAATGTTCTCACCTATGTCAATTTCTTTCCAAGTTACCAGTGCGCCATCCTCGAGCCCCAGCACCTGCAAACCTCTATCAACCCACTGTGGGATCGCTGTCGCGACTGAGCCAACGCCTATCGTTCCCCCAATGCCGAAGCTAGGGTCAATCTCGATTGCCCCAGCAGCGATCGTCCAACCAAACATACCTGTGAAAAGAGCTGGCCGAATGGCATGCGACATGAGCTTCAGCACGGATTTGTCCTCTGCAATGTGGTGTGGTCTAGCGTTCAAAAAATGGTGTTGACCATACCGGTAGGCTAACTGGATAGGTGGCGCAGTTATAGAATGGATCGGACATCCAAATTCATAGAACTAAAATTGTCGACACTCAAAGCAGCGTCGGCGGATGCTGCTGCAAAAGCTTGATCATCTCTGTCGGAGTCGCGCCAAACGCCTGCCTGATATCACGCGCAAAGTGGCTCTGATCCGCGTACCCAGCTGATGCAGCAAGGTGGGAAAGAGGAAGATTGGCACTGGCAATGCAAAGCGACAGAGCTTCGTTCAAACGATAAGCCGATAGCACATCCTTGGCGGCAGCACCGCAATGGGCTTGAAACCACCTCTGTAGTTGTCGAGCTGACAGATCAACTGCCGTTGCCACATCATCGACCCGGGCTAGAGGCAAGGCGGCAAAGACGCGTGTCGACAATTCCTCGCTGCGTCTGGTTCGCACATTACCTCTAGGGTTCGCAAAAAGTAGCGCACCCACGTGCCAAGGCACTACCCGCAGGCAACCACTCGATAGATGATGGATGTCAACAATCCTTGGCGATCGTGAAGGCGGCAGGACCTCGCTTCCCGCTATCGATTCGAATACATGAAAATTCGGCGTCGGCAGCAATATAAACTTCGATGGGCAGTGGACGTCGCCACCATGAGCTTGCCAAGCGGAAAGTATGACCTTGCAACCCGCTCGCATCGCCTCAAGAACCGAAGCCTCTGGGCCGAGGTAACGCATCGGTCCTGTCCCTGTCGACTCCTGCTGGCTGCTCTCAGTCATTGACCTCATTTGCATGTCGTCGTGTCCCATAGGCTCTCCCTGGCGCGCCTACTTGCAGGTCGCGCCACTCATTGGTGACTTCAATCTTTGATCTCGGCAAATCGGGACAAGAAGCGTGGCCAAAGCACAAGCGTGTCGGACAGCAGCATGGTTTGCCAATCGCGGTCGGGCGGATAAAACAGACGCGGTAATTCGCTGCGCAGGGACCGCCCCTCGACGCCATCGGCAACGCCGTAGTGGTGGGCCTGATTCTCACGCACCATGAGGTAAAGAGTCAGGGCGCTGGCGCGACTCTGCTTGAAAATACGAGCTGGCGCCGGCCACTCATTCCAATGCTTTTCCATCATCGTGCCGTATTCGAGCAACATGCTGCCGCATCGCTTCGTCGGGTACTTGGACAGCATGTAGTGGCAGGCGAAGTCGGAGAAATCACCAAATGAGGAATAAAAGGTAGAGTCACCGGTGGCCGTGATCGTAAACCCAGAGTCCTCGAATATCTTCTTGCGGCGATCCTTCAGCGCTGGAGACACGGCCGCGTTGGGCAGTAACTGCATCGATCGCTCACCCAGTCCGGTGTGCAGATCGAGCAACAGGAGGTCGTCATAGCGCTGCCAGTATTCGCCCATATTCTCGACGAAGATTTTTCTCTGAGGCTCGTAACTGCCACCCCCGTATACAATCCCCTTGGGATAACGGTACTGCCCTTGGCCGGCGGCCCGTGTCAACTCGCCTGAGAATATGGAGCGCACATTCGGCGCCAGTTTTTTTGCTACGAAACTGCGAAAGTCACCCGGCGAGAATCGCGCTGCCTCCTTGGGATTGAACAGATCATGGTACTTGTCATAAAGCTGGTCTGGGCGTTCCGTCACAAAGTCGTCAGCGACAAACCAATTGCGGTTGAGATCAACTCGCTGTTCCGTGTATCGACTGCGGTACTTCATGCCATAGGGATTCATACCATGGATGAGCAGGACACTCATTCCGTCGGCGCGATTCCGCTCAAACATGGTAGCCAGGTAAAATGCCTGTAAGCTACTGCCGGCATAACCCTCTAGACCATGAATGCCGGACACCAAAACCAAAAGCTTCTTCGCATCGGGACGGGGCATATATGCGAAGTCGATGGTTAGATCATCATCCGTCGCCGATGGCACCTTTTGCTGCCAACGCCGATAGTTTGCAACCTTGCCGCCGACACGATCTGACTCCAGACGAAATTGATCGCGACATACCTCATAGCCATCACAAAGGTAGCGCTGGTACCCCCTCGTCACCTCCGGCGTAGATTGCACCTGGCTATCGACGTTTCGACTTTGGCACCCAGTCATTGCCACAAGTACAAATAAATAATGTTTCGAGCGCATGAAGACTCCCAGTCAATGCATTGTGATTTGCCGCGACAGCACTTCGCAGTTCGCAGTCCGCGTTGGATCTGGTTTTTGCTGTCAGCAGATTGCGTGCCACGCATAAGCGTTGCGCAACGAACGACTATGACGAGAATTTTTGGAAATGGCCGGCGACGGCTTTGCGCGAGATGGGCGACGATCCGCGATAATTTCCGAATATGCTTACATATATTGGCTTGACGATGAATTCCTGGTTGGGAATTCGGATGCCCAGTCGGGCGACGCCATTAAATCCCATAAAAACAGTTAATTACCTTGTTGCGCGCAACGGCAACCACCAGCTGGCGTGAAAGGCTATCGGATCCCCCCGTGAAAACGGGAGTCGTTACAGCGAAATCAGCTAGGCCCGGGACTTGCTAAATACATCCCACACTCGAATTCTGGGAGGAGTCATTATGAACAAGTTCTCTCGCGTCATGGCCTCAACGGTACTGATGAGCGTTCTGTCAGGCTGCGGATCGAAGATTGATATTTTTAATAAGGGCGAAGAAGAGGAAAATAGCGCGAGCTTTGCGGGGGCGGGTGCGCCTGGCGCGCGGAGCCATGCCGCTTTAGACCCAGAAAAAACTGGGAATGGTCTCGTTGTCATTGCCCCATCGTTCTGGGATTGGATACTCAAAGAGTTAGGGAATGGAGTGGGCAGCCTTCCCCAGCGTCCCTCGGAGAGTTCTATTTCCAATCAGGACACTACTGCCAACAACAGCACGCTCCCTAAAAGCGATTTAAATGATAGCAGTGGGCTCATTACGAAAGCATACACCCCGACGGATGAAGGCGGCCTTGTCACGGAACCATACGCCCCGACGGACGAAAACGCCGCAAGTGGCGTCATCCTTGCCTTACAAGGAAAGACCGAAGGTGATTCTGGCTGTACCTCTGAGGAATATTCAGATCGTGAGCTCCACGATCCGAGCGGAAGCTCACTCGCGACCCCCAAGTGCGGCGCTACCATCGTCGCCTTGGCTCTGTTGACGAAATTCGTCGAGATCTTCGGCGTTGACCGTATTCACGGTATCGAGCGCTACTTCATCCATTGGCTGGAGCGCATCGTCCACACAGTCGCCGACGAGAATTTTCAATGGATGGACATCCTACCGGCCATTGACGGCATCTGCAAAAACCTTGGCAGCGACAATGCGCTCTGTGGATACCAGCCAACGAAACGGGACCCCGTGGAAGTAGGCGAACAAGTACTCAAAGCATGGCTGGCGAAAGCAGACAGCGCCAAACTGCAGAGCGACATCAACGTCGTACTCAAGAAGCTTGTGGAGGGCTACCCCGACTTTTCCAAGATCATGGAGAGGATCAAGCAACGATAAGAACTTAGAAGCTATGCCGCATTGCGATCGATCTTGTCGGTGAAGCACGGGAAGACCCCAAACTGTCATGAACAAATTATCTGCATGGAGGGCTCAGTGAAGACATTATCAGCATACTTTTGGATTGGGGTCCTATCCGTACATAACTATGCGTGCCAGGCTGATGAGCAGGAAGTTAGCTCTGCTCCCAAATCGTCAGCCGTGAAGACGATTGCTAACTCGGACCTGGTGAGTAGCGAAGTTGCCGCTATCGACTTATCGCAGCCACCGGCCAGCCCTTTCGCCTATCCCCACCTAGAGAGTCAGGCCATCTTAGCAGACGGCCAGGCAAAAGAGCGCTGTGAGGCGGCATTCGCGGCCGTGGCCGCTGGCAGCCCGGTGGTGGAGTATCGCAATCTGACGTTAACCAACGGCAATTACGGCGACCAAGCCCATCGCTTTGGTGTCTATGACTTTTATCGCCCCCTAGATCAGGGCAAGTCCATCGTTGCTATTCGCGGCGTTAACATGCATTCGCCCGTCATTGATTTTACTCGCGATGACGGCAACGCGACTAAAAACGGTGGTCTAGCGGTGAACGTTCGCAACGACGGGCCGGTGGTGGTCATCGAAAACGTGCATCTCAAAGGCGGCTATCACGGATGGTCCGAGTCGACGCGCAAGATCCCACGGACAGATGCGGTTGGCGAGCTACGCCCCAAGTATCAATCGGCCATTAGGTCATTAGGAGATGGGAACTTGGTTTGCGTGCGCAACGTGCGCATCACGGGCTTTTATTATGGGATCCATGCGGAAGACCATGCGTGGATTTACGCAAAGAATGTTGTGGTGGAAAATTCGGGCGACGGCGGATTCTTCGCTTTTGACGGCGGCAAGATTCATGCAGAAAGCACGGCCTCGAACTTTGCCGCAGATGGTTCGAGAAGGCTCGGCTTTGGCTATGTGGCGGAAACGCGGCATTGGCATTTTATTCGACCTCAGACTATGAAACTGGACCCGCCATCCGTCGAGACAGCGCCCCACAATCAAGTGTATTGCGCCAATGTGAGCCTCAAAAACCTGGGATGGAACGATACCGTCGTACCCCTTGATCCCGCGCAAGCCATTGCCAATTTCAAGGAAACTGGCAAACATCTGAAGTGGTCGCGTGCTCAACTCTTGGGCCCCGTGCGGCAACGACTGGACGCTGCTGGGGCGCCAACCACTTGTCGACCCGAAGCCTATGCAACCCCAGAAGAATTTCAAAAGTGTCGCATCGAGCAATTTCTAGCGCCGCGTGAAGATCGTCACCAATGCCTTATGGGCACGTCGGCGAAAATTCCCTTGCGCCATCGCAGTTACATTTACGCGCGCAACTCTTACGCCAACGGGAACTTGATGGGCGGATTTTTCGCCAACTACGGGGCTGACCTGGACGTGGACGGAGCCTATGCCTATGGCTCGCAGGCAAGAAGGCCGGATGGTCAAGGCGGATTCGCCATCAGAATTGTGGAAAACGGCAACGTTGCATCAGGAGAGGTTTGCGATTCCAACGGCAAAGTTGAACCAAACGCTTGGGCTGCGGGTCAGTACGCCGAAGGACTTGGGTTTGTGGCACGCTATGGTTCGCGCATGCGGGCGAACAGGGCCGTCGCCGTGGACAATCTCATTGGTTTCTCTGCCTGGCGCGGTAGTTCGTTAGCTGCTCGTGAGGCCCGCGCCTGGCACAATCGTTCCTATGGGTTTCACGCGGTGAAATCTGGAGTCATCGACGCGGTCAAGGCGCTTGCTTGGGGCAATCAACGTTATCACTTGGCGGTGAGTAACCAGGACTCGGGCATTCGCCTCGACGGTCTTTTGACCCCGAAATTGCGGGCCGGCCCATCGGGCTCGCGCCTGCACTTAATGCCCGAGCCGTTTAAACAGCCCTACGACATCTTTGGTTCGACGTATGCGGTGACGGTATCTGGTGACACCAGCACCTGCGACTTCTTGAACACTATTCACCAAAGCAAAACGCCGAAGGGGTTGTTTTATATCGATTAATTCTCGATATCCGTCGTTCACTTGGCGCCGCAGGATGCGGCGTCAATGAAGACTCATTTTTCGTCGTTCAGACGCCGCTAACTAACCGCATTTTGAGACGTGATTTCCTTCGCCAAGAATCGCTAGCTAGAGCCTAACCATTCGAAATAAAAGATTAATTTAAGAGACTCCGGGGTTGACCACCCACGGGCGTCACGAAAACATTCATCTTTCTCGATGAATTGTCGTGCCATGGAACTTGCATTCACTTCCCCAATACCAACACTCCATCGTGCTGATTTGAGGATTTCATGGCCAAGGTGACCAACAAAATCCTAGCAATTATGCTCTTCGCGTACAGCGCGACTGCTTCCGCTCAGACTTACAGTGAATTGTATCAACTGCTATCAACAAACGTCCCAAGCTGCGGCAAAACTCCGACCGGAGACGGGCCCTACCTCTTGGCGATCAAAGACGTTGAAGCTGGGGTGCCAAAGATCGGCAGTTATACACCTGGTCATTCCTTTCTCTCGGCAGTCCAGAAGATCGGACCCAATGAGTTTTTGGTTACCAACTTCCATTACGGTGCCGGTCGGCCAAACTTCCCGGACCCTACTATTTCCAACTTCTTTTCCATCGAAACCCAGAGGATTACCGGAACGCCAACATTTTCAAGTACTGTCGTCGCGCAAAGGCCGACGACGACCGGCGAGATTGAGGAGATGATTAGGCAAGTCGAACTTTATGGAATGAAGCCTGGCTACCATAAGCCCGACAAACTAACCGGCTTGAATAGGCCACTCGGCAGCGGATCGTCGTATATTAACTGCGTTCACGCAACAGCCAGTATGTTTTGTACTAATGCCCCTGCGTCCGGCGCAGCAGGCACGCGCTTAGCATCTGGCGTTAAGCCTTTCCCAAATGCTCGACCCCTTCCCCAACGACCATGCGCCTTGGGACGTGCCTTGTCCGCCAGGCCACATCTAAACAATGCCACCTTGGCCGTTGGCGTTGCAAACGCTGCCCAATCTGCATTCAACCAGGAGTCGATTACCGCAGGAGCACGGTATGGATTGCCGGTGGTGCCCCTTATCTCGCTTGTGCCCAACAGCATTGACGTAGCTTCAACGATAATGTCTCTCGATCAACATCGGCAGTTTCAGGCAAATCTAGTTCAATTCTGCCAGAATCCTTCTGCGCAGAACTTCGCCCATCTAAAAGCATCCACTCCATTCCATATCGCTTCGCACGAGTCTGCGGTCGCCCTTTGCTCGGCCTACGGCGTCACGAGCCCTGAAAACCCACGGGGGAATTGGTCGTCAAACTCGGTCAGCAGTGGGTCACCTGGTCCAGCCTTGATACCCCTATCGACGCTTGTAGCCAATGTACTCGCGGAGGGACCAACATATCCCTACACGTATGACGATTTTGGAGCGGGACAGAGTCCATTACCTGTAGCTCCGTCGAATCTGGCAGCCGCCAACCAACCTTACCCGTTCCTGCCTCAGGGATATCGGCCACCATTGCTACATGATGGAAACCTCGGCTGGATTGAGTAGGAGTCACGCTTAGTTGTTACCTAGGATGAAACCACCCACAATGACAGAGGAGAGAATGATGAAGAAATTTCTGGTGATGGCTGCGCTCGTTAACCTGGGTCAAAGCTGTTCAAAGAGCCCGCCGGCAACAAGTCTAGCTCAACCTGAGTTTTATGAGCTTTTGAGCCAAGCCGAGGACTTGGATGATCCCTCAGAGATACAATGCGGCGCTTGTGACGAGGAAAACATCATCTATCTCGAAGAGGAGCAATTGGATAAAGTTGGACTGTCCTTGAGACTTACGAGCGACACAAGGCTCGATGATGTTGAGTCTTCATTTCGCCTGACAGATCCAGTCACTTTAACTGGCACAACTTACAGAATTATTGAAGAGGCGGGAGCCAAGTACGCCGAATTTGTGTTTGAAGGAGTTAAAGAGTGTGGACAAAAAGTGTATAGCGTCGTGCGACAAAAAATCCCCGTAACTTGGATGGATCAGGCTGGAAACATCATGAGTCGAGGCGTAAGAAAGATCTTGAGTTTAGCCACGGAAATGGAAACATCGCTGGCATCTGGCACTCATCCAGTTTTGAAATGGGGGTGCCGCCTTGGCGTCGTCACAGTGGTCTTGCTGCTTTTTGAAGGCGCTGCTTGGGCTGGTAGCGAAATTCCTCAGGAGATCCTGGTGAATGTTGCCAAGAAGTTGAAGAGCGGGAATGACCGCTGGGATCAGTCAGTTCTCTATATGGCGGAAAATCCTAAGACACTGAGCCTGGAAGAGCATGCGTCTTGTGAAGCCTGTTTCGAAGCATCGAAGCCAGGACCCATTACCATTCAGGGCATCAATGAAGTTTGTACGCAAGATTTTGCAACGGATTATTGTACGAGGTATCGATCGGCTCTGACCCTAAGGTTGGAGACGTGTGGTTCCAAACCCGGAGGCTTCGCTACCGTTGCTCACGCAAACTTCAATCCTTGGGGTGATAACCCTCTAAACGCGGATTTAAACATCGTGTGCTCTCAACGGTAGTTTAACTTCTATTAGCCGGCCTCCAGCATTGTTGCTGGAGGCCACGGGCCGGTGACGATAACTCTTGGCACCAAGCTTTTCGCTGACCCTACGAAGGCCTTCATCTACTTTGCACCGTTCGATGTTGAAACCGGACCACTCGCTAAAGATACCGTTGATGGATTTTGCCAACAAGGCAGCACGCCCGCAGTTGCCAACGCCAGGGCCTGCTTTGCCTTCATTACGCGCACAGCGGGGGCTTGTGATTTGGACTTGTACCGAGAAAACAATTTGGACCGATTCCTGGCAATTCCCCTGCACAACGCTCTAGACCAGCCATTTCTTTCGACGCTAGCCGAACTCGAGCTGGGTGTTTTGGGAAGGGAGGCGGCCAATGAAATGACTGATGGCACCGGGAATACGATGTCCGAACTGAACATCGTCGATCTCTATTTGCTCACGGGCACAGGCACCGGCGGTTGTGCTGAAAAGGATGGTTTACCAGCAACGTCTTGTGTCACCCCCGCATCTGGCACCTCAGGGCCAGGGGCAGCCGATGGTATCTATATTCCGAGTAACCAACCAAAAGCCCTGGGTTATTATCCGTGGGAAATTCCCTGCCAATCTCCTGCCTTGGTGCCGTGCATTTGCTACCAGTGAGCACTCAGCACCTCACCACCCAACTATGCCGGCAATTCCGGCCCATAGCCCTGTTTGCTCTCTTTCGATATCGCCATTGTAGATTGCCTGACCAAGTAGACTCTTTGGCGGAGTCGACAGTCCGACGTCTTCCAAATGAAAGAAAATGCCATATCGTCTGTCTTCGGGAGCAAGGATCCTAACATCATGAAATGGCGAGACTGGTTCACCCCTTGCGCGCATTGCATCTTGCTCCTTCAACTTGGCAACGTATTGCATGGAATCCATGGCGCCATCAAGTGCGATAGCCGGGCCAGCAACTGTTGCGCATTTACCCGCAACGTTGACAACCTTGCCTGCAACTCCCAGCGCCTTCTTACCCATGCCGAGATACGTCCGCGATAAGGGGTTTGCTGATGGACCGTTGCCTTGAATTCGCCATAGCGGCTCAACTGGCGGTGGAACCGGATCGCCCACCATAGGCAGCGGGATGCGCGGCCTTGGTCCAATTTTAGTTGTTACATCCCACATACCAAAGTTTCCTGCGGTAACCGACTTCTCGTAGATTGAAAGACCATGAAACTTTGCCGCATCGTCATAAAGGCGCCCTGCCGGCGTTCTCAAGAATTCGCGTTTGGCGAACCATTCATCGGCATTTGTTTCAGCCCAGGTAGAATTCAGCACAAACGAATCGGCTAAGCCCAGAGATCGATTGATGGCAAGCTGCGTTCCAAAGGCTGGCCGGTACAGGAGTTTCTGCAAGCCCATTCCCCGAACTGGCTCCGCAGTGCATGCAAAGAGAATTTTAAAGGGTTTATCCGCCTTCGATACAGCAAAGTCCAATGTTGCAAGAGGCGTGATTTGACCTGTGCTGGCTATGCGGACTCTTAATGCATGCGATGCCCCATAACCTGGGTCCACCTGCTGCTCGACTAGTAGCGCTCCAAATGGCGAGTCCGCTATGCGTTCGATGACAACCCAATCGCTGGCCAACACGGGCGACGACACGATCATGGCCCACAGGGCCAAAACGGCAGTCGATAGAATATGTAAGGTTGGAAGTCGCATGGTCAGCACTCTCTGCGTAAGTTGGAATGAGGGGCTCAAGGACACCCCCCGCCTCGTTCTGTGTAAACTCCCTATCAGTTACTCAACCCAAGCCGGCAATGTCGGGGCTGCCGGCAATGCGCAAGCAGAAGTGGTTGGCAGCCAGTTTTTGTCTTCCTTTGCCCAGGCAGCTTGTAATAGTGCGAAACATTCGGCGCTGCGATCGGTGCCATCGGCGCGGACGGCAGCACTTGTTGGGCAGTATTGGATCTTGGTGGTTCCGCGGGTCGGCGCGCAAACCGCATTGGTGCAACTGCCGATAGTTGACGAGAGCACCACACAACAACTATTGCTGCCGGTACCCACGATCAATGGATCCTTGCGACCAGAGAAGTAAAAGGACCCATCCGTCGGCATGAGCGCGGGGAACTCTGTGGTAATCGGCGCCCTAACTCCCTCGCATCCAGATGGCACGCTGGCGATGGCTTGCTCATCGGGTGACGCACTGGGCTTTGACTCGCTGGGCTGGTTCGGGTTGATCTTCGCGGAACCAGCGGCCTCGTCAGGTTCACCCGATAATTCATCGCCACCCTCTTGCAGCTTTGACTCGATGGGGCGGCAAGCTGAACTGACCAATGACGCGGCCAGTAGCCAAACCGCCGTCCAAGACAAGAGTGAGCTTTGGCTAAGTGTCTGTGTTGCATGGCTCATGGAATGGTGACTCCAATCTTTTTCTCTATGTGAGTTTTCGCTGCGTTAATACACCAGAAAGTCTCGTGGCCGATCATGGTGAAATCGATGGAAGATGACTCCCGTGCTGGCCCCACTGCCCAGGACAAAATCGAATATTCTCTTGTGTAACGGCCTTAGCCAGGACAATGCATGAGTCCCGTACAGCCTCGGCAGATGCAGCACGTAGGAAAAGGAAAACCAAGCCAGAGCGGCGCCGACGCGGTAAATGAGGGCGTAGGTTAATGTCATCTGCCAACCGAGAACTAGGTACGACGCCATGAGTACTGCCGATGAAATTATCAGCGTAGCCAAGCGCTCACGGGTCCAGATGGTTCCCGCACGCAACTCCCAATAAGCCATGACTTCTTCATAGAAGAGGGTGGCCAGTGCAGCCCGCCACCATGGATTAGTTTCGAACAAGCGGTGAGGGTTCGTCTTGCTCGAGGCGGCCATGCGCGAATCAGGCCGCGTATGGGCAAAATGGTGGGCAAGATGCTTGGCCCGCTTTGCCGAGAACGGCTCCTGATACGGCGTATGGTAGTAAGAAAAGAAGGAGATCAACTTGGAGACGAACCCCCTATCCTCCACAGCGGCATGGGCGCGTTCATGCCGTACGTTGAAGAGTCTGACGGTGAGTACAAAGAATGGGAGAACAGCCAGCCACGGCATTCCCACGCTAGCGGTCACTCCCATCACCGCATAGAGGCCGAAAACGTTCATCAGCTCCGCCCGATCCAATTCGCGAGTCGGGCGAATCTTGCGCATCGACCGTGCACCATGTGGAAATTCATTGCTCATCTGCTGTCCTCCTCGAAGTCATAAACGCAACAGCTCGCTGACCTCTCAAAGAGCAGAGGCCTTAGTCACTTGGCCCAGCAATGTAGAACCCAGATCGTGAGTCTGGCTTTCCGCCAAATAAGCTGAATTGGGGTACATGCGTATCCGGGTCGAGTGCTTGGATATGTGGACCGCCGCCGACTCCCGGCGCTACTAGAATCAGTCCGCGCGCCGAAGAGCTTGGCATGGCTCCGACTCGCACACCGCCGCGAAAGTTCGGGTCATAGGCAAAAAAATCTTCCACGGGGGTGAAAGTGCCGTTGGCCAGCGACAAGACTCGTACCCGCGGACCACCGCCTACGTCGGCGCCGGTCACCAATTCAGATAATCCGTCCCCGTTCGCATCGACGGTGCTGATCCATACACCTCCGCGAAAAGATTCCTCGTAGACAAAGTTGTCTGCGAGCACCACATCAGCAACCGGGTCTAGAATTCGCACCCTGGGCCCGCCTCCAGGCGGTGTCGCCGTGACAATTTGATCTCGACCGTTGCCGGCAAATCGCCCGGTGGCAACGCGCACCCCTAACTTGTAGGAGGGCTCGTACACCATGATGTTGCGAGCGACTTGGCCATTGACGTTGTACACTAATACGCGGGGATCTTGATTTGCCCCCGCGCCAACAACAACCTGCGGATTGCCACCGGTGACCCGTCCGGCCGCAACGTAAACACCGCCAGAAGAGAATGGCGTTTGATCCATGAGTACCTGACCGTTACTGCCATCGATGACCACGAACTTGCCGGGATATCGGCTGCCGGTGCCACAAATGAGATCGCGGACCCCATCTTGGTTCAGGTCAGCAAGTGCAACGCGAATGCCGCCGTCATAAAGTTGTCCAAAGGGCCACGCCTGGAATACAGGCTCGGTGGGGGCACTTGCCCGGAACACCCGAACCGGTTCGCGAGTGCCGTCTTCGGGACCTACAGCAATGAGGTCATTAACGGAAGGAATCGAGCCGATGGTTTGTACTCCTCCGCCACAAGTTCCATCGATCCGGTCACCGCCGTTATTCTGACGCTCGGGCAAATCCGTGAACTCACTCGTCGCGCAAAGCAAGGGTAGGGCTTGGATCGCAAATGGACACGAGGCGCCTTGACCATTCGCGAACCAGCCCGCGCCGCCGATGCGATAGCAGCCGGCGAGTTCACCCGTTGGCATGGACTTATCGATCGTGATCGATACGGTCGACGAGGACCCGCCAGAGTTACGGGCGTAAATTGAAAATTTATATTGAGAATACTGCTTTAGGTTCTCTAGATCGATGAAGCCGTCATAAGTATAGAACTCTGCGGCAAACTGCGGCGTCTTCAGGTCATGGTACTTGATCTGATAGTAGCCAACATTATAAGCATAGTCCCATTCAACCCGGGCTGTCGTCTGATCCCTCCACCTGACGCGAACATTGCGCGGGCGACTGGGTGGCGTGATCTCGCAGCGACAACTAGAATTGCATAATCCTACTTCTCCTTGATCGGAACAATAGTTTCCAGGATAGCAGGCCGCCGACGACGACTCGTAGCAACTCGTATCGCTCGTCACTACTTGCGTCGAGAGAGCTTGCTCCAAATTGGCAGATCGATCGGAATTGTCTGAGGGCTGTGAATCGCTCTCATTTGCTGGGACAATCTCCTCGCGACTCTCAGTAC
>CAZLMG010000052.1:0-24691 GCA_964560765.1 uncultured Oligoflexales bacterium
AGGAGACGATTTCGCTTGTGAATAAGGACGGGACGATATCGCATGTGAATGTCAGACTTTGAATCAGGCGACAGTGCTTATCAGCAGGCGCAAGACTCTGATACAAAAGATATAAATGATCTTACTCAAGAAAAGCGCAACTCGAGCCGATACGTCTCAAAGGTAAGTTTTTTGGAGGACAGGATGTCTTCGACCGTATCCAGGATGGGTACAAGGACCAGCGTCGGGCTTTTTCAGCTCGTACTTCGCTATGTCCTGACTGCCGGCGCGATTTTGGTTTCATTCAACGGCTTCGCACCCGTTGCCTTTGCTGAAGATCAGCCACTTGCCCTCATGGGAACCATCACCGGCCGCGACTTCAAGGGTTCACTTGCGGTCATCGAGAATCGAGCCACTGATAAGCGCCGCGTTTATCGCGTCGGCGATGCCGTCATGCCTGGCATCATCCTCGAGTCGATCAATAATAATCAGGTCGTCATCCGGATCGGTGACGAAACACGGGTCTTGCGCGCCGATGGCATCATGCTAGGCGCATTGGGCACCGAGCCAGAATCGACGACCTCTGCATACTCCTCGATCACTCCGGACAAGGTGCGCATTCATCCAGACTATTGGTCGCAGAACTTAGCCATTGCCGTACGGGATCTCTCTCGGCCCGGAATAGCTTTGCCAGTGGTGGATACAAGCAATCAAGCGATTGGTGTCCAACTGATCAGCGTCGACAGCGGCTCTTTAGTCGGCAAGCTCGGCTTACGCAACGACGATATTGTGTCGGAAGTCAATGGAGCACCCATTGCCGCAGCCGCCGACCTGACCAAACAGCTTATCACGTTTGCTAAGGCTGATAGGTTGCAGATTAAGGTGCAGCGTCGCGGCCGCTCCGAAACGTTGCAGATCATGATTCAATAGGTTGGAAAAACTATCCGCTGGTGCCCGTCTTGACTTCAACGATCGACATGGGACTGCGCATAGCTAGGCGCATGAGCTCGACAAACGTGTCACCCTTCTCGGCCGCCACATTGCGCAAGAGCAATCCGTGCAAATATCCATCGCGACACTTGCGGCCCCAACGCACCTCGGCGACCAACACCTCCATGCCTTCCCGGGCAAAGAGCTGCTGCAAACGACCGTCAGTTGTCGTTAGTCGGATATCAAGTTGCACGCCCTTGGCTAAGTACTTGTCCATCTCCACAGCAATGCCAAAACGTGAGAAGTCGACGACCAAGCCAGCCTCGATCGCCGATTCCATCCGAATAACCCCGCGCGGGACGACTGGCCAACGAGCGTCTTTGCGTACTAGGTTGGCTATCGATCGATAGGCATCTTGCGCTTGCTTTAACTTTTCAGGTTCATCGGCGAAAGGATCGACTTCATAGGCTTCGAAGAGATCTTCATGATGCTTAATTTTGACATATCGCTTGCGGAAGGCGTGGTTGTGGGCGTTGACTTCCACCAAAAGGTCGCGGGTTGTCGCGCCCAACATAATCTTATGGCTCTCACACGCTGTCTCCAACCTTTGAGCGAAATTCACGCCGTGGCCGATCACGGTAAAGTCAATGCGACGCGCGCCGCCCAAATCACCGATGTACACCGCTCCTGTGTTAATTCCAATTCTCAAAGGATTCACCAAGGAACGGCTCATACGCCCATCCAAGCACGCTTGTAAGTTATCCTGCTGAATCTTGATCGCACACTTCAAAGCTTGATCGGCATGGTTCAGCACCCAATCGCCGTCGTGAAATTGATAACCAAAATAGCAAAGCACGCCGTCGCCGAGAGTCTTATCGATGATGCCACCATAGGCGTGCACCGTTTCTGTGATGCGATCCATCAACGAGCGCAGATGTGAAAATACTTCCCGTGGCGTGCGCATTTCTGCCGTCTTGGAGAAGTCCACGACATCCACAAACATCAAGGTAACGACTTGCTCTGATGCTTCGAGACTAATTTTTTTCGGATTGCTGATGATCTCATTCAGTTTATCTGGAGAAACAACGCCTTCAAGTGCCGATCGCAACTCCTTGGCTTTACGCTCCGACTGACGCAATCGACAAAAATATATGGACCATGCAGCTGCGCAGAAGCCGAGCGTCATAAACAACCAGGGAGACGTAATTCCTAGCCAGATAAACGCGCTCAGTCCGGCCACGATCATCAATAACGGTGCCGTCAGTGCAACGACAGGGAAAATGGTAGATGAAAGAAGTGTGCTAGCAGCAGCACCTACAAGGCCCGCACCAAACACCCATCCGGAAGACCAATCGATGCTTCGCACCCACTTACCTGTTAGCACGCTATTCAGCAGCGCCACCATCAGATAGGGACCTTGCACTTTTCCAGCAGGCGTCTCTTTAAATCCGGTGTTGCCGGTGAACATCTGCGGCAAGAGAACGATATAGTCGCCAGCTTGAATGACTTCCTGTAATCGGCCTTCACGCGCCATCTTGATCAGCCACAAGATGTTCTTGGCCCGTGACTGGTAAGTTCCCTGCTCACCGATATTGACTAGAATATTGCCACCAGCATCAGGCCGTAGGCGACTGCCATTGATGACGAGTTCGTCGTGATCCAATCGCAAACTATCCGCCGCCAGCAGCGACCAATGGGGAACAATTTTGTCCGCACTCAGTCGATAAAATGGTCGAACGTATCCATGCCCCACATAGTCGATGTGACCCACAGAATGAAACGCCGGTAGCAAGGCAGGATGCGGGCCGTAAGCAATGCGATTGACAATGGGTAGCCATCCGACATTCGGCAGCTTTCCTTCGCGCACATTGTAATATCCGCTCATTTGATATTCAGGGCGATCCAGAGGCAATCGATCACGGGCCGTTATCGGTGTCTCCGATAGGAATGCGGCCGCAACTACAGGTACGCCCAAGCCTTGGACGGCGTCGACGAAACTCTTGGCTTCGCTGCGGTCTTGCTGCAGTGCAAATACCTTATCGATCAGAATCATTTTTGGCTTTTGAGCGGCGATGGCCTGCAAAATTGACGACCAGCCGCCTAAACTCAAATCCGGCATCTGCAATTGGCCGGCAACGGCATCATCATAGGCAAATATTTTTATGCGCGAATCGAGTTCTGGTGTGACTCCGACGAGCGTACGGGTTGTAAACTCTAAGCGGCGACTGACACTTGATTCAATCGATCTCCCTGCGGGGCTGGCGTAAATAGTCATTACAGCCGCGAGTGCACCACCACCCCAAGCAAAGATCTGCTTCCCCGTTAGGCCGTGACCGAAGTCAGCCTTAGGCTTCCCATCTGCTGCATCTGACATGCGTCCCCCAAAGGACTGGATTGTTTAGCAACGTATCGGCTCCAATCCGCAAAAAATTGACTGGCAACTGAGGCCGAAGGGCTCCCTATCTTGAGATCCAACTAACCGTTTGTATTTGCTTGAATTTTTAGGGCGACTACATATCGAACGGCAATTGTCCGAAGAGCCAGGCATGGGTGATAATTCGTCAACACCGGCTTCTAGGGTACTTTCATGCATATTCTGAAACTGCCATCAGCCACTGTCCTTAAGTACAGCATCGCCGTCGCCGCGTGGATGTCTCTGATCACCATAGTACCTGCGTGCTCAGGTACCAAGGTGGTCGACGGGAACTCAGCCGAGACGATATCCGCCAATACCGCCTGTATCAATTGCCCTTCGATCGACGGACTGGTGATTGAAGAAGGCTCGTCCATGTCGAACGATGTGACGGGGTCTTATTTTCGCTTGGCACCCGGCGAACTACCAAATGCCAAATACTCAGAATCCCACTATGTCAGAGCCTCCACAGCTAAGTTTGGACAGTCCGTCACTCTGAGTATGAAAAAGTCGACAGGATCTCTATTTGCGCTCGCCGAGACCTGCCAGCACCCGCACGTTCTTGCCCACATATCTAATGAGTTAAGCCTTCCTGATGGAACAAAGGCCACCACGAACCAACTCATCATTACACCCATTGGTAGCGATGCTCTCGTTAACGGAGCCGTGCAGTTCTCGATTACGAATCCAGGTAAGTTCCAAGCAGTATGCCTAGACAGCGTGCTTCCCACAATGTCCGTTACAGTTGACGCTCCCCCGAAACGATTTGATGAAGCTAGCATCTTGAGCGCGTCGAACGTGACGATGACTGCCGGTACAGGTGCCATAACGGCGACCGCTGCCGATGTTGCGGAAGAGGACGCAATTGGCATCTTGATTGTCACAGCCGTGGAAAATAGCAACGTTCGACTGCTATATGGATCCAAGGCCACGCGCAGCTCTACAGGATCGGCGCTTGTCGCTACCGTAGCGGGATTGCCTGCAGGAGAATACCTAGCACGTTTTTACCTCATCACCGGCGACTTACTCGGTCTCACTTCCTTAGAAAATCCGACGGCAACAGCGGAGCTGACGGTCACTGAAGCCTCGGCTGGCGATCTTTTCAATTACCTTACAGCCGAAGCAACCATTGACGCCTCCTCCGTCGGCACCATTCAAGTACTTCGTGGCTCAAACATGGGCACAGCCGGTGAATTGAAACCCATCATGGATATCTATGCTCCGATTCTGGTCTCTGGAAGCGAGGGACCGGCTATCAAGTTCCCGCAGCCTGGCTCCCTTGATTCCGTCGCCACGGCTCAGGCTATTCCGAATCGCCTGGAGTTTTGCAGCACCTTTACGATCACGGGTGCCAGCAACGTTAGGGAATCCGGCGTTATTGGCCAGGCCCACCTATACCCCAATGGCGGACAATCCAGCCAACTGGACCCCCTGTACACCATCATCGGCCTGCATGTGGAAACGCACCCAGAGCTCAATAACACCATCACGCTGAACGCATTTTATACCTTAGGTGACGAGTCATTCGTGCATCAGGGCACTCCCATTTCCATTCAGATCAACAGTGGTAGCATGCACACGTTTCTATACGGAGCCAAGGCTAAAGCTTGCCTATCCGACCGCGGCACCCATGTGCAACTATCGATAAGCTATGATGAACAAGCAGCTTCAATTCTGGCAGCAGTTGAAAAATCGGAAGCGCAGCGAATGTTTTTGTGTCGACCAGAATTGTTGCCCGGAGATGGAAAAGACGGCTATCGAAACGGTAACACGGTTGCGTGCGGCCGCTTGGGCATGGGCGCACTGAGCGACTATACCAACCAAACTGGTTCCACGTTACTGCTGCGCGGATTCACGATCCGCGACCTTGACCCAAGTGGCGATGAAAGCCACTAAGTCACCCGCTCCCAAATTGACCAGCTCCCTGGCTGGACGGTAAATCTGTCTAACCCAGTGAGCAAAGATGCTTTCGAGTCGGCCGAATTCTCAGAAGCCAGGCGCAAGCGCCAGGATGCATTTCGAGCTTCTTCAAAAGTAAGCTTGAGCTCCGCAGCCACGCTGGAACGATTGAATACGACCAGTACATCCGCTCCTGACCCGCGCAACAGGGCCAAGCAATCGCCCTCTGCATAGACCACTTCTGTCGCCGCTTGAGTAAGTGCGGGCAACTCTCGACGCAATTGAATCAGATGCCGCAGGGAATCGCGTAATGAGTGGTTCCAATCTTGCTCATGCCAAGTGAAGCCGGCACGGCACTCAGGATCATGGCCGCCTCGCATCCCAATCTCGTCACCGTAATAGATGCATGGCGCCCCCGGCATCACCATCAGCATCGCAAAGGCCCGCTTCACCGCCTGCACGTCGCCGCTAGCCAGAGTCAAAATCCGCGGCGTGTCGTGGCTACCGATGAAGTTCATCATGTTTTCCAGACATTCAGCAGAATACATCGTCTCGATGTTGTTCCAGCGCTCAGCAAACTGCGCAGCATCAATGACCCGAATGTCGCGATAGCCTCCACAGGAAGCGACCACATCAGCGTCCAGGCTCTCGCCCAGGGCAAATGCTAAGATGGATTTACCCAACAGGTAATTCATCGTGCCGTCAAACATGTCCCCTTGCAGCCAGCGCCGAGCATCCCCCCACAATTCCCCCAACAGATAGGCATCCTCGCGCACCGCCAGACATCGCTGGCGAAAGGCCCGCCAGAAATCGTCATCATCGATCTCGTGCGGCACATCCAAACGCCAGCCATCGACACCTTGCTGCAGCCAATATTCACCGACTCGCAAAATGTATTCGCGCACGGATGGGTTATCTGTGTTCAACTTCGGTAGCGCCGCCAAATCCCACCAAGCCCGATAGCCTAAATTTGCTAAGCCCACTTCCTGGGTCGGCTTGCTTAATAACCGCTCCTCTGGCGGATAAGCATTGAGTTGTTCGCCCCTAGCTAAGCGCTCACGATCAAAGTGAAACCAGTCCAGATAGGGCGAGGCCAAACCATTCTCTAGCGTATGAGCAAAGGGCAAAAAACTGCGGCTGGCGTGATTAAAAACCCCATCAATGAGCACACGCATACCACGCTGACGACAAGCAGCCAGGAGATCTTGAAACGACCTGTTTCCGCCAAGCAGAGGGTCCACCTGAAAGTAGTCGCTGGTGTGATAACGATGGTTGGCAGTCGAAGCAAAGATGGGAGTGAAATAGATTCCCGTGACTCCCATGTCCTGCAGGTAGTCCAGCTTGTTGATCACGCCCCAAAAGTCGCCACCCTTAAAGCCATGCGCGGTTGGCGGACTATCCCAAGACTCAAAGCACATTCCATCAGATTTTGCCGCACCCCGAGAAAAGCGATCTGGAAAGATCTCGTAGAATACGGCGCCACGAATCCAAGGCTGCCCCATGCTGCATGTCTCCCTGTGAAAACAAGTGGATACCTGAGCAGAATGTGCTAAGCAAGATTCTTCATGCAATTTGCTGCGAAAAGGCTCTATGTATCGTTACAGTCGCGGAATATTTGTGACAATTCTTGCCTCATTCCTCGCCCAACAGGGCGCGGCGAGTGAGTCCAATCCGGCAGAACCGACGGTCGTGACGAAAAAGGGTCGCTTCTTTGATAACGTCGTACCAGTGCCCGCGTTGTTCTACACTCCCGAAACAGGATGGGGCGGGGGTCTCGGAATCGTGCACAGTTACCGTCAGGACGATGACCCGCCCGATGTGCAAGATTCAACCCTCATCCCACTAGCACTATATACAGAGCGCCACCAAACCTTGCTGCGGATCTACTTGCGCAACTTTTTGCAGCAAGGACTGTACTACTCGGATTTGGCACTCTCCTATAATAACTACCCGGATCGCTTCTTTGGCATCGGTGGCGAAACCAAAGTAGATGATCGCGAAGCCTACATCGAAGAACTCATGGGAGTTGCCTGGGACTTTAGTCGCCGCGTCTTGAGTCGACATCTCTACGCCGGCCTCGCCCTACGTTATGATGACTGGGCAATTCGAAATAAGCAGCCGGATGGGCAGCTCGTCAGCGCGAATATTCTCGGCAGTCACTCGGGAATTATCCGCGGTGTCGGGCTGCGATTGAGTCACAACGACCGAAACAACGTTTTCGCCGCAACGCGTGGCGGACGGCACGACCTTAGCTTTATTCGACATGCGAAGGCATTGGGCAGCGAATTTGAATATGATCAATGGGAGCTTCGCTTACGCCACTATTGGTCGCTGACTCCTCAGGATGTCATCGCCGCCGAGTTGGCGTTGGACGCCATGTCCGGGGACGTGCCCTTTCGAAAGCTTGCCATGCTAGGTGGGCAGTTTCGCACCCGGGGTATTTATCTGGGGCGGTTTCGCGATAAGAGCGCCGCCTCCGTGCAGCTGGATTACCGAACTTGGTTCAATCAACGCTGGGGAATGGTCGCATTCTTGAGCAGTGGCTGGGTGGCACCAACCGTCAGTGAGTTGGCCGACGCCACAACTCACTTCACCTATGGCCTAGGCGGTCGTTACATGATCAACCTGGAACGGCGGATGGACTTCCGCCTGGACTATGCACGCGCCAAAGACTCAAAGGCCGTATATTTCGGTGTCGGAGAAGCATTTTGACCATTCAACGATCCCTATTCGTGAGTTCTTTAGTTGCCTTGAGCTGCACCAGTTCCATGGGCTGGAGTCGCGCACCCCTCCGCCCGATCACAGCACGCGGCCCGCTTCTTGCCGACGAAATGGCAGTGGTGCAACTCTTCGAACAATCAGCTCCTTCGGTAGCTCACATCACCACCACGTCTGTTCAACGTGATTTCTTCAGCATGAATGTCATGGAAGTTCCTCGCGGAACTGGCAGTGGCTTTATCTGGGACGAGCGGGGGCACATCGTCACTAATTTTCACGTTATCCAGGGCGCAAGTCGAGCGCGTGTCACACTGCGCGATCGTAAGAGTTTTGAAGCTCGCTTGGTAGGAGTCGCCCCTGAGCGTGACATAGCTGTGCTAAAGATTGACGCGCCATCGAAAGAGCTGCGCCCATTGCCCGTTGGCTCGTCTGCCGATCTTTTGGTTGGACAGCGCGTCTATGCCATCGGCAACCCATTTGGCTTCGACCAATCCTTGAGTACTGGCGTGATTAGCGCCCTTGGGCGGGAAATCGAATCCGCTACGGGCACTCCCATCAAAGACGTGATCCAAACCGATGCCGCCATCAATCCAGGAAACTCTGGTGGGCCACTTTTGGACAGCGCTGGCCGATTGATTGGCGTCAATACAGCCATTTATAGCCCTTCAGGTGCTTATGCCGGGATTGGCTTTGCGATTCCTGCCGAGACCGTCAATTGGGTGGTATCCGAACTAATTACTTTTGGAAAGATTGCCCGACCATCCCTGGGCGTTGGCCTGGCTTCAGACAGGGTGGCCGCCGCATTGCGACTGCCCGGGGCACTGGTCACGGAAGTGCAGCCGAAGAGTCCGGCCGCAGTGGTTGGCTTGCGCGCAACAGTGGTGCAGCGGGGACGGGTGCAGCAATTAGGCGATGTGATCCTTGCCATCGATGGCAAACAGATTGAGTCGAGCCGGCAAGTTTTTGAATTAATCATTGGCTATAAGACGGGCGATCGCGTCAAGCTTACCATCATGCGTGATGGTAAAAAGCAAGATATGGAAGTTACGCTGTAACCATCTGCAAACGCTGCTGCTGCGGTCAGCCGTCTACGGCTTCTTTGCATTCCAAGCGGCATCGATGTCCAATAGCATGGCACTCATATCTACCGGCTTTAGGTAGACATGCAACCAACTTAGCCCCTTCAATTTTTCGATGATTTGCACGACTTCGGGCGCGTGTAACTTCGGATCCATCAGCACGCAGACAAATTTAACGAATGGCAGGTGATTCAAGAGCTTCAGTGTAGCAGTCCACTTGTTGGCCGGAGCTCCGTCAATATCAATGATTATGGTTGTACACTCTTTTGATACGGCGCGAATTTGTTGATCGGTCTGTAGCTCAGCAAGCCAAAGACGCTCGATAGAAACATTTACCGTCGCCTGAAACATATGGCTGAGCGCAGTAAATACGGACCCATCTGGTGATATCACGCCAATCGTTCGCACGGGCGCCGTCGTCGTCGAATTGGCAAAAAGGCTCTTGAAGCCTCGCGTGTTTACCAGACTTTCGAAAATGGCATCTCGCGTGATGATACCAAGCAGCTCATCACGTTTCGCATCGGCATTGTGACCAACGATCGGTAGATGATGAAAACCATGCTTTTGCAAAAACTCGGGTGCTGTATGGATAAGGTGCGGCCCAATCGTCAAAACTGGACGAGTCATGAGCGTACTGATTGGCTTTGCTTGGTTCTGCGGATCACTGATCGTGGCAAACTTCAGCAAAAGATCTCTTACGGTAAAAATGCCTGCGACTTGTCCTTGGGAATCCTGGATCAGCGCGTAGGAACTTTTGTGCTCTGCCATCAGCAAGACGACGTCCCGAATCGGTGTGTCGATCGTTGTCAAAAAGCAAGGTGCCGGTTTGACCAAAAACATTTTCACTCCTTAGAGAACCACTAGAATTCTTCAAGAGGCGATCGATCAAATTAGGATCGCCACCCTTCGTCAAGCGCCATGCCCCTGCTGAGACAGCAGCCACCACGCTGCACAAGCAAACACAACCCAGTAGGGACGTGGCACCTCTCGACGTGCTGGCGATACCACCATCAGTAGACCATGCGCGACCACTCCCAACGATATCCCACTGGCAATGGAATAGGTGAGGGGAATTCCCAGAATCGTCAGCATCGCAGGAATTGCCGCCTGAATGCGGCTCCAGTTAATCTGCTGAATCTGAGCGAACATCAGCGCGCCAACCAAGATCAGCGCGGGAGCCGTTGCCGCAGCTGGAACTAACTGCAGAATCGGCCAACCAATAAGGCAAAGTGCAAAAAACCCAGCGGCGAAAAGCGCAGCCGCTCCAGTTCTTGCGCCAGCCTCGATCCCAGCAGCCGATTCGATATAGCTTGTCACTGGACTTGTACCGACAGCGGCACCAGCGCAAGTTGCTGCAGCATCCGCAAGAAATGCCTGTTCGGCACGTGGCAGATGTCCGTCCTTATCGACGAAACCGCCCGCGTGCCCAACAGCGACCAAGGTACCGGCTGTATCAAAAAAATCGACGAATAAGAATGCCGCTACCACACCCCAAAACGTGGGCGTTGCCAAGGCCGAAAAGTCGAAAGCAAAGAATGTATCTGATGGCCAATGCGGCCACGCTAACCAGGCACCGCTAAGGTCCGGCGGCGGCGCCCCCTGAAACACGGGAAACGCCCCGGCGAATGCCAGAAGCGTGACAATCGACATGCCGATCAGGATGGAAGCTGCAACCCGATGGATCATCAGCCACGTCATCACGATTAAGCCCACAAGACAGAGCCAAGCGGCAGGCTGGGTCAAATCCCCCATCGTCACCAGTGTGACCGGGTGTTTGACGATTACGCCGCTTTGCGTCATGCCGATGGTTGCCAGAAATAAGCCGATTCCCGCCGCCGTTGCCAACTTCAGCTCTAACGGTAAACAGGCGACCAATCGCGCCCGTAGCGGTGTCAGAGAGATCAGCAAAAATATCAACCCGGAAACGACCACCGCAGCCAGGGCTTGCTGCCACGTATAGCCCATCGTTTGAACGACTGTATAAGCAAAGAAAGCATTGAGGCCCATGCCAGGTGCAACGACGATCGGATAACGAGCCCAAATCGCCATGAGAATAGTACCGATACAAGTCGCAATGATTGTGGCCGTCATCAGTTGCGGTTTTAAGTCCAAGCCCTCTATGGCAATGGCAGAACTCAAAATTGCGGGATTAACCACAATGATATAGGCGGTTGTCAAAAACATAGTGAGTCCACCGCGAAATTCGCGCCCTAGGCTTGAACCTTCAGCACTACAGGCAAAATAGTCGGCGATTCGTCCCATGATGGACTCCTTGGTAAGCACAGGTCAATTTGCTATCATCTAGGAACCAATCCCAAATCTTATTTCCGGAATTCCGTACACTATTTTGTCATGGGGGAGAGTTTTCATGAAGTTTCTTCTTGCACCAACATTGTTGGGCGCGACCCTGCTTGCAAGCAGTTGTCGCACGACCTCCGATGGGTCCGAGGCATCGGAAGGTCTCAGTCGCAAAAACTACAACTACGCTGCCCAGCAGGCCGCTGACGAGTTGGCCCAGTTGGAGGCCGTCTTTCAGCAAGGTGGAGAAGACCTGCTGGCGATGCTGGGTCATGACACCGCCACGTACAAGAACTTTCAAAAACTACGAAATAGGCACGTGCTGCTCCTGTTCGTCAAGAACAACGGAATCACCGAAGACGACCGCCGGGGCGCAGAGCCTGCGCCAGAAGACGGACCGGTTGGTAACGAGCCGATCCTGAGTTCACCGATCGAGTTCAATCTAAATGCAAATCTGTTGGTGAATTGCCAGACTTTTGTGAACGAGCCCGGATTCGCACAGATCGACAAGAAGGTCTTTACTGCCATTCCAGAAGCCGAGCGTAAGCAACTCTTCTGCGCCAGTCTGCGAATGTGGCCGGCCGAGGATCGCCGCGTCAACCGGGGCAAGGGCGACGTTAAAGAGGTCTGGCTATATCTTGATTCGCAATATCGCCCATTTGGCAAGGAGCTCTTCGTTTACGAAAATAAGTCGGATGTGCGCAGCTACCGCACCGGTCTCGATCCAGCCTATTCTGTATCGTCGCAACTCGATGGCATCCCCTATGACGTTCCGAACTTAAAGACTCTTGGACACATGTTGGCAGCACAACGCCCACTGCCAAAAGTGACGCGTGTCACAAGCGTCAATCTCCCCAAAGATGTTTATCTACAAAAGCAGCTAGCCAAACGACAAATTAAATTATGCCCACAAGGCAACGCCGTTGAGATGATCTATGAGAATCGCGGCGCGAGCTCGACCCAGCGGGTCACCTGGTGTCAGGGAGATGCATGGCCTACGGTCATCGATAATCCCATGTTCATCGCCATTCTAGCCAAAAAACCAAATTAATCGGGAAGGTGACTCCTATGAAGATACGATCAAAACCTGGGTTCCTGCTTGGAGCTTCCCTTGTCATCGCTGTCTCTGCTGATGCACAAACGGGTAACTTCAGTGTTCGCAACACCAGCCTGTCATTTATGTACAACAACCATCGCGCGGCACAAGCCGATCCACTTCCGTGGGCTGGAAGTTACTTTGCATTTCGCAATGATGGCCTTGCCGATCGTGAGGGTGAGCCACAATCGCCCTCAGAGAAGTTTGACGCGTTTTTCCGCCAAGGGAATCGGGCTACCGCCTGGGAGAAAGTCGAGCACTCGTGCAGCAAAGTTCCCCGCGATATGAAAAAGAGTTGCGAAGGCTGGTGGGGTCACTGCAACGCCTGGGCCGCAGCTGCCATTAAGCACCCAGAACCGCGCGATGATATCCGTATCGGCAACACAACCTTTGGTGTTGGTGATCAGAAGGCTTACCTCACCGAGATCTGGATGTCTTCCGACTCCCTATTTGCCGGCGACACAGACAAGGGCGTCGAAACCAAAACAGCTTGGGTTTGCGACCCGGATCACGCAATTTCTCGTAAAGTGAATGAGTATGGATCGACGCCATACGATGCTTTTTGGGACATGTCGCCGCGTGATTTCTTCTACATCTTTACCAACTATCTGGGTACGCGCAAACAGGGGATCGTGATCGATCGTTTCACTGGCGATCAGGTTTGGAATCAGCCCGTTGTCGCCTATCGCATCGAGGACCTGAAGGAAGGTCAAGATTTTGGCGACGTCCAGGAAGTCGATGGCCGCCGCCTATATCCAGTCAAGCTCACTATGCATATCTATTGGGCGAATGATGGTGTCTACGCCAACCACCTGACAGCGCTGCCATTCGACGTGATGCAGGCTGACAAATTATTGCGTACAGCGAGGTACCAAGAGTCATTTCAGCACCGCGAGTTGAAGTTCACATTGTTTACTAACGAACCCGTCGAAGTTCGCGACGGCAAGATCACCAACGATCCCCGCATCGTCGGCAAAGGCATCTGGTACAACCAAGAAAACTGCACCAGTCTCGATGCCGCCGAGCACGACGAGGGTCATCCTGACTTTATCTGGGCACCGACAACCCTACTGACTCCAGATGGAAGCGCCAATCCTTACATCGAGTCAGACAAAGTCATGCAGATTCTTGAGAAGCGGGCAAACCCAGGCCCAGGCCCCGGAGCCGAGGAGGCCATCAAAGATGCGACGCTGAAGATCGAAGTCAGCAGCTTTCCAGGGCGGACATCGCGGCTCAACATCCGCCGATTGGTCAAAGCCGCTCTGACGCGTGCCGGCATCAAGCACACGGTAGACATGGGTTCTTTCACCATGAATACCCGGACCATCACCATGGTGATTAAGCTGAAGGGCAGCGTGACCGCAGCGGATGTATCGACAGCGTTGAGCGATGCAGGAATTACCGCAACCGTTCAATAGTGACAGTTACAAGACAGATGGGGGCGCTCAGCCATTGCGGAGCGCCCTTTTCTTTTCTGAATGTGGCGTAGGGTGATGAATTCACTCATTCCGGACGCAAGAGGCGGGCAAAGTACGGCGCTAGCTCTTCTTGATTCAGCGTTTCCCTCTGCAAGAGCACACGTGCACACTCTTCCAACAACGGACGATTGAGCTGCAAAATATCTTGCGCCCTCTTCAGGCCTCGATTGACGATATCGCGTACCGCCCGATCAATCATTTGCGCAGACTGCTCGCTATAGAGGCGCTCTCGCCCAATACTAGCCTGTCCTAGAAAATTTGCCGGCTCGCGATCATAAGTCGCATGCCCCAGCTCCGTGTTCATTCCATAACGCGCCACCATCTCGCGCGCCACATCCGAAGCACGACTAATATCATCTGCCGCTCCTGTGGAAAGATGTTGAAACATCAAGAGTTCGGATGCTCGCCCACCCAACAATACCGCAATTTTGTTCTCCAACTCATCACTAGTCAGAATGTAACGATCCTCGGTCGGCCGCTGCATCGTATAGCCGAGAGCACCAATACCTCGCGGAATAATCGATACTTTGTGAACTTGATCGACATTCGGGAGGGAAGCTCCGACTAGCGCATGGCCCATTTCATGAAATGCAACGATCTCGCGTTCGCGCGGACTCATCAGTCGATTGCGTTTTTCAATGCCGGCGACGATGCGCTCGATGGCCTGAGTAAAGTCGTTCAGGTCGACCTGCTCGGCTTGTCGTCGCGTGGCCACTAAGGCGGCTTCGTTCACTAGGTTTGCCAAATCAGCACCGGTAAAGCCTGGAGTCATGGCCGCGACCTGTTCCAGATCTGCAGTAGGGGCCAACTTGATCTTGCGCACATGTACGTTCAAAATCTGGACACGCCCAGGTCGGTCAGGCCGATCGACTAACACTTGGCGATCGAAACGTCCGGCACGCAGCAGCGCGGGGTCAAGGATTTCAGGCCGATTGGTGGCCGCAAGTAAGACGATGCCCGAGCCAGAATCAAACCCATCCATCTCCACCAGGAGTTGATTAAGCGTTTGCTCTTTTTCGTCGTGCCCACCAAAAGGCGCATTGCCGGCCCGCGAGCGACCTAAGGCATCCAACTCATCGATAAAGATAATGCAAGGCGACTTGACGCGAGCTTGCTCAAAGAGATCTCGCACGCGCGCCGCCCCAACACCGACAAACATTTCCACAAACTCAGAGCCACTGATGGAGAAAAATGGGACGGCAGCCTCGCCAGCCACCGCTTTCGCGAGCAATGTTTTGCCAGTCCCGGGAGGACCCACCAGTAAAACCCCTTTCGGCATGCGAGCGCCCAATCGAGCAAAGGTCTTCTGGTCTTTCAAAAACTGGACGATCTCAACGAGCTCAGCTTTAGCCTCGTCCACCCCGGCCACGTCGTTGAAATCCACCCCTGTATCGGTTTCCATATAGACTTTAGCTTTGCTCTTGCCGATAGACATGAGTTGCCCACCCATTCCACCGGAGGCAGCCATGCGGCGCATCAGGTACATCCACAGCAGAAAGAAAAGCAAGACCGGCAAAACCCACGACAAGACGTCGCGGATGAACGTATTTTCAATCATTCGCGCAAAAGTAATGCCCTTGCCGGCTAGCTTGGCTGCAAGATCCTCTTCCACCCGATTGGTAATAAATTGCTTTTGCCCGTTGGCGAGCGGCTCCTTCACCGAGCCACGAATATGGGTGTCCGTGATGACCAGGTCGGAAACCTTGCCCTCATCCAAGAGCTGCTGAAATTCACTGTAGGGAATTTGCGAGACGCTTTGGGTCGCGACCCAAATATCCCGCAACAAGACGACGCCGAGAACGGCCATCATCAAATAAAATGCATTGAAACTCCAAGTCTTTCGCTCTGCAGCCATGGACCCTCCTGTGGCCCATGAACATAGTCGGATTAAGGGGTGCAGTCCAGTTCCTTGGTCCACCACTCGGTGACCCTGGCCGAAGGCATATTGGCCGCCTGATTGCCACCACCATGACCCGTATTTCGGCTAAATTTGTTGATGAAATTGTTAATATTGGCGTTGAAGTCGTTCATGACTGAGGCTCGCAGGGTCAGGCGGTTCGTGCGTATGTTGCCCGTGCCCTTATCGAGGCGCAGGCCGCCTGAGTTGGTGCCATGGCACCCGGCGTTACCACAAGTCGCTTCGATCCCGGGCTGAACGTTCAATGCAAAGCTGTCTTGCGCGATGACACAGGGATCCGTTGGAACAACAGGTCCCGCCGATGGGCTCGGGGTCGGTGATGGCCCGTTGCTGGAATTGGTGACCGGCTCACTGCTGGTTTCTGGATTCGGCGCCTTGGTCAAATCCTCAGTGGACTTCTTATCGTCCCTCTGGTCGTCGGTAACTTCAGAGGTGTCATCCACAAGGCGACGGTCGATGACCATTGGCTCGTCGATGCCGCAGCTGGTCACCACCAACCCAGCCGTCAGTACTACGCTCCACATCGATAAATTAGCTTGCCTCATTGTCGCCCCCCGCAGTTTAGAGCCGATCAGAGATTGTATGCGATCGACAAGGGGGTTAATCGGTCGTTGTCACTTGCATTAAAGCGCAAAATTCACCGACCCGCCCAAGTCTCGGGAACTGCAGGCAATCGCTCGCACTTGCGCGCCTCGAAATGCTGCACCGCCGGTGGTCAATTGGCATTGACGCACAGGATTTCCACAGGCGCGATACCTGTAACGCGCCTTAATCAAACACATTAATTGCCATAATTGAGAAATGCTCAAGTTATCCATAGGTGCGGCCGAGACACCCAAGTCCCTGCGGCCATCCCGCGGCGGTCTGGAATGAAAAGAACATCTATCTGCATCTCATAGAGCGAGGATGCCCCCTATGCACAGCGTCATCCGCAAAAACCAAGCATTCACCACCCCGATTCTGATGGTCCTTGGGCTAAGCGCCTGCGGCATCGAGCCAGCCTTAGAGTCTAGACCCATCAACTTTACGCAGGATGGCAGCTACAACGACGCCGACGCAGAGGCCGAACGCCACGAAGATTGCGCCGCAGGCGCCCTTCGCCTCGACGAGGGTTGCCACGAGCATGCCGAGGGTACAGAAACAGAAGACGACGTCCCAACGGGCGGCGACAAGACCACCGGTGACGAAGAGACTGTGCAACCAGCTCCCAGCTCAAGCCCGACCCCAACCGGCGATCCCAACATCATTGAGTTCCGTATCGCCGCCAACACGGGCGATAACCCTTGGAATACAACAGAAACCATGGTTATGGGCACAGTCGGCAAAACATTGAGAATTTTTAACGACGACTCGGTTAGCCACACGCTGCACACCAATGGCCGCCCGTGCAACCATGGCACCGCGATTCTTCCCGGGCGTTCATTTGATTGTGTCTTGGGCCGGACCTACGATGCAACGACCAACGGACCCATTTATGACCACGAGCGCGACGTAGCATCGAGGTTTTATCTGCGAGTGACACAGTAACGTTGATTCTAGCCCCTCGGTTTGGCGACGTTTGTCCCGCGCACCATGGGGACAAAAGCCACATCGCCCAGCTGCTCCGTTAGGATTTGACCACCCAAAGTCTTCTGCAGGCGCAGTAGACATTGGGTTTCATGCGCCTCTCCCACAGGTGCGATAAGGAAGCCACCAACCTTCAATTGCGTTAACAGCGCCTCCGGGATCTCGACCGGGGCAGCGGTCAGCAAAATACGATCAAAAGGCGCAGCGTCAGGCCAGCCGCAATAGCCATCACCCTGTCGGAGATGTATGTTTTTATACCCCATACCGGGCAAGCGCAAAGCAGCCTCCGCGGCTAACTCAGGAACCACTTCTATTGAATAAACTTCTGCCGCTAGCTCAGCCAGGACAGCTACCTGGTAGCCACATCCTGTCCCAATCTCAAGAACTCGGTGCCGGCAATAGACGCGCAGTTGTTCCGTCATATAGGCTACGATATAGGGCTGAGAAATCGTTTGACCGCCTGCCAGGGGCAATGGACGGTCTTCGTAGGCAAGCTCTTTCAATTTGGATGGGACAAATTGTTCTCGGGGTACCCGCCGCATCGCCGCTAGTACCCGCGGATCGCGCACACCTCTCCGTATCATTTGCTGCTCAACCATGGAGTCGCGGTCAGGCTGCAACTTTCGCCCAATCCTTGCCAAAAAGGTCACTGGCCAATCCAAGTACGTCCGACGATTCGCCGCCGCTTGTTCGCAGCGATAGCGCCCTGTACTCGCATAGCATGACCTTGGCCAAATCTGCCAGCCGATTGCGCGCCAGCCAACGTGTTGCTGCCAGCCATGCCAACATCTCAAGTTCGATAGATTCCAGGTCGTGAATTCGCTCAAAAGCTCTTTCTAGAACTTGCAGCCGGTACTCAAGCGGATAGGCCGCATCGTAAAGCTTGGCGAGAGAAGTTATCCAATGCATGATACCGCTCTGATTCTCGACCTCTATGGTATTGCTGCGCTTCAGGTAATCAGGATCAGGGATCTTTCGTAATTGATCTTTGCCTTGCGTGGCATAAGCACGGAGTATGCCCTCTGTAACATAATCACCCAAATAGTGACTTCGTCCTTTGCGGGTCATGGCGAGCGCACTCTCTGTCGCATCGTCGCCAACTGCCACGGCCATAGCCGATTCCCATTCCCACTCCAGCGCTTCCGCATCACTCAGAGGATAGCGCTGTTTGATTTCTGCGAGTTGCAAGCGCGCGTCTTCGATACGTCCCGCCAACCGCAAAGCGCTTGCCTTACCTAGCAAAGCGCGCAATGCACCACGATCGTCAGCAGCCTCGGCATGTGCCAAGGCAAACTGCTCCACGGCGATATGGGCATTTCCTAAACGCAGTGAGCGAATCGCTCCGTTGTAGGCCTGGATGCCAGAAGATCGAGTCTCTTTTCCACGATACAGTCGAGCAGCCTGCAAGAGTTGCCATTGTGATTTCAAGTGCTCGCCATGCGACCGCCGTAACTGACTGGTAACCATGTGCAGATCGCCGTAAAGATAGCTGATACGCGGGTTATCAAGTTTAAAGCGCATCAAGCGCAGAATTGTATACGCTCGGTCTACCAAAGTTTGGATTTGTCCGGGCGTCATGCCTTTGCCACATCGCAAAAAACGAATGAGTGCTGCCATCACGTAAACATAGGTGCGCAGCTGCGACTCTTCGGTAAGATCGTCAGCAAACTCGCTGATACGATGCAATGCCTTACGAACCGCCGACTCTTCACCATCGCGATTGGCAATCTCGTCCAGCTCGAGTTTAACTTCACCCTTCACAGCTTCAACGAGGCTATCGGACCAGCGTTCTTTGGGCGGCACAGTGCGCCTCCTTGCATTGCTAGCATGGTGAAATACCAAGCCTACTTCGCAAGGTTCTTCGGCAGGACTCGGGAGGGCATTGAGAAAGACTCGTCGAGAGTTTACTTTCTCCATTAAATTCATGCTGTTACATGATTTATCAGAACTGCATCGCCGCCGGCGGGCACTCGTAACCAAATTCTCGACAAAGCGCCTCAAGGTCTCGCGCGTGCGGCAAACTACCCATTGGATCTAGATCGAAGACTGCCGACAGTGTCCGTCCGCCAAATCGCTCATCGACCAACTCAACCTGGTCGCTGCGTACAAAAGCCGGGTGCGGAACGCCACAGGCATGCGACAGCCTCGTGACTTCATGCCGAAGAGTAATCATGTAGTTAGCAAAACGCACGGATTTCAAATCCGGATCAAGTCCACGCGCCAACCACCGATTCTGAGTGGCGACGCCCGTGGGGCAGTGATTCGTGTGACAGCGTTGTGCTTGGATGCAGCCGATCGACATCATCGCTTCGCGGGCAATGTTTACCATGTCGCAGCCCATGGACAGGGCAGCTAGGACTTGTTCGGGAAATCCCAAGCGCCCAGAACCAATAAAAACTAATTCTCGATGCAAACCATGCTCTTGAAAGATACGCCGAACCCGGGAAAAACCAATCTTGAACGGCAGCGACACATGATCCGTAAATGCCAACGGCGCAGCACCCGTCCCGCCTTCGCCCCCATCGATTGTAATGAAATCCGGGCCAGCCTCACGCAGAACCATTCGTACGGCCAAGTTTTCCCAAAACTCCAATTCGCCCACCGCACACTTGATACCAACGGGAAGACCAGTGGCAGCCGCTAGGTCCTCGACAAAGTCGATCAGGGAATCCACATCGTGAAATGCTGAATGCCGTGGCGGGCTAATGCAGGACTGCCCGACTGTTACTCCGCGCGCGGCGGCGATCTCGACTGAGACTTTTTTTGCCGGCAAGACACCACCTAGTCCAGGTTTAGCCCCCTGGGATAGTTTGATCTCTATGGCACGTACGGGATATTTCTGCACGGTCTCCAGAAACTTCTCGCGGCTAAACTTGCCATCCTGCGTACGGCAACCAAAATAGCCGGTCCCGATTTGCCAGACTAACGCCCCTCCCTTGTTGTGCGCCGAGCTAATTCCACCTTCACCTGTATTGTGCAGACAATGAGTCAATCGACAGCCTTCGTTCAATGCGGCCACCGCATTTCCACTGAGTGCCCCAAAGCTCATGCCAGAGACATTGACCACGGACTCGGGCCGAAAAGCCTTTGCCCTGTTATGGTGCTTCCCCAGTATCTTCGCACATGGCAGCAAGTGCAGATCATTTGGATCGGCGGCTGGCTTCATTGTGGCCGAGTAAGTAAAGACAGCAGGCTTGATGATTAACGTCTGTTTAGACGACTCTAGATCATTGTCAGTTCCGAAACCAAAGTAGTTGTTCTGCAGCTTAGCAGAAGCATAGATCCAACGACGCTGGTCGCGGGAAAATGGTCGCTCTTCATCGTTATTGGTGACGATGTATTGCCGCAGCTCTGGACCGACCATCTCCAGGAGATAGCGAAAGTGGCCGATGATCGGAAAATTCCGAAGAATCGCCTTTTGTCTCTGGGTGACATCGTAAAGGACGATCAAGACGCCGATGCTGATGCCTATCCAAAGCCAAATCACGTTCGATCCTTCATCCTTTTTGTGCCGTAATCGTGTAGAACTGCCGGCACTTGGGTTAGTATTGTGCAGCAAACTATGAGGAGGCGCAACCATGCCGAAATCCCGGATTACCCGAGCGATCCTCGCGATCGTGGCAACGACGTCAATGCAAGCTGCCAAGGCCCAAGAGGCTAGTGGTCCAGCAGCAACGAACCCGACTCATTTCGCCTTCAAGATTGAGGAGCGATGCGATATTCCTGGCGGTGATCTTCGTCAATTACCCTTAGCCAGCGCCCAACTCTGCGCCCGCGATTGCTCCATCGATGCCCAGTGCGTCGGGTTCACATTTGTCAGTGGCTGGAATCGCTGCTTTCTCAAAAACCAGGTCAAGCGCCGTGTTTCCCTGCAAATGATTTCAGGCGATGTCCGGCTGGGGGGTACGATGGTCAATGAAGTCAAAGCCTCCGCCGACCACGACCACTCCGGAAAAGACCAAAGGAAGATTAGCCCGGTCGCCAGTGCAGAGACTTGCGCCGAGAAGTGTCGCATGGACGATATGTGCCAGGCCTTTACCTATCTAAAGGGCTATGGCGACTGTTATCTCAAAGGGAGCGGAAAACTGCGGGCAAAAACTTTCACCTGCGGCTACAAGCCAGCGAACGGCTAGGCAAGTGCTCCCATTGGCGACCACTTGCCTGCCTAGTTAGTTCATATCCGCAGGCGAATCGCCTTCCTCGGCACCAGCTGCTTCCGAAGCCGCTTCAGACCCTTCGGGGCCGGATTCAACTGGCGGCGCAACGGGAATTGTCGACGTATCGTTGAGCTTTATGACCTTGTCGTTCTCACAATGACAGGCCGGTCCATGCATCAAACCATCGCAGGCTTCACGCAAACCACCTTGCTCCTGGCAGACATCTTCGCAGCGATACCAGTGCGCACGCGTCACCGGATGCGCACAACCAGCCATAATCACTGGAATAAATACAGAAAACCTGACTTTTTGGAGCCACATAGCACGCCTCGCTTCACGAATTTATGAGTCTATGCTAATGCATGCGCGGCAGGTGAGCAACGGCCGCTTTCGCAAAAGTCAGGATCCAAATGTACGAAGCTGTCATTCATTTCCAGGTACCAGCCGAGCAACGAGCAGAATTGCGGCATGCCGTGCTCGAAGAATTGTCGGACTGCGCAGTACTGGGAATCGTTGATAGCTACTGTGAAGGGGATAATCCCGACGATTTGGCGGCGGCGCCCGCTGTGTTTTATGTGCACACCGAGGATGAAGCCCAGCGCATCATCCGTCCACTGCAAGGGCGTTGGCCCATTCAAGTGTCTATTCATCGTTTGAGCAACGCCTCGTGGCAGAATTGTTGGCAAGAAGAGTTTCGTATATTGCAAACGGACTGCTTCCTGGTAAGCGACCAGCAAGAACTTCTGATTGCGGGCGATGATCGGACGCCGCTGCTGATTACTGGCGGCGGGGTTTTTGGTGCTGGAGATCACGCCACCACAGAGGCCTGCTTGCGCGCCCTCGAACCGCTTCTGACATCAGAAACTGGCGATTTCTTGGATGTGGGAACGGGCACAGGCATTCTTGCGATCGCGGCCGCTAAACTGAGATGGCGAGCTACCGGCACGGATATCGATCCCCAGTGCCTTTCAGTAGCGCAACAAAATGCCCGACAGAACCAGATTTCTTGTCGATGGGTTCTCGGACCGCCACCGATGGCTGTCGACGGCGGCTATCGAGTCGCCGTATGCAATATCCTCGTTCCGGAACTTTATCGCGTCATTCCAGATATTTTGACGCGAATCGAAGAGTCTGCCGCCTTGCTGCTGGCGGGATTTCCGGCGCATCGCAGCTCTGAGGTGGTAAAGAACTTGGCCGGAATGGGCATGGAGCTCTATGCGACCGAGGTCGTGCGCGGATGGCCTTGTTTGTCCTTTCGACGATTCGGCTTGAATTAGTCGAGCTCTTGAACCTTGCCATCGCTAGGCAGGGGTGCTATCCCACGCCACCACGTGAGCGCGCTAGCGACAACCCCCTTGGGAGTTAGATATGCAGAATATCGCCGGAATCGATATCCTCTTCATTGTTCTCTATTTCGCAGCGGTGCTGTGGGTCGCCGTTTGGGCCTCACGCAAGAATGCCGGCGAAAGCCAAGATTACTTCCTGGCCGGTCGTGACGCTGGCTGGATCGCCATTGGCGCCAGTCTATTTATGTCCAACATCGGTAGCGAACACCTAGTAGGCCTTGCCGGCACGGGTGCCGCCTCGGGGCTTGCCGTTGGCCATTTTGAATGGCTAGCCTCCCTCGTCATCTTGCTGCTGGCTTGGCTATTTGCCCCATTCTATGTGCGCAGCGGTGTGTTCACGATGCCTGAGTTTCTCGAGCGTCGATATAACAGTGCCGCGCGCTGGTACTTTACTTCGATTTCCATCGTCGGCTACATCCTGACTAAGGTCAGCGTCTCGTTGTATGCGGGCGGAATCATTATCCAAGAGATTACTGGCATCAATCTGTGGGTCAGCGCCACCCTCGTCGTCCTGTTTACCGGTTTTTACACGATGCTGGGCGGTCTTCGCGCCGTGATCTATACCGACCTTTTGCAAGCAATTGTTCTTATCGTTGGCTCGTTGACCCTACTGGTGCTGGGCTTCCAAGCCGTCGGTGGTTGGGAAGAACTCACAACGAAAGTTCCACCTGACTTTTTTCACATGTGGAAGCCCTTTGATCATCCGGACTTTCCTTGGACCGGAATCGTCTTTGGTGCGCCCATCCTCGGCATTTGGTATTGGTGCACAGATCAGCATATTGTGCAGCGCGTGTTGGCAGCCCGAGGCATCGACGATGCACAGGGCGGGACTGTCTTGGCGGCGTACCTGAAAATCCTACCAGTCTTTCTTTTCATCCTACCGGGCATCATCGCTGCGGCCTTGTTTAGCGACATCGCTGGCGGTGCGTCAGATCGCGCCCTCCCCGCACTCGTCATTCAACTCATGCCAGCTGGGCTCAAAGGAGTTTTTTTGGCGGCCATGCTTGCGGCATTGATGAGTTCATTGAGCGCCATCTTCAATTCCAGTTCAACTTTGGTCACCTTTGATATCTACCGCAAATTCAAGCCGCATGCTTCGGAGCAGGAGCTGGTTCGTATCGGTCGCTGGTCAACGGGCATCATTGTCGTCCTCGGTCTGGCGTGGATTCCATTCATGAAATTCATTTCATCGCAGCTCTATATCTACCTGCAAAGCGTGCAGGGCTATATTGCGCCGCCGATCGCCGCCTGTTTTCTATTGGGAGTCTTTTCCTCTCGTGTCGACGGTCGAGGCGCCATATGGGCTCTGGCCGTTGGCTTTGTACTCGGCGCTGGTCGTTTTATCGCTGAGATGTTGCGCAATGTTCCCGGCATCATCCCCGAAACCGGAATGCTAGCCATCTATGCAGGTATGAACTTTTTGCACTTTGCAGCCGTCTTGTTCCTGGTGTGCAGCCTGGTGCTCATTTTTGCAAGCAGCGGTAAACCTATTTCCGATACGGCGCGCTCGCTTACCCTCGGAGGAAGTAATCTGCATCTGCTGCGATGGTCCGAGTTTACGCGAATGAGGCGCATTAACATCATCGCCAGTGTCGTGTTGGTGGGCGTCATGATCTGGCTGTGGACGATATTCGCCTAGGGCCTGTCCCTCTTTTGGCTATTTGAGGATGTCAGTAGAAGGAATCCTTTGGCGATTCCGAACTGGGGCTCCTTGGCGGGACCTACCAGATCATTTTGGCCCTTGGAAAACGGTGTTCAATCTGCGCAACGGTTTTCATCGCTGAACTTCTCGAAGGCTTCCAAGGGCAATTCCA
>CAZLMG010000053.1:0-24510 GCA_964560765.1 uncultured Oligoflexales bacterium
AAGGGGTTGGAAGTGACATGGGAGTACCCAAAGCACATTTCACGGGGTCAGTTCACGCCAGACTGAAGCATTTTCGAGCCGCTCGTCAGGATACGGCGTTGGCGCTTTCGCGCTAGCGCCTAATTAGCCTCCAATCTGGCGATTCTGACGCATTATGCTCTTCGCTCATATCTCATGAAATAGATGAACGAGTATGCAGACGCGAGGAGCATCGGTGCCACGATGGCTGCCACGATCAGGCTGATGGACGCAACCTGCAGGGTAACGGCACACATCAGGGCAATTCCTGCGCTCACCAACAGCTTGCCGGCAAAGCGGTGCGTCATACGCCAGTTAGGTTCCGAGGCGATCGTCCATGGTAGGCGAATTCCTAAAACGAAATTGCGTTCAACTTTACCTAAGAAGTTGCCGCCGACGATCATGAACAAAGCAACGCCAATTCCAAAATAGATGGTGAAGCCTTGCGGATCGCCTGGAGAAAAGATCAAGCCAAAGTGAATAAAAGCTAGCAGCAGACCCGTTGAAAAGACGAGTAGCTCGCGGGCACGTCCGGAATTTGGCATCGAGTACAGTGTTGGCATAAAGCGGACCGCCAAGAAAACTACAATTCCCAGAATGGCAAAAAACGCAGGGATCATCCAAGCGACGATATTGCTGCTCATGTACTGGGAAGGGTTGCCGCTGAGATCAAAGCGTGTGGCGATCGTTTCTGGCATATGAGGAAACTGCCACCATGAACAAATAAGCATGAGCACAAATATAGTGACATTCGCCCACCTTGCCTGAACCTCTGTCATTTTCCCCTCCCCTTCTTGGTCTTAAGAAACTCGATCACCACCTGCGCCGTATCTTCAAAGACGCTGGTGTTGATCGCGTAGTAAATATGCTGACCTCGTCGCGTATCTTGCACGAGGCCTGTTGATTTTAGTTTGTTCAGATGATGGGACATGGACGCCCCAGAAATTTCAAAGTGCTCCATGAGTTCGCCCACGGACTTCTCTCCCTGTCGCAAGAGGTCGAGAATCCTGCGACGGGTGGGGTCAGAAATGGCTTCGAGAAATTGCTGCATGTAGGCACCTAAGGTTCGATAATTAGATAATTATCTAAACATCGAAGTAAGTCAAGGGTCGTTTACTTGCTGCCTTAAGGTCGAGTGATTTGAGAAAGCTTCTGAGAACGACTCGCGGCTGGAGAAGTTGGAGCGCGAAGTCCGGGCATTGAAGAAGAAGATTTCGGCTTAACAGACGTTCGAAGTGGTGGCGCGGGGGAGATTTGAACTCCCGACCTGAGGGTTATGAATCCTCCGCTCTAACCAACTGAGCTACCGCGCCGCAAAAAATCGGAAACTAGGTGATAGTTCTGGCGTCCGCCAAAGTCAAGGAAAACGATATATTACAAGAGATTAGGGACCTTACCGCGTGTGGTACGGCGGCAGGGAAACCATCGAATGTTTTTGTACAAAGTCCGGCGTCCGCCCCATGGCATGGACAAAAGCTGTGACCTTTTCCATATTCGTTAGCAGGGAGCACCCATACCGGACCGCAGCCTGGCGTATCTGACCACCGGCAGTCAGTTCCTTGGTCTGTAAGGCTTTTGGAATATTGATGACCAGGTCGATCTTGCCTTGGCGAATGGCCTTGATGCAGTCGTCTTCTGCCTCTCCCGGCCAAGGCAGTGTGGTGACTTCGAACCCATGTTGCCGTAGGTATATTGCTGTACCGGCGGTAGCGTAGAGCGGAATCCCCATCTCGCGAAAGACGCGAGCAGAAGACAAAAATTTCAGTTTGTCCTTTTCCGGACCAGAGCTCACCAAGACACCCTTCTTCGGACGATGAATGCCGCTCGATTGCAGCGCTAGCAGCAGAGCCTCGTCGAAGGATTCGGCGATACATCCAACCTCACCCGTCGAGGCCATCTCGACGCCCAGAACCGGATCGGCTCCGCCGAGACGCGTAAAACTGAACATGGCAGCTTTGACGCCGACATAGGGCAGATCATCTTCATTAAAGCGAAAAATGTGTGGGTCGCGGCCGATCATGATATCGGTGGCGACGTCAGCAAGATTCAGGCCGACCGTCTTGGACACGAATGGAAAGGATCGTGCGGCGCGCACGTTGCACTCGATCACGCGGATCTTGTTAGATTTGGCGAGGAATTGAATGTTGAAGGGGCCATTTAAGCGTAGTCCCTTGGCAATTTTGCGTCCGGCTTTGCGAACTTGGCGCACAGTTTCCACGTACAGTCGCTGTGGCGGCACCACCATGGTGGCATCGCCGGAATGTACGCCGGCATTCTCGATGTGTTCGCTGACGATAGCCGTGACGATTTCACCGTTCTTGGCCACGCCGTCCATCTCGACTTCGCGGGCACCCAAAATAAATTCAGAAATCACCACGGGATGATCAGCGGACAAGTTGGTTGCTTTCGTCAGACAGATCTCCAACGACTCGCGATCGTAGGCAACGTTCATGGCGGCACCAGATAGCACGTAGCTTGGCCGAATTAGCACGGGAAAGCCAACTCGATCGATAAAGTTATCGACCTCAGATTGGTGAGTTGCAGAAATCCACCGCGGTTGATCGATTTCAAGGGTGTCTAGCAGCGCTGAAAACTTAGCGCGATCTTCGGCTAGGTCGATTGTTTGTGAATTGTGTCCGAGGAGTTTTATGCCAGCTCTTGATAGAGGCAAAGCTAGCTTATTGGGGAGCTGCCCGCCCATGGAGGCAACGACCCCGGTGCAACGTTCAATGTCGCAAACATCGAGGATGCGCTCTAGGGTCAATTCCTCAAAGTAAAGATAATCCGAACTATTGAAGTCGGTGGAAACTGTTTCCGGGTTGCAGTTGATCATGATGCTGGCCCAGCCTGCATTTTGTAGCCGGCGGCTGCAACTTACGGCACACCAATCGAATTCGACGGACGTACCAATGCGGTATGATCCACCGCCGAGCACCAAAGCGCTAAAGTTGCGTCGGTCCTGTTCGCGCGGGTCGTCAAAGAGGCCGTTATAGGACGTATAGAAGTAATTTGATGGTGATGGATATTCGCCCGCAGTTGTATCGATCTTCTTGACGACTGGTCGCACGCCTCGTTGGAGGCGCAGCTTTCGCAACTGCATGGACATGTCTTGCAGGGTCTGATCAGAAATTGAGGACTTTGGATAGGCATGACGCAGGCTGACGAAAGCGATCTGCTCATCGCCAAAGCCATTAGATTTCCACCGGCGCCAAGTTCGCTCGTCGATTTCACGAAAGCTGTCGGCGACTCTGCCCCAGTCCTGTTCGGATACGGCCGAACTTTTGCCGCCTATCGAGGCACAGCGCTCAGCGATTTCCAGTTCAATTGCAACGATGTGTTTCACTTGGGCGAGGAACCACTTATCAATTCCGGTTAGTTGGTGAATGTCGGTGAGGCTCATCCCCAAACGCAGTGCCTGGATCACAGCGAATAGTCTGGTATCGGTGGCCGCGCTCAAGGCCGCGCGCACGGTCGCTTCATCAGCATCGCGCTGGAACGCGCTCAAACCACGCGCATCTTCGGTGACCATGCGAACCGCTTTTTGCAGTACTTCGGGAAATGATCGACCGATGGACATGATCTCGCCAACGGATTTCATCGTCGAGCCAAGGAGTCGTGATACACCGCGGAACTTACCCAAATCCCAACGAGGGACCTTCATGGTGATGTAATCCAGGGCAGGCTCGAAGTACGCGAAGGTGACGCCAGTCACCGGGTTCTTGAGTTCCAGGAGATCAAACCCAAGAACTACCTTGGCAGCGATATACGCAATGGGATAGCCCGACGCTTTGCTGGCCAGAGCGCTGGAGCGCGACAAGCGGGCATTGACTTCGATGACGAAGTATTCGAGTGCATCTGGACTGAGCGCATATTGTACGTTGCACTCGCCGACAATACCGCAGGCATTGACGATCGAAAGTGCAGCGTTCCGCAACATTTGATAATCGTCGTCTGACAGCGACTGGCTGGGACAGACAACGATCGAGTCCCCGGTGTGGATGCCTAGGGGATCGAAGTTTTCCATATTGCAGATGGTGATGGTGTTTCCCTCGCCATCACGCATGACCTCATATTCGACTTCCTTCCAGCCGCGCAGCGATTTTTCAATCAGAACCTGAGGCGAAGTTTTCAGCGCCGGATCGGCTAGGGCGCGCAATTCGGCGTCGTTGTTGGCGAAGCCGCTGCCTAAGCCTCCCAACGCATAAGCGGCGCGCAAAATGACTGGGTAACCGATGTTGTTCGCGGCCTGCAGGGCTGCTTCCACCGTGTCAACTGCATGGGAAGGTGGAACAGGTTGCCCGATTTCGCGCATCTTGCGGGCGAAGGCATCACGATCCTCGGTCATGCGCAGCACCGAGGCTGGTGTGCCGAGGTTGAGTACGTTGTAACGGCGCAGGATGCCTTTCGTGTCAAGATCCATTAGGCAGTTCAGGGCAGTTTGCCCGCCAAATCCAGCAACAATTGCATCCGGCTTTTCTTTGGCGATAACTCGTTCGACCCATTCGGTTTCTACGGGATAGAGGTAAACGGTTGTATCGGGTTCTGGATTGGTTTGAACAGTCGCGATGTTCGGATTGACGATCACAACCGACATTCCCTCCTCGCGCAGGGCCTTGGCGGCTTGTGTGCCTGAGTAGTCGAACTCCCCTGCTTGCCCAATTGAGAGTCCCCCAGATCCAAGCAAAAGAACTTTCGGTTTTCGACCCAATTTTGCCAGTTCTGGATGTAGGGGCATTAGGCTTTCACCTCGGCAACGAATTGTTCAAGAATCCAACCTGTGTCTCGAGGACCACCGGCGGCCTCGGGGTGGAATTGGACGCTGCGAAAAGGTTTGCTGCGGTGACGGATTCCCTCGACGGATTGGTCGTTGGCATTGCGAAACCAGACTTCCCAGTCGGTTGGTAATGTCTCAGCATCAACTACATAACCGTGATTTTGGCTGGTGATGTAGCCCCGCCGGGTCCCAACCTGAAAAACGGGCTGATTATGACTGCGGTGTCCGTAAGGCATCCGGTGCGTCTTGGCGCCGGCTGCTAATGATAGAATCTGGTGTCCTAAGCAAATGCCGAGCACGGGGCGATGGCCATCCAAGAGTCCACGAACTCGGTCACAGAGCGCACCTGTTTGTGCGGGATCGCCTGGCCCGTTACTGAGGAGCCAGGCATTACAATCAACATCTTGCAAAGGCGTATTCCAAGGCAAGATCTGAACTTCGCAGCCCAGCTCAACCAGCTGACGTACGATATTCCACTTAACGCCGCAGTCGACCAACCCAACGCGCACGCGACCTTTGCCTATGGTTTGTATTTCGGGGGTCGAAACACAATCGAGGATTTGATGATGCGCTGGATCGAAAAAGCCGCCGTCCAGATCGGTAACGAGTTTGCCGATGGCGCGAGTTCCGTCGGCTACTTTGGGTTCGATGCGACCAAGCAGATTTTGGCCTGAGCGGATCTGGTGCACAAGATGCCGGGTATCGAGTCCGACGATCCCTGGCACGCCCTGGTCACGCAACCAGTGGTCCATGGACTGGAAGCTGCTCCAGTGGAATGCCTCTGGGCTGTCGACGGTCACAATCACAGCCGAGGCATGTACCCGATCGCTCTCGAATCCGCGGGGGATGGGCAGTTTCAGTGGGCCCGGCAATGGTGGTATCCCATAATTGCCAATGAGCGGATAGGTAAAGGTCAGAATCTGCCCAAAGTACGAAGGATCGGTCAGGGCCTCGCTATAGCCAACCATTCCTGTCGTGAACACAAGCTCGCCAGCGGCGATTTTGGGCGCACCGATTAGATCCCCTTCGAAACTGTCGCCGTTTGAGAGGACCAGTCTGGCAGTTTGTCGCATGCGTTTGGGTGCCTCAGGGGTTTGCAGAGCTGCATTTTGTGACGACCAGAAAGATAGCGGAACCGAGCGCGGACAGCAAGAATTTGCTACGAATTCGCCGAAATTATCGCTATAGAAGTAGCACGCGTTGTGCGGTCGCCGACGTGCTGGGTGGTCTTTTTTTTCAGGAGGCTGGATATGGCCGAACAACAGAGCGTTATCGTCTATGCAGGGCGAACTGCGATTGGAAAATTGAGCGGCGCATTTGCCGAAACACCGGCTCCGCGGTTGGGAGCCACCTTGGTGAAAGATGCCCTGGGAAAAACCGGGATCGCTGGTGCTGATGTTGATGAAATCATTATGGGTAACGTTTTGACGGCCGGCGTCGGTCAAGCGCCAGCGCGGCAGGCGGCCATTCATGGTGGTTTGCCTACGTCCGTTTGCGCGACGACGATCAATCGTGTCTGTGGCTCTGGTTTAAAGTCGGTGATGCTGGCCGATCAAGCCATTCGCTTGGGAGATGCGCGGATTGTGTTTGCGGGTGGTCAGGAAAATATGACGCTCGCCCCGCATCTTCTGTTGGGATCGCGTGCCGGTTATCGTTTTGGCGGATTTGAAGCCAAGGACTCCATGCAATGGGATGGGCTCTGGGATCCATACAACAACGTAGCCATGGGTAATTGCGGCGAGGTCTGCGCCCGCGAGTACAAGTTTTCTCGTGAAGAACAAGACGCCTTTGCCGTTCAAAGTTATGAGCGAGCGCGAAAGGCTGTTGAGTGCGGCCAGTTTGCAGGAGAAATTGTCCC
Source organism: uncultured Oligoflexales bacterium (assembly GCA_964560765.1). Taxonomy (GTDB): domain Bacteria; phylum Bdellovibrionota_B; class Oligoflexia; order Oligoflexales; family CAZLMG01; genus CAZLMG01. The sequence goes on from CAZLMG010000053.1 coordinate 6,651, forward strand.
GGTCGAGATCAAGTCCAAAAAAGGCTCGACCATGATCGAAGTCGATGAAGAGCCATTTTCAGTCGACTTAGATCGTCTGAAGACACTTCGTCCGGCTTTCGACAAAGAAGGCACCGTTACCGCTGGTAATGCCTCGTCCATCAACGACGGCGCGGCTTTGGTTGTGGTGACTAGCGTCGAGACGGCTAAGGCAAAGGGATTGAAGCCGCTGGCCCGAATCGTCGCGCAGGCGTCATTCGCACATGACCCCATGTGGTTTACTACCGCTCCCGTCGGCTGTATTAAACGTGTTCTGGCGAAAGCGAAATTGTCCGCCGAAAAGATCGACCAATGGGAAATCAACGAGGCATTTTCGGTAGTAGCCATGGCAGCTATCAAGGAATTAAACTTGGATTCTGCAAAAGTAAATCCCTATGGCGGGGCGGTGGCTTTAGGCCATCCCATTGGTGCGAGCGGCACTCGCATTCTTGTGACGCTCATCAATGGGCTAGCGGCACAAGGCAAGAAGTATGGTTTAGCCACACTGTGTATTGGTGGTGGCGAAGCCAGTGCGGTGATCATCGAGAGGCTCTGATCACCGCCGCTCGCCTCATACAAATCATGAAAGCCCGTGCGTTGCTAGCGCATGGGCTTTTTCTTGATCAGATTGTGCTCGAATTGTTCTCGGCGCGGCGCTTCTGATTCCGATTTCGACTTCTGCCATTCCTTAATCGATGCGACATGAATGGAGCAGCAGGTTTTACAAGAAAGCAACGGAGTTTCAACTCCTCGATAACGAGGGTGCGAGATACATACCAAGTTCATCAGTCAGCTCCTAAGCAGTGGCAGCGGCATCATAGGTACAGCAGCAAGGCCAACAATCAATTCAGCCATCAGAATGATTGGATGCATGCCTTGTGCCAGACGGGCTGGGCTAGGAAGCTTCTGATTTTTTACTTTGATTTTGAATTGTTACCGTTGATCGGTCGGTCATGGCCATATACCGCTTGTACAGAGTTCGGCCAGTCGTCCCGTCGGTTTCCATAAAGGCGGTGAGCTTAGCCTTTGGAAAGACAAGGGTTTGAGTGGTGCCGTTAGCGACCAAGCGCCGTTTGGGCCGGATGTCGGCAAAAATCCAGGACTCCGCAAAGACGTCGCCTGGGCCAAGCACGCGCAGTGGGACAATTTGACGGCCGTCTCTGCCAAATTCCGTCATGGTTCCTTCGGTTACCATAATCAGGCCATCTGGGGTTTCTTGAATATCGCAGGCAACTTGTCCGTCGTTGAAGGTTCTGCTGTTGGCGAGATCGAGGAGCACATTCCAAATCGCGTTGCCCAGTTCCATAAATAGCGGACTCGAAGCAAAGCAGCTGGGAATTGTTCGTATAGATCCTTTGGACTTCGGGGCAGCTAAATCCGAAGCCTGAGAGACCGGCATGATGATGGTGGGTTCCGCCTCACCGAAGTCTCGTTCAACATCGATCGTCGAGGTTTCCTCGCTGATGGTGAAGCGACCTGCTGAAGCGGCATCAGCAGGCGAGCCCTTCTTGATGAGCCGCGCGGCTCGATCATGATCGTTCGCGCGCTCGTAACAATACTTAGCTCTTGGAATTTCGCCTGCGTGCTGAAAGCACTCTCCAGCAGTGGCGAATTCCTCTAGTCGCTCAAACACGATACCAGCATAGCCATACATCGTTCGTGCCTGCATCAGCTCGGCGAGTCTGTGGGCTGATGGGTCCAAATAATTCACGTCGGCGATGAGTTGGGGGCCAATATCGTAGGAGGCAGCAGCGAGATACTGTTCTGCCCGAGCAGTGTCCTGCTGTGCAAGCAACGCTAGAATCAATGGGTGTAGGGCATGCGCATGATTCAATACCTTGGCGATTTGTTCGCTAAAGGGTGATTGCATCATGGTACTGATAGTTTCATCTAACTCGGCGCTTTCCAAGTTCAGCGTCGCGAGTTGTGACGGGTCGTCGCCGACGCGTTGTAACATCGCTACCGCTTCAGCAGCCATCCCATCTTTGAAGTAGTACCTGGCTGCTTTCGCGAACAGGCCCTTTTCTGAAAAACAGAGAGCCGCATCGGAGAAACGCTGTGCTTGTTGGAAACATTCAATGGCTTCGTCCAACATACCCGCCATGCGATAGGCTCGCCCAGCCTCCAGCGGCAGCTGGGCCAAGCGAAAGCACTGTGCCGCATCGGACCAGCGGCCATGCCGCGCATAAAGTGCGCCTGCTCGATTGGGTCTCTGCATGCGAATCAGTGCAGAGGCCGCCTCTTTGATGTTACCGCCGCGCTCTAGAACTTCGATGCTCTCTCGAATCATGCCAATGGATTCGAGTGCCTGCGCAGAAGCCGCAATTTTGCCCCGGCGTCGCAGTTCGATCGCCATTTGCAGCGTCCGTTGTTGTTGCGGGTTCAACACCATCTTGTCGGCGCGGCGCTCTTTGCGCAGCCAAAGCCCCTTGCGTCGTTTGGGGCGGCTGCGACAGGCTGATTGAGGATCTTGCTGATAGTTTCGCCGAGCAGCCAGGTAGGTAAAAGCGGCGACGATAGCCAAGATGACGATTAGCAGCCATGTGATACGACGACTCAACTCCGGCTCCTCGCAAAAGCTCTTTACGTGGAATCGGCTAAATTTGACGAGGGCTTAAGTCACCCCCCCCGATATCTAAAGCTTGTAGCTAAGCCCGTACTGCAAATAGGTGTCGAGCGCAGTGCCGACGTTGCCTTTCGAATCGGTCTTTTGCCCTTCCGAAAAAGAGTAGGAAAGCTTCAGTGATAGTCTGGTGCTGAGTAGCATTTGCAATCCGATACCCGCGTTCCAAACCCATTCTTTGGGCTGAACCTTGACCACAATCGGTTCACCTAAATTGTCGTACTCATGAAAAAGACTATATTTGTATGACTTTTTTGCAGCACCGCCAAAAACGTAAGGGGTAACTAGCTGTCCGTTGTAGAGTACAACCGTTAGGTCTAGCGAGTACTGGGAGATGGTAACGGTATTTTCGAACTTCGGGAGTAAGAGTGAGCCTGATGCATCTCGGTATTCTTGTCGACCATAAGTGGACTCTTCCCTCTCTGAATAGCTGAGACCTAACCGCAAGTAGGAATAAATGTCGACCGCGATCGATCCCCCAAGGGATGAATTGGCGGAAATCTGTCGTTTAGCGTGTGTTTTGGAGTCATAGCCGGTCAGGCTGATGTGCACGCCAGCTCTAGCCGCAGAGCTAAATCCAAGCAGACTGACGATGATTCCGAGATACAGGGAGGCGCATCGCATGGCCGACCTCGCTAGAAACTTTGGGTTTGTATCGATTGCGTGCTATGGAAGACACTATGACTCCATTATAATATCACAGGAACCTCGGAACGAGGATGCTGGTGTGTTGCTGTTTGCTGGCAGAATTTTGCATGCAAGAGGAGTGGATTTGTATCGCCGTGGTGTTGTAGGAGTTTTCATAGATTCTCTTGGGAAGGTCCTAGTTGCTGAGCGCTCAGACGTGCCTGGAGCATGGCAGTTTCCCCAAGGCGGGGTTGAAGACGGTGAGTCATGGGTGGCAGCCGTTCATCGTGAAATGCAGGAAGAGCTTGGCTTGGATCATGTCGAGATCGTTCGCGCTGGCAACTCACTGGTGCGATACGACTTCCCGCCTGGTAGAAAACCTTTTTCTTCAAATTTTCTGGGGCAAGAGCAGCAGTGGTTCCTGATGACTACGGGTGCAGAGCCAAATTTGCAGGCCGCAGATGGGGAGTTTACGGCCTGGAAATGGGTTCCTGTGCATGAGGCCGTCGAAGCCGTCGTGGAATGGAAGCGGGGAGCCTACCGCAGTGGGCTAAGCAGCTTAGGCCTGCTGAAGGACGGAGATACTCCATGCCCAGAATAGCTTTGTGGAATATATTCTTCGGTTTTCTGGCCGTCTTTGTTGGCGCCTTAGCGGGTCCGTTCATGGTTAATGACGTCACTGCGGCCATCGTTGTCGATCCGCAGCGCCTTAATGAATGGAGCAGTGTTCTGCAACGCTCCAGCCACGGCCATCTGGGATTGTTTGGTTTGCTGCAGATTGCCTTCGGCCTGACGCTCCCATTTTCCTGTATTCATAAGCCGAGGCTGCGCCTACTGCAGACTATTGGTTTCGTATTGGGTGCCGTCGCAATGGGTCCCCTGATGTATGCTAAGTCATACATACAACCCAACTTGGACGTCATTTCGTGGCTTGATGTGAGTATTGGTATTTGTTTGAGCGCAGCGCTTTTTTCTGTAGCGCTGCATCTTGGCGGACTTGGGCTCAAGTTGCTGAGATACGAATAGGGGCCTAGGCAGCTGTACTCTCAGCTGGCTGGCGACCAACATTTTCAAGTGCCGCGAGTAGCTCAACCACCTTGGCACGCACTTTTTCATCTTTGATCTTTTCAGGCTTGATTTTGCCTTTGATCAGCATCAATAAAGCCTTCTTGTCCGGCAGAATTGCTCCGAGTTCCTTCAGAATCTCGCGTCGGTTCATCCCAGCATTGATGAAGTCTTGTATTTCATCGACGGTGAACGGCTTGCGCAAGAAGCCGTCGGCGAATTCTGAAACCTCTTCTTGCTGCTCATCCGTCAGAAGTGCGCCGCTGATCAAGAAGACGGGAATTGTCGCATCATAGCGGCGGATCTTCTTTAGCAGTTGAAGGCCGTCCACTTTCGGCATGCGAATGTCACTGAGAACCAAATCAATCTCTTTGGACTTCAACGTATCCGAGGCTTCTTTGGCATTCTTGACGACGATAACGCGAGAGAAAAATTTATTGAGATGGATTTTGAAGAACTTGAGGAGGGTTTCGTCATCATCCACGATCATGATGTGACTCGTGCGATCATAAGCTCTTTTTGTTGCAACGGTCATGGCACGCTCCCACAAGTTCTGTACAAATGCACAACTTATCCATCGGTCGAAGTGCGGCACAACTTTAGGGTGTGAAATATGAATATATTTTTGCCTGAAAACAGCTAGTTACATTTCTGTCGTCGCCTTATCTGGAGCCGACCCCCGGCGCTGTAAGTCCTCAATGTATAGCGTACTGAGCTGCTGCAGGGCTGCGTCCGTACTGGGAAGCTGTGAGACTTCATGAAAGAGTCGCAGTGCCTCCCCTTGCTTATCTTCATCATTGGCAACCAATACGCCTAGATTAAACCTAGCATTTGCATGCTCTGGCTGAATCTCCAAAGCGCGAGCAAATGCGGTTCGGGCAGTGTCCTCGCGTCCGGTTCGTCGCTGCAAGATTCCTAAGGTGACGTAAACCTCGGCGTTGCTAGGCTCGAGTGCCAGGGCCCGGGTAAGGTTGGCCTCTGCGGTCTCATACTCCTGAAGAATGATAGCAATGACAGCTAAGTTGACGATGGCCGGCGTATAGTTCTCTGCAGCCTTCAAGGCAGCTTCGAACTGCTGCCGTGCTTGCTGATGGTCGCCCCGACGCTTGGCAATTACCCCCAGGGTATTGTGAAGGCTTGCTAGGGGCTTGCCGCGATCCAAACCGCGCTTGGCTATGAACTCGGCCGCATCGAGTTTGCCTTCTTCCAAATAAAGGGCTGCAAGCGCGGCATACCCGGGAGAGAACCCGCGGTCGAGTCGGATAAGGTCTGTCAAAATGCGAATGCCTTCTTCACGATCCCCATGGCCAAGTTCAGCTAAGCCCAGTACGTATCGATAGCGAAAGATGTAGGCGCTGTCGAGTTCCTTGGCGGCATCGAGGACCGCTTTTATTTTGCTCAAATAAGCAAAAGCATCCTCGTAGTTCTTACTACGAACGGCCAGGGTAGCAGCCTCGATGAGTGCCTCTTGGTGATTGGCATCCAGTCGAAGCGCCATCCTAATAGAGACATCTGCCGCAGCGAACTGACCCAGAGCTCGCTGCTTGCGGGAGTGGCGGATGAGTGCGTCCGGATCGTCGCTCTGCTTCCAGGCCATAACCTCCTGAGTCAGTCGATGCCGCTCGTCTTGACTTGGAGGTGCTTGGAAGAACAGCTCCCAGCTAATGTTTAGTTGACGCAGTTTGGCGGCGTTTTCCGCCTTGCCCGGACTTGCTGTCACGGCATCAACGCGTGAATCGCTGGTTGCTGAAGTGCTGGTGGGCGGAACAGGTACGTCTAGCGACCGCTTCTCTGGTTCAGTGCTAGTGGCGCAGCCTGTGATTGAACCGCTGATGAAGACAATAATGCTCACGATCGGCGCTCTGAAGAACATCATAAGCTCCACTGCTGAGGTAGATCCACTTCGACGGCTGCGGGTAGTGCGCTGTCATCGCTTAGAGCGAGACCGCTGGCATCGACGGCGTTCAATTCAACCGAGGATTTCATGACCCAAACATTACTTCGATATTGGTTGGGAAATCGGTTGCGAGCCATAATGTTGTCGCCGTGATTGCGTCTTGCCAACCTTTGCAGCCGCTCCGCGCTTGCCGTGTATTGTTGACGCGACGACTGTCGAAAGCGATCTGGGTGACGCGTCATGGTCATCGTGATGGACTCGGCCATCTCCTCTGCCGCTCTTGCCAGCTGGTACCTTGCGCGTGCGGACCACTCCGGAGAATTGCTGCTGATGACTGATGCATATAGCCGCGATAGCTTTTCGAACAAATTCAGCTTCTCCGCAAGCTTAGCTTCTGGCGTACCCCTTCGCTCTTCGATGTTGAATTCCTGAAAGGCTGAGTGGTTGTCATGGCCTTGCCAGTACAGCGATTCTCCCGCAATGTCGTTGTATCGAGCTCCCAGCCGCGCTTTAGCAGCATCTGCTGCCATAGAGACGGTGCGAAACTCGTCGAGTGCCGCTGACTCCTGTCCCGACTCAAATTTCGCGCGAGCGACCTTAATGCGAGCCTCAAGTTGCGATCCGATTTCGTGCTCTCGTCCCGATAGTCTTTTACCGACGGCAGCGACACTATCGACCCGGCCGGCCGCCCGATAGTGATTCATGGCTCGTGTATAGTGATTATGTTTATCAGTGACGCGCTTTCCCAAATCTCCCTGAGCTGTTGCTGCATCGCCAGCTGCCACCAGGTCTCCTTCCGCCGTCGCCAGTGCCTCAGCGCGTTCGAGAGACGGCACCACTTTGGGGTGTGCGGGATACTCTTTGGCTAGGCGAAGATAGTTTTGCGATGCCTCGCGAAAGCGGATTTGGTTCTCTGAACCTCTGGCCAAAAGGTAAATCATGTCTCCTGCGTGGTCGCGCATACCCGTCGCTAGATAGCTCTCTGTTGCCGCTTGCGCGCGGTGCCAGTCGCCGGACATGGCTAATAAGTAGGCGCCATCTCGAATCATAGCCGATCGATTGGGTAGATCAGGGTGCTCTTGGCCAACTTCGACTAGCAATTGGCCCGCGGCGGCAACTTCGCCAGCGGCCTCCAGGCGCTCCGCCTCGGTGCGTGCTGCTTGGGCCAATACTCCCTGCAGCTCAGATTTCAAGGTTGCCGGCATCTGGCCCCAGTTTTCCAAGCGCAGGTAGCGCTGGGCGGTCTCCACCAGCAGTGCGGGGCTACCCGACTTCATCTTCGAGAAAACAAGACCCTGAATAGCGGCGACTCTCTGTCCGGAGTTACCGGGCAGCATGAGGCTGCGCTGCCAGTAAGCCTCGGCCTGTCCGTGTCGGCTATGATCGCGATTTGCCGCCCCTGCCAGTAGCAGCAAGTCGATCGCTCTCTCTCGCTGCGGATACCGATCAGCGTAGGACTCGACTGATTTTTCGAGTTCGTGCAGGCGCTGCAGCGCCACGGGATCTGAATCGGACTCGATCCGAGGAGAGGATTCACGATTCAGTTTCGTGGCGTAGGCCTCTTGCCAGCCTCGATGCCGTGCCATCACGAGCTGGAAGCTAGCGATTTCAAGTGAAGCCTCGTCCAATTTGTAGTTGGTGCGAAGATCTTCGTACATCTTTGCGGCGACCTGAAACTTGCCGCTAAAGTAGCGGCAGTGGGCGAGTCGGAGCCGCCAGGTATGGCTGTCGCGATGGTTCGGATCGTGCCGGACCATGAGATCGTAAAAGGTGCTTGCCGCTGCAAAATTCGGTGCCGCGCCTGTCGCTAGTCCGCGATCATAATGCGCTGCAGCCGCCAGCCGAGCCGCATCCAGGGCCTTAAATTGCATGGCATCTAACGCCTCAAAGTCCTGGCGATGCTTGGCGCGCCAGAGACTCTCGGCTGGCAGGAGCAGAGCCAGGCGCTCGAGCGCAGCTAGTCGAGCTCTTGGCTTACCCATGGAATCATTGGCCTTCGCGATCAAAATTAGCCATTCTGGCAGCTCTTTGGCGTGTGGGACCCTCTTGACGAGATGGTCGCCGACTTTGATGACTCGACTATGCTGATTTGCCGACGATGCCCGCACCATGTAGCGAAGCCCAATGGCCGGCACATCCGAGGAAATGCGGCGATCGTTGAGCTGACGGATGGTCTTGTCAACGTTGCCGTCCTCAAAGAGTGAGTCACCGATAATATCGATAGCATCTCTGCGAATGCTATCTTGCTCAGCGAGGCGTTCTGCCTGTGTGCCAGGAGCCAGAATCTCAGCAGCAGACTGCACGGCCTGCTCAAGGTTTGCTGAACGATAGCCGGCCCATGCCATGCGATAGTGCACCCGTAGAGTCTCATACTCACGGCGCTCGGCATCAATCGCTGATGTGATGCCGAGCGCTGTTCGATAATACTGCAAGGCTTTGGCTGGCGTTTCACCGTTGAAGTGATGGTCGCCAAGTGCGATATTGGCGTACATGCAATATATGCTGCGAGACTTTCGCTTGGCTAATCGATCCCAGGCCGCTAAGGCTTCTGCAGGTCTCTCAGATTCTTCGAGGGCCAGGGCCTTAGCGTATAGCGCCGTATCGAGTTGAGCAAAACTAGGATGATTGATTTCGATTTCCGAGATGCTATCGATCGCCTTCTGCAATAGCGTCAATCGCTCCGATGAACCATGTGCTCGTTCCTGACCTGCAAGAATTCGGTAGATTTGGGCCAGGTTCGCAAGCACGTGCGCTTTGTCTGGCGCTGCTGGATAGCGCTTGAGGTGAGTTTCGTAAGATTCAGCTGCCGAGGTTAACTTTTGAATTTGTTCGGCCGTGAGACGTTTCTGCTTATCTTCCGCTACTTTCTTGTACTCTTCCCACGTCTGCAGATAGTCTAGCTTCTTCCGCTGTTGGACGCGTTTCTCGTACCCATCAAAGTGGGTCCAATACTCGGTTAATGCATTAAGTGCTTGATCGTTGATCACATCACTATGCGAAGTTGTTGTCTCACTCCATGCGGGCGAAGTTGAGACAAGCAACCAGGCGATCGTGATGACAGTGTGAATTGATTTCATCGCCAGAGTGCCCCCTGCCGTAGGCTGTCCAAGTTATCTCGGAGAATTTGGTATTGTGTCGCCGTCTTGAGATTCTGTTCCTGAAGTTGGTCTTTCGACTTCTCATATTGCAGCCAGTTCAAATCGGCTCGCCATTTACGATGCTTCGCTTGCTGCGATTCTGCTTCATGTTGAAATTCGCTGAGCAAGGCTTCTGAGCCGTGCCCCATGGTTAGTTCAAGTCGCCCCTTTATATGCTGGACCTCGCGCGCGAGCGCCATCTGCTTGGAGCTTTGCTCTTCGATTGCAGCCAGAATGGTCCGCACTTCTAGATCGATTTCGCCAGCCAGATCGACCAATTTCGTAAACGTCAACTTCGTGACATGATCCCATCGCTTCCAGGCAGTGGCCGCCTCACGAGCAAAGGCGCGAGCAGCTGGTTCTTGCAGCTTATCGCGGTAGGTTGCCAGGATTACTGCCTCGTCTTGGAGGACAACCGCGTAAGCGACGAGAGTGTCCTTGATGGTGCGGGCGCGGCTGCGCGACGCTACGCCTCGTAGCTTTTCCTTGCGCAACACTTCTCGAAGTCTCTGGGTGGTCTCATAGCTGGCGAGTGCTTGAGTTGACTGCTCTTCGACGTTCGATGCCTGATTTCCGAGCTCTCCTGAGTTTGTGGCCCTCGAAATGTAGTCTGTCCCACGAGCTGTCATGTGGGCGTCTCTAACTTTTTCCGACAGCGCAACGAGTCTATTTTCCAATTGCGCATAGTTCAGCCAGCTCTGCCAGCCACGATATAGTCGACGCTCTGTCAACGCCGAGCCAACGAGGCGATGTCGCTTCTGCATAAGCGATTTCAGGCGAAGGGCATCAGTTTCAGAGATGGCTGACTCGTAAAACTTGCTCTCGGCAGCGACAAGAGACTTCCCTTGCTCAAGTACGTGCTCGGACAATTCAGCAAGTTGCTCGGCTTTCATGGCCCAGTGGGGGCGCAAATGATGCGACTCCAATCGACCGAGAACGTACGTGAAGTCGCTAACGTTGCCCTGAATCTGCGCAAGGCGGTACATTAGCTGTTCCAAACGATCGAATGCTCTCATCCCTTGATCGACGATTGTCGAGGATTTGAAGAATGGAGAAATGGTTCTCTGAAGGTTTTTTAAATCCGTATGTGTCAGCCGATCTCGACCATGATAGCGGGTCGTTACCTGCTTGGTGACCGTCGAGATTTCTGATTCGCGGCTCTCTATGCTGGCAATGGCGCTGTTCCAGTCTCCGGAGCGCATTTGCAGGTAAGCTAAAAGATTTTTTAGAGTCAACGACTCTTCACTGTTTGGTTGCTCGGCGATGAATCGAGTGGCTGCCTCTGAGGCCTGCGCCTCTTTTCCGAGTTCGAGGAGAACATAGATACTCTCAAATGCTGCCTTTCGAATGGCGGGATTCCCGGCAGACACATCGCTGTAGTAGGCGAGGGCCTTCTCTGGTTCCCGCTTCATCACGGCAATTCTGGCAAGGCCCAATAGGGCAAGATTGCGAAAATCGGCGGCACCAGGCTCCTTCTGTTGTGCGGCCTCCGCAAAGGCCATTCGTGCTTGATCGAGTTGCTTATCGCGCAAGTGAATGACGGCGCGAAAGTAGAGGCTGCGGGCCTTTAGGTGGCTATCAGGCGCCCGCTTTGCGGCATCTTCAAACCAGTTTGCAGCCAACGAGTAGTTTCCTCTTTCGGCAGCCGAGCGTGCGGCCAGATACAGGATCTCTGCGGAAAGGCCTTCATTCATGGGTAGCGATAGAACACCTGCAAGCAGGCGTTTAAGTTCTTGCGCATCATATGCATTGGATGCGACTGCGAGTGGCAGCAGGCGATTCAATGTCTCGGTCATCTCGGAGTAGTTCTTATCTTGTTGGCTAATGAATGACGCAATGTAGCGGCGAAAACTAAGAATTGCTTCCTCAGAGGCTCCCATTCCCTCCTGGGCGCGACCGAGAATGGTCAGAGCTTGTAGATAGGTTCGACCTTCAGGTTTCTGCAGCAACTGCAAATAGTCTTTTGCCTCGGCGGCCGCCGCGTGAAATTCACCTAAGTCGAGATAGTGTTGCGCCCTCTCCAAACTATGCTTCAGCGCCTCCTGGTACGGTGCGAACGCCGCGGCGCTGCTGAGGCTGCCAACGGATTTGGCTTGCTGCTCAATGAGGTTTAGTTGCATCTGCGCCTCTTGGACGAGATGTTCGGGTGAAGACGCCTGCTGCGCTTCGCTCGATGTTGCATTGGCGCCGGCAAGAAATGCGCTAAAGAGCCATGCATGAGAGGCTTTGAGTTTCATGTTACATCGCCTTTAGTACGGCTGTTGCTTTGCCATCGAGTGTTTTGGGTGACGTGATCTCTATGGCAAGTCGTTGCTTGGCATTCTCACTGGAGACATTCACTTCAAACATCTGATCAATTGTGCGGGTTAGGGGCGTCTGTACGGGGATTCCGTTGCTCTCTCGCAATGACATGCGAGCCAAAATTCTTAGTTTGTGAGATCCAGGAGTCATCGGCCCGGAGTAGATCGGCGTCGCTTTCCCTGGCATCCAAATTCCACCGGCATCTTCGAGGCGGTAAACTTCGAATTCGTCGATAAATGCGGCGATGTACTGCAAAGCTGCGGCGTCTCCCTCAGGTAACTTGACTTCAATGGCTACATGGTTGCTGAGTCGTGCGAGGTCTACCACGTGCTGCCGGGATCTGTGGACACGAGCTGAGAGAGATTCGACCTGTTGCTCTAGCTTGCCGATCGCTTCTCCGATGTCTTTGATTCTCGATAGGTCATCGCCTTCGGCATAGATCGTTTGACCCGAGAAGGTAACTTCAGGCGATTTAGTGCGGAGTTCATCCATCTTGGCGCCCTTGATGGAAAAGGGATCACCCTCTTGTTCAAGGAGGCGCTCTTCCAACCGGTCGAGGATGGATTCGACCTTGGCGACATCCTGACTCTGAGAGCTGTTCAGGATCGCAATGCTGACGATGCAGAGTGTTTTTTTCAAGATCATTCTCATGGCCAGGCTCTCCAATGGTTCAGCCGCGGATTCGTTGCAGTGCACTTTGTATATTCTTTGCGAACTCTGCAGGTATGAGTAGCTCGACTCCGCTGGGAATCGCGTGATATTTGTGGGTTTCATAGGCATTAGGCAGGATATGCGGATTGTGGGCTTTCAGCGTGTGCTGATCGATCTTTCCATACTTCATCAACTGGTGCACGGATACGGGTCGCGGAATCGTAATGCGAGCGATGTTAGTCGGCTGGGGAGTCTTATTGTGCAAGCGCCGAAAATGATGATGATAGATGTTTCTGGCAGCGAGAAACTCGCCGTAGAAGTTGCGACTGGCAAAACCAAATGTGTTCGACTTGTGGCGCTCGATGATAATTCCAATGTCGTTGGTTCCGAGGGTCTTAACCGCACGCGCCATGCCAGCTGCGCCATGGTTATATGCGGTAATCGCCAGTGGCCAGGCTTTCAGGTGAGCGTAATTGTCGCGCAAAAGGCGAGCCGCTCCGCGCGTTGCAGCCATGGGTTCGTTTCTTTCGTCGATGTAGTGATTGACGTTCATGTATAGCTTGGCCGTAGCGCGCATGAATTGCCAGACTCCGGAAGCCCCGACCTTTGAGATCGCCTCGGTATTGAACATGGACTCGACGAAGGCGATCCGTGTCAGTTCTGTTGGAATTTGCTCTCGTGCAAAGATTCGTTCCATGTGCGGCAGATACTTATCGGCGCGAGTTGCCGCCCGCTCGAATTCATCAACCAAGCCAGCTTGGCTGCGTAGATTGACGTTGCCTTGATAAAGGCGAGATAGAGCCGCGCGGTTTCGTCGGTATACTTGATAGATGCGTTGTTCCATGGGGCCGTGCTTGATGGCCCGCTCTCGCTCAATTGCAAATCTCCTGACGGCAAGTGCATAGCGATCAAGATACTTGGTAGTAGTCAGCTCGCGATCACGCCGATTATAGGGATTTGGTCGCGACATTTGCCGCTGCAGGAGTTCGAAGTCGATGACATCGATAATGAGATCTGGGGCCTCCGCATCGTGGATGAGAACCTGTGTGGACTTGTATTTGCCAAACACTTTTTCCCAGAACCAAACTTGCTTGGCGACGGTTGTGGGCATGGGAAACAAGTGTGAGGTCGGCGATGCGATAGGCGTCGCCTTGGTGGTCGCGCCACGAGCGGACGTCGCTGCGCACACAAGCCCGAACGCCATGGCGGTCATGGCGAGAGAATTCGTTGCTCTGGGGCGCGCGATAGCCACCGATGCCTCGTTTCCAGTGAATGAGTGATGCCGTACAGCTGCAGGTCAGTGCCGTGAGTTCGTCATGTAGTTCAGGGATATTCTTTATTATTTTAGCAATCAGAGCGGCTCACCGGCAAACTTGACGGGTCGCGCCTGAGGTTGACGGAGGCTCCCGGCAATGATAACAACGGGAGTTCATACGGCGTTTCCTGCGTATGAATTTCTTTTCCAAGTCGGGGTGTAGCGCAGCCTGGTAGCGCACACGTCTGGGGGGCGTGGGGTCGTGGGTTCAAATCCCGCCACCCCGACCATTCTTTTGGAATAGGCTCCATTTTGACAGTTGTGGAAACAACTAGCTAGACAACCAAACAGCGTCCAATACACAGAAAATACTAATTTATCATGGCTCCGCCGGCCTTGAGTTGAGTCGTTCGCGCGTTTGCAGGTGCAGCCGTCGCGCCCGCAGTTCGGCAGTCAAATGGCGAAGGTTATTGCTGAATTCGGTTTAGCTTGGACTTCGCAAGACGCCAGCGGCTGGTTCGGCCCGCACCTTGCAACCCCTGCTCACATCACCCACTTCGACAAACGACGAACGCCACCGGGCTTAGCTAACGGAGCAAACGCATGAACAAGAACTTTCGGCATCTGTCGATGATGAGCCAGTCGATCATCCTAGCACTGACCTTGGTTAGCTGTCAGGGACAGCAAGTTCAAGCGCCGGTGGATGCGAAATCTGCGGCCCATGGTTCACAATCGGCGCAGCGTCGTGCGCAGGGATTGGATGCCGGAACATCCAAGACATCGGTCGCGGGGACGACACTATCTGCTGGAGTGGAAGTCACAGTTGAGGACGAAGTAGTGGGCTTCACACTCATCTGCTTGACGGCAGAGGGGTGCCCTGTGGATGAAAACAATTTTCTCCTTAGAGGCAAAATGATGGTAACGGTGAGAAATTCCGTGGCGCTTTATCTTGTTAGCGCTGCTGAGAACAGCGACCTATCCTTGGTGTCCACGCCGTGCATTCCAATGGGGACAGTGGCAGGAGGCGGAAACAGCACCCTCCGCCCACCGTTTGGCCCTTGTCAACCGTTCACCCCAGTAAGACCGACTCCCAACAACGATGGCGATGGCCAAGGCAATAGCGGTGGGCAGTGTGACGCCAATGGTAGCGGTGATGAATCTTCAGGCGATTCCACCGAAGATTCCGGCAAAGACAAAAACACCGGCGATCCAGACATCAGCAAAGACTGCGCACCCAATGCCATTTGTAATCCCGCAGCGGGCGACGATAATAATGCTCCTGACGATAGCAACGACCCGATGCCTCAACCGCCAACTTGGTTCGATGATGATCCCATGCCCGCCGCCCTACCTGAAGAGCAAGTGCCATGGGTCTGCGATAGTGCACTTCCAGGTGGCGATGGTACAGCCCAGGGTTGCGATCCGGCGTGGTGATCGACTCAAGAAACTGGAGATATTCACCGATAGCACAATGAACAGCAACCGGGTGCAACATGCGGCTTCCATGGATTCTTTGGCTAACGATCACTGGGCTCGGCCTAGGTGGTTGCACCCGTGTGGGTAAACAAGACTCGAGCGAGAATAAGTCAAGCAAGGGCGGCAGCCGCGCTGGATCCGATCGGCCTCTGCCGGGATACTTGGCGCAAACCGCCGATGGCAATTTTTTCGTCCAGTTCCCCGCTTCCACAGACGCAGCTCCCTTTCCACGCATCGATTTGGCCTACGTGGTCGCCTCGATCACCGCCGACTCGGTGACTCGCTATTCAGACCCGGTGAAACTGGTCATCGAGGATGATGCCGGTGCCATGCCCGCTACCTCCGATTTGGATCGGTTGGTGGCGATCTGCACGCGCGACTCGCAAATTGTGCCGGCAAATCCCGCAGCTATTTTTGAAACAGAACGCCTCTATGTTCCTGCGTCGGTGATTTATGATTCTAGCTTTTACTCGTGCTTTGCCCGTACCGTACTTTCGTTTTTAGGTGACTCGTTCACCTTTGTCGCCGCGTCTATCGATGATGCGGCGCCTACGGGATTTTCCGGCAGCGCTGTCTTGGAGGAAGCGAGCGACGTCAGCGCTACCTGGGCTCCCTCTTTAAATGGCGCTGGTAATATTTCGTTCACGCCAGCTGCCGGCCAAGAGAACTTGCGGCACGGCGTGGCCATCTGGGGAGGCGCCGAATCGGAGGTGCCTGCAACTTGTGGCAGTGGCACCCGCAGCTTTCTTTTAAGCGCCGGCACGCACAGCGTCGTATTTTCCGGGCAACTGGTGACCGAGCCGCTGCATGTGCTGGTCTGTGCCGTCAATGGGCAGGGTGTGGCATCGTCGGGAGTTTCATTTACCCTAGACCCCGCGGCTCAGGTGTCAAGCTCGACCTCAACCTCAACATCCACCAGCTCCACGAGCAGCGGCGGCACACAAGGGTGTCCGACCGGAGGGGTTGAATATCCTGGTGATGCAAGCAATTGCTATTTCTTGGGAGAAGCGGGAAGCAGCTGCACGGATGTATGCATGGATATCAGTTGGGAAACCTTACAGGGTTGGGACCCTTCTTTGGCAACGATCGATTTTATAGGCTATAGCAATGCCACGGGATACGATCAAGCGACCAATAGGACGCGCTGCCAGGGGGTGTTGACCTTGCTAACAGGCGAGAACTTTGCCGTGGAGACAGCGCATAATCCTGGTCTAGGCTGTCATACCGATGGAACGGGGCAGGTTTTCTATTTTGACACTGACTTCTATACAACTCAGATCGCAAATTCTGCGGATGCCAGGCGCGTGTGTTCCTGCGCGAAACCGTAGGTGGGTTAGAAATTAGGTAGGACTGAAGAAAGCGCAGTTACCGCCGCATTTATCGCATTCTTATAGATGGCATACTTGCCTCTTTGTAAGCCACGGCCGCATGCGGCGCGGCCCCAAGAATCGCCCCAGTCCTCACCCTGCATTAGGTCCCTCGCCAAACTGCCGATAGATCTCCACAGGGAGACCTATGCCCATGCGTGGATGGATAGCGATAGCATTGGCTTTGATGGCTGGCTCGGCAACCGCCCAGAACCCTGCGGGGGCTGGACCAGGTGCCGTTGTCTTGGCGCCCATTGAGTATATTGGCGTCGTGCCTGAACAACGGGCGCAAGTGCAACGGCAGTTGAACCAAGGCTGGGATGCATTGCGCGCGCAGGTGTTGCCTGGTGCGGCACCCATCGCCCAGGCTTGGGCACCACGCATCAAGACACAGAACATGACGCGACTCGCGGCCAAGCACTGGATCGCTCCGGCGAATGCTCAGCCGGAGCAAGTGACTCAGCTTTTACAACCAACTCTTTGCAACTTCGACGGTCACTACGTCGTCCTCGTACAGAAGATGAGCTGGCCGCAGGAAATTGTTTTAGCGAGTGCCCATCGCCTCGTCGAACGTCGAGTCGATCCCAAGGGGCGTCCAGATGCCGCGCTAGCGGAACAATGGCGAGAGATGCTATTGGCAGCTGGTCGCGAAGCGCTGGCCGGTCCGGATGCGCCACTAGCCAGTGAGTTGTTGAAGATATCCACGCGCGATCACATCGGCTTGACTCGTTTAGATCAGGGGCCGAGCCGCTGCCTTAGTCTCATGGTCGAAGGCGAGTTGGCACGGCAGTTTACAGTTACCTCATCTTTGGCGACGTTTCATGCCGCGCATCTGCGGCGCATGGGTGAGCGGGATCTCGTGCCGACCAAATCTACAAGGCATGTCGCATGGTCGTGGGATTTGGGACCAGAGCAGAGGATTCAACGCTGGACGTTGCCCCTTTCTGTGCAGGCGAAGGTGGATATCTCCGAGAGTGTATTTGGATCGGCCAGTGAGCCACCCCTCCCGGTTACTTTGCAAGCAGCCGTGCAAAATAATCGCATCGCGCTGCAGGGACTAGAGCCGCTGATCGCGACCTTGCAAAAGCACGTGCAGATGCTCGTCGCAGCTGACGAGCCGCTGGTCGCAAAGGTATATGGCGCCTGGGCTTACCTGGATAAGGGACTGGCGCATGGGTTGCGTATGAAAGATCGTCTCCTTGCTCAGGGGCCGAATGGCCCCATCAAAGGGCATGTGGTGGCTTACTATGGGCCGGAGCAGGCACTGAAGTCGCCCCGCGGATTTCCTATTTCTGAGGGAGCTATCCTTTACATTCGCCGCGGCCAAGCGGATGTGAGGGTTGGCCAGGAGTTTCGCTATGACATGCTGCAGTTTCCGACCCCGTGGCCACCTCAGCCCTAGCTCAAGAGTTCATGCATCGCGCCAAGTGAAGGCCACGCACC
>CAZLMG010000054.1:0-23366 GCA_964560765.1 uncultured Oligoflexales bacterium
AGGAGACGATTTCGCTTGTGAATAAGGACGGGACGATATCGCATGTGAATGTCACCGCGCTGGCCTTAGACGCCTATAAATGAGTCTGCCCAACCACCGAAGAGTAAAGCGGAAAGTGGCGATGATTCATGTTTTACTCAAAATCTGCCGATACGGCCCTTTGAACCCCGGATTGGGAGCACGCAGGATGCGTTGTTTTAGAGGACAGGAAGCCCCACAACTTGCCTTTTGGCTCATGCTAGCCCTGGGTCTACTATCCGCATGTAATCTGGCGCGGCCGGGGGTGTCTGACAGCTCAGGCGCCCGCTTGGGTGCCGCCGATCTGACGTCCGTGCGAAGTCTGAGCTGTGATTGTGGCTTATTGTTGCCGGCGGCCGAACGCACGCATTATCCGGAGCTAGGGTCGGAAACGCGCACGCAACTATCATCTTGTAGTTACCTGGCAGACCTTAACTCTCTATCCGCCAGCTCGGGGCTGTTGTCGGTGCGCATCGAACGCACGGATGACCCCATGGCCCTGCGGCAATCGATGTACGAGCAATCGCGCAGTCTCACTAACGTCATCAAGACCGTCGAGCGCGACTTGGCGGCAGGTGTGAAGCTGTTTGCCGTCAAGGGGCGGGATGCAGAAGGCAGCATGCAGCGCCTATCCACCATCGTCATCGAGCATCGCGGCATCCGCATCACCACCCGCGAAGTCGAGGGCGAACTCGCTGATGGTGAGCCATCCTGGTTTGCCGCTACCATCCCGGAATTTCACCGAACTCTTTGGATAAATTACAGCGGCGCCTGCGACCTCGCCGCCGAATAGCCCCCTAGCCAAATTGCCGCAGTAAACGCCCGCTTGCATGCTATGATCACCCTCGGTTATAGAAGCCTGGAGATGATTCCAGAAACCGGGAGGAATGGATGCGTAAGGCAAAGCAAGGTTTGGCGGGTTTGGCGCTGATGGCACTGGCGGTCATGAGTGGCGGTAATTCCGAGCCCATGACGTCTCGATCGTCGGCGCGGACCATGTACGTATCCGAAGTTGCCAAAGGTGCCGTCAACCAATTCTTTCTGCGCATGGCCACCCCAACGTCGCAAATCGTGGTGACCGACGCATCGGTGCCGAGCGCAATCTGGTCGCATGAAGTCAAACTCGCAGCTCACGAGCATCTAATTTTGCTCGAGGCCGATCCGGATCAGCCCGAGGCCCGCGCCTTTGGCGAGATCGCTCGGCGCGATGACGTGATCATCGCCGTTTGGCCCGATTGGGTGGACGCAGATCACGGGCACGATCTTTATAACGTGCGCATGCACGCCAATCGCGTTCCCTCGACACTCACCTCCCTGCCTCGCCGCATGGGAGTGCATGCTAGGTCGGGAATGCGCTTGCAAAGACAAAGCAAGCCGCGCGGAATCGCTATCGACCAGGAGTTTCTGCGGCAAAAGGTTGCCCAGTTTTCTGGCGCCGAGTCGTTTGAAGTCGAAGGCAAAACTGTCACCATCCGCGAGCGTGGCAGCAAAGGCGGCAAGGATCTGGCGCGTACCTTTTTGCGGCAAGAGCTTACAGCCTTAGGCTACGAAGTTAGCGAGCACGTTTATAGTGGCGGGACAAACTTCATCGCTCGCCGCGCGGCCGCAGATTCTGCACAGTTTGCCATAGTTTCGGCGCATCTGGACTCGGTGAATAACGCGGGTGCCGACGACGATGGCACCGGCATGATTACCGTGCTCGGCATCGCTAAAGCCTTGAAAGACATGCCACTGAAAGTGGGTGTTGAAATCGTTGGCTTCGATCAAGAAGAATTGGGACTACTCGGGTCAAAGGCCTATGCCGCACACCTCTCCCAGACGAATCGTCTGAACGACCTCATTGGGGTCTTCAATGTGGAGATGACGGGCTTTGATGGCGATAAAGACGGGGCTTTGCACATCATTGATTGTAACGAGAACACCTCAGCGGAACTCACGGCCCGCGTCGAGGCGGTGCTGACCGCGACGGAAATGGATCTGAAGAAAGTGGATGCGTGTACCAACCGCAGCGATCACGCCTCGTTCTGGCGCTATGATCGGCCGGCGATCGTTGTGTCGCAGAACTTTTTTGGCGGTGACAGCAACCCTTGTTATCACGCCAGCTGCGACACGATCGCGAAGTTGGATTTTGGCTACATGACCCGCATCACCACTGTCCTTGCGGAAGCGGTGGCGAGTGCGGTCGTTGCGCGTTAGATCTTAATCGTCTTACTGCCCTTCAGCAGATTGCGGGGGTCCTTGCGCACTTCACTGGTGACGAATTCCACGTCCACCACCCAAGTGCCCTGGGCCTCTTGTCCATCCATCTCCCAAGTCAACCTGCCAGCAAGTTCAGCTCGCTCTTTGCCGTTATGCGTCCAGCGGACTTTCAGACCTTCGGTGCTGCTGACGGGTTCTTCGCGCAATTGGGCCAGCGGCGGAATAACCACATTCACCGAGGTCTTGCCCAGATTGTTTTGCACGGCGACTTGGTCGATGACCGAGATGCGGGCAAAGAACTGCAGCCAGTTATTCTCCTGGCAGACACTGCAGAACTCGAGCGAGGTCATATCGCGCATTAGGCACGTCTTGTCAGTCGGACGATAGCCAGCCACCGTGTTGCTCTTGGAAAATACAGGATAGGCGCTCACGTGATGGCGATCAAACACGTAATCGGGACCGTACTCGAAAACCGCGATATTCGAGAACCAGGGCTCGCCTGTCGTTTGGCCTTTGGAAAACTCTAGGCGGTGCGTACCAGCAGAAAAACCACCTTCGTGGCCCATGATTGTTTGGAATGAGCGGTCAAGCGTGCCGGGCGAAGTGAAGGGTAGGCGTTCGCCGTCTAGCTTGATGACCAGCGCTTCGTCGTTATCCACTCCCGAGGCGCTGTAGGTAATCTCATAATGACTGTGTTTGCCCGAGCTGCGCCACTCGGCAACGAATGGGCCGCCGTTGAGGTTTTTCCACGGCCAGTCGATAAAGCGCGAGACGGCGTCTTGCGCCTTCGGCTTGTCATTTAACCAATGAGCCCATGATGGCGAAGTGGCTGACGACGTGTTATTGGCGCCGAAGTAGCCGCCGCCATCGTACTCTTCACCGACGCGGCCGAAGTTGTGACCGAGTTCGTGCCGCAAAACCACCGTGCCGCTGCTCTCGGACGATGTCGAGATGGCGAACTCTCCCCCCAGGCCGCCGTAGTTGGGATCGTTGGCGATGACGATGGGGTAATCGCAATCGGGTGCTTGGTCACAGGAATCGCGCAGGGCGCTGGTGTTTCCGGGAAAGATGGCGCGCAGAGTGTTCCCCTCGCGATAAAGCTTATAGGCCGTGTTTTTCGGTGTGCTGTTCTTGCCGATACCGGACTCTTGCGACGGACGAAACACCGCATGCACGTTAAACAGGGGCAAGTACGACGCAAAGGTATGGCCGACAAACATATCGTTGGTCAGGCGCTGCATATCAGCAAAAAACTTGTCGCGCTCGGCGGCCGTGTAGCCATCGCCCATGAACACCAGGTCGATGCGGTTGGCCGAGGGACCATTGTTCACCAAGGTGATCACTTCGTCGGCAAATTTTTCGCCATCAGCTTCTGGAATATCTTTCGCGCCACGGGCCTTGAGCCAGGCGTCCGCATCGATCGCAGCTGGCAACAGCCATTCCTGAATCTCACCGCCACGGGATTCGCCGTGCTCGACGATGAATTGCGGGTACTTGTGCATGAGTACCGCATGGTCTTTCGCCGCGTCGTGTGGCAGCTCCCGCACTTCCAAAATCATGGGGACAGCGTCCTGCCCCTCTTGCAACAGGCGCACCAACTTGCTTTCAGCAAAAGCGACGCTCGAGAGGCTAATGCTGCACACTAGCAAAGAGCACGTCCGCATCGAGTGCCAAACACATACCATTTCCTACCTCCTGGTTTTTTTTGAAACTGTAGGGCTTTTGTCCATCATGATAGGGCGTTTCAGATGGGGATGCCAGCTGAAATCGTCAACCGTAAATCTTGAATCCTGACATGTTCAAAATAATGTCCAACCTTCCGATACGGAACAATGGACAATACCGGGGTGACAGTAACGATGATGGATTCAGGGCGGCATGACGAATGCTCCACGCAACTTGTGATCTATGTGGCTATCGGAGATCGCTGCAGGCGGGAGGTCAGGCGAAGCATTGAGACGCTGCGTCGTTACGGCCAATACTCCGGAAAAGTACTTATCCTATCTAATGAAATGATGCGGTTTGATGACGGACGCATCGAGGTCATGCTTGTGCCCCTCAAAACGTCAGGCTCCGCCGCATTTCGGTCAAGATTCGTAAAGACCCAGATGCATCGATTCTCGGAGTTCAGGGACAACATATTTCTTGATACCGATACCGTGGTCCGTAAGCCGATTCAAAGCTTGTGGAATCTACTATCGGGAGGTGGCGTTTGGATGGCCCTCGATCAAAAGCCACTTATTTTAAGTGACGCGATGGAAGCACTTGAAGTTGTACCGGGCTGGATATCCTTGCAAGAAATCGACTTTACAAAGCGAACCGTGCCTTCGTGGGTGTGCCATTTCAATTCGGGTCTTATTCTTTGGCGTCAAAGTGAGTATGCGCGCGATCTGTTCGAGACTTGGCATGCGGAGTGGTTCAAGTTTCAGCGCGCCGATCAAATAGCGCTCATGCGTGCAACATACATAGTCGGCAAGAGGCACGGTCAATATCCAGGCG
The DNA here is from genome assembly GCA_964560765.1 of uncultured Oligoflexales bacterium. Classification (GTDB taxonomy): domain Bacteria; phylum Bdellovibrionota_B; class Oligoflexia; order Oligoflexales; family CAZLMG01; genus CAZLMG01. The sequence continues at coordinate 4,717 of CAZLMG010000054.1, forward strand.
TTTTGCCCGCTCGCATTCACTTCACGTGGCCGGTGCATTTAAGCACGCCGGATAAGGCTGTTGTTTACCATTACTTTGATCAGAAAGCCTCGCTGGGCAATGGCTTTTGGTGGAGAGGCGCTTTTAGCGGTGCGGTGAGATTGGCTAAGCTTGCGCTGCGGAGGGTTGGCGGTCGCGCGGTAGCCTTGGCTGGACGGCTTACGAACATTAAGCTTCCCGCGAAGCTATTTGCAGTAGCAGCGGGCAACCAGAAACTGCTCCGTGCTTTTGCTAGGTATTGCGGATTGCTAGTTACTGGACACGAGATATCCCTCTTGCTCAGAGAGTTGATTGGGCGAGGCGCCTGCCGCATGCTGGTCTTCGGCGCTGGCAACGACTCGCGTATCTGGACAAAACTTAACAAGGGCGGCGAAACAGTCTTTCTCGAAGACAACGAACAGCGGATCAGCGCCATCAAGGGCAAGAATCCAAAATGCCGCATTGAAAAAGTCTGCTATTGGACGAAAGTGGGCCATTGGCGGCAGGAAATTCAAAGCCCCGATCTCCTGTTGGATCTCCCCTCCGATGTGGCGCAAGGACAGTGGGATATCATTTATGTCGATGCGCCGACGGGTTTCAACGACGATTGTCCTGGTCGCCTGCAGTCCATATACACGGCTGCGAAGTTGGCGGGTCCCAATACCAAGATTTTTATCCACGATTGCGACCGGCAAGTTGAAATGGAAGCGATCAAGCAGTTTGTCGGCTTTGATCTGCACAAAGAGACTGCGGGGACGATGTTGTCCTTTCAGGGCGTGACCAGAGTTCAGCTGGCCGAACCCGCCGCAAGAGATGATGCGGCGTAAATGGAATGCCTTGTTACAACATGCCAAAGATCTTTGACCTGCCCTAACTCATGATCGGACCATGAAACGTCATCGGCGATGTTTAGTTTGGCAAACTCTAAAAACATGGCATTTTTAGAGTTTCAAACTCTAGAACTTCTAAGTGCCTGTAATAAAATTCGAATTTACCTATCTGCAGATTTCTCCTCGACCAGCCGATAGCATTATCGTAGTGCTACTTCGAATTTGCATTGCATTTTCGAAGTAGCACTACGATAATGCATTGTAGCTACTTTTTCCTAATAAAGGCAGTATGATAGATCGCATCTACAACATCCCGTCACGGTCATTTTTCCTCTTTGGGCCGCGCGGAGTTGGCAAAAGCACGTGGATCAAAGGTCGGGGCGGCTACGCTTTGAGTCTTGACCTGCTGCAGCAGCGTACTTTCTTTGAGTTGCAGCGTGACCCGAGTTTGTTGGAGGCGAAGACAGCCCATCTCAAGGCGGGCGACGTCGTCTTCATCGATGAGATTCAAAAGTTGCCTGAGCTGCTCGATGAAGTTCATCGGTTGATGGAACATCGAAAGCTAGAATTTATTTTGACGGGATCCAGCGCTCGAAAGCTGAAACGAGCCGGCGCCAATCTCCTTGCGGGGCGAGCTCACACGTACAGAATGTACCCATTGTCACTCAAAGAGCTGGGACAGCAGTACGAGATCGAGACCTTGCTGCAGACGGGCACGTTACCCATTGTGCTGCGCGACCCGCGTATGGCCTCTGAGACCCTCATGAGTTATGTGGATACTTATCTACGCGAGGAGATCAAAGAAGAAGCACTAGTGCGTCGTGTGGAAGAATTCAGTCGATTTCTTGCCATTGCCGGACAATTGAATGCGTCCGTACTGAACTTCGAGAACCTGGCTAGAGACGTCGGAAAAAGCGGAAAAACCGTCCAAAGCTGGTATGAGATCCTGACGGAGACCTTGCTCGGAAGTTTTGTGCCAGCGTTTCGACCGGGATTCAAAGTACGAGAAGCAGCACATCCCAAGTTCTATTGGTTTGACGCGGCAGTGGCGCGTGCTGCCCATGGTCTCCAGTGGCAGGATGTGGACGCCTTGGCCAAGGGCTTTGCCTTTGAGTCGATGGTATTGCGCGAGGTGCAAACGTATCTCGAAGTCAGCAGGCGACCTCTCAAAATTTACTACTATGCAACGCCTGGTGCTGGCGAAATTGATTTTATCGTCGAAACGCGACCCAAGACGCTCAATCGCCCTCAAGAGTTTGTCAGCATTGAGGTGAAGTACTCGCCAAAGTGGAAGCGAGACTTCGAAGGTCCCTCCCGCGCCTTACGTGAGGCAAAGCCAAAGTGTCTAAAGCGCATGTTAGGTGTCTACATGGGGGTGGAGCGCCTCGGCTTTGAAGGATTCGAGGTTTTCCCCGTGCACGAGTTTGTCGAGCACATGTATCGCGGGGATCTGTTTTAAAATTTCGCGATTTGATTGCCCTGCAAAAACCGCCCGTTATCACAGCCATAACCTGATCTTAGCTCATGCTGAACCCTCGAAATGCCGATACCTCCCTCAGGCACGAGGAGGGCACATGCGGACTAGAATCTTTGGACATTCAGTAGTTGCGGTCATCGCCTGGGGAGTGTTTGCGCCATCGGTCCTAGCTAAGAAGGTTCTGGTGCGCGAATACGTCGTCGAGACGCAGGAGCAGCGGGAATCGACGCGTTTCACCTTAACTGAGTGGTTGAAGATCAAAGAACGCATGAAGATGATGGATCTGTGGCTAGCGATGTTTTCCAGTCCGGAAAAAGACCGCTTCAGCCCCGAAATCAATGTCATCTACGGCCAGCATCAAGGCACCGTCAACTGGGATAGCAATGGCGAAGCGGGCTCGGGCAGCCTGACCGGCCAATATGCGCGCGGACAACTCTGGTTGACGAACATCATCTCGGGCACGGTGGGCATTCGCCTCTTAAATATCGACCTCGGTGGCGAGGGCTACATGCGGATGACGGGCGCGCCCGATGGCACCCCGGATTCGTCGCTAAGCTATGAGCGCACCATCAATTCGCAATATTACGCCGGCAATCTGCGCCTTTTCGGCAAGAGCATTCAGGATACATCACTGGTAGCAAAGTATGGCGCGTACTCCGTCACCAACAACATCCCCTTTCTCGCCGACTCGCCCATGAAGGCCACGTATCAGGGCGTCGTCTATGGCGGTGAGCTGCAGCTGTATCTGCTGAAGTTTCTCGGCATGGAAGGGAATTATCTGGCCTATCAGGATACGCGCGGCGGCGTTGTCGGCGAGCCCGGCGCCGACGGCACGAGTTGGGACGGAGGTGTCTTTATCGAGATCTCGCTTTTGCGTCTGATGGCTGGCAAGTACGAAGAACGCTGGAATCTAGGCACCGATACGGAAAAGTACTCAACGATTGATTCGGGCTATATTTTCGGGGTGAAGCTGCAACTTTAGTTTAATGGTGTCCGTCATCCCCGCGATCGAGGGCGGAATCTTGCGCATCCGCTGTTGTTCGCGATAGGGCCGGAAGGTAAACCCAACCCAATTCATCCGCATACGCATCCGGCGGTCGCACGCACAGATCGTAGTGCAGCAAACTCGCAACCATGCTGCTGACTAACGCGTGAAACAGCTCTACGGAGGCCTCGATCTGGGCCAAGTAGTGCTCGGTGTCGGCATCCGTATCCAGCCAATGCTGCTCCTGCATGGCATCCAGAAGCTGCGCTCGCCGTTCGCGACCGTCGGCAAAATCGCGGTATTCACCCACCGCCTTGGTGGTGAATCCCAAGGCCTCGGCCATGGCCTCTAGGGCTAGAGGCACTGAGGTTTCATGCAGGGTGATGGGCTTGGCCAGGCTATTTAGTCGGCGTTGTAGCGTCAAAGCCCGCGCCGCCAGCGGTGCAAGATTGGCGCTGAAGCTGGGTTCAAAGTTTTGCCCGCCTTGTTCTAGGAGCCGCCGCACATCCCAAACACGCTGGCTCTGTGGGTTAATGGGCCGGCGTTTGCGTGCCTGGCGCGGCATTAGGCGATTCACCAAGGCCAGAATGTAGGCCACACCCACATCGTCGCAACTGCGCACACCAGGGCATTGGGGGCGCGTACAGGCTACGCAGGGCGGTACCGTCAGCGGGCAATCGATCACCGTGTGTGCTAGCGACCCCTGCGACTGCAGGATGTCCACCAGACGATCGTCGGAAAAGACTTTGCCCATGGCGCCAATTTTCTCATATAATCCCCTGAGCTTTAGCGGGGTTTCCAAAATATTGCCGGTGCTAATGATCACCGCCGTGCGTCGGGCGTTAGGGCCAGACAGGTGAATGCCAGCAAATAGGGTCTCGCCGCGGTCGAACTGGGATGTGCGTTTGATATCGTTAACCATAGCGCGACCGATCGTTGGCTGTCCGCTGCCCCGCAGGGCGACGGTACGAAAGCTTATCCTTGGGCTATTGGTTTCGATTGTAGCCTGCCTAGTGCTGCCTGTCCAAAAGGCAAATGCTAGGCCAAACAATGCGGTGGGTACGTCTGGCAGCAGTTTGGGCAAACAGGCGGCGGAAGAATTTCGCAAGCAAAACTACGATGCCGCGATCGAACTTTACCGTAAGCACCTGCGTCGCAATCGCCGTGATTATAACTCTTGGAATTCGTTGGCCGCTGCCTATTACCACACGGGCCTGCCGCGGCAAGGGCTGCGTTATCTGCAAAGTGTACAGGGAAAGACGGGAGCCAAGTCCTACAACCTCTATTACCAGGGACTTTGCCACACCGCCGTCGGCGAGATCGAATTGGCAAAGCAACGTTTCACGGAAGCATCGCGATACGTTGATGAATATGGGTCGCGAGCTACCTTTGAGATGGCTGCGATCGAGTACAATGCGCGTGATACGGCGAAAGCCCAGTATTGGTTGAGTCTGTATCAGGGGCGCTATCCTCAGGGGGTATTCATCCGGACCGTGCAGGGCATGCAGCAATCCTTGCGCGAAGGCACATTCATTGCAGGGATTGAAGGCAATAAGAAGCCGGATATGGAGAGGGCTCTTTATCGGTACAACAGTCTATCCTTATCGGAGCGTCCCCATTTTTGGTTTGTGCAATTGGGGGGCGAGAGTGCGGGGGGCTCCGCAAAAAGCCCCACACCTGACGGCAAGCTCGTCGATGATCCCTTCGTTGCCTATGATGTTCTGGCCAATGCTGGTATTGGCGTCGGACCCTTGCGTACAGAAAATGCCACAGCGTTTGCCGGCTATGTGTATCGACAAAAGTGGAGCACGGACGAGTCGCGGGTGGAAACTTACTTCCAGGACCCGACGGATTTGGCGTATCAACCCTTTCGCCCCGACGTCATGGAGCGCGAGCACCAACTCTTTGGTGACTTTCGCCGGCGCATTGCAGGGAAGTTCTTTGTCGGCGCGTTCGGGCGCATGGAATTCGTGCGCTTGGGTTCCGGCTTGATTCCGGGGCCTGACGAAACGCAACTCAACCAAGTGCTGAAAGTCGCGGAGCGAACTTTGCTCATTCCCTGGGCCGGCATCTCCTATCTCGAAGACACGCAAACCTTGATGTACCTTTACCTACGGCGTGAACTGAACCTGGATGCACCTGATTTTTCAAATAAATCATACATACTCACCGGAGGCGATGAGCCGGCGTTGAGCTATGGACTGAGTCACCACATGGGGTTTCCGAATGTGGGCCTTGATTTGAACTTTGAAGGTTTTCTCTATGAGTTCGTCTACAACGATCCATGGTTTGATTACACGCGGCTAGGCGGCATCGGCAGCATTAAATTTGAGTTCTATAAGGGCATATACGCTCATGGACTGTTCGGCATGTATAGCGATACTTATCAGGTCAAAGTGCTGAAGCAGGGATCTTGTACGTATCGCCCGCAGAGTACGGTGGGCCAAGAAAGCTCGCAGACACCCAAGGCATGCGCCCGCATCGATGATGGTAAGCTCTTTGAAGTGGGCGCCTACTGGGACTATTCCCAGTTTCACCGCTTCGGCGCTTCGTTTACCTATGTGACCAACGAAAATCCATCCCTATCGATTTTTGACCGAACCCAATACTGGATTCGTGGACATGTGACCATGGCGTTTCCGTCTGTCGATCGCGTTATCCGCTATGTCGATCGCTTTGCAGACAGCGCTTTCACCAAAGAGGCTGAATAATGCCGCTTGATTCAGAAAATTTACGATTGCTGCGCGAATGCGCCGATAACCGCCGCTCGGTGTTTTTTAGCGGCAGCGGCGTCGATGTGGTGTTTCAAACGCACATCGTTGGCATCGAGAATGAGCAAGTCAAGTTGCACAACGCCGTGCCACCGAGCTACATCTCTCGCCTTTGGCACTCGCAACAGTTTTACTTGCAAGCCAAGATGACCCGTTTTTCTGGCGCTCGTATTACCACCGATGGTGAGCACATTATTTTTCCGGTGGAGTCCCTGCAGATTATCGAAGAGACACGCGAGTCTCAGCGCTTTCCCTTCGAGCCCGAAGAGCGCGTCGTTTGTGAGTTGCTCAATCCCTTCGACCGGGAGACATGGATTTCAAAAGCCGTGATGGACATGTCGGCATCGGGTCTTTCTATCGCCACACGGCACGCGTCCCAGCTCTTTCGGCGAGGCACTCACTTTGACCACATGAAGGTGGTCATCGATGGCGAGCCCTACGCCGTTACCTCTGGGACGGTGATGTATGTTCGTAAGCTGCTGGATAATCAGGGTAAATTACAGGCCCAGGTCGGATTCAAGTTAGATAAATAAATACCGAAAAACAGAAAGAAGGTGATGGCATGTCCGTCGATCTGGCTGCAACTGCAGTTTCGGGGGCCGCTCTGTCGGATACGAAAATTAAGCTCAAGAAGTGGCAGCGGGTGTTCGTCAACCGCTCATTGAATATGGGGTCGATCAAAGCCATTGGCTTTGACATGGATCACACTCTGGTGACCTATAACGAAGAGGCCTTTGAAGACCTCGCCTTTCGCAAGACTCTGGAAAAATTTATTGCCGCTGGTTATCCGCAGGAGTTGGCGCAATTGCGTTTCAATCCACATTCGGTGATTCGTGGATTGCTAGTGGATCGAGAGCGCGGCAACCTGTTGAAAGTGGACGGGCACAAGTACGTCAAAATCGCGTTTCATGGAACGCATCGCTTGGCCAAGGAAGAGCGTCATCGCCTGTACAATGCCGAGAGTTTCAAGGCCGAAAAGTTTCTGTCAGTCGATACTTTTTTTGCGCTGAGTGAGGTGCATCTCTTCGTCGAGCTCGTCGAATATATGCGGACGAATCCGGGTAAAATTCAAAAGACGTTCGTTGAGGTCTATCAGGACCTGCGCCGATTTATCGACGAGAGTCATCGCGATGGTAGCATCAAGTCAGAAGTGATTGCGCATCCCGAGCGATTTGTGGATCGGGATCGCAACCTACATGAGTCGCTGATCCGCATGATTGATGGCGGAAAGCAGCTATTTCTGCTGACCAATTCGCGCTGGGATTACACCGACGTGATGATGCGTTATATCCTAGATGGGCAGCATCCCGATTATCCCCATTGGCAGGATTACTTTCACTATATCTTCGTAGGCGGCGGCAAACCCGGTTTTTTTACGGGCACGCAGGGCTTTTATGAAGTGGTGCCCGAGTCGGGGCTACTTCGTTTTCATGAAGGGCCTTTGCAAAAAGGCATGATCTATCACGGCGGCAGTGCCGAGTTGTTTCAGCAATTGGCGGGCATCCGCGGTGACGACATCCTCTATGTCGGCGACCACATTTACGGTGATATCATCCGGTCTAAGGGCCTTTTCAACTGGCGGACCATGCTCGTTGTTCCTGAATTGGACCGCGAGTTGCCGATGCTGGAGGCTGTCAAAGATTTGTCGGAAGCGATTGTCCAAGACTCCCATAAGCGCGAGATCATGGACGAAGAACTGCATATGCTTCGCAATAAAGTAAGAAGTTATGAGGCACAAATACAAAAGTCGATCGAGCGCGGTGACCGCAAGCGAGCTCAGCATCTGGAGAAAGAGCAGCACAAGTTGCATGAAAGAGTCATGGAAAAAGCGACGGAATTGGCGGCTTTTGAGCAAATGATCAAGGCGCGCATGGTCGAACGTGAGTCGAAAATTCATCCCGTCTGGGGCGAATTGATGAAGGTCGGTATGGAAAAAAGTCGTTTTGCGCGCCAGGTTGAGCAGTACGCTTGTCTCTATACCAGTTGCGTCGCAAATCTGCGCTTTTATAGCCCCTTCAAGCGGTTTTCCTCATCTCATGAAATTCTGCCGCACGATGTGTAAACTTGTTTGACAGGGCGCCGCATTAAGCGCCCGATCCCACATTCCTTTCTCTATAAACCCTCAAGCAAATCCGCCAGTTTACCGATATTTCCAGTAGGACATCGTGTCATCAATGGACCCATGCGTCCATTTAGATAGAGAAGGAACGGCATGCGCAACGTGGTGTTGGGCGGACGTTATCGAGTCATGGATCGCCTTGGTGAAGGTGGCATGGCCGTCGTCTATGTCGCGCTCGACGAAAAACTTGGACGGCAAGTTGCCATCAAAGTTCTGCATCAGCAGTTTGCAGACAATCAGGATATTCGCCAACGCTTTGAACAAGAGGCGACGGCGATTTCTGCCATGGACCATCCCAACATCCTCAAGGTTTACGACTACTCGGGACCGAATTCCAGCCAGCTATGGATTGTCACCGAGTACTTGAAGGGTAAAAACTTAGCGAAGTTCGTTGCCGAGTTTCCGGGTGCGGCGATGCATCCGATCCTGGCCAGTTGCGTTGTGCTCGAAGTGTGCAAGGCTTTGGATCACGCCCACTCGCATCAAATTATTCATCGAGATATTAAGCCGGAAAATATCATGATGTTGGACAATGGCCGCATCAAGTTGATGGACTTCGGCATTGCCAAGAACTTGCATGCGCATAATTCCATGACGCAGACGGGCACGTTCATGGGCTCGCCCAGCTATATGTCGCCAGAGCAAATTCGCGGCGTGAATATCAGCAACGTCAGCGACATTTATAGTCTGGGCGTCCTCTACTACGAGATCGTCACCGGCCGCTTGCCCTACATCGGCAATACCACCCACGACGTGGTGTTGAAAATTATGGAAGGGCGGTTCACGCAACCCAGTCAGTTGAATCCGCAGGTGCCGACGGATCTAAATCGGGTGATCTGCAAGACCATGGCACGTGAAGCCGAGCGACGATTTCAATCGGCGCGGGCTTTGGGGCGTGAGCTGGCGATTATCTTGCGACGCTATGATTTTATGGAAAGTCATGTGGAGCTTGAACGCTTCTTTTCGGATCGTCCTGGGTTTGAGGCGCGCTTGGCGCGTTTGCGAATGTCTCGCACCTCACGCACGCGGTCAGGTCCTGAATCGGGTTCAAGTTTGGCGCGCACAACCAAGGATCGCGCACCAGGCATGACGTCGGCAACCGTCAATCCCGGGCTGCGCGAGACGCGGCTGTTCAGTGGCCAAGATTTGCAGCGGATGGAAGAAGTGCGACGACATAATGAGCGCGCCCTTAACGAACCCATCGTAGCCACGGCCCGTCAAGCCACGCAGATGGAGCGTGCAGCCGTTGCCAGTGCCCCGCGTCGCGATCACATGCTGCCGTCACATATTGTACCACAAGTGCCGCGCCGAACGCGCATGCCAACGCCAATGCCGGCAGTGCGGCAGCCGACTGTGCGCATTGCGATCGAGGCGCACGCAATTCCGCCGGCTCCGCCGATGGTCTTGCCGCCAGCGGGGTTGCGACCAGCCGCCGCAGCTATCATGCGCAAGCGGCGGGTGCGTCCGCGCATGCCGCAGCGATCGCGGCATCAGGGGCGATGGCTGGTACAGTCTCAGTATCGCACTGCGCAGGGCAATTTGTTCACGGCGTTTGTTGGTGTCGCCCTAGTGGGTGCCGTATTGGCATTGCTGGGATGGTCGTTCATTCAGTTGTCGGATCGATTGGAGCGCATGCCACGGCAGTCGGGTACCCGCCTAGAGCGCCCCGAGCTGCCGGAGCTGCGATCGCCGTTCACGCCCGCAAAGCGAGTTCCGGCAAAATCTGAGCGGGCAAATGAAAAGGTGCGTCCGGCTGACGAACGAACGGTTACGTCGGCTCCAACTGCGAGGCGTCCGAACTCGGAAGTGGAGACGGCTACTAAGCCGGCGAAGACCAAATCAGCACGCGGTGAGCCATCGCCGGCGCGAGATCTTAAATCGACGCGCGAGCGCGCAACGTCCGCACCAGAGAGAACGGTGGTGAGTGTCGCCAACGATACAAAGTCGGCGACCGCGAAGGCGCCAACAGAGCAAACGCCGACAGTTGCAATGTTGCCGCGGCAAGCGAACGAAAATTCCCAGACGTCGCGAGTAGCAACCGAGTCGACCGATCGTGCGGGCCCTAACTCGTCGTCGACGGATCCGGGCTATGTGCAAATCGCAGCCAACTTGTCAGCTCGCATCTTGATCAACGGCAAGTATGTGGGCACGACGATCGATGATACGTCCAGTAGCGGCTGGAAGGCTCTTAGCCCTGGAAAGCATCAGCTGCAGCTCGAGCGCCCTGGTTATACGCCCTATAGCACCATCATCGATGTCAAATCTGGTGAGCGAAAGAAGCTTGATCGCATTCAGCTCACCAAGGGCGAATCGGTCGGAATCAAGGCACCCGTTACTATCGTTTCGAAACAGGTTCCCGTAGCCGTGCAAATTACCAATTTGAAGACCAATGCGGTGCAGGAACAAACGCTGCAAAACACGCATTATCGGCTCGATCTTGAGCCTGGCCGTTATCGGATCAAATTGACGCATGCAGATAAGTCCATCGTGAAAGTGATTGCGGTAACCATCGGTGCGCCGTTGACCTTCACAGTCGACTTCTCAAGGGTGGAATAGGAAGCTATGTTTGTTCGACGACAAGAACAGCGAGTCGTGTCGCAAGCAGGGGGGAAGACACCCTGGTTTGTGGCGTTGCGACGCTGTTTCCTTGTTGTTCTATGTGTCGCAGGGGGCGCGGCGATGCTGGCAAACGCCCAATCCTATGATGCTGGCATGAGCCGCTATACGAGCGGAAACTTCAAGGGTGCCGAAGACGCTCTCAGGTTGGCGCTGAAGAAACCACAACCAGCCAGCGAGAAAGCTCGGATTTTGAAGTTACTGGGAATTTGCCAATACATGAATGGCGATCGCAATGCCGCTGCGTCAAGTTTTCGACAAGCGCTGGCTGCGAATCCGAAGACATCTATTAGTAAAGATGAAGTCCTCGATGAATCGGTGATCACACTGTTCAACGCGCAACGAGGCGGGGCTCGTAGTGGCGGCACTGCGAAGTCAGCAGCGTTGCGGCCGGTGCCATCGCAGTCGGCGGCGGCTCCCCGTGGCGGCGTCGCGGTTCCCTCTGCGGGCGCTGTCAAGAAGAATCCGACAGTACTTTTAGTAACGTCAAATGTACCTGGCGCCTCGGTGATGCTCGATGGCATCTTGGCAGGTACGGTTGGAGAGCGGCTGGAGGTCCAACCGGGAACGAATTCTCTACAAGTCGTGTCGCCCGGGTACATTACACGTACAGTTCGCGTAAAAATTACTGCCAATCGCGACAATACAGTCACCGTGAATCTGAATAAGCCGGCGCCACCAAAGCCCAAGCCGGTGCCGAAGCCGGCTTTGAGTGCAGGCACTCCCAAGGCTGGCCCGAATCAGACAAGCAATGCAGGAGCCGCGGCCCCAAGGACGGGGGCCAAAGGGCCAAGCCTGCCGAGACCGGGCGATGATTTGTTTGAGGATGCTCTCGACGAAGAACCGTTGCCGAGCATCGCCGATCAGCCGGCGATGGCTGCGCCGATGGCGCCAAGTGTGCCCATGCAGCCGGCTCTACCACCGCCACAATATATGCAGCCTCCGCCAAACCCATACGCTCAGCAGCCCTACGGCTATAATCCCTATGCACAGCCTTACGCCCAGCCGTATGCGCAACCCTATGCTCAGCCTTACGCCCAGCCGTATGCGCAACCCTATGCTCAGCCGTATGGCTCGCCTTATGGTGGCTACGCGCAGCCCGCCATGCCACCGTATCAAGTTCCGACGCCTCCACCTCCGCTGCCGCCATCGGATCCGACTGGCGGAGCAGGAATGGTCGATCCCGGTGCCGAGGCGCCGGCCAGCGTCGATTATTATGGTACCGGCGGTGGTGTTGATGATTTCAAGCCGCCCTCAAGTCGCAAATCAAAGATCAAACGTTCAACCTCGAGGCCTCGTTCCTCACCCGGTCGCGCCAGCAGTAGCCGCACGAAAAAAGCATCAAGCTCGTCGGGAGATTCCGGTACGGCAACACTGATGGCGTTACTGCCGTTTGGTGCCGGTCAGTTTTATAATGGTAGTTATATCTTGGGGACCGCCTTTTTAGCGGGTCAAGGTTTTGGCTTGTACTATTACATCGACAATACGTTGGCCGCGGATCAGGAGTTTGCAACTGCAACTAAAGTTATTGAAGATGCCCAGAGAACCGGCACGTCAAGTTCACCGGATGTCATCAAGTATCGGGAAGAGGCGGATGCATATATCAAGACTTTGCGCTCGGATGCCTTGATGGGAGTCATTGGCTTTGGCGTCCTTTGGGGAGCTAGCACCGTCGAAGCGCTAATCAATCGGCCGAAGAGCAGCAAGTCGGCCGAATTGCCTGATGACGAAGCCGGTCAACGGGCGGCTCTGATTGCGGCTGCAGCCGTTTGGTCGGCGAATGCGGAATCGGCAAGAGGTGAAGATGTGTTTACTGGCCACATCAGAGCGAGTCTCCTGGCGAATGCGGCACCTTTGCCTGCCGCCTCGTCGGCGTTGCAGCCACGCGCAGAAGATATCCGACATTCTTGGCAGCTGATCACTAGACCAGCTTCAGAAAGTGGAGCGGCGCAACTAGGTTTGCAGCTGAAGCTAAGCTTTTAATCGTCCCGATGCTGTTGAATCGATGGTAACGAATCGCAATTTCGGATAGCCTAAGACATCCAGACATTGCTGCGGGAAATTGTTCATGTTGAACTTGCAAGAGTTGAAGAAGAAGTGGGGCATCGGCCTGACGGGCGGCATCGCCTGCGGTAAATCCACGGTTGCGCAGATTCTGCGTAAAAAATCGTTTCTAGTGATCGACGCCGACGAATTAGCGCGCGAGGCTGTGAAGCCAAGTTCACGCGGGTTGGCGCGAGTGGTCGAGGAGTTTTCTGGCGCCGTTTTGAACGAAGACGGGACGCTGAATCGCCGCGCCATTGCCGACATTATTTTTCGGGACCCACAAAAGCGGCAAAGACTCGAGCAAATCGTTCATCCCATCATCCACGAGTTGCTGGCGGAGCATCTGCGTAAGGCCGGACTTTTCAGTGCGCCTCGTTTTTGGTTTTATGAAGCATCGTTATTGTTCGAGAAGGGAACCTATAGCGAATTTCGACAGATTTGGGCTGTGAGTTGTCCGCCGGAGGTGCAGATGGCCCGTATCCAAACGCGCGATCATCGTTCGCAAGAAATGGCGAAGGCCATACTTGCGAGTCAAATTCCTGCTGCAGAAAAAGCACGGCGAGCTGACGTAGTGATCGAAACAACATCTTCTATGGAAGAGTTGGAAACTAAAATTCGAATGGCATTGGAAAGTATGCCTGGTCGTAGTGGAATCATGCAGCTACAGCAGAGCACAAAAATTTAGGGGGGACTGATGATCGTATGCAACCGCCCGCCCAATGTCAAGGCCATTAAAATCGTTGCATCCCGCTGAAATCGCCGATAAAAGTGAGATCCGTGGACATCGTTTCGTAGTCTTTTTTATTCCAGCCATCTTTTTTTTGGGCGCGACGGAGACGTCGTGAAAGGGGATTTTTTTTATGGTTCAGCAGCGTTCTATGCCACGGGATCGTGCCGTCGAAACCGCCATTGCACGGCGCAGTCGGATCTTTGAGCGGCCGACAGATGAGAAGGGGCGACTCCTCAGTACCTCCGAGTATTTTGGTGCCAACACGTTTAGTTTCGATTTGCTCGCCGAAACCCTTCCAGAAGCCGACGTGGCGCGGCTGAAGCGCTTCGCCGTCAGTGACGAACCGTTGACCCTAGCTATGGCGGACAAGGTGGCTTCGGCCGTCAAGAAGTGGGCGATGGAAAAGGGGGCAACCCATTACTGCCATTGGTTTCAGCCACAAACCGGCATTACAGCGGAAAAACATGATGCCTTCTTCTCGTTTGACAGCAATGGGCGTCCCGTGGAGATGTTTACCGGCAAACAACTGATTCAAACCGAGCCCGACGCTTCTTCCTTTCCGTCGGGCGGCCGCCGATCGACCTTCGAAGCTCGTGGCTACACGCTTTGGGACGCTTCTTCGCCGATGTTCTTGCGCGAGACTGAGAACGGCTTGACGCTCTGTATTCCATCGCTCTTTGTTTCTTATACGGGTGAAGCCCTCGATCAAAAAACTCCGTTGTTGCGCTCTTTGAAGGCCGTCAGCAAGGCTGCAGTGGATTCGTTGCACCTGCTTGGCTATGCGGATACTCGCTTCGTTGTGGCAACAGCTGGCCCAGAGCAAGAATACTTTGTGGTCGATGAATCGCTGTTTTACCTGCGTCCGGACTTGGCCTTGGCGGGTCGAACGCTGGTCGGCCGGGTGCCGCCCAAGGGGCAGCAGCTGGAAGACCACTATTTCGGCACCATCAAGGACCGCCTCCTCAACTTTATTATCGAGTGCGAGCACGAACTGTATAAGTTGGGCGTGCCCTGCAAAACTCGACATAATGAGGTGGCACCGAGCCAGCTAGAAACAGCGCCTATCTTTGAATTCGCCAACGTTGCTGCCGACCACAATCAGATGGTGATGGAAATCATCCGCGATGTGGCTCGTCGGCATGATCTGGTCGCACTGTTTCACGAAAAGCCGTACCAAGGCATGAACGGCTCTGGAAAGCACGTGAATTGGTCCTTGGCGGATAGTGCTGGATCGAACCTGTTGGAGCCGGGTGACAACCCGCATGAAAATGTCCGATTCCTGTTTTTCCTATCGGCGGCCGTCAAAGCCATCCACGATCACGGAGCTCTGTTGCGGGCTGCGGTTGCGGCACCTGGCAACGATTTCCGATTGGGGGCCAATGAGGCGCCGCCGGCGATCATGAGCGCCTACTTGGGCGAGACGCTGACTCAGGTGTTGAATCGAATCTGCGGGGAAGGTGACTTATCGCCTCGCGCCGCGACCATCAATCTGGACCTGGCGAAGGTCCCCGAGATTGCTCGTGACAATACGGACCGCAACCGAACGTCGCCCTTTGCCTTCACTGGCAACAAGTTTGAATTCCGGGCGGTCGGTGCCTCGGCGAGCATCAGCCCAGCTTTGACCTACCTAAACACGGCTATGGCCCAAGCATTAAGCGAGTTGAATGAGAAGCTGCGGGCTAAAGCCGGCAGCAAGGGCAAGGCGACAGATGAGCAGGTCTTGGAAGTGATCCGTGAAACGGTCATGGCGACCAAGAAGATTCGCTTTGAAGGCAACAACTACGCAGAGGCCTGGCACAAGGAGGCGGAAGCGCGCGGCTTGCCGAATTTGAAAGACACGCCAGCAGCATTGTCGGCGCTGGCTGATCCAAAAGTTGCCAAGTTATTCGCAACGCATGGCGTCATGACTGCGGATGAATTGACGGCACGTCGATTGATTCAGGTCGAGCGCTATGTCAAGATTCGCTTGATCGAGCTGGAAACGCTGGAAGAGATGGTCGCTACGCAAATCTTGCCAGCGGCAGAATCACAGTTGATTGCCTCGGGGGAAGCGATTCGTGCGGTCAAGAAGGTGCTGGGAGAGGCGCCCGCCGAGCAACTGAAGGCCTTTGAAAAAGTCAGCAAGACGTCCGCAAAATTGCGGGCGCAAAAGCACAAGCTAAGCGAGTTCGTAGCTCAATGTCTGGAAGGTCATGACGAAGACAAGACGGCACGTCGTATCGGTGACGAGGGAATGAAAATCATGGCAGATACGCGTGTCCTGTGTGATGAGCTTGAATTGATGGTGGACGACCTCTACTGGTCTCTGCCAAAGTATCGAGAGCTGATTTATACGCTGTAACGTCAGAAATTCTTGTAAGGATGGACCCCGCCCTTACAGGCGGGGTTTTTTGTTGATGACGAAGCACAAGTCAAAGCGTCGCGGAAAGCGCCCTGGGCAAAGTGGCAATCGACCTTCTGGTCGTCGTGGTGACCCTCAACCTGGTTCCGAGCAGCGCTCTGGGGAGTCAGGCGAGGGCGGTCAGCGTCGTTTTGGACCTCGCAAGGACCACGGCGCCGGCAGTGGCCCGGAGCGCGGGCGGTTTCGGCCGCGGGGGCAAGATGAGCATGCTGGGCGCGAGTTTGTGGCGCGCGGCAAAGCGGCGCCGCATGTGGCCGCGTGGGGCGAGGATACGAAGCGCGTCGTGACCAAATGGCTGGAAGATGCCAAGCGCATCCCTCCGCCTCCGCGCATTGATCTGCATGCCGATCCTTTAGGGTCTCTCGATAGTTGGCAGCGCGATGCCGTGGACGCCTTATTGGCGAATCAGAGCGTCGTCGTAGATGCGCCGACGACGGCCGGAAAAACCAGGGTGGTCGAGTCATTTTTTGCGATCAATATTGGCAAGCCAACATTTCGCGCCGCTTATACAACTCCGGTCAAGAGTTTGGCTAACGACAAGCTGCATGAGTTCCGCGAAATGTTCGGTCGGGACAACGTCGGCATTGCAACTGGTGATCTAAAGGAAAATTTGAACGCGCCCATCGTGGTAGCGACGTTGGAGTCCTACCGTAACTCGCTGTTGGGGACGGAACCGGATCTTGGTCGAAACATCGTTGTTTTTGACGAATACCATTACGTACAGGACATCAGTCGTGGCAGCGCTTGGGAAGAGGCGATCATCCTGACACCACCCTCGTGTCAGTTGCTATTGCTTTCCGCCTCAGTAGGCAACAGCCAGCAGTTTTGTGACTGGTTGAATAAGATTCGCAATCAAGACTGCATGCACGTTCGCACGGAGGGGCGTCCGGTCCCCTTGGAGGATTTGGTTTGCTATCAGGATACGTGGGTTCGGGCGGAGCTCATCCCCGAAACCATGTTGAAGCAAGTGCGTCTTGAAGGTTTGCGACCACCGCCGGGGCGGATCATCGCCCAACGAGCTGTGGCGGCGGAGCAATTGGGTCTGACTCCGTGCATCGTGTACGCTGGACGACGTAAGTCTTGCGAGACGCTGGCGGAGTCGATTGCAGAGGCGTCTGAGCCGTGGCCCGAGGAAACGCGTCGCGAGCTCTCCGAGCGCCTGCAGCTGCTGCACGAGGAGTTTCGGGCGTTAGCATTTCTGCCGGCTCGATTACGCTCGATGATGATTTCAACTGGTGTCGCCTATCACCACTCAGGCCTAGCGCCGCAAGCACGGGTTGCGGTCGAGCGTCTGGTCAAAGAGGGGCGTTTGCGCTTTTGTACCGCGACCATGGGTTTGAGCTTGGGCATCAACTTTTCGGTGCGCAGCGCCCTCATCGCGGATTTGACGCGGCCGGACGAGCGCGGATTGGTCGGTTATGAGCCGAGCGAAGTGTTGCAGATGTTGGGGCGCGCCGGTCGTCGCGGTCGCGACATGGTTGGCTTCAGTTTGTGGCTGAATGTGGAATCCTACAAGAAGTTGGGTCGGGCCAAGCGGGACCGCTGTGATTCTCGATTGAAGAATGATCCGACGACATTCTTGGGTCTGGTCGGACGCGGCTTTGGTTTGCGCGGGATCGAGCGCTTCTACAGCAAGAGTTTCCTGCGTTATAATGATAGTCGCGTTGATCTGGGCATTATCCACTCGGGTCGGGTGGTCAAGGGTGTTGGTGTTGAATCGCTTCCTTGTACCTCACCGGCGAGTGAATTTGCCCATTTTCTGATGGAAGAAGAAGCTAAGTGCCCCGATTGTCCCTTGCGCAAGAAATGTCATAGCCAGTTGCAGCAGTATGCGCGCGGGTCACTGGCTGCGCTGCATCTGCACCTGCATCAACTTGGCGCCCTGGACCGAGAAGAGAAACTCACTCCTTATGGCGGCCTGGCGCGTTATTTTCCCCAAGCCGGTGGGCTACTCGTGGCACGCATGATTACCGATGGCCGCGTTCACACCGGGAATATGGCGGCGTGTGCTGAGCTCTTTGCTGGCCTAGCGCTGGCGCGACATAAACAGCCATCTGTTCCTGAGTCCTATCGCTGGCCATTTGATGCGGAGGCCTTGGAGGCTGAGTTAGAAGAGCATTATCCCAGCGAACTCTTTCCAGAGCTCTATGATACCGGCGGGCCGCGTCGTCGCGGTGGCGGATTGCGTGAGTTCAATCCTGCGGCTGGACACATTATTTCGCTTTGGCTCGGCGGTATGGAATGGCCGCAACTGCTGCGGGAAGTTACTAGCGAGGGTTTTGGAGCCGGCGATTTGACTTCGCTACTCTTGCGCGTGGGAACCTATCTGCAGTCCATGAGTGCGGTGGAGACGCCGGGTGTGGCGGGGGCAGCTCGCTGGCTCAGGGGTGAATTGATGCGGGATCCGATTTCGCCGGACTTCTAAGTGTCCTGGTACTCTCGACTGGATCCAATCAGCGTGACCTCAGAAAATGTCGCCAGCCAGTAGGTGGATCCGCTGGGGGCGAAATCTCCGACGTCTGAGGATCCGCTGGGGGCGAAATCTCCGACGTCTGAGGATCCGCTGGGGGCGAAATCTCCGACGTCTGAGGAACTCGCCGCACGGGTTCTTGATCAAAAAAGTTGAGGAAGTGCTCAATATTTGAGCGGACGGCCTG
>CAZLMG010000055.1:0-23163 GCA_964560765.1 uncultured Oligoflexales bacterium
GATCGGGTTTAACTATCTGAAATTTAGTGCAAAATGACACCTACAAGACATCAGGCGCTCAAATGGACGTAACAACTTCTCGCAATCTAATGAAGTTATTGACAAGATTCTGACTTAAATGATCGGCGTCCCACTCCGTAGCCATCGCTTCTCCTCACTTATACCAAACATTCCCACGTCTGATGGGCGGCACGCTACGTGCAGGTTTGCCAGCAAATCCCTGAGTATCGAAATAGGAGTCGACGCATGCGAAACTCGCTCATCTTGATGACGGTCTCTGTGACCACGCTTCTCACCGCATGTTGGGGCGAGAACTCAGAGCGCAAGAAGACAGGGGAAACCTCACAGGTACAGGGACGTGATGCTGCCCATGCGGATACGACACCTGGCAGCATGAATCTTACAGACCATCAGATGCGACAACTAGCTGCCTATTTCGCCGTGACTTCAACCGACGACGTGGAAGTCAAACAGACCATTTCCCAACATGGCCTAGAGGGGCAGCATCTCGTGTTGCCAGCGCTGATGGGGCAGGCTGCTGTCCAGGAGCGCTGGGTGCGCAAGATTTATCAGGCGTTCGATAAGCCACTCAGCGACGAGGCCTTGGAGCTTTGGTTGGCTCGTTTTGAAATCGAAGGCTTTGATCCCTACTTTGCCACGTTAACGTTTCTCTTAAACAGCACCTTCAGCGAGCCCGTCGACCTGCGGGATTTTATGCTGGGAGCACTGGATTCCATGAAATCGCTGAGTCCGACGGGGGAGCTCTCCGTTGAGATCGGCAATCCGTTGCTGCTCGATAGCTATGAGAACCACATGCACTACTTGGTCATGGGAGTGCTCCAAGCCCTGGATCAGGAATTTGCCAAGTACCTGCATACTTCCGGCGAGGTCGACACCACGTCATTGCTGCTGACAGGTTTTGATGATGGCGAAGACAGCTCGAACGCGAGTCATTCGCCAACTCCGACGGTCTCTCCTGAGTCTGAGGGCTCCCCAGAACCTGGCGAAAGCCCCAGTCCTACTTACGCACCCTCGGACTATGCTTACTCTCCAGACCCAAATCCGAGCCCTACCTATACGCCGTGGGACGATACAGAATCACCATCTACGACATCGGACCAGCCAGATGTTGAGTTTTTGGCTGATCAGCGACCTGCAGCCGAAATTTCCGAGCAGGCGAAAGCGGCCGTAGCCAAGGCTGTGGCGCCGCAACCCGGAGCTCTACGACGCATTCCAGAAATCGACGGGCAAAAGAAATTTCTCGCGCAAGCTGGACAGCTTGGCGCTGGCAACGATTTGGCGAGAATTCTCGCGCCCAATGGTGACGCGGCATTCGGCCAGCGACCGCCAGGATTCCAAGCCGGCGGCGGCCCGACTTTGGTCGGCAACCCGTGGGGTAATGGTGGATTTGCCTTTGGTCGCATCGGTGGTTCGGGGGCAGGCGATAGTCCACTCAATGGAGGCGGTGGCTTTCCCATTGGCGATTTGGCTTTCGGCGGACAAGGTGGTGCTGGACCGTTTGGATGGGCGCCGGGCGGCGGTTTTCCTTTGGGGCGTGCTGTAGGCGGCGGTGATGGGCCCCAGACGGGCGGTGGAACCTTTCCAATGGGTGACCTGGCACAGGGCGGTCAGAATGGTTCAAACCCATTCGGACGGGGTGGAATCCCTAACGGCATTCTCGCTCCCAACCCGGGGCATAATCCCAGCGGTGGCGGTGGCTCAGGCACCGGCAGCATCATCAATGGTCTAGTCGTTGGTCCTCATGGTGGTGGACAAGGTGGTGCTGGACCGTTGGGATGGGCTTCGGGCGGCGGCAGCGGCATCCCCAATGGCATCATCTTCAATCCGGGCGGTGGTACAGGTGGCGGTAGCGGGCAAGGCCCGGGCGGCAACATGGTGGCAGGAATTCGTCTACCTGCTGGAGGCGGCAGCTCAGGCGGATCTGGCGGAATTTGGAACGGCATTATGGCCGGACCATCCACCGGCGGTGGATCAGGAATGGGTGGCTGGATGCCCTATTATGGCGGCGATGACACGGGATTCGCCCTCCATTGAAATCAGGCCAACGCGCGGGCAGTGTGGAACTGCCCGCAATCTCAGCACTTTCAGCGCTGAGTCGCTTGCATACCTCAATAATCACTTAGACTTTTCCGAAAAGCCCCCTGCTATCTGGGGAGACAAATGTGAAGTGGTTGGTCGGCGCCATCGTCGCATCAGTTTTGGGATTTGGACTTTGGCACCAGGTCAGAAATCCCCATGGCCACGACCTCGACCCCGAGCGAGTCATCTCATTGTTGCTCTCGCCATCGCATTCACAGTCGCAAGAAACTTTGCGAGACGTCAAGGGGCTTAGCCCGCAGCACATAGCACACGAGCTTGTCTCTCTTGACTCATGCCTGGGCTGGATCCGGCATGCGTTCTTGCTCATTTTGGAGCGTCCACCCAATGACAAAGACGCCTTGCGCTGGCTGGTCGATTGTGGTCAGGCGGATCAATTCGTGTTGGCCCTAAATCTATTGATTACCGAAGAGTTTCAACGACGATTTCTGACGCTGCAGATGTCGGATACGCAAATCGTCACTGTCTACGTTCAGAGGATGTCGAAATTCATTGCGGGTCTTGTAGAAATCCCAAAGGAATGGCAGCAGTCGGCTTCGCTCGAGTCACTCGCAAGTGCGGCGCTATCCAGCTACCAACAACTACAAGACGATCGCGAGCGACTGGCGAATGCCGCCCTCGACATTATGGCGAATGAGCTTGCCTCTGGACTGTGGGCGAAGGCTCGTACCTTCGTCTCGATGACCGAGCTGCTGTATTTCGAGGTTTCTGGGGTCGAGTTGGCTAAAGTAACCAGTGACAAGATTGAGCCGCGTCATCAACAGTTGCGCGAGACGTTGTTGCTGGCTCGACCAGCGTTGGTGCGGGGCATCTCCAGCGCCATGAGGGTTAACTTTTTTTCGGCAATTGGCTCGGTGAATCTAAGCGTCAACTGTCGCCCACCCCAATGTTTGCGGATGCGTATTTCGGTCACGCGATATCCATACTCGCTTGCGCCTGCCGAGTATGAGCATCTCTGCCAACTGTTACGCCCCTTGCGCGTGACTCATTTGGATGAAGCCGATAGAAAACTGTGGTTGGATAGGCCACCCTGCTACCGACTGATTGATGAGATCGCCCATTATGGTCGGGAGATTGGACTTCTAACTGGATCACGGCCCATGGCTTCGCCGTTGCATGGATCCGGGGAGGCGCACTGATGAGTGGACTTGCCGAAAGAGTCTCGCGTTCTAGCTGGCAAGCGATCTTGCTGATGATGACGTCCATCGTCGGCAATTATGATGCACGGGGCGACGCGCAGCATACCCAGCTCTTTGTGGATGATCCTGACAGGTTGGCAGCGATAGAGTCTCAGCTGCGAGGCTTGGGGGGAATCCTGTGCGGGGACCGTGCCGCCAAGCTAAACACCGCCGAATTGGCGGCGGCGTGTCAACCTTACTTCGATGTGGCGCGGGGCATCGACCGGGAGCTGCAAGCCGAACAAAGAGAGGCCATATCCCATCGTTGGCACCTGGAGGCCTCGGATGTGCACTTTGATCGACAATTTCTTCGAAGCAGTAATACTCAATTTCAACTCGTAGGTGTGGTGGCGCGTCCAGACGAACCAGCGTCACCGGCATCCCGGGCCTGTGGCGAGTTGCGCCTCATTTTCCGTCTGACTCTGCTCGCGCACCCGACGATTGGTCCGACAGCGGTGCCGATGACGTTGATGGTGGTCCTGCATCCCCATTCAAGGCAAGAATCGGATGCGACCAAGGATCGAGGCACTTGCCTGACATGGATCGATAGCATGGCTGATCAAAGTAATCGCCAGGTGTTGGCCTTGATCCGCAAGGGAAGCATCGATCGCATCGAAGTCAACATTCAGTCTTTCTTTACACGAAGTCGGTATCACAAACTGGCAGCCGGGCAGGCCCATTACCTGATGCAGACATTCAGTCTACAGAATCAGCGCTTCATCACTGTGCCTCTGCGCAACTCGCCTGATGTCCAACGCATCAGCTTGAACCAAGATCTGAAAGCTGAACTGCGGCAGTGGATCATGGACAACCGCGCTGCCATTGAATCTGGGCACTATCTCTTGCCAGAGAAATTTCTTACGCAGCGCGCCGTATCGATATCGCCTCATGGTATGCAACGCCTCGCCAATCGGCCCTTTCGGCAGATCTTCTCGGACGAGGAGCTTGCTCAACTAGCTACGAACGCTGAGGGTGCGCAAGACCAAGTGGCCATGGTGTTACGTCGCCTCGATGGGCTGACCTGCGTGGGCTGCCACCAGAGTCGTAGCGTTGCCGGATTTCATTTTCTGGGCAAACCTCGCGGCTCTGACTCGTTCAATCGCCCATTTGTCGCGGCGTCCCCCCACTTTTACGAAGTGCAGGCTTGGCGCCAACAAGAGCTATCCGCGAAAGTAAAAGCCGTACCCGCTTCCGCAATTCCGTTTCCTGAGCGATCGTTTGCTGCCTTTCCGGCATTTAGTCGCTCGATACCATGCACTCTTTCACGGGATGTATCTCCAAGCTGGGATTGCCCCATCGGCCTTTTGTGTCGACCTCATCCAACTCAATCCGAATCCATTCGTGATCCCATCGGTCTGTGCCAAAATCCGGCGATTGAACCTGCGCAGATGTGTCAAGGTTCAACGTATCGCTTCTCGCCCAATCCCCTTTTAGACATCTTGCTCGTCAGTGAGAACCTTGGCTGCGCCGGTGCAACAACCCGCGGCTGCACGGGCGCCGAAACTGGTTTTCCTGATGGCTTTTGCGGTATGGACTGCGAGTGGGGTAACGAGAATTTTCTTTGCCAAAAAATACCGGTGGCTGGACCTTTTGACGCCTGTCTGCAGTCGGGAGCGGCATTTGCGGATTGTCTGGCCGCAAGCGACTATCAGGGGCTGGTGCAGCGCTGTGACGTGGATCGCCCCTGTCGTGATGACTATATCTGCGGTACGGCACAGGATGCGCGCTTTGGCGCCTGCGTCCCCACGTACGTCTTGCCTCAGATGTCAATCGAGGGGCTGTGATGTGGCGCCTACGGCACGTGTGATTTTTCGCTCACACCTGCAAGTTCACGCCGCACCTCGTCAAGCTGATCAGCAATTTGCTTTAGCTTTATCTCTGCCAGAACTTTGCTAGGACTGATGGCCGCTACGTCGGAGTCGTCGTTCGGAGCAGCTGCAGCTTGCATGGCGCTGACGATGACTCCGACAAATAGGTTGAGCATGGTAAACGTTGCGACCATGATGAAAGGCACGAAGAATGCCCAAGCCAAGGGAAATTGTTCCATAACCGGCCTGACGATACCCATGGACCAGCTTTCCAAAGTCATCACTTGAAATAGGGTGTAAAACGATGCACCTAATGAGCCAAACCATTCTGGAAAGTGGTCGCCAAACAACTTAGTGGCCATGACGGCGGCCACGTAATAGATAATGCCAAGCAAACCAGCAATAGAGCCGATACCGGGAATGGCTTCAAGCATGGCGTTGATGATACGCTTGAGGCTGGGAGCAGCATGAACCAGTCGCAAAACGCGCAAGACCCTCAGTCCCCGTAACACGGAAAATCCACCCCCGGCTGGTGCCAACGCGATGCCCACCACGAGGAAGTCAAAGATGCGCCAAGGGTCGCGAAAAAAACGTGTCCCATAGGCGAAAATGGCCAGAGCTAGTTCGGCTACAAATACGGACAAGCACAGGGCGTCAAGTCTTAAGATCCATGGTCCGAATGGGGAGTTCATCACTGTCTTTGATGTCTCGAGACCTAGCAGGATGGCATTGAAAACGATAAGTACCATAATCGACGATTGAAACGAGCGATGTTCGACCCAATGACCGACTCGCTGACGCCAGGATGTCATAAAGGATGTATCCTCCGGTTTGAATGCCGGCACGAATTTACCCTGACGAACAGTCTTTTAAAAGGATGATGTTTGCAGAAATTCTTCGTCGGTGAGGGTGCTTAGAAAGGCGATGAGTGCTGCCTTTTCCTCATCACTCAACTCTAGCGGGCGCCCGTCCTGCATGAGTGGATCCAGTGTGGCGGAGCGCTTCACGCCGCTGTCGTAGAAGTCGATCACTTCAGCCAGGGTAGAAAAACGTCCGTCGTGCATATAAGGAGCGGTGACGGCGATATTGCGCAGAGTTGGAGTCTTAAAGAGTCCGCGATGTCGGCCCTCGTTGGTAAACAACGCTCGGCCAAGATCGGAGGGAGCCTCGTCGAGGCCGTTGTTATGGAATTTATGGTCTGTGAACAGCGCCGTCCCATGACAGTGGAAGCACTCGGCCTTTTCTGAGTTAAAAAGCTCCAGCCCGCGTTTTTCTTCTTCCGTGAATTCCTCGGCGCCAACCAGGTAGCGATCGTAGCGTGAGTTAGCGGAAATCAAAGTGCGTTCGAACTGGGCGATGGCTTGGCTAATGCGCCTACCGGTAATGCGGCGATCGCCGAAGGCAGAGGCGAACAGCTTCGGATACTCGTCGTGTTCGCGCAACTTGAGGATGACATTCGCCATCGTCTCGTTCATTTCCAGCCGATCCTTGATGGGTGCCAATGCTTGTTGCTCAAGGGTTGGCGCCCGACCATCCCAGAAAAACGAAGTCGCCCACGCCAGGTTGATCAGTGGCATGGAGTGGCGCTTTCCTTGTTTCCCATCTACGCCGAGGCTGAGGATGCGCGCATCGCTAAAGCTGACGCTTTGTTGGTGACAGTCGGCACACGACACAGTGTTGTCCAGGGAAAGCATTCGGTCGTGAAACAGAGCCCTACCCAGATCGATCCCTTCCTCGGTGAGCGGGTTGCTGGACGGTAGCGCTAGGTTGGGGAAGAATGCAGGAGTCGTTAGTTGATAGGGAGTGGGTGGTGGCAACGTCTGATCGCTGGCTGGTCCACAGCCAGCACTTCCCAGCATCAGGTAGGTGAATAGCCACCGCAATTGCAACTAGTCCTCAGTGTATTCAGCGGAGAATACGCTGGTACCATTCTCCCTAAGTTTGTCTTGGGCTTCTTCACTGGACATGACCATGGGATAGGCTGTGAGGTCGTATGTGTGAGGATCACTCATCCACTCGAGAATGTCCATGCGAATGATGAGATCTCCTGTTGCTGCCTCAGGAACAATCACATCCAGGGTCACAGAAAAGGAGCGATCGCCGCCATTTGTCGGGCCGGTATGAACCATGAAGCTTTTACCCTTGGCGCTGTCATCCATTTGATGAGAGCTGTGATCGTCATGGCCGCTTTGCGCGGCGACCAGTTCGCTGATATCTGGCAAGTTGCCCTCGAGTTGCATGTAATGATAGCCGCCACCGAGATTTTCCGGCCAGGCCATATTTGCAAACTCGGCATCATTCGGCAGTGCAACTTCGTTGGCAACGCCGAAGGTAAAGCGTACTTGTTCGAACGCTGACGTTGTTTCGCCCACATTGACGATGGCCGTGTTGCTTTCTTCCAAATCGCGGAAGTGTGCGGACGTCACCGTTAGCGCTTCGTCTTCTTCTCCAGTGCTTGGAATCAGAACGATGTCAGTCAGGATGTATGCGATCTTGCTGACCGTAAAGTTTTGTTCGAGGGCGTTCTTGTACGTCCTGGAAAAGGTGACCGCTTCTTCACCGGCGAATTCGGAAAATCGCACGTTGAGTCCGGGTAGGTCCGCGTTTGCTTTCGAGCCGCCGCCATTGCCTTGGCACGAGCATAGGCTCATAGCGGCTACGATTACGGAAATTCCTTTTGACATGTCGCCCTCCATGCAGTCAAACCCGACTCCCGCCTTGGTGTCGGCCGCTTTGGAGCATTCTTGAGCGATTTTTCAAGCAACCATTAGAAGGTTCGCGATATCAGCCTGTAACACCTTCAATTCCCTCGGGGATGCTTGCGCGGGCGTTCGCCGCACGGTCAAGAACGAGAACGAACAAGAAAGCCAGCAAGCACGCACCCAGGGAAATTATGACGTCGGTATTAAGCTGCGTTGGCCAAACCGCCTCCATAAAAAGGGAATTGCCACCATCGGCCAAGGCGGCTGCCTCGGAGGTCGAGGGTGCACGAAATGGCCAGATGCGCCGCAAGGAGCCCAGCATGAATCCACAGAGTATGGCCATGGTCAGGCGCTCGTGGGTGGCAAGCAGCCAACGCAGTAGCTTGGTGAAGCCAATGAGCCCAACGGCGCAGCCGACACAAAAGACGGTCAGCGTTGTGATGGTCGCGATCGAAAAATCGCCTTTCAAAAATCCCCGGAGCAATCCGGTGATGAAAGTGTACTTGCCGAGAATTAGTAATACGAAGGAACCGCTAATTCCAGGGAGAATCATGGCGCATATTGCGATCATTCCGGCCGCAAACACATACCAGTTACCGGATGGGGGATCTTGCAGTAACGGCAAGCCAACGACAGCATAGGCGACGATCGCGCCTAATGTTAGCGCGGCTAAAAGTGACTTGTTCCAATCACCGATCAGACGAGCCACCAACAGTGCGGATGCGAGAATGAGGCCAAAAAAAGCCGCATAAGTATGCTGTGTTTGCTTCTCCAGTAGATAGTGCATGAGCGAGGCTAGAGAAATGATGCCGAACGCGATGCCTCCAAAGATGCTCAGGAGGAAGACGATGTCGAGGTGCTGCAAGAGCGCGCGAATTCTGCGCTGACGCAAATACAACAGAGCGGTCGAGTCCACATGGCTGATGGCGGTCACCAGCCGCGGGTAAATGCCAAGAATGAGCGCGACCGTACCGCCAGATACACCTGGGACAATGTCGGCAGCGCCCATGAGGAAACCGCGGACTACGTTAAAAAAAGAAAAAGTTTGCGGCGTCAAATTCACAATGGTCCCCATCAAGAACGTTGAAATGTTTTTATCTGAAGTGCGGAAAAGTGCCTATGAAGATTAGCTGCTTCTGTGATGATCGTCATCACTCCTTTTGGTGAACGCGCTGACGGACGGTTGTCTGCGCATCTACGAGCGATCGTAAGTGAGAGCTGTATGGCTGGTAGTTTCTAAGTAGTTCAAAGACCTTGTGGGCGCACGTGTGATCTGTCGTGCGTAGTTCTTCGTGAACGCGCATAGGGTGCTGATTATATTGATGTTTCCCGTGCCCGAGGATGCTCGGTGTGTGCTGATTGAACAGCAAGACGATGGGCCGGTGACGTCAAGAGCAGGGAAATACTTGGTGTTTTCGCGCGATTCTAGGCGTGGTCAATTCGGGAACTAGGCTTGCAGATCTTGTGAGTCTTGAAGCGTTTGAGTACGACACTCCCAAGGAGGGACATGATGCAACTTTCAATTCCAAAGAGTTCTCTACAACAGGGCTTGGCGTTTTGTACCACTGTCCTAATCGGTATGGCGAGCGCATGTCGGACAACTACCGATGTGACGCGGCTGTCAGATCAGTCCCTCAGCGACGAGGGTGGTGTTACGCTGGAAAACCTTCATCTAACCGACATTGACTTCGATCAGATCAAAGCGGGCCTTATCAACGCACTGAAGCTGCGCCCGGTTGAGGGGATGTACTCTCGGGCTGCAGATTATCGCTTTGACACGCGCAGTGCTATTAAGAGGGCCGCGGATGCTCTGACTCCAAAGCGAGCGGATGTGCCGAGACCAAGCTACCATGCGTTAGAGGCGAAGATTTTCGGCGCGTCACGCGGTTCAAGTGCTGCCGACCATAGTTTGCACCCAATCCTGAATGAGCGCTTAAATGTCGTCAAAAAGTCGATCACCATGCGTGGCGACGCTGAAAGCGGTACGGAAGGGTTCTGGGGTACTGAATCCATCAAGATTGAAATGTCGTTGCTGCTTTATCAGGGCCAAGGAAACTTGATTGGCCAATTTGATCTGCAGGTGAAGTTTCTCCGAGATCCGGTCACGAATAGGGCGCGCTTCATTCCTGACCTTGAATTGCTGCGCTCAGCGCCCGCAGGAATCAAACCATTCCAGGGCAAGGTTTTACTCAGAAATCAGGTACTAGCGATTGAATCCGAATCACGAGTCGTTCTCATGCAGCTGAACGAGACGTTTGACATTGAGGTTACGGAAAAGCTTCCGAATGGTCAGACGAGAGTTATTGCCATTCACAAAGGTGGCGCCAAGTTCCAGCCAGGTGATAGAATCTAAGCCGTATAAACTGGTGTCGCTAACTCTGCTTTGGGTACCCCTATGCAATCTGGGGTACCATCCCTTCTAGTCGCTGATTGTGGTAAACAATGAACGGCAATCGAGACGGGTTTACACTTGGTGTGTTCAAACGTTTCTATTTCATCAAAGATCGCCACCTTGACTGGCGAAAGTTCATTTAGTCAGTTGTCGTGTATTGCCCGCGCCCTAACGAAAAGTCGCGTCATGATGCATTTTAGCACCTCCTTGGGTGCCAAAATGCGGAAGTTGTTAAGGGGTTGGAAGTGACATAGGGGTACCCAAAGCACATTTCACTGCGTCAGTTCATACAGTTTACTTCCATAATGCTCGATCCAGCTCGGGGGCGCAAACCCTCCCGAGAAGCCATCATTCAGGAATCTGCCTTTTCACGAGTCGATCGATTTTGAGGGTTTCTATATACTTGGCGTCGCGGCAGGCGATAAGGTCACTCTCTGCTGCTGACTCTTCCTTACGATTGCATTGGAACTTCAAGGTATCTTCTGTGAGGCGCAGCTTGCTTAGTTGATGCTCACCATTTCGACAGATATCGATACCCGTAACTACATGGTCGTATGCCGTTTTTTCCTTTGTGCAGTACGCCCGAGTTAAACTGGATCTGCTCGGCGGCTCCGAGAAACGCGCCTGGTAGTGAAAAAATGACGCGCTTGCATGTGCATAACAATGCCTGTCAACCTCCTTAAGGCTGCCGTTGCAGTATGTCTTCATTTCGCAGCCACATTGAATTTCGCATGCATAGTATACAGCTGGCGATTTGCCTTGATGCATGGCAAGTGCGGCCGTTTCGCACCTAACGAGTTCCGGAATCAGTTCCGCCTCTAACTTTGCCTTCAGTGCGGCGCGACGTGCGGCGAGATCCGCCGATGGACGCATTTTAACTTCTTCGACGAGTGCGCGATTAGCGATTTCATAAGCTTTCTTGGCTACTTTATACGCGCTTTGCGAGGCATACAGGCGAGTGTCTTTTGTGGATACGAGATGCTGTTTGATCTCCGAGTAAGTGTCGATCCTTGGCTCCAGATTCGAGATATGCTCCCTCAGGGCATTCAAGTCGGACTCCATTCTGGCAGCATCCTGTGAGTTCTTGATTCGAAGCTCCAGCAACCGCTTCTCTATGGCGTCAGCCTCCGACTGCATGCCGCGAAGCATCTCTTCGGGGTCAAGCGTGGCGACTAGCCCTAGCTGGCCTCGCAACGCTGAGTCGAAGTCATTGAGACTCACAGCATAGGTTTTGGGAACCTGAACTGTACACTCAGCAGCTACAAAAAACTCGCCGTTAGCAGGAAAACCTTTGTTGCATGCCCATAGGGTGACATCACCGGCGCGCAATAGCAGTAGCTGCGAATCCCCGACTGCGGTTCGCAGGTCGATGGACTCCCTCAGATTTGATTGATCAACTGTGGAACGACAGGCACCGAGAATACCTACTGTGACGATGAATAATGGCATGCCGACGTCTTGTGCTTTCATGTCCAAGTCCTTCTGTTGTTGAATTCCGATCCGCACGGGGGGTCATCCGGCAAGAGAAACTAAGCAAGACTCGCGCCGCACCAGTTGCTCGCTTTGGCATTGCTTTCAACAGCCATTTTGGGGGAGTGGAGGCATGAGCATCGCGATGGAAGCCGGGTCGCTGTTCTACGGATGTAGTGGGGCATTTGCCAGATCTCAGCAACACAGTAATATTATATTATTGTTTGCCTGGTCGTGAAGCCACCCGTTCGTTGTTTAGTGGGAGACTTTGTCGATGGTGAACGAGCGAGCGAATTTGCCAATCATGCTAATCATGCCAATTTTGCTTTCACTGTCTTGAGTCAAATGTCTCACTCTAAAGAAACTCGTGAGAAACTCCGAGGTAACGAGGGTGGTAGTATGCGTATGATCGCCACACCCATTGGTGATCTGATGTCAACTTGGCGGTGAATCGTGTTTAAGAGATTATGCTTGCTATATTTGGTATTTGTGGTGAGTGGTTGTGAGGCAGCCAAGGATGCCGAAATCCAGCCTGAAGCTGCTCCTCAGGGGCGGGCTCAGGTAGTTGCGGCTGACAAGAAAGATCCGGTTACTCCCATAGTAATGTCTCCAAGTACCGAGTGCGACTATTTTTTGTGGTCTGATGATGAGCAGTGCGCCAAGAAGAGTGCTGCTGCATGTAATCTTGAACCTCATTGTAGCTATGGAATCACGCCGCGATCCGATGCGCCCGTGTGCTTCAATAGGACTGAAGAACTTGCCTATGCTAAGGCAGGGCTGAGATGCAAGGGCACCGGGATGACATCTACTGCGGATAGGGCGGTGTGCGACTTGCCGATGTATCCTACAAACATCGTGTGGAAGACATTCGAAACTTTCTGCAATTCCACCGCTGATCGTCCTAGTATCGACGTTGTCGGTTTGGGGACAAACGGTTTTGACGTGAGAGACATCCCGCATCGATGCACCACCATCAATATACATCGTTTTGGACACAGCTCATTCTACAACGGCTTCAGACGCTTTGTAGATACTATGCAAGATCGACATCCAGATACGAGAGTGAGTTTTTTTGACTATGGATGCAATTCATTTCCATTCCGCAACGAGAGTGAGAAGCAACTTGAAATAGGGCAAGAGCTGAAACCAAGACTGTGCGGCAATCAGCGTGCTGAATTTAGGGGTACCTTGATACCGGTAAGTGGGTCCTGTAAGTTGTTTCCTGACCTTATTATGGACTGCGCTTCGGATACGGTTTCTGCTTCGGGAGATCAAGCGTGTGAATCATCCACCGCGATTGATAATCCATGTGAAGATAGTTCGGATAACGACGCCGCTGATGAATGTGGGTGTGTTTCATCTCCAGCATTTCAAGAATATGTAAGGGATCGCATTGCCGGAATTTATACCTCGAATTTTTTGAAAGATATGGAGGAGTGGGGCGGGGGGTATGGTAAGCCAAATTATAACGGTGGGTGCCCAGTTCTGAACCCGGAGATAACGTTGGGAGATCAATTGAGCTTTTTTGGCGTTCAGTCGTGCTCTGTTTTCCATCGAGCAAAAACCGTGTACACCGGTTTTTCGCCTTTTGGATTGCTTTGCATTCCGGAAGAACTTAGCGATCAGCAGGTAAATTGCCTGTGCCCATGACGCTACGGCAACTTTTAACGCGAGTTCATTGCGTGCAATTTGCGGATAATGACCCCCGTGCCGCCCGGACGAACAGCCCCGCTTGCGCCAAACTCACCAGTAAATGCGTGCACCAGTAGCTGCTGCTCAGGGCTGAAGACAACGAGCGGACCTAATGAGTAAGTACTGATGGTGTATTCACTTTGTACGCGGCCAGATGGGTCTTGGTTTAGCGGTTCATCAAAGATCACTTGGCCGCGCAGGACATCCCAGCTCAAGACTCTGCTAAACGCGCCAGCAATTGTCCCATAAAGCTCGGATCCGTTGAGACTGAATTGCAGGGCATTCGGGCGGAGCTCCCCTGGAATGGGAAGTTTTCTCATCACGCGGCCCGATTCACTCTGTAACACAACCACGCCCTCGAGGGTGGAAAGGGCAAGGGCTCGCATGGTTGAGTCAAAAGCAGCTGCGAGAATCACCGGCGAGCTGGTCTGGGCGGAAAAATCTTCAACTGGAAATCGGCGGGTAAGCTGACCCGATTCTAACTCCCGGATCGTCACATGCGTCGCACTAACAGTGTAGAATCTTGTTTCGTCAGCAGAAAGGCCAAGGCTGATGATGGTGGAGTCGTCACCGAGCGAAGTGCGATTCAGCAACTTTCCCGACTCGGCATTCCAGAGAAAATAGCTCTGAGTTGATGGGGTGCGCAGGCGCTGCCTTTCGGATTCGTGTAATTCAGGATAATGCCCGTGGGCATTGGTTAGCTCGTCGCCGATCGTCGCAACGGTGAGCAAATATCTGTAGCCGCTCGTGAAGCGCGCCAACTGATGCACCGTCCGATGTCGTTCCGGGCTCTGTTCGAATTCGGTCAGGAGCTGGCCCGAAGCCACGTCGTAGGTTCGCAGCATTTGATAGCGACCGCCGACGACTACCTGGCTGCCATCGCGAGTGAAAGCCATAGCGTAAGTCCGCTTTGGCGTCGTCTTCTTCCATAATTGACGTCTAGTAGCGATATCCCAGGCGATGATCTGATTCTTCTGATCGGCAACGACGAGGGTGCGCTGATCTTGCTCGCACAACGAGAGGCTGGTCACTGCTTGATCATTACCAAGCAGGCGAGCCACTTCGGGAAGTTGGCTAGATGCCTCGGCAAGGTGCGATAGGGCGACGATAAGAGTGATGACGATTCGCTTCACGAATTGCCCCCACGCAAAAGATCAGAGGTTTTCTGGCGATATTTTGGCAGGGCGTCTGCCACATCCAGCCAGTCTACCTTTTCCTCAAAACTAACATGGCATTCTGCCGGGCGATCCAGCGGCGATTCGAGTGCGGCAGCGCTCACATAGGTGATTCCTGGTGAGTGGCGTGTGGTCTGAAAGAGGGGGCTACCACAATGGCTGCAAAACTTCCAGACGATGCCAGGGCTGGATTGGTAGCCTTTCACTAACTGATCACCGGTCAGCATGCGGAACTGTTGGTCAGGAACAGAGGTCCAACTGACGAATGCCGCCCCATGGGAACGGCGACAGGACTCACAGTGGCAATGGGAAAACATCAGGGTCGGGGGAGTCAGTTCAAATTGCACGCGAGAGCAATAGCATCTGCCCTTGATAGTCCTGTCTTGAGAGTTCAAATGCGGCTCCTGAAGACGAACAGCTAATTTTGTCATGCTCGGTTGCTCCTTTAGCAAATTGTTGGAGTGCTTGCGACGACTATTTCACTGACTTTTCCTTGCTGTCGTGCGATGGTGTGCTCATGTCGGATGGTACGAGTCATGCTGGCAAATTTACTGAAAAATTCTGAATGGCGAGACTTAGCAGAGTACGCATCTCCCGCTCTCTTTGACGTGCTTAGCCCTACGGCCGCATTAGGGCAGCTAGGCGCTTTGGCAAAGTCATTGGCGCGTAAGGGTATCGCTAACGAAACCATAGCATCCCTGAATGCGGCATTGGTTCAGGTTCAACTGCCTGTCGTTGTTTATCAAGGAAGTGGCGGATCATCGCATCAAGACGCGGGAAGTACGTTGCTTTCGCAAAGCCAGGCAGAGCTCGTTCTGCAATTGTATTTTTGCCAGATATTTGCGTGTCAGCAGGCCATTTTGGATTTCAGGGGAATGAGTTTTCGAGATGGGGGTATGAGCCGTGAAAGCGGGCAGCACATGCTTGCTTGGCACCCTTCGAGTCTCTCTGTGGTGTGGCAGGATAAATTTATCAGTGCCATTAGGACGATGTACTCAAGTTTTTATCATAGCGACCATCCATCATTTCGCTCGGCACTAAAGGTTCTGGGTCTGGAAGCAGCTGAAAACATTTTGATTGAGCACTTTGGTTCGAATCAAACAGATCACGCATTTTGTCAGAGAAGCTTTGTTCGCACTTTTCATCAGGTGTTTTTGGCAGCGAAACAGGCTAAACAGCGCATTCATCCCCAATTCTTACCATTTGGGCTATCTCTTGCTGCACTTTACCAAACCCTTGAGGAGACGAACCTTCGTTTCAATGTTCGCCATCTCTTTTTAGACGTCGAGAGCGGAATAGGTTTGCGATGAGAATTGTGATTGCCGGAGCGACCGGTTTTGTCGGCAGGGCTCTATGCCAAAGGCTGGCAGCAGAGCATGAGGTGATAGCGATCACGCGAAGTGCCCCTGCTCAGCAGTCCATAGCTAGTCGACCTTCAAACATCACCTTTCGCCGGGCTGACCTTTTTTCTTTGCGCGAACTGCAGGAAGCCATGCAGTCGGCAGACGTGGGCATCTATCTAGTCCATTCCATGTTGCCTCCCAACCGTCTTTCGCAGGGTAATTTCTCCGATTTTGATACCATCTTGGCCGATAACTTCGCCCGGGCCGGGGAGCTCGTCGGATTGAAGCGAATTTACTATCTAGCGGGATTGATTCCAAATGAACCCCTTTCCTCGCACTTGGCGTCGCGCCTCGAAGTTGAGTGGATTTTGGCCGGTCGCTCCGTGCCAGTGATCACCTTTCGCGCCGGGTTGATCGTAGGTGATCAGGGCTCCTCTTTTGCGATTTTAGAGCGCTTGGTTAAGCGTCTGCCGATCATGATTTGCCCGCGTTGGACTGCGCGATATTGTCAGCCGATTTATATCGATGATGTGGTTGAGATTATGGCACGCGCCGTTCAGGATGAAGCAATTGCTCCCGGACCTTACGATATTGGCGGAGCAGATCGATTGACCTATTTGGACATGATTCAGCGAACAGCTCGGTTCTTGGGCCTCAATAGGTTTTTCGTGCCGGTGCCGTTTTTCTCACCTCGTCTTTCCAGGCTTTGGGTCACTGTGGTCACCGGCAGCCCTCGGCAGCTGGTCTACCCGCTGATTGAGAGTTTGCGGCATGATATGGTGGCCGACAATAGGAACCTGCAGCTGCAGCTCAAGGTTCCTGGTCGGTCCTTCGATGAATCGCTTGCCGAAATATTGCGGGTCAGGCGCGGGCGCATCGAATTGGATCAGAGTCGACAAACCTCGCGTTCTGGACGTCGTAGTTATGCTCGCAACCATTTGTCAGCGGTGACCTCCGTGCAGCGCTTGCCGCTACCCGTTGGCATGAGCATGGTCGAACTTGGACGCCACTACGCAAAGTGGATACACCGCCTGCTGTGGCCAGTGCTCTCGGTGGACGTTGCGGAAACGGGATCTTTGAAATTTTATCTTCGCCCGTTGGGTTCCGCCACTCGTGGCTGGTTGCTTCTGGCGTTGGAGTTTTGCCCTGTACGCAGCGATCCAACACGTCAGTTGTTTTATGTAACCGGCGGCTGTTTGGCGGTGCCGTCTCTCCCTGATAATCGTGGGAGGCTGGAGTTTCGCCGCCTGGCAGGGTCGGACGAAGCCATCGTCGCTGTCTTGGACTTTGTCCCGCGCCTGCCCTGGTGGATTTATCGATACACCCAGGCGATCGCGCATCGAGTTATCATGTACCTGTTTGGTCGGCATCTGAAAAAACTGCGCTCGGTAGCACCTGCTGAAGTGTGAGCGTTAGTGCCGCAGCCCAGCTTCGCCCCGTGACTGCAAGTAGCTCTTCACGTTTGCAACTTTGCGTCGGGCAACTTCAACTTCTGCGCCCGAGGTCAGCAGAACGCGCACACGATCGCCGCGCTGTAACCCGCGAACGGCATCGAGGCGAATGATCGACTTGCGATGGACACGCAAAAACCGCGTGGGATCAAGGGCCTCTTCCAGTCGAGCCAGACTGACGCTGGTGAGATACTCTTGACCGTCCACCACGACAACCGTGTAATGATCACTGCTGTAAAGGTAATCAACTTCCTCAACACCAATCAAAAGGTCGCCGCGCGAGGTTTCGACACGTATCTTGTGCATAAAAAGGCCTTGAGCGCTCGCCGCGTGCCGCGTTTCCTGCAAAAGTTGCGGTCGACTTGCGCGTTCACGCGCTCGCTCCAAAGCGACAAAAAAACGATCCGCGGTGAAGGGCTTCAACAAATAATCTGCAGCCGCTACGTCGAAGGCCCGAAGGGCATACTCATCGAACGCCGTTTGAAAGACTACGGGAAAGTCGCGGTCGGGGAGTTGAAAGAGAACGTCAAAGCCATTCATTCCTGGCATTTGTACATCGAGGAACATGATGTCGGGTAGTTTTCGCGAGATTTCGTTCAAGGCCTCTGCTCCGTGCCGCGCTTCGCGAATCTCGCAAGCAACACCACCCTCTTCTAGAAAGCGGCGCATGCGCGCCCGGGCCAGAGTCTCGTCATCTACCAAGAGAATATTTATGGTTTCAGGCACGGACAGCACCATGAGTCAGAAAGCTCACGCGTGTCGCGCCAGTGATTGTGGTGCCAATCTCTAAACTTGATTCACTTCCCAACGACAATGCTAAGCGCTGCTCTGTATTCTCTAGACCCGTTCCGCCCTGCAGCCTGCGGAATGGCGCTCCGGTGTTGACGACCTCAACACAAGCAGCCCCGCCCTCGATGGGTGAGCAGGCGACCCGGATTTCACCTCCATCGATTGCCGGTGAAACCCCGTGCTTCACAGCATTCTCTACCAGTGTCTGGATGGACAAACTCGGCACCTTGGCGGACGTGTCAGCCAGATTTTCGATGTGATATTGGAGGCGGTCCCCGAGGCGAACTTTTTCGATGCTCAAATAGGTGCGAACAATGTCGAGTTCCTTCTCCAGCGCCACAAGGGGTTCTCGAGACGCATCGAGAATGGAGCGGTAGAGGCGCGCCAATTGTTCCGTCAATTGAGTTGCCTTCTCAGGTTGCTGGACAATCAACTCGGCGAGGCTGTTGAGCGAGTTGAAGAGAAAATGGGGATGCATTTGCGCCTTGAGCGCACTGAGTTCAGCCTGCACGTTGGCGCGCTCAAGTTCACGATTTCTGACCAGATAGGACCTATAGGCATAGAAGTAGACGAGAACGACTGTGATCATGGTGCCCAAGGTAAAGTCAGCGAGATAATTGCTGAATGCCGAAGGATGAAAGTGCAGCCACCGTTGGCACAGAACATCGGCCAGCCAAATGCCGACCGCAACGCCGAACAAGCTAACAACCACATGGATAAAAATGCGGTCCTTGAGTGCCGCCAACATCCCGCCACCGATGTGTGTGGCAATCGCCCAGGCGACGCAATACACCCCCGAGATGGCAATACAAATGGAGTAGGCATAGATGTACGAAGGCAGCACACCTTGCCACACACTTGCGGCTTTCATGGCGTATTCAATGTTAAATGCCAACGCGATGGTGCCAGTGATGGGGGGCCAAATGAGCATAGACCTGACCGTCTTAACCAACGCCCAATACCAGTAGGCACGCCAAGGCGCGGACAAGGTCCATTTCGACCGCGCCATTCGCTCGCTCATGACTACTGCTGGTTCAGTGCTTCTTGCCAAATGATGGTCCTTCCATCGGAACCCAGTTTAGAGCCCAGCTTGTACAATTTTCCATCGACAAACGAAAGGGTCTCTTCTACGGATCCAGCGCCTAGCTCGTAGTGGCACTGGACGTCATAACAGTACATATTTCCTGATGTTTTTTCGGCATCGATGAGGCTGTAGAAGCCGTCACCGGTTCTCTGCAGGCTTAGACTCACTGCCGCCACACCCTCAGCAAAGGCGTAGTTGGAGGACATGGAGTCTGCTGTGAGCACGGTCACCACCTCATATAAGCCCGAGTGCCCGGCTGTATCCCGCCACACACCGTGGCCAGTATAGTTTCCCGGTGTCCATGCGTCACCGAGGGCTAATGAGGACATCAAGCCAATTGCTAACGAAACCAATCCACCTAAGTTGCCAACCATGATCTTCTCCTAATTCAAGAGGGTCTTGAGATGCTGACGCGACAACCGCGTTGCTTTGATGGAGAGAACTTGGCAGAGTGCCTCGAAGACGACTACGTGCTGGTTCTGAACGGTCGATATTGGCGCGTGGATGGCGTTGACTGGAAACCATTCTGCTGTGGGTAGCAGCCGATGCTAGTGGCCGCGACCCATCAACCAAATAGCCAAACATATGAGAGGCGGGCCGATCAGTGCCAAGGGTATCCCGACGAATGCAAAGTCTTTGGATCGGAGGTACCCAGACGCGTACGCCACTGCATTTGGCGGCGTCGAAACCGGCAAAGCCGTCGCAATGGACGAGGACAAGGCAATTGCGAGCGAAAGCTGAAGCGTATTTTCAGAAACGATGGCGCTGCCAAGAGGGATCAAAATTGCCGCCGCAGCGGTATTACTCATGAATGTGGAAAAAAAGACGCTGACGTATCCGAAGACTATCAAAACCAAAAGCGGGTAATCGGTTGGCACCTGGATTTGCGCAACGATAAACTGCGCGAGTCCAGACTCAATGACGGACTCGCCAAGCGACATTCCTCCCATAATGAGTAGCAAAGTGTCCCAGGGTATGAGACGCACGTCCTGACTGCGAATGACGCCAGTCACGGTCAGTGCCACAATCGGAATCAGTGAAACAACTGAAACCGACAAGGAGTGAAGCGGCGCGCTCGCCCAGAGTGCCACCGTAACCGCAAACGTCCACAGTGCAATATGTCGATCACGCTTGCGTAAGGGACGATCAGAAAGGGAGTCCGTGGCGCCAGCATCCTCGGGCGTGTCAAAAGCCAAACTTGTATTGGGCAGTTTGAAATAGAAGGTGGTTAGTCCCCAGGCGATGGGAACGAGAACGAGCAGAAGCGGCACTCCGATCATCAGCCATGGAAGGAATCCAAAGTGAATATTCTGTTGGACGAGAAAACTATAGGCAATGGCGTTGGGCGTACTACCAATCAGGGTAGCCATGCCGCCAATCGATGCAGCGGCAGGAATGCCAACAAGCAAACTCTTTCTGACGGCGATGCTTTGCGTCGGATTCGCAAGGGTCGGCCCAAGAATTCCGAGTAACAAGGCCGTCGTCGCCGTGTTCGACATGAACATCGACAGGATGGCGGCAATAGCCATACAGCCCAAAAGAAAGTGCCGTGTCTTCTGACCAAACCAAGCTGCGAACTTGGCGAACACAATGCGGTCTATCCCCGTCAGGGTCAGGGAGAGTGATAGAAAAAATCCACCCATAAGCAGCCAAATGACGGGACTAGCCCAGGCACGGGTGTACTTTTCAAGCGCTAGATCATTGGCGATCTGATCACTCGTCCCAAGAAAGAATACCTGAAAACCGACGACCAATAGGGCCGTAGCGAAAGGTGGAATCGCCTCAGAGACCCAGAGACCCACGGCCAATGTGAGAATGAACAGGGTCTTTCGACCTGCCAACTCGAGCCCAGCCATATAGCCGAGCCCCGGAAGTGTCAGAGCGATCGTCAAGACGGCTAGCAGCCAAAACATGTTTCGGCCGATGGGCCATCTCTGTTGTCGAATTCTGCCCAGAACTGTCATGTGAAATTTGTCACCCATGTGCGTTCCATACTTCGAGTTCCCGCTGCTGCTTCCGTCGCAGGTGTCTGCTGAGCGTCATCAGACAAGAAGGTATGAACTTTTTCGAACTTTCTCGATACAGGTTTCCGAAACAATGGCGCGGTCTACCGTACGTAGGGGCAACTGTAGATTGCGGTATAAGCAGCTTCGAACGCCACAAATGTATGAAAAACTCATTGATATCCAGCTGTTAATCTCGATCTCAAAACTCGACCTGCTCATCTTAGACAGTCGGCAGGCGTAGATTCCTCAATCTATTCGGAGGCTAGGGTTGGCTTTGCACTTGCAGTCTACCTCCTACCGCAATCGATATAGAGAGCAATTCGCCACCGGAGGAAACAAGCTATGAACCTATCGCTACGCCGAATTCAGAGTCTATGTGTCAACACGGACAATCTGCGCAGGAACTCTTGGCTCGCCGCAGCGCCTTTATGCTTGGTTATGTTTACTCTTGGCTGCGGTGTCGGTAATCCACCGGCTCCAGTCGCCGAAAGCGGGAGGCGCCCAGTTGTTCTAGTGCACACGGCGAAGTCGAATGAATTGGAAGCAGAGGAAGAGCTGACACGCAGCAACAACGATGCGGAGATCTACTCGCTGCAACAAACTATTTTCTACATGACGGGCCGTGAAATCAATAGCGAGCTGGCGGCGGGAATCCTCGCAACGCTGGCTGATGATGAAGTTGAAGCCGATGTGTTCGTTCAGGAGCTTGCCCAAACGACTCAGTCCAAGGAATGGTGGGTGAGTTTAATGTTACATGTCATGCGTGGCGAAGCTCCAGCCGCCGAGGAGTTGGCGTTGTGGTTGCAGAACTACGAAGAGGCTCTCGATAGCGATCCCTTGCAATTGTTGGCAGTGTTGTTTGACGCCCACACTTACTACGATGTTGCGGCAGATGCGGGGATATCCAACGAGCAATTTATTCAAGATATAGCGTTTGCTGTGGGATTGATCTTTTTGCCTCAGGGTTCTGATCCAAGTCATCTCATGAACTTGCTGACGGCATACGAGAAGCAGGATCTCGTCGAGCGCGCAGCGAATAGAGATGCGATGATATCGACTTATGTTGTGAAGGCACTATGGCCTCACATGATGGGCGCAGTTGATGACATGCTGAAGGTGGGGCAAATGGGATTTTCACTCGTCAACAAGGGCGTCTTCGTGATGAGTCCATTTCGCTCATTTCGTAGCCCCCAGTGGGTGGCTAGCGGTCCCGGCGGTGGAGTTGGTCGAGCAAGCTCAGTTGGCGTGTACAATGCCCTCGCGCCAGCATTTAGTGCTGTCCCGGGAATTCGACCGACTATCAACAACCAATCTGCGAAGATGATTGCCTCACAGCGATGGCCCAATCGCAGTGTTCAGAGTCAACCGATGTTTCCGTCGCCAGAGCAAGAGAGTCGGTTCTGTGTTTCGGCTTATGCAGATTTCTACGCCCCGCCGATGTCTATGGAGGGTACCTGCCATCCAACAGAAGAGGACGCGCTCGAAGCAGCGATGT
This sequence comes from uncultured Oligoflexales bacterium, assembly GCA_964560765.1. GTDB lineage: Bacteria > Bdellovibrionota_B > Oligoflexia > Oligoflexales > CAZLMG01 > CAZLMG01. The sequence continues at coordinate 22,704 of CAZLMG010000055.1, forward strand.
ACAGGCAAATGCGATACATGCAAGGATATGTGCAAGGGAAAATCGACGGAGCCAGTGGCGTTTACTTAGGGGAACCTGCCGGCAGCGACCTAGCATACGCATATGGATACAACATGGGAATGCAAGAAGGCTTGTACCAGGCCTATTATGAGCTGCCGAACGACTATTAAGAGTAATGCGACGAGCGTGAGTGTGGTCAAGAGCAAATGATCCGAAATCAACGCAATGCTGGTTTAGAAATGGACTATGGGATGCGTGCTGTGATGCTGACGATCATTGAAGTGTTGATCGTTGCCATAGCGATACACATTCCCATAGCCTAGTTCGATGAGGCGTACAGCGGTCGGATCAAAATCGGGTCCTGGGTGCAAAAATATGAGGGACTCGAGGTTGATGTGGAGAAGGCTTGAACTGACGCCGTGAAATGTGCTTTGGGTACTCCCATGTCACTTCCAACCCC
>CAZLMG010000056.1:0-20206 GCA_964560765.1 uncultured Oligoflexales bacterium
GAAGTGACATCTGAACACTGGTTGCAGTGGCTGCTTAGCTGACCAGTAAACAGGGGCAGGCCCTAGTATGTTATGGAGGCTCAAGAACACACTTAGAGAGTTCTGATTCGATCACTTGACACGGCGTTCTTCCGTTAGCGGTGCATATCCCACGAAAGATTCGGGACTCAAGACCTACTTGCCCATAATCTCCATCGGGCACTGAACCTGCTACCGACCGCGCAGGCACAAGCTCCCCTGGGAATGACGCCCGCATATACTCAGGCGATGTCCGCACCGGGCACATGGGTACCGATACCCAGCACGGCAGGAGACGTTGCTGGCGGTGAATGGTTGGCTTTCGCTCGCGGGCAATCGGGAACAAGCTGGGGCAAGGGCCCGAGCGCCGAAGAGATACAAGCGTTTTTTAGAAGCGGGGGCCGCTATTCGCAGCCAAGATTTGCCGCGGTCCATCGTCCTGAGAGCCCGCTTGATCTGGAGTTTCCAAAAAAATTTTCCAACCCCTATGCCGAGGCGGCGGGCCGCACGGCGATGCCGACGATTGGTGATGTAGCATGGGGGGGGCGATGAGTACGGCCTCGCACACCGCCGCCGACACCTTCGACTTTATGGTGGGACGTAGTCCAGCGCCGCGGCAGGAGGTGCCCTATTCCGCCTATCGTAACCTTTCAGATTACTTTTGGTATGAAGTGTCGAACACGCCGAATTCTGGTATGCCGCTGCTGCATTTTGATGGATCAGGGACCTAGCACTGGGCTGCGCTTGGACAAAGAGTCGGCTCCTCTAAAACTCAATGCCAAGGCTGATCACTCCCAGTGCAAGAAGGGTTCCATCGACAAGCGTATCGCCCAATTTCGCCAAGTCATCACTAAATTCTTGCAGAGAATCGGTTGTCGTGTCGCTAGCCGAAACTGATGCTTTCGACTCGCCGCTCAGGAAATAGAAACCTTGAAAGTAGTCAATCCCAAAAACGACGGGGCCAAACCGCCAATGGTTGCCGATGGCGAGTGGCACAACCATGCCTGACAAACTCAGAGTCGTGTCGAGCCGAAAGTTGGATACGTCATCGCGAACATTCATCACAATTTCGCCACTCATCATCCCCAGCCCGGCCATAACGTTAAAACTATTTCCCAAGAAAAACCGACCGTAGCCATAGGTAAACTGGGAAGCCACCGTGACCTTGTCTGCGACGATCATGCCACTTGCCGGAATGCTTGCCGTCAGATCCTCAGATCCTTGCAAGAGTCCAACGCCGACGGTTACATCTTCGCTGAGCAGCACATAGGCTGCTGCGCCAGCGCTCAGAGCGGCATCGGCGATGCCAGCGTAGATACCAGTGATACCGATCGTGCTCTTTTTGCGCTCAGCAGCCGAGGCGCCACCTTTTCCTATGGCCGTGGTGGTGTAGATGGTCGCAAAGAAGCTCAGTGCAAAAAGAGTGACGCGAATCATGTTGGTTTCCTCGTTGTGAGGTGAAAATTTAGTTCGCACACTTGCCGTGAGTGCTGCGCACCCCTACAGCCCGCTTTCGGGATCTTCGAAAAAATACTGAGAAAAATGCGTAACGGCGCCGGCATGGGTGAAATCTACCATGGAAAAACCTGAGTGATGGTCAATGGTTGCCGAAAAATTGCGGGCTCGCGATTTCATGTAGTGACAATTCTTGGCGTTTGGCGTGTGATCAACGCTGGATGCCGGTGCATGGGTAGGTGCCGGGATCGCCCATTTGAGACAAACCAGCATGAGTGCCTTCCAGTTAGAAGAGTCCAAGCCAAAAGTCCTCGTTGTTGAGGATAACGACAGTCGAGGCAGAACGCGATGCGCGAATTTCTCGCGTCTTTTTAAAGCCCTTTCGCTTCGAGACTTTAGTAGAATACTTGCGCGAGTGTTCGCGGTCTTAGAATAGGGGGGCGGCTAGGTGGACTATCTTTTCATTCGACAAGCATCGAGGCTCTTTACCCACCCTTTTACCTTGGTGAATATCGAGGCGGTCGATCATCCATTGGTGCTGGTGAATGCGCAATTTTGCGAATTGGTTGGTTATTCTGAGTCGGAAATTCTGGGGCGCAATTGCCGATTTTTGCAGGGCGATGCTACGGAGCGCCGCGAGGTCGAGAAGATACACGCTGCCATCGAGCAACGACTTGCTGTCTATTCCGATCTCGTGAACTACAAAAAAGAAGGCGAGTTGTTTATCAATCGGCTGATCTTGTTGCCGCTGAAGCTAGGTGGCGTTCAGCATTACATAGGCCTGCAGATCGATGCCACCCAGCTGGTGCGGAACCAACCGACAAGTCGCGAGTGGGATACCTTGACCCGTAACCAGCAGAGCGAGAAGATCCGGGATTGGATGAATACGCCCTTGATGAAGATTCGTATGATACTCGAAAATAATTTGTTGGACCAAACCAGCGCTGCTGCCATTCTGTCGAGCACGTTGGTCGAAATTCGGGAGAAAATCATTCAACTGCCCTATGGTGACAACCTACCGCGGCAGACCTGAAGCGGCGGGGCTGCGGCGTGAGGTCCTATTCTTCGGATTCCTCTTTGCTGACCTCGGCGGCTTTCTTGACGTTTTCCTTGATGACGCGGCGAACTTCTTTGCCCAGATCATCGGAGTTCTCGTCGAGAAGGATGGAGCCAGTCCCGAGATCGGAAAAGTCGACCTGCTCGGAATTGTGCTCGGGATCGCTAAAATCCAGCCACTGACCAAGATCGAATGCCACAAGCAAGGGGTTTTCCGCATGTGCCTTGACGCTAAATGGGTTGGCGCCCATGGCGATTTGGAATTCTTCGTCAAACTCAAACGCCATGGTGAAGTCGACGCTTGGGCTTTGATCGCTCGGTTGATATGAACCCATAAAAAAGATGCTTCGACCAGCTATTGAGTCATTTTCGCTGATACCAACCGAACTCAAATCTTCATCTTCGAGTTTATGTAGTTTTAGTTCCAGAGTCCTGTAGTCGGCGGTGTGCAGTGCAATAGCGCCAGGCTCAGGGGTCATGCTCCCATCTAATAGGTTGACGCGGTAAGGTCCGGTAAATTCGTCACGCCGCTCCGAGTCGCCCTCATCAACCCGCAGGCGGATATCGCGCAGCGCCAGCTCAGCTCTTGTTAACGTGAGGGTGCCCGCATCGGCTCCCGACTTATCTAGCACGGGAACCGTAAGTCCAACGAGAGTGGCGGAGGTAGTTTCTCGCGCGGCAAATCGTAGGGTCACCGAGCCCTGCTCGCTGGCCATCGGGCTGACCGGGTTTTCCTTCTTTTCGTCGTCGTCGCTGCTGCCAGGGTTACGCAGCCACGTGCCGCAACCTGTCAGAATCAGCATCATGGCCAGCAACGCGTGAGCTGCGCGGCGCCCGAAGTTAGTGGGGCGTTGTATGTCTATGGCAGATTGACTAATCATGACGCGGTCCTCGTTTGGGATAGAGAAGTGGAAACAGTTGGCTATTGAACTGCAGCACGTGATGACGCGCCCCTTTGTCTTGCTGCTCTAACTCTAAGATGCGCATGCATAAGTCTTCGACCATGGTTCTGATTTTATCCAGAGACTCTTTCGAAACCGCCACCGTCAGAGCGTTGATGTCGCGATCTTGCTCTTTGACGGCGGTGACGGCATCTTTTGCTAGTTCTATCATGCGTTGGTGGAAGCGAATGATAGATAATTCATGCAGCCCCTTTGGCGGCACCAATTGCTGACCCGTGTGAGTGAGACGCTGGGTTGTCGCATCATGGTGTACGAGGTCCAATTCCTGTAGGAGTTCGAGGCTTTCTTGCACTTTCGCTGGCGGCACATAGGAAACAAGTTGTTGGCTGATCCAGTTTGGGTCGCCGTTAAATTCGTCGAGCGCCGCCATCTCGCGAATGACTGGGTGAAACCACTCGCCGAAGTAGCGAAATGCCTTTTGCTGTGAGGAGTCATCGAGTGAAGCATCTCGGATTTCGAGCAGTTGCTTGAGCATACTCTCGCGGCGCGTGCTGGTTCGAGCATTGTTATATTCAACAAGGGCCAGAAAGTACCGGCGGTCGCTATTTTTTAGGCCAAGAGCTACCGCCAGCTTTTTGGCTGTTGCAGCGCTGATTTGCCGGCGCCCGGTCACAAAAAGCCAGGAGATGTTTGTGTCGCCTAGTCCAAGGTCGGTAGAAAATTGTCGGTAGGAGTACTTGGTAAGAGACTCCTTGGCGCGCTGAAAGAGGGCACCAAGGTAGTCGCGATAGGAGAGGTATTCCGTCGGACGCAACGCCTGAGCTATGTTCTTGAGTTGCGTCATTGGCACGGCTCGCTCCTGGTTCGTGAATCGGAACGTTGTAACCCATTGTTACTGAATAACGGATTCTTCGCTATCTTCTGCTTCAGACTCGTCATCGTTCTCGGCGTCATTGTCTTCGTCTTCTTCCAATTTGCCGTTGCCGTCATCGTCTTTGCCAAACTTGGTCGAGTTTTTGATGCCTTCCTTGATCGCTTTCCACAGAGCCTTTTCCGTCTCGACGGTCGAGTTCTCTGACAGAGCCAGAGTTGTCGCGCCAACGAACGGAGCAAATGAGGATCCTTCTTCGTTGATTTCAGCGTTGCTCAAGTCGAGCCAGCTTGCGAGTTTAAAGGCGATGACGATGGCATTGGAGACGCCTTCCGCCACACCAACGGCACCTGTGCCGAAGACCTTGAACTCTTCGTCAATGCGGTATTCCATGTTGAAGGCCGTGACGGAACTATCAGCCGCCCAAGTAATCTGGCCAGCGACGTATAAGGAACGGTCGCGCATCACGTGATCAACGGACAGGCCAGCAGCATCGGCATTGTCCGCCTCCAGGCGCTTCATTTCCATTTTGATTCCAGTATAGCTTCCGTCTGGTATCAAGAGGCTTTCTGGTGAAGGTGACATGGTATTGTCGATCAGGTTACAGATAAAGGGTCCCTTGAATTCAAATGGGTCTTGCCCGCTTTCGTTGTCAGCGCTGTCATCTTCTTCCGCCTCAACGTCTTCGCTTTCGGTTTCAATTTCTTGCAAGGCAAGTGTAGCTGCCGCGGTATCGGATTGTAGTAATTTGATTTTATCGAGCGCTAAATAGGCATCAGTCATGTTCAGAGAGCCGATGATGGTGCCATCAATGTCGATCAACGGAATATCTGCCCCGGCAAGTGCTAGTGCTGCTGGGCGCTGACCAACGACCGATAGGCTTGTCGCGGCCGTGCCAATCGGAGTACCGGCACTGTACCCTTTGCTGACTTCAGCATCTTCCGATGTCGCGTCAGGGTTGATGGCGCTGCAGCTCGGAAGGCCAAAGAACAGGGCCGTGGCCGCAGCGATGAAGATGCGCTTTTGAGACTTGCTTTGCATGGTGAACTCCTTACTGGTTTTGTTTCTGAGTCATTCGGGCTTGCATCAGTCTTTGTATTTGTGGCCAAGCCCGACCTACATAGAACCTTTCGGAGGTTTTGGAAAGCGCATGAGATAATTCTAATAATAGCAATAAATACAATATAGTAATCGGTAATAAATAAGATTTATCGCATCAGGTCGCATACATTATTTTCCTTTTGCGTTGCCGACGAGGCTGATAGGCTCTTGGGGCCTGCCGTAGCGGTCAAGGCAGGCTTAATCTGCTATAATTACCGAATGCTTCCACTCCGCTGCCATTTGTTTCGAAATCGACGAACTCGGCCTCGCCGTCTAGGCCTGGCCGTGCTTTTAGCGCTGACGTCACTCGGCCCAACGTTGCTGCTCCTGCCGGCGCGCGGGCAGGCATCCAATGCCTGCGACGAGCAGCAGATTATGCAGACGGCTGCCGCCCTGCGCATTGCCGACTATGGCCAAAACCTCCCATCATCCTATGTGCGCAATCGCTTTGACGCCTTGAAGCGTTATGATGCTGGTGCTTGGCATGAGCTCATGCAGTTCTTTATCGAAGTCGGCGATCCAAACGCGGCGCTAACCTACGAAATCTTGCCGTTGGTGTTACACTTGCCTGAGCCGCTGCGGCAAAGTCTCGATGCCCGCCTGCGCGATTCGTACGTCAACGCCAAGAACGAGTTAGGTCGGCGTTTTGAGGGCGATCGCATCGTCTTTACCCCCAAGCGAGCCCTAAGCGCTTACGGACATCAGACCTCGAACGCGCATTTGACCGCCGTCGCCATGCGGCAGGAGGGGCGCATGCCGGCCGAGTTCCTGGATGCCTATTTCGGTTCCGTGCGTGGACGCTTTTTCCAGCAAGGTGCGGCACCTTGGTATCGTGGCCGGGAAGTTCTTGATATTGCAAGTATTGTCCAGGGGCAGCTGCGGGCGGGCGCGGGCGGCAAGGATGTGGAATTGATCCTATTCGGCAGCTTGCCGAATGGCCGGGCCGGTCCGCGGTCAGATCTGGATGGATTGCCCATGAATCAGGCCACCGTGACGGCACTGAACACGCGCCTGCAAACCATTCGTAACGAGCTGGCAAGCCGCTTTCCGGGCACCCAATGGCACCTGGCCATGCCGGAGGCGTCGATTACACCCAATCAGGCCGCCTCCATGAGCCCCGTGCAGATTCGCATCACCAGCGAAAAAATTTCCCTGCTGATCTTTCCGCCGACCGTGCTCAGTAAGTACTCTTATTTGATTCCAGGCGGGTCGAGCGCGTCGACGGAGCGGGCTATGGAGTGGCCTCTGACGCCGTAAAAAAAGCGAGCGCCGCGAAGGCGCGGCGCTCGGACTCTGGTTGCCTGCAGTGATCCTGTTTTATTGGGCCAGCGGCGTCGCCAGCATGACTTGATCCCAGCCGTTGTCGTTGGAAGTTGCTGAATCCTGCCAGCATGTATCGACCCAGGACTGCGTCCACAATCCGGAAATGGCCGAATTGCTGCCATTGACTGATGCATAGGTGATCGATTTTTTCTCACCCCATTGACAGTCGCCTTGATCACCCCCGCGGGTAACGGTTTGGAAGTCGGTAGAAACCAGCATGAACTTCTGTATTGAAGAGCCATCCGCTGACATCTGCGGCATCAGTTCACCGGCCATCTTCTGATGCATAGGTGACTTTACCGTAACTGGAAAGGTGAAGCCTAGGGAGTTCGTACTCGGAGCTGGTTGGTAACCCAGGCTGATATTTGGAATACACATGGAGTTTCGCTTCAGGTCGCGCTTTTTCTGGACGTATGGATCGTTAGTATTGCCCCCGCCAAGCCAGCGCTTAAAGTCGCCTAGTCGCTGCTTCAAGCTAAACAAGCGATCGACGTCCGTCCGCCACGTATCGAAGGCGGGAAAGGTGCAGGTTGCGGTTGTATCCCAACAGGCGTAATTCATTTTCGCGCTTAGTTCCGAAGGAACTGCGGCGCCACACTGGAGTGAGATAGCACTTCCGTCTAGGGTCAAACTACTCAGACTGCCCAGGTCACCATAGAACCAGCAATAGTCCCAAAGCAGGTATTGGGCATCCCAGCGATCCAAGTTGTTGAGGGCAAACTGGGCAACGGCTGGACCAAGCACCGCCAAATCCTCGGTTGCCTCGGTTTCGTTGCTGGTTTCCGCGCCATCGACGCTGTCACCATTGGCGTCCTGCAACTGCAGAGCAAAGAGTCCATTGCGCCAATTGCTCTCTGAAATTCGGTAGGCTAGATCTGTTAGGATCCAGTCCTCCGGCTTCCAAGTATCGTCGGCATTGTTAGCTGAGTTGTCCAATTGTTGCTTGTAGTCGGCAAAACGCACCTTGGTGCAGGCCTGGACCAAATTGTTGGTCAGGGCATAGTCCAGGAAGTTGTAGACGACGTCGTACTTCGAATCGGCAACGCTTGATCTTAGCTTCCAAGCGCTATAGGTGTAGTCCCAAGTTGCGTCGTACACTTCACCGTATTCCAATTTCTTCCAAAAACTCTCGGGGTCGTTGTCGCTGCCCAAGTTGACGCTGAAGTTCATGGTCGACAGATCAAGTTGATATTCTTGCGCGCAGACTTGTTGCTGGGCGAACTCACTGGCCGTATTGTTGTAGTTCACATCCCAGGCATAAAATGGGTCATCATTCTGGTAGAGCTTCCAGAAGGTGACGCCAAGCGAATCACCATCACTGAGGATGCCGACATTCATATTGAAACTGAGGTTACATGATGAGGCCAACGCCGTGAGGTTGGCCGCTTCGCCGATGCACTTGAAAATCTGTTGTCGCTCCCAATGCCAGTCGATGTTGCCGTACTCCAGGGCCAGAGCTTGCGTCAATGCAGATAAAGCAGGTGTGCCTGCTAAAACTGCGGGTGCATCTGTTTCCATGTTTGTGCCCGCAGTAGCCGATGCATTTGCTAAATCCTCGTAAACATAGCGGAAATCAGCCCCTTGCCCACCCCAGCGGACTTCATCGAAGGCCCACAAGGCGCTGCTGACCACGTCGTTGGCAGCCCATGCCAGCATCTGATTGATCTCGTACATAGCCACGCACTGATCTTTCGCATAGGTTCGGGCTTGGGACTGAGTGAGTGTGCCCTCTTTGAATTGCCGGCAGGCTTCTTGCGTCATCCACTCGCTGCGTGCCCGTTCAAATCGGGATGCATCTAAACTCGGAAAGTCGGCTGCGTTGAGGTCCCAGACAGAACATTCCTTCCATACCCAGTTCGGATCGATGTACGGGTCGTTTGCTGCCCATGCGGGAATGCCGTAGGTGACCTTATTGCTGGTGAAGATCGTCTGGGCCGCATCGGCATAGGCTTCGCACGCTCCGCTGCCACCAAAGATGGTCTTGAAATCGGTGACCCATTGCTGCTCGCTGCTGCTGGATAGCTGCTGATTGTAGTAGTCGATACGAGACTGGTCGGTCCAGCCGTTGGTGATAATGGCGTCAAGCAAAGGACGGAAGCGGATGCCTTCACTGCCGAATTCAACCATGTTACTGCCATCAGACAGGTGATAGCTCAGTGCGCCATCTTCGTCGTGGCAGCGATCGTAAGCCTTGCGGTCTTTCCAAACCTCCAAATGTGGCAATTTCTTGGATGTGGCAGGCGTGAACGCAAAGTACATCAATTCGCCCCAGCACGAATTGGCGTCGAGAGCAGGGTATTCGCCTTTGTTGGCGTTGTACATATTGCGGTCGAGCCACTGCATGCATACGTTGTAAGTGCCGTCGTTGATGTTCAAGTTCTTCAAGAAGTTCGGAATTGCAGCACCTAGCGAGCTGGTATCAACCGCCATGGTTGAACCGTCGCTCTTGACGATCAATTGTTCTATTTTGACTTTGGATGCGCCGGTTGCCTTATCAAAACTCACGTCCATTTTTGCTAGATTGGTGGATTCACTTAGGTTGAAATCCTTGCTGGCCAGCATTCCGATAATTTCAAGCGCTTCTTCTGTTGGGCCTTCGAGGATGAAGCAGCCAAACGCATTATTCTGAAAAGCGCTGCTGCAGTCCAATTGAAAGGAGCCGTTGGACTCGACCTGATCGACGCAGGCGACGTTGCTATCCAATGTGGTGGTTACGCATTTGAAGAACGTCAGATTACCTCCGGTCAAGCTAGCGCCAACACCAGTCAAGTTTAAGGTACCCGCAATGGTTACGGCCCCATCGTTCGTGGCCGCGCCGCTGGAGGTTGAGGTGCTGCTGCTTGAGCTGCTGCTCGAGGTACTGCTTGACGAAGAACTCGAGGCCGCACACTCTTCAGGTGCCCCAACTGAAGTCAAAGTGTCTGCACAAACATAAGCCGTTCGGTCTTGATAGATTAGCCGCGCGGAACCGCCTTCCGGAGTGCAGGCACCGATCGCTAGATAGGTCGTAGTAACGGAGAGAAGGGTGATTTTTGCTCGGACCATGTTGAGGCCTCCCGGGCACAAATTGAGCATGAGCAGTGCAATGGAATCAGGGTCCATCATCGTCACCGGCTCGGCATTCTTAAGATCATTTATTTTTGTCAATAAAGTACGGCAGGTTATGGCCTCATATCGGCGTGCCGCCGGCTGCCAATTCCTACAAGTTTTTAGAATTTTGCCGATGGCAACGAGGAGCTGAACAATTTCTTTGCACCGTGAAATTAGGGATGGAGCCGGACATGCGTCGTCAGAGAGTGATTGCCTTTGTGGGCGGGGTCGCCTTTCTTGGATTTGTCGGCTGGCTATTGACGAGCAGTGGCTATTCTCCGTTCGTCCCGGATGTAGCGCCGACGGTAAATCCGTCAACCGCAAATCGGGTTCGAGTCAATAGCGGCGCGGCTGTGAACGGCCAGCCGCAGCGCCCTGAGCATGCGCGTGTGCAAAGGCAGCAAGAAGAGGCTCGCCTGCGTTCGCTCTCGATGGCGGCCCCAATTGAAATGCTGGATTTGGAGCCTGGAGCACGCTTTGTCTACCAACTAGAGGCGCAGGCCGACAAGGATCGGGCAGTCGGCACCTTGGAGGTAGCGATTTTAAAGAAGCAGCCGCGTGGCTTAATGGCACGTTACACATTGTCGGCATTTGGCAAGCAAGCCTCCGTCATGGAGGAGCTTACCAGCGATCCGACGGCGAACGACCTCAATATTATGCGCCCGGAGTTTGCCGAGGGTCAGCTCGCAGATTTGCGTCCTGCTCTCGAATTACTAGCAAAAATGATAAGTTTGGACGGCGCTCGTCTGAGTCGGGGTCAAATGAGTGAGTATTCTGTTCGGCCGGGCAAGGAAAGACGCTACGGCGAAAATACCGGCCGCGAATACATCTTCCGGCATGCACCTTCGCGGGCCGAAGGACAAGTTGTCCGCGCGGAGTCGTTGACCATCCCAGTGCTTTATGCATCGCAAAAGACTGAACAGCAAAAAATATCCGTGCAACTGGCGTTAGCTCAGGATCTGGACTCACGTCCCGGCCACTAAGAGCCCACCGTGAACGAGGTAGTGGGCGCCGATCATCAACACGATGCGGCGCGTATACACACGAAACTGGGATTCACTAAACATGCAGAATCATGGCCACACTCACCGGCAGCACGGCCGAATACACGCCCATGAGCACCATTCCTCCCGCCATACCGAACATGCCAGAAATGACCGAGGCAAGGATGCTGGCGGCGATGATGACGATGGTAACGCTAAGGTCGATGTTGATGGTTTTGCCTCCTCATTCGCGTATTATCCTAAGCACTGCATCCGAAGCGTAATGACTCCGAAACAAATAGTCATTACCGAGTGTTGAGTGCTTTGGCGCCGGCGGCCTGAATCGGTGTCGGCGCCACAACCTGAAACTCAGCTTAACCCGCTGTAAATATTATGAATTATATCAGATTCAAGCTGATCCAGGCATGGAGTTGGCAGCGCTTGGGTCCAGACGATTTTCCCAACATCCTGAAACCATGGCCTTAAGTAACATGGCCCGTCGCCTGCAAGGCCTGTCGTACGCAATCGCATCGTCGTACGAATAGGGAGGCCGCCTGTGCCGCAATCATTAATAACGCACTGCAATCGAGCGCGACGATCCGTGGTGATACCATCGCAGCGCGGTTATGTGGGCATGGAGAGCCTCTTGGCTCTGAGCATCGTACTGATCGTCTTTAGCCTTTCTGCCGCGCAAATTGGCCGGCAAGTGCGGATGCAGGCGGCCGTTCTGCAAAAGAGTCAAGTGGAGGAGCTTCGTTCGTACGTGCGCAATCGTCTTGACTGTCGACAGACCGTAGATCATTCCGTCGCACTTTGTGGCACGGGGCGCACCATTCCCCTCTTAGATGTTGATGGCGCAGAATTTCTCGACGCCGAGGGGATGACGCGTCTCGGTCCGCGCGCCGACTTGGCCATGCGTGCTTACTGCGATGACGCGGCGCCTGGAACGTTGCGACTGGAATACGCGCGTTTGCAATTGGCAGGCACCAGCTCGGGTATGACAGCCGCCAGCGAATTGGAGTTTGCTCGTCATCCTGTTTCGGGTCAATCGGAAGGGTGGCGCGACCTCTTTGATGGTGTGCCTGTGGTATGCGCTAGTACTGCACCACCACCAATGAGTGGGCCGAGCGTTTGTGGCAGCGTGGTCGACGAAACCGTGACGCTGAATCGAGCGCAGATTCACGCCGCGATCAACGCCTCGGCTGGGACAGCGCTGATCGCTGCCGATACCGGTCTTCTAGGCGACGATTTTCACGCAGAATTGGCCTGCAATCTTGCAGGCTACGAGACTCACACCGCATATGTTCGAGGCAGCTGTTCGGCGCGAACGGGAATTTGGCGATGGTACAAGTCAGATCTCGATATCTTCAGCGCTTGCTTTGGCAATAAGCAACTTGCAGCAGTGACCTGTCGCTACCGGCGCCCATGCGAAACCCACTGTGCAGACATGAGTTCCATGCGCAACGCCCAAGAGGCCATCGCCAATGTCTCGACCTGGAACATGAATATCGGGCACGCCATCGGCGGAAATCGATCTTACGCGGGAACGACGGCACAAAATCCGCACGCCGGGGTCAATAGCCAGCAAGTTGCATCGCGCCTGGAGCTGTGTCGATTGCGGGGATACGCATCTGTCCAGAAATATACGACCTCGGATTACAGCAGTTGTGGGGACAATTTGATAGCTCGCTTCAATGTCGCAAGCAATTCCTGGAGTCGACATGGGGCGTGCGCCGCTGGCAATCGCAAGATTAAGACGCTCACCTGTGCAGACCCAATCCCAGCCCAGTGTTCGCGACGCTTTCGCGTTCATGAATAGGAGACGTTTGCATGAAAAATATGCTGGTAATCACTGCAGGAACGCAACGACGGAGCGAACAAGGTAATGCCACCCTCGCGGCCATCCTCGCGATCGTCCTGGGTGCCATGGTCGTCAGCCTGGTCAACGATATGCACCTGTCGCATATGCAAGGGTTACATTCAGTTGCCAAGTCGGCGAAATTGCGTGATCTGCGGCACTGGGTGCGAAATCGAGTCGACTGTGCGAACACGGTAGCAAACATGACAAGCTGCCAACCGCAAATGCCTCTGTATGATTCGGACGAGCAGGTGGTGGTGGCATCTGGCACGCCGGTGACCGTCGTGGGTGGCTACCAGCTGCGAGCCGGATGCTTCGCCAATGAGATCAAAGTCGAAGTTCTTGATTTGGGCGCTCCACCGGCGACGGCACCTTGGGCGCCACTATTTTCGGGTTCCATGCCTCTCGGCTGTCACTTTGTTCCATAATCCTAGAAGCCTTGAGAGACAGGGCAAGATTGACTAACCCCAGATAAGCGTTACACTGGGTTTGGTCGCTTATCAGTGGGGAATGGGATGGAGTTGTTTGGGTACATCGGCGCAGTTTTGACGGGAGTTTCCCTCGGGTTGATTGGTGGCGGCGGCTCCATACTGATTGTACCCATCCTTGTCTATCTGTTTGGTAAAGAGCCGACCATCGCCACTGCCTATTCACTATTTGTGGTGGGCGTAGCCAGTCTCATTGGCTCGCAACGCTATGCCAAACAAAAGCTCATCGACTACAAGACCGGTGCCGTATTTGCCATTCCTTCTTTTGCTGGGGTGTTTGTGGCGCGGCGCCTACTGATCCCTGCGCTGCCGGAAACGATCTTCAGCACTGCCGATTTTACCTTGAGCAAGGGCGGCCTAATCATGACCGTCTTTGCAGTGGTGATGCTGATGGCTTCGCTGGCGATGATTCGCCGCAAGAATGCCAACACGGGCGGCGACTCGTCTGGGGCGGCTCAGCTCAATTATCCTTTGATCGCGATCGAAGGGTTGGGTGTTGGTGCGCTTACCGGGTTTGTTGGTGCTGGCGGTGGATTTTTGATTATTCCGGCGCTGGTTCTGCTGGCAAAGATTCCCATGAAGATTGCAGTGGGTACTTCGCTACTGATTATTGCGGTCAAGTCGCTGTTTGGATTTTTAGGCGACGTCGGCGGTGCGGTGGACTTAGAGTGGGCCTTTTTGTTGAAGATTACCTTGGCAGCGTCCCTCGGTATCTTTGGTGGGACCTATCTTTCGAAATTTGTTCCCGGCAAAAAGTTGGAGCCTGCTTTTGGTTGGTTCGTCTTGGTGATGGGAATTTACATCTTGGCCAAGCAGTTTGTATAAATGGCCAGGTTTGGAGGGGACAACGTGGGCGTTGAGCAAAAATTTCAGGTGCTGATCGTGGGCGGCGGAACGGCTGGGATCTCTGTTGCAGCTCAGTTAAAGCGGCAGCAGCCGACGCTACATATCGGCATCATCGAACCCTCGGACAAACATTACTACCAGCCTCTTTGGACGCTTGTGGGTGCGGGCATTTGCAAGTTTTCCGAAAGTGAGCGTTCCGAGCGGGACCAGATTCCCGCTGGCGTGACCTGGATTCGTGATTTTGCCGTTTCCTTTGTGCCAGCGAACAACACGGTTGTGACCAAGGAACATGGCGCCATCCAGTACGACTATTTGGTGGTAGCTCCTGGCATGCAGATCGATTGGCAGAAGATCGAAGGGGTGCAGGAAACCATGGGCAAGAACGGCGTTTGCTCGAACTATTCACAATCTACTGTGGAGCGCACGTGGGATACGATTCGTGAGTTTCGAGGTGGCACCGCGATTTTTACTTTTCCCAACACGCCGATCAAGTGTGCAGGCGCGCCACAAAAGATCATGTATTTGGCCGAGCACTATTTCCGCAAGAGTGGGGTTCGTCAGCAGTCGGAAGTGATGTTCGTTTCGGCAGGTGCCGCGATTTTTGGCGTGAAGAAGTACGCGGATGCTTTGAATAAGATTATCGCCGAGCGCAATATCAAAACGCTTTTTAAGCACAACTTGGAAAAAGTGGACGCTCAGCGCAAGGTGGCTGTATTCCGTAATCTAGAAACACAGGAGCTCAAAGAGATTCCATTTGCCATGCTGCATGTGGCGCCGCCCATGAGTGCCCCAGACTTCATCAAGCAAAGCCCACTTGCCAACGAAGCTGGTTGGATCGATGTGCACAAACACACCATGCGACACAACAAATTTCCTAACATCTTTGGTTTAGGAGATGCGAGTAGCCTGCCAACCTCGCGCACGGGAGCCGCCATTCGCAAACAAGCACCGATCTTGGTCAGTCACCTTCTGGCGACCATGAGCAACCAGAAATCGAACGCATCTTATGATGGCTATGCATCCTGCCCGCTCGTTACGGGTTACGGTAAGTTGATTTTGGCGGAGTTTGATTACGACGGAAAGCCAGCCGAAACGTTTCCCTTTGATCAAGCGAAGGAGCGGCGCTCCATGTATCTCTTGAAGCGCTATATCCTGCCAGTATTGTACTGGCAGGGGATGATGAAGGGCCGCGCCTAGGGTCAAGCTGGCGTCGACGGAAACTAGGCGCGCACGCAGTCGGGACCGGCAAGTTCGACGATGTAGGTGTAGCCGCGGGACGTTACGATCCGGTGTTGGGCCTCGCTCCCATCCAAGAAGAAGTCGGTTTCGTAGTCCATTTCTGATAGCACAATGTTTTGGTCTTCAAAAGTGAAGGTGATTTTCTCGCCGCGCAAACTCCAGTTGAAGTTAAGGTCTTCACCGTAATTGTCACTGATGTTCATCTCACCATCCTGCCAGTCTCGGTCGAGGGGGACGCACTCGGTTGCGAGTCGAGTTTTTCGCCGTGTGACACGATCGTATTCATAAATTTCAAAGGTGACATAGTCCGTCGGAGCCGTCTCATACGCCTTGGCCTTGATTTCCATTCCGCACCCTTGCAACATCAACATCGCGACGTATAGCAAACCGATTCCATTATGAGCTTTCATAGACGTTCCTCCATTCGTGTGCTGCCCACTAGAGCAAGGCATGTGCCAATGTGGAAGCAGACGCGGTGCATTTGCCGTTTGTGTCGGCGTGCTTGCGATCTCGGGCCGCAAAATGCGGTATTTTTCGATTCGCCGCGAGCAAGGAGGTGTCGGGTTTGGATGGGAAACACCTGCCGCTAGACTGTGTCCGAATAGGCACATCTGACATTTTGCGTTGAAGTGGTGGTGGCTTATAAGTCGCACTTTTTTGACACCTAGGCCGGAAAAGGGGTGATTTGGGCTCATTTCTGGCTGGCATGCGCCTTGCTCTTTAACGGCGACCCCACATACGCGGGAGCATACTGGAGGAAGAGACTCATGAAATGGAAGTTACTCGTCATTGCCGGAATCATTCTTTTGTTTACCACGGAGCGAGTTTTTGCCGTCGGCGAGTATCGCACGACATGCTCGGTCAGCGCTGCCCAGGCATCGGTTTCCGTCAGCGCCGCGGACGCCTTTTTGATGCTGGACGGGCCCGTTCGCTTGACCCTTACCGATAGCTTCCATCGCGTGGTGGCGGAACAACGGGTGTCGGTAAATGCAAGCTCGCAATCAGGAGATGTGACGCGGTTGTTACAAGTTGAGGTGCCTTGGACGGCCATGCACTGCAACGTTGATATGAGCGAGGTGCGGGTTTGGGCGAATGGCATGCTTGTGCAGTCGCCGGCGCTGACTCCGGCAGTGGTTGAGCATCATCACTATCATCATGGCCCGCCGGTCGTGACCACCGAGCGCTACCCCACACGCTCGACGCAGGTGATTGTGCAACGCGAGGCGCCACCGCCACGGCAAACGCAGGTTATCATTCATCGCGAGGCGCCACCCAAGCGTGTCGTGGTGGTCGAGCGCGAGAAACCGCGGCGTTCGCGTCACGTGGATAAGGTGATCATTCGGCGGGAAGAGCCGCGTTCTGAGCAACGACCGAGCCAGCGTCGGGAAATCCACCGACACGAGTCCCGGCGCGAGACGCGACGCGAACAAAAAGAGTTGCGCGTGCATCTCGAACTGCCGGTGATGCGAGCGAGCCTCTAAGACTTCTAGAAGAGGCCCTGGAGGTGCATGATGGTAAGTACCGTGTAGGCGATCTTCAGGGCACAACCCATGCAAGCCTGGCCGTTTTCCAATTGAAAGCTGAAGGTCTTTTCACCTATGTCGACGCTGAAGGTTGGGTTCACGTAGTGATTCCCTTCCATGGATTCAGAGCTGAGTGTGACGTCGAAGGCGGTGCCATTCAGCGAGCCAGAGATGATGCCAGCAGCCGCATTCACCTTCTCCACGATCAAGTCACTTGTCACCGGAGCGCCTGCAAAGTTCGTGGCCTCGAGTTTGCCGCGAAGAGTTTCCCCGTCTTTGCGAAAGGTTGATTCAAAACGCTGGCTGCCGACACTGAATTGGACGCGGATGCCGTATTCACCTTCGAGGGGCGTGGCATACAAAGGGATGCTGCCGATGGTGCCAGCCAGGACGTGATCGACATATTGCAGGTGGATGTGTTCGCCCTTTAACTCGCCAACGGAGCCTTCCTCGTGGGCGTGGGCTGAGATGGGGGCCAGGCAGAGGACGGCGGTAAAGAAGGTGGCTGCGGGTACGGTCATTCGAATTCGAAGCATGGGGGGACCTCCTAATGATATTGAGAATTATTCTCAGTGATAATGAATCTCACTTACCACAGGGAAATTACAACGAAAAGGCTAAAGTTTTAGGTATCGCTGACCGATAAGGTGTGCTGGAGGTGCATCTTATGGCGCGTTTTCCGGAACTTGGAAATTGGCTGCAGAGGCTCGCCGTCGCGGGTTTGGCGGTTAGTTGTGGTCAGGAAGCCGCTCAGCAGCAGGCGCCCCAGGCCGCCCCCGTCCAGGAGGAAGCCGAGCCAGGAATACAGGACGCGGATCTGGAGAAGGATGCCGCGAAGAAAATTGAAGTCGTGCCGCGCGTGCCCTGCGAGGCTCCGACGGAAGCCAGCAATCTGCGTTCCTCCATCGAGAGCGTGATTAATTTGATCAATGCCTTGCCGCGTCCGGTGACGATCCCATGCGTGATTGATGTCTTGCCGCGACCTCTGAAGGTCAATGCGACAAGCAGTGCGCTCAGCGTTCAGCCGGCGGAGGGGCTGCAGAATCCGCGCATCTTTATCGAATTGAATTCGGTGATCTTGACCTTCGCTCTGACGGGAGAGGGCAGTACGACCATCGAGTTTAGTCATATCCTATCGGATACGATGTCGATCAAAGGCGAGATTGCGTTTCCGGTCAAGGACACTTTGCCGATAACGGCCGCGTATGACGAGATCAAACGGACGACGGGCACGGGCACGCGCTGCTCGGGTTGTCACTTTAGCGAGGCGGCGGCGGGGGGGACCTTTCCCGATGTGGCCTTTGTCTCGAAGGCTCTGCGGCCCTTTGACAAGAATGATGTCTCGATCGACATCCTCCAGCAATTGAAAGATCACTGTGGCAACACGCGCAGCGAGCGCTGCGATATGCTGGATGCTCTATTCCGCGGTGGTGTGCCGCGGCGCTATAGCTTTCCGAGTGCGATGCCGACCTTGTTTTAGTGCTCGGGGCAGCGAAACACTTCGATGCTGCCCGGCGCTGCCTTCAGCTTCGGATAGAAAATGATGCGAAACATCTCTGCCAAGCTCGTGCGCCGATTCGGCGTTTCGAAAATATATTGATCAGACCAGTCGCGGCGGATCGGTCGATAGATGATGGCGTCGTTTTCGTCGTCAAACTCTAAAGCAAAGGCGTTCGGACTCATCAGTGACGCGACCTCCGCCACGTAGCGAATGCGGTTGAGGTCCGGGTTGCGGTTATCGCGCGGCAAGTGCACGCGGACGCCGCAGTCGACGAGACCTGGGACGTCCAGGCGCAAGGAGGCGCGCGGCTTTGTCAGTTCGGCGAGCGGTACGGGATCAGTGTCGGTGATGTTGTATGTGGGCTGGCTGATCAACGTGGCTTCGCAGAGGACCTGAGTCGAAAAGCGCTCGTCGGCAAATGAGATGGGGGTCTCGTGGGTGAGTTTGCGGAAGGTCTCACTCTTGCCGATGGGTGGCGCGCTGAATCCCGAAGGCGCGTCGTAAGTCACGAAGTCGGCTTCCAGCGAGGGTGGAGAGACTCCGGGAGTACCCGGTACGCGGCGCAGAGTGATGGAGAAGCTTTCGGGGCTCTGTCCGTAGACGTGTTGGAAGTGGGCGAAGGTGCGGTCGGTGGCATCCAGATGAAATTTGAGCGTCTGACCGCGGGGAATGCCGTTTTCTTGGACGATACAAGCGCCGACAAGGCGTTCGCTCTCCTTGGCCGCATGGGCCGTGGGGATGGCGGCGGTGGTGATGAGGGCCAGCAACAGGCTTGCTGTGGCGAGATAGGATGGACTGAAATTCATGGGGTACTCCTTGAGTTACATGGGTCATGGGAGATGGCTAGTCGTCGCCTTTTCCCGAACCAATTTCTTTGGTTGGCGTTGAGATGTATGTAGCCCTGGATAATGTGGAAAAATAGTGAATGTTAGTGATAGTATGGTTCCATATGGAAACCAATCGTTTGCAGCAATTTTGTGTGATCGTCGAGACCGAGAATATGCGGCGTGCTGCCGATCTGCTGCATCTGTCCCACAGCGCATTGTCCAAATCCATGGGGGTCTTGCAGGCTGAGCTGGGGGTGCGCCTATTGATGCCAGAAGGGCGCGGCATTGCGGTGACCGAGGCTGGGCGCAGGCTGTATCAGCGGGCCAAAGAGCTTCTAGGACAGGTCGAGCGCTTCTGCGATGAAGCGCGTGGTCAGACCGAGAGGCGGCCGATATTTCGCATTGCCACCTTTGAGGTGTTTAGCACCTATTTCCTGAGTCATTGGTTGACGGCGCGAGCGGGCACTGCAAAGGACAAAGATGCGGCGCTTGCCGAATTTCTCGTGCGTGAGGCCACTCCAGGACGCATGGAGGAGTTAGTGGTTGCGGGGGAGGCTGATTGCGGCTTGACCTATATTCCCATCCCGCATCGGGAATTGATCTTGGACCAGGTGGCCACTATCGACATGGGACTATTTGGTCGGCGGGATCGCTTCTCGGGGAGAAAATTGAACGAGTTGCCGTTTGCCGCGCCCTCGATTCCGGTGGAGGGTGCGCCTACGCGGGTGCGCGGACTCGACGGTTGGCCTGACGATCGTGTGCCGCGGCAAGTGCCGTATCAAGTGGACATGCTAGAGACGGCTTTGGCGTTAGCGCGCAGCGGATTGGCGGTGGCGTGGCTGCCGAAGTTTGTCGTGCGTCTCCACAATCAGCAGTTGGCCGAGGAGTTTCGCCTGGCCGCACTGCAACCGGCGGGGCTGCCCAAAGTCGAGCCCCATCCCGTGTACCTCATGCGCAAGAAGTCGGTGCCCGAGTCGCCCCTGTACCGCAGCCTAGCATCGGCGCTGCGGCGATTGGGGAGTTGAGGGGCAGGTGGACGTCCGGCTCATTGCGGAGCCAATTGAACTCCAAGACTAGGGCCTGTCCCTCTTTTGGCTAATTCGCAGTAGTCAGCTAAAATGCGTT
>CAZLMG010000057.1:0-19251 GCA_964560765.1 uncultured Oligoflexales bacterium
ATCGTGTCGAAGTACCAAATCAGAGAGTTGAGTCGGGGTTGGTTGCCGATGTGGGCCAGCTCAAGAGCCCGGCTGCGCTCGATGGCACCCTCGCGAATTTGGTTGCTGCGGAATGTGTCGTGTTCGGTCAGGGCCGAGCCGACGTAATAGATGTAGTTGTAGAAGGCTTGCGTGCCGTCACCGATGCGCCAGGATGAGTGGGTGTCTTCCGCCAACTCCCACTGGTACTGGGTGGTGAGCGTCTGCTCGACTTGTTGCTCGTCCCACAGGATGTAGCGAAACAGGTAAACGTATTCTTTGGGCGTGAAGTACTGGGACAGGTACGCGCCAAACGTATCGACCAGTGAGGCGTTCAGGTAGCGCGGATTCATCAGGTATTCTTGGCCGTAATAAGCCAGCAGGCGAAACGAGTTGCCGAGACCGATGCTGTGCGCCTTGCCTACTTCGGGGTTGAGCTGAATGCCGGCAAAGCCGTACTTGAAGTCGGTTTTTTCGAGGGCGTTATCCGCATAGATGAGCAGGTCGATGCCGGTGGCTTGTCGCAACTTGTGTAGGTGATAGAAATACTGTTTGTCGCCGGCCATGAACAGCGGAACCGTGCCGAGTTGTGGGCGATGGCTCCAGGCGGCGACGTTCTTGCGGATAAAGCTGCGCTTGGCCTGGATGTCCGCCGAGACGAGGATGTGTTCGACGCCCAGTGATCCCGTCATGCGCGCCTGATTGCGGCGACCGAGGTCGGTCAGCATGCCCCAGTCATAAGAGTAAGCCAGGGGGCGCAGGCCCAATTCGCGGCAAACGTAATGCAGCGCGTAACTGGAATCGCGGCCGCCGCTGAAAGACACGATGCAGTCGGCGTCCTTAGATGGCTTTTTTAGGCGGTTAATGTCACGGTGCAGGGCGTCGACGCCGCGGGTTTCGCGGGGCTGATGATTGTGGCAATAGTTGCAAACGCCTTGAGCGTCGAAGCGAATAAACGGCATGGAGGCTGGCAGAATGCAACGCGAGCAACGCTGTTGGCTGGTGGCGGCAGCTTTGGCGCGCTCATAGCCTTGTTGGACGATGTCTTGGATTTCGCTCAGGTGACGGGCGTTATCCATGCGCTCGCGCCTGGCGGTGATGCGGCGCGCGGTGGCTTCGAAGGACAGGGTTTTGGTGGCTGTTGTGGGTGAAGCTGATGTTGAGGGTGAAGATGTCACTGGGCTCGCGGCATCGCGCTCAAGTAAGTTGAACGGAGTCGCGGATAGGGCCGCGGCTTCGGGTGCCGACGTGGGTAGCTGCACTTCAAGGGCAGTGCCTGGTTCGAGGTGGCAAATGTCTGATTCGGAAAGTTCGGCGGCGTTTAGCGTCGAAAGTGCCGCAGCCAGAATCATCCGCTCCGAGCCGAAGACAAAGAATGAGCGGTCGCGATTGAAGGCGTAATAAAGGCTGCCGCAATTTGTCGCCAGGATGAGTTGGTCCGACTTGGTCGAGGCTAGACAGATGCTGAAACTGCCCTTGAGCAGGGGAACTGTATGAGTGAGTGCCTGGCGCAACGTTTCTTGATGGGCGAGGCGGTCGGCTACGAGGGCGGCGATGACTTCCGAGTCGACTTCGGTGCCGCGTTGCAATTTGGGATGGGTGGCCCAAAGTTCGCGGTGATTAACGATGATGCCGTTGTGCAGGACGATCACGTCGTTGTGCACGACGGGTTGATTGTTTTTGGAATCGAGAAAGGAACCGTCGGTTTCCATGCGGCTATGGCCGACCACGGCCAAGGGGCCTGTGGCGCTGTGGTTGAGAAGCTGAGTGACGGCCGCATCCGCAAGGAGGCGATCGACTTTTGCGGCCTCTTTGAAGAGCTGAATTTTTGCGGGGGAAAAGATGGCCAGACCGGACGAGTCTTGTCCGCGCGACATGGAGGCGCGCGCTAAGGAGTCAAGGGCGCGACGGGCATCGTGGGCCGAAATGGGGCTATGTTTTGTCCGTAGTACGCCAAAGATGCCGCACATAGGGTCGTTACTCTCTGAGTGTTGCGACTGAATGCGTGCTGCGGGTGCAGCGCGTCAATGAGCCAAGTATTTACGGCAATTTACCTGGGTATTGCCGCAAGCCCAAGTGGTTTTTGCGAGTAAATTTTGGCTGTAATTACCGCGTAACCTAGCGTAGATTAGGCGGCTTGTGGTCTGAATAATGGGAGTTCATCGCATGTTGTCCATCAGCGCGACCCTGCAATCGATTGTTAAAAAAGACACCCCCATCGGCGTCGTTGGCCTGGGTTACGTCGGCTTGCCGCTTGCGTGCCTCTTGGCCGAGAAGTTCAAGGTGGTGGGTTTTGATATCAATCAGCGGCGTGTGGATGAGTTAACGGGTGGGCATGACCGCACCAACGAAGTGCCGGAAAAGGCGCGCCTGCTCAATTCCAATTTGGTTTATACGACTGATGCGAAGCGCCTGGCCGAGTGTGCGGTGGTCATCGTCGCCGTGCCGACTCCGGTCGATCAGCACAAAAAGCCGGATCTGACTCCCGTGCAAAAGGCCAGTGAGACTGTCGGCAAAGTGCTGCGTCAGGGCATGGTCGTCGTTTACGAATCAACGGTGTATCCGGGGCTAACTGAGCAGGTCTGTGGGCCGATCTTAGAAAAGCAAAGCGGCTTGACGGTGAATCGGGATTTCTATTTGGGGTATTCGCCCGAGCGGGTGAATCCGGGCGATCGCAACCATACCATCGAAAAAATTGTGAAGGTGGTTTCCGGGTCGACTCCGGAAGTGACCGACATGTTGTGCCAGCTGTATGGATCGGTAATCAAGGCGGGCGTTCATCGGGCGCCCAACATCCGCACGGCCGAGGCGGCAAAGGTGATCGAGAATACCCAGCGCGATTTGAACATCGCCCTGGTGAACGAACTGGCGATGCTATTTGAGCGCATCGGGCTCGATACGCAGGATGTTTTGGAAGCGG
The DNA here is from genome assembly GCA_964560765.1 of uncultured Oligoflexales bacterium. Lineage (GTDB taxonomy): Bacteria > Bdellovibrionota_B > Oligoflexia > Oligoflexales > CAZLMG01 > CAZLMG01. Next base: position 2,939 of record CAZLMG010000057.1, read on the forward strand.
CGGGCACCAAGTGGAACTTCCTGCCGTTTCGTCCGGGGCTGGTGGGTGGACACTGCATCGGTGTTGATCCGTATTACCTGACGTATTTGGCTGATGGTGTGGATTTCAATACGCGCATCATCAATTCGGGACGCCGCATCAATGACGGCATGGGTGGGTTTGTGGCCCGCAAGACCGTACGCATGGTGATGGAAGATGATGCGCAGCGAGCTGGGCGATTGCGCGTGGCGATTTTGGGCGCCACGTTCAAGGAAGATATTCCGGATCTGCGTAACTCAAAGGTGGTCGATGTGGCCAGTGCGCTGGAGGAGTTTGGCGCTCAGGTGCACATGATCGACCCGCATGCGGATGCCGATGAATTTGAAGAAGAGTATGGCCGCCGGCTTGAGCGCTGGGACGCTGTGCCCGAGTGTGACGCAGTGATTTTGGCCGTGAAGCATGCGGTGTTTATGACCGAGTATCCACTGAAGCGCATCGCCGAGAAGTTGCGCGGGGCCAAAGTGCTCGTCGACATCAAAGGCGCCTACGATCGCGAAGCGGCGAAGGCGGCTGGTCTGAAAGTCTGGCGGTTGTAAGGTAGGCGGTCGAGGGCGGTTGCGTCATGGCGCGTGTCCTACGCAGCTTTGACCTCGTTGACTATATCCAATAAATGGCGGCCAATTATTGGGTATGATCAACAGGTCGATTAACATATCAAAATTACGAAGTTTTTTCTTGTTCGGGGCCAGGGCAACATGAAATCTTGCGCGATACTCTGCTGGGGAGCGCGGCCCGTCTTCGTCAGCAATGACACTACCGACGCCGAGGTGGACGGCGTGGAGTGCATGCATTGGCAGCGATTTCTGGTGATGCTTGTGGGTAGCCGAGGCCTTTGACTCCAGAAAACCCATGGAGTCTTCTTCAAACTTTTCGACCGTATGGATGAATCCAATCTGTTAATAAATAGCAGATTTTCTGGAGTTTCCAAATTTGATAGCGGGACCTGCCATATGACCGGGCTCTATAGGCTTCGTTCCTGCCGCAGTCGGCGAACTCCCGCGCAGGAGTTCGAAGTCTTGGTCGCGCATCACCACCATGATCGATATGGCTGGGTCCAAAGACCTAGCGCCCCAAGCTGATTTAGGATAATATGGAGTTCAACTCCATATTATCTTAGGTGCCTGAAATTGTTTATAAATAGAGCCTTGTCCGACCAACTTATCGTATTGAGCCAGCAATTTCCCGTCATCACCGTGCTTGGGCCGCGTCAGGCGGGCAAGACGGAGTTAACTCGCAAGATCTTTCCCCAGCATCAATACGTGAATCTGGAAGATCCTGAATTGCGCCTTTTAGCGTCGAGTGATCCCAAGGGTTTTTTCAACCGCTTTCCCGGTCGACTTGTCATTGACGAAATCCAGCGCGTTCCAGCTCTGCTTTCGTCCGTGCAAGTGATCGTCGATCAACGACGGGAAAAGGGTCAATTTATCGTGACGGGTAGTCACCAAACTGAGCTAGCCGGGGCTGTGAGTCAGTCACTTGCCGGACGAACGGCTATTTTGCACCTGCTGCCACTATCGATTGCAGAAATTGCTGCGACAGCGCCACTACCCCATTACGATGAGCTCATCGTGCGCGGGTTTATGCCGCAACTGCATAGTGAGCCGCAAATGCGAACAGATGTTTACTACCGCAGCTATCTGCAAACCTATGTTGAGCGCGATGTCCGTCAACTGATTAACATCAAGGATCAGATTAAATTTGAGACTTTTCTGCGTCTTTGTGCGGGGCGCGTGGGTTCGTTGTTCAGCGCCAGTTCGCTGGCAAGCGATTTGGGAGTCGACACCAAAACCGTACAGCACTGGCTTTCGATTTTGGAGGCGTCGTTTATTGTCAGGCGTTTACCCCCGTATTTTGAAAACATCGGCAAGCGGTTGGTGAAGTCTCCGAAGTTATTTTTTGTCGAAGTGGGGTTAGCGGCGTATCTTTTGGGAATTCACGATGCCCAACAGCTTAAAGCTCATCCGCTGCGCGGTGCCTTGTTTGAGAATATGGTTATTATGGACCTCATCAAACAACGGGAAAATAGCGCGCGCGATTCAGATCTATACTTTTATCGTGATCAAAACGGGGTCGAAGTGGACGCGTTGTTTCGTGGCGGCAAGCATCTAATTCCCATTGAAGTTAAATCGGCGGAGACATTTCACCCGTCCTTTGCGGATGGGTTGCGCAAGTTTCGGGGCTATGCAGCAAACGTGGGTCGAGGGGTTGTTGTGTACGGGGGAGAATTGGACTTTGATGGCGAAGATTACCGTGTCTTGAGTTATCGGTCGTGCGGTGAGGTCTTGCATTAAAGGTCCGCGGCTCTGGCCTTGGGTCCGAGGCTTATGACTCCAGAAAGCCCATGGGGTCTTCTTCAAATTGCGCGTAGTTTTCTTGGGTGACGAATACGGCCTTAGCCTTGGGATAGGTCTTTAGGAACTGATCGATTCCACTGGTCGTTCGGCGTCGCCCACTTTTTACTTCTATGGCCCAAATCTGCTTGCCGCGCCGTATGACATAGTCGACTTCATGGCGACCCTCTCGCCAATAGAAGAGATCTTCGCCGGTTCGCACTAACTGTGTACCCACAATGGCCTCAAAGACATGCCCTACTTCGTCGGTAGAGTAGGAATCAAGATGTGTCAGATAGTGTAGGCACGGGGCCATCGGCAGGATTTTTGGCGACGAGCTCTTGGTCTTAAGGCGGCTGCCAGAAAACTTTTCCAAAACCTTGATCAGATAGGCGCCTTCGTAGAGGGCAAGGTAATGCTTCACGAGCTCGACGTTGCCCTTGCTCTGCAATTGACCGAGGAGCTTCGTGTAGCTGATTTCCATGGCGGGATAGCCGATGATGATTTCAAAGGCTTGGCGAAATAGGGTCGGACTGCGAACGGTATGAAATTGCAGAATATCCTTTTCAATAACCGTCGAAATGATGGAGCCTGAAACATAACGTCGCCACTCGTCGCTGCCGATCATCGGGTACGAGCCGGGGTAGCCCCCAAATTTTAGGAAGTCGCTGAAACTGAGTTTGTATCCATCAAAGGACTCGCGAGCATTCCAATGGAAGGCGGTGATCAGTTGGAACCGGCCTGTCAGGCTTTCGGTCAGCCCCTTCTGAATACTGAGTGAGCTAGATCCCAATAACACGCAGCGTCGCTCGCGCTTGTGCCGCTTGGCATCGTCCCAAAGTGCCTTAATGAATTCAGCCCAATTGTGGCACTTTTGAATCTCGTCGATGACCAGCAGTAAGCCTTGGCGTTGGGCTGTGTCCCATTGTTGGCGGAGCCACTCAGGCGTTGCGTTAAAGACGGCATCGGCGCTGACATAGTGGTGTTGATCAGGAAGATGACTGCGTAGGTATTCAAGGATGGTTGTCGTTTTTCCGACTTGGCGAGGGCCAAGAATCACCTGGATGAGGTCGCTCCTGGACCGCAGTGAGGCATCTAAGGCACTGATAAAAGGCAATTTTTTTAGAATTTCCATATTTGATAGACTAACCTATTAAATTTGATAGGTCAAGCTATCAGCCTGGAAGATGGCCTTGAGGGCCAGGGCGCACGGGAAAGCCGATAGATCAGTTGATCTTGCCGATAGTCTGGAGTTTGCAGATGAATCTGCTTGTCTTGAGAGGGGTTTACCCTAAATCACTTCCCGCGCTTTCAAGGCATCAAGCCTATCGATTAGCCACGTTTTTATCAGCGCTTGTCGCGTGATTCCGCGTCGATCTGATTCGCGATCGAGTTCTTTGATCGCCCAAACGGGAATGTCCACATTGACGCGTTTCGTCCATTCACCCCACTCTCATGAGAGAAATCCTACGCTAAATCGTGTATGTCACTGGCGGCAAATGCCCGCTCTTTTTATACTAAAATAGTAGGAAGTCGGGCCCTGGAGTGATGACCCCGTGATTGGCCGTAATACCCTGTACCCGTTGCTGATATCTGTGCTTCTGCATGCTTTGGGCGTGTTCGGGGTGCGGTGGTGGTTTGGGCGTGATCCCGAGCAATTTCAGATGCTTGGCTCGATGAGCGAGGGCGAAAAAAAGGATGAGTCCCGAGGGGCGGCTAGCGGGCCGTCCACAGTGCGATTTGGGGTGGTGCGGCAGAAGTCGTCGGCGATTCCTCGGACGTCCGAGGAACCGAAGGCGGCGGATGTGGCGGATGCACCGGAGTCGCGGAAGTCGCCTCCTCCGACGTCGGAGGATTTGGATGTGGCGGCGAAGCCCAGCAATCCGCGGGTGATCGTGAAGTCAGGCACGACTCCAACACGCCTCAGCGACTCGCCCTATGCGCCGCAAAATTTGTTGGCGGCGGTGCCTGTCGTGCCAGTTGCGGGTGGCGGCTCGGCCGCTAGCTCGGCCGCTAGTGCGGGTGGCAGCAATGGCGCTTACGCGGGCGCCGACGGCACGGAGTCGGGCTTACAGCCAACTCCCGGCCTCGGCACGATCACCGGCATGCATGCTGGCGACGCGGTTGCCAGTGCCAAGTGGATTCCGCGCCGCAGCATCGAAGAGGTGGCCGTCGACATGGCCGATCTGCGCCGCTTTGCCGACACGGTGCTCAATCACCTACGCGTGCCGCGGGTGCTGTCGCAGGTCGTGCAGTCAGGACAGGGGCAGGCTATTTTTCGCCGGGCCGTAAGCCCCGGAACTCTGGCGAATAGTGCGGCCGATGGTTGGGCCGTGCAGCGAGTGACGGGCGACCCCTATGCGCGGGCGATCCTCTACGAAGGTTTGCAGAGCATTCCGCATAAAGAGGCGGGCGTCGAAAGCCTGAATAAAACCGAATGGCGATCGGTGGTGGTGCGCTTTCAGTACGGGCCTCGATCCGTGCTGGAGCATCCCGAACCGTGGAGCGTCGAGATCGACGACAACCGGCTAACATTTTTTCTCAACACCGACCCCATCCCAGCAAAGGAATGGTCGCTGCTGATGGCGGGAGTTGATCCGACAACGATGTCGGCGGGGGTGTTCTTAAATTTCATCGGAGCTGCGGTTTACGCCTATGACAAAATGTACGGCGAGGATCCTGCCAATCACATCGATCTGAAGCGGCTGCGCAATTCGCCGGCTTACATCCGGCCCATTCGCTAGAGTGGCTGCCGCCCGCGGCACCGCAAAATTTCGGTGTAGTAACCACTCCGACGACTGAGGGCCGGCAGCCAGGCTGCGGCAAAATCCGGGTCAACCACATGCTCGTTCTCAAAAACCTTGATTGGCGAGCAATCGGCATCGCCCATCCATGCGGTGGAAGCATCTGCCCTTGGCGGGCGCGGTAACGATCGCATGACGAGGACCTCTTGGCCCGTCAGATTGGGCAGCTTCCAGTTTGGTACGGCCACCGCGCGAATCCCCGAGAAGTTCACGAATCGTGACACTAAATTTCCACGATACGGGTTCTGGCCGATGACGAGCACCCTTGCCTCGCCGCGCAAATGTTTATCGACGTATTGCGCCGCAGTAAAGCTCGGCAATTCGTAAGTCGTCGCGACCTTGTACAGCCCCAGCGCATAGCCTGGCAAGAGTATCGCTAGCGCGGCGTAGAGCGCTCTAGGTCGCCAGCGTCGCAGCAAGTCGAAATTGAGGATGCAGTAAGCTATGAACATGGCATGCGCGGGCAGCAGATAGCGGAGATTGTTGTTATGGGTCAGATAAAGGTGCAAGAGAAAATAGGGAGCACTAGTCCACAGGAGCCAATGGCGTGGCAGCCGCCACAAGGCCGTGCAAAGCAGAGCGCCCGCCACCGTCGTATACATCCAGCCCCAGGTTTGCCAGAGATCTACAAAGTAAAACGTCCAGGTGTTTTTGTTTGCGGTCTTCGCTGCCGCCCCCCGCAGAATCTGATAATCGAAGTAATTCCATGGCGCGAATGTCGCGTGCCCATAACCCCAGAATTCCGATCCAAAGCCAATGAGCATACCGAGCATCACGCCGAAACCGATGGGCCCCCAAGCGCGTTTCTCCGGTCGGGATAAGAGCATCAGCCACAGCACCAGACTGCCGATAAAGATGAGCGTCTGATACTTGGCGAAAAAGGAACAGGTCAGCAGCAGCCCTGCCAGAACATAGAGCCAGCGTCGTCGCGGATCATGGTCAGTCGTTTGTCGCGCCGCCGCAAAATAGGCAACAGCACCACAAAGAAAAAATGATGTAGCCATGCTTTCCGCCGAAGTACGCGCGTGCAGAAGCATTTCGACGGGCGATAGCAAGAGCACCATAGCCGCCAGACACTTCGTCCAGTCACTTGGCCAAAGGCGAAACACCTCGCGGAATAGCACGACTAAACTCAACCAACCAAACATCGCGGAGCTGAGGCGCACGGCCAACGCGATATCGGCACCGTTATCGAGGGAGAAGCCAAGCAGCTGCATGCCGCGGACCTGTAGGTAATACAGGGCAACTTGCAGGAAGTTACGAGACTGGGTGGCAAACTCCCAAGCCAACTCATTGGCCGGGGTGTTTCCGAGCTTATAACTGAGAAACTCCAGCACCTGAAAATGCTCATCAGGATGCAGCCACCCCTGGGAGCGCACGGCCGTCAGCAAGTGCATCATCAGAGATGCGGCACAGGTGAGCCACAACACCCTTTGCGGCCACGTCAGTTGCTTTACGTAGGCGATCAACTAAGCTGGCTCCTCGCGCTTTACATGGGCGATCAACTAAGCTGGCTCCTCGCGCTTGCCGTCAGGATACAGGGCAAAGCGTCCTTGCGTCGGACCGTGCACCATATCCGGCCGTGCCCAAGACCAACCACCAAACTGGGTCTGGCGATAATCGCTGAATGCCTGCTGAATCTCCGCATCCGTATTCATCACGAATGGGCCCCGTTGGGCGACGGGTTCACCAATGGGGCGACCTTGCAGCAGCAGTAGTTCGGCTGGTTCGGATTCAGCATTCTCGATGCTGAGCGCTTGATCGGAGGCAAGGGCAAAGCCCTGACCAACTACCTCGCGACCGCCACCCAGAATCAACTCTTTGCCTCGGGGAAAATACAGGACGCGACTGAGCCCCGGCACGGTCTTGGGTAACAACAATTTGCCGCCCTTTTCCACCTTGATCACCCAGATGGCCAAGTGGTTCTCTGGCTTGCTGGCCCACGATTCCGGCGGCGGAGCCGGCGCGCGTACATCCCCATAAGTGCCAGCGATCAACTCAATCGTGGCGCCGTCTTGCTTGATGCGCGGCACATCATGATTCCAGAACATCGTAAAATGCGGCTCGGCAAACTTACTGACCTTGGGCAAGTTCAGCCAAACCTGAAAGAGCTCCAGGTGGTTTTCCTTGTCTGACGTCAGCAGAGGAAACATCTCCGAGTGTTGCACGCCCTTGCCAGCCGTCATCCATTGCACATCGCCGTTCCCGTAACGCCCTGCCGCTCCCATGGAATCGGCGTGATCGACGAGGCCTTCGCGGACGATGGTCACCGTCTCAAAGCCGCGATGCGGATGCACGGGAAAACCAGGGATGCTCTTGCCGTGATACATGCGAAAGCCATCGCGCAGGGTGAAGTCCATGCCCAACTCGCGATCTGCCAGATTCGCCTGCGGCCCTAACTCGGCATTGCCGCGTGGGTATGCATCCTTGTGATAGGCGCAGAACAGAAATGGGTCGATCGTCGGCCACTGAAAGTCGATGGCGAAACGTTGCTTGATGGCTTCAGGATTAGTCTTGGTAAATGACATTTTGGTATTCCTTTCGCGCCCTCGAAAAAAGGTGATGGCACCCGCGATCCCTGCGGCAATGACGCCAAATGCGAGGGATAGGAGCTGCAAAATTTTTCGACGCGTAAACCTCAAGATAAGCCTCGCCCTGAGACAGTTCAAGGTGTAGTTGGTAGCCGATAAGTTGCTGATATTGTATGGTGGATTGGGATTGGGCGCAACCAAGGCAGCGACGTTCGTCAGAGCTAGAAGCAGCCGTCGATTGATGCGACGAAAAAGAAAAGCCCCGATCGAATCACGACCGGGGCGCCTCGTCTTATTCTCAATCAAAAAACTAGCGGCAAGCAGCGTCCCATTCGGCGCGGATACGGCGCGCATTCTCTTTGCAAGCTATGCACGACGGAGTCATCGCTGCGCAGCAGTAGATGGCTGGCGGTTCAACCGAGCAGTCAACTGCAGAGTCATTGCTCTTCTTGTTCGGAGCCAGTTGCTCGACAGTGTCGAAGATAAGTCCGGCAGGTGTTGAAAGCTTCAATTTCTTGCCGACGCTGTTCTGGCTAACGGGAACATATACAGTTCCCCAAGATTGGCCGAAAGAAAGACAAACTGGCCCATTGAGAATACTGGTTTCGTAGTCGGTGATCTCGTCCTGGCAGCTGTCGGAGACATTAGCTTTTACCGATTGAATGTGCGCGGCGACGGACTTGTCGTGATCGATCATCACATCTGCATTGCGCGTACCTGTGTAGTTAATGGCCAAGCTCAAGGGGCCTGGACAGTTGTGTGGCATAGCTGACTTGACGCTGACGGCCAAGATCGTCGTATTGGCTTTGATGGTAACGGTTTTGGTGGCGGCGCTGGCAGTGGTTGCGAGTAGTGCTGCCAAGGTGGCAATCATGAGGTGCTTCATGGTGTCTCCAGTTGTTCGTTCGGGTTAGACTGAAACGGCGATCCGCCGCGACGAGGGGCGATATAGCATGAAATCCGCCGGAGTCAATGCATTGGGCGGCCAGTCAAGTGGTCGGCTCCTTGTGGCGATTGTTTCTGCATTATTTTCAGCAAGTTGCAATTGTGTTTTGGCGAGGGATTTCGCGCCGAAATTCCAGAGGCTCTTCGACATTCGTACCCATTGTGCGCTTTTCTGATGTTCCACCGCTACGGGTATGCTAGCAACTCTAGGCGAGCAGAATTGAGGGATGTCGATGGGTTCTCTTGGGAAGAAAATTGCTGAGCGTTACAAGTTGATTTCAGACGAAGTCGATGCTGATAACGCGCACGAACATGATCACCAACACGATCATTCGCATCCACACGTTCACCTGTCGGAAGCCGATCGGCTGATCGAAGAAGAACTCGATGCGCTGACGGCTGAGTGGGACGAAGAAGCCGAGTTGCTCGACCCTGCCTTTGGCCTGTGGTATCGCGTCTTGGATATGATCGGCATGCTCTACGCCACCATCGCTGATTTTGACGAGATGCGGCCGGTGCTGCGGTCGATCAAAGCCCTTTCGCGTCGCTATAAGCCCGACTCTCCTTATTCACCGGTCACAGAGTCGTATTTTACGATGGCTAGTTGGGCGGACTTCCGCTTCGGAGACGACGACGAGTCGGTGATCGATATCGTGCGCCATGTGGCAGCAGAAACCCATGGCGATCCTGCGTTCTTGACGATGTTAGAAATCTTAGGGAACTCGCGCGCGAGCTTCTTTGAAGTTTTAGGCAAGAGCGCGCGTAAGGGATTGACGCGAGTGCGTTCGATTGTGACGAATTCACAGTTTGATGTCATGCTCGAGGCACCTGTTCCAGCGCGCAAAGGCACGATCTGGTATACTAGGTTGTTGCCAAGTTGCGTGGATGGCGAGCCGTATCACATCAGCATCACGCAGCCCTACGTTGTGCGCGGTATGACGATTGCCAAATTGGTCGAGACGCTGGAAGTGAATGCCATGTTCAGTCACGAGGAGTGGGACCATGGCCCCGAAGTAACTCAGCAGTATCTGAAGTTCGGCAATGGGCGCGCGTATTGGTTAGATTACATTATGGCAAATTCCCAGTTGCCGAGTGGTGACGAAGATCACCTCACTCTCTTGGGAGGTCCGCCGCCTCCAGCCCGTTGTCGTTCCAAGAGGCGAAAGCCGCGCGACTTGCGTTTGATCAAGGATCAGAAGCCTATCGTCGCCAGGATTGCTGAAGGCAAACCGTTGCCGGATAATGTGATTCCCCTCTTTGGTCGCGGCTAGCGCAGGATTCGGTTTACCCAAATTTTCGCACCCCTGCCCAGAAAGCGCTCCGCGACAAGCGGCAGTGCAAAGAGCGCTACTTCTTTGGCGACGCGCACAGCGATGGGCTTCCAGTCCACCGCGGCCACGGCAGTGGCTGTCTGAACAGCGACAGGTCGGGCCATAGCAAGGGGTGCCGGAGATGGCGTCGGAAACGGCAGGATGCCCGGCAATAATCTCATTTCGGAAAGTATGCCAATCACCGCCGGACCATGATGGAACTCCGTGTCATACTGAACCACGAGACTGCCGGTCTTTGGCCGGAACTTCACGGATTGAACGCCGGGTAATTCCGCGATCGCAGCCAGGGCAGCCGGGACACGACCGTCACCGGTTTCATCGTTGCATAGTCGGACGCGAATTCGGCCGTGCACTTGGTGAATGTAGTGGCTCATGGAACCCTGCATATTTGATTTTGTTGTTGAGACAATCTGCGTCATTCTACTCGCGGCTGCCGAGATATGCCTAGAGTCGATTTCAGCAAGGAATTGCTAGGAAACGATAAAGATAGGGAGAATTCGCAGGAGATTCGGGTGGGTGCGCCGTTGTCGTCAGCGGCGGAAATGGGACCAGGAATGCGTCCCATACGTCCTCATGAAAGACGAGAGAATTACTCGTCCATGCGGTGGGGTGCTCGCGCAAGATCGAGGGCCGCCCACAACAAAGTGATGCTGGCTGGTAACACCTTTCCGACGCGCCACTGCCAGATACCGGCGCCCAATAACGCCGTAAGGCCAAGCAAACGCAGATCGAAATTACCCCGAGTCGAGCGGTGCACGGCTTCATCGGCACCCGTCAAGACATCGCTCGTCCAGCGCGAAAGGCGAGTGGAGGCGTGCTCACGCGGAATCGCACCTCGCCGCGAGGTGGCGGCGTCTTCGGCAGCCGTTCGCGACATGGAAAACACACCGGCCTGTTTCGCCTGGGTCGCCAAGTCTTTCCACGATGCGTCGTGCTCGATTAACACGCTGCCGCTCCTGGGGTTGATGATGACCCGCTTTACGTGCTGCAGCTTGGCCACGGCATCGGCCAATGCTTGATAGGTAGCGAGGTCATGGCCGGATCCGCGCAAGCGGGTTCGACCCGGAATATCATGGACGACACGCAGCTGCGGTAAACTCATACGTTGGCTTCTGCTTCAGCGGCCGCAGCCACGGCTCCTTGGCGAGCGCGCTTCTTGGCTACAGCAGGTGTTTTTACTTTTGCAATTTTCTTCTTTGGAGCTTTCATCTCGGCCCTAGCTTCAGCCAGCAAATCTTCGAAAGACTCACCGATGTAAGCGACGGACTCGCGAGCTTTCTCTGCCGTCGTGATCCCAGACTTGATCAGGCTCTTCACTAACGGAGCGATGACACCTTGTCCAGCCTGAGCGATCTCGCGGGCGAAAAAGCCGGTGACAGATCCACAACCAAAGCCCAGCAGAAAACTTGAAACATTAAACATGCAAACCTCCGCGTTCGATTTTCGAATGAGCGCCACCGTGCGCGCGTTGAATCATCTTGTTGACTGCAAAAGTGCTGCCAGCTGCGCCAAGCGCGATGGCGGCATCTTTAGCGCCAAACGTACCCATTTGCAAGAGACTACGCAGTTGCGGCACAAGGAATGCGGCGCTGGATAGTCCGGCACCAGCCAGAGCTGCTGCATCTTGAATTCCTGGACCGCGCGTCGCGTGCTGACTGCTGCCTGGTGTTGATTGAGATACTACATACATGTGCGCTATCTGGCTCAACATGAGGCTAGCAAACGTCCGGTCTGAGCTGGCGACGCCCTGGCTACCGGCACTGCTAGTGCCGTTGGCAGGCGTGGACTGATGTTGGCCAATTCCTGCGAAAAGACTGACTCCCGCCAACACGCCAGCCTCCATAAAAGTGCGTCGGTAGTCGCGAACATCGAAAAGGCGCACGGCGCTCATCGGTTGCGTTACCTCATCGGTGCGAGTCGGACGCAACGCCAAAGCCATGGCGGGAAAAATATCTGTCACCAAATTGAGCCACAATAGTTGCTTTGGATTGAGCGGCTCGCCAACGCCAGCGGCGATGCTGCCAAACATCATTAGCACTTCGCTCAAATTAGTAGAGGCCAAGAAACGAACGGCATCGCGGAGATTGGTGCGCAGACTTCTGCCGTGCTGGATGGCGACGAGAATCGTCTCCAAGTTGTCGTCGGCTAAGACCATATCGGCCGTTTGTCGGGCCACGTCGCTGCCGGCAGCTCCCATGGCGATGCCAATATCGGCCGCCTTCAGAGCTGGCCCATCGTTCAAGCCGTCGCCAGTCATGGCAACCACATGCCCGGAAAACTGCAAGGCGCGCACAATGTGCAGTTTATCAGAGGGGCTTACGCGCGCAAAAACGTCGACGTCGATGGCGACCTTGGCGAGCTCTTCCCGGCTCATCCCGCGCAGTCGGCGAAAGTCGACGACGTTTGGTGCGGAGCTGCCGCCGATTCCCAGTGACCCAGCGACCGCCGACGCGGTCAATACCTGGTCCCCCGTGATCATTTTTGTACGCACACCGGCCTGGTGAAACTTATTCAGCAGCGAGGCGACACCTTCCCGCGGTGGATCAGTCAAGCCGACAATGCCAATCCACTGCCATCCCGATTCTGTGGATGAATCTTCTTGTACGGCAACGCCGAGAACGCGCAATCCTTGGGAAGCCAGATGCTCGTTCTTGGCGCTAATTGCAGCGATGAGGCTGGGTGATAACGGAGAGCGCTTTCCGTTCTCCCAAAACTCATCGCACATAGCTAAAACCTGTCCCGGACTGCCCTTTACAAAACGTCGGATGCGGCTTGTATCGGCGTGGTTGCGATGCGTTGAGATCATGTACATCTGCTGTTCGGTGCGAGCCGTCGCCGAATCGCGCGGCCAACGACGTCGAAGCTCAGAGCGATTGAGCCCCAATTCTAGTGCAAACTCAACTAAGGCGACTTCTGTTGGACTGCCTTCCCAGGTCGGTGAATCGCTGGCTGATGCGCGATTTCTGCGGACGTCGGAACAAAGTACCAATGCCTCTGCTAGCCTTTTGGTGGCCATGTCATTGTCAATCGAGACTGAGGCTTCGCCCTCATATACCTGGCCATCGCGAATATTTAGACTGCGCAGACCGACGTAGGCAGTGACGGCGCGCATCCGATTGCAGGTCAGGGTGCCCGTCTTATCGAGGCAGAGAATATCAACTGAGCCAAGCGTTTCCACCGCATCCATCCGTCGCACATAGGCGCGATGCCTTTGCATGCGTTTGACGGCATTCGCCATAGTCATGGTGCCAATTGCGGGTAGCCCTTCCGGAACGGCGGCGACACCTAAGGTCAGCGATGTTTTCAGCATGTTCAGTGCGCCCCGACCGCGAAGGATGCCGGCAACGAAAACACCTCCGGAAATGAAAATGGCTGCCATCACCAGTTGGTGGCCGACCAATCGTAGGTCACGCTGCAGTGGAGTCTCGGGGGTCTTGGTTTCCGAGACCAGGGTTTGAATTGATCCTAGTTCTGTCTGTCCCCCAATTCTCCAGACAACACCTTTGGCGTGACCGCCGACGATATTGGTGCCACCAAAGAGAATCTGCTTGTGGCTTGGCGTTTGGGAGGCGTCCTGCCAGCCAAATTTCTGTACAGGTTCACTTTCGCCCGTGAGTGACGACTCATCGACGGAAAGTGACTCGGCACTGAGTAGGACGATGTCCGCTGGCACCGGCCCGGGGGTGAGGAGGACGAGATCGCCAGGCACTAGTTCCCTGCCATCGATGGATATGGGTTGACCATTGCGGACGGCGACACAAGTGCCATTCTGATACTTGGAAAGGGAGGCGATTATCTTGGTGGCCTCGAGCTCGGTACGATATCCCATGACAGCATTCACCAGAACGACGCCGCCAATAAGAACAGCATCGGCAATTCCACCTGTTGCCAGGGACGCTATCGCAGAGACTCCAAGCACAGCTGTCGGAATGTTGGTAAATTGCTGAGCCCACAACTCGCTGGTAGAAACTACGCTTGGTTCTTGCAATTGATTGATGCCAAACTGCTGTCGGCGCAAGCGCACGGTAGCATCCGAGAGACCAGAAAGCGATTGTGGCAGTTCCTGGCGGAGCAACTCTAGACTCTGTTCGGACTGCTTTGTCCGATGCGTTCCCCTTTGACTGCGCTTTTGTGCGGGCTTCTCTTTGGGAAGTGCGTGCAAGTGCTCGTCGATGATTTCGCGCATGGCCATCTCTATGGTGCGCGTAATGCTTGTGGCTAGGGAGTCACTGGTAACTTTCAGGATCAGCGAGCCCGTTGATAGACGGCAGTCGATGGTGACGATTTCAGGATGCCCTTGCAGGTGTGCTGCGAGTTCGCTTGCAAGTTCAGCCGAGCGATACAATCCGCGTACGTTGTAACGCAGGCGATTAGGTAAACGATGAGCGAGATGGGCGTACTTCAAGAAATCTACCTCTGATGAGCACGCGCTCCACATACGGAATTTGTCGGCAGCGGTAAAGGAGAATGCGCATGAATTTTCGATAAAGCACGGTTGCGGGTGGTCCATTTGTGATTCACCAGTATCAAAATAGCACCAAAAAATGGGTCAATTTGGCGCGCTTATCCCAGCGAAATCACGAAAAGAACCAGTATTTGTGAGCAGTCGTTAAGTTTAGTGGACATGGCACCTCAGTTGCACTATCTGGTCGCAGTATTGGATGTGTGGTTTGTTTTTATACCGTGGTGTTCATCGATGTGAGGATCTGGAGTATGCGTAGAAATTTGCTGGTACTGATCCTAACGAGCCTAGTCCTGGGCCCGTGGGGTGCATTTACCGTGTCGTGCGGTCGAGAGGATGGTGGTGGCAAGCTCATCACGTCTCCACGCTCGATGCTCAACGACCAAGAAGCCAATGATTCCGGTTTGGCACTCTTTTACAACATCAACGACCTATACGTGCGCTACGGTGTCTACACCGAGGCGGAATTTCGCGTCGAAGGTGGAGAGGCGGAAGCGCTTGTTGGTTGGGGCGCAACGTTCGGCAACGTTCCTCCTGGTCTCTTGCTTGAAGAAGCAATCGATCGCACGGTCCTGATTTACGGAACACCCGAGTTTCAAGGACCATGGTGCTTTGTGCTTTCGGCACTGGTAGGTGAACGTCAGATCGATCAGGAAGTCTGCTTTAACGCTGACGATAACGCCGAGCTAGCCTATCCAAAGTTCGCCACCAGCAAGTTCTTAGAAGATGGCAACCAAGATCGCTCGTACAGCACTTCGATTGAGCTTTCCGAGTTGTCGACAGAAATCGAGACAGGTGAGATTTGGGACGGCGAGTTGCCGGCAGGGCTCAGCGTCAACTTCTATCCTGGCAGCAAGCTTTTTCGCATCGATGGCGTGCCCACGACTGCGGGCGTTTCCGTTTTTTCGCTGCAGTTAGTCGACAAGATGGGTGCGCGAACCTTCAAGCAGTATCAGCTGTCGGTAAACGAGCCTGAAATTGAGCACCCGCAGACTTGCCCGGCTGGCTACTATTTCGATTTGTCTCTTGGATATTGTGTGCAGGAGCAGCAGCAGTGTCCATCGGGAACTTACTATGATCCTGAGTACAATACCTGCATAACGTATCCGCAGGCGCCGCCGACTATTAGCTGCGGTCCGAATTTCTACTGGGACCCATATCTGTCCGATTGCGTGCGCATCGGCTATCCGCGCTGCCCGCTGAACTATCGTTACGATTCCTTCTACAACCGCTGCGTTCGTCAGCCGTATAGCTGTCCTGTAGGCTATCGCTACGATTACTCTCTGCAAGATTGCGTGCTGGTTTATCAAGACTGTGGATTTGGTTACCACTTCGATCCCTATCGCAACAGCTGCGTCGCCAACTTTCGCAGTTGCGCTCCAGGATATTTTTGGGATCCCGTGTTTAACGAATGTCGCTTCAATCGCCGAAGCTGTCCGGTTGGATCGCACTACAACCCAAGTCTAGGTCGCTGCGTAAACGATTATCGCCAGTGCCGCGAAGGTTTCTGGTTTGATCACAGCTCGGGTCAATGCGTGCGCATTCGGCCACCAGCGCGAAACTGCCCAATAGGTTACCACTGGTCGCCTGCAGAGCAGCGCTGTGTTCCTGATCGCCGACCGCATCCAGGTCCTGGTCCAGGTCCTGGTCCGATGCCTGGTCCGCGTCCGATGCCTGGTCCTGGTCCAATGCCGTGGCCGATGCCTGGTCCCGGCCCCGGTCCTGGCCCAATGCCAATGCCTGGTCCTGGCCCCGGTCCTGGCCCAATGCCAATGCCTGGTCCCGGCCCCGGCCCCGGTCCTGGACCGATGCCTGAGCCAATGCCTGGTCCCGGCCCCGGTCCTGGCCCAATGCCAATGCCTGGTCCCGGC
>CAZLMG010000058.1:0-14479 GCA_964560765.1 uncultured Oligoflexales bacterium
CTCGCGCTTGGCACAGGCGATCGACAAAAAGAGAAAGATCCAAACACTGTTCCTCATCTCGCGCTCCTTCCGAGCAGCCAGGAATGAACTGACCGCTTTTTCCGTTAACCTCAATTGCTGTATTGTTGGTTTCGATTCTAATGAATGCAAAGGCGCGGCCAGTCTTGACGTAGGATTTCCAGACTCCCGATATTCTGAATGCTTGCGAGGCCATCTCCGGCGAAGTGGCGCCTATCCATCTAAGTCTGCAGATAAGCGAAGATGCGCAAATATTAGATCCCCATGCCTCACCCGCAAAAGCTTCTATTTAAATACGATAGTGTTTTGGCACTTTGTACATGTTGCGGCAGCATTGGTATTGGCGATATCAAAATTTCTATCAACACATACAGCAGCTTACAATGAGCCCCAACCGCACACTCCGACCGTCGTTTCGGGCATGGTTCGGCGTATTTACGGCGAGGCAGCGTGTGCACTAGTCGAGTTTTCAGCGAAGTGGCTCCAAATATTTCCTCTATCCACGCTCACACCACGATCCCACCTTGGCAACTCACCTCTGGCACGTCCCTTGCTCTATCCTCACTACCTTATCCGCAAAACATCCATTTAAGCTCAGAGCGAGGATTACTCATGCGCTACCCAAGAACTGCAGTGAACCCAACTGCAACCTCCAACCCGTCCTGCCTAACGTCCGTGATTCGGACTGCTGCACTGCTCACATGGTTGCCGAGCCTCATCATGGGCTGCGGCGGCGTCGCAAGCGTTCCCAGCCGAGCAGAGCAGACGACTCCCACAAAGCCATCTATCAGAAGTCACCAAGAGGCTCCTGAGACCCAGGAATTGCGGCAGGCATATGCTCTTTCCAGCATCGTCATTCCCGAGGGGTTCGAGTTGTATGCGGATGGTGAGGGCTACCTGGGATATGAGTCTGATGACATTCACTGGCCACTGGTTTTTCGCCTGCAGGACGCGTCCATCATAGTGCTGTACGCGCAGCTCGACTTGGAAAGCTTCGGCCATGTGGAAGAAATTATGTTTGCTGATCTGGACCTGGTTCATCACATGGAAGCGATGGACCCTGCTGACTACATGCAGTCGCTACTGCCCAAAGCCGCTACGCAGAATGACTCGGAGCAACCCGTGTGGATCCTTTCTCATGACGAGGTCGCGACATCTGGGGGTAACAGGGAACTTGGACTTGCGCGCGCTGCTATACCTGCTGGTCCCATTCGTATGGGACCAGAGTCATGCTTTCATAGGCCTACACCCCATGACCGAATGCCAATCACCACGCAACAATCGCTGCGACTTGCGGTACCCGCAGGTAAAATCTGTCCGCAAAGGCCAGCTGCACCCACAGATGGATCATGCAAGGACATATTCTTGAGTGACGCGCTTGGCACCAGCTTGCCTGGTCGCAGTGCAGCGCTATGTCTGCCGGTTCCCACCGCTTCTCCGGACGTGACGACGACCGTAACCAACCCCAGCTGCCAAGTTGCTGCTGGCGCCATACGCCGCGGCATGGCGCTAGCCGCCGACCGGCGCATGGCGTGCCCCCGATCGCCGGGGAATACTCCACAAGATTGGCGGACTAGAGCTGGAAAACCTACCACCCAAAGCGCAGCAAGCGGTGCCGCTAGCGGGAGTGAAGGAACGGGCGGCAACACATATCATCCCTATCCGCAACAAGATGGGTACTCAACGCATGCCGACTCTAGCTATCCCGAAGGATTCTCCCCGCAAAGCCGCTGAGTACGCACTTCGATTTATGGTCGCAACAGGTTCTCTAGCTTCTGGATTTCCGAACCCGTCAGATCGCGAAAGCGAGCTGGCGGCATTCGTTTCGGATCGTTCTCCGGCAGCTTCAACCGCTCAATAGCTAGAAGACGCTTCTCGGCACTCGTTCGGCTGAGATCTACATTAAAGTTCGCCCTCGAAATATCTTGTCGCAGGTTGCTATTATGGCACTGGGCGCAAGCTGACATCAAAATCTCTTCAGCAGTCGCGTTTGGCTTCATTCGAAAGCCCATGGCAAAGAGCTTGTCGTCGAGGAAGGCGTCGCGAATATCTGGAAGCCGCTCCATCGGCAACGAGCCGGACTGCCAATCTTGATAGGCTCTGGTCATGGTCGCCAACTTTTGCGGATCGGTGACTTTCACATCGTGATAGGGAGGAGCGATGACCTCACCCGCGACGAAGCGGTCAAAGAGGGTTTGCCATGCGGCACTGGTTCCCGGGACGGAGTTGTCAATGGGTTGGTTTGACGACGAGCTGGCTGCCACTTGTTGCTCAATATTCCGCGTCGGAAACTCATTGGGCTGATTGCCGAAGCCCGCATCCCGCACTAAATCCTCTAAATCAGCGGGATCAGAGTCGGCGATGCGATTCGCTGGTATGCCGGCATAGCCCTCCGTCGTGCCATGGGCTGCGACAAAGTCGGCAATGAGAGCCTGGCCGCCCGCGAGATTATCGCGAAAGAAATGTGTCCACGGATTTCGCAGCTCCTGCATGCGCAGCATCTTTGGCGAATTGGGGCCATTAGGTTGATGGCAATGCATGCAATCAAAAACCGTATTCTTTAGATCTTCATCCTCGTAGATCGTCAGCCCTGTCCAATTCGATTCTATGGCCGGCGTGAGGAGCTCACCCACCGAGCAACCCGTTTCCCTGGAGTTACAAGCTTGCTCGAAGTGAAAAAGAAAGAAGTTCAATCGTCCTGACACCGGATCACGGGCAGCGACCTCTGCAAACTGTTCGCCACGCGTGAATCCCATAGCGACTAGTGAATTCAGATCACCGTTCACGGGAGTAAAGATGATGGCACGTGGATTGATACTGTTCACAAAGCGAGCAACCAGAGAGCTGGAATGCCCGGTAATGGCGAACTGGGGACGAGTGCCACTCACGAAGCTGATGCCCAAGGCTGTTTGCAGATCGGTCAGAGACGTCACACTTGGCGGTGTCGCGCCGCAAAATACCTGCCGCACGCGATCTTGACCGGGTCGAGCGCAGAGAACAGCCAATTGCGCCGCCTTGGTTGGCAGCGCGATCAGGGCATCCAATTCTTTCGCTGGAGGAACTTTGCCGACATCACCCACGACGATCTCCGGACGCGATGAATCGCCAGCGATGACCTCGTTTCCTGTTGATCCGCCAGCATCTGACGTGTCCGTCCTGACCCGATCTACGTCGTTAGTTTTTGGCTGAAATCGCTGTATCGCCTCTGTGCAACCCACGTGTACAAACAGCAGTGCCAAGCTCGCACGGCGAGTAAATAAAGCCACTTGTCATTCTCCATGATGAGCGAAAGCAGCGGTCGCACATGTTGACTGCTTGGCTGCAAATCCGCTGAAGCTGTATCCCGACGGATAGAAATTCCTAAGCTAGCGTTGCAACCTTCCTGCCAGCGCGCAAAATTCTGCCATGGCGGTAGA
Organism: uncultured Oligoflexales bacterium; assembly: GCA_964560765.1. Taxonomy (GTDB): domain Bacteria; phylum Bdellovibrionota_B; class Oligoflexia; order Oligoflexales; family CAZLMG01; genus CAZLMG01. The sequence continues at coordinate 3,435 of CAZLMG010000058.1, forward strand.
ATGAGACCGGTTTTCGAACTGATGCCGATCTGAATCCTGGACAAGTCGCGTCCAGCGCCTATCTGACTTTGGACTGACACTCTGGTGTTGCGGCGTTCAATGCAGCGAGCCTGTTGTTGAAACCAGACCTGAGAAAGGCGCCGCTGAGGTGCGCGGGGACATTTCTTGAATTCCAACGCAGCGTTTGCAGATATCACGCTGACATTAAACGGTGTTTTGCCATCTGCAAATCAACGGGCGTCGCGAGTCGGCAAAGTTAGCCTTACCCCTATCAAGGTCAAATCACCCTTGGGCTGCGTTTGCGGCAAACATATTTATCCAGGAGCGCCACCAAGATACGGGCCTTCCATCCGCGTCCAGACCTGCGGCCAGATTACCGGTGATCTGTTCGTGATAAGCTTTTGCATCAAGAAACTCTTGAGCCCCTATGTCTCCCTCAGCAGCCAGGGATCGCTGGTAAATTTCGTACCAGATTACTGCTGCTGTCCCCAACCCAGCGCCAGCGCCGGCGCCAGCGGTACGCCCCAAATTTCGACCAAACCGAGGCCGCGCTGGCGGCCCACAGTCAGCAAGCGACCTAATTGCTGGCGTTGCGCTACCGGACGAAGGGGATGCTGGTCCGCTATTCTGACTTGGCTTGGGGCGCCAAGGCCTGTGAAGCTGTTCGCCAGTAACTCGACTCCAATCAGGCCCGCCCAAATCCTCTCGAGTCACGTAAACGCCCGTAGGTAAGGTATCGTCTGGTGCGCCGTTGTATGGAGTGCCATTGGGTAAGAAGATGCCGGTAGTGATCTGGTCAGTTTGAGGCATGAAGCGTATGCCAGCCTCTGGAGTAAAATAACTCCACGGACTCCGATTTGCCGGGGCCAAACCCGCCAACGCAGGGAGAGCAGCAGGGTCACTTGGCCTGGATGACGGGCTGGCACCAGGCAGGCGCCCCGGTGCAAGACCTTCTCTGCCGTAAACCACAACAGTAGGATCTAAGTGTTCCATTCCGGGTCCAATATCTAAACCAGATTGATAGGCGCGAATTGCGGTGTTGGATCCGAGCAGAGCAGTGTACCCAGACCAATGGTTTCGCGGCAGCAATCGAGCAGGCGCAAGCACAACGCGACCCTCATGCGTAAAAGCATACATGATATGGCCCGAAGCAGATCCTATCATCGTAGCGCCTAAGAAACTCGGATGACTGGAGGTTACCTGGGCGTCGGGCAGCAGCCTCCTTTCAGGGGCGCAGGCGAGATACAAGATTGTCTGGGGATTTGCGGGAAAAGTATTCGCCGCAGCCCCCGTGCACAAGGCACTCACAGCGGGATTGTTTCCATGATGCGTTATAGAATCGTAACCACAGGTTCGCTGGACTCTTTCGCCCGTACCAAAAAGCGGATCCTGTGGATGGAGATATTCGACCCAGCCGGGGCCAGTTCTCGGTGGATCAGCTCTGGCGCCCTCGACCCAAATGTTTAAGCTCAGGAACGCGAGTGTGACCCGTGAAAGCCGTATCCAGAATTGTGCAAGATTCAGCATCGCGGCCATCCATCATCTTCAAGTTTATGCAGTGAGTATCTGAAGGGTGAGCAAACTAGATGCCAATGAGTTCGAATCAGCCGGCTTGGCTAAAGGTTTAGGGAAAAACCCCCATCTACTGCCGCGTTCGGTCGCAGAGGAAACGAGGCTCCACACCTGAACTCGAAAAAAGAACCAATAGGATAGGTGGCTTGGCCGCAACTGCAACGGCCCGATACCAAATCTGGCGAGTGAAACGGGCGTATTCCTGCGAATTTATAGGGATTCTGCCTAAGGACTCGGGGTCACGCCAAGTGATTGACCACCCGCTAGCCTCTTGATCAAAAAAGTTTAAGTCCCTAGTTCCTCGTTCAAGCGCCCATCCCACCGGTACCAATGGCAGACGCTGCCCGCAAAAAACCCATCTGCAGACACACACCCAAATACGACTGTGATTTAGCATATATATCGCTACACAACTCAACTCATCGGATCCACTTTCCGATATACAGGATGTGGTGTTTTTACCTACATGAGGGAACTTACCATGGCGCGTCTTGGGTGGGGTGCTGTCACTTTCTGGCTTGGGAGCTTCTTGCTTAGCTGTGAACACGAGTTCGATCAATACATCACACCAACGCAAAAGATCGGTAATCAATTGAGTCAAGCCGTCACGGTTCAGTATCGATTGAAGTGTGATGGCTGCGACCATGAGTTTTCGCAAGTGCAAGTTCCGGCCAATGATGAAGCCACGGTGACGTTTGCAACCTTCCATGAAAGAAGTCACGCAGCTGGTGGGCGTAAGCGGTCGATCGCAGAATTAGAATTTACCGGCGAGACCGAAGGATTTATCATTTGCACAACTCTACATGAGCTCGAAGCGAATACGCGATACTCATACGACGATGCAATACCATCTGCGGGTTACATCGTTCAACTGTCAGAGCCGCCGTGCTGGTCGAGTCAGGTTTGGCCGGAAAGACCTGTGCTGCCGACCGAGGAACCTCCCGCCGAGGCGGCCGAGTAAATGCTGCGCCAATTCGGACGCTAAGCCAACTGAACAAAAGGGGATTTTCGCGCATGGGCGCGCAGCTCAAGTCCCAAATGCAGGTGCTAATCATATCTGTGTCAATACAGGGATTTCAGCATGAAATTTTGGATGTTTACATTGGACATTCCACTATTCGCCGCTGCCTCTTGCGCAGGCATGCAGTGCTGGGACAACTGCGTCAAGCAGAACTCGGATAAGTTCTTCACTTACTAACAGGCCGAAGGTACGCCAGGTGCGACTGCATGACTTGCCCAATTGGCGGAAAACTCAGCATCTTGCTGCAAGCCATTGAGAGGGAACGTCAAGACAAAGCAGGACCCAGGCTGGGAATCATTTATCCACCGAATGCTGCCACCATGCCTTTCCATAATCGCTCGGGAGATCGAGAGACCCAATCCCATCCCATCGGCTTTGCTGGTGACAAATTCCTGAAACAGTTGGGGAGCGATCGCGGGATCGATGCCGGGCCCGTTGTCGTGAATGTAAAGTTCAAGGGCATCATCGACGTTAACCTGAGTACGAATAGCGATCCGACGCTGCTTCGAATCTATCGCCTCCAGAGATTCAATGGCATTTTTCAGAAGGTTCACCAGGACCTGTTGAATTTGTATGGCATCACCCATGACGGATTGGTCCAAATCGGACAACCGAATTTCGATTTTGATGTTGTCCTTGCGGATCAGATCAGCCATCAGCCGGACAGAGTCATCGATCAATTGCCGAATCCAAACGCTCTCGTAATCGCGACTCGAGCTTTGCAGAAAGTTCCTCAGCCGGTGGATGATGCTACCACTCATAGCCGCACTCTTCTCGATTTTTTGCAGCTGCTCGACAGCTTCCTTGCCCGCCAGCATGCCGCATTCCTGCGTACTTATGACGAGCGTCCGCGCTAAGTTTGTAATCGTTGTCAGCGGCTGATTAAGTTCGTGCGCTAACCCCGTTGCTAACTGCCCCATCGTGGCCACCCGATTCATATGGTTCAGCTGACGCTCCAGTTCCTGCGCTCGATCCTTTGCTTCCATCGTCATCACAGTAAGTCGCTTGGATCTCGTGACTAGCGTCGCCATGGCCAAAGCGGCAATTGATAGTAGTCCCAGCAGTGCATAGAAGGCCATATTCAAGGTCGCAATATTCTGAAAGGCCTCCTCCGCATCCATCTCATGCGTCACTCCGAATCCATAGGCAGGTAGCCATTTCCATGCGCCAATGACGGGCACACCGCGATAGTCACGATAAGCTTCGAGACTAAAACCGTCCTTGCCGCTGGTGGCGCTTTGGGCCATACGCGTCAGTGGGTCGGATTGATGCGCTCTCAAAGACGCTTGAGTGGATTGGGCGATGAGATTCCTGCCGGGATCCGCAACGCGGATACGGGAGGGCGCCCTTTGCCCCTCCGCGAGCAAGCCAATGGCGTACAAATGCTTATCGAAACGACTATCCGAGATCATCGTGCCCTGCCGATCAAACGCGTAAAGCTCGCCAGTTGTTCCGTGGCGTCCCGGCTGAAGCACCAGCGCCAACAACTCGCGAGCATCAAAAAAGACCGTGATCTTTCTTAGGCCTGAGATAGGACTATCGGCGATATCCACTGACCAGGCTAATACAATAGCATTCTCACCGAGACGGTCTGCCAACTCGGGGACAAGCAAAGGCAGCCCAAATCGCATCACACTGCCACTCGACAAGCTTTGCGATCGCCCCTCATAGCGGACGCGAGCCCCAATAACTGCAATGGATGCTGGTTGACTCCATGCCGAAGTATGCCCTTGTAATGAGACACCGACGGGTGAAAAGGTCCTTAAATCCCACAACAAGCGATCACTAGCAACTTGCAAGAATGCCTGTGGGTCACTCGAATCGAAGGAAGGTGGGTTTTCCCGCAATTGGCGCACAGCATCTTCGAGGTGACTTTCCATGACTTGAAATTGCGACTCGAGCAAAGCGATGGAGCCATTCAAGATGAGGTGAAGGTGTGTCGACACTTGGCCGGTCAAAGCTTCACGCTTTAAGCGCACTACCCAGTGCCCAGCGGCCGCAAATACGACAGATATGACAAGAAACGGTATCCACGCTCTGGAGAAGCGACGCCGAGGTTGCAAGCTTCCCTGCTCAATGTTTGAAGAGATTAAGTCGCGAGCCATCTTAGATGGAAGCCTCATTGACGATGGCAAGCAGGTGAGCCAAACTCTTCGCGTTGAGCTTGTCCCGAATCTGCGTTCGATGGTTATTGACGGTTGCGGGGCTAATCTGCAGCTTATCGCCGATCTCACGACTTGTTAGCCCGCGACGAATAAGTTGCAGGACCTCGCGTTCACGCGGAGAGAGAGTTCCCAATCTATCTCTAGGCGAGGATGCTTCGCTTCCGGAGCCGAGCATCTCGCTATCGCCGATGGGTTCAGTCGCAAGCTCCGCTGTCGTGCTTGGATTCTGCAGGTCAAAAAGCTCTAGTAGGCGATCGGGAGCGAATGGCTTTTGAAGAAAGTCGGTAGCTCCCAACTTCATAGCTCTCACAGCCATGTCGACATCCCCATGACCGGTCATGATGACCACGCGAAACTGCCAGCCTCGCTGCCGGAGAATGCTGAGCAGCTCCAGGCCATTAATTCCAGGCATACGGACGTCGATCAGCGCCCCGAAGGGCTGGGTTTCGTCACATGCCGTCACGAACGACTCGGCTGAAGAGAAGGTAAAAACCTCCACCTTCAATGCCTTCAGCAAAGAAGCCAGCGATTCGCAGACATCTTGATTGTCATCCAATACATAAACGACTTTTGTGGCCATGGATCACACTTACTCGGGCATAGATGGGGGTTAACTCGCGCCCTTCCATTTATCATACTCGACAAACGCCCTCGTCGCCTAAACTGCCTCCTCGTCCGGCTCGAACCCAGAGCGACATTTCGAGGAAAACGTCATTTTTTTATCGGAATCACCGAAGCCTCGTGTTGGGGCGGATCACTCTGGGTTTGACGCATGACCAACACACTCCAGCCCTTGCCTCGATAATTGTTGTAACCTGGAGTCTTGGCATATCCGATTGTATATTCAACATGCCGCTCATGAATTAGCTCATTGGTAAAGCCCGAGACACCAGAGTCGAGAAGCTTATAAGTTCTCAAATTGGCAAAGGATCGCTCAAGTAGCTCATCGCCAGTGGAACTACCAATCAACGTTCCTTTGCTATTGATCAAGAACACCTGACTTTCGCGCCCAACGATCGCAGCCTTCATAATTCCATAGATAAAGTCACAATTGAAGCGCGTGGTGATGACACCGACAATGGCGCCCGTCACGTCGGTCAAGGGCGCCGCGAAAGTCACTGTGTAGTTGCTGACGGTTTTCGAGTAATACAGGTCCGTCACCACCAGCTGTCCGCGACTGCATTCGCGAAACCAGTCCCGATCGCCCTGACTCTCACCAATAAGATCAGTTCGCACGGCAGCGGAGACGATCGTCCCTCTGAGATCCAAGACTAAGATATCGTGATAAACCTCATAGATTGAATGAGCCTTCTGCAGCAGTTCTTGCGCAGAAGGATCGTTTTTACCAGCCTTCGCACAATCAATGAGCTTCTGAAATTTAGCAAAGGCTTGGATGTCACAATTTCGCTCAAACAAGTTTCGATCGATTTTATCGATAGTATCAAACGCAGCGTCGGCCAGACGCACAGCTACGGTCTTATGCACACAGCTGCCGAGCGACTCCGTCAGTTGGTTGACGATGGAAACGAATTCCTCTGACTGCTTGGCGAGGCGACCAATTTCTGATGCAATCACAGAGAAGGACTCGCCTTCCGCCCCCGCAACCCCAGCTTGAATGGATGCATTCACCGCCAGCATGTTGGTTTCGTTGTTTATAAAGTTGATGGCTCGGACCAGTTCGCGAATCGTCGCACTGACTTCCACCAACTCATGGTTGGCGATCTCGGACGCATACAGATGCGATGTTCCATCGCGTTGGATCTTTTCGAGTAACAGCTCCGTTGACTTTAGTTCGACAGGATGACACACAACCGCCGACCATCGCTTGCCGGGATAGGCCGCAAAGCCACGCGTATGGCAATAACCCCAGGCGGTAGGTTGACCGTTGCGCGCACATTCAATCGAGTATCCGGAGCCGCCAGCAGTTGCCTGTTCGCCAGCCATAAGCCAGGAAAGATCATCTCTCAGCACCCCTCGCTTTCCGGTTGATGCAATAACGGTACCCTCATCGTTGATAACGTAAGCGCGGCACTGGGGGTCCAGTGGAATTTTATCAAGTACTTCCTGAGCAAAACTCCAGTTAAAACTTGTTATCAGCACTCCAACGACAGCACCCGAAGCGTTGTGAATCGGAGCGCAGTAGTGTACCGCTGGCTGTTGGGTGAGCTGAGAAATATGCATGTCTGTAACGACAACCTTGTTCGCCGCACGAACCTCCTTAACATAGGCCAGTCCAGGATGCTTGGTACCAATCATATTATTTCGCTTGGCGGCTGCGATAACCACACCGTTTGCATTGATGACAAAAACGTCATCATAGACTTGGTATGTCGTCATGAGAATTTGCAACTGCTCGTTGCACTGGGCGATGACGCGATGGGATGCAGGATCGGCACCGTCGGCTTTGAGATACTCTCTGACTTCATCGCTGCCCTTGGCGGCCAACTTGCGGGCGCAGTTTACTACGGAGTCAAAGGTCGCCCACGCTTGGCAGTCGCAATTGCGCTCGAATAGGTTACGATCGATCTTATCGATAATGTCGGATGCAATGTCGGCATACCGCACAGCCGTGGCGCTTAGGGCACAGCGTTGCAGATTGCCGATTTCAGAACGGAGCTTTTCGGCCAACTCCTCCGTGCGCTGCGCTTGCCTGCTAATCTGATCCGCCACCAGCGTGAAGTTCTCGGTTTGGCTTTGACTGCGAGCCGCCTCAATGGCGGCGTTGAGAGCGATAAAGTTCGCCTTGAGATTAATATTCTCTAACATGGACAGGGTTGCATTCATTTGAGTCGTAGCACCCAACAGCGTCACTCCGCTGCTAGCACTTTGCGGACTCGCGGTCACCGACTCAACCGCCCCAAGTTGTTTCAATGCCGTGCTCATGCAGCGCTCTCCTTCCGCTGGTTCACCAGCCCCTTACTCTGATAAATATTCAAAATCACTGTGTGATCAATCAATGATATGACCTTCTGATCCTTTTGGAAGACGCCCTTCAAGAAGGGCGCAATCTTGATATCCTGTGTTGTTGATTTGCAGATACCTTCACCAGGGCTGAGCTGCGACATCAACACCACCTCGCCGATAGCATCAACCAACAAGGCCGCAATGGCGCCATCACTTTCGACGATTATCTGGTGGTCAGCAGATGAATTCTGACTAGGCGAAATGGCAAACAGCTTCGCCACGTCGATGACTGGCACCATCTTACCGCGAAAGGCTGTCACTCGATCCATCCATGCCGGAAAGTCGGGAACAGGGAGGTTCTTTGAGGTGTGCGACACCTCTTTGAGTACATCCATCGGTATCGCAAATGCATGATTGGCGATGGTGAAGGTGACAGCCCGGCGGCTGACCTGGGAGTGCTGTGCATCGCCATGAGCAGCTGAGGCGTCGCTGTGAGCTAGCCCGGACTCAATTCTCTTGAGATCCGTCATCACTTGCTGGTGATGCATCTTCGGAATAAAAGCTGATGCACCAGCCGACATGGCGAGCCGCATGACTTCTTTATTGGTAAGAGAGGTAATGATCAGGACCGGCAGTGACTTGAGACTTTCATTTCCCTTGATCCAACGAGTCAGACTGAGACCGTCCATCCTTGGCATTTCAATATCGGAAAGGATTGCACCGATGCCCTGCAAATTCTCTGGATGCTCCATAAACTCTTTGAGAGCTAGTCCGTCCGGAAAAGCGACGCTGTCAATGTTGCGTGACTTCAGAAAGGCAATCAATTGCTCCCGAAAGAAGGCGTCGTCTTCCGCAATTGCAACCTTCCGCACCTTGACCGATCGCGCCTTCTGCGCTTTAACATCCGCGCCAAAGGCACGAGCGCTCAAGCCAAAAAGATCAATCACAGTCACCGTGCGCTGGTCGATCACAGTTGTACCTGTAATAGCGTCTGAGCGCAGGGTGTTGTCGTATTGCGTTGGTAAGCGCACGATACCGTGGAACTCATCCATGGGTAAGCCGAAGGTCTTATCTTCAACTTGGTAGATGATGACGGCATAGTCGTCGCGCTCGATATGCGACTTACTCAGAAGATGTTCTTCAACCCAAACGAGGGGTACGGTGATATCCTCTAGCGTGATGTACTTTCGACCATCGACAACATGAATATCTTCTTTGCGAATGGCGACGATGCGCTTGATTACATGCACGGGCACGCAGAATTGTTCGTAGTTGGTGAAGAGCGCGATCTTCTGCTGCAGGCGTCGCAGGTCAGACGAGGTAATAGTCGTTCCGCCGCGAATCTTGGCACTATGCCCACTGCGGACGTCAATCTGATTATGAATGCGGGTGGCTAGCCGCCCGAGGTCGACCTGGAACATGAGCGAGCCATCGCCTCTGCGGGTCAGACCTGAAAATGGAGCATCCGTGGCAAACACAGCAGGCAGAGGTTGGCAAACGATGTTACACGGACCAACTATCTTACCCACCTCAAGTGCAAAGCGGGTGTTGCCAAACTTAACTTGAATGAGATGCCGATCGACAGGCTCGGAGACGATACCAAACGCGGCTGCCAAATCCATAACCGGGATAAGCGTATCGCGTAAAGACAATACCCGACTGCCATCATTCACACTTCGCAGGTTGTCCTTGACGAGCGGCGAATCCATCGAGAAAACTTCCTCGATACAGACCTGGGGCACGGCATAACTGCGATTAGACAAACGAAACTCTAAACATTCAGAGATCGCCATGCTCAGCGGCAACCGCATGGAAATTGTGGTGCCTGATCCTGGATTCGAGATGAGATCAATCGTGCCGCCCAATTTCTCCACGGTCGCCTTCACCACGTCCATACCAACACCGCGTCCCGATATCTTGGTAACCGTGTCAGCGCCACTGAACCCCGGAAGGAAGATGAGATTCTGCAGCTCGTATTCGGAGAAACTGATGGCTTCCTGCTGAGTGATGAAATTTCGTTCAATTGCTTTGCGCTTGATTCTCTCGGGATCGATTCCCTTACCATCATCAGATATCTGAATCACCACCTCGCCGGATTTGTGGAAGGCCGAAAGGGTAACTTGGCCCTCGCTCGCCTTGCCAACTTTGACCCGTTCGTCGGCGCTCTCCATGCCATGATCGACGGCATTGCGCAGCATATGAATGATCGGGTCAGCGATGACATCAAGAATGGATCGATCAACGAGCGTATCAGCACCGTTGACCTCAAGGGTGACTTGCTTGCTGACCTCTTGCGCCGTTGCACGCACAACGCGATGCATCGAAGCAAAAACCGGCTTGATCGGACTCAAGCGCATCCGCAGCACGGTGTTTTGTAGTTTATTGGAGAAGTGGGATAGCTGCTGACAGTTCTCGACAAAATTCCAGTCGGACGCATAGCGTTTCAGCATGAACTGAAAAGCACTTTCGACCAACATGAAGTCACCGACCACCAACATGAGCTGATCGACTAACGACCGTGCGATTTTGATGTACTCGTCGCTTTCATTCTTTGGATCACGTCGGACCTGATCATCCTTTGCATTCGAGGCCGAAGAATCATCGTCAGACTGATTCGAGTTAGCCGCGGCCGAGGTCATCTCCTCCAATTGCGCGAGTATGCCGAAATATCGCAGATGACCTTCAGATCCAGATTCTTTGATTCGCTCGCGAATATCGCGCATGGCGCTCAAGACGTCGAGAAGCAGGCTGACAATGGCCTGAGTGATGGCACATCGCCCACTACGTACGTGGTCGAACAGGGATTCCGCATAATGCATCAGTTCAGGCAGAACCTTGAAGCCCACCATGGAGGAGCTGCCCTTGAGGTTATGAAAAGATCGAAAGATGTCGTTAATCAGGTTGCCATTGTTCGGTGAGGACTCGAGCTCAACGATCTTCTGCTCGAGATTGGCAATAGACTCCTCGAGCTCCTGGACAAAGCTGGCGATAACATCCGCAGCCTGTTCGTCGTTGGCCTGACCTTCCGCTGATTCTTCACCGAAGAATTCCATACTGCGCTGTCCTCAGCTCAGCAGCCTGAAACATTTTGAGCGATGGGCCCTTCCCTGTCATGGTCGGCAGCCAACCCCCTTGGTCGGTCACGATCGGCTGTGAGGTGGATCGTGACTTGACACACGGGTGTGGTTCGGAGAACTACGCGCTAACTTTAATGATGCGTCCATAAGGATTTGTAATAATTAGATATGTTAGCCATGGTGGGGAAAACATGTTATCCACGATTCGAGAGCGCTGGGAGCGCTGGGCAAGAATATCCATGACTACGCCATAAACTGGCCCCCAAGATTGTTGCTGGGGGCTGATGTCACTTCCGTGAAATCATG
>CAZLMG010000059.1:0-13631 GCA_964560765.1 uncultured Oligoflexales bacterium
CAGTGAACGGAAACGGAAGTGACATCTGAACACTGGTTGCAGTGGCTGCTTAGCTAACCAGTAAACAGGGACAGGCCCTAGTGAATTCGTTCAATCATGGCGCCACCAAGGCAATGCTCGTGGCTGTAGAAAACGGCAAACTGCCCGGTGGCAATGCCCGCATCCGCACACCCTTGCAAACGCACCTGTTGGTGCCATGTGTCGATCATTTCGAGCTGGCAGGGATAGAGACTCTGCCCGTGTCGAACTTTAACCGAGAATTCACCGGCAAGCGGCGCCGCACCCAGCCAGTTGGGGTTTACCACGTCGAATTCCCGGACTTCGCACTGTGCTCGCTCCTCGGCATGCGCCACATAGATGATGTTTCGCTCAACATCTTTTTCGGCAACGAACCAAGGTCCGCCAGAAAGCCCAAGTCCCTTACGCTGGCCAATGGTGTGAAACCAAAAGCCATCATGTCGTCCTAGAACTCGATCGGTGCCTCGCTCGCGAATTTCACCCGATATCTTTCCCAAATGAAAGTCGACAAAATCCCGGTACTTGATTTTCCCGAGAAAACAGATGCCTTGACTGTCGGGTCGGGACTGAGTCGGCAATCCATAGGTCGCCGCCATCGCTCGGACTTCGGACTTGGGAAAATCACCGAGTGGAAAAAGAGCGCGACGCAATTGCTCCGGTTGCAGATGCGAGAGAAAATACGTCTGGTCTTTAATCGGATCGACGGCGCGCAGCAGACGACTCCCCGCCTCTTCGTGCACCACACGCGCATAGTGCCCGCTAGCTACCCAGCGAAATTCGTCGCCAATCGCTTCAAGAAAGGCGCCATACTTGATACGCTGATTGCAGAAAATATCGGGACTGGGTGTGCGCCCAGCTCGCAACTCCGCCAAGGTGTAACTGACGACACGATCATGGTAGGCACCCTGTAAGGAGACCACATGTAGGGGCACGCCTAACTTATCACAGACCGCGCGCGCATAGCGCAAATCCTCTTCCCAGGGACACTCACCCAAAAAAGCCAACTCGTCTTCGAGCCAGATCTTTAGGTAGAATGCCTGCAGATCATAGCGGTTCTCGGCCATAAGACGCGCCAAGGCAACGGAGCTATCGACGCCTCCCGACAGCAATACGGCGACCTTTTCCCGGCTCATGAGACCTCCCTATTCTCCCGGTAACTACTGAAAACGCCACTCGCTGGCAAGCAGGTTCCCATGCTAAGGAGAGATTCTTATCAATAGGGAGCTTTTCCATGCATTCCGGTCCGTTAACACAAGAACAACAGTTACTCATCGAGTCGATCCGACTTGAAATCGCTGGTATTTCTGACCCCGCCGCCCGCATTCAGAGGGCCATGGACCGGATTCAAGCCTCCCGAGCCGATTACTACTGGGTTGGAGTTTACCTGCTACAAGGCGACACCTTGATCTTGGGGCCCTTCGCTGGACCGGCTACCGAGCACACCCGCATCCCCATCGGCCGAGGTGTCTGCGGCACCGCCGTCGCCGAGGATCGCAACATCGTCGTCGATGACGTGTCGCAAAGGGAAAACTACCTGGCTTGTAATCTTTTGACCAAGTCGGAAATCGTGGTTTTGATTCGGGACGATTCCGGGCGCATTCTTGGGCAGATTGATGTGGACTGCACTCGCGTGGCAGGGGTGAAAGAAGATGAGCCTTGGCTTGCAGAGGCTGCCTTGATCTTGGCGGCAGACGTCGCGGCTCTCGTCGAGGGCTGACCCAAACATCGATGCGAATCGGCTACGGTTTCTCAGTCGCCCGAATTCCAAACAGAGTCACTTCATGGCGATCATGGAATAGGTGTTTGCAACCGCTTTTTTGCCACTGGTATTGGCCCAAGAGATCTAGGCCGCGTTTGATGGCGCCCCACGGATCGTTTTTGGGAAGCTTGAGATTAACGACAAATTTTTTCATCAATCCTTTGTCGAGCCAATGCTTCAAAACTTTCAGCGTTTCATCGGAAGCGACAATCATGTCGCAGCACAGCCAATCGACAGGGCGCGACGGCTCGAAACTGAGTCCATTCACTCTCAGGTGTTCAATCCGCTGCGTCCAGGCTTTTCCTTGCGGCAAGTTCATATCCAAAGCATCGACGGATATGACGCTGGCGCCATGGCGAGCGAGGACAAAGGACCACCCACCCGGTGCAGCACCGAGGTCCACGGCTGTTTCACCAGGCTCGGGCGTGCACTTCATTTCATGCAGAGCCTCTTCAAGCTTACGCCCACTGCGTGAGGGCGTGCCGGTTCGAGCTCGCATGCGCAAGATGCCACCGACATATCGAGATATGCCACTGACGAAGCTGCCGGTTGAAAACCAAATCTCGTTCACCGATTGCACGTAAATTTGTAACACCCAATCGGATTTTTCGTCGAGGCGATCTGCCATCTCGTCTGGTGATAGATATCTTCTGTATAAAGAAGGCAATTTGGCTCGAATCAATGCCAGCAAGTCTTTCTCGATCTTGCCTGCCAATTTATTTGCGGAGTTGTCCTCGAGAGCGAAAGCGTGCAGCGTCCAGTGGCAGCTTTTACGATTGGGTCGCTCGCAGGCAACTTTGAGGCGCTGAATAATAACGCTGATCAGATTTTCGTAGCTCGCGGTGGGCAACTCGCTGGCTTGCGGCAGGAATTGACGCGCAAAAACTGTGTCGCTAAACAGGGGCAGTTTTTCGGTCGCAGAGATTGCCAGCGCATCCTCGCCAAGGCGTGTGCATTCCGTTTGCCATCGATTTGCGAGTTCTTGCGCCAACAGTTCCGCGTATCCAGCACGCGCAACATAAACGCTCTGCTTTTTGATGGTCAAATCGCAACTCCCCATAAATGCCTATGCCGAAGAATAGAGTCTTTCGAACTCTGTCTCGATTATCGCAATGATGCTGGCGAATCAAGGGTTAGCGCGGAAGTTCGATATCGACTTGCCCGGGGAAGGCATCCGCCTTGGGGCTGACGGGTATCACGGGCGCAATCGGAGCCTTCGCCACATGCGCGCCTGTCGTCACATCTTCGCAGTCGAGAAAGCGCTCCCCAGCCATGGTCACACTCCGACAGGACATTCGAACGAGATCTTTGCCCCGCACCCCGCGCAAGGGGATTTGAATGACTTGTTGTCGATCGATGCGCTGATGCTGCACCAATAACTTCAAGGTCTCAGGTACTCGCCCGCAGATCCCGCCGACAGCATGGCGAATGCTTCGAAGATTGACTTCATAGCGACCGACGCCGGAACGAACCGGTAACTCGACGTCGGTCTTGCGCGGTTTTAGCCGCAAATGTTCGTTATGCATTCCTTGCCAATGCATGTTGACACAAAATGGATTCGCCCTATTCAGGGAACTCATGACAACATGTGCTTCCTTCACCTGCAACTCAGGATGAATGCGCCCGGAAATCGTACCGGCTTCATAGCGCGGACCAATGGCCTGAAGAATGGTGCGGGTGCGATGTAATCCGTAGGCAGATAGGAGGACGCCGGCCAAAAAAGAACCGAGGAGCAATGTGCGCATTCTGGGGGGCTCCGCATGAGGCGATCAAGAACCAAGAACTCCTTCAGCAACAAGCATACCCACACAACATGGCTAAAATTGTTGTAGTTTTACGGCGTTCGAGCGTCCAAACCGTGGACGCTGACTAAATTGCCATGTTCCGCACATCCATAGTCATTTGCCGCAGCCAACGGATCAGTTGCAACCAGGAATCCCTGCTAGCGGAAGCTCTGCAAACGCTCGGTTCTGATTGATGCGTACTTGATAATCGGCAGTCTGGCAGCCGGCGAGAATGCGAATGTTTCCAACCTCGGGGGTCGCCACGTTGCTGCAAGCACCGTCCAACGCAGAGCAGGCCCAAACCACGTAGGCTGAAGCAGGACTGGTGACGTTGGCGCGGTAACCAAAGTTCATATTACCTGTTGGTGAAAACCCAATATCTGTCAGCGATGAGTAAACGCTATGATTCATGTGGTAGGCCTCCTGCAGGGTATACGCGTAGCCAAGATTGATCTTGGCTTCGCTGGCTTTAGCCCGCGCTGTAAATTGCTGGTACTTTGGCATAGCGATCGCCGCCAATACACCAATGATGCCGACAACGACCATGAGCTCCACTAAACTGAATCCCGAATCGTTGCTTTGCTTATGTGCTCGCAGACTCATATTGATCTCCCCTGTTGCGTCATGTTTCCACTGACAATGCAAACAGGCAGCCCTGCCCCCGTTGCAGGTCGCAGCGAACGTTTGTCATGGGAGGAATCGTAGAGAATGGCTTTCATGATCGCACATTAAGCCGAAAACGGCTGGCGCATCTGGCCCCACGAGGTCAGCGGGCTGCAGATCTTGAATTTTTCATTTTCTCAGTATTTTTCGTGAGTTACTGCAACACTTGCGGCGAAAGGTAAAGCAATACATAAACGTCATCGCGACACCGGAAAATTATGTCTTATAATACGGTCGGTTATGGAGATTTCCACTTTCGCCCGAGGGGCCGATGTCGGCATTGTATCCGGTCAGAGGCAACAAACCCTAGGACAAGGGCAATCAACCAATGAAGGCCGCGTGCAGCACTTGCATCGCGCGCTCGCCATCTCGCGATGGCACCACACACGAAATCTTGATCTCGGATGTCGAGACCATCTGCATTTCGATGTCGGCTTGGGTCAGCGCTTGAAAGGTGCGCGTCGCCACACCGGCGTGCCCTTGCATGCCGACTCCAACGACGGAGACTTTCGCCAGGTCGCCAACGGTGCGAATGCCCATCTGTTGAAAGGGCCCATCTTCCCGCAATCCCTGCAGAGCCTCGGCGGTAGCTTCTTGATCGGCACCTCCTACCGTAAACCCAATTTCCATGGCGCCGGCACCGCCTTCGCGGTTAAAGACAATAATGTCGACGTTAACATTCGCATCCGATATGGCGCGAAAGATCCGGGCGACGGCAGCCGCAGCGTTTGGTACGTGTTCGATGGTAAAGCGTACGACGCTTGGATCCAAAGTTACGCCAGACACAACCGGCGCTTCCAGACGCTGTTCTGTAGACATCATCATGATTCGCGTTCCCTCGTGCGAGTCGGGTTTAAAAGTATTGCGCACCACCATGGGCAGGCGGAATTTTCGCCCCAGCTCCACGCAACGCGGATGCAGGACTTTACTGCCCAAGGCGGCCATTTCCAGAGCCACTTCATAATCAATCAGCGGAATCAAACGCGCCGCCGGTACTTTTCGCGGATCGGCTGTAAACACGCCGTCGACATCCGTATTGATTTCGCAGAGCCCAGCATCCAGCGCCGCTGCCAAAGCAACCGCCGAGGTATCGCTTCCTCCACGCCCCAAGGTGGTGATGGCAGCATCCTCGGTAACGCCCTGAAAGCCCGCAATAACGGGAATCTGTCCCCGTTGCCAGCAATGGCGAATGGCATCGGTACGAATCGACTGAATGCGGGCGCGACTGTGAAAGTTATCTGTCAGGATTCCCAATTGATGCCCCAATAAGGGCACAGCATCCATACCGGCTCCGGCAAGAGCTGCTGCTGCTAGCGCCACGCTCACCTGCTCACCAGCAGCTAAAGCCATATCATAAGCTGGCTTGGGGGCGCGGGGATTGACTTGTCCGATGAGTTCAACCAAACGATTGGTCTCGCCCGCCTGCGCACTGACAACGATCGCCAACTGCCGAAAACCGGCTCGATGATGGCCGGCAATACGGTGAGCGATATTCTGAATCCGCTCCACGCTGCCGACGGAAGTACCCCCATACTTTTGTACAATTGGCTGCGTTCGCAGAGCTGCGTCAAAATAGCATGCGGTCATGACGTCGTTTCTAGCTCCTCATGTCGCCAAAGATCTGCAAGCGTTTCGCGTCGACGGATCACGCGCGCTTCTCGCCCACTCACCAGCACCTCAGCCGCCCGCGGCCGAGAATTATATTGAGACGCCATGGAGGCGCCATAGGCACCTACCCCACGAACCAATAAAAGATCTCCAGCGCCTATACCACCTATGGGGCGGTTCAAGCCAAGAAAATCTCCTGTTTCGCACACGGGTCCGACGATATCGCCGCGACGTTCTTCGACCAGCAAATGCTCTCGCACGGGTTCGATCGCATGGAAGGCGTCGTACAGGGTCGGCCGTACCAGGTCGTTCATGGCAGCATCCGTGATCACAAAGCTCTTCTCTCCGGTCTCCTTAACGCCGATCACACGGGTCAAGAGAATGCCAGCATTGCCCACCAAGACGCGTCCCGGCTCGACGACTAACCGTAATCCAGTAGGCGCCACTTCCCGCAGAAGGGTCTCGGCATAGGCCTCCAGGGTCGGCGGCAATTCTTGGTCGTAGCGAATGCCAAGGCCGCCGCCCATGTCGATAAATTCCAGGGCCATACCAATGGATTGTAGACTCTGGGCCAAACCCGCCATACGCCGCGCGGCTTCAGAGAGTGGATTCAGATCTAGAATTTGGCTACCGATGTGGCACGAGATACCTACCAGCGAGATCGTTGTCGAATGCCGCAAGCTTTGCGCCAGGCTCACCGCCAATTCCTCGGATATGCCGAACTTGGTGCTGTGCAACCCGGTCGCGATCTTGGGGTTGGTCTTGGCGTCGATGTGTGGATTGACCCGCAAACTCACCCGCGCTTTGCAGCCGCGGGCGAGCGCTAGGGACTGCAAACGCTCCAATTCAAAGGCGCTCTCGACATTGAAGGCATAGATCCCCAGGTCCAGGCCGCGTGCCAACTCATCATCTTGTTTGCCGACGCCGGAAAACACCAGGCGATCAGGGGTCAGACCGGCCTTGAGCGCCCGCTCCATCTCGCCGACGGAAACCACGTCAGCCCCCAGCCCTTGGCGGAACATGAGCTGCAGCAGATGCAGATTCGACGATGCCTTGACGGCATAGCACGCCAAAGTCGGATGCTGGGCAAAGGCGGTCAAAAAGTTCTGGCAATGGCGCTGCAACGTCGCTGCTGAATAGACATAAAGTGGCGTTCCGTAAGCTTTCGCCAATTCTTCCAGCGATACCCCTTCACAGTGGGCAACGCCCTGCTGGAACTGAAAATCATCCATAAATTTTCTCCCTGTGCCGCCTCATCGTACATGCAAGTCTCTGCTATAATCAATGCATCTCCCACCTTGAGGACCTACCTATGACCGATGCCCTACGCGATGCCTACGAACGGGATGGATTCGTGATTATGCGCGGTCTTTTTGACGGGGATGCCCTGCGGGAGATCAACGCCGCTTGCGACGAATTGCAGGCCATGGCAAGCGACTTTCAGGGCGACGAGTTTGTTGATGTGACGTTCTTTAACATGATGCGGGCTTGCAACCCATTCGCCTGCGACCTGCAGCAGCACGCCCCCATGCCCGGAATCTTGCGTCGGGTCACTTATCCGTACGCCATTTCCCCCATCTTGGATCGATACCGGACCCATCCTAACCTCATACACGCCGTCGCCTCGATCCTCGGCCCCGACGTGGTACAGGTGGTCAATCAGGTGAACTTTTCACCACCCAACATTGGCACCGGCTGGGGCTGGCATCAAGACTATCGTTTCCGCCGTCAGGGTCTGGAAGATCCCATGCGCAACTTCATGCAGACCGTGACTGCCATCGACCGCTGCCATTTAGGCAACGGCGGGTTGCGCTTGATTCCCGGTAGCCATCGCTTGGGCATGTTGACCCTGGACAAGGAAAATGAAAGGGCAGAAACGTACTTCGACCCCACCTTAGCGATCACGCCAACCCTGGAACCGGGCGACTCGGCATTCTTTAACCCATTGGTCATTCATGGATCAGGCGCAAACCGCTCGGATGCTCTGCGTCGCGTCTACATCAACGGTTTTGCAAGGGCTAGTGCTACTCCCTACGGCATACCGGTGCTCAAGCACGGCGATATCGTACGACACAGAGAAGGCAAGATGGAGTATGAAGGCGACCGGGCAACGCTGCCTCTGGCCTCGAAATACTAAAAATTGGCCCCCTACAACCGGAGGAGGGCTGGCAGCCCATCAAAGTCAGCCGCCTGCGTCGGCTCCAGCAAGAGATCTCGCCCAGCCACCAGAAGTGCTCGTTGCGAGGCGTAAATCTCGCGCGAGACATTTAGCAGCATGGAAGCCTCTCCTAAATCGCCAGAACCTTGCTTGATGTAATCATAGATGTGGTGGGTAATCGTTTCGTAGTTGGCCTGCAAACTGGCAGCCAAGGACGCAAGACTGGAAAAGCGAATATCCTTCGAATCGGTCGTGTACACGTCGAGATAGGAACGAAAAAAGTCCCGCGCCGTCGTCCGCATAAACTGATACTGCTCAGCGAGTGGCTCGCTAGCGGAATTACGAAGCTCCAGCAGATTGTGCTCGACGTCCTTCATGGATTTCGCCGCATGAATCAGGCTTCGGGTCGCACCAAGATTTTGGTGCAACGACGTCGAGAGACTCTTTTCCATGGGCGATGTGGTCAAACTGAGTCCGTAGGCGATAATCTCCGAACCAAGGCGTTTTAGGGCCTCATACAGAGTGTTGACCTCACTTTGACGCAACCAACTTTCGATGCCCGCACCCGGCCAATGGCGCGCCAGGGAATCTGCGTCTAGCCGCAGAATTCGCTGCAATAGGACGATCGTGCCAGTCAACAGGTGAAATGTTTCTTGCCGCAGTGCCGCCACGCCCGCCTCAGGCACGCTGGGATGCACGCGCACGATATGCTGCGCCAGCACGGATTGATCGGCGCTAAACAGACGCTCCAATAGCTTGGCGAAAGGACCTACAATCGGCAGGAAAAGGGCAATGCCAATCACATTCATCGAGCTGTGAAAGCCCACTAGCGCCAGCAACGGATCTTGCAGGTCGAGTACGCTGGTCACAAAAAACAAGAGGGGCTTGATCAGGAGGAAGGCCAATGTGGCCGTCGCAATGTTAAAGAGAACGTGGGCCATGGCCACCTGACGCTTCACCGCACGACCGCTGGCTCCGCCCAATACGGCCGTTATGGTCGTGCCAAGATCTGCCCCAATCACGAGGGCAGCCGCCTGCGAGAGGTCGAAAAGCTGGGCGTGCAGCCCTCCCATGACCAGCACCGTCGTGGTCGAGCTAGACTGAATGACGGCGGTGATGAGAAAACCAGCCAAAAGAAAGAGCCAGAGCGGTTGCCCCACCAAAGCGCTCGTATCCAAATGGGCGGCGGCGTACGACGATCCGGATTGCATGTATATCAAAGCTAGAAACATAAGACCGAGGGCAAAGATGGCCCGTCCAGTGTGAGCGACTTTTGGCCAGTTCGCCCCCAAAATGCTGACCAAAGCTCCGACCGCAATGAGCGGGAAACACCAGTCGCCCATGACGACTTCGAAGCCAAAGGAAGCGATGACCCAACCCTTTAACGTTGTCCCGAGATTAGTGCCAAGGACGATTCCTAGGGCGTGGCGCAGCTGCAAAATACCGGCCCCAACAAAAGCCAGAACCAGAAGCATGACAACGGAACTACTTTGCAGAATGGCGGTTGAGATCACGCCGATCAACATGCCTAAGAAGGCATTGTGCGTATATTTTTGCAGGAGACGTTTAAACGTACTGCCGGCCAAATCCTTAAAGGCCTGCTCGAGCTGTGCCATGGCCAGCATGAACAAACCCAGTCCGGCCAAAGATTTCCAAATGGTGGCTTCGAGGCTCATCGCCCCTGATTATGGCGTAGGTTGGGCATTCAACGCAACACCTGGTCGCGCCAAGGAAAGAACTGGATAGAAATCAAGTGCGGTATTGGCGATACCCTCCGCATCTTCGCGCGAAAGACGAAAGCGGTCGGCGCTAGCCAATTCGATGGCGTAAGCGTCGCGCTCTAGCATCGTCGTCAAATCGATGCCAGCATAACGCAACAGACCAGCAGCGATAAGCGGCTGCCGGCAGTGGGCCTCCAACTCGTGGGATAAGGTCGACGCCAAAAGCGGCCAATTGTCGAAAGCTGCCGTGCCGATAAGCACGTCGGCGATCTGAAAGCCGCGCTGCAAGGTCAAGCCACGTTCCCAGAGGTTCTGATCGAACACAGGCTCTTCGCAAGCACGCGGTGTGTTGAAATTGTAGTACTGCATGGCAAAGTCGATCGCATCCTGACCAATTTCAGGAATTCCGTCTGGAGTTAGCATCTCAACCTGCGCCATCGCATGCCTAAGTTCGTGCTCAGCAGCACTCTTGTGCTCGGCCATGCAGGCGAGGGCCAAAAGCAGCCCAGACAATATTGCGAAGACGGGCCGCTGACGCAGATCGCAGCTCTTGACCGCGCGTGCGACCGCCCATGTTTGGGTTCCGAGAATTCTTGGATCGAGAGGATTTTGCTTTGGTAAACCGTCCATGTTCACCCTCAGTGAGGTTTTCATACTTATCGGCCCAATCCATAGGACTTTAAATAAAAATAATCGCAGCCCTATTAATCTTTGAAATCTGGATGTTAAACCCCCATCTCAGCAAGGCTAAAGTTTTACGGACGAGTCTCGTCCGACAGGTTTTTCAGCGTGCGATAAACCTCAATGTTTCCAAGGACCATGGCGTCTGCGGAAAATTCGCTTCGGGCTAAGGCTCGGGCCTGCTCCGCATATTGCCGCCGCAGCTCCGGCACCGCGAGTGCCGCCAGTAGCTCGGCCGCAAATGCCTCGGGGTCGCCCGTCGGTACTAGCCAACCCGTCATGCCGGGACGCACCATCTCCGGGATCCCGCCAGCCTGCGTGGCCACCACCGCACAGCCCGCAAAAAAGCCATCAAGCACAATCGTCCCCAATCCCTCAAAGCGACTGCTAAGAGCCATGATATCGCAGGCCGCCAACAGACGCGGTAAGTCTTGGCGAAAGCCTAGAAAACGCACGTGTGCCGACAGCCCGAGATCACGAGCTAAATCTTCACAAGATTGGCGCAGAGGGCCTTCGCCCGCCAACAGGGCGACAAACGATTTGCCGGCGACCGCAACCTGCTTCAGCGCCCGCAACAGTGTCACGTGATCCTTTTGCGCGGTAAACGCAGCGCCACAGATGATCCAGGGAATCTGCAAGTCGAACCCAAGCTCAGCCGATAATCGCTGACGTTCGATATTGCGGTTGAAGCCACGATAAAGACCCTCGTCGACCGCTGATTTGACCACCGCCACTCGCGACGACTGTATGCCGGCATCGAGTAACACTTGGGCAATCGCGTCCGAAATCGCCACAAAGCGGGCTACGAACGGCGAGCGATACTTCAGCCAGCCCATGATGCCGCTTGATGGTGCGAAATCGACTCGTCGATGCACCACTAGTTGCAGTCGTGGCCGCAACATCTTCACCAAGATGCCAAGGGTATGAGCGCGGGAGGAGTGACAATCCAAAATGCTGATGTGATGTTGGCGGCAATACTTCCACAATAAAAACAAGGTGCGCAAACTGAACGAGCGCACCTTATGCGGCAAGGGCAACACCGGTATAACCCCCGAAAGGCGCGCGGCCAACGGACTGCCACTTGGCGCGGCTACATGGCAGAGGACGCCACGAGCAGCCATGCCGGATGCCAGCAAGAACACTTGGTTCTGCCCGCCACGCCACCCCGACTCCGGGTCTAAGTGCAAAACCCCAGAGATTACCGGCAAATTTCTGTTCATGGTTTGCACAGCGTCCATCCGCCCCTGTTCAAGGAGTCGCCAGAATACCGCGTTCCGCACCAAGAGACCACGGCATTTCCGCGACGCGCGGCGATAAACGGCTGTCATTTTCGCTAATTACTTACGGTGAATGCCGGGGGCCGGGGGAGATGTGTCGCTGGCATAGCCAATGCAAAAAGACATTCTTGCGTGAGTTCCTCCTTACCTCCTTTTGGTGGGCCTGGTCCGTGAGACTGGGCCTATTTTTTTTGGCGCCGAGGAGCGCGGGCGATTCTTGAGGCCGACGCGGGTGCTGCCGGTCATGGGACATAACGCATCACGTACCGATCCGTAAGAATCAAGATACTGCCATCGCCCATCTTTTCGATACCGCCCACTGCTCATCATCCGAACAACTAATGGTGTTACCGAAAGCATCTAGTCCATCCGCAGAATAGCCTTCAAAAATGATGAGGGCGCCATTCAACGCCTCAGGGGAAACCTGAGTCGTGATCACCATGCTATTTCGCGTCGAAGCGCTTGTCGATTGCGGAGATCGTTTACACACACGATTGTGATCGGCTAATAGGCGGGAAGTGTAGGTCTTTTTTGAGTTCTCGCAGGCTCTCCAACGGCCGCGTTCGATCGCGACAAATTAACATGTCAAATCATGAAATTATCAAACTTAGCCCTTTGTCGGAAACTGCAGAACAAACGCCTTTTGCGGTGTGGCCGTATACAGCAGTTGTCCCCCATGCTGCTGCATGATGCGACGACAAATGCTGAGGCCTAAACCCATTCCCTGGCCCACACGCTTGGTCGAGAAAAAAGGCTCCATGATCCGCTCTTCAATTTCTGGATTGACCCCGGGTGCAGAATCACGCACCCAAAGTTGCACATCGTCTGTCGAATGGCTAATCCCCACCTCGACCCAGCGCGGCGCCGAAACTTGCTCAGCCGTCGCATCCAAAGCGTTTTGCAGCAAGTTCAACAAAGCCTGCCCAATTTGATGCTCCACGCAGCAGATCGTCAGCTGGCTATTCGCGGGCTCATAGCGCAATGCCACACCCTCGTTGGCGAAACGGTGTCGGCATGCCGTCAAAGTCATTTCGACAATATCCTCGACCACAACAGATACGCGTGGCTCTCCTGCTCCATCGCGAACTAATTTTCGCATTGCCTGCAAAATCTTATGAGCACTCATGAGGGTCTCCTCGATGGTGGCTGCAAATGACTTTAACTCCGCGCGGCCAATCGACTCATGCTTGCGACACTTCGCCTGCATGCTGCGCACGACACCTTGGATGACGGTGAGAGGATTAGCAATCTCATGGGCAATCCCCCCCACCATTTCGCCTAGTGCCTGCAATCGCGAATCGGCAATGAGCCGCGCTTCCTCATCTCGCAACGCCAATTCCGCCTGCTTGCGTGCCGAAACGTCTTGCACAACGCCAATCATCCGCACAGGCGTGCCATCTTCAGCAAAAAAGACTTTGCCGGTTTCCATCACCCAACGGACACGACCGTTGCGAAGTATCACTCGATGTTCTAGGTGGTAAGGGGCGCGCCTGGGACCTACGGCCTGATTGACCGCTTCGATCACCGCTTGTCGGTCCTCGGGATGCACACTCTGTAAGAATGCCTCATAGGAAGCCGCGAAATCGGACCGTGGAATGTCAAAAATCTCGTAGATCTGATCGGTCCAATGCAGGGCACCGGTCACAATATCCCAATCCCAAATGCCAAGATTGGTGGCCGCTTGCGCGACACGTAGGCGTTCAAGTTCTCGCTGATCATCCACTTGACCGACCTCTATGGAAACCCTACCCAGAAACATGCAGAAAATCTTGAGATGCTATCATGAAAGACACTGGTCTGGGGTGTTAGAAATTTATGCCTATCCGAAAAGCGCAGCATCGGAAATAGTTGGCTGAGAGTATTCGGAGCTGACAAATGGTTTACGAAGCATTTCTGACGGATCGATTTTAAATTTGAAGGTTCCGAATTTCAGTGTTCTGGCTGCTCAGGCGATCAGTACTA
>CAZLMG010000060.1:0-11901 GCA_964560765.1 uncultured Oligoflexales bacterium
TATAAATGAAAATGAGTGTCATTATCAACTTATTAAGTTACCGAAATAATAAAAAGCCCAGTTCGAATATTTGCTTCGAACTGGGCCTTTTATGTAGCTAATTAGATTGAATGGTCGGGGCGACAGGATTTGAACCTGCGACCTCATGGTCCCAAACCACGCGCGCTACCAACTGCGCTACTCCCCGGCTTGGCTACGAAGCAATGTTTCTATCAGGGAGGAACGATTCCGTCAATCGTACGCCGGTTGCCAAATTCACCGAAGCGCGTTATGAACCTCTTCCTTTTTGACGTTGCGAGGTGGGAGGCGGCGGTTTTGACGGTTGAATTTGCTCAAGGCAGCTCGGTTGTGACCAGCGATGGCAGTATGACCATGATGCATCCCACTCTAGGCGAGGCCTACCATTCTCGTCTTGGAGCCCGTCGGGAAGCCGAAGAGCTGTACATCAATGCCAGTGGCTACCGCCAAGCTATCTTAGGCCCGGGGCCAATCACGGTCTTGGACGTGGGTCTTGGCTTAGGCTACAACGCTTTGATGACGATCGACACCTGGCTCAGCGCCAAGCCCAAGGCGGACCTCCGCCTGAGCAGCTTGGAGTCCAATCGGGCCCTGATCGATACCTTGCTTTCTGGAAGAGCACCTTGGCAGGCCAATTGGCCGGACATTTGGATTCAGACCTGTCGCCTGGTGCGCTGGCAAGGCGATTTATGCTGGTCCATCGATCTGCAACATCCTGAGACCGACGCACACTTGAGCTGGCGAATTTTTTGTGTCGAAGCTTCGAAGATGGATGGGACCCACCCGGCATTGACCTGGTGCGGGCCGCTTCGCTTCATTTGGCAGGATCCGTTTTCACCGCGCTCCAATCCGGATCTTTGGCGTTGCGAGTGGTTCGAGTTATTGCGGCAGAAGGCCGATCCAAAGGCCGTGATGATGACCTATAGCGTCGCGCGAACGGTCAAAGACTCGGTTACCAAGAGCGGCTGGAGTTATGAGCTGATCTCGGGCGCCGGTGAGAAGCGCCACTGGCTGCGAGCGACTCCGACCTCTATCAGTACCACCGGAACCGCAGCCGACTGAGGATCGTGCAGACGACCAGATAGACCGTCAATAAGCCAGCTTCTGGCGCAATGCCCATAAAATCCTGACCCTCGAGGGCAATGCGCCGCAATGCCTCGATCATAGCCGTGAGCGGCAAAAGGTCGATGGCCCATTGGGCACTTTCCGGATAGTTATTTTTGGAGAAAAACACACCAGAAACCATGACCATCGGCAGCGACAGCAGATTGGTCAGTCCAGAAATAAACGGCAGACTCTTGGACCGTGCAGCACACAACAGCGCCATGGCCGTAAAGGCCGCTGCACCTAGCAAAGTAATGCTGATGAAGCCGAACCAACTGCCAGCAACATGGAAATCAAATATCATCCAGGCTGCCAGCATGATCACCGCAAATTCGATGGCCAAGATGATGAAGCGTCCGACAATATGACTAATGATGTAGTCAGAAGGTGGCATGGGGGTAGCGACGTAACGCTTCAACAAGTTCTCCCGTCGATTCGAAACGATGGTCATCGCCACGCCAAAGAGACTGGTCGTCATCACACTAAGGCCGAGCAAACCAGGAACCAAAAAATCCACGTAACGACTCCCGCGAGCCGTGCGCGGCTGGTCAATCGTCAGCACTGGATTCTGTCGACCGCCACCCACTTGAATCAATTGGTCAACAAAAACTCGCGCCCGCGCCGATTCGGGATTGGCCGGATCTAAGCCATATGTGAGCGTCCCATCGACACTTGCACCTAGAGTCAATACCACCTCACCGCGCTGAAACCAGATATTGGCGTCAACAGCAGGGCCTTCTCGCAATTTGATTTGCGGATTCTGCCGCAGCGGCGCCAGAACCTGGCTTTGAACGGGCGCATCTGTCAAGATGGCTACGCCATATGTTTCGGCGCGCGGCTCGGAGAAGGCAAACCCCAGCACAATCATCCAAAGCAGCGGCATGGTAACGACCCAGACGGCTGCCGATGGCTCCCGCAAAAACTCGCGCCAGCGGCACTTGATTTGCTCGCGCAGTGAACGACTAAGCATCGCGCATGCTCCTTCCCGTCAAACGCAAAAACACATCTTCCAACGATGCGGCACGCATCTCAAGGCCGGTCAACGACCCACCCGTGGCGCGCAGCGCATCGATCAATTCAGCAATGTGAACTGCCGCATTCTGCACGCTGACTTCGATGCCCCCATTAAGTGGTTTGGGATTTCTGAACCAGCTCAATCGCAAAGCAAGCTGTTCGCTGAGCGTTTTATCGTCCAAGGCGGCGGAAAACCATAACACTTGGCCACCACAATGTTCGGCGATGAGATCAATGGGTCGACCAGCAGCAATGATCCGACCATGATCGATGATGGCAACACGCTCGGCCAGAGCCTCGGCTTCTTCCATATAATGGGTCGTCAAGATGATGGCGCAGCCCTCGCGCTTCAGATCGCGCACAAAATCCCAGATACTGTGCCGCGCTTGTGGATCCAAGCCGGTGGTGGGTTCATCAAGAAACACCAGCTGTGGTTTATTGATGATGCCGCAGCCAAGGTAGACGCGCTGCTTCTGACCACCGGACAAGTGCTCCAGGCGAGATTCCGCCTTATCGGTCAGCTGCAGCTTGGCAAGAATCGCCTTCGGATCGTCATGCACATCGTAGAAGCTAGCAAAAAGCTCAAACGTCTCACGCACCTTGAGTTTCTTGTAGAGGCTTGTCTCTTGCATGACGAGTCCGACCTTTTGCATCAGGCGGCGCCGATTCCGGTGCAAGTCCTCTCCAAATAAATGCACTTGGCCCGAGTCCGGAGTTTGCAGCCCACAAAGCATTTCGATGGTGGTGGTTTTGCCCGCACCATTGGGACCGAGCAGGGCCAGACACTCGCCCGCGTTGAGGTCCAAACTAAGACGATCTACCGCTACGACCGTGCCAAAATGCTTTGAGATTTCGCGGGCCGATACAATCGAAGTCACAATGGACTCCTCCTTTTTCATGTAATATTGCAAAATAAATGGAAATTTTGCTGCTGGCTAGGGGCGAATAAGGGGTAGATTTTTTTGCCGCATTGGGTATATGTTCTCCTCTCCAGTGAGCGCAGCGTGATAGCTAGATCCCAAATGGTGCTGGCTCATGAACCCCGCCAGAGCCGGAAGGCAGCAACGGTAGTGAAAACCAGTGGGTGTTTGGATCATCTAGCTATCACGCTGCGCTCATCGCTTTGAGGGGGCCTCGTTTGTCGTACCAGCCACTTGCTCGCAAGTATCGCCCCGCGACATTTCACGAACTGATTGGTCAAGACGCAGTCGCTTTAGCGATCGCCAACGGAATACGACTTGGCCGCGAGCCACGAGCGGTGATCTTTTCCGGCGTTCGTGGCGTTGGCAAGACCACGGTTGCGCGTTTGTATGCAAAAGCACTGAACTGCGGGAACGGACCATCAGCGGATCCTTGTAATCAATGCGCCAGTTGCGAGGCCATCAACCACGGCGTCCATGAAGATGTCCTGGAAATCGATGGAGCGTCCAACACCAGTGTCGATGATGTGCGAGCGCTGCGAGAAACCATCGGTTATATGCCGCAGCGCTCTAAGTTCAAGGTCTACATCATCGACGAAGTGCACATGCTCTCGCAGAGCGCCTTCAATGCGTTACTAAAGACTTTAGAAGAGCCACCGCGCCACGTAGTCTTTGTATTTGCGACGACAGAACTGAACAAAGTGCCCAGCACCATTGTTTCGCGCTGCCAAACTTTCTATCTGCAGAAGTTGACCATCAATCACATCAAGAGGCGCGTTCGCACCATCCTAGATAGTGAAGGTGTTGAGTACGATGAGGCTGCTTTATCGCTAGTGGCGCGTGAGGGCCACGGCTCTATGCGCGATGCGCTGACGTTCCTCGATCAAGCCATCGCTTTGGGCGGCGGCCGCGTCACGGCGGATGCCTTGCAAGAGGTATTACAGCGCGCCGGATCGGCACCCATGCTGGGCATTCTTCGGCATTTGTTGGCACGTGACGCGCAAGCTGTTTTAGCAGCCATTGAATCCTTGGACCAAAGCGGCACGGAAATGGTGGAGATGGTCGAGAGCGTGGCGCGTTTTTGTCGCGATGCCATGGTAGCTCGGGAAGTCGGCGTTCAGTCGGTCCATATGGGCATGCTTGACTTGGATGAGAGTGAATTGGCGACCGTGGCAGAGCTAGGTAAGTTGGCAGCTAATTTTGACTTGAATCGCATCTTTCGGACACTCATGAAGTGTCGTGCCGACTTGAGTGGCGGCGATCTGGACCGCTATGTCGTTGAGAACTGCCTCCTGGAATGGTGCCTGGATCCTGGTATCCCTTCGATCGAAGACTTGCTGCGCGGAAACGCTGGTGGAGTCTCAGGATCGGGTCGCCCAGCACCGGCCCGGGTCAGCCAACCTACGGCATCGGCTCCGGTACCTGCGCCAGTAAAACAACAGGCATCTGCGACGCCACCGCCTCGCTTGACCGATGCCTTGAAATCCATTCGGCAAGGGGTCGAGGCAGGAGTACAACCTGTCATCCCAGTGACTGCTGCAGCTCAAACGAGAGTTAGCTCAGCCGAGGCGCCTACTGCGGATACGGTCGCGTCAACAAATATCACTGAACCCACGGCTTCTGTCGTTTCCTCGCCATCTGCGGAAGGTCCAGGCGCCTCCTCGACGGATTTTCCTCCGACATGGCGCGCCATGGTGGATGAGTGGCAAAAGCAGAAACCGCTACAGGCGCGCATTTTCGAGGATACACGGGCCTTGGAATACGGCACCGATCGAATCGTGCTGGCGGTCTACAAAGACTCTTTGGCTGGACGAAAGCTGATTCAGCGCGAGACTCAGGCAAAAGCACTTGAGCAAATACGTGCTATGTTTCGCTTTGCAGGTTTGTTTGCCGTCGTCGAAACAGAGCGAGAGGTCGTTGCTGCACCATCAGACGAGGCTGCCGCCCTTCCTGTAGAAGAGACTGTGTTGCAAACAAAGCAACGCGAACGTCATGAAGAACGCGAAAGGGTCCGCGAGCAGCTTTGTTCCGATCCTGTAACCCAGGCGACCCTTGCGGCATTTGGTGGTAAGATTGAAGGCGTGACCTTCTAGTTCGACTGGGACTAATACATGGCGTTTACCAATTACGATTCCAAAGAGATCAATTGCAAGGTCGTTTACTTCGGAGCTGAAGGGGCTGGCAAGACGACCAACCTGCGTTCTGTGTTTTCCAGCACGTCATCGGAAGTGCGTTCGGGCTTGATGGACTTTAGCGACGAGGTCGAGCCGACACCCTATTTTGATTTCCTGCCCGTGAGCCTGGGTTACGTTAACGACTTTCACGTCAAAATGCACCTGTACACATTGCCCAATAACCCGCTGTATCCGACGACACGCTCGGTGATCCTGAAAGGAATCGACGGATATGTTTTCGTGGCTGATTCGCGCATGGAGTCCATGTTGGCGAATTTGGAAGCTATGCGCGAAACGCAGCGAATATTGACTGCGGAGGGCCTGCCGGCGCTAGAGATCCCCCGCGTCGTTCAATACAACAAAAGGGATTTGCCCGATGCCATTCCTGTCGGAGTGCTGCGTCGCGAAATCAATTCCTACGGCGTCCCAGATGTGGAGGCGGTGGCCAAGCATTCGCAAGGCACCCTAGAAACCCTGCAAGAGATGGCAAAGCTCGTTCTTCGTCAACTGAAGTCTTGAGGAAATGCTGTGAGCACCCTGCTATATTGCCGCACTGATGTCGCCGTTTTGCTCTTGGCTTGCCAGACAGGGCAAAGCCTCCTGCGCTTTCCCATTCAGTCAGGAGAGCTACCGGGTCTAGCTATCCATGTCCCAGGGATGTCACCAATTAATGACTTACTGTTAGCGAAGGCGCGAGAAGTGTTACCCGCTGAGCATCTGCATCGGGTGCGAGTTGTCCAAGATTTCGTCGAGTCCGTGTTTCTGAACGATGGCACAGAAGTTAGTTTGTTTCTTGCTTCGGTGGAATTTCACGACTGGGAGCCACCAGAAACATGGCCGACGCTGCCGCTCATGATTCGGAGCATGGCCAAGAACAAGAACCGCGTGCCCTACATGAAGGCACTACAGTACTTGGCTTCGAGCAAGGATGATTTGACGGCCATTCCTTCTGAAGAGCTTCTCAATTAGTTAACTCGGTGCCAAAGCCGCTAACTCGGAGCGAATGATTCGGCGCGCACGAGTGTAGAAGCACCCCCTTGAACGCACCAGCGATACCTTACCATGCGCGGCTCCCACCAGTTTGGTAATGTCTAGTTGTTTTACGGTACGACAGCTCGCGCCCACCAGGCCCATGGCGCGTCGACTCGTTGACAACAAGTAAATGGTCGACAGGACGAGGTCGCGGCGCGAGTACCAGATGCGCATTTGCTGATTATTGCCTTTGTACATCTCGGCAAGTCCCGGAAATGCTCCTGAGTCGGTAAACGCATCGTGCGGCAATGCGGGCTGCATGGCCAACCAGTTTCCTGGAGCTTGAGTGATCTCCAGCTCGCGACGCGCGACTTCCAGCGCCCGCGCCCAAACATACCCACCCATGGAGTGGGTGATGATGGTGGGGTGAATGCACGAGCTTTGCCATGCCTGCAGCAGCGGGCTCATCGCCGCCGCCGCCACATCCGCGCGGCCAAGGAGGTCGCGAAAGTGATGCGGCATTCGCAGGAGTAGTGCTAGAGCGACGGGGGTGAGTCCGAACTTTTCACGCATACGGCCCAGCCATCCGGGAAGTGACCGCGGTATTGCCAGCGACGGCCAATGTATGAAATAAACGCCGCACTGGCTCTGAACCCGGGCGCGCAACTCGGGAGAAACCCGCAACATGGGGGCTATAAGGTCGCGAAGTACCTCGTCGGGGCTCGCATACTCAATGCCGTGAATGAATAGTATGGGGCGTTGGCTGCTGTTAAGCGAGTCGTGCGCACTGCATTCGCTGTAGTGCAGCCCCTCGCTCGTTTTCTTTTCTGCGAAGTATTGCACGCGAAAGACTCTGACGTGCGAAGCATCCACCCCGAGGTCGTTTTGTAGTTTTGATTTTGGTGTGTACATGCTGAATGCAATCCATTGCACTGTGAGATGCTATGAGTCTCGGGTCTCTATGTGAATGTTTGATTAACCTCAGGTTAATCGTTTAAACTGGGAGAAAATGCTGGAGTGAGTCTTAGTGCGTATTCAACTAATTTGTGGGGTAACTCTGGCCGTTACGGTGAGTTGTAATTCGTGGGCACCACATCGCTTGGCCCAAGAGCCTGCTGCGGATGATCCGCCTCAGTCGATCAGCGACGCAAACCAGCTCAACAGGTTGTCTGACACAGAGGCTTTTTGGCATGGCACCGTCCACTTTGCAACGGCGCAAAAGATTCCAACTTATTTGCTCGACTGGAACTTGAAGAATGGGACTCGGGTGGTATCGACCGACTCATCCGGTGCATCTTATCATTCATTTTCTCGGACCATCCGTATTCCGCGTCTGAACTATAATCCAGCCGTACGAGCGGGACATGGCGAGTCTGTATTCAGGGCCGATCTGCAACCGGTTGACCTTGTTATCAACGAAGCCTTTCATGCCTGGTTTCATTTGGCTGCGAAGCGCGATCCGGCGTGCAAGCCATTCATGAGGCTAGTTGCAGAACAAGAGCAATTTGATTACGGGCGCCGTCCCTGGGAGCTGAATTTACCGTCGCTGGAAGAGTTGGTAGAAGAGGCCCTCAGCGAGATGATTTCATCGCTGAGCGGTCATATCTCGGGAAAAGCGCTTCGCGGAGCTGCGATTTCCATTCCCACCTATGAGGAAGCCATAAAGATCGGCATTTCCCTGACACCTGAGCACAATGGGCCCGGCGAACGCTTTCACCAACCTGAACGTCTAGCAAAAGCCGCCAACCAGCGAATTAGCCAAGGCCTTTATGACGTCGCGTCGACCGTGTTTGAGAGCGGTTGCAGAACTTGACGGTAGTCACGGCAACGATATTCCCAATTTACCGGAACGAATCCGAAAATTCTAAGCATGACCCTATAATCGCTAAAGATATGAGCGCTAGAGCCGATACTCCCGGAGGACGTTCTTCCTAGACCCGAGGGAGCCCATGAGAGCGCAAATGCATAGAGGCCAAGCGAGTATCAAGCACCTACTCGTTGCTTCGGCGACCACACTGTTTCTTGTTGGCTGCGGATTGTCGGACCCTACCTATGTCGACTACGCCGAAGGCGGTGACGCGACCTCTGGCGACCTGACAGAGTGCCAGAAGGCAGCGCTCACGGCCTTCGAGACCAATATTCAGCCCGTGATCGTTGCCACCTGCTCACCAGCGGGATCGTGCCATAGCACTCAGCCAGTAGCCAGCAAGTCACTATCCAGAAACGATGCGTCCACCAGCAAGTCAGCCCTCCTGACATACACGGGAACGGATAGCACGCGGCTCTACAACAAGATTGCCCAAGAGAGCGGCCAAACCCATGGTGGAGGCGGACTGGGAAGCACTCTCCCCAAAGCCACGATAGACCTTTGGATGACGAAAGAGGCCGAGTGCCGATAGTCCCAGTCGGCCCCAACGCTCGGACCTTTTAACAACCCCCGAAAGATTCAGGCTTTTCCTGGACGCCGTTCTTCGCTATAACTATCGCCAGCAGGTCCAAAGTCAAAAACCACCCCCAGACGGGCTATACAAGGTGACCAACCGAGCGGTGACTGAAGCGGATATTGCCAAATCGCGGAAGAAGAGTGTTACCAGCAGCAGTACGGCGGAGTATTTCGCCAAAAACCTGCAGCAGGTTGGGTTTTCATCGCCGACCAAGGCCGTTTTGACGACTCTGAAGGAGGCCGTTGACAACTCCCTGGATGCCTGTGAGGACCACGAGATCCTCCCCGACATACGCGTCGAAATCGAGCGGCTGGGTGCCGGATCGCTGAAAAACACCGACAAACTGCGACTGCGCGTCGAAGACAACGGTCCAGGAATCGATATCGCCGACATCCCGCGGGTGTTTGGCGAGTACCTTGCTTCTTCAAAGTTTGGCCGAGGGCGATGCTCACGCGGACAACAAGGTATCGGTATCTCTGCCGCAACCACTTGGGCGCTACAGACTACTGCCAACGGCGTGCGCGTTATTTCTAAGCGTAAGGGTCAAAAGAAGGCTAATCGCTGCGTCGTCGGCATTGATTTCAAGAACAACAAAGGTCTGTTCATTGAAAAAGATACGATCGACTGGGATCCACCGCACGGCACCAGTGTTGAGTTTATTTTTGACGGCCGCGTGCAGCTAAATGGCGAAGCCGGCATCATCAATTACATCAAAGGTAATGTGCTGGTGAATCCGCACATGACCATTACCTACAAATTGCTAGACCAGCCGGAAGAAACGGTAAAGCGTGTGAGCACCGAATTGGTGCACATTCCAGAAGCGACGTCGCCGCACCCACACACCATGAAGCTGGGCGAGTTCATGTCGCACGGCAAGCTTTTTGGCAAACAAAAGGTTGGGACATTCCTTAAAACTGGCTTTTCGCGAATCACCGATCAGGTTCTCCAGTCATTAGTCGGAAAAGAGGGAATTTCCAAAAACTTCTTTGAGAAAGCCTGCTCGTCGCTAAGCCAAGATGACTTCAGCAAACTCTTTGTCGCTATTCAGAACGCCGAGTTGCGCGCCCCGTCTACCAATACAGTCATTTCCATCGGAGAAGACGGACTGGGCAAGAGTATCCGCCGTTTGGGCGACATCGACTTCTTTTCAGTCCTGTCGCGGCGGCCAACCATTTGCGATTTTAAGCCGGTGCAAGTGGAAGTGGCGATCGCGCGACTGCTGGTCAGCGGCGTCGACCAAGAAGAGCCCGTTCAGGTCTTGCGCTTTGCCAACCGCGTGCCTTTGCAGTTCGATAAGGCTGGCTGCGCCATTGCGAAAGCCATCAGCACGGTCAATTGGCGCGCCTATGGCCTACGCCAACCGCGCGGCGGTATGCCACAAGGACCTTATATTATTGCGGTGTCTGTCGTTTCCCCGTTTATAAAATTCCGTAACGCCTCGAAAGAGACTATCGACTCTTCAGACGAGCTAGTGGAAGAGCTCCGCCGCGCCCTGATGCAGGCCGGGCAGAAGCTATCGCGCTATCTGAAGCGCGAACACAAAGAAGCCGAACTGGAAACAAAGCGGCAATACATCGAGCAATTCGGCCCTATTTTGGTCGAGGGCTTGGTGCGCATCGTCGGCGCTAACGATGCTCGAAAGCGCAAAGCGGAAGAGGGTCTGATGAAGATCCTGGGCCGCGACGCAGACTCAACTGAAAAGGAACTGAAAGTAGCCAAGAAGCAGTTCCAGCACTCCATGGAGAACGACTCGGGCTTCAACTATGTGGGCGGAGAAAGCGAAGAGTCTAATTTAGACGACGACGAAGAACAGCTCGAAGCTGGCGTCTTCGATCCGAACAGTGATGACGATGATTTCTCCGAAACTGGAGAAGTGAGCAAGGCCAAAGGCAAGGCCAAGAAGTCAAAGAAGACAAAAAAGGTGAAGGCCGTCGAATCGAAGAAGGCTGAGCCCAAGACAAAGACAAAGACAAAGACAAAGACAAAGTCGGGCGGCGCTAGCCGCACGAAGAAAAAGTAGGGGTTGTCACTCATGGCAAGGCTGGGATCAAAAAAAGAAAACATTCCACAACTGAGCATAGACCTCTGCAACACCATGCTCACGGATCTCGAAAGGGCGAAGCGACCAGTGCTTTCGGCCATTAAATGCGCACTCGATAACTGCTTTTACAATCCGAAAGTCGGTTACCTGACTCCTGGCAAGAAAAAGATCAATACGGAGCTCAATGTTGGCTCGGTAAAGAAGATGTCGCGCGGTATCTTTATGCTAGAAATTCTGCTGCGCAACTTACGCACCGGCGGCGTCAACACCAAGCGCGAGTTGTACTACATCAGTAAGGGGCAGGTGAAGCATCACCCGGGCCTAAAGCCCCTGGATTTTGGCGACCAGGATGAGTCAGATTCCACCATCGACTTTATCTGCGAGTTGCTTGAATGCTATCGCGAAGAAATGAATTGCTACGCCAACGATCGGGGTGGACAGACATTTTCCCAGCAGCTGATCGTCGAAGAAACCATGCCCGATGGTTCGATCGCCACTGTGGATTTGTCCAAGCTCGGCACATCGCCGTTTCAGCCAAAAAATCGGCCGCAGAACCTACAATTGCGCGCCAGTAAGAAGATCGACTTTTGTTTAATCATCGAATCGGAAGGTACCGCCAACACACTGGTAGCCAATGGCTTCACTCGCCGACACAACTGCATTGTGGTCGGCGCCCAGGGCGTACCATCGAACGCCGTTCGCGGCTGGGTGAAACGAATCCAAGATCAGCTGCATGTCCCCATCTACTTTTTCGGCGATTTGGACGCCTACACTGTGCAAAACATTTACCGTACATTGAAGGCGGGATCGGCTGCATCGCTCATCCGCAACAGCGATTATTCGGCACCGGATGTCCGCTTCTTGGGAGTGCTGCCGGAAGATATTGAGAAGTATGATCTGCCGGATTATCCCGTTCGCGAGTCCGACGCAAAAGATGCGCGCGCCTTGAAGAAAGCGCGTGACGCCCTAGAAAATGATCCATTTTTCCGAGATAAAAAGAATAAAGGCGTAGCCGACATTTTGCGCTGGTTGCTGAAGTCAAAACGACGTTGCGAGCAGCAGGCGTTCTTCTCGGTGGACCCAGAAGACATCACGATGCCAGAAAAGATCATCGTCGAAAAAATTAAGTCGGGAAGCTATCTCTAGGGCCTGTCCCTCCTTTGGCTAATTCGCAGTAGTCAGCTAAAATGCGTTCGATATTAGTTGATTAGCTG
>CAZLMG010000061.1:0-11549 GCA_964560765.1 uncultured Oligoflexales bacterium
TATCAGCTCCGCTACTTGCCAGGCGATGACAAAGAGTTGTGCTATTGGTGTTATTGACGGGACCTTGGATTCATCGAATGAGCCTTGGAAAGGTGTTCAGGCGATGAGTTGCAGGCTACTCGCCACACCTTCACCAGGCCATGGCGTCCTTCCTTGAGCATCTGGTACTCGGCGAGTTCATTTGAGGTGCATGAATTTGGCAAGGCTCGGTTGCCGCGACGGTCTTTTGCCAGTTCGATCATCAGACTGGGCGGCGTGGTCGCAACGCGCTCGGCAAAGGATTTGACGCCTAGGTTAACATTTATAGCTGGCAATCCTGTCATGAGTGCAACCGTGTCGGCAAAGTTTCCGGCCAACCGGATCGGGGCCCTTTCCTGAGCTGGTGACTCCGAAGCCAGTTGTTCAATGGCGCGCCCAAAGTGTCGCAAGGTAAATAGGGGATTCATGAGATGCGCGGCAATCGGCGGCACTTGCTGGTTTATTGGCCAAAGAGCTAAAAGCAAAACAAGCGACCATGCCATAGGCTTTAATCTGACAGTGTGAATCATTGTCGCCATGCCGCTGCACATAAGCATGGCCAGTCCCGGCAAAAAAACGATCAGGTAGCGTTCAGGGCGATAATTGGTGGTGCCAATGATGAGATAGAAACCAAGGCACCATGATAGGCCGATAAGAGCCAAAATGCGTGTTGATCCTGTGCGCAAGATGGCGGCGAGCAGCCATGGCGCAATCCCAACGATAACGAGCCCGTGATGACTGAACTTGGCCCATAGCTCATGAATGGTTCGTTGCAAGTCGGCAAGGGTGCTGGTCAGGCTGGTGAAGCGGCTGGTGACATTCAGCTCCCAGAAGTAGTTGAGATCGTTTTCGTACCACATGCCCACAAAAGAATAGTAAGTCGCGCAGCCCAGGAGAGTCAGAGCCGGGAATCCGAAGAGCGCTAGCACCCTATGAGAGCGCCTATTAAAGTTCAGCATGGCTGCAATCGCTAAGGCAGGTAGTGCGGCA
This sequence comes from uncultured Oligoflexales bacterium, assembly GCA_964560765.1. Taxonomy (GTDB): domain Bacteria; phylum Bdellovibrionota_B; class Oligoflexia; order Oligoflexales; family CAZLMG01; genus CAZLMG01. Next base: position 1,009 of record CAZLMG010000061.1, read on the forward strand.
ATGGCGGTTGATTTCGTTAAAATTGCCAAAGTGGCCATCATCCAGGCGCTGAGTAGTCGCAGTTTCCAATGAGAGGTCTGTATCTGCTCCGCCTTTTCACTTGTGGGGCTTTGTGGCGGCACGGCTAGGGCCAATGCCACCAGTAGCAGGCCGATCATCGGCCACTCCAGTAGAGCCCGGCGACTATACGCAAAACCTAAGTAATCCGAGGACAGGATCAGTGCCCCTAGGAGTGCGACTGGAGTGTTTACGCCGAGCCGCTGCGTCAGTAAAAGGAATCCAAGCACACCCACGATAAAGAAAATCGTCGCGGTTGCTCGTGCTTGCGTTAGCCCTAATCCAAAGGTCTTGAAAGTTCCGTAAACGGCGAGTTGGAACGTGGGCAAATTGACGATGGGGTTGAAGTCGCCGTCGCGAATCCACTTGCCCTCGATGACTTTGTTGACCGCGCCGCTGGTGTACCAGCCTTCGTCCGTAAAGATTTCTCCGGATGCAGTAATTTCCCTTGGAAAGTCACTGTCGAGGTGAAAGAAGCGGGCGCCAAGGGAGCCGGCTAAAAGACATGCCAGTGCCATCGTACACAGCACGCGCAGAGTCAACATGGATCTCGTGCGCTTCATCGGCTACTCGCCAGTTAATGCCCGCTTGAGCACAACAAATACTGTACGCAGCATGAGTCTGATATCCAGCGACATCGATTGATTTGTCAGATAGTACATGTCGAATGAAAGCTTCGTCTTCGTGTCGCTTACGTTATCCATCATGTAGCCAATTTGAATTTGCGCGTGGCCAGTCAGGCCCGGCCTCAGTAGGTATCTCAGTTCATAAGCAGGGATCTTTTCAGCCATGCGGCGCGCAAAGTCCAAAGCCTCGGGTCGGGGCCCGACCAGTGACATGTCACCGATCAAAATGTTGATAAGTTGCGGCAACTCGTCAAGATGAAGCGGACGGATGATGCGGCCAATAGCAGTGACTCGCTGATCGCCCTTTGCAGTAAAGCCGCCAGAGGCATCGGCCTTGGAATCCTCTTCCTTCATAGTGCGAAACTTAAACATGGTAAATGGATTCTGATATCTTCCCTGACGTGGCTGTCGAAAGATAATAGGGCCCCTACTGGTCAATTTGATCAGAATTCCGATGACAATTAGGAGGGGAGCGATGAGAAGGATACCCGCTAGCGATACCGTGACATCGAACATGCGCTTGAATCCGGAGTACAACAAATTGCGGGGGTTCAGTCCGCTTCCTAGAATCCATCCGACGCTTACATGATCGATCGGAATTCGTTCAAAAATTTGCGCATAGAAATCGACTTCATCAATAATCCGGTACCTGTGCTGCAGAGCGCACAGGGCCATGTCAGACGTGTCTCGGTGATTCCAAGCGTCTTGGGCTACGACAAAGTCGCTCACGCCAGCGGCCCTCACTCGGTACGGGTCCAGGTTTCCGGAGTCATCAACGAGCTTTTCGAGTTCGACGTGAAACATATGGCGAAAGTCAGATCGATCCGATGAAGCGATGCCATTGACGTATTCGTCTGTTAGGCTTGATTTGCCGATGACAGCAAACCGATACGGCAAATTCCGATAAAGAAGTGCCATGGTGGTTCGGAATAGTGCGAGGCCGCAGAACCCACCGGCTGCTCCGTACAGTATGGTACGCCGTCCAAAGACGGTGTATTCGGTGAGATAAGTCGCCGACAGGGCAACGGGAAGTGCGATCAGGCACGCGCCAGCAGCAATCAGAACCACTTTTACAGGATAGTGTCTGCGAAGTCGCTCATACAAGCCCATGCCGGTTGCAGCCAAGAGAAAGGCAATCACGAACATGGCGCAGCCAATCGTGGACACTGGAGACCAAAGGCCCCAACGTCCGAACGGACTGGCCCAAAATGCCAAGATGTAAGACCCGCCAATAACCGCCGCATCCGCGCTCATGAGCCAGAGGCGATTTGGCGAAAACAAGATATCGACAAGTGAAGCACTGACGCCAGGACGAGTGCGCGGTACGCCGCGTGAGGGCGCTTCGTTGGGATGTAGGGGTCGTACTTTACCGTTCACTAAAACACCCAGAATTTTAGCTTGAAGAGGGCAAACTAGCAGAAACGGTGGTTATGGAAAATAACTAGTTGGGGTGGAGGTGGCCGCAAATTAGCCGATTCCTGGTGTGGGACCGCATTTTGGCGTATCGCCAAACCCTAAGGCGTCGATGCCAAATAGGCGCATGAGGCTAGTTCCCAGCCGCTGAAACGGTTGCGGCCCCGTATCGATTAGGCGGAATCCGCTCTGTAACCCCACGTTTTGCCCGCCAATCATGGCAATTGGGATATTGCTTAGGGAATGGTCGCCCGTCGCCATTTCGTTTGCCCAAACAATGATCGTATTTTCGAGGAGCGTCCCATCGACGTCAGGGATTGAATGAAGTTTGTTTGCAAGTTGAGCGACGATTTCCGCAAAAAAGTGGTTCGCAGTGATGGCCAACTGGGCAATCTCCGGGTCACCCTTGTCTTTGTGTGCGATTTCATCATGGAAGTCTTTGTTGATGCCAAGAAACGGAAACCGCCACTGGGCACCCGCAAACCCCAGCTGAAGAGTTGCCACCTGCGTTAAGTCACAGGCAAATGCGGCGACAATGAGATCCGAAAGTTGCGCTATGAGCTGTGGGATGTTGGCTTCGTCCAGAAGTGGGTTACTGGATTCCTGATATTCAAGGCCAGTCGGTGATTGGCTTGATAGGTTGCTGCAAACGACCGATGGAGGCTTATTACTACCGGAGTCCATATTTACCTGGGCGTCAATGAGTCGGCGCTCCAAGCTACGAATCGCCTCTGAATGCGCGTCGAGTAATGGGCGGGTTTCGTCACTTAAGGATTGTTGAAGTGAATGTAAGTCATTCATCATTTGACTCAAAACACTGCGTCTCAAAATCAGATCAGTCCGCCTTGAGGGATTTCCGGCGAAATACGCATTCCGAGTAAACAAACTTTCGAACGCTCGAACCGGGCTAATCTCGGGCATGACAATTCGACCAGCTGACTCGTAGGAAAAGGAGGCGCGGTGATCATATCCGGGCTTAGGAAAGGGCTGCTCTTGCGATGCGTGCACTGCAAGAGTCAGTGGTCTGACGTTGAGATGTCGCGCAATGATCTGATCGACCGATGGCCCGCCAGCCCATGGCCCTCCTGCTCGGGCAATGACTTGCTCGCCGCTAAACAAACGAGCAAATCCTATGTCATGCTCGTTCCCGCCGGCACCGTTATGGCCGCTGGCCATCGCGATGCCCTTGATGAGCGTAAGCCGCTGCTTCAAGGCATCGTTTGAAAGTATTGGCTGTAGAATTGGAGAGTTTCCTTGGGGATCGGGCCAGAATCCAGCCTGGTTTGTCCCGTTCGTCTGCATAATCAGGATAATTCGTGGCTTACTATTCGAAACTCCGCGAGCCACCCGTGCTCGGGCGCCTAGAGGAGCGAGCAGCGCTCCCATTCCAGCTTTTAGCAATGTGCGTCGATTCGTTTTCATATTCCCTTAATTCCCGTTGCCAAATAAAAGGCTTACGTTTTGTCGCCACTGCTCCAAAATTGAAGAATCGCCTTGCGCCTTGCTTTGGTCTTGGATGTGAGCCATGCAACGAGGTTCAAAGGCGGCGGAAAGTCCAAGGGAAAAACTGGTCAGATGAACTGCGAAACATGACTTCAGCTCTGGCGAGTTCGCCATCGCACTCAAAAGGTCGTCACTTCCTGAATAGTCCCCGGTCAAACTGCCCGCGGCATGAAGTGAGGCTTCGGTGTTGATTGATTGGCCGAATTCCTCCAGTCGACGTCGACCGAACTGATCAAAACCCTCAAATGCAAAGCCGAAACCATCAATCTGTGTGTGACAGCCAGCACACCGAGTGTCCTTAGTGTGTTTCTCGAACTTTGCGCGCGTCGTGCTGGCGGCAAGAGGTTCTTCGCCAATTGGCAGGCTCATGACGTCAGGAGATGGTATTGCTGGCAGACACAGCAGGCGCTGGCGCACAAAAAGCCCCATCTTTATGGGGTTGGTGCCATTGGGATCCGAGTGAGCAGCGATCACTGCGGGATGCGTCATGAGACCAAAGCGCGCTTCTCTAGCCGAGGCGTCTAGAGCTGCGCTGTCATTTAGCGCGTAACTCATTTGCCAAAGCGTTGGCAGTGCAGCTGCTTCGTCAAATACCTTTGTGATCACCTGGGTGCGCAGATTCTGCCGTTGTCCAGCCGCAAAGGTCACGTACGGCTCGGCTAGCGAACCAGATTTGTGTATGGCAGTAAGGGTGTTTGTTTCAAGCCATCGCTCGAAGAAGTCTGCGAATCTCGCGGCCGCTCGCGTATCCGAATTTTCGATTAGCGATAGTGGATCCCCGTCTGGGGGTAGCTCGGAAAATCGACTGCCAGTTACAGCCTGCGTTACTGCGAGCCGCAAAGCCCAGCTGTTGCGGTCAAGGGTGTCGGTTCGATACAAAATCTCGGGAATGGTAAGCGTACTTGCAAGCGCTGCAATGGCACCATCATGCATCGAAGAACTTGCGGCTACATCGTCAAATTGACTCATCAGGAGTTCGGTGCGCGCCAGGGCCGTGTTCGCATCCCCAAGCACCACACCTAATAGCTCTTGAAGTAGACGGCTCGTGCATTCCCGCAATTCAGCCGGGGCGCAGACTAGTGCACTGGCAGCATCGCCGCGCAAGTATTTGGTCACGACCTCGAGAGCCATGTTTAGGATTCGTTCCAAATCTTGCTCGGTCATTGCATCCGGCGATGCAAGATCCCCGTATCCAGCAGTGGTCGGGGAGACAGCGTCAAGGGTAGTGTCCGAACTCGCGGGCATTCCCAGCAAAGTAAAATAATCATGACGCAGTTGTGCTAGCGGAGGGCGGCTAGCGGCGGCTTCTGCGATGAGGCAATCGGTGAACTTCTGCTGTGCAGAAGAGGCTGCCCTGCTGTCATTATGGTCTTTGGGTCCTCGATCTTTGGAAAAGATTCCGCAAGAGGTTGCAAATATTGACGTAAATATGGCTATACGGAATGACATGACGAGACCTCCCCCCATGGCGGAGTATCGGTCTATTGGAAATCAAAATTTAGATTTATTTTCCGGTTAGTTATGGAGACTTTTGGCGCGCCAAAAGCCCGCTGACGAAAAGTCCAAAGAGCGCCCCGAGTACCGGAAGAGCTAATGCAAGAAGTTTCGATCGTAATGGCAGCCGGGAGTGCTCTACATTGAGCGAGATAGGACTTTCGATCAATTTTAGTGCTGGCAAAGGAAGAACTTCAGCCATCTCCCGTCGAGTAAAATCTGAGTTAAACACGGTGCCAGCAGCCACCTTTTCGAGCGCAAGACTCAATGTGCCAAGCTCTGTCAAAAGCGTAGCCTCTTCATCGGCCAAGACGGTGCCGTCAGCGCGCAGTAGGGACACGATTCGAATGGAGCCATTAATGGCCCCGGAGTGGTGTGCCGGTTGTCCGTGACAGTACTGATCTTGATCTCTGTCGCTCAAACGAACACACAATCGGTGCACGAACTGGTACAAATTCCCAAGGGCTTGATACTTACTCGCAAAGACTCCCGACGGCCACCCTTTAGACATTTCGTTCAAGGCGTGATCGAGTGCCGGCGTAGCAGCTTCGTCCGACCAAGTCACGTCGTGCCTGACCTCAATGCGCACACGATCGGACTCTGAATTGGGTGCAAAATCGATGGAATCAAATTTTATTCCGGCGCTACCAGATTGTTCTTTAAGTACTGTCATTGCGCGAAATACTAATGTGGATTCATTGAGAACGCCCCTGAGAAGGCTTCCGTGCATGGGCGAGTCAGGAGGTATTTTCGCCTCGAAAGTGGATTGCAAGTAGTTGCGTTGCTTTAGACTATATACGGTCATTGAGCCAGCAAGGCCCGCTAGAAGCCCAATCGTGACACATAGAGTTGATAGTTTTTGACGCATGGTTCTGCCCAGAGCTCAGCGGGTGGCTCAATGCGATAGCCCGCCAATTACCTAAAATCACCGCGTTTCAAATAAATTCCGTTGTGCTATCCCATTGTTAGTACCGAAGATTCGAGTCTCGTGCAAATGAATAGGTGTGGATTTGGCAGTCGATGCCCCTCTCATTTTCCTTGGTGTTCAGTTGTTGTCACTTTTTGTGGCCATGACTTTAGTAGCTCGTCGCCAATACTGGCTAGGCGTGGTCGGGATGGCGCTGCAAGTTACAACCATGTGGCTGGCATTTGTGGCGCGAAACCACAATTCCTTTGCTGACAGCTCGACGTACCAGCAACATTTTCGCAGACTCGCGAGTTTCTCAGAGGTCGTTAAGATCCATCATCGCGATTATGCCTCCAATTTACTGATGTGGCTTACTCAGCAGCTTGACGAGCGGTTTGCTTTCTTTCTGGCCACGCAGGCGGCGATTGTAATCGCGCTCATAGCGCTTGCCTACCGCCGCATGCTTTCTGAGCGAGTTTGGTTGGCATCATTTGCTGTATTCTTACTGGGATGTACGTCGGCTTTCTATTTGGTGACAGGAAACATATTGCGCCAGGGTTTGGCGATAGCGGTGTTCACCTATGCTCTGACATGGCGTTCGAAGAAGTGGCAGGTAGCTCTGCTTTTGATGGGTTTGGCAGGTTTCTTCCACAAATCGGCCTTTCTGATGGGGGCTATGTTTTTCGCACTCGCGCTCTTACCTTCGCGAGGAATTTTTGTTGCGTTAACCATTGCGGTGGCCGCCATTTTAGGACTGATGGGCATCGATAATATCCTCATTGCGATGGGCGTGCCTTGGCTCAGCATGAAGCTTTCGCAAGTCCGCGGGTTGGCAAATGACTATCTACCGATAAAGACCGCGATCGTTTGCTGCTTGTTAGCCATGTCTTATTGGAATTTTGCTCGTTCCCGTGAGTTGGTTGATAAATGGGCTCTATGCGTCGTTTGGTCTGTGGTGCTATTGGCTTTGTCATTTTATTCCGCTGACAAATTTGTGGCTCGCTACATTTATTATGCTGATATTCTTGCTCCCGTAGTTTTGTGTCGCACAGCTCAACTTTGGCGGCGGGATTCGGTGGCAGACTTAAGTCTAGTGGCCACTGCGGCGGTAGGCTATTTAGTGGTCGTATTGTCGCATCCATCCATTTTGCGGCAGCTTGAGATTACATGGAGTCTATTTTGATGGCACATGGGCAGTCCCATCTAGACGTACTATTCGTGGTGTCGACGCTATCTCGAACTGGTCCGACGCGCCAACTTCTAAACTTGGCTAGCGCACTACAAGCGAATGGCAAGCGGGTGCAAGTTTGCACGCTGTCACTAGAGCCGGCCGATACGCTCAAATCGGAATTCGACATAGCCGGCGTTGCTGTACGCTCATTAGCATTGAGTCGCCTTGGAGGCCTCGTGCTGGCCAAGAAAGGGCTCACGCAGTTGATTCGTGAACTGCGGCCGCAGATTGTTCATACCCAAGGAATTCGCGCGGATGCATTAGGTGTGCGACTGGTAAAGGCTGGCGTTTTGGATCACCACGTCGCAACGCTGCGAAACATTCCGCGAGAAGATTACCCCGCCAAGTTTGGTTGTTGGCGGGGTGGGCTCATGGCGCTGCAGCATGAGAAATTGATTCGTGGCATGAATCATCCCGTTGCCTGTGCGGAGGCACTGCGCGAGGAACTCATTCGCCTTAATCCTCGAATCGTGGCGATTGCCAATGCGGTCGATACCAACTTATTTCAACCGGCGACGCCGATGCAACGTGCATCGATGCGTCAGATGCTTGGGGTCAAGGCGAATGAGATAGCCGCGGTGATGTTGGGATCTTTGATTCCGCGCAAAGATCCTCAGTGTGCGGTTGAAGCATTTCGCCAATTGCCATCCAGTCTTGCTATCAAGCTTTTTATGGTCGGCGACGGGCCATTGCGCCAGCACCTTGAGTCTTCCGCAGCGGGGCTGCCCATTACGTTTTTAGGGAATCGTGCTGATATTGCGCACCTCCTAGGCGGAATGGACCTTTTGGTGAGCTGCTCGCGGGCTGAAGGTTTGCCCAATACCGTTTTGGAGGCTACTGCCAGTGGACTGCCTTGTATTCTTTCCGATATCGCGCCCCATAAGGAGTTGATTGGAGATAACACTGGGTGTGGCGCACTGTTCCGCCTAGGAGACCCGAGTGCGCTTCGTGATGCCATCAATTTATTTGGGAGCACGGGGCTGCGTGCGCCAGTATCCGCATGTCGTGAACTGGCCACCAGCAAGTACAGCATTGACGCAAATTGTAGGCGTTATCTGCATCTATACGAAAGTATCTTGAGTCATGGCTGATGCATCCTTCACACCTTTCGAGCGATTGGCGGCGCATTTTTTGGGCCGGTTTCCGGCGATCAAGTCGGTTGCCAAGCGTGTTTATGCTCGTGTGAACTCCGTGCTGTTTCGGCCTCCTTCGGCTTGTCGTGTGAATGTTCCATTTCGCCTCATGTCGAAGGTGGGCGAGCAGGCTTTTTTTGGATATTACGATAAGTCGCCGGAGTTAGATGGAAACTACGTCTACCATTGTTTTGAAAGCGGCAGCGCCATGGGCAAGCACGATCGTGTGCAGCTGCTGGTGCGGCGAGCACAAGATCAGCAGCTGATTGCTGAAGCAAGTTCACGCGCCTATAGTCTGCAACAGGGCAGTCGCGCCCATTGGTTTGATGGCAATACGATCATTTTCAACGACCTAGAAGCAGACGGCACGCCGGTTGCGCGCCGCTGGGAGCTGAACAGTCAGAATGTTACGGCTATTGGTCCGGCGTTTGCGGACACGCATTCCAAGAACCTTGGCATCGTCATGGACTGTTATGGAATTAGTGCGGTTGACAAAGATTATGCATATCGGGTTGGGAAGCCTCAGGTCCTGGACCGTCAAAGGCACGGTTTTAATGTCACGCGTGTTGACCTTGTTAGCGGACAGCACACGCAGTTGTTTTCAACTCAGGACCTTTTAGGCGGTGCGCCTCCACTTCCAAATGTCGAAGGAGACGCCGTCAGCCATGTCATGATTTCCCGGTCTGGACGGTGGTTTATGTTTATTCACAGGTTACTTGTCGCTGGCCGACGATATGATCGCCTGTATGTCGCTTCCACCGACGCTGGCCAACCTCGCTTGCTGGTCGACTCAGGAATGGTAAGCCATTGCTGTTGGCTCTCTGACGGCGTGATTTTTGGTTTTTGGCGAGATGCTGCTCGCGGGCCTGGCTTTTTTACCATGACAGTCGATGACCACGAGTCCGCAAAATTGGCATTTCATTTCGGCCAGTTAGCGGGAAAATCAGACGGCCATCCCTCGGCGCGATATCCATGGATTGTATTTGATTCCTATCCGAATCGACGACGTATGCAGGCTCTCTGGTTGACCAACGCCCAGAACGGGAGTTTGCAACTTTTGGGTGAGTTTCATTCGCCAGTTCGCTACCATGGCGCGCTGCGTTGTGATCTTCATCCGCGTTTTACCGCCGATGGCAAGCGCGTTTGGATCGATTCGACTCATGCAGGTGCGCGGGGTTTGTATTGTTTGGATGTAGAGGCGATGGTCTCATGAGTAAATTTTCTGTTCTGATGTCGGTCCATCAAAAGGAGAATCCCGAGTTCTTGCGAGCCGCATTGGACAGCGTGCTACAGCAGACACTCCCGCCCGATGAGGTCGTTCTGGTTGAGGACGGGCCACTGTTGCCCGAACATAAATCCGTTATCAATAGCGCAGCCGCCAAGGGTCCTATCAAGAGTGTTGTGATCCCGCAAAATATTGGCCTTGGTGCCGCCCTCGCCAAGGGGCTGGAAAGTTGCCAGTATGACATCGTGGCGCGGATGGACTCAGATGACATTTGCGAACTCGATCGCTTCGAGACTCAGATTCAATATTTGGATGCCCATCCTGATATCGACATCATTGGCAGTTGGATTGCCGAATTCGATAATGACCCCGGTGTAGTTACGGGTGTGAGGGAGCTTCCGACCGATTCTATATCCTTGCGACGGTTTGCCAGGCGCCGCAATCCGTTGAATCATCAGACAGTTATGTTCCGCAAGGCGGCGGTGTTCAAGGCTGGAAATTATGCAGATTTGCGATGCTCTCAGGACTATCATCTTTGGGTAAGGATGTTGGCAAACGGCGCCAGATTCGCAAATATTCCCCGACCACTCGTTCGTGTGCGTGGCGGCCGCTCCATGATCAGTCGCCGCGGTGGTTGGCGCTATGTCTATTACGACTTTGTATTGCAGCGAGAATTTCTGCGCCTGGGTTTTATTTCCCCTACTGAATTTACCCGCAACATGCTGCTGCGAGCATCCGTGCGGCTATTACCGCGAGGAATTCGATCAAGCTTTTATGGTCGTTTTTTGCGTACCTCTTGATAGAGTTGGTCCATTGCAACCACGTGGTCATGAGTCGAAAATGATTTCAACACATGCTGCTTGAATGCTGCCCCCATCTCCCCGGCTCGTTGCTGATCGCTTGCCATTTTTGTCATCGCTGCGGCTAAGTCCCGGGGATCCAGCTCTTTTGG
>CAZLMG010000062.1:0-9338 GCA_964560765.1 uncultured Oligoflexales bacterium
ATCAACTAATATCGAACGCATTTTAGCTGACTACTGCGAATTAGCCAAAAGAGGGGCAGTCCCTAGCGGAATCGAGTCACACGGAATTGACGTTTGTCCTACGCATCTTTTGCGGCTAGCTTTGCCTCGAGCTCGCGCAGTCGCTTGTCGTAATCGGCGAGTCGACCGAAATATACCTGCTGCCGCCGCCACTGGGACGCTGGTAGAGCGGGAAATCCCATGTAGGTTTCGCCGGCCTCGGTGTCTTTGACCACACCCGTCATAGCACCCACTTTGGTTTTATCGGCGATGGTGATGTGACCATTGATGCCCGAATGTCCACCCATCAGCACCCAGTTACCGATCTTGGCAGAGCCAGAAATGCCGGTAAAAGCCGAAAGCATGCAGTGCTCGCCGACCTCGACGTTGTGCCCCACATGCACCTTGCTATCAAGCTTGGTGCCGCGCTTGATCTGGGTCACGCCCATGGCCGCGCGATCGATCGTTGCCAATGCCCCAACCTCCACATCCTCTTCGATCTCCACATGGCCAACCTGCGGAATCTTGGCGATTTCGCCCTCACCTGGCGCAAAGCCAAAGCCATCCGAACCGATCACCGCGCCACCGTGCACAATCACCCGCGCACCTAATTTCGTCCCGTGATATAGGACCGCATTCGCATAGATCGTTACATCGTCGCCAATGATGCAATCCGCGCCAATGGAAACACCAGCATGCAGGGTGACGCGCGCACCTAATTTGACGCCAGGTCCAACATAGCAATGCGGATAAACGGTCACATCTTTGCCAATAACCGCATCAGGCGCAACATAAGCTTGCTCGCTCACGCCTGTAAAACCACGCGGCTCGCGATGAAAGAAAGTTGCCAGCTTCGCAAATGCCCAGTAGGGATTGCGGTGCACCAGTTGGGGTATTTTACATCCGACAACCGCCGAAGCGACAATCACGGCACTGGCCTTAGTCGTCGCCAGATGCTTTGCATACTCGGGATTAGAGATAAACGTTAGCTCGCCACCCTGTGCCTCCGCAATGGGAGCGATTCGGCTGATGCTCAACTCCGCCTGGGGTTCGCCCTCGGGCCAAACCACTTCCGCGCGAACCAACTTCGCCAACTCGACCAGTTGCATATCCAACCCCCTCTCACCTGCTGGCTAGCGCCCCTGGACACCAAAACGACCGGCGAACTCTCGCGCCAGTCGCACAGCATCACCAATGTAATCTTGCGGCCGCAAAGCTTGCAACCGCGCCTGCTCCGCAGCCGGCAATGACTTTGCCTGCTCCAAAACGGTCTTTAACACCTGCTGACTGACGGCTTGACCGCGGGTCGCGGCCTTCAACTGCTCATATGCATCCACCACTCCGTACCGACGCATGACCGTTTGCACCGGTTCCGCCAAGACTTCCCAGGCGCCGTTGAGATCTGCCGCAATGCGCTCGGCATCCGCGGTACACTTACCCATACCTTTGTCGATCGATTGATAAGCCAACAGTGAGTGCCCGCAGAGATGGCTGAAGTACCGTTGCACGGTGGAATCACTCAGATCCCTTTGCCAGCGCGAAATCGGCAATTTCTCCGCAAAGTGTTGCGCCACGGTGACCGCCATGCCCAGGTTGCCCTCGGCGTTTTCAAAGTCGATGGGGTTCACCTTATGCGGCATGGTCGATGACCCGACCTCCCCCGGCTTCGACTTTTGCCGAAAATACCCGAGAGAAATGTACGACCACATATCTCGGCACAGGCCCAAAGCGATCACATTGAAGCGGCGCCAAGCATCCACGTACTCAACGAAGGCATCGTGATTCTCGATCTGAGTCGTCAACGGGTTGTACTTCAACTGCAGCCGCACTTCGACAAATCGCGCCGCCACTTCCGGCCAATCCACCTCGGGAAACGCCACGCGATGCGCATTGAAATTGCCAACTGCACCATTCATCTTGCCGAGGAGTTCCACCTCGCAAAACTGGCGCCGCTGTCGATCCAGGCGATGCCCGAACACGGCCATTTCCTTACCCAGAGTCGTTGGCGTCGCGCTCTGCCCGTGCGTGCGCGACAACATGGGTGTATCGGCATAGCGATCGGCAAATTGCGCCAGCTGCCGAACGAGTCCGTCCATGACCGGCACCAGAACTCGTTCGCGCGTTTCCTTTAGCATCAGTCCGTAAGCAAGATTGTTGATGTCCTCCGAGGTACAAGCGAAATGCAAAAAAGCCAGCTGCTGGTCCGTGGCCCCGGCGCGGCGCAATTCGTCCTGCAAAAAATATTCGACAGCTTTGACATCATGGTTGGTCCGGCTTTCGATGGCCTTAACTGGCAAAAGCCCCTTGAGATCGTGCGTATGCGCCAGCTCTTTGAGTCGCGTCCGAACCGGGTCGGTGAGCTTGATGACAGCGCCGACAACAGGGTCATCGGCCAGATGCAAGAGCCAATGACACTCCACGGCGACCCGAAAGCGCGTCAACCCAGCTTCGCTGACCAGCGGCGCTAAAACCGCAATTTTTTCTCGGTAACGACCATCGAGCGGCGAGATGGCGAAAAACGGCTCAGCGCGGTCCAAAGCAACCTCCGGAAAAGTCTGACTATAGTGCCTCGATCGTATAACACGCTCATTGCATTTGTTCCAGTGGACAGCTCAGGCCGCCTGCGCTAAAACCTCGGCGTAACGACTGACAAATCTCGCCTTAGACGATGGGGACGCACCGTGGCCAATGTAACAATCCTGGTTGGAGCTCAGTGGGGTGACGAGGGCAAAGGAAAATGGATCGACATCCTAGCCGAAGATGCCGCTGTCGTCGCTCGCTTTCAAGGTGGTAATAACGCTGGCCACACCCTGTATATCCAGGGGCAAAAAGTAGTTCTGCACCAAATCCCAAGCGGCGCATTTCGACCGGGAACAAAAGGCGTGTTGACGGCCGGTGTCGTCATCAATCCCGTGCAAATCCTAGAGGAGCTTGATCGCGTCAGCGCTTTGGCCCAGATCGATCCAAGCAACCTTTGGCTCTCGGCCCGGGCTCACGTCATCACCCCATGGCACATTCATTTGGACCACGAGCGCGAGCGCCTGGCAGAGAGCCCAATTGGCACCACCAAGCGTGGAATTGGGCCGACATATGCGGATAAGTATGCCCGCTCCGGATTGCGCCTTGGCCAATATGTGGATGATGAACTGCGGCAGCAATGGGTCGACACCATGCGCGCCAAGGCACCAGGCTTTGTAGAGGCGATGCAAGCGCAAGCGGATGACTGGGAGAAGTTTCATGCGGCTGCGAAACGCGTGCGAGCCTTTGTTTGTGATGGGGAAGCACGTCTGCGCGATGTCATTTATAATGGCGGCAAAGTGCTACTGGAGGGCGCCCAAGGAGCTCTGCTCGATATCGATCACGGAACCTATCCGTATGTCACCTCCAGCTCCACCATGGCCGGTGGTGCCTTTGCCAGCGTCGGGTTCTCAGCAAAACATGTCGATCAGGTTCTGGGAGTTGCCAAGGCGTACACAACACGTGTGGGTTCGGGACCATTTCCGACGGAGTTGTTTGACGATGCCGGCAAGCACTTAGCGACCCTGGGTAAAGAATTTGGCGCCACGACCGGCCGCCCACGCCGCTGCGGCTGGTTAGATGCAGTGGCGCTGCGCTACGCCTATCGCGCCAATGGTTGCGACGGCATCATCCTCAATAAACTTGATATCCTAAGCGGCCTGAAAGAAGTCAAGATCTGCGTCGCCTACGATCATCCGCTACACGGACGTCTCACGGACTTTCCGTGGGACCCAAGCATTCTTGCGGCTTGCCAACCCGTCTATGAATCGCATCCGGGTTGGAGCGAAGAGGCACCGCGCAGTGGAAAAGTCAGCGACCTGCCGGCAGCAGCGAGGGCCTATGTGGACGCCGTGGAGCGAGCCATCGACGGGCGCGTGACCATGGTTGGCACAGGCGTCAATCGGGGCGATGCGCTGTATCGCTAACCAGCCCCACGGGGCGATGCGCTGTATCGCTAACCAGCCCCACGGGACGATGCGCTGTAACAACAACCGGCAGCGGTACTGCTACGTGCCAAGAGGCATTTAATCCGCTTGTGAATGTCCCCGCAAGCCGTTACAACCGCGGTCACATACTCCCCGGCGAGTTGAGATTCTTTGTCGTGCAACTATGGAGAGGATATTTAAATGATTCGACTCTTAGAAACTTTGCCCTTGGTTCTTTTGGTGTTTGTTCTGACACACTGCGGCGCCCCTCAGGAAGGATCCGAGCTCGCGACACCGCCGCTGACCAAAGTACAGGCTCTGGCCGACTTGGAAACACTTGTTGCCAAGGTCGACTCCCTTTACGGGCCTCTCGAGTTTAAGCAGGAGCGTTTTGGCTATCAATTTGCCGAATTGGCCGCTGCCGCGCGTCAAGAAATCGAAACGGCGACTACCGAACGTGAACAGTTGGCGGCCATCGCTCGCCTGTTGATGCGCTTTCGTGACGGACACGTTTCCATCCAGTTCCCATTAAACAGCACGGGCGTAAACAGCTACCGCATTGGCGCCTTTTTGATCCCGGTTGAAGGTCGCGCCATCGTCGCCAAGGTCGATCCCGAGCTGGCCGAGCAAGGTATGGAAGTCGGCGACGAGCTTTTGACCGTCGATGGGCAAAAGCCTTTCGACTTGTTGCCGACCATTTTGAAATACGATGCCTTTGGTAACGAAGTTTCTGATCAACATGCCATTCATCGGGTGCTCAATCGTCGATTTTACATGACTGAGCTGGTACCAAAGTCTCCCATGGCGCACTTGGTGTTCGCCAAGAAGGACGGGTCTCAACGCGATCTCAACATGGCTTGGGAATTGCGTACTGAGCCCACGCGCAAGCTGGAGTTGGCCCCGAGATTCGATAACTTTGTCGTGCCCGAGTACGCAGAGATGGCCGCGGAAAATGAAGGCGGCCTGTTGGAGATGGGCGCTTACAAGCCATTCTTCGCTACGGATGCGGTGAAAACCAAGTTCCACCTGGTTGAAGTCGAAGCAAACGATGATTTCCTAAAGAAGTACGAAGTCACGCGCGAAAAACTGCAAGACAAGAAGGGCAAAGCTATTTATGCGGCCCTGCTCAAGTACGAAGGCAAAACGATTCTAATCATTCGCCAGCCTGGCTATTGGCCTGCAGAGTTGAAGGCAGAAGATCTCGTCAAGGGCTATCGCGCTGTTCTCGATCAGTTTGACGAAGTCGCCGATGCCCTCATTATCGATCAAAATCACAATCCTGGTGGCTCGCTGCTGTACGCCCACGACTTCTTCTCCCTATTCGTCAATAAGCCTGCGGTAAACCTGGTACAGAAGATGAATGCCGATCGGGAGTGGATCGTTGGATTGCATGAATGGGCCGATGAGCTAGAAGCAAAGGAGCCTGGCTATGCGAAGGCCATGCGCGCCCGCGCCCAGCTCGTCGATCGCGCCATGGACGAAGGTCAATCAATCACGGCTCCCATGCCGTTGATTGGCTTTGAATATGTACAGCCCGACAAGAAGTACACCTGGAAAAAGCCCGTTTTGGTTCTGGCCGATGAGTTGGCTGGCTCTTGCGGCGACATCTTCCCCATGTACATGCAGCGCAATGGCATTGCCAAGATCTTCGGCGAGCGCACCATGGGTCTCGGCGGCAACGTCGAAGAAGTGATCAAGCTGCCTTACAGCGCCGCATCGGTTCGTCTGACGCGCGGATTGTTCACCACCTACAAGGCTGACGGTGAATACCGCACGGCGGACTTGGTTGAGAACAATGGCATCACACCCGACTACAAGTTTCAGCACACCGTTAGCGACGTGCGTGAAGGCTTTGTCGGCTATGTGGAAGCTGTGCTGAAAGAAGCGGTAAAACTCTAAGTTTGCAGGGCGCATGATCTTCAACGATAATAAGAAGCGCACACGAGCTATCCTCGTCGGCATTCAGACACCGGATCTGACCGATGAGGAGATGCAATCCTCCATGGCTGAATTGGGGCGCCTCGTCCATACGCTGGGCTTTGACGTCATCGATCAGCAGGTGCAAAAGCGCAAGGCCCCCGACTCTGGGTCGGTGGTCGGCGCGGGCAAACTCGAAGATCTAAAGAGCCTGTCCAAGCCTTTGGAAGGCGGGGAAGATACGCCCTTGGTGTTAGTCTTTGACGTCGAACTCACGCCAACACAATTGACGAACCTGGAAGATGCGACCGGCCGAGAAATTCTCGACCGTACGGGCGTCATCGTCGAGATCTTCAATCGACACGCCAAGACGCGCGAAGCCAAACTGCAAGTTGAAATCGCTAAACTAAACTACTTGGCGCCCCGCTTGCGTGCCAGCCGCGTCGGCATGGATCGACAGGGTGGCGGCATCGGTGCCAAGGGTGCCGGCGAAACGGCGCATGAGCTGGATCGCCGCCGCATTCGCGACCGCATTGCCGAGTTGCGAAGGCAGCTCGGGACCATCGCTCAGGATCACGCCACGCGCCGGGGTCGCCGCAGCGATAGTCCGCGGGTCGCTCTCGTTGGTTATACCAATGCCGGCAAGTCATCGCTGATGCGAGCCCTGACCGGCAGTGAAGTTCTAGTGGCCGACAAGTTGTTTGCAACACTGGATACGACTGTGCGTTTACTTTACCCAGAAACGATTCCCAATATTTTGGTTTCCGACACGGTTGGCTTCATCAAGAAGTTGCCGCATGATCTCGTCGCCTCGTTTCGCTCGACCTTGGACGAGGCCCTCGCGGCTTCGCTCTTGCTATACGTCGTCGATGCCTCCGACCCAACATTTCCCAGTCAGTTGGAAGTGACACGGACGGTACTTTCCGAGATTGGTGCCGACGAGATTCCAAAGCAGTTGGTCCTCAACAAGATGGATCTAGTCTCGTCCGAGCAGAAGGCCTCCCTGCGTCGCCAGTATCCGGATGCACTGATGATCAGCACCCGCAGCCCCGAGGATGTGCAGCGCATGCACGCGCACCTTTTGTCCTTTTTTGAGCGGGAAATGCGTGAGCGCCAGCTGCAAGTGCCCTACGCCCAATCTGGCGTCTTGGGCAAGTTGCGCAAGATGGTCCGCATCGTCAAAGAAGAGCACGACGACGACGGTTACAACCTCCGCTATCTGGCGGATGATGACATGGCTCATGCCGTCACTGCCCTCCTAGCCGAGCCAAAATAGTCCAAGCATTCACCAGTGGATCGTACATGGCTGCGTCAGCGAGCGTTTGCACCCGCAGGGGCCAGGCTATAACATCCCGTATCTTATGACACTTCGGGCTGCTGCCCGGCCAGAACATCGTCATGGGCCGCTGCGTCTTACAATAAGCGTACATTAACCTGTTTTATTGGCTAGTTATCGACTGAGGGAACAGCCAGCGATCTCCCATCCGCGATCCCGTGGTGCCAAGTCCAGCGCGTTCCCCGCGACCACTGTCGCTCAGGTTTTCTCTGTCTTCTTCGTGCGCTACGGACCATAGAGCCACCGTAGACCGAGTCCGATAGACGCAACCGCGACCGCCGCTCGCGGATGGCCCGCCGCATGCACCTACCCCAGCACGCATTCAAGACGAATCATCGCAGGTAGGGAGGACTTCATGTCACACAGCTTCAAGCTATTGGCTCTGAGTTTCTTGACTGCTCACTGCGGCACCCAGCCGGCCCAATCGGCCGCTCCCGGTGTCGAGCGGCGCTCGGCGTCTGCAGTGAATGTTGATGACACGGCTCCTGAGTTGCCGGCCGAGTTTCGCGATGCCTATTTTTACTTTACCGGTCAACCCATGGGCGCCGACTTCGCCACGTTGTTGGCGAGCGATTCCGAGTTATTTGACAGCTATGCCACGCTGCTGCCGGGCTCGCGACAAGCCATGCTCTTTTCCGTTGCTACGGTATACCGCGTTCTCTTTGGCCGAGGCCCAACGGTTAAAGAAGCCAGCATGTGGATCATGGCTTCTGGCAAGTTGAGCCGCCTCGGCGTTGCCCAACTCCACATGATGACCCCAGAGTATCAAAACTTCGCCCGCCAAAACTTTCCGGTTAGCGAGGATCGAACTGTCCATTTCGCAGAGCGTCTAGCGCTCCTCGTCCTGCCATGGCGCGTGAGTATCCAAGGGATTAAGGCCACTCTGCAAGCCTCATCCGAATGGGAAAGACTCGTTACCGAAACAAGTGCGGGATTAGTGGACTCCAGCCGCTTTATGCGGGCGCTGCATTCCCAGATCAAACCCGAAATCGATGCTTTCTTTGGCGCTCCCGAAACCGCTGTCAACGAAGATTCGGCCTTTGGCTTACAGGGAGTCGACACTCGTAGCAAGCCCCACAGCGGAAACACCATGTCCCCATTTCCCCTGACTGGCACTGAAGCTTTGGCGCCGTACATGGAAATCATTCAAGCCCAAATCGATAAGCGCATTGCCGATATCAATGCAGTCGCCAATTCGGACGTCCAGCCCTTCATTTATTTGGAAACCAAACCGACGTCCATGATACCGATAGATAGCTGCGGCACGGATAATCAAAGCTCGATCGGCACAACATCTGGCGGTGCACCTAATCCTCGCGTGGTGCCCTATGGAGCAGACTTGACTTCAGCAATCATTCGCCAAATGCCGCCTAGTGCTACTTGTGAAGAAAAGTACCACGATTGGCAGCGTGTCATTGCAAAGACGCTGCAAACAGCTTGCGACGAAAAGCCTTACTTAAAAAGCGTGGCAGGCGCTTGTCCGAGTGGTGAACAAGCCGGACAAACCCACGCGAAGGCAACGCCCGCAACGGCTCCGATGATCGGATTTATGGATATGCTGCAGGCTATGGCAGGAAATCCAGTCATGCGCGAAGCGGGCGATTCAACGAACTCAGGTGTAACTTTTCCGTACTCGGGTGATCAGCTTTCAAACCTAAATGCAAACAGGGGAATGATGACTGGGGGCCTTCCGCTTCAAGATTATATGAATCATATGGGCCTCACCATCGTAGAGCCAGCAACAGAATTGCCGCCATTAGGTGATGCAAAGATCTGCATCCGGTGGGTACAAAAAGTGGAATCTGGCACTAAAGTGCTAGTCTGCGAAGAATCGGCTTTGAGCGGTACAAGTATGGCAACTGCCTCGGACGCCACAGCTCGATCAGACTATGACATAACCCCGGCGCCAATCACCGAGGACCACGCAACAGCAGACCACGGTAACTTAACTCACCCTGCTTATCCAGCCTATCTCACCGACGGTGAATGGCCAGATGATTGCATCCTGCCATCTTACGATGCTGACGAGCCTTTCACGGCCATTTGCTCAAAAGAACAAGTGTCCCATTAGGGCCTGTCCCTGTTTACTGGTCAGCTAAGCAGCCACTGCAACCAGTGTTCAG
>CAZLMG010000063.1:0-1640 GCA_964560765.1 uncultured Oligoflexales bacterium
CACTATGGACACCACAAGGTACATAAAGCGCATTTTCATCTCGACTCCTTGGGAAGGGTGTTAAATCTTGCAGGTCCCGCGATTGTATTTGTAGCAGTCAAACTTGAGTAACTCGTGTTCGTCATTGAGAGACAGTGTCACGGAATTCTTGCCATCAAACCCGGTAACAGAAAGGCGGCCAGCTGTACGAATCTGCACGTATTCCGATTTGAAAAACATGCCAACAATGATGGCAGTAATCCGATCTGGACTGTGCAGGAATCTTCGTGGGCTGACCAAGCGTGCCAGGTTTGCCGCAGATTCCAATATGTACCGCGAAAAGATAATGTTGGATGCCTTGCTTCTAAGTCCCTTGGTTAACCTCTTTAGGGTTTGGTCGACATAGTGCGCCTGGACAAGATGAATCTTCATAACATCGTCGGGCCTTGAGCAGCCAAGCTCAGCGCACGCCCAAGTTTCGAATCGCATCGAGATATACTTCGCTGCCCGCATCTTGATCGGGATGCCGTAGTGGCCTTCTGCCAAGCTGTTCATAATCCTTGTCATCTCCTGAGACGCAAGGTCTGTCCTTGGAGTGAGGAGGATATCGATCAAGGGCCATTGGCCCGAACCACTACCATTCTTGCATTCAAAATTGACGATGGCGTGTACAGCTGCGCTCAGAGGCGCGAGATGTTCCTGCAGTCTCCTTACTGTTTCGCCTGCACTCGCGCACGAATGACTGATTTCGTGAAAGAAGCCAAAATGCGATGGACGATCCACCAAATCCTCTGTAAGCAGCGGACCCAGTTCACCGTAAGGTACCGGCGAAAATATGCTGGCAAGGGCGGACTTTGAGGACACAGTAAGCAAATACGCGATCAGAACAATTCGCACAGCAACCTCTCAACTTGACGTTAGGTGATGGGAGAAGCGGTCAGTGTTTCAAGAGAACGCAAGAATATTTCCCGAGAAAGCGTCGCTGGTATTGAATGATTCGGACACTTGTTATTTCTATGCAATTTTTCAAACGCTCCGCGCGCATTCTTGATTGTTGTAGTTTGCAAAGTATTC
This sequence comes from uncultured Oligoflexales bacterium, assembly GCA_964560765.1. Lineage (GTDB taxonomy): Bacteria > Bdellovibrionota_B > Oligoflexia > Oligoflexales > CAZLMG01 > CAZLMG01. The sequence goes on from CAZLMG010000063.1 coordinate 1,054, forward strand.
ACTGTGCTGTCCGAAATCTCCTATCTGCCGAGGAGGTTGCTGTACTAGCTTGTCTCCGACTTTTTGCTAGTAAGCTCATAGGGAGTATGGAAGCTATGATGTACGGACATGGAATGAAGAGCCTTTGTGGGTTGCTGAGTGTGATCACTGCCGCATCCGTGAGTACCATCGCCTATGGAGCGGGATCAGGACCTGGGGGAGAATGGCTTGGCACTTATAACGATGGGTGTGAGTTCTATTACCGGTTCAACGAAAGCGCCGAAGCTCTGGCAGTCGAGGGCCGCAGCACTTGTTACTACATGCTTGATTGGACCGTGCAAAGGGACGCTGGCAAACTGCTTTTCAATGGCCAACCTGCGGGTGAGATTGGTGACAAAGGCTTCTTCGCCTACCTGACGTGGCCAGGCGCCCGTGTGGACATGTATCACATGGCGCTCTCTCCAAATGACTCCAACACGGCGCGATTCGTTTTGAAAGATGCGGCTATAACATTGAATCGCATACAACCAGGGTCGCCGTTCACCGGGCGCTGGAAGGGATTTGGCACAGGGAGCGGAGGATACAAGGGCCGCGTTCCAGGTAAGTTC
>CAZLMG010000063.1:1650-8664 GCA_964560765.1 uncultured Oligoflexales bacterium
CTGTTCCCGACCGACCGATCAAGCAGGGGTTTTAGTGCTTTTCAATTCCCTGGTGGAATGCAGTTGGGAATCAAATGTCATCAACGGGTACAAAGGATTTACCTGGAGGCTCCACAGTCCCGACGAAACCAATGGTTTTGCAGGGTCGATCAAAATGAAAAAGGCCGCGGGCCGCTTATTGCATGACGAGTCCGAAATCGGCTCCTATACTGCTGATGCCCTGAAATTTACGGTTCCTGATCCAGGATTGGCCGCCCAAAAGCACTTTTCCATTGCCATCGATCCACGGAATCCGGATTACCTGAGGGTGACTCTGGAGCGGGACTCAGATCAGACCTTTGAACAGGCGAGCTTTGCTCTACCTCGACAATAACCAATTATTTTCGCTCGGTTGACTACGGAATCCTGATTCTGGCCTGGGAAATTCGTATGTCACCGGCCAATGCGAGATTACCTCAATAATCACGGCATATTAAAGACATGCGTTGGCCACCTACAGCGGTTCGGTAGGTGAGCATGCACATTCCTGTTACTAAAATCCCCCTCGTTCCAGGCAGTTAAGCCCGGCACTCAAATTGCTAACATTCTCATCAATCAAAGAAAGTGTTGTCCATGCGTAGGGGGGCTTGTGAGCTCTTTAAAATGCACCATCATTTGGGGCCTGTTGCTTATCGCCAGCTGCCAAAAGGTAGCAACGCAACAGCCTGCAACTTATCGACCTCGCAGTGGCGACGTCAACCCGACGCCCGTGGGCTACTTGCGCAACGACCGGGAAAATTTCCTGAAGGGCAAAGACTACCGGATATGGTTTCCGCAAAGTTTTGCACCAGCAACAGTGGAAACTTACGTGGTGAGGGTGACAGATGAATCCAGCGGGGGAAAAACCATCTTTATCACTCTTGTGGATGGAACGCCGCTTACATCGTCGACTCAGTTTCTCATTTGTCTTGCTGACAACCAAGGCTCCGGCAATTCAATCTTTTCAAAGTCCGATGGTGCGGCGCAAGAACTTGCGTCATTTTCTCGCAGCGACGATGGTGAGTCTTTCCGGTGCGCAAATTCTCGCTACAATGCCGACGATCCAAACCATACGGGTGGAACTCTGTACTACCTCGACGCGTCCCTTTCCGGCTCTGGTGATTCTCCCGATGCCTTCTATTTTTTTGCTTCTGCACCCACGATTATTGGCGGGCGATCCAACGAGAGCCTAGCGACAGAGTGCAGTGATACCGGAGCGCTGGGATTACCGGAAAACCTTGAGTGCAAAGCTATGTTCGTCTCGGAGCTAGGTGGGTGTTTTGATGGTCCTGATGGGTGGCTTACAAGACAGGGATGGCAAGATTATGCCTATGGAATACCAGTCAAGAGCCCTGATGGACACACCTTTGCCGATGACTTGGCGAAGCTGGCGTTAACGGATGGCGAGCTGCAGTTAGGGGCACCACTTATGGACGCAGGCACGGGAGACTATGCACAAGGCAGCATAAATCTGGCGACCGGAACGGGCAATCAGGGCTGCTCAGTGCATATCTATGGTGCCGATGGACAATCGTGCGTCACTTTGTCCGAACTCAACGCTGGTGTTCCTGCGGCCAATGGATTCACGTACCTAGACGGCACATTGCGATCTGAGCCCCTATTTGCGTTCTCGTGCGTCAGCCCTCAGCACCGCTTGGCGTGCCTTTGCAAGTAGCGGCTGCGCGTCATAAAAAACATGGTGCGTGAGGCAAGTCTTAGCTGGCCTTTGACGTCAGCAGAGGGGATTTTGCACCATCAAACTGGCGAAAAACGTCCGTTGATGATCCGCCCGAGAGTGCAATGCAGATGCGGCGGTATTCGGCCAAGCACATGTCGTAAAAACCCGTGAGGCCAGCGCGCTCGAACCAGCGCGCGGCAGCTGCCCATGTTAGCAATTCCCGGTCGATCGTCGGTATAAGGTGTACCTTTGCTAACACATCTTCCAGCTTGTTAATGTGAATGCTGGGGGCAATGCCGGGTTCGTAACAATCGCTGATCGTCGTGATGCAGCGATAAATGTGCCCAAGATCTGAAAGGCGAAGAACGCCAGTTGAAGCGGCATTGCGCGGCCTTTGTAGCGAGTTCAACCAGCGATCGCTTCGACAACTTAAAAACCAGAGATGGGCTTCCGCAATGTAGGCCGGCGTTGCATGGGAACCGCCATTCTTTACCAGGACAAACATCGGATAGTAGTCGTCGGTTTCAACGACCTTAATGCAAGCGGCCTCCCACTGGAACTCGAGTCGGGAATCGGCATCATGCCGTTTATCGCTGCTGTGGGCATCGATCTCAGATTTGGCAGCGGCCAAATTTCCACTTAAGCGCAGGCTTCTCACTTGATTTACTTTGCAAAAGCGCCACCAAGAATCGATCGTCGCTTGCTTCGCCGCATCCGCAAATAAATCAGCGGCTTGAAGAGCTTCGCCCAGCCGCAAACGATGCGCTGCAACCAAAAGTTGATAATAGATGTCGCCGCCGGCCATTTGACCGCCGCTACTATATTTGGCCATCTCATGGCGATAGGCCGCTTGAAAGCGGTCGCCACGGCGCAGATGCTCCTGGCTGATACACACATGCAATTCACTCGCTAAAAACGATAAACGTGACCCGCTATCAATGCCGTGAGTGGTAAGCAACGCCTCGGCAATGGTAGCAATTTTGTCCAACGCTTTCGTCGGGACGGTACCGAATCGCTGCTGATGGACGTAAGTGGCAATAATGTGCAGAAAGCAAGGCAAGTGATCTTTGGGATCGACGGACCGACTCAGCGTATCGATATTGTCGAGAAGGTACTTGGTTTGGCCATCGAGGTCATCAGCCCTGCTGTTAAGTTCAGCGCGGATCGAGTCCTTAATGGCATCAACCTCGGATCGGGTCCAGCGAAGTGGATTTTTCTTTTGCGCCCTGATCACTGGAATACCTCCTCGTCTCTTTTCGGCCGAAAGGGGAACATCTTTAATGGCGACATAAGTACCCATGAGTCAGACAATGCGCGATAACTGCGGGGAAAAACCTGAGTGCCTTTCATAGTCAGCGAATTTCTTTGCCGCAATTCTGGCGATTTGACCATAACACATCAAAACTAAAGGCTAAAATTACATATCGTCGGGAGTGGGGTGCCCTTGAATCCTGGTGCTGGAAAGCCAACCGCACCTGCAGCAACGGCAACTTAGCGGCAACTCGTTAGAGGTACACATTCTGCAACGGTAATTAAGCAGCCCCTTTCAGCATCATCCGAATTTTGGGGCTCGTTCCGGCGCAAAGGGAGAGTCACGTGCAGTTCGTAAGTAACCGGGCATTCACCATGCTGGAAGCCGTGATCACACTGGCGATCGTCGTCATTGGAGTCAGCGCTGGCACCAGCTTCATGAGAACGCAGATGCGGGCCCAAAAGCGCATTGCGGATGGTTTTGATGCTCTGGATGCCAATCGCTATATTAGCGAGCGTATTGATTGTCGACGCACCATCGATGTTCTCAAGGGTTCAGGGAGGAGCCTTTCCCAGTGCGCTGCTAACAGCGAACTCATAACGGTCTACGGTCAAGGCGCTACATCAGGGGTTTTGGTAAGCGGCACCGCGACTCAGCCGACCAAATTTGGCCGTTGGGTTGCGCGGCCACGCTGCGCTGCGGATGGCATCATCCTCGATGTGGCCATACCAGTAGCGAATGCAACGTCGCCTTTGACGCTAACTGATGCACAATCGACCATGTTTCAAAAGGATCCGCTCACCGGCAAAGTACTGAATTGGTCAGGGAGTCCACGGTTATCGTCGCGACCATTCTGTGGTGCCGAGTTTGATGAAGAGCTCAATCCGAGAACCACTTCCGGAAATGCTACTCCGAACATGCAATGCCGATTCTTTGACAAGGCGTTCAACCGGACAACGACTCCCCTCAGCAGCAACGGACACACACGGCTGGCGCACTTCTCTTGTCCCAGTGACTACCCTGTAGCTGTATCTGTTGCCGTCGAGCCAGCTTGTAATGCTCTCGAGTGGTTTGCGATTACGAAACCGCAAGGGGCAAGTTATCCGAATGTCGCGATGTGTGCTGTTTCGTTTTATCAGGATTCATCGATTTCACTGCTAGAGAAGCAACAGCGCGAGAATAACTGCTCGGCGATTGGGGCGAATCCAGATATCGCCCGCTGCCGCTACTTATGTTGCCACCTTTGAACTTTTACATGGGACAAAGGCAAATGAAGCTCTGAGCGATAGAGCACGGTGTGGTCCAGTCATCATATGACAAGAAAAATGAACCGATCTGGTCCGTCCCCAAGCTCATACCGTTCATACGTGGGGACGCATCGCCGTAAGCTGCAACGCAAACTTGGCGCGTCCGTCCGAATTGATCTTCTGGCTTTCCAGCTCTACCCGTGCCCGTACCAATGACCGCTTGAGTTACCTCCGATGCTGAATAATCTACGACGGGCCCGATGTATAACTCGGTGCCCATATCCTCTAAGTTATTGAGGGAAGACGTGATGAGTGGATATCCTTCTACCGGCGATCTTACGGGCAGATCCGCCGCAACTTCACCCAGGCCATATTTTTGGATTACCGCTGAAAAGGACTCTCCGAACTCCGTCGTAAGAAGCATAAAGCACTGCCCCGGAGGAATCTCTTGGCCAAACGAATGTGTGTCGCACTCCGCATCAAGAACCTTCCTGCCTGTATCGGGGTCGACCCCTGGGTGGGGACCGGCACCAATATTGATAGTCTGAGACAAAAACATTGCTACAAAACTGGGTCCGGAAGAGGAGCCTTCCGCCGCATGGAGAGTGAAGCGATACCCAGAATTGCCGGATAGAAACTCTGCGCAGAACGTCGTTGTGGCACCTGAGCTAGACTTTGATGTTGAGAAATGAGTATCCGATGTTGCGATGGATAATCCAGATGGCAAGTCCGTACTGCTCGTATTGATGCAAACGCTGAAGGACTTTTCGGTCGCAATTGCAGTCTTGGCATTGGCATCCACGAAAGTGATGTCAAAAGTCTTTCCATGCTGGTTCGAGAAGAGCGGTTCTCCGGAATCGCTACTACTTATGGCATAGGCCTCGATGGTGGTGGGCGCAAATGTCAGCAGCGGCATCGACATGCTTACAGCACCGTCGAATAGATCGATGTCGTGGCCCTGATTATTGGCGTAATACCCAATGGGTGGTGGTGTGCTGGTGCTAATCTTTTGCGGCCCAGAATTCTCTGGGGTATTCTCGCCAAATTTGGTTCCACAAGCACTGACAAGGATCAGCAATGCCCAGAGTCGGATTCTAGTATCCGGTAGAGATATAGATCGACTGATAATCATCTATCCTGCTCGTGAGTGCCTTAAAGGTACAACCTTGGTAGATTCGGCACAAAAATGCCAAGACTTGAGCAAGGCAAATGAACGAGCATTTTGGGCGGAAAATCGTGGGCCTGAGATTGGATTAAGTCTACGTCTACCACAGGTTTTCTGCGACCCAGCCAAAGAATCCCGGCTGCCGCCCCTTTTCAATGTCCCCATTAAATATGGCCCCGGAAAGGGTATTCATATCCTTAGGGCGATTAGCCCACCCAAAGTAGTCAGGATCGATGAAACCCAGAAAGTGAGGCCTCTCTGACGGTGCTTGAACTCGGACATCGTAAAACGGCGACACTGTACCACCCTCGGCTTCGATCCTATCTCGTTCCTCTAATAACGAAGCCGCAGATCTGCAACGGGCTGCGGGTTCCAGTATCGGAGTCGGACTTAGATTCATCGCGCCAACGAACTATCGCTTCGTTGGGCGACAAGTGGTCCGTGCCATCCAGAAAGTCGTTTGCTCGCTGGCCGACGTACTCAAAGTAGCCCTGCTACGCATCTGGACATTTGAGCCATAATCGAGCGAACTTTCGCACCAGCCCATCCACTAGCGGCAAGCGCGTACTGGAGATGAGTCGGTAACGTTCTCGAAGATTTGGATGGTGCGATAAGCCGGAGTCAAGTTCTCATAATCTCGGTCGAACGAGATTATGAGAAAAATTGGGTTACGGGTTTACGTCCTTCCCGCACTGCCGATTGTGGGCGCTACCCCACCTCGCCGGCTCGCTGACGCCTTGAGGTGAAGGCGAGGGAGTGGTCCGTGAGTCCATAGATGAAGTGAGGGCGAGGGAGTGGACACTTAGTCCATGACCGAGGTTGAGCCGAAATCTGACGCGTTTTCGCGCCGCGGATCGCACGCGAAAAGCGGCCCAACCTGGGGTAAAACTTTTGTTCGGCAACGCTTGTAAATCACACAGCATTTCAAATATCACATTTGGTTAGGATGCACGCAGCATCCCACCGCATCATGCCAAATCCCGACAGATCCCGAGGTCCGCCCGGATAATTTCCGGATGTGCTGACGCGCTGAGTACTGTGAACGAGCATTGCTTCTGTATCGAAACGCATACACAATTAGCTGCAGGCTGATGGTGAGAAGCGTTATATCAGCCTTGGGCGCAGTAGCAGGCCTAGGTTATTGCTGGCAGCATGGACCCTGCGCGGTAACAAGGTCAGGATTATTTCAGTTCGACCAGCTTCGCGAAAAGAGAGAGCCGCATATGAAAAAAAAGTTAAGTAAGAAAAACCAAGAGAGCAAGGATCGTGAAAAGTACCTGACAACGGACTTTGGTAACGTTCTTAGTGGTCTTGAGCCACTTGATTTGGCCCTCGACTTTCCAGGGCCGACTCAGTCCATTAGTATTCGCCTGCCCAGAGAGATTCTGGACAAGATCAAAATTCTTGCGGATGAACAAGACGTGCCTTATCAGTCTCTGATCAAAATCTGGCTCGCTGAGAGGGTAAAGAAGGCGTCTTAGCATCACTCTGGCGTTGAAAGGCCTGAACTCAGACGTCGATGAACTGCACGAAAAAGGCAACATCCAGCGCGAGATAGAATTCTTTGTGACGCAGTATAACAACGTCATGCCGCACAGCACCCTAAATGGCGCGACACCTAGCGAAATCTATCGAGTAGAATGGAAAACAGCTG
>CAZLMG010000064.1:0-8357 GCA_964560765.1 uncultured Oligoflexales bacterium
CACCTCAGCCCTAGCTCAAGAGTTCATGCATCGCGCCAAGTGAAGGCCACGCACCAGCTAAAAAACAGCTGCGATAAACGCTCAGAAATATTGATGAATATAAAAATTTTTAAGTATTCATCAAATTCTCCGATGCCTCCTTTGGCCGCATTTGCTGTGGCTCTTTTGGAGGAATCAATCGCATGCTTCGCAGAGCCATCATCTTTACCGGATTCGTCAGCCTATTCTATAACGCCGAGCCAGCACTGGCCGCACCCCTGCAAGAGCTGACGGAGGTCATCACCGTTGTCGGTGCCATCGTCAACAAAGACAGCCGAACATCGCAAAATGGCATCGTTGTTTTTCGTAACGCCAAGTCAGGGAAAACTATTCCTGTAGGCATAGGGCGTGCTTTTGTCGTTGAAGGAACGGCGATCAGCGTGCTGCGAGTCGAAGGCGTCGAGGTGACGATCTCAGATGGCTCGCAGACGATCGTCATCGATAGTGAGACGAATCAAATTTTATCGCGCAATAAGAATGACGAAAAAAGCTTCGAGGGTGACGACGTGCAAGTCGCAGATGCTTCAGATAGCACCGAGGGAGCCAGCGATAGGCCAAAGACGATTCAGTCTTCGACGTTGGTCGACAAGAATTATGTGAATCCATCTGACGGTGCAGCGAATGCCAATGCAACCGCGGAAGACATCGGCGAGCCATCAGAAGACTCAGCCGACGCCGATGTGAGTTCGGAAGGCGATGAATCTGGCGACGCATATTCAGGTGAAGCGATCGATCCCACCGAGGAGTAGCTTAATCCTGCTTTAGAAACCTAAATCGGGGCATGTCGTCGAGAAGATCTGCGACCTTTGGGTGCACTCCGTCTTTGCTTTGATAAATCAAGTGACAGCACATATCGCCAATCTTTGCGTCTTTTGCTAGCGGCAACTCAGATGTTTGAATCGCCGCAAATTCTTGATTGCTATCGTCTTCTTGTGTGGACTTGCTGACCAGTTGCAGTGGCTTTCCTGTCTTGATGGCGTCATCGACACGGCGGGTCAGGGACGTGATTTTTCGAAACACTGGCGACGCGTCCCCCGCTACTGCCGCTTGCTGCAGGAATTCGCTGGCCTTCTTATTGTCTCCTTGCCGAGCGCTGCCCAGACCCATGTTGTACTGGATCATAGATTTTAGCGATTTGCCCTCAGTGCTTCCCGGTAGTGATTGCAGGGCGCGCTCGTAGAGCTTCATGCTCTCTAGGCTTTTATTCTCCTTGGCGAGTAAGACGGCTCGATTGTTGAGTTGAGCAACGATCTCGCGTGCACTATCGAGATTCTCAAGTAGCTTCTTTGCCTTGTTCGTATCGCCTTTGATGATGGCAATCTTAGCCTCGGTCTGATCGATGGTTTGACTTTCTTTGTCGACACCGCGCGCTTCTTTAATAGCGCCATCAGCTGCATTCACGTTTCCAAGTTCCTCGTGAATCTCCGCTAGGGCACAGAGTCGCTCGATGTTTTGCGGCGAGATCTTTTGGGCGCGTTCAAAGAACTGCCGCGCCAGCTCATATTCTTTCAACTTCATCAATATCTTGCCCATGAGATTCAAAAGAATCAGTGATTCGCCGCCCGAATGCAGACTCTCGATAGCCAAATCCTTGGCTTTTCGAGTGTTGTTGCGGGCAAATTCGTATTCTGCCTCGAGCAGGGCTTTGACCCCCAAGTTTTCTTTGGAGTTAGACAGTTGATCGATCATGCTCCTGGCTGAGGTAAAGTCTCGAGCAGATAGCCGGGAGCGAACCTTCTTCTCGACGACACGGGCATCGGAGATCCCGGACTCCTGAATGACAATCTCTTTAATGCGATTGACGAGGTCCTTCTTATACAGCGGTTTTTCGATGATATCGCTAACTCCCATCTCTCGTACGAGCAATCGATCATGCTTCTTGACGATCGAGCTGTGAACGATGATGGGTAAAGTATGGTGCTTTGAGCGGACACGCTGAACGAAAGCCGGACCGGATATGCCGCCGATCTTCCATTCTTGGATGATGAGTTGCGGAGGGTCATCCGCGGCCAGTTTTGCTAACGCTTCGTTTCCGTCTCGAAATGCGTGGATGCTGCCGACACCTATCTCCGTTAGTGCTTGCGTCAGCAAATTCTGAACGGCCGCATCTGGATCAATGATAAACGCCGACCCAAGATCATGTTCTTCGGCAAATGACAGGCTGTCCAATTCTGGGTCGCCATCGGCTTTTTTTACAAAGCGATTCTCGAGTGCGGTGGCTTCGGCTTCAACGTTAGGATGTGCATCGCGCACGGCTTTGATCGCCGCTAAGCCTTGTGCCGTTTTTCCTGCCAAGAGCAGCGCTTCCGCGTACTGAAGGGCAAGGCCCGGCTGATTGGGGTACTTTGTTATTAAACTTCGCAAGAGGATGACGACTTCCTCGTGTTTCTTTTTTTGATTGAGGTGGGTCGCTAGGTAAAGGGCAGCAATGAGCGGGCCTTCCCAATCTCTCTTGAGGCCAATATCCAACAATTCCTGAATCTGATTTTTGATTTGTCCCAGGCTATTAAAAGTTGGATGCCAACTCATGAGGCCAAGTTCTATGGCGTTTGGGATGCAGTCGTAAAAATCCTCCCCTAGGATAAACGAGACGCGCGTACCCTGAAACCTTGGCTGTTCAATGCACAGCTTCAGTAGATGAAAGGCATTTACCTCAGTATTTTGACTGATGGTAGAAATGATCCACGTCGGTGGTTCGTCTGATATCTCGAGATACTTAAACGCACTTTTGAGATTGGACATGCCGTTGATATGAGAAAAGCCAAGCTCGCGCACAGCCTGCGTCAGCGCGGCGCGCAAGACATCTTGCTGCTCAACGACGAGGACTTTCGCGGTGCGATCTCTGAGATGGAGTTCCATATAAATTTACCAATGATTTCAATATTTTTGTATTATATATGGGTCGAAGTCCCGAGTATAGGGACGAACCCAATGTTAATTGTGAAGGGCTGATTGATCAGCGGGGTTGCGATTAATTTTGCTATGGACCAAATTCACCTAGATGAAATCTAATTTACTTGAAATCAATCAAATGAAGTTGCTGAATGGACATTTGGGCATTTGCATGTGCCCTGGTGCCAATCTTGCGTGGGCGGGCGTTCAACGAGACGTGGACCAAGATATGGGCCAATTGCTGGCCGCGGGTGTTACCGACGCAGTCGTTTTATTGCCTGACGATGAAATCACCGCCATCTCGCCCAACTTGATGCACTCCTACCAGACCGCCAATATCGAAGTCATGCACTTTCCTATCGCTAACATGTCGGTGCCACACGACGAAAAAGCGTTCCGCGAATTAGTTGCCGATGTACTGGGCAAGCTGCAGCGCGGTCGGTTTGTTGTCGCCCATTGCATGGCCGGGCGCGGCAGAGCGGGAACCGTTTTTGCGTGTGTCCTTCGTGCCGTTGGCTACAGTCCAGACGATGCGTTGCTTACCGTGCGATCGGTTCGCCGGGGCGCCGTGCAGTCGGTCAGTCAAGAAATGTTCGTCGAGTATTTTCAGCCTTAGCTCAGCAACGCAGTTGCCCAATGAATCAGTGCTGCATCCAGCCAGCGATGATCGCCGTGGTGGGTGGGGTGGCGAGAGATAAATCCCATGTGGCCACCGCAATCTTCTTGTCGCAGCCATACCTGGCCAGGTACTTCCAGCCCATCATAGCTGCTCGGTGGCACGATGGGATCATTGCTAGCCTGTATAATGAGGGTCGGCACCTGAATCTCAGAAATATTTCGATTTGGTGAACATTGTTCATAATAGTCAGAGCGACTAGTAAATCCACCGATTGGTGCGGTGACGTATTCATCAAATTTGCGCAAGGTCATGCTGCGCTGTTGCTGCGGAGTGATATTTAACTCATCGAGCCATCCATTGTTGCTCGCCCGCTGTAGAAGGAAGCGCGTGAAGTAACGATCATAGATCCAATTTTTAGGTGCTGCCAGAGCTCGAGAGCTCATCTCTAGATCCATGGGTGAGCTCAGCGCAGCGAACCCACGCAACGAATCGATCTTTCGCAACTGTCCCGCACATTGTCCTGCCAGGTTCAGCAAGATGGTGCCTGAAATGGAGTAGCCGACTGCGAGAAGTGGAGAATCGGGCCATTGCTGTTCCGCGAAACTCAATGCAGCCATGGCATCTTGAGTCGAGCCACTGTGGTAAATCTTGATGCCCGGTCGCGCCTCTTGCGGGCCGCAGCCGCGATGATTAATCCGCACGACACGATAACCGAGCGAGCGGAATTTCTGCGACATGCGTAACAAGTAGCCTGAGCTGCTACAGCCGCCTAGGCCGTGAAAGAGTAGGATTGTTGGTGCATTCGGCCCTGTCGGAGGGGAAACATCCACATAGGCATGCAAGTGCTGCCCATCGTCGAGCGGAATTTCCACCGATACTCGTTCTGCATGTTCTACGGGAATGTCACGAAATCGGCCGACAATTGTTTGCAGGTGCCCACCGCGAACCAGGGGATGTGGAGTAAATGGGGCAACAGTCTTGAGTGGGTGCATGTCTATGGTATCTGCAAGTTAAAGCGAATTTCTGCCCAGCCGGCGACGCTGGCTCCAAATCGATTCTTTCGCGGAATAAATTTGGCATTCTGCGCCGCACTCAATATACGTGCATCCATCCCATATCCGACAGGTTTGCGCAACTCGGCGGTTTCGACGGCACCATCCTGGCTAACAAATACATCGACTACGAATACACCTTCTAAGTTTGCATCGAGTGCCAAGGGGGTATATTCAGGTATCAAAAATGACTCGCGCTTGAGGATGGCGTCGCTGCTTAAGTCTGAATCCAGGCCCTGTACTTCGTCAGCGCGCAGACGTTTTCCCTCATCCGCAGCCATCAAGGTGTTGCCAAGTGGGACCGCCATGCCATTGCTCGATTCTACCGTTGACTCCTTGGTGACTCCTTGCACGGGTGCTGCTGGCGGTGCGTCTGGCGGTGGTTTTTGCGACTTGTGGCCAGCCAGCTTGGGCTTGCTTTCCTTTGGTTTCGGCTTGGGCTTGGGAGGAGTCTCGGGTTTGGGTGGACGTGGCTCTTGTATTGACACTTTGATGACTTCTGGCGGCGCTTGACGACTCTTGGCCTTTCTCACTTCATCAATCGTAAAGAACGAGATGATATGAGCCAGCACGGATCCAATCACAGCTAACCAGAAGGGATCACGCAGCCAAGTTTTGGTGACACGAATGTTCATGATTGACATTGGAATTTGCAGCGTCGTCGTTTACCATTCCATCCCGGAACCCGCTGTCGCTGCCTAAAGGGAATAGAATGAGTCGCCTACGAAGTTGGCCTGAATTCTTTGTAATTATATGCCTTCTACTCCAAGCCGTAAATGCAGGGTCGCAAACCGTTGCAGCCCAGCCATCGCAGAGTCGAACTCTCACGGTATTGGCGAAGGGATCCGGCAAGCCCTTGCAACGGGTTGAGGTCAAGATCGGCGACTGGACCGGATATTCCGATCGTGATGGCAAGGTCGAGTTTCAGGCCGCCGAGGATGCGACCGTGACCTTATCTCGTTTTGGATATGAGTCCGCCTCGATAAAACTGCAAGAACTGTCATCAGCAGACAATAAGGTTTTTTTATTTCCCGCAGTCCCTAACGATAACGAGGTGATCATTCGCGGAGTAAAGCGCCCCGAGGTTTCTCGTAAGTCGATTTCCGCGCGGGAGGCGGCTCGTGTTTCACCCAGTGGTGACCCCGTGCAAGTCACGAAGCTATTGCCAGGTGTACAGTCTAAGTCGTTTGGGAATCGGGTGATCATCCGTGGTTCTGGGCCATCTGATTCGGGCTACTTCATCGATGCTATGGAGATACCGATTATTTTCCATACCGTCGGTGGCATCAGTGTCATGCCTGAGCCGGTGATCAGCGACGTCGAGTTTGCGACGGGCGGCTTTGGCCCTCAGCATGGCGACAAGCATGGTGGCATCATCGTACTTCGGACGCGCAACCAGGTTCCAGAGGAGGCCCGGACCGAAATTCGAGTCAACGTTCCTACCTACAGCACCGTGTTTCACGAGCGGCCTATCGGCGACAATCAGTCGATTGCGCTGTCGGCGCGGCGAAGCTATTTGGAGGCATTCTTGCCCCTGGTGCTTGATTCGCAAAATGCTCCCCTGACCATCGTTCCTTACTTTGCTGACGGGCACGCTCTGTATCTGAAATCCACAGAGCAAGGTTATGAAAAGGGCCTGCTTATGGGCTCCATTGATGGAATTCGACTCGCGGTACCGCTGCAGAGTGCAACGGATGAGGACGGTCGCGGCAACATTGATATTCGAAATTCATTTGTCGTGCTGGGCTACGAGTGGTTCACCGGCCTAGGCGATGGCTGGAGTTCAAGTCTTACGCCGTACTTCACTTATGTGAAAAACGATAATCAATTCCTCAATGATCGAGTCGGATTTGATGTTTACAACCCGAAGCTGCATTGGGAGTTCAAAAAGCGCGTTTCCAAGCGAGCATCACATTATATCGGAACGGAACTTTCCTATGTGAAAGCCAAAACGGATATCTCGGCGCCGTCACCGCCTGATCCGGATGATCCCTTTTTCGACTTGGAGGATGCGCCACGGCGACGGCTAAACGATGATGTTGAGTGGTCAACCGGTGCTGTCTGGGCCAGCCGTGATGATGAACTCGGCAAATTTGTTGTTACCGAGGGTATGAGGCTTTTCTATCACAGCTTGTTAGAGAAGTGGCAGGTTGATCCGCGCCTCAGTTTGCGCTACGAGGCCGATTCTGTGCACACGGGAAAAGCGGCCGTCGGACTGTACTCTCAATCGCCTCAGCCTCCTGAATTCGCCAAGAAGTTTGGTAACCCCAATCTGGGTTATGAGAAGTCCATGCATTATGTGCTGGGGTTGGAATCAAAGTGGAGTGACCGGTGGGAAACCGACGTGCAGCTCTTCTATAAAACAACCAAGGACTTGGTCGTCAGGGATAGCCAAATCAACTACGATAACAAAGGTGATCGTCGTACTCGTGGCTTTGAGTTTTTTGTGCGCCGTAACCCGACCGAAAAGACGTTCGCTTGGCTCTCTTACACGTACTCTGTTAACGAAGAGCGTCGGGGCGACGAGACGGAGTATCGCCCTTCGGCGAATGATCAAACGCATGTGGTGAGTTTAGCGGGAAGCTATCGCATCTCGGGTGTGTGGGAAGTTGCAGGTCGCATGACCTACCACACGGGCGACACGTACACGCCCATTGCGGACGCGGTATATAACGCCAGCTTAGACAAGTACCAGCCCCGAACGGACGGAGTGAAGCCCTATAGCCGCCGTTTACCCGACTACCATCAGGGGGATATCTACGCCACGTATGACTTCCTCTATGACTACTGGAAATTGGCGTTGCGCTTCGGCGTGCAGTTTCTATCGCTGACGGAGCAAGTTTACAACATCCAGTACAACTACGATTATTCCAAGAAAGAGTTCTTTACCGATGTTCCTCCCATTCCATTCGTTGAGTTAAAGGGAGAGTTTTAGATGATCAGGATGCTTCTGCTGTTAGTTGTCGTCTCTGGATTGTTGGGCTGTAATGATGATGGAGAGCGGCCCGAACAGTTGCTCAAATTGCGGGCTCTCGGTGTTGCTGCACAGCCAACGGTGATAACGCCCAGTACGGACTCGGTGCCATCCGTGGCTCGTCTGACGTTCTATGCTGCGGTCCCAGAAGGCCAGGAAGTTGCAACGGAGGTTTTTGAAGATCTACCCGCGTTTAACTCGCTGCCGTTGTCGCAGCTGCAGCTAGACGATACGACCATTACCTATACGGACTTGGCTAAAATTCGACTGTATGAGGTGTCAGGAACCTTTGTCGCGCCAACGGCAGATACACTAGCAAAAGGTATTGGCGGGGTTTTGAGATTGCGCTACAGCGTGCGTCTCACCTCGGGTGATGAGGAAGAGAAGGTCGTTGGCGACGTGCTGATGGTTGCTGCCGACAGTGCTGAAGCACAGTGGACGGCACCGGTCTTGAGTTTTGAGGAACCAACGGAAACGTCTATCACAGCTGGCAAGGATAACGCGGTGAAGGCATCGGTCACCGACGTTAACGATGAAAGAGTCAAAGTTGGCTGGTTTGTCACGAGCGGCAAGGTTGAAAACCGCCGTGCCCGAGCTACGAAGTGGCAAGAGCCGAGCGCTGGCGAGCAGACAGTGATTGTTACGGCACGCGGCATTCGCAGCCGTGGGTTTGCCCTCACCCATAAGGTTGTTTCTGCCAATTAGTCCTTTGTGCTCTCGCATCCCAGACTAGGGCCTGTCCCTCTTTTGGCTAATTCGCAGTAGTCAGCTAAAATGCGTT
>CAZLMG010000065.1:0-7488 GCA_964560765.1 uncultured Oligoflexales bacterium
GACGAGACGATTTCCCTTGTGAACTCAAGGGACTATATCGCTAAAAGTTTTCAGTCTAAGGCCAGCGCGGATGATGCCTTTACCATCACCAGGTGCCTAGAGTAGGATTTTCAGCGTCTGATAGGAGGCACGATGCGGCAATCCAGTTCGCAGGTCGTCGAGTGGGTCAAACGATTGTTTCATGATAATGACTCGTCGTTTATCTGGGGACGCAGTTTTCCGACAGAGTTCATCAGACCTGTTGACTGTGACGTTGTTATTGCGTGTGATGAGAGAAATCTAGAGTTCCTGGCAGAGTCTATTCATTCCATCCTGAACCAAACCAGCGCCCGCTGTATCGTGCATGTCTGTTTTGACTCGGTGCAGGCTGATGTAAGCCACTTTATGCGGACGTTTCCGCAGATTCGCTTTTACAAGACCAATGAATGCCTCGGACCTTTTCGCATCGCCAATGAAATGATGAGATTCTGCCAGACAGACTACGTTGCCATCCAGGATGCAGATGATATCGCTCTACCGACCCGAATTGCCTGCTCCGTCAACGAGCTCAAAATGAAGGGGCGCCATTTTTATGGAGCATTCATGGAGAACTTTTGCGATCACCGCTATCCCGGGCAGCACATTCGCGAAAAATCTATGACCGCCCCATGGCATCATAGCGGTATATTATGGGCGGTATGCCCAGAAGGAGCTCTTATCAACGGGACGCTGGTGTTTCATCGAGCTCGATTTGTCGAACTGGAAGGCTACGGCGATCTCGTGTGCAGCGGCGATGTCGACTTCTGCAACCGGATCAATTTCGGCCGCGAAAGAAAAATCATTAGTAACAAGTTGGTGGCTTTGCGCCGCCTGCACAACAAGAGCCTGACAGCGTCTACCTTCGCGCCCGGAACCTCCCTGCGAAGTGATATTGATCGCGTCGTTATTCAGCGCTACCAGGACTTACAAGCCAAAAAGGCGACGCCCGCGAGCCTGGGCGCCCTGTCGCAGCATCTCATGAATCCAAAAATGCATCCCATCGAACGAAACGAGGGTTAGGGTCGAATCCAAGGCGAAGTTAGCTTTAGCAAACTCTTGCGCAGAA
Source organism: uncultured Oligoflexales bacterium (assembly GCA_964560765.1). Taxonomy (GTDB): domain Bacteria; phylum Bdellovibrionota_B; class Oligoflexia; order Oligoflexales; family CAZLMG01; genus CAZLMG01. Next base: position 1,085 of record CAZLMG010000065.1, read on the forward strand.
GAGCGCGGGATCTTGGAAACTGACGCAAAAAATCGTCCACTTTATCAGCCATCTCATGCCCGATCTTACGTTGCGGCCTACCATGGCGCTGAGGAGGCAGACTTGGCGTCGCCATCGGCATCGGCTCTGAGATCATTTGCCTGAGATACTCCTCCATGAAAGCGGCATTCGTGTCCTTGGAGACGAATTCGCGGAGAATGTACTCTTTGGACTCTCGATGCCCACTTCTGGTCCAGGAGGATTCTTCCACAGTCATTTTCAGAAGGTTAAATGGATATACAGCAGTCGCATGGCCGAGATTACGCAGGCGCAAAAACAGTCGCCAGCCCTCAAACGTGTGACGGACGTCGGAAAAGCCGCCGATGTCGCGCAAAATACGTGTTCGAAACAGGGAAGGAAGTTCGCCTAGGACATTTTGCTCGAATCCAGCTTGAGATATGGGACCGCCCGCGGGCTCAAAGTCATGTAGCTTATATTGCACGCCGTCGGCCCGCTGAATCATGACCGTAGCGTGACAGGACACAGCAGCCAGGTTCCTATTGGAATCAGCAACTTCTACGAGGCTGCGCACAAGCCAAGGTTTGGCCTCATGTAAACTTGAGAACGGCAGGTAGTAAGGGCTACTGGCGTGCTCTAACATGCTATTGTGGGCGCCAAGATCGTCGCGCATGACCACACGAACCCCAGGGAACTCCTCAACTAAGCGTCGGATAGTGTCTTGAATCCTGGTTGCGTCGCCTTCATCTGCACAGACCAGAATCTCCAAATTCTGATGCACCTGACTCTTTATGGAAAGCAAGGAAGCCCGAGCCAGTTTATAGTCGCAACCTTGGACGGCGAAACCGACCGTCACGGGGACTTGACTCACATCGACTGCTTCGGCTGCCGTCGAGCGGCGTTCAGCTATCTCTCGGTAGCGCGCCAAAATTTCACTTTCGCGACTAAGCGGCCATGTCGCCTTTTGTGCCCTGTCAATCCACGCACCTCGGGTCTGCAAATCAGCTGCCAAATATTGATCGATCTTTTGGCGCAGGGACTTAGAGTCCAGCTCGAATCCAATATCATCGATCAGACCATCGTCACGGAGAACATCGCAAAGCGCACCGTAGCGACCAACGAGAAACGGTATGCGATTGATAGCGCACTCAACCACCGTGTAGCCAAACGTCTCCGCACGAGAAGGAATCACCGCCAGCCGCGATCCGGTCCCCAAATATTCCAGTGCCGCAGCTCGGTCAAAATTCGTGATGACCTTGTACTCCCTTGCCTGCAGTAAGGTTGGCGGTACGGTCTTGGGTAGCTTCAGACTCTTGATGAGCCCATAGGGCCCAATGAACGTAATTTTAATTCCGGGAGGCAGTGACTCCACCGCCGCGATAAAGAGATCCGCTCCCTTTCGCTCCTCAATTCGACCGAAGAAAACAACCTCATCGATGGGGCTACTCGGTGTATCCTGCTCCTTGGCGGGCATCGGGAGCGTTAGGACTTCGGCCTGCGGTAGATGCCAGCCGTAGTCCCGATAAAAGTCGATGATGTATCGACTAGGAGCTAACAGATAAGGAGCAGCTTCACAGGCTTGCTGCTCCATGTATTCTGTCGATATCTTGTGCCAGCTTATCGGGTGAGCTTTGTTTTGCAACCGTCCCCAGCTAGACGGACCGTGCAGGCGCAGGACTAGGTTTTTGATGTTACCCTTGTATCGGTTTCTTTGCACGGTCAGAAAACCAGGAGCATTCCAATCAGAGATCTCAACGATATCAAACTTGCGTTCATCGTTTAACACCTGCAGCGCGCGATCAATCATTCGCGATGATTCATAGGCGCGATCTTTACGGCGCTTGGGAATGTCGGGGCCGAACTCCCCAACATCCCGGATCTCAATGGACTCGCGGTCCAGCATGCTCTTTAAGTCCGCAAAAGACGTGTTGGATTCGCAATCGCCCGCATACAAAATCGTCACCCGCCATCCGTCTCGAGTCAGCAGGCGAGCCAAGAGCAGGTTGTAAGATCCGATGCCGCAAGTGGCGTCCACATAATCCAGCATATTGGCCACGATGCAAATGCTTGGGTGCTTTATCAGCTCCCGCATCTCTCGCGCCTCTCGCGCCTGCTGCGATGCTTCAGTATCCCAGGCTGTATCCTCCTGACGGCCTCGAAAATACTCAAAGACATCCCGATGCAACGCCGACTTGTCGCTAGCCCACATGAGCGGACGGTCCCCGTCGGCCGATAGATCGGAAATAGGATCAAAGCTGTGCTTTTGGAGAATGTGGCTACGGACTCCGTAGCCGCGGTTCTGCGGAGCCCCGTGCCAAAGATGAAGGGCATCACCTGGTACATAGGACACGGCCCCCTGAACTACATTGGAGATGGTTTGCGCCCAAGCGTGGTAATGCGCAGCCTGTTCGGGCGTCATCGCTTGCCGTTGTGGCGCCTCGCTGCCACCCACTGCCCCCAGGAAGAACAGTACGTCGCCGCCGCCCAAGATCGCACGGTCATACCACCCAATTGTTTGCGCGAGCTCTTTTCGCATGACCCACGCACCACCCGGAAATCCGAATAGCTCAGGCAGTTCAAAAACCCGCGAGCCGTGCACTTGCCAGTTCTTACCGGCACCAACGATCATGGCGCCATCCTCTTCGTACCTATAGGGGCAAATTTCCGGATCGATGCTGGTACTGCCCTTAGGCAGTCGCACAAACCGCGAAAAAGCTTGAGCCACCGGCACCCGCTCCATCGCCTGTTGGATGCTTTCTTTGAAAGTTGGCGACGTAAACAAGATGTCAGCATCACTAAATAAAATTGCTTTGCAACTCTCCGGTAATCGACGCGCCCCAAGATTGAACAAGCGCTCTTTGTGCCACAGTGCGCTGTCAGAGGTGACGTGAATGTGAATTTCTGCGTCGTCACTTGTAAGATTGGGCGCCTCACCTTCCCGAGTTAGCTCAACCGTCAGAAGCGGAATTCCATGAGCCGCTAGACCGCTGCGAAAGTGCCGATAATTCACAATTTTCGTTTGAAAATTGACCGGATTGAAGTAGCAGCAAATCGCCCAGAGATCCGACGTCATAGTTTACTCCGAAAGACGAACATTTCCGCCAGGATATCGCGCTGCATGAGCGGCATCAATAGCAACGTTCCGTGTTCATGCCCGATTGACGGTACTCTAGTCGCTCTGTAAGGTATCAGCCATCATTCTAACAAATAAAAGCGTGAAAATGAGTGGGCATCCAGAGTCAGAGTACGACGTAGCGATTGTGGGTGAGCTGCGATTTCCCGGTGGAACTTCGACCTGCATCGCCCAAGAGATAAAGGCCCAGGCGCGCGCTGGATATCGAACTGCTTTGGTACCGGTTTGGTCGAACGTTCAAGGACTACTGAAACATTTTCACCCAGAGATTGCACAGTGCCTAAATAGCGGACTCGCAATGTTGGTTCCTCCGTCCGCGACGATCACGGCACGGCACCTCAGCCTACACCATCCCAATTCCTTTGAAACACTCGAAGCGATTCCAAAAATTGCCGCTGTGTCGAAGCTGCTCATTGCCCATCAGCTGCCAAGTGATAACTCGCAGCCTTATCCGTTTTATGACGTGGGCAAAGTGTTACGGAATTTCGCCACAGTCTTTGGTGATGGCGTTCGATGGGCGCCCGTCGGACCAGAGGCAAGGCAGGGTTTTACAGATCACTTCCCACAGGTACCATTGGCCGAGGAAGACTGGCTCAACGTCATCGACGTCGACGATTGGGCTGTCCAGCGCCATCCTGGAATGGGGATTCCGGTCATCGGCAGGCATGGACGACCCCATCCACAGAAGTGGCCGAATCTTGCGCAGGATCTTATAGATGCCTACCCTGATTCCCCTAATGTCAAGGTCAAGATTCTTGGCGGCGCCGAAGTGCCCCGGCAAATCCTCAGGCGCATTCCGGACAATTGGACGGTTTGGGACTACAACGCCATCCATCCCAAGCACTTTTTGTCATCCATCGACTTCTTTGTTTACTTTCACCATCCGCTATGGACGGAAGCGTTTGGGCGCACCATCTTAGAAGCCATGGCATCAGGCGCCGTCGCGATTGTCCCCGAACATTTCCGGCGGCTCTTCGGGGACGGGTGCCTCTATGCTCAGCCCAAAGATGTCATGGGTCTCGTGCAAACATATTTTCAGGATCCCGAAGCTTATGGACTTCAGTCCGCCCGCGGACAGTCCTTTGTTCGTCAGCACTTTGGCTACGATTTGCACATTCGCCGCTTGGGCGCGCTGATCGGCTCACCTTCTGCAAAGCCCATCAGCACGAATCTGTCGCCGGCACGAGCAAAGCGTCGCGTGATTTTCATGACCAGCAATGGCGAGGGCATGGGACACTTCACGCGGATGTTGGCGCTCGCAAAGAGAGCATCTGATGACGTGCAGCCGATCCTCGTGACCATGTCGCCAGGCATGCACATTGCCAAGGATGCGGGGTTCCCCGTCGAATACATCCCGCGGCTGCGTGACGACTGGAGCTGGGAGCAATTAGAGCCATTTCTGACCAAACGTCTAGCGGCGATCGTTGACCATTACCAAGCAAAGACGATCATATTTGACGGCACAGCCCCCTATGCTGGGGTGACAATGATCAAGCAGGTCCGCGACGTCCACTTGATCTGGATGCGGCGTGCGCTATGGAAGGCTGGAGAAGGCAAGGACCTCCTAAAGCACTCAGCAGCATTCGATTTGGTCATAGAACCTGGAGAGATTGCCGGCGGCCTTGATCGGGGATTGACCGTTGCGCTACGCGATCAAGTGGCCTGTGTGGATCCGATCGTCATGTGCGACGAAAGTGAACTGCTCGCACGCGCGGATGCCAGGCGCGCTCTTGGCCTCAACCAGGAAGGGCTCGCCGTATTTTTGCTCTTGGGCTCAGATAACGCTAACAACGTCGGCATCCCTGCGCGAACGGCGGCCCAGCGGCTCTTGGATCGCGGCGTGCAAGTCGTGATGGCGGATTGGCTCATCTCACGCAACCATGCGGATCTACCGGCAGGCGTCAAACGCGTCCGCCATTTTCCCAATAGCATCTACTTCAAGGCATTTGATTTTGCAATTGCGGCTCCCGGCTACAATACCTTTCACGAGCTGATGGCGTTTCACCTGCCGACGATCTTCATTCCCATGCATAAGAATACAGAAGATCAAGGACTACGCTCGCATTTCGTCGCCGAAGAGGGAGCGGCCATCAATGTAGCTCCCTATTCTGATCAGGCATTGGAGCGAGCTCTCGATGCCATGCTTGACGAAACGCTGCGGCTGCAAATCATCGAGCGCTGCAAAGCACTCTGGCCTGGTAATGGCGCCAAAGCGGCCGTTTCGCTGGTAGAACGACTGATGCAGGGCGAATCACCGCGCTCCCTTTGGGGGCGTGAAGGTGCCAAACTAGAGGCCAAAGGGGAAGATGGCTCGCTCGAGTTTGAGCATTCACAGCGGGGGGTGGGGAACGTGAATCCTCTGTTTGACATCCGCCAGCCGAAGAGATTAACGCCTCCGAGAGGACATTTGTGCCAATCAGCGATGGCGGCTCATATGTCCGGTGGAGAGTCGCGTATCCTTTATCTGCTGCTCGACCATTCCGAGGAAACTTTTCAGTCCTGTCTCGACGACATCGTTGCGCAGCAGATGCAATCTGGAGGGTTTCGTCCGATTATCGTGACGGACACGGATTTTCTTGGAGATGCTTACAAACTCGGGTTTGTCTGCGAGTATATTCCCGCAGTGAAGGTTCATACTCAGTATTTCTCCCGCGATAGTTGGGAAGAATTGGTCGAACAAAGAGTCCGGAATATCGTCGAAACATATGAGCCAGACCAAGTTATTTGCTTGGACGGCAGTGCAAGTGGGCCAGGGGCAAAGGCATCCCGGCGTATCCTACCCTATATCCACGGCGTGATGCGAACTAGCCCAGGCTTCACCAGACCGCGCACTGCAGCAGCGCCGCGGATTCAAGAGTTGAAAATTGCACCGCCACGGGGTCCGTTCAGCTCGGACATGGTTCGCTATCTGCGCGACCGGGTGAGGACGGTGGGGCTTCGCGAGACGCTCCGCCGACCACTGCAAAAAGCCCTACGCTATGCTGGCCAGTACCTTTCATGATGGCTCTGGTTGGGCCCCCAGCCCGGGCCCCCTGCGAGTAACGGCAAGGAATTCGGGCGCTAGGCATCTGATCGCTCGGTTTTCCATTGGCTATTGACCCATATCATGCTTATATACTTGTTCTTCTTAGCGGCGCCGTACCCAAGTGGCTAAGGGAGCGGATTGCAAATCCGTTATTCATCGGTTCGATTCCGATCGGCGCCTCCACGCGATGCCCGGGAAAATAAAATGCCTTTCATGAGCGCCATGGCCCTGCGCTGGTTGATCTTAACC
>CAZLMG010000066.1:0-6794 GCA_964560765.1 uncultured Oligoflexales bacterium
CGGTCCCCATGATTTGCTATGACCTAAGCGTACCATGGGGCCGGGTAGAGGGTGATTTGGGGCGAAAGTTCGCCTAAATCTCGATCAAATGTCCTGAGACGGAGCACTGCACCGAGGGTAGGCTGACATAGGTTGTCTTCCACGAGTGTATGATCTATCATATATTTGTCGTGACTTTTGTATGATAGGGAATCCATGAACGTAATCACCCGATATTTACAGCCTTATATCCAGAGAGATTTGGATAAAAAGATTGTTCTGTTGTCGGGTCCCCGGCAATCAGGGAAAACCACGTTGGCAAGGTCCCTTGATTTTACAGACGTCGATTACATGAATTTCGATGATGTAGCGCATCGATATGCCATCATTAAAAAGAACTGGTCGCGCGACGCCGACCTCGTCATTTTTGACGAGCTGCATAAGATGACGAAGTGGAAGGCTTGGATTAAGGGGATTTATGACGTTGAAGGCGTGCGACCTCGCCTACTGGTAACTGGTTCAGCCCGTTTAGACACCTTCCGCAAAGGCGGTGATTCGTTAGCTGGTAGACATTTTCATTTGCGCATGCATCCATTTTCGATCGCGGAGCTGAAAGATACGGGATCGCCCAATCAGCTGCTCGATAAACTGTTGGAACGGGGAGGGTTCCCAGAGCCCTTTCTAATGCCAAATGATGAAGATGCCCACCGTTGGCGTCGCTCGCACCTAGACGTCATTATTCGACAGGACTTGCTCGATCTCGAACAGGTGCGCAATATCGTTGCCGTTGAAACCTTGGTCGAATTGCTGGCGCAAAGAGTGGGCTCGACAGTTTCATTTCGCAATCTTGCGCAAGACCTGCAGGTGACCTCGCAAACTGTGCAACGCTGGGTTGAACTTTTGGAGCGATTGTTTGTTATCTTTGTCGTTCGACCATATTCCAAGAGGTTGGCGCGCTCGCTACTCAAAGAACCAAAGATCTATTTCTATGACACCGGTCGAGTTGTGAATGCGCCAGGAGCCAGACTCGAAAATACGGTTGCGTGTGCTCTCTTAAAGCAAATGCACTTCATGGCTGATACGCAAGGAAAGAAGACTGAATTGTTTTACCTGCGCGACCGGGAAAAGCGCGAGGTAGACTTTGTCACCGTCGTTAACAACGAACCAAAACTCCTCGTCGAGGTCAAGCAGTCGGATGATGTTTTTTCGCCGCATCTTCGGTATTTCTCGGAGCGCCTTGCCTCCGGTCAAGCGATTCAATTGGTGAAGCAGTTCCGGGGAGTCCGTCGCGAAAAGTATGGATCCATCCACAATGCCGCTGAATGGCTGGCTTCCCTTGAGGCATAGAGCAAACGATGCTCGCCAATGATTTTGCGAGTTATGGCTAATCATTGCAGTGCTGCACCCCCAGACATTTAACCCCTTAATGCGTAAATCTTCGTCCGCCCGCACGGACTTTTCTAAGTCATAGCTGGTTCGACTCAGAGCATTTGACCTAAGCAGAAGGTTGGGTCTTTGCTCCTTCCGTTCACGCATCGACTCACTTCAACACTTGACGATTTTTGGACTGGATCAGATACCTAATTCTTGGCCGCAACCATTAAATAATATTAAAAAATATAAAGAATCTAATATAATTCATTGATATCATTTTATTTTTGCGTTAAGTACATAACGTTTTGTTGATTTTTTAATATTATAACAGCTTCTTTATTGGCAACATAGATCATGAACACGCTGTCATCACTCAAGCCTTCGCAGGCGGTAGTCGTTGGCGCTGGCATTGCCGGGCTGGCTGCGGCTATCGCATTGCGTGATCGTTTCGATAGCGTGTTGCTCATCGAGCGGTCCTCCTCGGAAAAGGCCAACCCATTGGCGGCACATGCGCACATGCTGTTGGCCAGGGGGTTTGAGGATCTGAAGAGCCTGGTTCCTGATATCGAAGCGCGTCTCGCCAAACGCAATATCTTCAAAGAAGACTGCGCTGAGCAGATCCGGTGGTATACGCCACTAGGGTGGACACCAAAATTCACATCGGGGCTCAAGACTGCATTTACGGGTCGCAGCGAGCTCGCGGCACTCTTGCTCGATCTGGTCACGCAAGATCCAAAGATCGAGCTGTGGAATGACGCCGCACTTACGGCCTGCACGTCCTCGGATCACTCAAAAATCAAATCCATCGCCATTTATCGTCTGGGTGAAGAAGTCACCATCCAGCCAGATATTGTCGTTAATACATCGGGTCGCGATGGTGGCTTCTATGCCATGCTCAAAAAGATCGGCTTCGACACACCAGGTTTAGTAGGCTGGCGTCGTCCAGTGGTCTACACCAGTGCGCTGTTTGCCCCGCGACAAGACGATCCGACCTCTTCGAAAGACCGGGACTGGAAGGTCCTGGCGGTCGATATTAAGTGTACGGGTCGCCGTGGCGCTTTCTGCAGCCGCGAAGGGCAAAATATCCGCGTTTCGCTCCTTGGGCATGCTGATGACCGGAATCCCCGTAACTTTGACGAGTTCAGGGCATTCGCAAAGACCCTCGCCGATCCGGCAGTTTTCAACATCACCGCGTCGCACGAATTAGTCTCGGAATTTTCGTATTTCAGGTCTCAAGGTGATCACTGCCGTGAGTTTGATGGCATCAATTTCCCCAAAAATGTCTTCTGTGTCGGCGACGCCTTTGCGTATTCGAGTCCGTACTACGGACGCGGTATGTCTCTAGCGATTGGAGAGGCCGTGCGCCTCAAAGAATATCTGGCAAATGTTTTGCCCGACGCGTGGGCGTCAGTTGAGTTTCACAAACAGATCCGCCTCGACTTGATTGATCCGCACTTTGGCCTGCACAAGCCAAGTGGCTTCGTGAAGCAAATGTTGCGCAAGATCGAGAAGAGCCTGACGAACGTGCTGTGGTATCGCGGCATCGTCCATCAGCACGCGCCGTCTTACGACATGCTGTTGTCCATCGTGCACATGATGCGACCGAGAAAAGATATTATGGGTCTCGCCACCTTGCTGCCAATGGGCCGCAAAAAAGAGGTTAAAACATGCTAATTCAAGCCCTAAAAAAGCCGATCAATCTCGTTCGCATGGGTGTTGCCTGGGACGTGGTTCGGAAGAAGATGCGCAAACAGCGCCCTGCGGCACCAAAACTGAAAGATGCTTTTGTACTGCCGTGGCAGAATACGGCAAACGACACATCGTTTGGTCATGCGCAGTCTAATTCATACGGCCTGCAACTCAAATTTTTCAAGACTGATGGTGGCCTCGGTGCCACATGGACACCTTCAGCCCACTTTCAGAATTATCCCGGCTTGATCCACGGTGGTGTCGTTTCGGCCGTCCTCGATGAACTTATGGGCCAGGCGATTCTGGAACATACGGGATTTGTCTCGGTTTCTACCAAGATGTCGATTCGGTGGGTCAAGGGCAGTCGGTTCGGCGAAACGTTCTCGGCGGCAGCCAGGGTGACGTTGTCCGAATCAGGTCTTTATGAAGTTAAGTCCCAGCTCTTCAACGAGAAGGGGCGTCTGTGTGCCGAGGCGGATGGCATCTATTTTACGCCAACGCAAAAGCAGATCCTGGCACTGACCGGCATGAAAGACGTTCCCGCGGGAACTGAGAGTCTGTTCAAGGCCGGAACTTAACCGAAGTCGGGGAGCACAGATCATGCAAACCATGCAGTTAACGTCCGACCGTGTCAGTCTACAAGCACTTGCGGGAGACAGCTTTGACGCCAAGCGCAAAAGTCGACCATTGGTATTTCTTCACGGCTTCCCCGATATTGCCTCCACGTTCAAAGCGCAACTAGAGCATTTCTCAAAATCTAGGAGCGCTCTGGCCCTGACGTTGCCGGGGTATTTGGGCTCAACACAGCATGCCGAAATCGATGACTATCGCATCGACCGTGTCGCCGACCAGATCAGCCAGGCTCTCGTCGCCAATTTTCCGCAAGGCATTGACCTGGTCGCCCACGACTGGGGTGGCGTGGCGGCATGGTTCATCACGGCGAAAAAGTTGATCTCGGTAAAAACACTGACAATCATCAACGCGCCCCATCCGGCAATCTACCGCGAAGCCTTGCTGGACGATCCCGTGCAAAAAGCGGTGTTCAAGTACGTCGAAATTTTCAGTAGCCCTCAAGGTGAGTCGGTTTGTTCTCGTGATGAATTTGCCGCCATCAAGCGCTTCTTGATTGGCGACATCGTCACCGACAAGGACGAGGCCGCATCCTATGTGGCGGCTTGGAGTGCTCCAGGCGTACTGACCGCTGGTTTGAACTATTACCGCGCCAACAAGGATTACATGTCCAATCCACAGCATGACGGCCTCGTGGTTGATTGCCCGACGCTCGTCTACTGGGGCCTCAAGGACCATGCTCTCAGCCCGCGCAATACCGTTGGGTTGGACAAGTTCGCCAAAGCGATCACTCTGGAGACGCGTCCGGGCTTGGGCCATTGGTCGTTCAGGCAGGATACTAACGACTTTAACGCTACCCTTGAGCGCCACCTTGCAAGGCACAGCCTGTGACCTTCAACTGGACGACAATCACTCTGGTCATGGCGGGCGTCATCTGTGGTGCGACTGTCTCCGCCACGCCCTCAAGCCTGCAATCCGGCAACGTTTCTTGCGAGTTCAAATATCGTAAGGGTGTGGATGAGTTTCAGCCCCTGAACTTGAAGAATTCTGGATTTGGTTTTGACGCAGCAACGTATTGGGTGAAAGCCACTTGTACGGCGACCGGTGAAGTTGCAGAACAACGACTGCTTGAAATCCAATACCCCCTGATCGACCACGTTCATGCTTTCGAGTCCTTTAGCGGTCCAAACGGCACTGACCTGCGCCCTCTGACACGGGCCGGCGATCAGGACGACTGGAACGACCGGGCCATCAAGCACCGCAACCCGGTGATCCCGATAAACGTCCCTGCAGGCGGCGACGTCACGATTCTGATCAAGTCTCAAACTGACGGTTCCATCCAGTTTCCGTTACGGCTGTGGGATGCGGAGGGCCTGGCGCTCGCCAACCAGGAAGAATATTTAGGGTTAGGCATCTACTACGGCATCTTAGGTGCCCTACTGGCATACAATCTGTTTCTGCTGGTGTCGATGCGGGAGCGGGTGTTCGCTTATTACGTTCTGTACGTCGCCGCCTTTATGTTGCTGCAGTTTGGCCTAAACGGTCTGCTGATTCAATTCTTGCGTGAGAAGTCCTACTTTTTGGCCAACAATGGTATCGGCATGTTGATGCCGATGATTCAAGGCTTCATCCTGCTGTTTTCGAGTGAATACTTGAAGCTCAAGAATTTGGATCTTGGGCTCGCGAAGATCACGAACCGGACGGGGTGGATCTTCTGCCTTGCGTCACCTTTGATGCTGCTGTTGCCATACAAGATCTCCAGCCCTACCGGAGCTGCCCTGGCTTTGGTGGTGCCGCTTTATGTGATCGGTCTGGGAATCTTTGCCTCGGTTCGCGGCTATTATCCGTCGCGCTTTTTTCTAACTGCTTGGATCATCTATCTGGCGGGTATCGTCACGCTGGCGGCCAAGAACATGGGTCTCATCCCGCCAAGTTTTTTTGCCAACTATAGTATTCAATTTGGTTCAGCGGTCGAGGTCGTCCTTCTGTCCTTGGGTCTGGGCTACCGAATCAAGACCGTCGAGATTGAAAAAACAGAAATACAAGCCAGAGCGAATACCCTGACCGGTATCGCGCGCGGCACGCAAATGCTGGCGCATGACGTCAGAAAGCCGTTTCGCTTATTGCTGGCCGCCCTGAGCGACCTTCGTAACGCGCCGGTAACGGATGTTCACAATTTGATCGCGGCAAAGTTCGTGCATGTCGAGTCATCAATTGCGACCGTCAACGGGATGATCGAAGACATCTTACAGGCCGATCATGGCATGCGCCTTCATTACAAGCACTTCGACGTCAAAAGCTGCGTTGCCGAGAATATGGTCTTTGCTGGTCAAGTGCACAATCTTCCGTCCATCGAGGTTGAGTACAGCCTCAATTATGTGGGCCAAGTTTTCGCCGACCGTCGGCGTATCGACCGGGTGATTCAAAACCTGCTGAGCAACGCCGTGGAAGCCATGAACGGCGAGGGCGTCATACGCGTTGGGGTGGATTACACGCAAGACAGCGTCAAATTTACCATCGGCAACACGGGCTCTTTCGTGCCGAAGGAGAATCGCGAGCGCATATTCGAGGTGTTTTTCTCTGATGAAAAAGAGAATGGCACCGGACTCGGGCTGTCGATCGCCAAGCGCGTCGTCACCGAGCATGGCGGCAAGATCTGGTGCGAGTCCTCGCAGACTCAGGGCACGGATTTTTTCTTTACACTGCCGCTCACTGCGGCCGTCAAGAGTGCGGGTGATTTGACCTTTGAAGGCGTTCTTCCGCGCCACTTGGGTGTGGACGCCAGCAACGACGCAGTCGCCGCTAAAGTTGAGAGTCCCACTGCGGTGGTGGTCGAGGACGATCCGTTTATACGCGCGGCGTGGAGTCAGACCTTTTTGCAGCAGGGTCTGCCGGTTGTGGCCTTTAGCTCGCCCAAAGCATTTTGGCATTGTGTCAACGCCGGCAGTTTGCCGCTGGAGGCGATCAGGTGGTTGATCACCGATTTTTATTTTGGCGACCTGGATCAATCCACTGGTGAGGATTTCGCCGTTGAGCTGCGCAAACGTACTCCGGCCATGAAAGTGTTTCTTTCGAGCGATCTGCAGTCAGGATTTAATCCCACTTTGTTTGAAGGCCGAATCGACAAGAATCCCGAAGTGGCAATCAACCAGATCAGGGCGCAATACAGCTGACACCTGCAG
>CAZLMG010000067.1:0-5377 GCA_964560765.1 uncultured Oligoflexales bacterium
CGAACGCATTTTAGCTGACTACTGCGAATTAGCCAAAAGAGGGACAGGCCCTAATTGATGACGCTCATGGACTTCCACTTGCCACCGGCAAAACGTCGCCAAAACACCAACGCCTGCGTCACAATGAAGACGCTAGCCGCGCCCCAAGCGAGATAGACTGCACTGCTCATATCCTTGACGTACCAGGTGGGAATCACCATCAGCGGCCACGGCAAGGTGAGGGCCACCAAGGTGACAAAGCGTGTATCGCCAGCCCCTTTTAGCGCAAACGAAAGGACGAGATTCATACTGTCAAAGGCCGTAAACAGTGCCACGTACATTAAGAGAAAGGGGACGATGATGCTCACTTGCTGCCAGAGGACAGGATCATTGGGGTTATGAAACCAGCTGAGGTAGAAATTGGGAAATGCCAAGAATGTCAAGCCAACGGAAATGATGTAGGCGGCGGCGATTTGCAGACCAGCCCAGGTGTCAGCTTCGGCTTCATGCGGCCGTTTTTCACCGAGATGCTGCCCGACAAGCGTCGATACCGCCTGTGCCACTCCCATTGCCGGCAGCACAGCCAGCATCATGATCGTAACCACAATGCCGCTGCCGGCTAGTGCCGCACTGCCATTGCTCATGCGGCCAACAAAAATCAGAAATACCGTGAACGCCAGTCCTTCCAAAGCCCATTGCATGCCACTCGGCAGTCCAAATTTGATAAAACGGGCCATGAGTGCTCGATCGGGACGCCAAGTTCTACGCAGAGCAAAGTCGTGGGCATGGACTCTGGTAAAGACCAAATACAGACCCCAGATCGCACTCGCCCAATTGGCGAGCGCAGTTGCATAGCCAGCGCCGGCGATACCCATGGCAGGAAAGCCGAGGTTGCCAAAGATGAGGAGGTAGTCGAAAACGACGTTGGCGATTAATCCCGCACAGTTGATGCCTATGATAACTTTCGTGTCGCCAAGGCCAGTGAAATAACCGCTAGCTGCGGCAACCAGAGCCGCGGGTAGCGCCGACCAACAAAGGGATTTGAAGTACTCAACCTCCAAACTCCGTACCGATGCGTCATGGCCAATGAAATGAAAGAGTCCCTCTGCACCAAATATCATGAATAGCAATAACAGGCCGCCAAAGATGCTCACGTGCACAGATTGCCAAAAAGCAGGGCCAATCATGTCATAACGCTTGGCACCGAAATACTGAGCCACGAATGTCATCACATAGGCTGCGGTTTGCTGCAGGAGTGCCATAGGGGTCCAAAAGACACCCATGACTGCCATCGCTGCTCCCAGTGCTTCGGTGGAGTAGTTGCCAAGAAAGATGCGATCGATGGTTAGCTGCAGGTTCCAGAAGCTGTTGGCGATCACCAGAGGCCAGGCGATGCGAGCGATCGCCCGCCAACGTTCCGAGCGCGGCTTTAACCGCGCTAAAAAATCATCACTCACAACACCGGCCTCATTATCTCGTCGACGTCACCATAGATTCATAGTTCGCTTGGAACAAGAATCACTCTGACGCATAATCATAACGGATGCAACGTGGAGTTACGGTCGTCGATTGCCCACCCATCGTAAAGCCTTCCAGGTGCAACTTCTTATCAACCGTGATCTCAGCAACGCGTGGGTCCGCATCGCTACGCAAACTGGCGACTTTTGCCATACCGTCTTCGCCGCGAATGATCGTCGCCAAAGAGAAATAGAAATGAGCCCAAGAACCGTTGGTACTCGTCCCCGCAGTGATTGCCGACTCCATAATCTCCTGGAACTTCAAAAAGTCGGCTCCCGTTAATATGGACGTGACATCCTCTTCCGTCGGTGTCCGCCACTCATCTCCTAATACAGCAGCGCAAACATCGACATCTTCGTGCAATTGGGGAATGGTATAAGGCTTGCTCGTCTTTTGCTCGTAGGCGCACTGTGCGATTGCACCGTAACTCGCGAGTTGCATCTCGTCCGTCAGACCCTCCCCGAGCTCTGCAGCCTCTTCGGCGCTAATCACCTTAACTGCATATTGCGCGAGGTTATTGCACTCCTCTCGCAACTCCGGAAAAGTCAAAAAGCCATTTTCTGCGACTTCCAGTTGTCCTGCCTCATTGGAGGGATATTGTTGTCCCTCATTCGCGTAAAGATATAGCACCTTCGGCATAAGGGGGCCGCTCAGTTCGACTCCGATGATGTCAGAGTCGTCTTCAAGCAGGGCGAGGGCGGCACTGCGAGATATATACATGGAACCATCGAGTCGCATAATCGTCAGACCTGCTGCATTTACTCCGCCACTCGTCGATGAGCCTCCTCCGGAAGACGAACCGGAAGATGAGCTGGCCGGTGAGTCGGTGGTATCCTCATCACTCGTCGTGGTATCAACGGGTTCGCAACCGATGAGCAGCGAGGCGACCAAGGCCATAAAGGCTAGCTTAAACATGCAAGACTCCGAGCTAAAGAAGGAATACTATCTTTAGCTTCGGAAAATCTCCGGCCATCGTGAGACATTTCGATAAGACTCATTAGTTACAAATAGTTACAAGCCAGAATCGACCTTACACCTTTGCGTGTAGTTAACTTCGTAGGGTGCCGATCCTTCAATTTCTTGAGTATACGAGTATGTTCCCGTGACCTTGCCATCAACGACGACTTGCCAAGTCCCCTCGAAGGTTTCTACAGCGCCACCACCAAAAATGGGCCCAAAGTAACGGCATCGGGGATGCTCCAGCTCTTTTCCCGGATACCAGCCCATGCTGATCTGAATGACTTTTTTTTCCCAATCTCGTTTCTGACTGACAATGAAAGCGCGCCCGCTTTCACCGCACCCTGGCCCTTCGCCATGGTATGTATTGTAGTAAACCTTGGCATCGGCACCACAAACAAGGCCAGACAACCCTCGATCAGAAGCGTCTGCCGCCCCGACCGCCATCGCCCAAGTCAAAAGAATTCCCGTGATCCACTTGTACCGCATAACTCAAAATCCTCCACAAATTGAAAAATGTTTCTGCACCGACAATTCCGAGTTAGCAGCAGGTATTTGGAGAATCAGCATCAATATGATATAGATCATTAAGTAATCTCAGACAGATCACTTAAAGATCCCCTATGAACATCGATCCGCAACAACTGATGAACGCCCTGAAACTTCGGGCCCGCGCCATGGGGCTTACCCAGGATGTTTTGGCCAAAAAAATGGGAGTTTCACATCCGACGCTAAAGCGCTGGCTTGCAGGAAAGGGGGTTAACTTAGAGCAGCTCATTCGACTGCTGGAGTTGTTAGATCTATCTTGGAATGACCTGGCCGCAGATATTGGCTCCACTCGCACCTTTCGCTATTCTCTAGAGCAGGAAGAGCATTTTGCACTACAGCCTGGCCATCTCGCCTACTTCGATCTGCTGCTGCGTGGCAAAAGTCCAAGGGAAATTCGACGCCTCAGTGGACTCAGAAAAACTCGGGCCTGGCAGATCCTTCGTGCGCTGGAAAAAATTCAGCTCATCGAGATTATCAGTGACGAACGCGTGCGACTGCTCGTCCAGGGGGAACCGGTATGGCGGCGAAATGGCCCGCTTGCTAAGTCCTTTCGCCAACAGGCCATTACGGAATTTTGCCAGGCGAATGAGTCGAAGCTGTCCTTTGCCCTCATTCAGTGTTCGCCAGCTGACGTGCGACAACTTCGCGACAAGCTATCGGAGTTGTCAGCCCTCGCCTCAGCAGCGGACCGCAGGGCCAGGTTACCTGGCGCCGACAGTCCGAGCTATGGACTCTTGGTAGGTCTTGAAAAATTTGACTGGTCACTGCTGCAACTGCAAGACGAGTAATTCTTACATGAGGCGAAAGGTCAATCGCTCCAACTGTTCATGCGGTTCGCAAAACCTCAGGCCGTAACCAGGCTGATATTCGTCGCGTCGCTCAATCCGCATGACTTCGCAACGAATATTCATTGGCCTCAGCAATCCCGGAACTTTGATGGTGGTCGTTAGTGTTTCACCGAGTTGAAATCTGAAATCTTCGGTGAGAATAAACATTCCGGTTGTTGATAGGTTAAGCGGTCTAGCCACAATCAGGGCCTCGCCGTTATGAGCATAAACGCAGCCGTTCAATCCTAGATTCTCGACGTAAATGCGCTTTGAGCGTTTCAGCTCTTCTCGATTCGTGCCCAGATACTGCCATGCATCGCTCAACAGAGTCCAAGTGCCAAAGTCATGATGGAATATGTACGTATGTTCTTCCACACGTCCGTTGGCAATCAGAGCCTGCAATTGCTCTTGGGTAACTGGACCTATCGCGGCTTCTCCATCAGCGTACCACCACGCAGGTTGATGGTTTTCTTGACTCGTTTGCTCTGCAAGTGCAAGATTTGTGCGTCCCATATGAATCTCCCCTTCTCAGGCTTTGGCCTGCTATTCAAAGGTCATATATGAAATTTTGATGTCAGCTCCCGGTGCAGGAACGGCCTTAGGATCAAATTTCACGGCATTCTTGCCCGGTATGTATTGCCAGCGGCGCTCCAAAACTCCATTCACCCTGACCTGAATGGACGCTACTTGCGGTACGGCCCGCAGAGAAATGGACTCAATCTGCGAGAGGAGATCTTGCCCGAGGTCACTCAGGGTGCGGCTCCAATTTGCAGCGCAGATACTTGCCTGCACACCACCCGTTAGCTCAGCAGCTCGCAAGTATTCCTGTCCAACTTCTACCGCTCGGCCATGAGTGCTGGTACACGGTCGGCCGTTGCTGTCAGGCGTTCCGACGATGGCTGAAACTGAAAACTGAGAACGACCTTTCCATGTTTCCAAAGACTTCACCATCATGTCGGCGTTGAAGATGTATCGGGACTTGCCCGCTGCCCAATAGTTCACGCCCTCCTCGTCCGGGCGTGAAAGACCCACGCCATCATCCTCTTCGTCGCTGACGACAATGACTGCCAAATGCGCATCCTCGCGCACCAATTCTTCATTCTGTCCATGCATAGACTTATCGACGGCCATGCTCGCTGCCGTCAAACCATGCTCGAATGACGACCCATTCACACCAAGGTTCGCATAGCGCTTGAATCGCTGAACGCGATCAGTATCCCTTCCTCGAATCACACGACGACCTGAGTCACCAATGAGGCTGCCGCGCAGTCCGATAGCATTGCTATCGTGGACTGGGCAAACGGCTTCCTCTAGTGGCTGCAATGCAGACTGACCAGGGCAAACGTCTGTGCTGGTGATGCCAATTTGTACGTCCAGGCGCTTTGTGTCGAGGGCACCTATAAACGATGCGATGTTATTGCGGAGAGATGTTTGGATGGTGCTCATGGACCCAGAGTTGTCGATCACCCAAAGGATGTCGAGCTTTGCGGCCGCGTTCTGCTTAAAGTTCTCCTCCATATACTGAGGCGTTGGGTTTTCTGGCCCAC
>CAZLMG010000067.1:5477-6770 GCA_964560765.1 uncultured Oligoflexales bacterium
CCGACGATGTGCTGCCACCCGACGATGTGCTGCCACCCGACGATGTGCTGCCACCCGACGATGTGCTGCCACCGGGGGAAGATCCATTTTCCGCCGTCTCTTCCTCGCTGTTGCCACCAGCCTGACTACCAGACACCCGATCTTCTTCCATGAGTAAATGATCGCGTTCTTTTGGCTGTCGCTCTTCAATCGTCACGAAGCTGGGATCTTGCCCGCAGCCCGCCGCAAGCACAGCGCATGTTGTTGCATTGACTATCAGCGTTGCTGTTTTTTGAAAGTTGATTGACATCTTTGCTCCCTCCACTGGCTCAAGGCCATGCATTTCATGGAGGATGCGTTCGGGAGCGGCGATGATGACTTTAGGCGGCGCGGGAACAAAAATGGTAATTCGCGGACAAAGCAAAGAAAAATGCCAACCACCCGCGAGTGGCTGCAGGAAGTTTTCATTTTTTCAATTTGGCTCAACCGAAAGAAGAATGGAAATCACCAGTACCGGCGGGCGCTAATTTTCGCAGGGCTCGAGCAGAGCCCTGCAAGTGGGCGGGAACACTCACCTCAGCAGATCGCAGATTACGGTGAGGCAACCCTCACACGTTGCTCACGCTCTGTCACATTCATACGAATGATTAAACGCGCGCCATTCCAAATATTCTGCGTGTGCCGCTCCTCAACAACTCCGTTGTTAATACGCACCTGAACCTCTCCAGTGCCATTGGCGCTAACGTGGACACCATCTGCGTTGATAACTGATGCTGCGTAGTCAATGACTTGGTACTTGCTTGGGTCAACGGTTGCGACGCGGTTCCAGCGAGCTGTAGTTACGCCCAGCTGACCGTCGGTTATCCAATGCTCGAAAACCGGCCGGCCATCGATCAGTGGAGCTGGAACAAATGAGCGACCGCTGACAACCAAAATACGCCCTTCATAGCAATGGGGCGCCTGCGGAGATGACCCGCAACTTGGTATCTGGCCTTCAAGATTGCGAGTGGGAATTGGCACCGCCGCACTAGCGATGTGCGCCGCTAACGCGTCTGCTGCAACGGCCTCGCCATTGAATTCCGGAGTCGCAATTTGAATCAAATTGCCAGTGCGAGAAATGCGGATATCCTGCGATCCGGCAGGACCTGCTGGCCCCTGCTCTCCCGATTCACCTCGCGGGCCCCGTGGGCCTTCAGGACCTTGCGGCCCAACTGGCCCCGTGTCTCCGCGCGGTCCTTGCTCACCGCTTTCACCGCGTGGGCCTTGCGGGCCCGTTGCGCCTGCATCACCTTTGTCACCTTTGTCACCTTTGTC
>CAZLMG010000068.1:0-6647 GCA_964560765.1 uncultured Oligoflexales bacterium
TCGAGCAGGTGCTTGGAGGTGTGGTAACCGATAAAGCCGGCAGCGCCGGTGAGGAAAACACGCACTCGTCTATGTCCTCTTACTTCAACTCAAGCCAGCGGCGGTGAACATGGCGATTTTTCGAAAAAAGATCTGGGTTCGCATCCAAATAGTCCAGGATGTGATCAATTGTAAAGCACCGGTCGGGTCGATAAAGATCGTGCAATACTTGACTCATCACATCAAAATCTTCCTGAGTGTCAACCTCCAGATAACAATCTGGGCGCAGGTAGCGACCTGACGCTTCCAAGTTGCACAGTCGGAATTGGTTCGGTCTTTGCACAATGTGATAAGAGACGTGCTCGCGCTTCGCCTCACTCTTCGGAATTTCGTCATCAAGCTGAATCAGTACGGACGCAGGATAGACCTTGACCTCAAGTCCGGGAGGATAAGTTACCTTGAGATCGTTGCTGACAAAATCATACTGATTCTGATTCTTGAAGTAGTAACCGATAACTTCATTTAGCAAAGTCGGGCAAGTGAGCGGGCTGTCCCCCAGCAATTCCACATGCACACCAACATCGTAAGTTCGCAGGCACTGTGCGACGCGGCCCAACACGTCGTTCTCAGAACCACGAAAAACTTTTGCACCAACCGACTCACAAAGCTCGGCAATACGATCATCCTTGGGATTCGTTGTGGTCGCAACCACCACCTCATCGACTAGCCTTGAGCACTTGACCCGCTCAATCTGGTGAGCCAGCAGTGGCTTGCCCATAATGGGGCGCAGCACCTTCTCGGGGAGCCGACTGGATCCACTCCGCGCTTGGATGGTCGCGGTAACTTTCATGTTCACCTGCTCACAATCATGACGACAACTGGTACGGCCGACTACATAGCCCGATAGAGGCGCTCGACTCGATCTCTGGTCAATACATCTCGATATCCAGCACCCAGAGCATTCGTCAGTGGCTTTTCGTGCACCACCGAGGAATCGTAAAGCATCTTGAACTCATCGGCAGATAGCTTGCCACAAATTCCTTTGGGAATTGTGACACCTTGCCGCTGCTTAAACTTCTGAAATTCTTTCACGGCATCAGCATAAAAATCGTGCATTGCTTCCATGACGATGCAGTTGGCCAGACAGTGATGAGTATGCAGCACCGTACTTAGACCAGCCGACAAGGGGTGCACGACCCCAACAAAAGTATTGGCGATTGATGCCCCGCCCAGATAGCTTGCGACCATCATCTTTTCACGCATTTCATCTGACATCATATCGTCGCCAAGGAAAATCTCGCGGCACAGCGCTATCGCTTGATGCGAGAAAGAATCTGCCATGGCATGCCGATAGCTGCCCGCAAGCGACTCAACACAATGGATGTATGTATCCATGCCCGAATAAAAGTACTGACTGCGGTCAACCGTTTTCGTCAAGTCTGGATCAAGAACCAAAAAATCAAAAATACTATGCGGACTATTCATCCCAAGCTTAATATTTTTCTTCTTGTTGGTGAGAACGCAGGTCCTCGAGGCTTCCGCTCCCGTCCCAGAAAGGGTCGGGACGCCGACCTTGAATACGCCAGGAACTTTCACCAAGTCCCAGCCTTGATAATCTTCAGACTTCCCACCGTTGGTCAAAAGATTTGATACAGCTTTTGCCGTATCAAGAGTGATGCCGCCACCGATACCGATCACTGCTGCTGGGATGCCACGTCCAAGCGCATGCACACGGGCAGTTAATGCATCAATCCCATCGGTCGTCGGCTCTTCGTCCGTTCCTATGATCTCAAAAACATCGCCCGCTGCTGCAGGCAGTCGATCGCGCAATTTGTGATCACGAAAGTACTCGTCCACGAGATAGACGATAAAGCCGCCACCATGATTTCGGCGCTGGGCAACGACGTCCGCCAAACTATCAATGGCTCCCTTGCCAAATACGTACTTAGGAACATTTACAGAAACCTTATGCGCACTCATCGCGAACCCTCCGCTGGAGCGATATCTCGCCACGTAACGGGCCGATCGTCAGGAATATCGTGGGCCGCTTTGCGACCTACAATATCGTCCCAAAGCATTGGAGAAATGCCATCACCAGGTCGTTTTACAATCATATTGGATTCGGATAGCACCTGACCGGCCTTGATGTGTCCGTTGGAAACGATACTTCGGCGCGCATGTCGAATCGCCGCAATTTGGTCCTTCAAGAACTCATGCTCATCGCCAGATCCCAACAGAACTTTCGCTTCATCGAGATGTTGACGCAGGCCCTTCAGGCTGTGAACGTCCATAGCATGATAATGGTCGTTACCTGGCAAAGAACGATCGTGCGTGAAATGCTTTTCGATAATCCTAGCGCCGAGCATGTAAGCAAGCACGACCGGATAGCAAAAATCGCCCGGCAGAGTATGGTCAGAATAACCAATCACCGTTTGATCAAACAATCGATTGAGCGTGCTAATGCGCGCCAAGTGGGCTCGATCGGCTGGAGTCGGATAATTGAGCACGCAGTGCAACAGCGCCACTTGATCAGCCCCTGCCTCTAAAAGCAAACGCCGAGCTGAGTCGACCTCAACGAACGAAGATGCGCCCGTAGACAGTAATACCGGCTTGCCGGTGGCTGCTAGCGCACGCAGTAAAGGTACATTGGTCAAATCGGCGGACGCCACTTTGTGCACTCGCACCATGGGATCCACAAACTTCAACGACTCCAGGTCAAATGCCGTCGTCATGAACTCAATACCGATATCGCGGCAGTGGTTCGCCAACGCCTGGTACTCTGTCTGAGAAAACGCATCATATTTTTTGAATAATTCAAATTGTGAGCGTGTCGGCTCTTTGGAAAGATCCCAGTATGCGGGTGAATCCTTGCGCGTAAGTTTCTCAGCCTTGTAAGTCTGAAACTTGATGGCGTCAGCACCGCCTTCTTTAGCGAGATCCACCAAACGACGGGCCGTGTCCAAACTGCCCTCGTGGTTTACTCCAGCCTCGGCGATGATGTAGTAGTCACGGCTTCCACGCTGAATTGGCTTACTCCCAAGCATCACACGAGCCATCTATCGATCTCCCATTTGCGCTGTCAAAGAAGCTCCATGCCGCTTGTAGCGATACAGCGGTAACTTCAAGTAGTCTATTTGGTATCCTTCGCTTTGAAAACGCTGCATGAGGTCCTTTTCTTCGTTAAACCTCAACCCATCGCGATACAACCCGAGCCGATTCAAAATATCCATCTTAAATCCGATGCCGCAGGCTAAGGGTTTATCGGCTTGAGAAAATCGTCCCAAGGCGTTCTCGTCTTCATCTACTTCCACATAATCGACAGCGACCGCATCACACTCTTGGGAGTTCAGGCTCATGTACAAGCTTATGACCCGAAGAAAATCGTGATGCACATAGTCATCAGCATCAACGCGAACCACAAACCGTCCTAACGCCATTTTTAGTCCGATGTTACAGGTTGCTGCCAGACCCTTATTCACCTCGTTAAAGACCGGCCGTATATAACCTGCAAACGAACGAATGATTTCAGCGGAATGATCCGTGCTCGCGTCGTCGACGACAATGATCTCGTACTGCTCACGCGGCAAGCTTTGATCAACCAACGAACGGATACAACGGCCAAGAAAATTCGCGTAATTATAATTGGTGACTACGACGCTAATATTCATGTGCTTTGCGCCACCCGACCGATAGCGCGCTCCAGACGCTCAACATAACCATCAGGTTGGTTGATCAGCACAGGAAGAGCGACGCACTTGCGCAAAATGGCTTCTGACGCCGCAAATCGAGACTCCAATTCGCCGTTATGAGCGGCCATGAGTTCCGGCATGTGCGTCCACGTACCCGCAAAATGCCAGGTAATGGCTTCTGGCAGGATCTTAGTCCCGATTTTCTCTTCTAAAAGAGACTCGCGATACTTAAGGGCTGCGGCAGCTGTCGGCGCACTAAACACGACCGCATCATATGTGTTTTCAGAGCCTGCGGGAGAAGGCCGCAACTTGACGTTAGGAAACTTCGCTAAGACCCGCATCATGGCATCGGCTTGCCGCCGCTGTCCCTCGATAATGCGATCTAGCTTGGTCAACTGCGCCCGGCCAACAGCCCCCTGCAATTCGGACATGCGGTAATTGAATCCACTGGAATGCCGGGAGTCGACCCAACGCGGCAACTCGGGGTTATTCTCGTGTCCGTGATCATGATAAGCACGGGCGCGGAAGTCGATATCTTTGTTATTGGTAATGACCATGCCGCCCTCACCCGTGGTGATCGCTTTGGCATAATCAAAACTAAAGGTTCCAATATCTCCAATGCTGCCGAGCATTTTACCGTTGTATCGCCCGCCCAATCCCCAAGCGGTATCCTCAATCAGAGTCAGACCATGCTTCTTGGTTATGGCGCCGATGCGGCCCAAATCAGCCGGCGTGCCCAGCATGTGGACTGCAATCACCGCTTTGGTGCGCTTAGTGATGCGACGCTCGAGATCCACCGGATCCAAATTCAATGTCTCATCGATCTCAGCAATGATGGGTGTCGCGCCACATTCGATAATCGCCTCTACTGTTGCCACAAAGGTGAATGACTGCGTGATGACCTCATCACCAGGTCCTACGCCAATGGCTTCCAGCGCAACCTTGAGTGCCGCTGTACCTGAAGTTACGGCCAAGGCATGCCGAGAGCCAAGTTTAGCTGCGAATTCATTCTCAAAATCGCGCACCTGGAAAACGCCGCCACGCATTTGGTCAAAGCCATGGCGAAACAGCACCCCACGGCCTTGGTCGAAACTCTGCCGCACGCGCTCTAATTCTTCCGCGCCGATCACCTCGTAACCAGGCATAAATCCTCCATGTTCAAGCAGCTAAATCTACGGTGATTTCGATGGAATGGCAATCTTAGATCTCGTCCGGGAAACGAGCGATGTCACTGTGGATCTTGTGCAATTTCCCTTGCTGATTCATTCAGTTGCCACTAACTTCTCTTAGTGCCGAATCTACCTGCTCTCGTGTTAGGCCTCATTCGCATGACTGATTATACGTATCCAATTCAACGCTGGTTAGACTCTGGCGCGATTCTCAGCTTACCAACTGCCGACTATTGGAACGACGAAAGCTTAGAGAGGAAAAAGCAATTCTGGAAAGGCCTGGAAGAGAGCGCGGACTCCGCTATTTCAGATGAAATGTCGGCCTTGCTACAACAAGCGGCTACACTTATCGCGCCGCCATATGAACTCAACGGCATCGGCATCAGCCTAGGAAGTGGCAGCTGCTGGCTTGAATCCACCTTGCTGGCAAGATCCCCCAATATTCAAAAGCTAATTTGCGTTGAAATGTCTGAACACAGAATTTCAGTGATGGCACCACGCTTTCTGCAGCGGAACGGAATCGACCCAAAGAGAGTGCAATTGTGCCTAGGAAGCTTTTACGACCTGAAGGTCCCGGATAATAGCGCTGACTTTGTGATTCTATGTCAGGCATTTCACCACGCATTTAAGCCAGAGGAACTGCTTTCTGAAGTTTGCCGAGCTCTCAAACCAAGCGGTCAAATTGTTTTGTTTGGTGAGCACTGGTTTCCATTTTCGAATGTACTTCGAAGACTGGCTGCGCACGCGGTGAAGTTTGCCCTCAACCATAAGGACTACCGCAGCAGAGCTGGATTGACCCCAAACTGGCGCACACTGTTTCCCGTTGACAAGAAAAAGGGCGACCACCACTACAACTGGAGAATGTATCAGGAGCTTTTTAGTCGCCATGACCTAGAAATTGCCCGATATCAGACAAGCCGAACGCAAAGAATCCGTGGATTCATCTTAAAGCCCAAGGCCATGCACACAGACAAGTCATGATAGCTTTTCAGCCCGAGACCCATCTGGAGCTTCACGCCAAGGTAGACCAAGCCCCCAATGAAACCTAACGCTAAAAAAGAGACATTGTTTGCGCCATCACTTACAGACTTCCTGCAAGGCAATTGCACAAACCAAATACCCAAGGGTTTTGGACAGCCCGAATCATACAACCAAATCGCATTTGCCGTGATCAACAGCCTACACGACGCTAGATCGGCTATCCGTGGTCGCAATCTTGATGTCGGACTAGACTCAAACAATGTTGTCGCCATAATGTTCCACGAATTGCTTACGCATCTCTGCAGGGTTCTTTATGCGTACAATGACCTAAAATTGCTATTTCCGGGAAGGGCGAGTGAATTTGAGGTCCCACGCAATGTTAAACAAGGAGGCAGAAGCCCCCCAAGACGCTACCAAGCATTTCGGCAACTTAGCTCAATCATGCCTGCACTTTCATGGTTCCGCCCGAAGATTTATGGAGGCCGATCAGTTCGTATCGGAGTTGGATGGAGCGCATCGGTCGGGACAAGACAGCTGTCCTCGGCCTTAACCACGAAACATGGGGTTGCGGGCAGATTTAGTGTATTAGCAACTCAGCCGCTCCCGCCATTACCGTGCCCCAATACCTCACAACAAAATCAAATAGTCGCCGACTCAGTGAAAGAACTTCTTACAGCATTTCAATTTACCAAGCAGCAAATGGAAGACGCCCTCCGCGGAATCGAACGAAATTTAGGCGCATTCATTGTAAGCGAGGCTGCTGCGCCATGTACTCAACCTACAAACTTTGACGTCCTTGTGACCGGATCTCACAGCATCATATCGAATC
>CAZLMG010000069.1:0-6377 GCA_964560765.1 uncultured Oligoflexales bacterium
AGGCTTGCATCCGTATACATTTTCAGCAGTTACCGGGCTGTAGGCACTTTCCCTACAGTGGTGGCTGCCTACAGCCGCAAGATTCCTAGAATTTTCGCCCCCCGGTTCTGGGTCCATAGTTTGCAATGACTTAGCTAGGACTAATGGATCTTGAGGGGAATCTTGTGAAGAACTCGAAAGCAGTTATCTGCACGATCATACTTGGTTTTGCGCTCATAGGGTGCAAAGAGTCGGGGTTTACGGGTGGTGCCCAGCAAGCCAAGGTAGTTCAACCGCACTCACAGCAGTTTCCCCCACCGCAATTCACGAGTCAACATACCGTATCAACGCCGACGAACTGGCCAAGCAACAATTTTTCACCACCCATCCAGCCGCCACTGATCCAGCCGCCACCGGGCTGCACCGATAGCGGCATCACCCATGTAGAATTGCTGACGCCCGTTCTTGATCTGGCAAACCCGAATCGATTCGTTGATTACCGCATCTCGCGCACCGATTGCCAAGGTCAGGCCAAGCAGTTTGCAGCCGAGCGCATCTGGTTTGATATGGATGTCTATGGACTCAATCACGATCTGCAATACGCTGTCCTTGAAAACGGCGTCGCCTTGATGCCGAAACGTCTGCAACAAGTGAATGGTAGCGATTTGTTTGGTCACACAGGTCCCGAGTGGGGGCATTTCGAAACCGATGAGGCATTCAGTCTGCACAGCCACCAATCTGCCATTCATCTGCGGGTCTTTCTTGGTAACGGGGCTCTTATTCCGCGATTGGCAGGACCGAATGCTGATTACAATGCGCGCATTCCTACGCCAACATTTCTGCGCTTTGGCAATGCGCTACCGGCGACCAGGAACGTGGATGTGATTCACGTCCAGGTGCCACCGGGTTTTGCTGGCGGCGGCCTGGGTACGATCTTCTAGCTGGGTTTAGTTCGCTGGCAACGCCAACCAATCGATCAGGGAGTTTAGCACGCGTTCGGCGTCATAGACGCGACTAGCGTTCAAGTGCGCGCGAATAAGGAGGGCTCGATCCAACGCTTCTTGCCGCCATGGGTTATGGGGCTGAATGGCGGTCCCTGCCGAGCGCAAACAGCCAACAGCTCCACTTTCCGTGGTAAAGCGATTGCACATTTCAATTTCTGCATCCGCATAATCTTTATCGCGCCCTGCAAGCAAGCAGTTGATGGTGCCATCTTCGGTGTTAAAGCGGTTGCAGAGATCCAAAACGCAGGCATCGAAATGCCGCCCTTGTCCGGCCTCAATACAGCGGATGGTTCCATTTTCTGTCGTGAAGTGGTTGCACAACTGAAGGTACTGGCGAGGTTCCGCGGGTTCACAAGCGCTTATGGAGATTGATGTCGACAGATTAGCATCCATTGCGCTTGGTAGGTCTGCTTTCGATTCCGCATGCGCCAAGCTGCTGACAAGAAGCTGCGAAGCGAGATAGATACCGAGATAGACTTTCATAGTACCTCCCTTTAGGTCGAATTTCTTAAAAGGGTAGCATCAACGCGCCGCACAGCGCACTAGAAGAACGGCCGCATGCCGTGAACGCAAAAAACAGCAAAGTTGCAATGAGTTTCCGCAGCATAATGCCCCCAATGAGGAAATTCTGAGGCGTTCATTTGCTAAGTCATTACCGTGGGCAAGCGCATTGCCTCGTCGTGGCGGCAAAAGGCACTTTCTTCAGGTATCTAAGATATTTCTTGGGCTGTCCGATCTAACAGCAAACTAGTCAACATTTCCGGACTGGGTCGAGGAATGTCAGATTTCCCGACTGGTTCGATTCGCAGAGGAAGGCCATGATGAGCAACACCGCCAGAAAGATTACGGAAACATATTCGGAGGATAAGGTAGACGTTGGGGCCTTGGAATGGGCGGATCTACGTGGGCAGATTTCTGCCATTCACAAGTCGCAAGCGGTCATAGAGTTTGATTTAGACGGTACCATTCGTTCTGCCAACGACAATTTTCTGAGTGTAATGGGCTATTCTCTAGATGAGGTCAAGGGCAAGCATCATCGAATTTTTTGCGACCCAGTCTATGCATCAAGTGTCGAATACGCTCAGTTTTGGAAGCGCCTGGGCCGCGGCGAATTTGAGTCTATGGAGTACAAACGAATCGCCAAGGGCGGCAAGGAAGTCTGGATCCGTGCATCCTATAACCCGATCATGGATGCGAGTGACAAGCCGTTCAAGGTCGTGAAGTTTGCCGTCGACGTCAGCGAGCAGAAGTTAAAAGACGCGCAGCTCGCCGCGCTCAGCCGCGCTCAAGCAGTGATTGAGTTCACGCCCGACGGCAAGATCCTCGATGCCAATGACAATTTTCTGAAGACACTTGGCTATAGCCTGCAGGAGATCAAGGGCGAGCATCATTCGATGTTTTGTGCTCCGGAGCTTTCTGGATCGAAAGAGTATGTGGAATTTTGGCGAAAGTTGCGCAACGGCGCATTTCAGAGTGATCAGTTCATGCGTGTCGCCAAGAGTGGTCAAAAAGTTTGGATTCAGGCCTCCTATGTTCCAGTTTTTGATATGACAGGAAAGGTCTTCAAAGTCGTCAAGTATGCCACCAACATTACGGAGCAGAAGACAGCTGAGTTAGAGGTCTTAGAGGCTCTGATTGAAACTGCACAGCAGCTGGGAGCCGCAGCTTCTGAGCTGACAGCGACAGCGACTCAGATGACAGGAAATGCTGAGAGAACAAACTCAGTAGCGCAAGCAACGGCAACGGCGTCGGGATCTGTTTCTGAAGGCGTTCGAACGGTGGCGACGAATACGGAAGAGATGTCAGCCTCTATTAAAGAGATTTCGCGAAATGCATCCGAAGCGTCGACAACAAGTCATGCCACGATGAAGCAGGCGGAACAGACGAACGAACTGATCACACGACTGGGCGAGAGCAGCAAAGAGATTGGTAGCGTCATTAAGGTCATCAGCTCCATCGCGCAGCAGACAAATCTCTTGGCTTTAAACGCCACGATCGAAGCCGCAAGGGCCGGAGATGCCGGACGCGGATTTGCAGTCGTTGCTAACGAGGTCAAAGAATTAGCCAAGCAGACTGCAACGGCAACGGAAGACATTACCAATCGCATCACCGGCATACAGCGAGATACCTCTAACGCTGTGGGTGCCGTCAGTGCGATCGGAGACACCATCTCGCGACTCAACAGTATCGCCTCGGCCATCGCCGCTTCTGTCGAAGAACAGTCCGCGACCACACGGGAAGTGGCGCGGGTGATTCAAGAGTCGTCGAGGGGGGTTATGGAGATCACAAGCAACGTGCAGGTTGTCTCGCAAGCCGCAACCGAAACGTCGGTGGGCTCGACGCAGGTTCTTGCGGCAGCCGGCTCACTGAGCACATTGGCCACGAGCCTTGAGGGCTTGATCACGCGGATCAAGAGGTAGATATGCCGTATGCGTATAGTTCTTGCCGAAAATTTCGATGATGCCGCTAAGGCCAGAACTAAGTTGTTGATGGATTTTTGCCATGAATTGTCGTCCATTCAACATTTGGATCCAAAGCACAGTTAACGGCACCAGTTTACATTAGTTAGCCGCACGTAGGTCCTCTAGCTGTGAGCACGAGACTAGCTTCCACTGATTGAATAGCTCTTGAGAGTCGATCGCGCTCCACCAGATAACCTCACGCTGACTGTCCCACTGGAACTTGAGGTCAAGCTTCGGAGGGCGTGCAACCATGGATGCAAATTCGGCAGCTGTGCGCTCGCGCCAAGAGTAGGTGTCGTCGCTATTGCGGACACGAGCCGAAACGTGGGTTACTTTAAGATCAGCCGCGACCGCACCTGTGCTGCTGGTATTGATCGAGACGTCACCTGCATATCGGAAATTGTTGTAAATCATGAACTTGCCGTTGCCCATAAGTTCGATCGCCAGTCCTGAGCTGTATCCGCCGTCTGGATAATGTCGAAAGCAAGCCCGAGAATCTTCCGGTAGACGGTGGCTACGAGCTTTGACATTGATGGCTTGGGTGCCTACGGTCAACGCAGGTACGGGGCCTGAGGCTTGATTTCGTGCTTCCAGAGTGGCATAGCGACCGTCCAGCCTGACCGCGTAGCGAATGGGGGCGGAAGCACTCTTGCTCAGGCAATAGTCAGCAGCGCAGTCCATATCGACGGTAATCTGACCGCCAGCATAGTCGCTTAGTGTTAGGGTACCGTTGAGTCTCTTGATCTCTAAGCGGAACTCTCCTTCATAGACGACTTTCGAGGTGTCCGCATCGATGCGGGGGGATTCCGCCAGCTCTTGCGAGCCACTGGCGCTCCGGCATCCCTGCTGCAGCGAGGCAGCTGCAGCAAGCGCTACGATGGAAGACAGTTTTAACTTTGGCCATTGGAAGCGCATTTCACATCTCCGGAATTCAAGGGTTGATCAATCCGTGTCCAGGGCATTTTGCACCGGGCGCGGCTTTTGGGGAGAGTGTGATGCAGCGTCTGTTCCGCAATTGGGCCGTTGTCGAGTTGATGAAGATCTCCAAGTTTTACCGCAAGTTGGAGGCTAGGCTTGGTAAGTAGCCAGCAATGTGGATGCGTCTTGATAACTGCACGTGAAGTTCTTGAGTCGGCGAGCAGTGCCTTGAAATCGGCTGGATGCAACTTGCGGTGGTGTGTTTTTCTGTAGTTTTAGAGAGGGCACTTACTACTTGCAACGCCAATACCGAGACTTGATTGCCTGAAACATTGATCCATTCATAGTCCTTATTTTGACGCGCCACAATCGCTGCGGATGCATTCATTCGTTGCGCGACCAAAGTCGGATTATTACAGGTTGCCGCGGACACATCCTCTGCCGACCCAGGCTGCGTTCGGGTCAATGACTCCGCAAAGTCATCGGCGGAGAGCCCGGGCGTCTGAAACGCTTGATGCTCGCCACCGGGCTTTAAGATGTCGTCATGAGTGTGAGTTAGTTGGCGTATTGAGCGGCTGGTGATTGATCGATGCAAATACTCAAAGCACCTTTTCATTTGTCAGTTCAGGGACATCGAGAAGCTGGCAGGTGCAGCTTTGCGAAAATGCAGAAACTGTTCGAGCCCTCACGGATTTCATTGACGAAAACTAAGGAGCAACGACAGATTTTCCTCCATCTTCGAGCATGGGTTGGCCTCCGCGAGCTCCCTTTCCCTAGGTACGAAACTTGCTCCACGGTTTCTTGATTTACAAATGGATCACCGAGGATGCCCATGCTTAGGCGCCAGAGAGTCATTGTCCTTTCCTGCTCGCTGCTGGGCCGTGCTGTGGTGATTGGCGCATCCGCGATTGCTATTGCAATGGGGGGGGCTGCATCGGGAGACTCGCCAACCTTGTCAACTGGCCTCGGTGCCCTCTCGGCTAACATTGCTGTCCTGCCAGCGGGGGCGTGTGACTTTCTGCAATCCCTGTCGCAAACTGGCGTCGCTATTACGAGAGGCCTAGGACAAATGAATGATGCGATCTATGCTATGCAGGTTCGGAACGCTCAGGAGCATCTCGGTGTGCAGGTCTTTAACGGGGAATCGTTTGGACTTGGTGCCGTGGCGCCTATTACGCAGCCCGTGATCAAAGCCAGTGCGCGTTTCGACTATCGACCTCTGACGCGGGAGGAGCTTGAAATCCTTAGCTCGCAATTAGTGGGGCAGGCCAAAATTGATCTAGCACGAGACGATCTAGTTGTAGCCTCAGAGCAGGCTGAAGCCGAAGTGCTCCGGCGAGCGAATGCGCCGGGTTGGACTAACGGCGATCCGTACTCGACTTTTTGGGGGGGCGTCGCGCCAAGACTAGCTAGTCAGCTCGTTGGGCGTTTGATTGCCGGGTTTGAAGTGATTGGGCCCCATGTGACATTTTATGCTGGAAAAGTTCGGCGTGTGTTTGCTGTAGGCAACGAGGGTGGGCAACGCCTGCATCAGTATGCCGAATTGGAGGTCCCTGGTGGCAAGGTTGTGACGGTGCCCTTGGAGTCCACGGGCAAAGACATCACATTTGCCATCTATGGCGAGGCGCTGCCTCGGAACTGGTTTGAGTAAACTGCGATAAACTGGTGCCGTTAACTGTGCTTTGGGTACCCCTTAGCGATCTGGGGTACCATCCCTTCTAGTCGCTGATTGTGGTAAACAATGAACGGCAATCGAGACGGGTTTATACTTGGTGTGTTCAAACGTTTTCATTTCATCAAAGATCGCTACCTTGACTGGCGAAAGCTCTTTCAGATAGTCGTCATGCATAGCTCGCGCTCTAACATAAGTAGCGCTGAACCTTGCGTTTCGCGAATGTCGAACGCGCGAAAAACCCCTGACGAATTGCCCAAGCATCTGGTCGTTTGCAATTGGGACACATTTTAGCACCTCCTGGGGTGCCAAAATGCGGAAGTTGTTAAGGGGTTGGAAGTG
>CAZLMG010000070.1:0-6190 GCA_964560765.1 uncultured Oligoflexales bacterium
ATTGTTCGACGAGCTTTGGTGCCACAGAAACATCGTGTGTACTGCCAGTTGTTATTCGCCAAAGGATTCCTTCTACTGACATCCTCAAATTTTCGGTCCGGTAGGCGCGAGAGTCATCAATTGCTTCTAGCAAACGAGTCCACAGTGAATCAGACAGCATCAACCGCAGCATTGGCCTCATCCCAGCTAATCAACTAATATCGAACGCATTTTAGCTGACTACTGCGAATTAGCCAAAAGAGGGACAGGCCCTAAAGATTTCTTTAACTTTTACAAAACAGATAGTCACCCAAAATACCTCACCAACTTCCCTTGCAAACGTTCACGACTCCATCCGTGTGATGCGGCAGCAGAATGGCAATATTCAGCTCCTGATGCATAATCAAATCGACGATAGTCGTTGGTCAGTACATTACGGCGTATTTGTTCCTGGTACAGGCAAAGTGTCGGCGCGAGCCGTGACATCATCGCCTCACCCAGCGCAGTTTCTCAGCAACATCGTCGTCTACAGTCCTTAGGCGGCGCGTTCCCGCACAGCGTTCCGCACACCTGCACCCACCTTCAGATATCACCAGTCATTTACGCTGGGCGATTCGGGCGTTACCCTGAGTTTTGAAATTTCAGCGCGCAATTCCTCGCCAATGGGTGAGATTCCGCGATCAATATAACCATATGATTTTGATTGATTTTTTAACCCAGCTATTACCTGACCCGCCATTTGCATGGTCTGGCGGATGAATCCAAGCAATACGGAGAACGCACGATGTCGATAACAGCATATCGTTCCGTAGTCGTCATGAACTGGTTAATCTGCGTGGCATCCTGCGTGGCTTTCCCTGCTTCCGAACGGAGCGAACAGCATGCAGATCGTTAAAAGCCGATTCACCATGCGCGCTCTATACGGCCTGGTCGCTTCGATTTTGCATCTCGGAGCTTTGGAGAGCCGTGTTTTAGCAGCGGACTATCAACTCTGGCTTCCTGATCCAGACAACTACTCGCCAAGCTTCAGCGGAGCCCCAACGATTGCGGAGTCTTGTAGCTGGTGGCAAGGTCACGGCTATCACAACGTCAATTACTATTTGACTGGCATCACTCGCGGCGACCCGAGTATCCAGCACCATATTCGCAATTTATTGACTCACTGTGATTCACTCCCGCTAGAACCAGGAACGACCCTGTACCGAGGGGTTAATTGCGAGCTGTCGCAATTGGACCTGACTCGACCTCAGTTTAATGCCACCAGCACCGATCCTTTAGTTGCTGCACGGCACGCCAGACCGCCTTGCGGAAGATTCGGAACCGAGTTGATCATTCACTTCCCACAAGGAGGCTTGGCTGGACAAATACCTGGTATAGAGTCTGAAATGCTGCTTCGGCCGGGCATTCTTGTTCCAAGTGCCCCCCCAAAAACATATGTTGATAGGCTGCACAAAATCGATACCATTGAATGTACTTTCCAACCGTACTCTGACGCTGAGATTCAAAAGCACATTACAGATCATTGCATTCCTCAGAAGAATGGGCGCCCATGCACGCCACCGGAGGCCGGTTATGCCGCTAAATCTACGAATCATCTGCAACGTTACGGTGGAAAGGCGGGCCTTGGATTCGAAGCATTCATGCTTACCACCTGTGATAGTCATAATGAGGCCGCGGAGGTGGGGTTCTGGACTTCTCTAGCTTACTTTATGGGAATTTGGGTCGCAGTGCCCGCAGCCGGAGTGCATACTCTTAATTCTATAAATGATCATTGTCCAGAGAACGGATGGCTGCCGCCTGGCGGAAGTTACAGCACAAATGTTGTGGACTGCGCGCTGCAAGAGTTTGGTTACGATCCGAGCAAGTTCTATCCATCACTTCAAGGTGCCTTGCCTAAGCCACCCGTTCCGGGCCAGCGTCCATCTCTCGCTGGTCCAAAGTATTGATAAAAGCAAGCGCCCGCGCCATGCCGCTGAGACTGATCGTGTCTCTTCCGGTCGGATGCCGAATTCGACGGCACAAAATTCCATTAAAGTATTTAAATACAGATACTTAATACTCTCTTCAAAAATCGACGCACGAACACTGGGCACCGCAGAACGGCTGAACTCACCATTTTTCGTCGGGAGTTGTGCCAAGTTACACCATGACGTGAGCTGTCATGGCTGCTGGCAAGCAGCTTGCATGATCGGTCCTACGCAAGCACATCGACACCTAAGTTAATGATGTAAGGAGCAACCAGCTTATGCATAACCCTCCATCTCGATTGATGCCATCGACTCTGCTCGCGGCGGTTGTCTTTTCTCTGGCTCTGCCCATCACGGCCTGTGATGGCCAACAGACACCTGATAAGAAGACTCCGCATGAAAGTCGCATGACGACGAATGCAGACATCGGCGCTGACACCGAAACTGCGACCGCTGCTGATATAGAAATCCAACAGGTCATCATGTACATGACGGGTCGTCTCTTGCCCCTAGAGTCACTGCGCGACATCCAACATTGGCTGGCTGCGGAATCGATCTCATTCGAAACTTTTGCCACAGAACTCTTGCAAACGAAGCCAGCGCGCCAGTGGTTTGTAAATCTGCTCCTGACCGCGTCACAGCAGCGCATTCCGACGGATGAGGAGATCGCGACGTGGCTGCGCTTTTATGAAGAAGACCTTGCAGGTGACTTCCTCGCCCTCGTAACCACCTTACTGGACGATCCAAGAGACTTGGTCGCTGCGAAGGGGCGTGGCATGACCAGCGAGGATATCATTCGCGCCATGGCATCGACGCTGAGTCGCGTATTTCTCTTCTTTGCCAACGACCACGATCGCCTCGCGGATTCTTTGTCGCCAGCCGCCATGCACGAATTGATACTGATGGCGGACGCGAGCGCTGCGCATCTTTCCGTCCGCGTACTGATTGCGGTTATGCCGGAAATGAATGCGACCATTCATGCCTGGACCGCTGATTCAGCGAACTCGCAGGGGCTGCAGCTGAGTCAAGGTTTTGCTGCCGAATCTGCATTTGGCATCAACTTTCTTGAGCAACTCGGGCAGCGGCGAGACCCGGTTGATCGGCCATGGGCCGGCAATATTGCCGCTCTTGATGCCGCGCCAAGCCTTTCCTTTGTTTGCCCAATCAACGCAGGCTGCGCGTTAGATCCACGTATGCCCTTCACGCCAGCGGGCCCTGTAAACCCTTTGCTGGGCTCCGCGTGCAGCCAGGCACTGGCACTGCGTGTCGAGCCAATCTCGGCGGATCGCTGGTGCCCCAACCTAATGCCGCAAGGGCAAGTAAAACCTTGGATCCCAAGCTATCCAGAGGTCGCGCCATGTCAGAACCAAAACATAATGCGTCTTGCGGCGGTTGGATCTCAATTCGAAGCTATATTCAATCTCTGTTCGTCGAGTGGCCAAAAGCCACCCAATTCACTACTTGCCCGCATGATGGGAATTGGTAATTCCACCGACTCGCCAGCCGAAGCATCGGCTCCATCGCCCCAGCCGACTCCGTCCGACGTATCCGAGCCCGCCGAGACGACACCGACGCCAGAGCCGACGCCATCAGAACAAGCTAAGTCAGAGGAAATGAGGAACCCCGATAGCATTTGAGGGGGCACAGCGGATAAAGCTCTAACCATATAAAACAACACGACTAAATACCGAGCGCTCAACTTCAGTGACCGATAACCGATGGAAGAGAAGCGGGGGAATATCATGAGTTTGGCCAATGAAAAGTGCAACGCAATGGTCGACAAAGCGCATTTCGCTTTGTCGCTCCTAGTCGCCATTTTTCTCGCTTCCCTGACCACCCATTGCACAAAAGCTGGCTCAAACTCCGCCGAAAACCGCCCGCCGTCGAGTCGCAAAGATGGCGAGACACCCGACGCCTTACCTGGGTACCTGATCGATCGCAGCTTTTTCGGCTTTTCAACGGACGACAAGCTTTACTCGGACATCATCATCGCGCCCTTCGCTGCTGCGCAAGCCGATGGCTCCGTGGTGGTTAGTCTGAAAGAGCCACCCGTCGATGGTGAATATGCCATTGCACTGTATGGACCGCCGGATGCGATGAATTGCGCGACTTTCGTCGCCGAGATCGCAAGTGGTGTCTGGTCGGCGGAAACCAATCATCGGCAATCGAGAAATTTTATCTCCATCAGCGATAGCTCCCTATCCGCCGATGCTAGCTCGCTGACCCTCTTTATCGACACGAGCGATGGGCGCCTGCCCTGCACGGCTCTCGCTGTGGCCGAGAAGCTGCCTCTGGATGCTGGATACAAGGGGCTCAATGGCAACGTCGCCTTTCTAACTGTTGGTCTCGACTTTGATCCATACACGGGCTTTGCGGATAGCTTGCACTTTGTGACGAACGAGCTAAGCGTCAACAATCAAAACGGGATATGGAGCCAGGAATTTGTTGAAGATGGCTCGACTGCGGGTAATCTTCCGGTCCTGCGACGCTTGCCGCGCGAAGATGGAGGCTGGATCGCTGGAACCGCTTCTTCTGCCATCAAAGAAAGAAT
The DNA here is from genome assembly GCA_964560765.1 of uncultured Oligoflexales bacterium. Classification (GTDB taxonomy): domain Bacteria; phylum Bdellovibrionota_B; class Oligoflexia; order Oligoflexales; family CAZLMG01; genus CAZLMG01. The sequence continues at coordinate 4,498 of CAZLMG010000070.1, forward strand.
CGATGGAACATGGCAGCACCGGGGTAGTCAATCCTACTCTCCAAGTTTTGGTCCCGAGCGCTATGCGGTGGCAGATCTTGTAACCTGGTCTCATGACGGTGCCGAAAAGGTAGCTGCGATTGCCGGCTTCACCGACTACAACCCAAATTTTGACTTTGCCTTTCAGCCAAGTGAGTCATCGACGTTTTCCTTCATCCGCCCAGGCTTCAACATGCCTTCTCTTTCCTTTCAAGTGGAGGGCGGTAAACTTAGCGAGCAGGCGACCTATATGACGATTGTCGGCAGAACTTCGCCACGTTCGTTACACCTGCTAAAACCAAGGTCTGATGAGTACATCCACAACAGTGCAGATATCGTCTATGGTGGCGAGTCGTGTACGTCGGTCGGCTCGGAGACACTATCTGTGTCCGAAACTGGAGTCACCCACTTTGCTTTGGCCTGTAAGCAAGGGACTCAAACCGACTCGACGGCAACTCTGGTCGTCGGCCGCATGCCCTTAACTGGCAATGCAACTATCGTAGCGGTCAACGCGCCAGATATTGATGACGTTTTTCGCTTGCGGGCACCGTACCTTGAAGTGGATCAAAACGGTGTCGCGCACTTATTCTATTTGAGCCAATCAACGTTAAAAATCTGGTACGTAACATTTGGCGCAGATAATCAGATTAACGTCGAGCCCGTCAACGTCGCTTTAGATACACAGGCAAATTCCTTCATCATTGGGTCCAGTGGCGATTCGCTCCGCGCTGCCAGACAGACGAACGGCAAGATACATGTCTTGCTGCAAGCACAAATCGACGACGAGAATTCAGCGTCACGTTGGGCGGTACACCACGGAGTTTTCATACCCAATTCCGGAAGGCTGTCAGCGCGAGCCGTCATTACGTCATTTGCGCCCCAGGACTCGCTGAGCAACCTTGTCGTCTTCAGTCCTCAATAGTTGAGTACCGACACCAGGGAGAGTTAAGTTGCTCGCAATCGAAAAAAACAGCAGGAAGCTTGCTAGGGCTGGGGGCACTCTTTCCCTTCTCCTAACCATCCTTTTCGGAGCCTTAACCACCCATTGCACAAAAGCTGGCTCAAACACCGCCGAAAACCGCCCGCCATCCAGCCGCAAGGATGGCGAGACACCTGACGCCTTGCCTGGCTACCTTATCGATCGCAGCTTTTTCGGCTTTTCAACGGACGACAAGCTTTACTCGGACATCATCATCGCGCCCTTCGCTGCTGCGCAAGCCGATGGCTCGGTCGTAGTTAGCCTGAAAACGATGCCAACGGATGGTGTATATGCTATCGCCGTTTATGGGCCTCCGGATACGATGACCTGTTCAAGCTTTGTGAGTGAAATCGAAAGCGGAGCCTGGGCTACAGAAACGAACCATCGGCAATCGCGAAATTTCATCAATGTCAGTGACACCACCTTGAACGCCATTGGAAGTTCACTGACCATCTACTTCGATATCAGCGATGCGCGTCTGCCCTGCACAGCCCTGGTCGTTGCAGGAAAGCTCCCACTCGATGCCGGTTACAAGGGCTTTTATGGCAATATTGCCTTTTTAGCTGTTGGACTCGATTTTAATCCGGATGTGGGCGTCGTCGACACTCTGCACTTGGTGTCCAATGAAGTAACTGGCTCCAACCCAAATTTTGAATTCGCGTGGCAAGTTGGAGAAAGTGGAACGTTTTCGTCGCG
>CAZLMG010000071.1:0-5226 GCA_964560765.1 uncultured Oligoflexales bacterium
GCTCCGAATACTCTCAGCCAACTATTTCCGATGCTGCGCTTTTCGGATAGGCATATGGCGCCGTACCTCGGTCTTGGAGATGATGATCGCCGTTGTCCAAGGCTTGCCTACGGACGAACCGACACCGACGTGGTCGCCGATGCCGACGTGGTCGCCGATGCGGACATGGTCGCCGATGCCGACGTGGTCGCCGACATCGGAGCCGACCTATGACCCGTATGCGCATCCGGCATATCCTGACGGCAATCCCGAATGCGATTGACGGCATCAACCGCCTTGAATGACAAAGCAGGCGTTGCGAACGCTGGTGTCACTGATGTCTTGGCATTGGCCAGCAACCTTCACGCTCCAGGCGGCTTCTGACGCGCTGAGCGAGTTGCAGTCGGTTTGCTCATCAACTGCCATGAGGGCGCGATCAGAGTCACACGAATCGCTGCGTCCGTAGATGACGCCGGCACCGAACATTTGCCCCTTCACCTCCATGCAGGCGCGAAAGGGTGTTGTGTCCGAGATATCTTGGCATCGACCGGCAAAGGAAATGCTCCAGGCAGAACCTGAAGTGGCAAATGCGCTGCAGTCCGTGTACCGCGTCACAGTGCCCAGGGCGGCATCAGCGCCGCAGCTATCCGAGCGGGCAAACACGGTACCGACGTTGGGCAATGAACCTTGAGCAAAGATGCAGGCGTTGCGAGCATTGGTGTCCGAGATATCGATGCACTGCCCGCTGACTTTGACGCTCCAAGACGTCTGGCTGGTGCTAAAGGTATTGCAGTCCGTGGATTCCTTGACGATGCCAATGATGGAATCCGCGTCGCAGCGATCGGAGCGTCCATAGACCGACGCGCCAATGCCGCCTTGGCCGGTGGTGCACACTCGATTGGCAAGGATTTCAGATTCTGTGCGCGTCTCCGTGGTGCCGTTGCGACAGTTGACGCGAAAGGTGCCGTCGGGCAGCCGAACCATCGACTCGACGTCCGAGATACTTTCCAGAACCGACTCGGTGCTATCCTGAGGAGCCGAGCAGCTCGGCGCCATACTGAGTAGGGCAAGGGACGAGGTGACAAATAGATACCGAAGCATGGGTTGAGACTCCTTTAGTAGCATTTGTATACCGAAATCGGTAATCGTGCGGGGTAGTTGCAAGACGCGGGCCGAACGTACCGCGCACAGCCGGATTAGATGTGAGGCAAGGTTTTGGTTGCGGAAGGCGGCAAAACTACCTAATGTAAGGGACTCTTTTCTGGGATGCACCCGTAGCTCAGTTGGATAGAGCATCAGGCTTCGAACCTGAGGGTCGGGCGTTCGAGTCGCTCCGGGTGCGCCATCAGCGTCGGCTGTTGGCTTTATACGGCGTCAAGCATCGATAAACCGACTCGGTCATGGACCAAGGCGTCCACTCCCTCGCGGTTTTCTCGCTTTCCTTGTCTAAAACCAACATCCTCGCAGCTGGACAGAAAATGGCGATTTTTCCTCTATACATCGTCGCAGCTGGTGATCAGCGTCGGCCTTATCCTAACCTGAGCCAGTCAGGAATATTTGGATAATCGCTGATAGATCAGTAGAATCTCTCGATGACCCACTTCTTGCCAAACATGTCGTCAGCCACATTGGCTCTATTCCTGGCATGGATCGCAGTTGCGACGCCATGGCCAAGCGGTACATCTAAAGCCTATGCCATCAGCAACCCAGACCTGAGAAGCGTCGAACGTTTTTGCGCCGAAAGTCTAGGTGGAAACCCATTGGCAGCCGCTGGGGCTAGACTGAGCGGTGCCCGAGGCCACAATAATGCGGCGATTGACTTTCCCCGCGATGGCAGTCGCCCGTTTCAACAGCAAGCATGCGTTGAGCATCTGCGGGCCGTCGCCGCAATGGCATCAGAGTCTGATGGCGAATTGGTCGTGTCAGGTTTGGAGCCCATGTCACTAGAAGTCTTGAGTCTGTTCCACCAGGTGCAAGCGCTGCGACTTAACTGTTACCATCAGAAGCTTGATCTGAGCAGGATCTCCGGTCTGACACAGGCCAAAAGTCTGTGGCTCTTAGGTTGTCAAATCGATAGCCTGGAGTTTGTGCGGCCTTTAGTGGCGCTAAGGCAACTTTTGGTCACGAATGGCCCCGGCGCTCATGTCGCCTTAGACCCGCTAAAGGGCCTTCGATTCCTGCGCGAGCTAAAATTGGATGGCATCCATTTTCCAGACGTATCGCCACTGTCATACTTGATCTCACTGAGCAAGCTCACTATTCAAGACTCTAATTTGTCGGCACTTACGCCCCTTATGTCATTGACCAACCTTGAGTCTCTGACGCTCATTCGCAACCCGTCTTTGAGTGACATTCATGCAGTGCAATTCATGTCCAACCTGACGGGCCTCGATGTTGCTGCGAGTAGCGTCGAGTCCATCGATGCAGTCCGCGAATTGTCGTGGTTGGAACTGCTGACCTTAAACCAAAATCGCATACGTTCCATCGAGCCGATTCGGCAACTATCGCGACTGCGCATGCTGCGAGCTTCCCACAATCTCGTGCAGGACATCAGCCCCATCGCCAGGCGTCAATCCAAAATTCAGATCGTTGACTTATTCTGCAATCCGATTACCGATGCAGCGGAATTGAATGCGCTTGCTGACCAGGATCTCTTGCCAGTAAATCCGATGAGCTTGACGTGGAATGTGAATCTGGAATCGGGACTGAGCGCGACCGCTAAAGGCAAAGTTCAACTTGGACGGGCGGACTGCGCGCCCGGCGAGCGCGCAGGGCCGGCATTTTGAGAATTTTTCGACCAAGTGCGTTCGTCGTCGTGGGTTCTGATGACCTGCTTCCTTAACTGCCCAAAATAGCATAAGAAAATTCACATTCCTCAATAATCTCGGGCATTGTCCGATACTTAATCGACGAGCAATCGAGAATATTGTGGAGTACCCCGTGCAAAGCAGGGCCATGCGACAAGTGCTTTTCTTGGTGCTGCTGACGGCCCTGCTGAATTGCACCAAATCCAAAAGCGGCGGCGCGGAATCGTCTGGTCGACCGACCAATGGCGGCGAAGACTTTCCGGGTTACATCGTGCAGATCGATCCCTCGGTCGATACGGTGGCTTCTGCGGGTGCATTCGGCGTCTTCATCCCCGCGGGCGTGTCACCGGCGGGTACCCTCAGCATCCAGCCCGCATATGTGACGTTTGAAAACAGCGAAAGTTTTGTGCGGCTAGGCGCCATTGCTGAAGTCAAGATTTTGAACGAAGCGGGGACTCAGCCCATTCTGAGCGGCGCCTATCGTATATCCATTCAACTCGATCCTGCTTGGACTGCCGAAGCGGGGAGTTTGGGGATCATCGTTCGGGCATTTGATGCGGATGGTGTCATAGAGCTAGAATCAATATTTCCTGTCGATGGCACGACCGTGGTATTTCAGGACGGAGATCCTCCGCAGCTCATCCTCGTCACCTCGAAGCCGCATGTGATTGTCGCGGCGGGGCAGATTGCAGCAAATGCGCCAGAACCTGCTTCCTTGCAACTATCGGCCGGTGGGGCGTTTACTTGCGCCAAGAATGTCCGCGGTGTGGTGAAGTGCTGGGGCAGGAATGAGTGGGGTCAGCTCGGTGTCGGAAATGCGCAGGATGTCGGCGACAATGCCAATGAGATGGGCCCAAACCTGGTGGCGGTGAATTTGGGTACGGATCGTTACGCAAAGTCCATCACCACGGGCCGCGCCCATGCTTGCGCCATCCTCGATAACGATCTCTTGAAGTGCTGGGGATATAATATCTTCGGTCAACTAGGGCTTGGGCACACAAACGATGTGGGCTCGCAAGCGGATGACATGGGCGACAGCTTGCCCTACGTTAATCTCGGCACTGGGCGCACGGTGAAGCAGGTTGCGGCGGGACCATTCCATACCTGTGCCATCCTCGACAACGACAGAATCAAGTGTTGGGGAGCCGGGCAAAACGGTCGCTTAGGATATGGTAGTACGGACATCGTCGGTGACGGCCCAAGTGAGATGGGTGACGATTTGCCATATGTGGATTTGGGTACGGGGCAGACGGCCAAAGCGATTCTAGCAGGCGCCTCGCATAATTGCGCACACCTGGATAACGACACTCTTAAGTGTTGGGGGAAGAACGATCTTGGTCAATTGGGGCGCGGTGACTCGACGCCTGCTATTGGCGACGAGCCCGGAGAAATGGGCAATGCTTTGGCCCCGGTGCAGCTCGGAACGGGGCTGAGTATTAAGTCGGTTGGGGGCACGAGCAGTGATGGACACGTCAATTGCGTCATCTTAGATAACGGTACACTGAAGTGTTTCGGCATCAACAATGCTGGTGAATTGGGTGTCAATCCGAACGATGTCACTTCATTCGGCCTCGATTCCGGAGACATGGGTGACAATCTGCCAGCAGTCAATCTTGGCTCGGGCCGAACAGCCATTGCCACGGAGTCGAACAACAATCGGACCTGTGCCGTCCTCGACGATGGGACCGTGAAGTGCTGGGGGTACAACTATTACGGTGCCCTAGGGCAGGGAGACACTTCTGATACAGCGCCCGAGTATCGAATTGGCGACGAGCTCGATCCCGTTCAGGTGGGAAGCGGTCGCAGCGTGGTATCTATGGCGGTCGGGGGGTATTTTACCTGCGTCGTCCTCGACAACAATGCCGTCAAATGCTGGGGCAGCAATACCTACGGTATGCTGGGCCTCGGCGATACCGCGGATCGCGGCGACGAACCCGGCGAAATGGGTGATAACCTGCCCTCCGTCAATCTCAGCGAACTATAATTTTAGCCGCGGCCTTTGCCGAGGCACTGGGCCTGCGGCATCTTCGCGCATTCACTGGCGAATTGCGCTCAGTCGGCAATGCGTCGACGCAGGTGGCTGCAGAGGCGGCGAACAGGTCTCTTTATTCTTAGCAAGTCTAGGGCCTGTCCCTCTTTTGGCTAATTCGTAGTGGTCAGCTAAAATACGTTCGATATTAGTTGATTAGCTGGGATGAGGCCAATGCTGCGGTTGATGCTGCCTGATTCACTGTGGACTCGTTTGCTAGAAGCAATTGATGACACTCGCGCCTACCGGACCGAAAATTTGAGGATGTCAGTAGAAGGAATCCTTTGGCGATTCCGAACTGGGGCTCCTTGGCGGGACCTACCAGATCATTTTGGCCCTTGGAAAACCGTGTTCAATCTGCGCAACGGTTTTCATCGCTTGCATGCTGGTCTGGCTGAGACTCGGTTCAGC
>CAZLMG010000072.1:0-5186 GCA_964560765.1 uncultured Oligoflexales bacterium
AGACGAGACGATTTCCCTTGTGAACTCAAGGGACTATATCGCTAAAAGTTTTCATGGAATCTTCACATCCCAGGCTTCCCGCCTTTTTGCCGCAATATCAGGATGTCAAAACAACAGTTCGTGGTGATATCCACCTCATCCGCGATGTCATCATCAATCAGTGGCAGTTTAGTCTCTCGCCAGGGCAGGCTCAACTTAGCGGCGCAGAACGATTTGACTCAAGCCGCGATAGGGAGACTCTGGCCCCATCGCTTTAACTCGTAAGATACCGCTGCCAAGCGCGTAGACGCCATAATATGGCGCTCGATAGCTGCTTGAGTTTTCTCCCCCGTAGAGAGCCACGTGCATGACGCTGGTTTGGTCATCAAGGGCTGCGCGGAAATTCCCCTCTCCAGGCTCAATCTGTTCGAGCTCGGCAATATTTTCCACCACGACGGACAGTTCCGTAACCGTGTTTACTTCACTGCCGTCAAAGTGAACGTGCCACAAAGTGCCGCCGCTAACGCTACGATAGAGAAAGTGAGCATCGCCATCGGCCCCGATCATGATGGCGGGCGGTCCTGAGCGGTTGACCCTGGCATCGGCCACGGCGTTGCCCGCCTCGGTGCCAACTTGAAAATGGCGGATGATCATGGTCTGGTCGGCGGCTGCAAAATAGCCGATATGCATCGACGACGCTTGGACACTTTCAATGCCCCGTTTGCACGCATAGGCAAAGTATACATCCCCGTTTGGGGTTATGGCGGTTGACTCGCCCGCCAACTCTACGCACTCCTCATTGGTTACCCCATCCTGAAGAGTCGGTGACGCTCGTAACGATGGCACGCTTGGTCCAACAAGATTGACGACGCTAACCATCTTTTCTGCAAATAGGGCCGCAGTGCCGTCTTGTCCCGCAGACATAGCTCGAACCCCATAGCTTCCAGCACCGCTGGGCGTCATATTGGAAAACGAGTTATGTGCCCCCAATCGACGATCCACTGAGATGTGAGGAACCTCCGTTTCAGCTCCCACCACGACTAAGGTCTCTTCTTCGCCATTAATCAGACGGGTGCTGACAATGCGCGCCTCGACATAAACGCTGTGGCTGGCAAACCAGTCTTTGACCGGCTTTACTTGCCAGACTCCAGAACTGCGGCTCTCATAGACCCGGGGCGAACCGTCCGATAGGACGTAGCCTGAATGATTGGGCAAGGCTGCGAGGGCCAGTCCGTTCCGCTCTAAGTCGTTCTCGTCAACGACAGAGGTTTGCCAAGATCCTGAATCATTACTGGCAAAGCTGATGCCCGGATAAGGAGAGCTACTGCTAGTTGTTTGAACAAAAAAAGCAAACGCAGCCGTACCATAAAGCTGACGATAGCCAAGGCCCGTGGCATTCTCTGGTAACTCTTTAACAGCGAGAATGGCGGAACATGGAGCCCGCTCATCTCTTTCTGAAACAGAAAAGAGTAGAGCCCCCTGCTCCGGGTCAAAGCGCAGGCTACTGTCTTGCGCTAGAAAATAGCGGCGCTGCGGCAGAGAATCGACAGTGCCGCTTCTCATCTCATCCAGAAATGCGGAGCAACTCTGCCCACTCAAGGGCCGAAGGATAACCAGCATGGCGCTGCTCGGGTCCTGCGGTACTTCGCTCAGGGCAACGACATACGAGGAGTCAGCCAGCCGCGGCAGCTCTCCTAAGATGGCCACGCGCCCCGACAGGCCCTGATACCCCTCTGGATAGCCAAAATATCTCGTGTCAATCAGGTAGCCAAAGTCATCGCTGCCTTCCGTGCCTTTCTTTTTGATTCCGCCGCGACCTTCTTCAGCGCTGCTGGACTGGCCGCGAGCGCAGGCGAGTAGCCCAAGGGCTGCGCCAAGAGTTATCAGTCGACATAGATAGGAATGCATAGTCGAACTCCCTCCGGCATCTGAGCCACGCCAGCACTGCTGCCACCAGCTAAAGCTCGCCAGATGACTACATGCTCGGCAAACGGCGCAAAGCCCTTTAACTAAAAATGGAAACGGCATTGATAGGGAGTTCGCTGCAAGATTAGGGCCGTCCTCTGCGGCAGGCGGCAATGAGGATGCACGATCAGTCAAAGCATCACAACTGAGCCGAAACTTGGCTGTTTCTGGGCTTCCTGCGGTATCTAATTCTTACTTTGACTTCGCGGCTCGGCTAAGGCTATAGCCTCTACAAGCCGACGAGTTCATTCTGCATTTCATTATGATATTTCAATAGTTACAGGAAGTACGTGCGGGCCAAAACATTTTGCAGCGCCTCGATATTGTGCAACATCCTACTATTTGCGATAAAAGAGCCCATTACTCGACAACAAGAATCATGTCCGAACTGCCGCCAACCACGATCTCGCCTGAAATCCTTACGATTTATCCACAGCGGCACTGCCGGCGTCGGCGGCACCCCGATTGCTTGATTCACGACACACAATCACCAATTCGAAACACATCAATGCAAATGAAAAGGAATGCAGATGCAGACAAAAATTAAACTGCTTCATCCCTTTACTTTGCTCGGGGCGAGTCGTCGGCGATGCCTCCTCTCCGTGATCGCAGCACTTCTCCAAGCTTGTAGCGGTGAAGGACCTCACCCTCCGCCATCAGATATTGAAGAATTGCCGAGTCGTCAGAGGAGCTTCAGCACCAAGAGCGTGTCTTCAACTCATTCCGAAAGCAGCACTTTGGGTAACGACGAGAACGAAGCGATCACGACAGCCGATGTCAATTATGTCGATGGACTGATGTCCGCTCGCATCCCGCTTGCCGCGCTCAAATTCGAGAAGCTGGAGGGCCGATTTGCTCTTACTGGTGGTGAGCTTGCCATTGGTGCCTGGATCATTGAAATGGCATTGATACCCATGTCTCCTGGGACCGGGGTCTACGCCATATGGGCGTTCAGAGCGACCGGTCCGGGGGGTGAGGTTATTATGGGAACAGCAGCACAGATAGCAGCTCGGATTGGTCAGGGTGTCACCGCCGCAGAGATCCTCGCTGCTGGTCACGCAGCGGAGGTCACTGCGGCTGCGCAAGCTGCGGCAGCCGGAAGTGCAGGGGGAGCGGCTGGCACTGCTGGAACGGTTCTTGGGGTCTCGACAACGGGCGCCGCCATCATTGCCGTATCGGCGCTTGTGATCGCAGCGGAACTCGTCGTCATTTTTTATCCTCCGGCCGCTGAGCAAGTTGCCATTACGACAGGAATGGTTGAGTCACCCAACTGGTCAACGCCTGGCTCGAATGATAGCCAGGGAATCCACGCTGGTCGAAGTTGCGTCGAAGGCAGTAGTTCCCTGTTCTTTGCCAGCCGTCGACTGGCACAGTGTCTTTCCTGCTGCAACGACCAGGTCTTCAATATCTGTACTGAAGCAATCTCCCCCACTACATCCCTTTCCCTTTCAGAACAGTGCTCGTATAGTCCAAATGAAGCTTGTCGCGCGGTATGCAATGTTGCCTATCAATAGAATGCAGCGCCCCCTGATAACCCACCTTGGCACCAATACTCGCGCAGACGGATGAGCCCTCGAAAGCCGCGCGATTTATAAGTGCGCGTCGCAGCACGAGCAGCAAACTAACCACCAACAATACAAGGAAAAGCTTCGCGGACTCACTCGCATGACGTCGCCCGGCGCATGTGATCACATTAAGTTGGCAAATTGATCCAGTTAATCGCGAAAAACAGCACGGCATCGCCTCAAGCTTGAACGTCACGCGAAGGGTCGGGCGTTAACGGGCTCTGTGCAAGGCGTCACTCTAACCCCCCGACCATCTTGAAAGTCCTTGGTGCGACCGCGCCGGAGTGCCGAGATGGCATCGGCCATGCAAAGACTACTTTAGCATGTCTCATGAAGTCATTTTGTGCCAAATCAAGGAGCCCCCATGGGAACCATCCGAAGCTTCGGCAGGAATTTAGCTACGGCTGCAGAAAGATCGCACCTTTGCCACTACTCCATAGCATTGTTGGTTATAGCCAGCTCTCATTTCGGTTGCCGCGCAACCGGAGACGACCATAACAAGAAGGGCAAACAAGATAGTGCAGACTCCTTCAGCGCCACCCAATCGTCCGCAGAAGGTGACGAAATCTACAATCCATGCCCGGCCAACTGGCTCGATTCGGAAGAAGACCTAAGCGACGAGTGCTTTCAGTCGCTGCAAGATAACGTCGATATGCACTATCCGGAGTTTACCTCTGAGCATTCCTTTGACCCCGCCGAATTAGAGGAACTTGAACAAATCGGCTTGGGTTTGACCGGAGGGGTGACTTTCAACCCCACAGATAACCTCCAGATCAGCATCGACGGAATTGAGAATCCAAGTGCCGACGGTCAAGCGTCGTGCCCGGCGGGCAATGTCAGCGCATCTGGCAGCGTGGGTGCGGATGTTTTGTTCTCTGGTCACTTCGGGCCCGTTCACATCGTGGACTTTGGTGCCGTTCGCTGGCGACACCATTGGGTCTATGGTGACGCGGATTTTTCCGGTAGAGCTCGGATCAATGTCGGTGGGTCGGTTTCCGGCAACACCACACGCTGGACCGTGACTCTAAATGCCTCAGCCAATGGCACCGTGACAGCAGATATTCACATCTATCAGCGCTTTGATCGCTGGCGCCGTTCCGAATGGCATTCAGTTGCACGCGGCCAATTAACGGCACAGATCAGTTTGGCAGATTCCGTTACCGCTAGTCAGGACTGTTCCAATGGCGGGCAATTTCGACTGCAGAGTCCTCCGCCTCCGGCCAGGGTTAGCGTCCAGCTCAACTCGTTTCAGTTTTACGGTCTGATCTTTCCCAATCTGCGAGGCCCCATTGTCAGCAGCGCTCGCAGCATGATCACCCGCTTCGTTTACCGGCAAGCACCGGGTATGCTTGACCGCGCCGTGCGCAGTGAGTTGCCCAAGTTGATCAATCAGTATCAAGCAAAGAAGGGCGAAGTATTGACCCAGCTGCGCCGCAAAGTGCCAAATGGCTGCGGCTGCCTGCCAACATCGACACCGATGCCGACACCAACAGAAGCACCGCCGCCGTCCATTAGCCAGACGCCTGTAGCTACACCAACAGACGGAGACACGGTGATTAGCCCATATTTGCCGTATGAGCAGGCAGACGATGCCGAATCGATAAGTATGTAAGTCCGATGAAGGTCCGTTTCAGTGCAGGGGGTGCCGACGGCATCCCCTGCCACTCTTGAACTGAC
>CAZLMG010000073.1:0-4255 GCA_964560765.1 uncultured Oligoflexales bacterium
ATGTCCGCGCCGTTGAAGCAGGAATCTTCAACTCGGGGAATAGATGGGGATCGCCAGACTTGGCAATTAACTCCCGAATGCGGTGGTCATAGGTTCGGTGAGTTGCCACATCTTCCCCCTTGGTTGCGCTTGGTCAAGCGTACCATGGGAGCGTTGGGGGAAAGGCAGGTTGGTGAGAAAATTCGCGTGATTATGTCTCAAATGAGCGGAGACGGAGCACTGAAAAAAATGTCAAAGCTGAGCCAAACACAGCAGTTAAACAGATGAAAAAGTAGTCCATATCGAGTTTCCACTATTCGGGAAATCGCACTGAGCTTTTTCATCTTCTCTCTTTGTGCTGTCCCTCATAAATTCTACCGAGCTACTTGATTTGTTGCATCCACGATTTCGAACGATACCTGTCCCACGAATCCGCTAAGATCGTTACCACCGGCCCGCTGAAACCACCTTTTTCCGCAACGCGTACAGCTGCAGCGACATTTGTGCCTGAAGAGCCCCCTACTAGTAGTCCTTCTTCCCGAATAAGTCTGTGTACCATTGCGAAGCTTTCATCGTCACTAATGCTCTCAGCGCCGTCAAGAACGCTTCGATGCAGATTGTCGGGAGCTTCGCTCGCTCCGATACCTTCGATGGCATAAGGTGTATCGGTCCCGTAGCGCCCTGTGGTCGCCCAAGCCGCGAGGCCAGAACCATTTGGGTCAGCGAGAATGACGCGAACTGATGGAAGAACTGCTTTCAGACATCTCCCGACACCTGTGATGGTTCCGCCAGTACCAGAGCCAGCGACAAATGCGCCGACCGCTCCGCAAGTCTGATTGAGAATTTCTCTTCCGGTCATTTCCTCGTGAACGCGAACATTTGCAGGATTGCTAAACTGGTCGGTTAGAAACCATCCATGTTCCACCGACAACCTGCGTGCCACATTTCTGAAGTTTTCGGGGTCGCTAGGTGGAGCATTAGGTGTGATGATGACTTCGGCTCCAAGGGATGTGAGCGCCACGCGTTTATCAGCGCACATTTTTTCTGGCATAATGCAGACGAGGTGATATCCCCGTGTCGCCGCGACAATAGCGAGACCGATCCCAGTGTTTCCGGCAGTGGCTTCAACTATAGTCATTCCGGGTCGCAGAACCCCGCGTGTTTCGGCATCTTCGATTATTGCTTTGGCGATGCGATCTTTGATGGAACCGCCAGGGTTTAGATGTTCGCATTTGACTAAAATTGGCACAGGTAGACCGGCTCCGATCCGACGCAGAGGAATCAGGGGAGTATTGCCAATTGTGTCCAGCACGGAACCGTCCGTTATCGTCATCAAAAAACCAACATCTTGTCTGCCCACTGTGTCCATGTCGTCAGTTGATCTAGTGTGCTGCGTTTAGTGCATTCCGTCAGTTCGCCTTCCGCAATGCCCCTTGCATCCAAACAAGTGCCGCAAACGCCAAGTTCGGCGCCATGTTTGGCTGCACCGTGTAGCATGACTTCGACGTTGTAATATCCTTGTGGCACCTTTTGATTTGCCTTCGCGCCACTCGCGGCATCTCCAATGAGAAATATTTTCACCTCCTCGCCGTCGCGTTTTGCGAGAGATTCTGCCAGCCGAAGAGCGTTGTAATCGCGCTCTGTGCCATATGGTGCATCGTTAAGAATAAAAAGTGTTTTAGCCATTACCGACTCCATTCGCTTCAGCATCGATCCAAGCTTGCGTTCCGCCGCAAAGAGATCGTACTGAAACAAACCCTAAAGTTTGCAAAATTGCGGCGGCTTGTTCGGAACGTCCGCCGCCTTTGCCACATACGGTGACTATATACGCATCTTTTGAGATATCAGACATGCGCTGACTGAGTTCATCCAGAGGGATATTCAAGGCACTATCAACATGCCTTGCCTGAAAATCTTCTTTGGATCGGACATCAACGATTGTGACAGACCGTTTGTTACTTAGGTGCTCACGCAATTCTGATACCTCAATGCACGATTCTTTTTTTTTGATGATGGCACCAGACTTACTATGTGTTTCCTGCATTCGCATTGCGGCAATTACGCCAGACAAAAAAGTTAGTCCTGCGATAAGTCCCATTGCTGAAGGTAGTCCAAATGCGTCAGCAGTTATCCCGGCAAGGATCGCGCCGAATGCGTAGCCAAGATCACGCCATAATCGATAGACTCCTACTGATGACGCTCGCCAAGATGGATGTGCGACATCGCCTATTGCAGCGAGCAAAGTGGGATATACCATGGCTGTTCCAATACCCAACAAACCAGCACCAGCGGCGAACCCCCAGAATGCTTTTGAGAAGATTACTACTCCAATTCCGATAGCCTGAACCCACATTCCCCAGACAATAAGCCATTTGCGGCCTACTTGATCTGACCATGCTCCAGTAACAAGCTGCGCAATTCCCCATGTGGCCGGGTAAATTGCCGCCAGAATGCCGATCTGCGAGAGATTCATTTCAGCTGCTGCAAAGAAGAGGGGGAAAAGTCCCCAGGCCATGCCATCGTTGAGATTGTTTACGAGGCCAGCTTGACTGACGCTCGAAAGGTTTCTGTCGCGCAACGTTGTTCGCCAAAAAATATCTTTGGCGGATAGCTTGTCGAATGCATTCGAAGCTGAATGCCCGCTCACTTCAAGTGCAACGTGATGTTGCGTCTCTCGTACAAGGAAGGTTGAAAGACCAAGCCCGAGTAAAACAAACACCACACCAAGGTAAAATGGCTCTGGGCGAAGTCCGTAAGTTGCAGCAATCCATCCGGTCGCCAGCGCGCTTATGGCGACCGCAAAGTAGCCAGCGAACTCATTTAGTCCCATAGCTAATCCTCGGTTCTTTGAACCGGACAAATCGATCTTCATAATTACGGTCGTTGACCAAGTTAGCCCCTGGCTAACTCCCAGCAGCGCGTTTGCAATTAGAATCCACGTCCAGTCTGGCGCCCACATCAGCATAAATGGTACCGGGACTGCTATCAGCCAGCCACCGACCAGAACGTGTTTACGTCCGAATCGGTCTGACAGGTGACCAGCAAGATAGTTTGTTAGAGCTTTGGTGATGCCGAAAACGACGATAAAGGAAAGAATCGCTGACTTGGCGGCAAGGTGAAACTCATCTTGGGCAATTTGGGGAAGAATGCTGCGTTCCATGCCAATCATTGCGCCAACAAAAGCATTCACCAAGACTAAAAGTGAGAACTGTGCGGCATTTTCTCGGAGTCCAAGTTTGATGGTGCTCATTGCTTGGCCCCCGTACTGTCAGTTTCAATTGCGTTACCGCTGACCTGCCAATCTAAAACCCCAGCATCAAGCCGGTGGGCTGAATAGCCATTTTTCTTGAGGTACGAGACCGCATCTATTGCCATTACGCAGTAAGGACCTCGGCAGTACGCGATAATTTCGCGCCGCTTTGGCAAGTCCTTTAATCGTTTTTTCAATTGCGGCAGTGGCATTGATATTGCGCCAGGAAGATGTCCTGCTCGAAACTCTTCCTCCGGTCTTACATCGATCAGGACTGCCTCGCCGCTTTTTACGCGTCGGAAAATTTCTTTAGCATCAATTTCTTCTAATGCATCTCTCTCTTCTAAAAACGAGTGCAAGAGCCTTCCAATTTCAGCGATCCTCGATTCAGCAACGCTTTTAAATGAATGGAAGAAGGTAGAAACCTCTGTGTCAGCTATTCGATACTCAACATGGAGTCCAATTTTCCTAGATTCAATCAGGTGAGCAGACCGTAGTACCTGCAAATGTTTTGAGGCATTTGCGATGCTGATATCAACCCGACCTGCAAGAAGCTCAACTGAGCATGGACCTTGACATAAGAGATCTAGTATCTCGATGCGCTTCGGAGCGGAAACAGCTTTGCCGACGCGGGCAAAGTGCTCGTAGATACTGTCTTTGAATTGTCGGGCATCTTTTTTCATCCACTAAAGTATTCAACTAAGTAGTTGAATGGTCAAGTTTAAGATGAATTGCGCGTATTAAGCCAGGACTGAATCCCGGGTTAGGCAAGCGTGCTGCACTGCACATCTACATCATTCCGCCCATGCCGCCGCTTTGCCTGCTCCGCAGCGAGCATTTTACTGGCGGCCTGTAGATCGCGCAAAAGCTGGTCGTGATCGGCATCGAGTGTGTCCAGGGTCACGACGTTGGCGGGACCGTGCTCCGTCTCAGGACATTTGATCGAGATTTAGGCGAACTTTCGCCCCAACTCACCCTCTACCCGGCCCCATGGTACGCTTAGGTCATAGCAAATCATGGGGACCG
>CAZLMG010000074.1:0-3275 GCA_964560765.1 uncultured Oligoflexales bacterium
GGATGAATGTAAACCATGTTTCTGGCAGTAAGCCGTAATCGAGAGGGAAGATTGAAGTTGTTGGGTGATGTGGCGTTGCCACTCTTTAGCGCTGAGCTTCATGCATACCTCGGGGTTGGGGTTATGCATTCAGAATACGGGAGAGGTCGAGGGGCTGTGTAGGCATCCGTCGCTCAGCGCTAACCAAGCACTGGCGAGATACGCTCGTCGCCTTGGTCGGGTCATAGTCACTCCGGCGACCAACAACCTGATGCCGCATAGCGCACTGAGTGGAGCAACACCGATGGAGGTCTATCGAGGGAAGTAGAGAGTACTGGAGCAGGAACAATACAATGATCTGAGTACTGCTGCAGCATCGTCTCATTATCAGTTTCATCGCGTGCTGCAATGCAAAATCTGTCCGGCATAGTCCTTTCAGGGACATTAAGCTGCAGACCTGCAGTTATCAAGTTATCAGCGACGATGCCATCGGAATCGAATGACCGGAAACGAACCAGAACCGATTGGCGAAAGCATAAGTGCTAGAGCGAAGTTTCCCGCAGCCATAGATCAAATGACCTGAGGTGTAGCATGGGTGCAATTCGAGTTATCATCATACCAAAAAACCCGTATATTGAAGAACCTTGAAAATACCTGACCGCTTACTGCCATTAATTCAAGCCGGCTTCATCGACGAAGTGCTGAGCCAATTACCAAGCGGTAAAGAGGCTGAAGTGTTTGTGGTGCGTTCAGAAGGTGAGATTCGTTGCGCAAAAGTCTACAAAGAGGCCAACAATCGAACTTTCCGGCAGAAGTCTCAGTACACCGAGGGACGAAAAGTCCGAAATAGCCGTCGCTCACGGGCGATGGAAGGCAGCAGCCGCTATGGCCGACAAGAAAAAGAGCTCGAGTGGCACAATACCGAAGTAGAAGCCTTGGGCCTTTTGGCTGCAGCTGGCGCCCGAGTTCCCAAGACACACTCCTATTACGAGGGAGTACTTGTATTGGAGTTGATCACAGACGAAGATGGCAGTCCGGCGCCACGACTCAGCGATTTGAAGTTTAGTGCAGAAGACGCGAGAAAGTATCATGACAGACTCATGAGGGAAGCTGTGGTGATGCTTTGCGCTGGATACGTTCACGGAGATTTTTCTGAGTTCAACATACTTTTGGCAAAGGGCGAACTCGTTATCATCGACTTTCCTCAGGCTGTGCAGGCGACTGCCAACAACGCATTTTCAATTTTTGAGAGAGACTTGATCCAGCTGCGAGCCTTTTTTGGTAAGTCTGCGCCGGAACTTTTAGAGACAAACTACGCAAAGGAAATTTGGAAGATTTACCAGAGCGGAAAGTTAAGAAAAGATTCTAAGATCACCGGGTCGTTTGTTGACCGGTCAAAGAAAGCAGATATTCGTGCCGTTCTTGAAGAGATTGAAGATGCTCGAGCGGATGCGATGCGCAAGCGCGGGAATAATGACTGATT
This sequence comes from uncultured Oligoflexales bacterium, assembly GCA_964560765.1. Classification (GTDB taxonomy): domain Bacteria; phylum Bdellovibrionota_B; class Oligoflexia; order Oligoflexales; family CAZLMG01; genus CAZLMG01. The sequence continues at coordinate 1,463 of CAZLMG010000074.1, forward strand.
GCCAAGAGTTCTTTCAGACTCGCTGCGAATAACAGAGAATTCGCAACGTTGAGCCGCAAGCGTGCTCCGCCTCCGGTCATTTGAGTCATGATCGGGCGAACTTTCGCACCTACTCACCCTCGACCAGCCCCCATGCATGGTACGCACGGCACGTACCTGGATTCGCAAAGGTTGCGCCAATAGATTCACTGGATACGATGCGCCTGAGGCGAGGATGCGCTCTTGATGTTCACACCTCTTGCCCACGCTCCAATCCATCGAAGCTGACGCCCAAAGAAGTGACGACCATCAAGGAGATGGATGCTCAAAAAAAGGCAAGTTAAGTATCGCTTCTTTGGGCTGAAGTTCATAGTTACCCCGCCGTAGGTATGGCCGCCTCATACAGCTGCTTGGCCGATGCGTGCGCCTGTTCTATCGCCCGCTTTAGATTATCGGGGAGGAGAGAGACTTCGGGCGAGGGGTGCCATAGTTTGCGTATCATCGCTAGTTCATTCGCCAATGTCTTTAACAAAGGAATCGATGCATCGTAAGTCGAGCGCATGTCCTGCAATTGTCTCTGAATCTCGCCACGAATAGCTATCCAGTCGCGGGCCTTTGGGCTGATGGAGAAGCGCATCGTTGGATTCATGCCTGAAAACGCGTGAAACATACGGAAATCGGCGAACCTGCGCTCTTGCCCGGCGAGAACAACGCGGTTCGTCTGGATCTGTTGCGGTTGCGTTTGTTGTTGCAGCAAGGCGTCTAAAGGACGTTCCAACCGGTCTAGTAGTCGCGAGGTCGCGTCGTTGAACAGGTCGATGGTGCCTAGCAATTTTTCCCCGCGCGTCAATAGAGTCGCCACGGATTCGATGGCGATGTCCGGCGAACGCGGCCAGAAGTATTCGAGCCATGTTCGGGGTGCTTGCTCTTGCTTTTGCTCTCGCGACCACAGCTTTAGCTTGCCAAGGGTCGTGCGGAGATCTTGGCGATAGGTGAGGTTCTCGCTGAGGGACATATCTCGCCCATAGTGGGATCGCGCAAGATCAGTCGCAACTGCGCCGGCATCCGAGACGCGTGCTGATAAATAGGTTCCTGCAGCATCGCGAAAGATTCGCGCATGCAGGAGTTCATGTAGATCCGCTATGGTGAGTGGTCGACGAATTCGCCCTTCATGTATGACTGATTCCAATAAGACGAGATTTCTATCGGCGAGAAATGCCGCGTCGGCTCGCAACTGTGCCAATAGGGTGGGCTGAAATGCGAGGCGAATATCGTCTTGCGCATATGCCTTCGCCAAGCGGTTGAGCGGATGCAGGCCATCTGTTCCTAGGACAATAAAATCTGCGTCATTGTGGTATTTCACGCCTTCCCGTCGCAGAAATGCTTGCATGTCTTCTGGGCTCTGCGCTTTGGCGAGGCTGGCATTGAACTCAGCCAAGGGGGTGGCCCAGGCAAGTTGGGTCCATTCCTCCCAGGCGTCCTGGCACGTGGCTGTTGCCTGGCCGTTCAGGATCATGGCTAACGCTACGATGAAGAGCTGCATGTCCCCCCAATGCTCGCGTGCGAAGCTCAATTAGCTCAATTAGCTCAATACTGAAATTGTACCATCTCGCGGCTGCAGCTGATGTTTTTGTGTAAATGGCAAGAAAATATAGGCGAACAGATGCAATTCTGGAAACTGTAGTGGCCCCCAAGGCTGAGTCACCCCTTCTCCTCAACCCCGCTGCCAGGTAATCGATCCGTCGCTGGCCATCATGCCTTCACCTTGGTACTTTCACTTCCGGGTTCTTGATCAAAAAAGTTGAGGAAGTGCTCAATATTTGAGCGGACGGCC
>CAZLMG010000075.1:0-3189 GCA_964560765.1 uncultured Oligoflexales bacterium
TGATTCGTGTTTACAATGTGCAAGCAATCGTTATCGGCCTCTGCAGGTCACTAAACGTGACGGTGGCGAGCTTTCCTCCACCGCCTCCATGATCGAAGTCAGTGATCGTTAGCCTCGGCGTGGAGTCGGTATCTGTTGTTCTGCGAAATTCTAGGACGCGCATTGCTTTTGGGTCGAAGTTGCTCATCCATAGAAACTCATCGCGATCGGCGTAGCGAATATAGGGTCCCTGCAGGCTAACGCCGGGGATCACACCATTGAGCATGGTGAAATCGGCAAAGTATCCATATCCCCAGTATTCGTGCCTGCGCCACTCTATGGCTACTTTGACCCGCCCGCTTTGACCCTCACAGAGTATCGGACTCTCATGTTGGTACGCAGGGGCCAGTGGCATACGATCCCCTTGAGTTTGCGATAGTTCGGCATTGGAAGCGGATGGCGCTGAACAAGCTTTCATGATCAGAACTTGTGCAAGGAGTAGCACGCTTGATTTCATCGGGAACCCTCGTTACTGCGAGGCGGCAGAATCGCCGGCCAGGTCCCTTGTGCAGGAAAGACCCCAGGCCCTCTAATCTGCGTCAGTGAAAGAGCTATTGGGGGGGGAGACGCAACGATGCCAGCTAGTCACCAGAGATCTTCATGCGGTGGGCTACGTCAGAGCCGCCTTTTGGTTGGGAATTGTTAGTGCTGCCCAGAGGACAACGATCTGGCAGGGAGTGCCTGGTTGCGTGGCTGCTGTCTGCACATTTTACGGTTGTTACGGCTGATGGTGTCTCTTCTTGCTGCCATTGGTCCATGGAGGATCCGCGCGACATGCGGCACCAGCCTCGGCCCTGGTCAGAAACCCAAAAGTCCGATCATACCGCCTTCGTGCAAGGCAGCATCGCCATGACTTCGAAACCCGCCTAGGAAATGCTGATGATTCACGCTTTTCCGGGCCACTGGTGGCACTCAGTCGCACGTGGTGGGACCTGGTGACTACTACGTGTCTCGGAAGGGAATCGCTGAACACGTAAAGGGCATCGACTCCCTGTGCCAGCGACTCGCCCGCCACAGCTCCCTTGCAAATGCTTTAACGACCTTTCGTGTTCACGAAGGTTACAAAAGTGCCCATCGATCTAAGGTCCTTTTCTTCAATGATGGCAGTTCCCATGGCGCTCAGCTCATCGCCAATCTAGGCTATGACGACTTCCAGCGAGCCAACACCATTCAAGATGCAGATGGGACAACGGCCACCCTGGGGCTTGATGAAACTACTTGCGATTTGTCCTCGTTCTATCATCAGTCGCGGCGCGTGCCTTTGCCTTACTCTACCGACCTTGTCGAGTCGGAAGGCAGGCTCCACGAACTGGTAGGTGTACGCCTTCTTAATCTAATTGCCTAAACATTGCTCGATCCCGTCCATCACCTTGAAATAATATAAATAAAAACAGCACGTTGCCTGAGTGCAGCGCTGGCCGTTTTTTTGCTTTTCTATGGTCAGAATTCTTGGAGAGAGAAAAATGAAGTTAGTTAGCTGCTTAATGGCCGCGTTCGCTGTTCTTGCCCTTTCGGCTTGCTTACCGACAAATCGCCAAAGTCTTGTCTCAGAAGGAGCGACTGAACCTCAGACTTACACATTGTCTCTCCTCCAACAAATGCCCGTCCAAGTTACTGCGTTTTTCAAAACGATCGCAGGTGAACCGGGATTCACGAACAACCCCTGCAAAGATCGTGAAACCGACAACGACGGATACTATACGGTATTTGAAAAGATTCATTGTCTGCCGGATTATTACTTTTCCAGCGTTCTCCCCGCAGCCTTGCCGCGAGAATTCACCATGACTCGCGACGTGACGATGAGCTACGAACGTCCGCGCGGTACCGGTGGACGTGCTGGTGGTCAGAAAGTTACCGTTCGCCATACTTGGCGCGGCGTCAAGATCAATAACCGCATGGTCATGTTTCGCCAGAAAAATTTTTTCCTCGGCCAGGCTGCGCTTGACGGGAATTGGTGGGTTCCTCTGCGTGTTTGTCCGACTTCCATTTTGGAGAATCATTCACTTGAAGAGAAGATGCGTCATTGTTTAGACGCTTTGATTTACGATAGTATTCGCAACCGGAGGGTAAACGAGAAGATAGACTCTCTAGAAGCTGCCATTAGCTTCGTACCGATAGTCGGCTCGTATAATGAATTGCGCTATCACAATGGTGGCGCCAGGGCGGTCTGCTGGCTAATCGGCGATATTGCATCGTTGGGCCTCGCATCAAAAGTAAAAGCCTTCTCGGCAACAGCGAGTGTGGTCGTGCTGGCTACGGTTCCCGTACGCATTGGCGTTTCTGTGAGCAACGCCGTCCAGGGAGAAGCAGGGTTTGTGGACCTGGCAGATGGGGTTCTTGCCACGGTCGAGGGCTCCTTCGCGATCATGCGTTTCGCCAAGCTGCGCCAATTAAGCTCGGTTGCGGGCGCGAGTTCGTTAGCGCCTCTCGATAGCGAATCAGCTTCAAAGGTCTCTGAGTTGCTCGGACGATCGCCCGAGGAAATTCTTCGCAGCGGCGTAACTCGGGAGGAAGCTCAGCGACTGGGAATCACTGCAGAAATTCTGGAAGATGTATACAAGCCTAAAGCAGCCCCGGTAACTGATGCCTTGCCGGGGGGGGCTGGGGCGGCGGCTGGTCGGGTGATTAGCCCCGAACAGATGCATGCGATCAGCAATTATACGAATACGGGATATGAAGGCATCAATGGTTACCTGCGCACCAACAGTGTCCCCTACGGCTTCCAGCAAGAGGCTTTAGACGCACAAATTAAGCTCATTGACGATGCAATCGCGACAAGTCCGAAGCTTGATACACTGCCGGCTCTTTACCGCGGAGTCGACGATGAGGCGCCCCGGTTCTTGCAATCCGCCGTCGGCGATATCATTCCAGAGCCAGCGTATATGTCGACCACACTTAGCAAGAAGACCGCTGACGAGTTTACAAACGGCGTAGGTGCAGTGCTCATCATTGAAAACCCGGGTGCGGCTCGGGGAGTCACCGCCAACAACGCCTATGAATCCAGCGAGTACATACTGCAGCGTGGCTTGAACATGCAAGTGATCGAAGTTATTACTGACCCACAAGCAATCAAAGCCCTTGGATTTGCATATGCCGATCGTGTCTTAAAAGTGCGACTTCAATAAGCTCTAATTTCGCTAGTCACTCCTG
>CAZLMG010000076.1:0-2867 GCA_964560765.1 uncultured Oligoflexales bacterium
CGCGACTCGCGATCGCCTTCCACAGGTCAGACTTTAGGTAATCGGGGTAGCTGGGAAAACCTATCGCCTTCAGGTTTGTTAGCCGATCGGCGTACACCTGCCCCAGACGGCGGTTACTGGACTTCCTATGATGGTCACAGAGCCGAGAATCTTGATTTTGGTGGTACACGTGAGTCGGCCAAGCGATTCCTCGCCATGTTCCACCATTGCGCCTCCTGGCCAACCTTGCGTCCTTGCTGTTCTTGAAATCCTTCAAGCACATCGGGCAAACTCTAGTCTTCAAATCCACCAACCCCTTACCGCGAAACCACAAACTGGCAAACCGGAGCGAGCGAGGCGCAGCAACTCCGACGCGAGCTACTGCAAACTGGCAAGACCGTCGTTTCGCATCGGCATGCAGCTTGGCGCTTGAGTTTTACGACATCGCGCAGGGTAAACCCTCACTCCTGGTCGCCCAGCTATTTATCACAGCACCGGAGTTGTCAGCACGTGCTGGAGAACACTGGGATACATCCACATGGACACACAAAATTCGCCCTTGTGTCGTGCGGCATCCAACTTGGCCACTTCCGTCGCCTGTTAGCGGCTTGGACGCACACCGCTCAATTCGAGTGCGACCGGAAAAGAAAAGAGCCTCACAGATCCGAAGACCTGGAGGCTCAATTAACCCTGATGGCTTGCGATCTGCGTTGACGGAAGCACGCAAATCGCGTCAGGATTGTATCCTGTTTTCATTCCGCCAAATCCACAGACCACGCCCTTGCCAGGGGCTCTCCTTCGGTCTGGGCGAGAAATCTACCATGTGAACAAACCGATTCAAGACACCACCGACGAAAATCTTGGATATCGTCCTCTTCGTGAGAAATACTCCGCCATCACGCATTGCTGAGGCGCCGCCAATCCTGGCAATCGCCCCACGCTATATCTTTGGACAAAATCCAAATCAAAATGTGCCCTATCGAAGACACGTTTTAGCCACAACATGTTGGAGATCGTCGCCGGCGGCAAGCAAGTGCGGCCGATCCGCTCCCCGTGCGACCGACGATGGCAGATGCTACAGAGCAAGACCGCTACTCGGCGATCCTCGATCCGCGGTGCAGAGACGATATGCGCTCGCTCGATTAGCCACGGCGCGTACCAGTCAGTCGGCCAGTCAACGGCTGATCGACCGCACCACCAGCACCATGGACTATGCGTGGACGCGAGGAACGTGGACCAACTCACGTATCGACCACTTGCTTGACAGCGCTGAGCAGGTCCGCGCGAGTGAATTTTACGAACCCTCCCTGGCCCTCGGTCGGCTCGCTCTCTGTATATTCGAAATCATCGGCGAACCCCTGCTCGACCATCGTCGCTATGATATCCTTCAGGCGAGTCTTGTCGCTCCACTTCATCGAAAATCGAATTGGCTGTGCGTGCAGCTTCGTCCCATCCGGAGCCTTGCGTTCCATCGCGAAAATGTGTGCACGACTCCACCAAATCATCGTATCCCCATCGAACTCACAACCTCCGCATCTCTTGTAGTAATCTGCATGCTCGTTGTACCGCTCTGAAAACGCCTTTCGTGTGACCCACCCGAAGAGGCGATACTTCGCGCCGGTATACAATCGCGATGGACACATGAACCGCAGAACACTGAGCGATTCATTACTCATGTTACAGATCCGATCGCTTCCAATTTCCCTCAGCACGAAAGAGCCATACACAGGCCCGTTCCTGGCGAACTCGGCTATACCCCAAGCATGGCAAGGATTTGTTACGCAGCGCACAATGTCTCCGGCCTTCAAAGGCAGGCCAAGAGCGTTGGCGCTTTCTGGGTCCATGAATTGGGCAACAGGGCGATTGAAACGAGTAATGATTGACACGCCATCTACTCGCACCGGCTCATCGTAAATGCTTCCAGCGACATCGATAGCTATGTTCAGAAGAACTCGCTCTTTGTCGTTCATCTAATTCACCTCATCAGGCACTAAGACCAGACAACCGTTCTCGATTGCCTCCTGAGCCTTGACGATACATTCCGCGATCGGCCCAGACCGAACCGCGTACATGCCCATGCCGGTATCCACCTTCGCCCCAAATTCGAACGGCAATCTGAACCTCACCTTGGCGCACTTGCCGTCAAGCACGCCACCTTGGAACATTACCGTCTGCTCAATCACGCCTGTCACGACTCACCTCCACTACCTCAATGCGCGGCTGCCAATTCACGAATTCCGGGAATTCATGAATGTGCCGCTACTCCTTACTGGGACGATCAGGGCCACCTGGGATACGTTCCACTTCAATCCGCCAGCCAAGCGGTACCTCCTCAATCGTCTTCGGCATTTTGGCGCCAGCCCTTTGCACGAGGCGCCCTGAGGACCTCTCGTACGACAGTCACCTCATCTTCGCTGTGCACTTCGCCACCCGGAGTCGTCACGCGAACAACATACGTAGAATCCGGCCAATCCGAGTACGGCCTTGCGCCGTCCCGCACGATTTGGGTCAGGCATATCCCTAGTGTCGCGATAGCGGCAAAGAGCAAAATACCGAATAAAGCACAGAAAACCGTATCTACCCTGCCCGGCGTCATTTGCTAAACTCCTACTCAAAAAGGACCAGCGCGGCGATTAAAACCATCAGGCACGTGGTTGCCAGCGCGGTCGCAACTGTTGCCAGCCAAACCACGCGGCCAGAACGCAGCCTCACGGAAGCCTCGAAGCACCTGCCGCACAGATTCACTCCATCAAGCATCCACACCGACGTACGGCTGAGACGCGATCGACACCGCTTGCAACGCATCCGATTCCTCCAAGTACTCGAACTCGATCCGCGTAACCTGCTGGTCCTGACTGCCGCCCATGTGGCGACAAAACATCGACACC
>CAZLMG010000077.1:0-2592 GCA_964560765.1 uncultured Oligoflexales bacterium
CCTGACTGAACGATCCGATTTCGGTATCGTGACTCACTGTGCAATGCATGTTGATCAGTACGCGTTCACCGACTTTTGCGTTTGGGCAGATGACTGAACCCGTGCCGACGTATGTTCCGGCCCCGATTGACGCAGGTTCCGCAACCAACGCCTGTGGGTCAAAAATGGACTGGGGGACCCAGCCTGCTTCGCAGCATCGAGTGAAAATACTCTTCCGAGCCTGGTTATTGCCAATTGCGACATGAAAGTGGATGCCTTTATGTTGCAAACTCGCGAGCGCGTCAGTTAGAGACCCGAGAAATGGCAGGCCATGCACGAGGGAGTTCTGCGCCGAGGCGTCATCACAGAATCCAAGGATATGAAAAGTGGGTGTGATTGCATTACGGCGACTTGCCGCCCAAAGGACTTCGCTGGCATGTCCGCCAGCACCATAGATAACCAATGGAATCAGCGCACTCATGAGATTAGTGTCTCACAGTCAGAGGATCGGCATGCTCAAGTGAGTGTGTGGCAGCAGTCGAAACACACTCCACCAACCCCTTCAACTGCCGCACCAGTGCCTCGGTATCGTGGCCTTCTATGGCAGCTTCCAGCACAGCATTGATGTTCTCAAGGGTGCGATGGGGATCGAATGAATCTGGCACAGCCACAAACACATCGTCGTGGACGGTGTGTTGCTCTGAGCCCTCTAAAATCAGCTCTTCGTAGAGCTTTTCACCGGGTCGCAGGCCGGTGATTTTGATCTCGACATCTTTACCAGGCACTTTGCCGGCCAATTCGATAAGTTGCTGTGCCATGTCGTAGATACGCACGGGTTCGCCCATATTTAGGACGAAAGTCTCGCCTCCGGATGACATGGCGATCGACTGGAGGACGAGGCTAACGGCTTCGCTGGTCAGCATAAAAAATCGCGTAACATCGGGATGAGTTACGGTGACTGGGCCGCCTTTGGCAATCTGCTCCATAAATCGAGGGATGACACTGCCCGAGCTGCCAAGTACATTGCCAAATCGTACTACAGCAAAGCGGCACTTGGTTTGATGCAGCTGATGCATGGAGTTGACGAGCATCTCACACAGGCGCTTGGTGCAGCCCATGACGTTGGTTGGGCGCACGGCCTTGTCGGTGCTGATGAGCAAGAAGCGCTTGACCCCGAATGCAACGGCAGCCTCAGTGAGCAGTTTCGTGCCGTAAATGTTGTTGATGGTGCCTTCAACCGGATTGGATTCGAGCATGGGGACATGCTTGTAGGCAGCAGCGTGCAGAACGATGCTGGGGCGAAATTTTTCAAATACCGAATGAACCAAGCGTTGATCGGTCACGGATCCAAGCACGCTGAAAATGGGTGTGTCGTTGTTAGGATGCTCTTTTAACTCTAGGTCAATTCGGTAAAGATTGAACTCAGAGCTGTCTAGCAGGATGAGCGAACTGGGCTGGAAGGACCTTACTTGTCGAGCTAACTCAGAGCCGATGGACCCACCGGCGCCTGTAATCAAGACGCTACGACCCTTGAAGAAATTACGAATGAGGGTTTCGTCGATTTCTTTTGGGGCGCGGCGCAACAAGTCGGCGACGTCGACGGGGCGAGGTTTCATGACCTCTTCCGTCAGCGTTGACGTCAAGCCCGCCATGATCAGGGGGCGCACGTTGGCGGCCTGACAGGTCTTTACGACGCGACGAATTTCTTTTCCCGAGGCGGAGGGCATGGCAATCAGCACCGTGCCTACGTCGTGCTTTTCACAAACAGCCGCCAGGTCTTCGCCGGTGCCAAAAATAGGAAACTCATGCAAAAGGCGACGACGTTTGTTGCGGTCGTCATCGATGAAGCCGACGATGTGATAGGGAAAGCGGTCGTTCGCCTTGATGTGACGGACGAGGATGTCCCCACCCGAGCCAGCACCATAGATCAGGCATCGCTTCTTGATCCCAGCTTGATAGCGGCTTTGGTAGGAGGCCAGGGCTCTCCAAGAGAATTTGACGAAACCGAGGATCAGGGTGCCAAGGCAGAAATAGATTAGGGGGACCGACCGCGGAATGGATAGACCCTTTGGCGCCAAAGAAAATAGGGCAAACGCCAGGGCCATGGAAACCGCAACACTCTTGCAAATCAGAATGGCGCTGTTCAGGCTGGCGTAACGCCAGACCTGCCGGTACATGCCAAAAAAACTAAAGACGGGAATGCTGATGACAAGCAGCAATGCCCAAGACCAAAGCATGCTTTCGGCAAAGGCCGCAGGCCAGAAAGAATCAAGCCGCAAAGCAAACGCGCCATAATAGGCCAGCGTTACGCACGCAATATCGAGCATGACAAAGATTGCGAGGCGGACAAATCGCCAGTACCGCAGATGAAATGGTACCTGGGCCTCTGCAATCCAGCGCAGCAATATCGGTCGCAGTCTTCCCAACGGGCGTCCTATGAGTTAGGTAATAGATTCAATCTCATAGCTTGGGGATGCGCAGAAGTCTATGGGATAAAACCCAAAGTACAGCTACTATAATCGTTTGAAAATTTGCCAGGATTCTAGGCATGAAAGTCCTCCTCACCGGCGCTGCCGGCTTTATCGGTTACCACACCTCCAAGCACCTGCTCGA
>CAZLMG010000078.1:0-2498 GCA_964560765.1 uncultured Oligoflexales bacterium
ACGTCGACCATACCTGCGCACCTACCCTACGAAACCCCGACTCGGCATTCGCGCCTCTGCCCCCAATTTGATTTGGCACCTTGATCAGTCAATCATCAGAATGACGGATGGTACTAAGTGCTTTAGTCAGTCCATCATCGACAATCGCTCGCGATTCATCATTGCTTGGCAAGCTACGAAGAACTATGGCGGTCAAAAGACGCGCGATCTGCTGCTTGCCGCAATAGACTTTGCCAAGGCCATCCACCCTGGAACCATTCCCATGGTGCTATGCGATTCCGGCGTCGAGAATTTGAACGCCCACGTCGATGCGCTGCACGAGAAAGACATCATCCAGCGCGTAGTAGCGCAGATTGATATCGATTTCTCCAATAGCATGATTGAAGCATTTTTCCGCACATTGAAGCATCGGTGGCTGTACACTCGAAGTCTTAGCTCACTGGAAATGGAAAGCAGCTGAGCAATCTGAATACAGCGAGCTCGCCATTCACGCCGCCCACCTTCGCTATGAGTTCCACCGCGCACTGCAATGCGAAATCTGTCCGACATAGTCCGATGGGGACCATCCAGTTGTAGACCTGAAGCCATCAAGTTATCGGCAACCATCACACCAGAATCAAATGACCAGCGTCGGAGCGGAAACGATTGGCAAATTTCGCAATGCTGCAGCGAAGTCTCGCGCGGCTATTGATCAAATGGTCGGAGGTGTACCAGGGCTGGCTGACTCTCAGCACCATCCCTTGCAGTTATCTTGCCGGTTTGTATTGCATTAACGGGCAATGACTCCCCATCAAGTATCGGCGGTAAAGTGCCGATACCATAGAGACGGGGGAATCCTTATGAGTCCAGTAGTTTGGCTCGGAATATTCGCGTCTTTTGCACTTGGCGTGGGCGGCTCGGCCTGCACGCGCACGGGTTCCCAATCCGCCGAGCAGTCGAGCAGTGGGCGCAGCGGTTCCAGAGGCGCCGATTCCGATCGTGAGTTGCCCGGATATTTGGTGAATGCCGATAACGGCGTCGATTTCGCTTATTTTGCGCCAGCTTCGGGCATTACGGCCGTCTCCTTTCCCGTGGTACTGCAGTCGCATGTGGTCAGCAGTGTCGAGGCACTTCCGGATGTGACGGTCGTCTCTGAGCCGATTCTGCTGACTTCGGCGGAAGCGGGGACGGAGCTTTCCGATTCCGTGGCCGATCGCGCCTTTGTCGAGGTGTGCACGCGTACGACCAGCGATGCGGCCAGCATGGGCGTCATCTTTCCGGATGAGATGCTGTACTTTCAGGCCCTGTCTTCTGACTCGGCGCAAACCTGTTTTTCCCGCATGGCCCGCTTGGTCTTGGATAAGCCTTATGCCTTTATCAGGACGACCAACGGTGCCGTGCCGACGGGGTACACCCTCGTCGAGCCCGCTGCGGAGCCGACCCTTCCCGAAGCCACCTGGGCGGCAAGTGGTGGTTCGGGCTCGGTGACCTTTGGGATCGCTGAGGGGCAAGAGGCGTACGTGCACGCCATCAGTGTGATTCGCGATCTGCCACCCGTGCCCACATGCGCGGGTGGATACAGTTATCTCGGAGCCCCAGGCAATAGCAGCATTTCGTTCGGTGGACAGGATGCGAGTGTGACGCTGGCTGGTCGTGCTTGTGCTATTGATCCTGATTCTGGGTTTGGCTCACCGGGAGTGGAGTTTACCCTAGATCCGCGGAGCGGCACCGCGACCAGTTCGTCCAGCAGTTCGACGAGTACGAGTAGTTCGGGCGCGCCGGCTGGATCGCATCTGATGTTTGTCACCAGCCAATCTTGGAATGGCAATCTCGGCGGGGGCGAAGGCGCGGACGCCAAGTGTCAAGCCGCTGCTTTGGCCTCGTCGCGTGCAGGAACCTGGAAAGCAATCATCTCCGTTTCCGCATCAGAAGAGGCCAATACTCGCATTACCATATCTGGCCCTGTTTACAATGTTGATGGAGAACAACTGGCGACCGGCGCGGCATCTCTTTGGGATGGTTATTTAGACAATGCCGTGCGTTTTAACGAATTCGGAGAACTAGCTTCTGGTTCCGCATGGACAGGGTCGAGTGCGAGTGGAGATGTGGCTGAGACTGGCGGAAATTGTAGTTTATGGTTTCAGGGTTCAGGCAACACGGGACGTGTGGGGTACGCGTACAATGCTTCGACAGACTGGCTCAGTGCAAATACAATAGCTTGCGGTACTCCATTAAGACTCTATTGTATCGATGGTCAGTAGTTGCTGTGTCGCGCTGACCTTTCGGCGCAGAGAGACTTCATGATGTTCAAAAGGCGCTTTGGCCACATCGTACTCGCAACGGTGCTCCGCCTTCCTTCATTCGAGGGTGCAACCTGGACGATTACTCGTCTTGTCCACGCACCAATCCTCAAAAGTGACGAGCTGGGAGTTTCTGTACCAACTAGCAAGTTAACTCTTAGCTAGCTGACTGCTGCGAGTCTGCCCGACGATGCGACAGGCGCGGCGCTCACTGATTCC
>CAZLMG010000079.1:0-2083 GCA_964560765.1 uncultured Oligoflexales bacterium
GCAGTCATTCACAACCGAAGTACTTTCGGGAGCGGGAACCGTCACTGCGAATTCAAAGGTAGCGTAGGTGAACTCGCCACTGTCATATTCGTCAATTTTATTGACAGCGGTAGCGTCATAACCAAGGTTGGTAATGGTTGGCGAACTGATGCCGCCGCCATCATCCACCACCGTAAAGAAGTAAAAGTGAGTTATTTCATCGGTACATGAAGGAAATGTGATCTCCGCGTTAGTGGCAATAATCAGGTCGGCTTGCGCCTGGAGCCCACGGAAAGGAATCAGAAGCACGAGCAACAAGAACACTGTGACAAATATGCTCTTCATTTACGAACTCTCCAAGTGAGAATGACTGCAATCCACGTGCCGGACGGCCCGTGAGCAGCGAGAATGCGCTCGGAGTCGGGAGTTGTCAATCACGTTTTTAACCTCTCATACCCGAGCAGTTCAATCGCCCAAAGCCGCGTATTTTGCCTGCGCTTCAGATTTCCGAGTATGTTGGCTGGCGCACTGTCTGCTGGCCACGAATCGCCAATTATTCTCTGGCTCACCATTGAGTACCCATCCCATTCCTACCACCGGAGACACACATATGAAAAACGAATCAAACGGGCGCACGGCGCCTAACGGCGCTGACAAGGGCAAGAAAGCTACTACCTTGCTTCGCGCCGACCACAAAAAGGTCGACAGTCTTTTTGACGATTATGAAAATGCAACTTCCTCCGCCAAGAAAAAAACCCTGGTGTCGCAGATCTGCACGGAGCTGACCGTGCACGCGCAGCTGGAAGAGGAAATTTTTTACCCGGCCTTTAAAAAGGCTCTGAAAGATAAAGAGCTCGTGCCTGAAGCGACTATCGAACACGAAACCCTGAAGGATCTGATTGCCCAGGTTGAAGGCGAGAAGCCTGAGGGCGAGATGTTCGATGCGAAGATCAAGGTGCTGTCCGAGTACGTGAAGCATCACGTCAAGGAAGAGCAGAACGAGATGTTCCCTAAGGCCGAATCGAGCGATTTGGACATGGTGCAATCGGCGGCCAAGCTCATGGAGCGCAAAGCCGAGTTGCTTGCTGCACGCGCGTAGTGTTTCAACGCAATAACTGTTGGTCAACGCACAGATCGGCAGTAGTAATGCAGTCATAGTTTGATCTCGCACGGATGCACGACGGCAGTACATGATGGTCCCCGGTACAGGCGACATCTCTCGCAACTCAATCTTGAATGGGTCGAGGAATGCGGATCGCGCCTCGCACCGCTAAATCCATCCCAAAAACCACGCCGTCGTGCATTCGGGCGACCCGCCTTTTGAACCCTGGCTCAGCATTGGCCACACCGACTGGAGATGAACATGATTGAATCCAAAACAGAACTGAGAAACACAGATCCCAGAAACACAGACCCTGGAAAAACCGATCACGCAATCACAGATTCCAAAAACGCAGATCGCAAAGCTGAGGGCCAGCCCAACCGCGACCCGATTACCGGCGCCCCTGGGGCCCATCCAGTAGGAACCGGGGTGGGTGCAGTCGCAGGTGGTGTTGCAGCGGGAGCAGTTGCTGGCCCGGTGGGAATGGCAGCGGGCGCTGTAATAGGCGCCGTGGCAGGCGGACTGGCAGGTAAGGGAGTTGCAGAGTCTGTGGACCCGACCGTAGAGGAAGGTTACTGGCGCGATAATTACGAGAGCCGATCCTATATCAACAAAGATGATTCATTCTCCGATTACGGGCCAGCCTATCGCTACGGATCAGACTCTTACGAACGCTCCGGGGGCCGCACATTTGAACAGTCGGAATCGGATCTTGAACGCGACTGGGAGGCCCACAAAGGTTCATCCAACCTGTCGTGGCATCGCGCCAGACACGCCTGCCGTGACTCCTGGCAGCGCGCCAGCAACGCCATCGAGCGGGCAACCCCTGGTGACTCCGATCGCGACGGAATGTAAAAATGTATAAAAAGTGAGGCCCGCGAGAAGCGGGCCTTTTTTTTGAGTACACTACCGCAAAACTGGAAATGCGGAAGTGAATCAATGCCAGAACCTCTTTTGAGGCCGATGATAAGAGTTGGACTCGGATCGGCCGCTTGCTCCTCT